>CAVPBR010000001.1:0-26423 GCA_963701885.1 uncultured beta proteobacterium
ACCGACGCTGTGGGTACCGGGTCGCGGAGTAGTACCGGTCACCGGCACGCTGATGTGGTACTACCTGAGCCTCGCCGCCGCAGTGTTCGCGGTACTTTTGTATTCGCGGATCGTGCACTCGTGGATGGGCCGCTGCTTCGCGTCGATCCGGCTGAACGACGAACTGGCCGATACGCTGGGAATCAACGTCTTCCGCTACAAACTGATCTCCTTTGTCGCCGGCAATGTCGGTGCCGCCGTCGCCGGCAGCCTGTATTCCTTTTACATCAGCTACATCGATCCGAGCTATTTCTCCCTCGACCAGTCGCTCGCGATCATCGCAATGGCGTTGCTGGGCGGCCGCGAATTCGTCGCTGCACCGATCGTCGGTGCGCTCGTGCTGACCGCACTGCCGCATGTCATCAACGTCAATGCCGAGGCAAGACTTCTCGTCTACGGACTGATCCTGATTCTCACCATCCTGCTGATGCCACGCGGCATCGTGGGCCTGCTTGCGAGGCGCACGCGTGCTGCTTGAGGTGCGTCACCTGACCAAGCGCTTCGGCGGCCTCACCGCAGTGTCGGACCTTTCATTTGGCCTCGACGAAGGCGACATTGTCGGCGTATTCGGCCCGAACGGTTCGGGCAAGACCACCCTGCTCAATCTCATTTCGGGCGTGTATCCGCCCACCGAAGGACAGTTGCTGTGGAAGGGCCAAGAGCTCGGGGGCAGCAAGCCGCACGAGATTGCCGAAACCGGCATCGTGAAGACGTTCCAGAACCCGCAGCTCTTCGGCGAACTCTCCGTGTTCGACAACGTCGCGATCGCCGGGCATCTTCGGCTCAAGCGCCGCGCGGGATGGCGCCGCGTTGCGACACTTTTCCCGCTGCGCCAGCACACCGATCTTGCGGAACGTATCCATCAAATCCTCCGCCTGTGCCGCTTGGAGGCCTTTCGCGACCAGCCGGCGGCGAGCCTGTCGTACGGCGGCGAGAAGATGCTGGGCGTCGCCATGGCGCTCATGTGCGAGCCGAAGGTCCTGCTGCTCGACGAGCCGGGCAGTGGTCTCGGACACGACGAGATCCGCAATCTCGACGGGGTGCTGCGCGACCTGCGTCAGCATGGCACTACGTTGTGTGTCATCGACCACCGGGTTGGTTTCCTGGGGAAGCTCGCCGATCGCGCGATCGTCATTCATCACGGCGCCAAGATCGCCGAAGGTCGCCCGGACGACGTGCTGCGCGACCGCGCGGTGATCGAGGCGTACCTGGGCCGCGGCCATGCTTGAACTTTCCCACATCGACGTTCATTACGCGAAGAATCACGTCCTGAAGGGCGTGACGCTCACGGTCAACGAACAGGAAGTCGTGTCGCTCGTCGGCGCGAACGCAGCCGGGAAGACGACCACTTTGCGCACGATCATGGGCCTGAAGGCCGCGACCGCCGGCGCGATCGTGTTCGACGGTGCAAAGCTGAATGATGTGCCGACCAACGTGCGCGTGCATCGCGGCATCGTTCTCGTACCGGAAGGCCGACAGATCTTTCCCAAGTTCACCGTGACGGAAAACCTGCTGATGGGAGCGTACCACCGGCGTGATCGCAACGAAGCCTCGGGTGATTTCGAGACGTTGTTCCACATGTTTCCGCGCCTGGCCGAGCGGCGCCATCAGGCGGCAGGATCGATGTCGGGCGGCGAGCAGCAGATGCTCGCGATCGCGCGGGGGTTGATCGCGCAGCCGAAATGCCTGCTGCTTGACGAGCCGACTCTCGGGCTTGCACCAATCATCGTTCAGGAGATCAGCCAGATCATCCGCAAGCTCGCGCGCGACGGTATGACGATCCTGCTCGCCGAGCAGAATGCGGCGATGGCCCTCGACGTCGCGGATCGCGCGTACGTGCTGGAGACCGGTCGGGTATCACTCGAAGGGACCGGTGCCGATCTCGCCGGCGACGAAGCGGTGCGGCGAAATTATCTTGGCACCTGAGCAACCGGCACAGGAGATCGGCATGCCCAATGTTCTTGCTCAATCGCAAATCGACCGGTTCTGGCGCGACGGCTGCGTCTTTCCGATTCGCGCCATGGCGGAAGCCGACGCGCTCGAGCTGCGGCGCCGGCTCGAGGCGTTTGAGGCACAAACAGGCGCGCCCCTCGGCGGCGATCTGCGCCACAAATCACACCTGTTGTTTGCGTGGCTCGGCGATCTCGTCCGCGAAAGCCGCATCGTCGACGCAGTGGCCGACCTGTACGGCTCAGACCTCCTGTGCTGGACGACAAACTTCTTCATCAAGGAAGCGAACAACCCCGCGTTCGTCTCCTGGCACCAGGACTCGACCTACTGGGGCCTGAGCAGACCGGACGTGGTGACCGCCTGGGTCGCGTTCACCCCGAGCAATCGAGCCAATGGTGCGATGGAATTCATCCCCGGCACCCACACAGCCGACCAGATTCCGCATCGCGATACGTTTTCGCGCAACAACCTGTTGACGCGCGGCCAGGAAGTCGCCGTCGATGTCGACCGCTCGAAGGCAACGGTCATCGAGTTGCAGCCGGGCGAGATGTCGCTGCACCACGTGCGCCTCGTGCACGGCTCACCGCCGAATCCGTCGAACGACCGGCGCATCGGCTTCGCGATTCGTTACATCCCCACGAGCGTGTCTCAGATCGCCGGCGAAGACAGCGCCACGCTGGTGCGCGGTGTCGACCTGCATCATCACTTCGACCTCGAGCCGCGCCCTGTGCGCGACATGGACCCCGAATTCATCGCCCTCCACAAGCGGATCGCCGAGCGGAACGCGCAGATCCTCTATCGCGGGACGGACGTCAGGAGTTACAACGACCCCAAATCGTTGCCGAACCGGGCGGCCTGAGTTGGTATCGCGTAAAGCCTGCGGGGAAGCCTTGTACTCGGGCTTGTGGCAAGCGGTGATGCCGCGATGGTGTAAATTTGCTGCGAGGACGTTGCGGCGGCTGCCGCGAAAAAATGCCCTGGTGCCCGGAAGAGGACTCGAACCTCCACAGTCTTGCGACCGCTAGGACCTGAACCTAGTGCGTCTACCAATTCCGCCATCCGGGCGAACCTGATCAACCCATTATTTTAAAAGCCGCGACGATCGTTGTCAAAATCGATTCCTCTCCGCCGGCGTGCCGCGACGACGCCCCGATCGAGTGCCCGCGGGCAGGCTTCGCCTATGCTCCCTGGCGGGTCGAATCCGACCTGCGTAGCGATCCTGCGCGAGCTTTCCGATGCGGGGGTGCCGCTCGGTCCGGCGGAAGTCGCATCGCGTCTCGCCATCGGCCGCAAGCAGAAGCATCTGTTCGACGCCTGCGTCGCAACGCTCGAGCGTGACGGTCAGCTTCTGATCAACCGCAAGGGCGAGCTCTGTATCGCGGCCAAGCTCGATCTGGTCACCGGAACGATCCAGGGTCATCCCGACGGCTTCGGTTTCCTGCTACCGGACGCGGGCGGCGGGGACCTGTTCCTGTCACCGCGCGAAATGCACAAGGCACTGCACGGCGACCGTGCGAGCGCGAAAGTGATCGGCGTCGACCGCCGCGGCCGGCCCGAGGGCGAGATCGTCGACGTGCTGATGCACGCGAACCGCGAAATTGTCGGACGCCTGCACGAAGAACGTGGCGTCTGGTTCGTCGAGGCCGAGAACCGGCGAATCAACCAGGACCTGATCGTCCCGCCGGACGAGCGCAATGGCGCGCAGGCGGGCCAGGTCGTCGTCGCCGAAATGGTCGAGCAGCCAAGCGCGCATCGGGAGGCAATCGTCCGCGTCAAGGAAATTCTCGGCAGCGTCACCGATCCCGGGATCGAAATCGAGATCGCCCTGCGCAAGCACGCGCTGCCGTTCGAATGGAGCGCCACGGCAACGCGCCAGGCGACGCACCTGCCCGACGCGGTTCGCCCCGCCGATCGCCGCGGCCGCAGCGATCTGACCGGATTGCCGCTGGTGACGATCGACGGCGAGAACGCGAAGGATTTCGACGATGCCGTCTACTGCGAGCCTGATGGCGACGGCTGGCGCCTGATCGTCGCGATCGCCGACGTCTCGCACTACGTACGCGACGGCGACGCGCTCGATGCCGATGCGCGCGAGCGCGGAACGTCGGTGTACTTCCCTCGTCGCGTGATCCCGATGCTTCCCGAGGCCCTGTCGAACGAACTGTGCTCGCTCAAGCCCGACGTCGACCGGCTGTGCGTGGCCTGCGACATGCGCATTGATGCCCGCGGTGAGATCGGAGCCTACACGTTCTACCCGGCGGTCATGCACTCGCGCGCGCGGCTCACCTACGCGCAGGTCTACGCGTGGCTGACGGCAGAGGTGGCACCTCCCGCGCTGCGTGCACCCCTTGCGCATCTGCACGCGCTGTACCAGGCGCTCCTCGCTGCGCGCGCGCGGCGCGGGGCAATCGATTTCGACACCCCCGAGCTCGCGATCGAGTTCGATCCCGAGGGACGGATCACACGGATCGTGCCCGCGCCGCGCAACGACGCTCATCGGCTGATCGAGGAGTGCATGCTCGCGGCGAACGTCTGCGCTTCACGGCTTCTCGAAGAGCACCACCAGGCAGCGCTGCACCGCATCCACGAGGCCCCACCTCCCGACAAGCTCACCGCGCTGCGCGATTTCCTCGGCGGCTCGGGCCTTTCGCTGCCCGGCGGTGATTCGCCCACCACGCGCGATTATGCAAACCTGATCGAGCGCATCCGCGGCCGCGACGATTTCGCGCTGCTGCAGGCAGTGCTGCTGCGCTCGCTGGCGCAGGCGCAGTACAGCCCCGACCACGTTGGGCACTTCGGTCTCGCCTACGACAGCTACGCGCATTTCACCTCGCCGATCCGCCGCTATCCGGACCTCCTCGTGCACCGCGCGATCAAGGCCGTGCTTTCCCGCAAACTCTATACGCCGAGTGGCGCGTCGTGGTCCGAGCTAGGCGTGCATTGCTCGATGACCGAGCGGCGCGCCGACGACGCATCGCGCGACGTCCTGCGATGGCTCAAATGTCACTACATGAGCGACAAGGTCGGCGAGACCTTCGCCGGCACGATCAGCGGGGTCGCGAGCTTCGGCATCTTCGTGACGCTCGATAACTTCGACATCGACGGCCTGGTCCATGTCACCGAGCTGCCGCGCGACTATTTCCATTTCGACGCGGCACGGCATGCACTGATCGGCGAGCGCAGCGGACGCAGCTTTCAACTCGCGGGACGCGTCAACGTCAGGGTCGCGCGAGTCGATCTCGAGCAGTCGAAGATCGATTTCACGCTGGACGAGCCGGCGCCGGCGCCTGAAGGCGATGCCGCGCCGCGACCGGTCTATGCCGAGCCGCTTGCGCGCGGAGATCGCACTCGCAGTAAAGGCCAGCGCCGCTGACGTGCGGCCCGCTTCACCGCTGAGGCGCAACTGCACGGCTGCTGGCGTGTTGGTTTCGCGGGGGCTGCAGTGGGGTCGCGGGGGCGGGGGGCGGGAACCGGTTGGCGCATCGTCGCGGATTCGTTGCGGAATGGTCGCCGCATCGTTGCAGGATCGCCGTCGCGGGTCGTGCCATCACTGCATGGTCGCCGTCGCGCCGGGACCCGCTCGCCGACGCGGCTGCGCCACCGAAGTCGCGCGCAGTGCCCTGCCGTACGCCAGCGACTGAACGCGCGACCGCGATGATGTCGCGGCGGTGACCGGAGTCGAGGCTCCTACTTGTTCGGCTGCGGTGTCATGCGCAGGTACGGTCGCAGCGTCCTGAAGCCCTTGGGGAACTTCTGCTTCAGCACCTCGGGATCCTGAATCGACGGTGCGATCACTACTTCGTCGCCCTGCTTCCAGTTTCCGGGCGTGGCCACGCTGTGATATTCGGTGAGCTGCAGCGAGTCGACGACCCGCAGGACCTCGTCGAAATTGCGGCCGGTCGACGCGGGATAGGTGATGATCAGCCGCACGACCTTCTTGGGATCGATGACGAACAGCGAGCGTACCGTCTGCGTCGCATTCGCGTTCGGATGGATCATGTCGTAGAGCGTCGATACCTTGCGGTCGGGGTCGGCGATGATCGGGAAGTTGACCCGCGTCTTCTGCGTGTCGTTGATGTCCTCGATCCACCTGCGGTGCGAATCGACCGGATCGACCGACAGTGCGATCACCTTGGTGTTGCGCTTCGCGAATTCGTCCTTCAGCTTTGCCGTGAGTCCGAGTTCGGTCGTGCACACAGGCGTGAAATCCGCCGGGTGGGAAAACAGCACGCCCCAGCTATCGCCCAGCCACTGATGGAAGCTGATCGTACCGTCGCTGGATTCCTGGGTGAAGTCGGGGGCGGTGTCGCCGAGTCGCAGTGCCATGGTCGTCTCCTTGGTGGTCTATCGAGGATCGATGAACATTAGCGCAACGCAGAACGCCGCGTCAAAGCGCCGATGGCACTATGATATTCCTTCCGCCCACTCCAGGCTCACCATGTCCCCCGAAACGCGTCTCGCGTCCTTGCCTTGCGACCTCGTCGTGCAGGGCGAGCATATCCGCGACGAGGACCTCGGGATCCTGCTCGCGCTGACGCACGCAGAGGGGGTTGAGCCGCTGGACCGCGCACAGTGCGCCGCGTACCGGCTGCACGAGCCGCGCGACCTTGCCGGCGTTCCCGAGGCCTGTGCCGCGGCGGCATGCGACTGGGCGCGGGTGCCGCAGGATCGCCGCCTCGGTCAGGTGGGACTGGTCGCGATGGACATGGACTCGACCCTGATCGCCATCGAGTGCGTGGACGAAATCGCCGACATCATGGGCATCAAGCCCGAGGTCGCTGCGATCACTGCCAGCGCGATGCGCGGCGAGATGGATTTCCGCGCAAGCCTCGAGCAGAGGGTCGCACTCCTCCAAGGGGTTCCCGTCGACGTGCTCGAACGCGTTTACGTCGAGCGCCTGCGACTCTCCCCCGGGGCCGGGCACCTGCTGGAAGCCCTGCGGGCAATCGGCGCGCGCACGCTCCTGGTATCCGGCGGATTCACGTTCTTCACCGATCGCCTGCAGGCGCGGCTCGCGATCGACTGCACGCTCGCCAACGTGCTCGAGACGCGTGAAGGCAGGCTTACGGGACGGCTAGCGGGCGAGATCGTCGATGCCGAGTGCAAGGCGGCAATCTTCGCGTGGCTCGCCGGCGACTGCGGCGCCGAGGGCCGCATTACAGTGGCGATCGGCGACGGCGCAAACGACCTGCCGCTGCTGGCCGCGGCCGACGTGTCGGTCGCGTACCGGGCCAAGCCGAAGCTGCGCGCGCAGGCGACGCACGCGATCGATCACTGTGGCCTCGACGCGGTGCTGAATCTCTTCGCCTGACCACGTTTCGGCGTTGGGTGCGTTGCGTTCAGCCGCGACGATCACCCGGCCGGCAACGCTCAGCACTCGTCGATCCAGGCCTGCTGGATCGCTTCCAGGATCTTCTCCCCGCTGTGCTTCGGGTCGTCGTCGAAGCCGGGCAGTTCCCGCACCCAGTTGTAGAGATCGGTGAAACGCACCTTCGCCGGGTCGACGTCCGAGTGTGCGTCAGCGAGCGCGATCGCAATGTCGCGTGAATCGGTCCATTTCATAGTGTGCGCTCCGGGTCTGCTGTGGCGATCATCCCTTGATCTCTTTTGCGTAGTTGATCGTGTATTTGGGAATTTCGACCACGAGCCGCGTGTCGCCAACGATCGCCTGGCACGAGAGCCGCGATAGCGGTGTCAATCCCCAGGCGCGGTCGAGGAGATCTTCCTCGTCTTCCGACGCCTCTGAGAGCGTGTCGAAACCGTCGCGAATGATCACGTGGCAAGTCGTGCACGCGCAGGATTTCTCACAGGCGTGCTCAACGTCGATGCCCTGGTCGAGCAGGTTGTCGAGCACAGAGACCCCAGGCCTCGCGTCGAAGGTCTTTCCTTCGGGGCAGATTTCCGGATGCGGAAGGACGACGATCTCGGTCATGGTGAATCAGGGCCCGTTCGCGCTTGCGGACACATAGTGTGAACAGGCCCTTAGCCCAGCGCATCGACGCGGCGACCCGCAAGCGCGCGCGCGACGCCGCGATCCATGCGCCGCTCGGCGAATTCCTCCGTAGCGGCGTTGAGGTCGGCAATGGCGGAGGTCAACGTCGCGCGATCGTCTCCGGCAGCGGCGAGGCGAAGCGCGGCCAGCGCGCGCTCGATCGCCGCACGCGCGTCCGCGTCGACCAGGTCGGGATCGGCCGCGAGTGCGCCCTCGGTCGCAGCCGCAATGCGCTCGGCATCGACCCGCGCCTCGGCGAGCGCACGTAGCTGCGCGTCGTCGGCAGCGTGCGCGATCGAGGCCTCGAGCATGTGGGTGATTTCCGCGTCGGTAAGCCCGTACGACGGCTTGACCATCACCGTGGCCTCGACGCCAGTCGTCTGCTCGCGTGCCGACACCGACAGCAGGCCGTCGGCGTCGACGTCGAACGACACGCGGATGCGCGCGGCGCCGGCTACCATTGGCGGAAGCCCGCGCAATTCGAAGCGCGCAAGTGACCGGCAGTCGGCGACCTTGTCGCGCTCGCCCTGAACCACGTGCAGCGCCATCGCACCCTGGCCGTCCTTGAAGGTCGTGAATTCCTGTGCGCGCACGACGGGAATGGTCGAATTGCGCGGTACGATCTTCTCGACGAGCCCACCCATGGTCTCGATGCCGAGTGACAGCGGAATCACGTCGAGCAACAGCCAGTCGTTGTCGCGCTCGCGGTTGCCCGCGAGCTTGTTGGCCTGGATCGCGGCACCGACGGCAACGACCTCGTCGGGATTCAAATTGGTGAGCGGCGGCTGTCCGAAGAACTCGGTAACTGCACGTCGGATCTGCGGCATCCGCGTCGCGCCACCGACCAGCACGACGCCGCTCAAGTCGCGGGCTGCGAGCTTCGCGTCGTGCAGCGCACGGCGCACCGGCGTGAGCGTCTTGGCAACGAGCGTCTGCGTGATCGCGGAGAAAGTCGCCGCGTCGAGCGTGAGGTCGACGCGTGTCCCGTCGGAAAGCACACCCGTGACGGGCGCCGCGTCGTGCCCGGTCAGCATCTCTTTCGCCTCGCGCGAGCTCGCCAGCAGCCGCCTCGCGTCGGCTGCGGCGAGCGGTGGCAGACTCGCCTCCCCGATCACCCAGCAAAACACGCGGTGGTCGAAATCGTCGCCGCCCAGCGCGGAATCGCCGTTGGTCGCGAGCACTTCGAACACGCCCCGTGACAGACGGAGAATAGAAATGTCGAAGGTGCCCCCGCCGAGGTCGAACACCGCGTAAGTGCCCTCGGCAGCGTTGTCGAGGCCGTAGGCGATCGCCGCCGCCGTGGGCTCGTTCAGCAGCCGCAGCACCGGCAATCCGGCGAGTTTCGCGGCATCCTTGGTCGCCTGGCGCTGCGCGTCATCGAAATAGGCGGGAACCGTGACGACGGCAGCCTCGACGGCTCCGCCGAGCAATGCCTCGGCGCGCCGGCGCAGTGCCTTCAGGATTTCGGAGGAGACCTCGACCGGCGTGCGCACCCCTGCTCGCGTCGCGAGCCGGATCATCCCGTCACCTTCGACCAACCGGTAGGGGTAGCGCCGATCGTCGGCAAGATCCCCGTAACCACGACCCATCAGCCGCTTGACCGACGCGATCGTATTGCCGGGATCGTCGATCGCGCGGGTGAGCGCCGCGTACCCCACGTCGATGCCCTGCTCTCCGTAGCGCACCACAGACGGCAGCAGCACGCGGCCTTCGTGGTCGGGGAGCACGACCGGCGAGCCGTTGCGCACCGTCGCGACCAGCGAGTTGGTCGTGCCGAGGTCGATGCCGACCGCGCGCTTCGCCGCCTGCGGCGGCGCGGATTGCTCGGGCTCGGAAATCTGGAATAGCGTCATCGGTCGAGGTCGGCGAGCTGCATTTCGCGCAAGTCGGTTTCGAGCTTCGCCAGGAAGCGGAGCTCGCGCACGCGCACGCGTGCCGCGTCGCGATCGTCGCCGTCCAGCACGCGCTCGATCCCGCTGAACAGCGTATCGGCGTCGCGGCGAAGTTCCGCGATCAGCGCCTCGAGCGCGGCGGCATCGTGCGCCGACTGCGCCTCGTCCGCGGCTTCGCGCCGCTCGAGCTGGCGCGTGAGGAAATCGACCGGCAATCGGGTGTCGGTCTCGGCCGTTGCATCGACGCCGCGAAGTTGCAGCAGGTATTCCGCGCGCCCGACGGGATCGCAGAGCGTCCGGTAAGCCTCGTTGACCCGCGCCGACGACTGCAGGGCGAGGCGCTTGTCGCGATCCGGTGCGCCAGCGTAGCGGTCCGGGTGAACCTCGCGCTGCAACTCGCGATACGCGCGCTCCAACGCCTGCGCGTCGATGCGCCAGCGCACGGGAAATCCCAGGAGCTCGAAATGATTGCGGTTGAAGTCGATCATCGGGCGGCGATGCGCGATTGAGTGCTTGCGCTCACCGCCTTCGCGCCGCCGCGCCGAGGGCATGGCGAGCCGGCGCTGTCGCGCGTGCTACTAGACGTTGAACGATTCGCCGCAGCCGCACTCGTCCTTGACGTTCGGATTGTTGAACTTGAAACCCTCGTTCAGCCCTTCCTTCGCGAAGTCGAGCTCAGTGCCTTCGAGGTAGGGCAGGCTTTTCGGATCGACGACCACGCGCACGCCGTGACTTTCAAACTGTGTGTCCTCGGGCCGAATTTCGTCCGCGTACTCGAGCTTGTAGGCGAGCCCCGAGCAACCCGAGGTTCGAACGCCCAGCCGCAGGCCCACGCCCTTGCCGCGGCGCGCGAGGTGCGCGGTGACATGCTTCGCAGCCGTCTCGGTGAGGGTGATCGGCACGGCGTCGGTTGGCAGCACGGCGTCGGTTGGCAGCACGGCGTCGATTGGCGGTACGTTGTCAGTCGGCCGCGCGCAATTCGGGCGCGTGGCCCCCGGCCTGCCCGTGCTTCGCCCGGTAATCGGCAACCGCCGCCTTGATTGCGTCTTCGGCGAGGATCGAGCAGTGGATCTTGACCGGCGGCAGCGCGAGCTCCTCGGCGATATGCGTATTGCGAATCGTCATCGCCTGGTCGAGCGTCTTGCCTTTCACCCATTCGGTGACGAGCGATGACGACGCAATCGCCGAACCGCAGCCGTAGGTCTTGAATTTCGCGTCTTCGATCACGCCGTCGGCGCCGACCTTGATCTGCAGCTTCATCACGTCGCCGCAGGCCGGTGCGCCTACCATGCCGGTGCCGACGTCCTCATCGGCCTTCGCGAACGAGCCGACATTGCGCGGATTCTCGTAGTGATCCAGTACCTTGTCGCTGTATGCCATTTCTGTCTCCTAGTGGGCCGCCCACTGGACGGTGTCCAGATCGACCCCTTCCTGGTGCATTTCCCACAGCGGCGAAAGCGCGCGCAGCTTGGCGATCTTGCGCTGCACCAAATCCACCGTGTAGTCGATCTGTTCCTCGGTCGTGAAGCGGCCAGCGGTGAAGCGGATCGAGCTGTGGGCGAGCTCGTCGCTGCGTCCGAGTGCGCGCAGCACGTACGAAGGCTCGAGCGACGCCGAGGTGCAGGCTGATCCGGAAGACACCGCGACATCCTTGATCGCCATGATCAGGCTCTCGCCTTCGACGAAATTGAAGCTGACATTGAGGTTGTGCGGCACGCGGCGCTCCATGTCGCCGTTGACGTAGACCTCCTCGATCTTCGACAGTCCGGCCCACAGCCGGTCGCGCAGCATCCGGATGCGCTCGCTTTCCGCGGCCATCTCGATCCGGGCGAGCCGGAAGGCCTCACCCATGCCGACGATCTGGTGCGTCGGCAGCGTGCCCGAGCGCATGCCGCGCTCGTGACCACCGCCATGCATCTGCGCCTCGATGCGCACCCGCGGCTTGCGTCGCACGAACAGCGCACCGATGCCTTTCGGACCGTAGGTCTTGTGCGCCGAGAACGACATCAGGTCGACCTTGAGCGCAGCGAGGTCGACTGGAATCTTGCCGGTCGCCTGCGCGCTGTCGACGTGGAACACGATACCGCGCGCCCGGCAGATCGCGCCGATTGCGGCGATATCCTGGATGACGCCGATCTCGTTGTTGACGTACATCACCGACACAACGCTGGTGTCCGGCCGCAGCGACGCCTCGAAGCGAGCGAGGTCGAGCAGGCCGTCGGGCGCGACGTCGAGATAGGTCACCTCGAAGCCGTCGCGTTCGAGCTCGCGCATCGTATCGAGCGTCGCCTTGTGCTCGGTCTTGACCGTGATGAGGTGCTTGCCCTTTTCCTTGTAGAAATGGGCTGCGCCCTTCAGTGCCAGGTTGATCGACTCGGTCGCACCGGAAGTGAAGACGATTTCCTTCGCGTCGCAGCCGACCAGGTCGGCGACGTGCTTGCGGGCTTCCTCGACGGCGGCTTCGGTCTCCCATCCGAACGAATGTGAGCGCGACGCCGGATTGCCGAAGTGCTCGGTCAGGTATGGAACCATCTTTTGCGCAACCCGCGGATCGACCGGGGTGGTCGCCGAATAATCGAGGTAGATGGGAAGCTTCATGGAGGGTCGCGGTTCGAACGTGATCGGAACCTCAGACTGCGGTCGCCGGCTCAGGGGAATGGGCACCGGGCGGATGGCGATGGTCCTTGAGGATCGCAACCTCGCTTGCGCGCGGTTGCTGCTCGCGCACGAGGTCGGCAACCGTCACCGAGCGCAGGTAACTGAAAATGTGGGCATTGAGTCCAGCCCACAGCTCGTGAGTCATGCAGCGGCGGTCGTCGTGGCAGTTCTCGCGCCCCCCGCATTGCGTGGCGTCGATCGGCTCGTCGACGGCGAGGATGATGTCGGCAATGGTCATGGTCTCGGCTGCCCGCGCGAGGTTGTAGCCGCCGCCCGGGCCGCGGACGCTGTCGACCATGCCGTGCCGGCGCAGCTTGCCGAAAAGCTGCTCGAGGTACGAAAGCGAGATGCCCTGGCGCTCGGAAATCCCGGCGAGCGTCACCGGACCCCGCGCGCCATGCATCGCGACGTCGATCATCGCCGTCACCGCAAACCGGCCTTTGGTAGTCAGTCGCATCGTTCGGTTGGGCTCAGTCCCTGGTTGGGTTCAGCCGCTCGGTCCATGGCTCATGATAGAATACCCGAATAATTGTCACGTCGCCGCGGAGAGTCCTTATCCAGACCCCGAGAGTTAGTCAAAGACGCCCGGGAGTTCAATCGAGCATCCGGTTGACCTTGCCCGGGTCGAAGGCGTCGGCGACGGCCCTGGCATCGCCGCATTCGACTCCTCCCTGCTGGAGCTGGGCAAGCAGGCGGCTCATCCTCTCGTCGGTCGCGGCGGCGTGGTCGAGCAACTGCTGTATCGCCTGGACGATGGGGTCGCTCATGCCGGGCGTCACGGCATACGACGAAAAGACCCGCTTCGCTGCCTCGGGCCCGTGCGGGTCGGGCTCCTCGGCAGCCACGACTCGGGCAGGAATGCCCACCGCTGTCGCCATGGCAGGGACGTCGCGCACCACGACGGCGTTGGAGCCGATCTTCGCGCCGTCCCCGACCAGGATCGGACCGAGCACTTGGCCCCGGCGCCGATCACAACACCGCGCCCGAGGGTGGGATGGCGCTTGCCCTGTTCCATGACGTCCCGCCCAGCGTCACCCCGTGGTAGAGCGTGCTGTCGTCGCCAATCTCGGCAGTCTCGCCGATCACGATCCCCATGCCGTGGTCGATGAACACCCTGCGGCCGATCGTTGCTCCGGGATGGATTTCGATGCCGGTGACCCAGCGGCTCCAGTGCGCGAGCCAGCGAGCCAGCCAGCGCAGGCGGAGCAGCCACACCCGGTGAACGACCGCGCGGTGCCAGACCAGCGCATGCAGCCCGGGGTAGCAGGTGAGTACCTCCCAGACGCTGCGCGCAGCGGGATCGCGGTCGAACACGCCCGGACGTCTTCGCGAAGGCGAGCGAACATAGGTGGATTATGCCATTGCCCGACTAATTTAATCGGCTATTGTCGATGCGCGGCGCGCGCCGCGCGCGCCAGTGCGTCGGCAGTGCGTCAGCGCAGCGCGATCGCGGCGATCACGAGCCCGGCCATCGCGAGCGCGTAGCACGCCAGGTAGACCACGTTGACCACCGCGCTGCGCAGGATGGCTCCGCTCCAGCGTCCGCCGTAGACCTACTTCATCGCCACCAGCGCCGTATCCGATCGCCCGACGATACGAGTGGCGGGCGCAGAAACTGACGGGACCACCGCGAACAGCATCGCTACGACGAACATGAACGCGTGCCAGTGCGCGGCGAACACGAGGTGCGCCGCGTAGAGACGCGGGCGCCGGATACGCCGCGCGCCTCCGGCAAAGCTGATCTGCAGCAGCAGCGCATACACCGGCAGCAGGATGATCGACGCGTAGGGCGCATAGCGCAGCATGCCGTGATGATCTGGTCGACCTTGGCTTCGCGCGGCAGACGATTGTAGGCATCGATCTGCCGCGCAGTGGCGTTCAAAGCGCCGGGACTCGCCCGCGCCGAGATCGAAACCGAATCATCGCGGTATCGTCCCGGAAAGCGGCACCCGGCCCGCGAGGGGATTTGTCTGGTCGCGCTTCACTATTGCCAGTGACCGCTTCGCGTCGATCAGTAACGGCGCATGGCCCACGATACGAAACACCGCGAACATCGCGGATCGACAGACGTGATGAACAGCTGGCCGGACGAACATAGCGGCGCCGGCGGCCGGCGAAATACTCGCGCGTCAGAAATCCGGGCCGCAACAGCAGCGTTCCCAACGTCCGCCACATGCGTCCGTCGAACGCGACATAACGCCCGCCGGCTTCGCGCATGAACTGGCGGAAGTGGCAGCCGCGTTCGTCTCCTGGCCGCATGCGGACAGTACGTGCCCGGCGCCGCGGCGCCGCAGTTGCGGCACGGCGGCAATGCGGGGTCGGCAGCAGCGGGCTCCTCCATCCGCGAAAGGTAAGGGAACCGCGCGTGAAAAGCGAGCCGGTCAGCGCTCCTTGCGCGGCGATCGACGCGCGATCGATAGCCGCGCAAACGCGCGCCGGTCACGCTGCTTGCCGCGCACAGGCTGATCGATCGCGTGCAAGGATTCCGCGCAGGATGTTCACTTCCTCCTTCTCGAGACCCGCGCGCGCGAACAGGCGCCGCAGACGCTGCATCAGGCGCTTCGGGCATCCGCGGATCGAGGAAGCGCAGCGCGACCAGCGTCCGCTCGCCGTGCGCGTACAGCGCCTCGATCTCGTCGGCAGTCGCGGCGCGCGAACCGCGGCGCCGCGCCACACCGTGCCCCGGTCGCCGCGACGCGCAATTCGTAGGCGGCGACCTGCACCGCAGCCGCGAGATTGAGCGACGCGATAGTCGGCATTCGCGGGGATCGTCGCCACGAGCGCGCAGCGCGCAAGCTCGGCGTTCGACAGGCCCGACATTTCGGTGCCGAACACCAGCGCGACGTCGCCGTGCGGCGGCGCTGGCGACAGCTTCGCGCGGCCTCGCGCACCGGCAGCACGCGGCCGGCGAATTCGCGCGGCCGCGCCGAGAGTCCGATCGCGAGCTGCGCGCCCGCGAGCGCCTCGTCCAGCGTCGCGACGACGCGAGCGGCGTCGAGCACCGCGCCGGCGCCGGACGCGAGCGCCGATGGCCTCGGGATCCGGGAAACTTGCGCGGCGCGACCAGCGACGAGGCGCGACGATCCCATCGTCAACATGGCGCGCGCCGCAGCGCCGATGTTGCCGGGATGGCTCGTGCGCGACGAGGACGACGCGATGCGCGCAAACGGAGGATCGGCGCGGCGCGCGACGCGGCCTGTACAATGCCTGTTTCGCTCTTCGCGGCATGTCCGTTGCCACGCCGGCGTACGGCCGGCCGCGCACAAGCCGACCCATGCATCCCATGCTCACCATCGCGGTGAAGGCCGCGCGCCGCGCCGGCAACATCATCAACCGCGGCGCCCGCGACCTCGACCTGCTCACCGTCACGTCGAAGGGTCCGAAGGACTTCGTGAGCGAGGTCGACCGCGCGGCCGAGCGGCAGATCGTCGAGACGCTGCTCGCGCGTATCCGGATCACGCGATCCTCGCCGAGGAAGGCACCGCCAAGGGCGCGAACGCCGACGCCGAGAACGTCTGGATCATCGATCCGCTCGACGGCACGACGAACTTCCTGCACGGCTTCCCGCAGTACTGCGTGTCGATCGCGCTCGCGCACAAGGGGTCAGATCACCCAGGGCGTGATCTACGACCCGTGTCCGCAACGATCTGTTCACCGCAACCCGCGGGCGAGGTGCGTTCCTCAACGACCGCCGGATCCGCGTATCGCGGCGCACGCATCTGCGCGATTGCCTGATCGGCACCGGCTTTCCGTTCCGCGACGGAAGCTATCTCGACACCTACCTGCAGATGATGAGGATGATGATCGAGCAGACGGCAGGGCTGCGGCGCCCGGGCGCCGCCGCGCTCGATCTCGCCTACGTCGCCGCGGGATTCTACGACGGCTTCTTCGAACTGGGCCTGAACCCTGGGATGTCGCTGCCGGGAGCCTGCTCGTCTCGAAGTCGGGCGGATTGATCGGCGACCTGTCCGGCGAAGGCGATTACCTGCACGGCGGGCAGGTGATCGCCGCGACGCCCAAGATGTTTGCACAGATGGTGAACGTGCTCGCGCCGTTTCGGGCCGCCCTGCTGCGCGACCTCGCGCAGGCTGGCGCCGCTCGCACGCCCGCGGTCAATCCTGCGCCCGGGTCCCCGCCCACTCGATGAGCAGCGCGTATTCGCTCACGAATGCAACGCGCGCCACACCCGCTCTGCAGTGAGTGGCATCTGCAGCGTGTGCGCCGCGTCCGGCCGGCCGCTGCGCGCGAGCGCGTCAACGACTGCGTTGACCACGGCCGGCGTCGCGCCGATCGCCCCGAGCTCGCCGACGCCTTTCACGCCCATCGGATTGGTGAGGCACGGGAGTCGACTCGTCCATCGCCATCTCGAAGCTTCCAACCGTATCCGCGCGCGGCAGCGCATAGTCCATGAAGCTTCCGGTGAGCGCCTGGCCGGATTCTGCATCGTAGACGAAGCCTTCGCATAGCGCCTGGCCGATACCCTGTGCTGCGCCGCCTTCGAGCTGCCCCGCCACCACCATCGGGTTGACGACACGGCCGACGTCGTTGACCGACCAATAGCCGTCGAGCCGCACCACTCCGGTGTCCGGGTCGACTTCCACTTCGCAGATGTGGCAGCCGTTGGGCCAGCTTGCGGCGCCAACGGAACTCGTCGACTGCAGGACGATCGCTTGCCCGCCTCGCGCTGCGCAAGATCGAAGAGGCCGATGCGCCGATCGGTGCCCGCGATGCTGAACACGCCGTCGCGATACTCGATGTCAGCCTGCGCCGCTTCGAGCGCCACTGCCGCAAGATCCTGCGCCTTCGCGACGGTGCGCTCCGATGCGATGCGAACCGCGGACCCCACCACGAACAATGAACGCGAGCCGGCACTGCCGAAGCCCGTCGCGCGATCGGTATCGCCGAAGCGTACGTCGATCGATTCCGCCGGCACGCCGAACACGTCGACGGCGAGCTGCATGAATGTCGTCGCGAGGCTTTGGCCCATCGGCTGCGCTGCGCTGAAGATCTCGATGCGCCTCGCGCCCGTCACCGTGATCGTGACGGTCTCTTCGAAGACGTCGGCGCCCGTCCACTCGAGGAAAGTCGCGATGCCCTGCCCGCGCAGCCGGCCGCGGCGCAAGGACTCTGCAGCACGTGCGTCGAAACCCTTCCAGTCAGCGAGCGTGAGCGCCTGATCCATCACCTTCTCGAACTGCCCGCTGTCGTAGACCTTGCCCATCGCGTTGGTGTAGGGCATCTGCCCGGGACCAATCATGTTGCGGCGGCGCAGTTCGACCGGGTCGATGCCGGTCTGCCTCGCCGCGGCGTCCATCAGGCGCTCGATGATGTAGATCGCCTCCGGACGGCCAGCCCCGCGATAGGGGCCCACGGGCAGCGTGTGGGTCAGCACCGCCCTGATACCGATGTCGATCGTCGGGATGTCGTAGATGCTGGTCGCGACCCATGGGCCGATCATGAGCTGGATCACCACGCCCGCAGGCGTCGCATAGGCACCCACATTGGCGAGCGACGCGACGCGCAGCGCGAGGATGCGCCCGTCGCGATCGAGCGCCAGTTCGGCCCGGCTCGAAAGGTCGCGGCCATGCGCGGCGGCAAGGAATTCCTCGATCCTTTCGGCCACAAAGCGAACCGGGCGCCGCAGCTCCCGCGCCGCGAAAGCGACGACGACATCCTCCGGATAGAGGCTCGTCTTCATCCCGAAACCACCACCGACATCTCCGACAACTACGCGCAGCTTGTCCTTCGGGATGCCGAGGACCGCATCGCACAATTCGTCACGCAGGCCGGTCGGCGTCTGGCAGGTCACGTGCAGCGTCAGCCGGTCCGTGGCCTGCTCGTATTCCGCCAGCGTTGCGCGCGGCTCGATTGGCGACGGCGCGACGCGCGGGTTGACGAGGTCGAGCGCGACCACGTGCGCGGCGCGCCTGAACGCTGCGTCGGCAGCGGCCTTGTCGCCGTGGCACATCTCGCAGGCAACGTTGTCGGGCGCTTCTTCGATCACCCGTGGCGCGCCGGGTTCGATGGCGGCGGTCGCGTTGACGACCGCAGGCAGTGGGGTGTAGTCGACCTCGACCGCTTCCGCGGCATCCCGCGCCTGCGCCAGCGTTTCCGCAATCACCGCCGCCACTGCTTCGCCGACAAAGCGCACGGTGCCCAGAGCGAGCGCATGATGCTCCGGCGACGCGGTCGGATGGCCGCCTGCACGCCGGAAATCGGCCGAGTTCGGTATCGGCCTTACTCCCGCAGCAACCAGGTCGTGCCCCGTCAACACGCGCACCACGCCCGGCATCTCCGCGGCTGCTTTCGTATCGATGCGGTTGATGCGCGCGTGCGCGTGAGGAGAGCGCAGGAAGCACGCGTTAAGCTGACCTGGCGCGACGGGCAGGTTGTCCACGAAGCGGCCTTCGCCGCGAAG
Source organism: uncultured beta proteobacterium (assembly GCA_963701885.1). Classification (GTDB taxonomy): domain Bacteria; phylum Pseudomonadota; class Gammaproteobacteria; order Burkholderiales; family Casimicrobiaceae; genus VBCG01. The sequence goes on from CAVPBR010000001.1 coordinate 18,950, forward strand.
CAGCGCGTCGTCTTCGACGCGCCTGACGGATTGGCCGCTTCCGAAGCGGTTGGCCGGGGATGAAGTCACAGGTACGAGGATGAAGTCATAGCTACGAATTTGCCGGGCGATGGCGCGGCCGGCGACCGAGCCGCTAATTGCGCGCGCCGTCGACTGGATGCCCTTCCGCGCGCCAGCGCAGCATGCCGCCCGCGAGGTTCGCGACATCGACCAGGCCCGCTCTCTGCAACATCACGACGGCCTGCGCCGAGCGGGCGCCCGAGCGACAGACCGTGACGACGGGACAATCGCGCGAAAGCTCCCCCGCACGCGCCGCAAGCTCACCAAGAGGGATCCAGTGCGCGCCATGGATGCGTCCGAGCGGTCCGTCGAATTCATCGCGTTCGCGCACGTCGACAATCTGCATCGGCGCCGTGCACTCCTCGAGCGCCGAGGGCTGGATCTCGAAGATGCCGGCGAAAGTGAATGTGAGCGGAGCCCAGGTCGGCTCCGGCGGCAGCGCCGCATCGTCTTCCGGCCGGCCGCATTGCAGGTTGGCCGGGACGGCGATGTCCATCAGTTTCGGATGCGGCAGCCCGAGATTGCTCATGTAGCCGACGAAGTCGGCTTCGGCGACTTCGCCGCCCAACCGTGGATTGAAGCTGCGCTCTTCCGCCACGCTCGTGGCGGTGAGGCCGCGATAGTCGTGCGCCGGGTAGAGCAGGCAGGCCGCGGGCAGCGTGAGGATCTGGCTGCGTACCGAGCGATACAGCGCGCGCGGATCTCCTTGCTGGAAGTCGGTGCGGCCGCTGCCGCGGATCAGCAGGCAATCGCCGGTGAACGCCGTGCCCTCGTCGTCCAGAACATAGGTCACGCAACCCTGGGTATGGCCAGGCGTTGCGCGCACTTCTAGGTAGTGGTCGCCGAACGGGACCCGATCCGCATGCTTGAGGTAGCGGTCTGCCCCGCGCGCGCCGCTCTCGGCGGAGATTGCGATGTCGCTGCCGAGCTGGCGCTTCAGGATCCACGCGCCCGTGACGTGGTCGGCGTGCACGTGAGTGTCGAGCGTCGCGACCAGCCTGAGACCGAGCTCGTGGATCAGCGCGGCGTCGCGCCGCGCCTGCTCGAACACCGGATCGATCAGCACCGCCTCCTTGCGGCGAGGGTCGGCGAGCAGATACGAATACGTCGACGATTGCGGATCGAAGAGCTGCCGAAAGATCATTGCGGTCCCGCCAGTTCTTCCACGCCGCGGGGTGCCCGGACCTTAAACCACTCGGCGAGCTCGAACACAAGCATCCCGAAAACCATCGATACCGCGAACACGATCGCCTTCGCGTAGCCTGCGCCGACGGCGACCAGCGCGGGACCCGGGCAGAATCCTGCGAGTCCCCAGCCGACGCCGAACAGGAGGCTTCCCAGCACCAGACGACGATCGATACCCCGCGCCGTCGGCAGCCGCATCGGCGTACCAAGCAGCGTCGTCCGGCGTCGGGCCGCTACGGCGAACGCGCCGACTGCGACCACGATCGCGCCCACCATCACCAGTGCCAGCGAGGGATCCCAAGACCCGAAGAGGTCGAGAAAGCCCAGCACCTTTGCCGGACTGAACATGCCCGATACGATGAGTCCGATCCCGAAGACCAGGCCGGCGACAAATGCTGCGATCGCGTACATGGCGGGCTACAGGTGACCGACGACGTGCCGGACCAGAAACACCGTTGCGAAGCCCGCCGCCATGAAGGCGACCGTCGCGACGACGGAGCGGGGGGACAGGCGCGCGACTCCGCAAACGCCATGGCCGCTCGTGCACCCGGCGCCATAGCGCGTGCCGACGCCGACCAGCAATCCGGCGATGACCAGCACCGGATAGCGGGCTTCAATCGTGGCTGCGGGCAGCGACGCGAACAGCGAGTAGGCTGCCGCCGCGGCGAGCAGGCCAACAATGAACGCCATTCGCCACGCGAAATCGGCGTACGCCGGCTTGAGCAATCCGCCGACGATGCCGCTGATGCCGGCCACGCGGCCATTGATCAGCGCAAACCACGCTACCGCCGCGCCGATGATGACGCCGCCGACCACGGCGGACCACGGAGTGAACGACGCCCAGTCGATGGTCAATTCAGCACTCGGGGCCAGCGCGTTTCTCTCGAAACGAAGCGAATGACAGCAATGGTCGCTGGCGGAGAGAGAGGGATTCGAACCTACCGCCGCCTAACCCTTTGTCTCACATCAGGAACAAGCCAAAAACGCGGGTTCTCCGGGGTCGCCAAGTGGGACACCACTGTGGGACACCAAGACTCATAGTCTACCGCGTCTTGCGCCACGTTCGCCAGTGAGAGAAGTGGCTCCGCAAAATCGGACAGTCGGATAAGTGGTAGCTCAGGTCACGGGTTATCGCCTTTCTATCACTTCCTTGGTGTCGCGCTATCTACGCACTGAGAAACGTCTCCATCGTTAGCGCCCGGTCTGGAAATGCCTTGAGTACTCGCTTATCTGCTGTCACCAGCTGGACGGATAGAGCAGTAGCAAGCGCGACGAACTCGGCGTCATAAGCCGTCAGCGTGAAGCTGCATCACGTCGAACAGATCGCGGGGATGCTGCCGATCAGCGCGGCGACCAGCTTGCCGCCATACATGTCTTCCAGCGACACGACCGGAATTTCGAGATCGGCCATCAGCAGTGTCTCGCGCGACTGGGCGTGAGCGAAGCGCGGTGCGACCTGGCTGGACGGTGCCGCGCATCACGAAATTGACTTCGACCTTGACCTCGATGCGACCGCGCCGCACCAGCAGCTTGGTCTCTCCGGCGTCGGCCGCGGCCACCGTATGCGTCTGGAAGCCTCGCTTGTTAAGCGCGTGCAGCTGACTGCCGGATCGCCTCGTTGATGCGCGTCGAGCGCCTGATCGCGCGGAAGGCTGTAGTCGGCGAAAGACCAGATCGAGATCGACCGACAGACGCGGCATGTCGCGAACAAAGAGATTGATCGCAGTGCCGCCCTTGAGCGCGAAGGTATCGTCCACGAACACCAGCGGCGCGACTTGCGTCAGCAGCCGCGCGGTATCGAGATAGACCTGATTCACGGCTTGAGCACCAGCAGGCCGTCTGCGGATCGGGAGACCCAGGGCCGATCGCTGCCAGTCGGCAGCTTGGCGGGGTCGAGCTTCGCAGCCCAGGGAAGCGAACTCTCCTGCCCGAGCTGGAGGCATAGGCGAACGGTCTTGACGCCGTGCAGCGTTGCAGCAGTTCGCGCACACGTCGGCGCGCAGGCTGTAGGTGCTTTCGCCGAGTTCGCGCGGCCTCTTGCAACGGTCTGCCGTACGCTGACCTCGCTCAACAGTTCCAGCAGCGCCCGTTCCGGCGCCGAGACCAGCGGCGCGCGCTGCGCTTTTCGAAGGGACCGACATGGATGAACGTTGGGCTGCTCGACGAACTAGGCCCTTCCGTTTATATCGGTCGGCGATCGTCGATGAACCAGTACGGAAGGCGCCGCCGCCCAGCCGTAGAGATGCAGTTGGGCTTCTGCGACACGTACTGACGTAGGCCGTACCAGTCCAGCGCTGATTGCCGCCGACGTGAAAACCGTCGAACCTGCGCTGCAGCAGCAACAGGTTTGGATGCAGGGACAAGGTATCCTTCGGGCGGCAAAGACCTCGCGCTCTAGCCTCGTGAGCCAACTCGCTCAGTTGAGGCTGCGGCGGTTCTTCTCAGCGCTTTCCTTGAGCCGAGCGTGCAGGTGAGTCGGGATGTTTTTGAGTGTCAATGTCAGCACGGTTTTCTCCGTGGAACCATAATGGAACCATTCTAGCTGAGCAGGTCGTTCTTTGTCAATCTGCCGAGTCCTAGAGTCGGGTGCGATGCGGACCTTAGAGGCGCCAGCGAATCGAGAAGAGGTCCGCTCCTGGCCGGCCAGCTTGCTCCAACGTCAACGCGACGATCGCCGCGTGGCGGGCTTCTTTATGTGACGATCGATTTCCTTGATCTCCCGCTCCAGTCCGAGCTTGAGATCGTCCGCCCGGCCTTCGAGTTTCTCGGCTTCAGCTTCGAAGAAGCGTGCGTTTCGCTCCCAGATGCCGCGCTGGACAGCGGCCTGACGCTATTGCACGACGGCCCCCAGAGCTGCAGGAGGCGATGCGGCCTGCATGTCGCTGTTTAGACGCCCGGGCTTCCCTTTCTGAGGGTCGATTCGTGACTCTATGAGGCGTATCGCCCCCCCCCCGCAACCAAACTTTCAAGGGCTTGCAGCGATGCGGACCCTTTGAGTTTTTGTCGGGCTGGCATCGGGCCAGCCGGGCTTCCGCGCCGATGGCCCTTCGGGTGGACAAACTGATGCCCGGCCATCGACCGGGGGCGTACGGGCCACGGTCCGGGCGTCTCGGCCTGCCCCCGGTAGCGCCGTTCTCAATAGACGACGGCGACGACGGCTGCGGACAAAAGACCGGTAGCGGCAACCGCCGCGAACGTTGCTGCGAGCACGCGCTTGGGGAATGCCGATCGCACGATGTAGAGCGAGGGCAGGCTGATCGCCGGAAGCGTGACGAGAAGTACCACCGCTCCTGCGGTTCCGATGCCATGCGCCAGCAGCGTCTGCACGATCGGTACCTCGCCGGCGGTCGGGATGACGAATGCGGTTCCGGCGAGCGCGAGCAGCGCCAAGCCGCCGATGCCGTGCGACGCCGTGACGATCGCCGCCGGAAAGAGCCACGCACGGAACGCTCCGAGCAGGAAGACGATGGCGACGTAGCCCGGCAGAATCGTGACCACCTCGCGCCACAACTCGCGACCGAATGCGAGCGCGATTGACGCGAAGCTCTCGCCACTGCGTTCGATCGGCGCGAGTTCGAGCGACACCTTTCCGGTAAAGGCATCGGCGTTCGGCGCGAGCCGATTGGCAATGGCGACGACCGCAACGATCATGGCGACGCCACTGAGCAGACGGATCAGCGTGAAATGCCAGCCGAGCACGAAGCCGATGAAGATGAGTACTGCCGGATTGAGCACGGGATTGCCGAGCAAAAACGCGAGGGCTCCGCCGATGTTGGTGCGCTGGTTTCGCATGCCGACGACGATCGGCGCCGTGCAGCACGTACACATCATGCCTCCGAGGGAGAGAACGCTCCCAACCGCGGCGCTGCGCGATGTCGAAACGCCGAGCAGCCGATAGAGCCACCGGCGCGGCACGAAGACTTGAATCGCGGCGCCGAGCAGCAACCCGAGCACCACGGCTTCCCAGACGGAGTTGAAATAAGCGGCGGCGTAGTCCAGCGCGGCCTGCCATCCGACCGCCGGCGGTGCGATCGCTTTACCGCTGACAATCGACGTGCCGATCGCGTGGGTTGCGGCTGCGACGTGCGCCTTGTTCCAATACGGCGCCCACTTGACGTAGGCGAGGCCCACGATCGCGAGAGCTGCGAAGAGCAGCGTTCCGCCGAGAAGACGCCGCCGCGGCGCGATCGCAGTCGATTCAATCATAGCGTTTTACACGCGGCCAGAGATTCGCAAGCGGCCCGCGGATGCCTTGGCAATGCATGGTCGCGTATCCGTCTTCGTACGGCATGATCGATGGCGCGCTGAACGTTGCTGCGCGCGCCAACGTCGCCCGACACGCCGCGACTTGGGCCTCGGTAAGAATCAGCTCGACCACCGGTAGCATCGACAACGAAAAGACGGCCATACGGGTTGCGAAAGGACGGCAAATCCAACGTTATGCCGTGCCGCCGGGAGAAGCGTAGCACGGCTTGACGTGCGCGGCGACGGGAGGTACCCGTGCGATCGTAGTGCCTGCTATAACGTGGACAGAAACGCGTCCAGATCGTCGTTTTGTTCGAGCGTAAAGCCTATCTCGAAGCGCCGGTCATAAAAGTCGACGACCTCACGCAGGTTTGCCGCCGAGCCCTTGTGGAAGTACGGGGCGTGCCCGGGGCAAGTGGAACGGGCCACAAGCCAATGACTATGGAGCAGCCGTCCTCCAAACTCTCAGTGGGCAATGTCGTGCGGCGAGGACGAAATCGTTGTCGGTTGTCAGCAGCGTCAGACCGTGGCGAATGCAGAGCTGCGCGATTACGGCGTCGATCGTGCCGATCTGCAAGCCGGCGCGGCGGCAGCGATTGCGCAATTCCGCGGCCTCGATGTGATCCAGCCGGTCCGGGGCCAGGAGGGGGAGCGTCGAAAAACGGTCAATGATGTCCTTTCGCGCCTTCGGGCCTGAAAATCCTTGCAGCAATTCCTGCAAGACGAGGCCCGTGACTACGATAGTTTCACCACCCTCGAGCGCGTCGCGCAATACGCTAACCGAGGGGGCGGCAGAAGCCTGATCGCGGCGGAATGCGAGCGACCAGACGCTCGTATCGACGAACAGGGTCACCGGCGAGATCGCTCGGCCTTGTAGTCGAACGACTCATCCCATTCGAGCTTTCCCATCAAGTCGACCAGGCGCTTCTGGCTGCGGCGGGTGATGAATTCCTCCAAGGCCCGCGTAACCGCCGCCTTCTTGGTTTTTTCACCGCTCACCTTCACTGCGCGTTCGATCAGATCCGGGTCCAGCGCAAGATTGGTCGCCATGTGTCGCTCCTTACACAGCAACTTACACAAAAGAAGACTGGCTGGCAAGGGTCCGTTCGACGAGCACCGATCTTCCTGCACCGCGACGCCGCTCTCCAGGGCGCGGCCCTGCGGGTGTTCCTGCGCGCGGTCGAGCAATGCGCGCGTACGCACAGTCCAGGTTCGGCCTCGTCGGCGCGCTTCGGCGCGGTCGCGTTCATTCACCGCTTCGGTTCCACCCTCAATCTCCACCTGCACTTCCATTGCGTGGTCATCGACGGCGTGTTCGATGCGGCCGCGGCGGGCGGGGGTCACTCCAAAGCGGGTCAGTTTTCCGTGCGAATCAACAAGGACGGTGCAATTCCACCGTGGGCGCACAATACGACGGCGGCCGGCTGGGCATCGCGAATGCGCGGAACCACGGCCGCGGCCTGCCTTCAAACCGCTTCCGACTCCATGGAGAATGCCCATGACGCCCTACTTCGACGTTATCGTGATCCCCGTTCCACGCGCGAAGCTCGACACCTACAAGAAGATGTCGGCCGAATGGGGCAAGGCCCACCTGCGGCACGGCGCGATGTATTTCTCGGATTCCATCAGCGACGACGTCCATCCGGGCAAGCTGACCTCGTTCCCGCAGGCGGTGCAGCTCAAGGACGACGAGGTGGTCGCGGTGTCCTGGGTCGTCTACAAGAACAGAGAAGACCGCGACCGCATCGGCAAGGCCGTCATGGAGGATCCGCAACTCAAGGAGCAGATGGACCCCAGCAAGATGCCGTTCGACGGCAAGCGCATGTTCTGGGGCGGCTTCCAATCGTTCGTGGGGCTTTCCAATCCGTGATCCGCGGCGCGCTGCCGGTCGAAAGCGCCGCCCGGATGTCGAGAAGAACCAACAGGGGACACCGGGGATTCGAACCTGGGCTTTTCGCCTTGCAAATCAAGGCGTTGGCATGGC
>CAVPBR010000002.1:0-151953 GCA_963701885.1 uncultured beta proteobacterium
CAAGCAATGCGGCAACACCCCGCCCATCGCGCGCGGAGATACAGTGCTGGCCGGCAAAGTCGAGGAAGGCAAGCTTCCGCGCGATGTCGCGCTTCACGGCCTCGCGCTGTCCGGGGCCCGCGGCGTCCCATTTGTTGACGGCGACGACCAGCGCGCGACCCTCCTCCAGAATGTGTCCTGCGAGGTGCGCGTCCTGCTCGATGATGCCGTCGGCCGCATCGAGGACCAGGATGACGACATTGGCGTCCGCGATCGCCTGCAGAGTCTTGAGTACCGAGAATTTTTCAACCGTCTCGTTCACTTTTCCGCGGCGGCGAACACCCGCGGTGTCGATCAGCGTGTACTGTCGGCCGTGGTGCTCGAAGTCGAGGTGGATCGCGTCGCGGGTGGTTCCCGGCTCATCGAATGCAATCATCCGCTCCTCTCCAAGGAGGGCGTTGACGAGCGTCGACTTGCCGACATTGGGTCGCCCGACGATGGCGACCTTGATGCGTCGTTCGGTAGCAGCGTCTGCAGCAACGTCGGCCGCGCCCGCCGCCGCAGTTCCCCCACCTGGCACGTCGGCGCAGCGCGCGAGCGCGATGTCGACGAGATCGCTGACGTTCTCGCCGTGGGCCGCCGAGATCGGCAGCGGATCCCCCAGCCCGAGCTCGTGGAAATCGGCCGCGGCACGCTCCGGCGCCATGCCTTCGGCCTTGTTGACGGCGAGTACTACCGCGCGCCCGGATTTGCGCAGGAGATCGGCGATCGCGCTGTCCTGCGGCGTCAGGCCTTCGCGGGCGTCGACGATGAAGACGACCGCGTCGGATTCAGCGATCGCGGTCCGGGCCTGCTTCGCCATCGCAAGCAGAATTCCGGACCGCGCCGCGGGCTCGAAGCCCCCGGTGTCGACCACCAGGTACTCAGTTTCCCCGGCGCGGGCGCGCCCGTAATGGCGGTCGCGCGTCAGTCCCGGGTAATCCGCGACTAGGGCGTGACGCGTGCGCGTCAGCCGGTTGAACAACGTCGACTTGCCGACGTTGGGCCGTCCTACGAGCGCGAGCGTCGGCAGCATTGCGCCACAGGCCCGGAGCCGCGCTCGTCCGCGTCAGTGAGCGGACACCGCATAGACGGTACCCTTCTGCGATTGCCAGAGGATGCCGCCGCCGAACTGCTCCGGCTGGGCGGTCGCCGCACTGCCGTCGGTGGCAAGCCGTGCGAGATAGGCACCGGTGTTCCGTGCGAGCAGATGCAGGTAACCCTCGACATCGACGACGCCCAGGTCGTCGCCGATGATCTGCGGGCCGCCGATACGGCGTTTCGCGAGAATGGCCTGTTTCCACACCGATGCCCCGTTGCTGCGGTCGAGCGCCTGCACCGCGCCGTTGTCGTCGACGATATAGATCTGCTTCGAATCACCGGTAATGCCCGCGAGGCTCGCGATGTCGCGTGTCCACAACAGCGTCCCGTGCACGACGTCGAAGCACGCGACGCGTCCCTGGTAGGCCGCGGCGCAGGCCTCGTTCGTGTCGATATAGGGCCGGCTCGTGATGTCGGCAATGCGCTCAAGCTCGGTGGCACCCTTGGGCACCGCCACCGTGCCGTCCCAGGCGACCGACCCGGTCTGCGACGCAATCGCGAGCAGGTGGCCGCCGGCCGTCCCGATGAACACGCCGCCACGCGAAACAACGCCCCCGGCGCCGTTGCGCACTGTCAGCGACGGAATGCTGCGCGGGTCGACCCACAGCGTCTTGCCGTCGTTCGCCGCCAGACCATAGATGCGGCCGTCACCTGAAAACACGACGACGACATCCCCAGAGGCGACCGGTGGGGCGATCACTTCGCTCGATACCTGCGCGTTCCAGCGCGCCTTGCCGTCCGGACCAAAGGCGAGGACCAACCCCTGGTTGGTGCCGACAGCGATGATCTGCGCGTCCGCGCCCGGCCCGGCCGAGAGCGTGTGCCCGGTGTTGACGTGCCATTCGATACGACCGCTGGCCGGGTCAATGCGCACGAGGGTCCCGTCGGAGGCCGCCGCATAGACCGCACCCGGAGTGATCGCCGGTGCGAATCCCGGGGCCGCCCTGCCGACGCTCGCCTGCCAGGTGATCGTCGCTGTTGCGCCGCCCTTCGCGGCCGGCAGTGGCCCCGGCTTGTCGGAGGACCCGGTAAGCCATCCGAACGACGGGGGCGGAATGGACGTGATCCAGGAAGTTAGGCGCGACTGCGACAGGCTCGCGCAGCCTCCGACGAGCACCGACGCAAGCGCTAGCGCGGCGCCCAGGGGAGCGATCTTCATGGCGTCGCTTTCGCGGCCCGCGGCAGCGAATCGAGCTTGATCTGAACGAACGCGCGGTATTGCGATTTCGGGTCGAGCTTCGCGAGCGCCGTTTCGTAGGCCGTGCGGGCGTCGCCTTCGCGTCCGGCCCGCGCCAGAGCATCGCCGCGCAGATCGGCGTACATGCCGTCGAACGGCGCCGGATGCCGCGCGTCGAGCGTGGCGAGCGCCGCATCGTAGTGCTTGTCGTCGAACTGGATCTCGGCCAGCCGGTAGCGCGCGATCGCTTTCAGCGGCTCCTCGGAGGAATGCGCGACGACCCAGGAGAGTCGGGCGCTCGCGCCCTTGAGGTCGCCGGCGTCGACGAGCATTTTCGCGTAGAGCAGCTCGGCGCGCGGCGCATATCCCGTTCCCGAATAATGGTCGACGAGATCGGCGACGGCGTCCTTCGCCTTCGCCGCGTCCTTGGTCTGCACCGCGCCGCTGACCGCCGTGTAGAGCGCTGAGGCGTCGGCCGCGCGCTTGCCGTTCCACCACCGCCAGCCCTGGAAGCCGATGACCACCACCGCGGCGAGCACGACGGCGGTGGCGACGGCCCCGCCGTAGCGAGTCCACCAGGCCTTCAGTTCTTCGATCTGGTCCTGCTCTTCCAGGTCATACGCCGCCATCGTCGTCCTTCGTCAATGTGAGGAGTTCCGCGAGCCGCGGCGCGATCTGGTCGGCCGGGACTGCGCGCTGCTCGCCACCCGCGCGCAGCGCCTTGATCGCGACGGTGCCCGCGGCCGCCTCGTCCTCGCCGATCACCAGGGCGTAGCGGGCGCCACTGCCGTCGGCGCGCTTCAACTGTGATTTGAAGCTGCCGCCTCCGGCGTGCAGCACGACCGCCAGGCCGCGATCGCGCAGCGACTCGGCGACCTTTCGCGCAAGCGCCGCAGCGCGAACGCCGGCATGCACGACATACGCATCGGGAGATTCATCCGCCAGGGTGCCGGCGGCTTGCAGCAGCAGGACCAGGCGCTCGACGCCGATCGCGAATCCGCAGGCCGGCGTCGCGGGTCCTCCGAGCTGCTCGAACAGGCCGTCGTAGCGTCCGCCGCCGGCGACCGTACCCTGCGCGCCGAGGGCGTCGGTGATCCACTCGAACACCGTGCGGTTGTAGTAGTCGAGCCCCCGCACGAGACGCGGATCAACGCTGTATTCGATGCCCGAATCGGCGAGGATCGCCTCGAGCCCGTCGAAATGCGCGCGCGACGCATCGCCCAGGTGGTCGATGAGGCGAGGTGCGTCGCGGATCACATCCTGCAGCGCCGGATTCTTGCTGTCGACGATGCGCAGCGGGTTCGTGTGCAGCCGGCGCTTCGAATCGTCGTCGAGGCAGTCGCGATGGCGCTCGAAATGCTCGACCAGCGCGCTGCGGTGCGCGTGGCGCTCGTCGGAGTCACCGATCGAGTTGATCGCAAGGCGCAGCTTTCCGATCCCGAGCTCGCGCCACAGCCTCGAGAGCATGATGATCTGCTCGGCATCGACGTCGGGCCCGGCAAGACCGAACGCCTCGGCGTCGAGCTGATGGAACTGGCGATAGCGGCCCTTCTGCGGGCGCTCGTGGCGAAACATCGGGCCCGCAGTCCACGCCAGCACCGGCCGGCCGTAAGTAAGGTGGTGCTGGATCGCCGCGCGGACGATGCCTGCCGTCGCTTCGGGACGCAGCGTCAGGCTCTCGCCGTTCAGCCGGTCCTCGAACGAGTACATTTCCTTTTCGACGATGTCGGTGTATTCGCCGATGCCGCGCACGTAGAGTGGGGTGGGCTCGACGATCGGCACGCGCAGGTTGCGGTAACCATAGCGGCGGAACACCGTGCGCGCCGCGTCCTCGACACGCTGCCACAGCGGGGCTTCGTCGGGCAGGATGTCATTCATCCCGCGCACGGCCTGCAGTGCCGGTGCCGTCGCCATCGATGCCGCCGTCAGGCGATCGCCTTGACGGAGACGGTCCTGCGTTCGGGGACGAGCCCGGTCGTGGCCTGACCGCCTCCGTACTTCATCCGCACGTAGTCGGCGACGATGCGCTCGAACGCCTCGGCGATGCCGTCGCCCTTGAGGGTGACGGTCTTCTGTCCGTCGACGTACACCGGCGCCACCGGAATCTCGCCGGTGCCGGGAAGCGAGATCCCGAGATTCGCGAGCTTCGATTCGCCGGGTCCGTTCACGACGCAGCCCATCACCGCGACCTGCATCGCTTCGACGCCGGGATAGTGTTTGCGCCACTGCGGCATTGATTGGCGCAGGAACCCCTCGATGTGCTGCGCGAGCTCCTGGAACACCGTGCTGGTCGTGCGACCGCAGCCCGGGCAGGCGGTCACCATCGGCGCGAAAGAGCGCAGGCCCATCGTCTGCAACAGCTCCTGCGCGACGACGACTTCGCGGGCCCGGTCGCCCCCCGGCTCCGGAGTGAGCGAGACGCGCAGCGTATCGCCAATACCCTGGTGCAGTAGCACGCCCATCGCAGCCACCGACGCGACGATGCCCTTGCTGCCCATGCCGGCCTCGGTCAATCCGAGGTGGAGCGGATAGTCGCAGCGCAGCGCCAGATCGCGGTAGACGGCAATCAGGTCCTGCACGTCGCTGACCTTGCAGGACAGGATGATCCGATCGCCGGGAAGTCCCAGTGCCTCGGCCTGGGCGGCGCTCTCCAGGGCCGACGCGACGAGCGCGCCGCGCATGACGGCATTGGCGTCCGCAGGCGCGTCCGAGCGCGCGTTTTCGTCCATCATCCGGGCGAGCAGTGTCTGGTCCAGGCTGCCCCAGTTGACACCGATCCGCACCGGCTTGGCGTGTGCGATTGCGAGCTCGATCAGCGTCGCGAACTGGGCGTCGCGCTTGCTGCCCTTGCCGACGTTGCCCGGATTGATCCTGAACTTGGCGAGTGCGCGCGCGCACTCGCGCTCCTCGGTCAGCAGCTTGTGACCGTTGAAATGGAAGTCCCCGACGAGCGGCACGCAACAGCCGAGTGCGTCAAGGCGCCGGCGGATCTCCGGCACCGCGGCCGCGGCGGCCGCAGTGTTGACCGTCACGCGAACGAGCTCCGATCCTGCGCCGGCGAGTGCGGCTACCTGCGCGACCGTTGCTGCGACGTCGGCAGTGTCGGTATTGGTCATCGACTGCACGACGATCGGCGCGCCCCCTCCGACGGCGACGCCGCCGACATCGACGCGCCGGCTGGCGCGCCGGGTGAGCGCGGAGCGTTCGATCGCGTTCATCGCAGCGTGACCCGTGCGACGTCGCCGCGCGTGTAGGGGCCGAGGTCGATCGGCCGACCCCGGAAAGTCACCTCGACCTGGGGAGCGTTGCCCAGCGTCAGTTCCAGCGGCGGCGGCACCGCCACCGCGCGCGTCGTTCCCGCCGCTTCCGAGGCGCGCAATACGACCTGGCCGCTCGCATCCTTGACTTCGATCCAGGACGCGCCGCGGAAGGTCAGCACCAGCGCGCTGCCGCTCGCCGCTGCGGCCGGCGCAGCGGCCACTGCTGCGCCGGTCGTGGTGCCCGCCGCTTCGCCCGGCGCCGGCGCGGGCTCCGTCGTGGTGGTCGCCTCGGCTGCTGCATTCTGATGCACCGGCGGCGCGGCGGGTATCGGCGCTTCGCGTGCCGCGGATACAGTGTCGCCGGCGCTGCCCCTTGCCGACACCGGGTTGGGCAGCGGTGTCGACGATGTTGCGCTACGTGCAGGCGCTGGGGCACCCTGGCGCGGAAGGATTGCGATCGACGTGCCGCTGCGCAACGCGATCTGCTGGCGCGAATACTCGTAGAATCCCGCCGCGGCGACGATCAACAGCAAGATGAGCGGGATGATCCAGCGCACTGCCGGACCGTGGACTTCACCCTCCGTCGGCAACTCACCCATGGATCGCCGCGACGGCGCGAGCGTCGGGCGTTCGAGGGCGGGTGCGATCTCGCTACCCGGCAGCCGGGCAAGCACTCCGTCGGGATCGAGATGCACGAGGCGGGCATAGTTGCGCGCGAAACCGCGCACGAATGTGCGGCCGGGCAACTGCTGGTAGGCGTCGTCCTCGAGTGCCTGTACCTGGCGCTGCGCGAGCTTCAGTTGCTGCGCGACCGCGTCGACGGACAATCCCGCAGCTTCCCGCGCGGCCTTGAGCGCGGCGCCCGCGCTCGCCGAGGCCGGCAGCGATCCGACCCGGGTCGAGTCCGAGCGGGTGCCGGCGGCGCTGGTCACGGGCAGGTGCCGCTCGCGATCAACTTCGCCTGCGGCGAATCGGGATAGCGGTTTCGCAATTGCGATTCGTACGAGCGCTCGGCGTCGTGTCCGCCGGTCTTGCGCTCGATGCACATGCCGAGGAACAGCGCTTCGGGCGGTGGTGCTGCCTGCTGCATGACGGGTCGCATCCAGGCGCGTGCCTCGCCATACTGTTTGGCGTTGTACGCAAGGTTCGCGAGGTTGTACGCCGCGATCGGGTTACCCGGCGAAACCGCCATTGCGCGTCGCAGGTAGTCGTCGGCCTTTTGCATTTCACCCACCTCGACGCTGCACTTGCCGGCATTGATCAGCGCGATCTCGGGATGCTTGTAGAGCGGATCTGCCAAGGCCCGCTCGAACTCGGGAATGGCCTCGCGCGGGTGCCCGGTTCCGCACAGGAACGCACCCCAATTTTCGCGAATGTCGGAGTCGCCCGGCGCGAGCGAGAGCGCCTGGCGAAAATTGTCCCTGGCCTTCGACTCCTCACCGAGCATCGCGTAGACGAGACCGTAGATGCCGAAAATCTTCGCGTTCAACGGGTCGAAGGACTTCGCGACCCCGAGCTCGGTCAGCGCGATGTCCATCTGGCCGCGTTGGTAATAGCCGGCAGCGAGCTCGCGGTGAATCTCGGCGCGCTGCTTCGGCGTTGCCTGCTCTTCCTTGATCGGCGGCGCCTGGGCCGCGGGAGGAGGCGGGTTCGTCTGCGGCGCAGGCGGCTTGCTTGCGCAGCCTCCAATGAAAGCGGCGGCGACCACGGCGAGCAGAAGACGGAATGGGCGCATGAATCAGCTCCGGTTACGCGACTAGCGTGCGACGGCGAGCCGGATCCGCGTGGCCAGTCTGCGCTTGGTGCGATCGCGTACTTGTCCAGCGAGCTGGCCGCAGGCAGCGTCGATGTCATCGCCGCGCGTCCGGCGGATCGTCGTGACAATGCCACGGTCCTGCAGGGCATGCGCGAACGCGCGGATGCGCTCGCGCGGACTGGTGCGGAACTCGGTCCCCGCGAATGCATTGAACGGAATCAGGTTGATCTTGCAGGGTACGTCGTGCAGGAGTTTGGCCAGCGTTCGCGCGTGCTCCGGCTGGTCGTTCACCGCGTCTAGCATCACGTATTCGAAGGTGATGAAATCGCGTGGCGCGCGCTCGAGGTAGCGCAGGCACGCGGCCAGCAGTTCGGCGATCGGGTGCTTGCGGTTGATCGGGACGAGCCGATCTCGAAGCTCGTCGGTGGGCGCGTGCAGTGAAACGGCGAGGGCGACCGGGCATTCGTCGCGCAGCCGGTCGATCCACGGGACGAGTCCGGCTGTCGACAGCGTGACCCGCCTGCGCGATAGCCCGTAGGCATTGTCGTCGAGGAACAGTCGCAGCGCCGGAACGACGCGGTCGAAATTCGCGAGCGGCTCGCCCATGCCCATCATCACGACGTTGGTGATCGGCGCGCGCCCGGCCTCCACCCACGGTGCCCGCGCACCGTCCGCGAGCAGCGTACGATTGGCATGCCACAACTGGCCGACGATCTCCGCGGTTTCAAGGTTGCGGTTGAATCCCTGTCTGCCCGTCGAGCAGAATGCGCAATCGAGCGCGCACCCGGCCTGTGACGAGATGCAGAGTGTTCCGCGGTCGTCTTCGGGGATGTAGACGGCTTCGACGGCGTTCCCGCTGCCTGCGTCGAGCAGCCACTTGCGCGTTCCGTCGGCCGCAGTCGTGTCGCGCAGCACCTGCGGGCAGCGGATCTCGACCTCCTGCGCCAATTGCGCGCGCAAATCCCGCGCGAGGTCGGACATCGCGCCCACGTCGGCGGCGAAGCGCTGGTGCACCCAGCGCGAGACCTGCCCGGCGCGAAACGGCTTCGCGCCGCGCACGCGGAAAAATTCAGTCAGCGCCGCCGGTTCGAGGTCGAGCAGGTTGATCATCACTGCGAACCGTCAGCCTCGCGGGCGGCCGTAGACGTTGTGTACGGGGAAGAAATACGCGATCTCGGCCTGCGCCGTCTCCGGGCCGTCCGAGCCGTGCACGGCGTTGGCGTCGATCGACCGGGCGAAATCGGCGCGAATCGTGCCGGGCGCCGCCCGCTTCGGGTCGGTCGCGCCCATCAGCTCGCGATTTCTCGCGATTGCGTCTTCGCCTTCCAGCACCTGGATCATCACGGGCCCGGTCGTCATGAAATCGACCAGGTCGCGGAAGAACGGGCGCTCCCGATGAACGGCATAGAATCCTTCGGCGTCGGCGCGGGACAGCCGTACCATCCGCGCTGCGGAAATCCGGAGCCCCGCCTTCTCGAAGCGCGAATAGATTTCACCGATCACGTTCTTCGCCACCGCATCGGGCTTGATGATCGAAAGGGTTCGCTCCACCGCCATATTTCCGCTCCGACAAGATAAAAGCGAGTAAATTCATAATTCTAACACGCGGACCGTGCCCGGGACCGTGCCCGGGACGGTCCAGGGACGCACCGTCGCAGTCTGAATCGGAAGCGAGGTGACCGGCACTGCCGGCGGGGGAGTTCGCTGCGTTAGCGTGACGCACTTTGGCCGGGACGCCACTCGAGCACAAGCGCCGGTTCTCTGCCCGCGGCCGCGAAAGCCGCATCGACTCCAGCGCAGGCGACGGCGGCCAGCGACGCGCCGCAATAGATCCGCGGCAGGGCGCGGCGATCCCATTGCGCAATCCCCGCTTCGCGCAGGAGCTCTGCAACCGCGCGGTGCCCGTCGCGTCCCGGGCGAAGCAGGCGTTCACCGGGGATGCCGCTGCGGATCGTCACCGGGCAGGACGTGAGATGGCGCACGGCGATTCCTTTACCGCTCGCGGGTAGCAGCACGAGTGTTCCGTGCGGCAGCTCGACCACCGGCGCACCGGTCCAGGTGCGGACGTAGGCGGCGGGCGCCGGCGGATGCACGCAGATGCGGCCGCGGTGTACGCCCAGTTCGACCCCTGAACATGCGATCGTCGTGCGCGCATCGGACGATGCATGCGCGAGTTGGCGCAGCATGTCATCGAGCCGGGCAGCCGACGGTGCCGGCAGGCCCCGGGTGCGCAGGAACGCGCGCAGCAGATTGCGCGCGCGATGCGGCGGCAGCGCGGCGAGGGCGGCGCGTCCGAGGGTGCTCCCGTCACTCGCCGATTGGGCGTCGATTTCTGCAAGATCGTCGGCGAGCTGCACCGCCTCGGCTTGCAGTTCGGCGGTGCGCAGAAGCGTCAACGGGTAGCCGGGGGCGAGCGCGCGCAGCGCGGGAACGACACCGAGGCGCAGCGCATTGCGCCGGTGCGCGGGCGAAGCATTGCTGTCGTCCTCGACGAAGTCGAGTCCTTGCAGCGCTGCGCAGGCATCGATGTCGGCACGCGGCAGGCCCAGCAGCGGGCGCAGCCACAGCACGCCGCGGTCGAGCCGCGAAGCCGGCATTGCCGAGAGTCCGCGCGGGCCCGCTCCACGCAGCAACTGCAGCAGCAGGGTTTCGGCCTGGTCGTCGGCGTGATGCGCGAGCAGCACGACCGAAATCCCCGATTCGCGGGCGGCATCCGCGAGCGCGGCGTAGCGGGCGTCGCGCGCGGCCGCCTCGGGGCTCGCGCGCGGCCTGCGCTCGACCGTCACGCGGCGGATCGAGAGCGGAGCATTACGCGCAGCGCAGAGGTCGGCGCAGAAGCTGCTCCAGCGGTCGGCATTGACCGACAGTCCGTGATGCACGTGGATGGCATGAACGCGGACCCGCAGGGCGCCGGCGACCGCCGCGACCGCGTCGAGCAGTACGACCGAGTCGCGACCGCCGGACAATGCAACCGCAGCCGATCCGCCTTCCGGCATCGCGGCAGCGAGCGCCTGAGCGACCGCAGCGCGAACGCGCTCGCGCGAAGCGTCGCTCGCGGCCTCAACCGGCGGGGATCTCCTTGAACCGCCCATAGGCGAGGATCTTGTCTTCACGCGCCTCGAGCAGCGCGTCGATCGATTGCTCCTGCAGATGACGCAGCACCTCTGTCAGTGCCTTCTTCAGCGCGACGATCATCGCCGCGTGGTCGCGGTGGGCGCCTCCCAGCGGCTCGTTGACGACTTTGTCGATCAGGCCGAGCTGCTTCAGCCGCTGCGCCGTGATGCCGAGCGTCTCCGCTGCGGCGGGAGCATGCTCGGCCGATTTCCACAGGATCGACGCGCAGCCTTCGGGAGAGATCACCGAGTAGGTCGCGTACTGCAGCATCAGCGTGACATCGCCGATCGCGATCGCGAGTGCACCCCCCGAACCGCCTTCGCCGATGACGGTGACGATGACCGGCACGCGCAGGCCCGCCATTTCGTACAGGTTGCGGCCGATTGCTTCCGACTGGCCGCGCTCCTCTGCGCCAATGCCCGGGTAGGCCCCCGGCGTGTCGACGAAAGTGAAAAGCGGCAGGCCGAACTTCTCGGCGAGCTTCATCAGGCGCAGTGCCTTGCGGTAGCCCTCGGGGCGCGGCATGCCGAAGTTGCGATGGATCTTCTCGCGCGTGTCGCGGCCTTTCTGCTGGCCGAGCACCATGCACGGTGCGCCGTTGAAGCGTGCCAGCCCGCCGACGATCGCCTGGTCGTCGGCGTAGACGCGATCGCCGTGCAGCTCGTGGAAATCGCTGAACATGCCGTTGACGTAGTCCAGCGTGTAGGGGCGCTGCGGGTGGCGCGCGACCTGCGCGACCTGCCACGCCGACAGCTTGCCATAGATGTCTTTGGTGAGCTGCTGGCCCTTCTTGGTCAGCCGCGAGATCTCGTCGGAGATGTCGACCGCGGAGTCTTCGTGGACGTAGCGCAACTCCTCGATCTTCTGCTGCAGCTCGGCGATTGGCAGCTCGAAGTCGAGAAAGGTCTGCTTCATGGGCGATTGGGGTGCGGCTCGGACGCAGTCTGGCTTGGACGCAACATGCCTCGGTGTGGGCATCACCGCCTGAGTGTGCATTACGGCCTGAGCTGCGCGCATCATAGCGCGACTCAGCCGCGGGCGTGCCCACAGCCGCGTTACGGGGCGAGCCGTCCGAGCCGTTGCCTATAATGAAACCCCTACGTTGGGAGAGCGCATGGCGACGCATCGCATCGCGGTTATTCCGGGTGATGGCATCGGCAAGGAGACCGTCCCCGAGGGCTTGCGCGCGCTCGACAAGGTGGCGGCGAAGTTCGGCATCGCACTGGAGTTCGCGCATTTCGACTGGAACTGCGAGCGGTACCTGCGCACCGGCAGCATGATGCCGGACGACTGGTTCGAGACCCTGTCGCAATTCGAGGCGATCTTCTATGGCGCGGTCGGCTGGCCTGCGGCAGTCCCCGACCACGTCTCGCTGTGGGGCTCGCTGATCCAGTTCCGGCGGCGCTTCGACCAGTACGTCAACCTGCGGCCGTGCCGGCTGATGCCCGGGATTTCGACGCCGCTCGCCCACCGCAATCCCGGCGACATCGACTTCGTTGTCGTGCGCGAGAACACCGAGGGCGAGTACTCGTCGGTTGGGGGTCGCGTGTTCGAGGGCACCGAACGCGAGACCGTATTCCAGCAGACGATCTTCACGCGCAAGGGCGTCGACCGGATCCTGAAGTTCGCATTCGACCTGGCGGCCTCGCGCCCCGCGTGCCACCTGACGTCGGCCACCAAGTCCAACGGCATTTCCATCACCATGCCTTACTGGGACGAACGGGTGAAGGCGATGGCGGCGCGCTATCCCGGGGTCCGCACAGACCAGTTCCACATCGACATTCTGAGCGCGCATTTCGTCCAGCGCCCGCAGTTCTTCGATGTGGTCGTCGGGTCGAACCTATTCGGAGACATACTCTCTGACCTGGGGCCCGCGGTATGCGGGACGATCGGCATCGCGCCGTCGGCGAACATCAATCCGGAGCGCATGCACCCATCGCTGTTCGAGCCGGTGCACGGATCTGCACCGGATATCGCCGGCAAGGGAGTCGCCAATCCGATCGGACAGATCTGGTCGGCTGCGCTGATGCTCGAGTTTCTCGGGCACGCCGAGGCTGCGCAGGCGGTCGTTCGCGCGATCGAGCATGTCCTCGCCGATGCCGAGGCACCGCGCACGCCCGACATCGGCGGAAGTGCGTCGACCGAGGCGCTCGGCAAGGCCATCGCCGCCGCGATCTGAGCGGGCAGGGTGGCGGAGCAAGTGCGCGGCGACAGTACTACCTATCGCCACGGCGTGGAGCGATGCGGCAGCGACCGACGCAGCGGCATCGCGACGCGACATTTGTGGCACGATAGCGCCTGCACGCGACCGTCGCAGCGGCAGCATCCGCATTCGCGACGGTCGAACCGCAGGGGATCAACACCATGCTGATCGGCATTCCTCGCGAGACGCGCCCGGGGGAGACCCGGGTTGCGGCTACGCCGGAGACCGTCAAGAAGCTGCGCGCAAGCGGCAGGCACGAGGTCGTCGTGGAGGCCGGCGCCGGTGCCGCAGGTAATTTTCCCGACGCCGATTTTGTCACGGCGGGCGCGCGTATCGGCACTGTGGCCGAGACCCTTGGCGCGGCGCTCGTGCTGAAGGTCCGCGCGCCGACCGCCGACGAGGCGCCGCTGCTCGTCCGCGGCGGGGTGCTGGTCGGCATGCTCGACCCGTTCGACGCCGCAGGGATCGAGACGCTCGCACGGACCGGCGTCACCGGATTCGCGCTCGAGCGTCTGCCGCGGATCAGCCGCGCGCAGTCGATGGACGTGCTGAGCTCGCAGGCAAACATTGCCGGCTACAAGGCAGTAATCCTGGCCGCGGACGAATACGGAAGGTTCATGCCGATGCTGATGACTGCCGCGGGCACGGTGAAAGCTGCCCGCATGCTCGTCCTCGGCGTCGGTGTCGCCGGGTTGCAGGCCATCGCGACTGCGAAGCGCCTGGGCGCAGTGATCGAGGCCTCCGACGTGCGTCCGTCGGTGAAGGACCAGGTGGAGTCGCTCGGCGGCAAGTGGGTCGACGTGCCGTACGAGACCGACGAGGAGCGCGAGATCGCCGAAGGCGTCGGCGGATACGCTCGGCCGATGCCGCCGGCGTGGATGCTGCGCCAGGCCGGGATCATCGCCGAACGCTGCCGGCAGATGGACATCGTCGTCACGACGGCGCTCATTCCCGGTCGCCCGGCACCGAAGCTCGTCAAGGCCGACACTATCGCCGCGATGAAGCCCGGCGCAGTGATCGTCGACCTGGCGGTCGAGCAGGGAGGCAACGTAGAAGGTTCGGAGGCAGGCAGAATCGTGGCGAAGAATGGCGTCACGATCATCGGGTTGACGAACCTGCCGGCTCTGGTTGCCACTGACGCGTCGGCACTTTACGCGCGCAACGTCCTTAACTTCCTCGCGCTGTCGCTCGACCTCAAGACGGGCGAGTTCGCGGTTGCACGCGACGACGAGATCGTGCAGTCGACGCTCGTCTGCGACGGCGGGCAAGTGATCACGCGGAGTTGAATCCATGGTCGACCCCATCGTCTTTTACCTGATCATCTTCGTGCTGGCGATCTTCGTCGGTTATCACGTGGTCTGGAGCGTGACCCCGGCGTTGCACACGCCGCTGATGTCGGTCACCAACGCAATCTCGGCCATCATCCTCGTCGGTGCAATGCTCGCGGCGGGCCCGGTGGCATTCGACTGGGGCGGCTGGGTCGGAGTGCTGGCGGTAGCACTCGCGTCGGTCAATGCCTTTGGCGGTTTCCTCGTGACGCAGCGGATGCTCGAAATGTTCAAGCGCAAGGATCCGGGGACGAAAGGATGAGCCCCAATCAGGTTGCGCTGTGGTATCTCGTCGCGTCGATCTGCTTCATCCTAGCGCTGAAAGGGCTGTCGCATCCGGCGACGGCGCGCCGCGGCAACATACTCGGGATCGCCGGCATGGCGATCGCCGTCGTCGTCACGCTGGCGCTGGTCTATTCGCACACGCGCAATGTCGGAATGATTCTCGCTGGCATCGCGGCAGGCGGGGTCATCGGCGCCATCGTCGCACGCCGGGTTCAGATGACACAAATGCCAGAGCTCGTCGCGGCGTTCCACTCGCTGGTGGGCCTCGCGGCGGTGCTGATCGCGATCTCCGCGATTCACGATCCCGCGGCGTTCGGGCTCCACGTCCCGCTTCCGGCGGGGAACCGGCTCGAGCTCTTTATCGGCACCTTCATCGGTGCGATCACCTTCTCGGGCTCGGTGATCGCGTTCGGCAAGCTGTCGGGGAAGATCCGCAGCGCGCCGGTGGTGTTCGCCGGGCAGCACATTCTGAACCTGGTCCTCGCGCTTGTGATGTTCGGATTCGGCATCGCGTTCTTCCTTGCGCCCGATGCGCTGAAGTGGTTGCCGTACATCGTGATGACGGCGATTGCCTTCCTGCTGGGCCTGCTGATCATCATCCCGATCGGCGGTGCCGATATGCCGGTGGTGATCTCGATGCTGAACAGCTACTCCGGGTGGGCGGCCGCTGGCATCGGCTTCTCGCTCAACAATCCGATGCTGATCATCGCCGGATCGCTGGTGGGAAGCTCCGGCGCGATCCTGTCATACATCATGTGCAAGGCGATGAACCGGTCGTTCTTCAACGTGATCCTCGGCGGCTTTGGCGCCGAGCCGGGCGCGGCGGCAGGGGGTGGCGAAAAGAAGCCCGTCAGGGCGGGCTCGGCCGACGACGCCGCGTTCGTCATGGGCAATGCCGAAAGCGTCATCATCGTTCCGGGCTACGGGCTCGCGGTGGCGCGCGCGCAGCACGCGGTGAAGGAACTCGCGGCGAAGCTTCGCGCCAAGGGCGTGAGCGTCAAGTACGCGATCCACCCGGTCGCGGGACGCATGCCAGGGCACATGAACGTCCTGCTCGCTGAGGCCGAGGTGCCCTACGACCAGGTGTTCGAGATGGACGATATCAACGGTGAGTTCGGTACCACCGACGTCGCGCTGATCCTCGGCGCCAATGACGTCGTCAATCCGCTCGCCGAGCAGAAGGGCAGCCCGATCTACGGCATGCCTATCCTCGAGGCGTACAAGGCGCGCACCGTCATCGTGAACAAGCGCTCGATGGCCGCAGGTTACGCCGGACTCGACAATCCGCTGTTCTACATGGACAAGACGATGATGGTCTTCGGCGACGCCAAGAAGACGGTCGAGGCGATCGTCAAGGCGATCGACTGAAGCGCCGTGTGGGCGCTGCAGGTAGCGCCGCTCCGTTAGAATGCGGCGGCGGCGAACGGCCGCAAACGCTCGCCGCTACGTGCCCGGTCCGCTTGCCCACCTGACGATCCTCGACCTCTCCCGCGTGCTCGCGGGCCCATGGTGCACGCAACTGCTCGCCGACCTCGGCGCGACGGTGATCAAGGTCGAGCGTCCCGGAACCGGCGACGACACGCGCACCTGGGGCCCGCCGTTCCTCAAGGACCGCGACGGCAACGACACCGGCGAAGCCGCGTACTACCTCGCGTGCAATCGTGCTAAGCAGTCGGTCGCAATCGACTTCACGCAACCCGAAGGTCGTGACCTCGTGCTCGCGCTCGCACGCCAGGCCGATGCGCTGGTCGAGAATTTCAAAGTCGGCGGGCTCGCCAGGTACGGCCTCGATTACGCGCGGGTGGCCGAGGTCAATCCGCGCCTCGTCTATGCGTCAATCACCGGATTCGGGCAGCACGGACCTTATGCCGGACGCGCGGGCTACGACTTCATCGTTCAGGGCATGAGCGGTTTCATGAGCGTCACCGGTGAGCGTGACGACCTTCCCGGCGGCGGACCGCAGAAGGCCGGCGTCGCGATCACCGACCTGATGACCGGGATGTACACGACGGTCGCCGTGCTCGCAGCGCTCGCCCATCGCGACCGGATCGGCGTCGGGCAATGGATCGACGCGTGTCTCTTTGATTCCGCGGTAGCGATGATGTCGGTGGTCAACATGAACTACCTGATCGGTGGCGAGGTGCCGAAGCGCGCAGGCAATGCGCATCAGAACATCGTCCCGTACCAGGCTTTCGCCTGCGCCGATGGCCACCTGATCCTCGCGGTCGGCAACGATGCCCAGTTCGTGCGCTTCTGCGACATCGCGGGCAGACCCGAATGGGCACGCGATCCTCGCTTCACGAGCAACGCGAAGCGCGTGCGCAATCGCGCCGTGCTGGTGCCGATGATCGAGGCCGCGATACGCGGGCGCACGCAGCGCGACTGGCTCGAAGCCCTCGAAGCAGCGGGGATCCCTGCGGGTCCGATCAACCGGATCGACCAGGTGTTCGCCGACCCGCAGATGATCGCCCGCGGCATGCGGCTCGACCTTCCTCATCCGGTTGCGGCGTCGGTCGCCCAGGTTCGCGCGCCACTGGTGCTCTCGGGCACGCCGCTACAACCGGCCGCGGCGCCACCGCTGCTGGGCGAGCACACCGCATCGGTGCTGAAGTCGCGGCTCGGGATCGACGGCGCGACGCTCGCCGATCTCGCGGCGCGTGGAATCGTCGGTCTGTACCCCGAGCGCGGCGCCGCCGATACCACCGCTGACGCCGTCACCGGCCGCGGCAAGCACGCTCGATCGCGAAGTACGACAACGCTACGGTGAGACCATGACCCGCAAGCCTGCATTCTGGATCGTCTATGGCATCGTTTCGCTGGTCGCACTTGCCGTCGCGCTCAAGCTCTTCCCGCTCGCGATTCCGATCCTCAACCTCGACGTGACGATGTCGCGCGGCAATGCCATCGTGGTGGCACGCGCGCTCGCAACTCGGTTACAGCTCGCGCCCGCCGATGCGCGCGAGGCCGTGCGCTTCACCCACGATTCGGCAACGCAGAACTACGTCGAGCTCGAAGGTGGCGGCAAGCCCGCGTTCGCCCGTCTCGCGCAAGGCACGATCTACGCGCCGTATTTCTGGGAGGTGCGGCTGTTCCGGCCGGGGGCCATCGACGAGGTCGTCGTTCGGCTGGGACCTGGCGGGAAGCCGCTCGGCTTCGAACGCCGGCTTCCCGAGAGCTATGTGCACGATGCTGCGACCAGGGCGCTTCCGGAAGCGGCGGCGCGGCAGCTCGCCGAGACGCGTGCGAACGACGACTGGGGCATCGACCTGTCGAAGTACCGGTTTCTCGAGCACTCGCAGCAGACCCAACCGTCGGGGCGCATCGACCACAGCTTCACCTACGAGCGGCCGGAGCCCATCGGTGCGGCGCGGGTGCGCATGAAGCTCGTCGTCGCCGGTGATCAGCTTGTCGGGGTGACGCCGTTCGTGCACGTTCCCGAATCGTTCGACCGGCGCTACGCGGAGCATCGCAGCGTGAACGAGCTGATCGCGAGCCTGGCTTTGGGCTCGGCCGGGATGCTCTATGGCATCGGCGGTTGCGTGCTGGGCGTACTGTGGCTTGCACGGCGCCGCTGGCTCGTGTGGAAGCCCGCGATCGTGGCGGGCCTTTGCGTGGGTGGTCTGCTCGCAGTCGCAACGCTCGCGTTCGCACCAGCGTCGTGGTTTACCGCCGACACGACGCAGACCGTGGCAACTTTCTGGGCGCGGCAGATCGGCACCGCACTGCTGATCGCGATTGCGGGCGGCCTCGCCTACGCGCTGGTCTTCATGGCCGCGGAAAGCCTGTCCCGGCGCGCCTTCCCGCTGCAGCCGCAGTTGTGGCGGGTCTGGTCGCGCGAAGCGGGCGCATCGAGCGCGATTGCGGGGCGCACGCTCGGCGGCTACCTGTTCGTTCCGCTCGAGCTCGCGCTGATTGCGGCGTTCTATTACGCGACCAACCACTGGCTCGGCTGGTGGCAACCCTCCGAGGTCTTCACCGATCCTGGCATCCTCGGCTCGGCGATCCCGGCGGCGGGGCCGGTCGCGCTCGCGCTCGAGGCGGGCATGATGGAGGAATGCCTGTTCCGCGCGATTCCGCTGTCGCTCGGCGCGCTGATCGGTGCACGTTACGGGCGGCGCGGCCTCGGCATCGCAATCGCGATGCTGGTGCAGGCCGTTGTTTTCGGCAGCGCGCACGCGAACTACCCGGGTTTCCCGGCGTATTCTCGACCGGTCGAATTGCTGCTGCCGTCGATCGTCTGGGCATTGATCTTCCTGCGCTTCGGCCTGCTGCCGACGATGCTGCTGCACGGGATTTTCGACGTTTCATTGCTGTCGATTCCGTTGTTCCTGATCAAGGCGCCGGGCGCGCAGCTGCAGCAGGGGCTGGTGATCATCGCTGCGCTGGTGCCGCTAACGGTGATTGTTCTGCGGCGGCTGCAGGCCGGGCACTGGACCCTGCTTCCCGAAGCGCTACGCAACGGCGCATGGCGTGCGCCGGAGCAGTCTGCCGGGGAGAGAGGGGACACCGTGACCGAACTGACCGCGGGTCCGGTCGCGGTGCGCTTCCAGCGTGCGCTTCCCTGGCTCGGGATCGCAGGTCTCATTGCCTGGGTCGTGTGGACGCCGTTTCGCGCCGACGTTTCGCCGCTGACGCTCGGCCGGGCCGGTGCGATCGCGGCGGCCGACGGCGCGCTCGCGGCCCGTGCGGTGACCCTGGGACCGGAATGGCACCGTTACGCGGCCGTGAAGCTCGCGAGCGCAGACGCTACCCAATGGCAGTGGCACAAGTTCGTCTGGCGCGAAGCGGGAGAGGAGGCGTACCGCGCGCGGGTGGGCGGAGTGCTCGCGCCCCCGGTGTGGGAGGTCCGGTACGCGAAGTTCAGCGGCGACGTCGCGGACCGCGCCGAGGAATGGCGCGTCACCGTCGCAAACGACCGCAGCATTCGCACCGTCGTCCACACGCTGCCCGAAGCGCGCGCCGGCGCGCATCTCGAGCGTTCCGCGGCCTACGATCTTGCAGCGCGCGCGCTGAGATCACGCTTCGGCGTCGACGCGGCGGCGCTGACGCTTGTCGGCGCGAACGAGCAGAAGCGGCCCGCCCGCACCGACTGGTCGTTCGCCTTTGGCGACCCGCGGATCGCGGTTGGCGCCGGCGCAGAAGGGCGCTACGCGGTCGCCATCGGCGGCGACGAAGTCACGGCCGCGGGACGCTTCGTGCACCTCCCGGAGGCGTGGCTGCGCTCGGAGCAGGAACACGACGACCACCTGCAGGTCGTGACGCTCGCCGGCTCGGCGGTGTTCCTGGCCGCCGCGCTCGCGGCCCTGATCGTCGGCATCAGGAGCTGGGTGCGCCATCGCGTCGATGTACGCGCGCTGCGCTGGGTGCTCGGGGCGACGTTCGCGCTGGTCGTGCTGGCCGCCGTCAACGGCTGGCCGTTGCTTGCGATGCAGCTGCGCACGACCGATCCGGTGACCTCGCAGTTGGCGTTGAAGGCCGTGGCGATCCTTGGCGGGGCGGTGGTCGTCGCGCTCCTCGCCGGGCTGTGTGCCGGCGTCGGGTGTTTCGGTGCGCGCGCAACTCCTGCGAGGACGCACCTCGGCCGCTGGCCGGCTACGCTTGCCGCGGTGTCGGCGGGCGCGCTCGTCGCCGGAGTGCAGGCCGCGCTCGGCGCGCCGGTTGTTCGCGGCGCACCGCTGTGGCCGACGCTGACCTGGGCATCGCTCTACTCGCCGTGGGCGGGCGCTGCGCTGTCGGGGCTCGATTTCGTCATCGTCGCGAGCGCGGAGCTGTTCGTCGTCTGCGTCGTCTCGCTGCTGACGCGGGGCTTCTCGCGGCGCGTCTGGCTCGCGGTCGCGATCGTCATCGCGCTCGAATGCGCAAGCGCACTCGCCCAGGCCCGCGGCCACCCGGCGGATGCGCTGCTCGCCGGGTGCATCGCCGGCGTCACCGTGTCGGCAATCCTGCTGTTGCTACTGCGCTTCGACATGCGAATAGTGCCCGCATTCGCGGCGACGGCTGCCATGCTGCACGGTGCGGCGCAGGCTGCACAATCGGGCGTGCTGCGCGAGTTCGGCCTGAGCGCCGTGGCGCTCGTCGCGGTGGCCTGGGCATTCACGCGCTATCTGCGCGACAGCGCTGCGCCCGGTCCCGCCGTCGCGCCTGCACTTGCGGAGGCGTTGGTCCCGGTGTTATCCCAAAGTCGCGCGCAGGATGCTGGCGCCGGCTGAGAGGGCGCGGGCGATGGCGCTGCAGGCGGCGCGCCGCGCGGCGAACCCGCCGCGGATCACATATCCGCCCGATCTACCAGTGTCGCGGCGCGCCGACGAGATCGCCGCGGCGATTCGCGCGCACCCGGTCGTGATTGTGTCCGGTGAAACCGGCTCGGGCAAGACGACGCAGCTCCCCAAGATCTGCATTGCCGCCGGGCGCGGCCGGCGCGGGCAGATCGCGCATACGCAGCCGCGCCGGATTGCCGCAAGGGCGGTCGCCGCGCGGATCGCGCACGAGCTCGGCACCCCGCTCGGTGAGGTGGTCGGTTACAAGGTCCGCTTCAGTGATCGCACCGGGCGCGACGCGTGGATCAAGGTCGTGACCGACGGCATTCTGCTCGCGGAGACGCAGGGTGATCGCGATTTCCGGCGTTACGACACGATCATTATCGACGAAGCCCATGAGCGCAGTCTCAACATCGATTTCCTGCTGGGCTACCTGAAACGCCTGCTCGCGCGGCGCGCCGATCTCAAGCTGATCATCACGTCGGCGACCCTCGACGCTGAACGCTTCGCGCGGCATTTCGCAGGCCCGCAAGGACCGGCGCCGCTGATCTCGGTGTCGGGGAGAGGCCATCCGATCGAGATCCGCTACCGCCCGCTGCGCACGGAAGGTGAGGAAGCCGACGACGAGGAGGAACTGGAGGAGAGTGTTGCCACCACCGCCGAGGACTTGTGGCGCGAAGGGACCGGCGACATCCTGGTGTTCCTTCCCGGCGAGCGCGAGATTCGCGAGACCGGCGATGTCCTGCGGCGCGCGCTTGCCAGCCGCCCGTATGCCTCCGCGGTCGAGATCCTGCCGCTCTATGCGCGGATGAGCGTGGACGCGCAGCAGCGCGTGTTCGCGCCGTCGCAGGGCCGGCGCATCGTGCTCGCGACCAATGTCGCTGAGACGTCGCTGACGGTGCCGGGAATCCGCTACGTGATCGACGCCGGACAGGCGCGTGTCAGGCGCTACTCGCTGCGCAACAAGACCACGCTGCTGCAGATCGAGAAGATCTCGCAGGCCTCGGCCAACCAGCGTTCGGGACGTTGTGGGCGCCTCGCACGCGGCATCTGCGTCAGGCTCTACAGCGAGGACGATTTCACCGCCCGTCCCGCCTACACCGATCCCGAGATTCGCCGCAGCTCCCTTGCCGCGGTGATCCTGCGGATGGCGGCGCTGTCGCTGGGCGATGTCGCAGCGTTTCCGTTCGTCGATCCGCCCTCGGCCCGCGCCATTGCCGACGGCCAGCAGTTGCTGCAGGAGCTCGACGCGCTCGACGCCGCATGCAGGCTGACGGCACGGGGGCGCGAGCTCGCGAAGCTGCCGCTCGATCCGCGCGTCGGACGTATCGTCCTCGCCGCGCGCGAGAACGGATGCCTGCCGGAAGCGCTGGTCATTGCCAGTGCGCTCGCAGTTCCCGATCCACGCGAGCGGCCGCTTGAACGCGCGCAGGCGGCCGACCAGGCGCACCTGCAGTTCCACGATGCGCGCTCGGATTTCCTGTCCTTGATCGCCCTGTGGGAGTTCTTCGCGAGCGCCAGGCACCAGGGCTTGCCGCATCGCAGGCGGGTGCAGGAATGCCGCGCGCGCTTCGTGTCGTTCCTGAGGCTTGCTGAATGGCGCGACGTGCACGCGCAACTATGTACCGCGCTGACCGAGGCTGGGTGGAACGTCGACACAACGCTGCCTGCGACCCTGGACGCCGCGCGCTACGAGGCGATCCACCGCGGGCTTCTCGCCGGACTCCTCGGCAACATCGGGATCCGGGCGACCGCGCCGGGAGCCCGGCCTGGGCAGTTCGACGGCGCGCGCGGGCTCAGCTTCTTCCTTCATCCCGGATCGGGGATCGCGAAAAAGGCGCCGAAATGGGTTCTCGCTGCCGAGCTGACCGAGACGACGCGGCTATACGCGCGCTGCGCGGGGCGCATCGAACCCGAATGGATCGAGTCGGTCGCAGGCGCACGGGTCGATCGCGAATACTTCGAACCGCGCTGGGATGGCGCGCGCGGCGAGGTCGTCGCCAGCGAGCGCAGCAAGCTCTACGGGCTCACGCTGCTGGTGCGCCGGGCAGTTTCCTACGGAGCCATTGCGCCGGACCAGGCGCGCGATACGTTCATCCGTGAGGCGCTGGTCGGCGGTGAGCTCGGGGTCGATGCAGCGTTCCTCGCTCACAACCGCCGGCTCGTCGCCGAAGTCGCCGAACTCGAGGACAAGGCGCGCCGTCAGGACGTGCTAGTCGACGACGATACGCTGGCCGCGCTGTACGCCTCCAGGATTCCCGAGGGCATTCACACGCGCGCCGGATTCGAGGCCTGGCGCAGGCAGATCGAGCTACACGAGCCGGGGCGGCTGCGCTTCACCCGCGACGAGTTGATGCGTCACGCGGCCTCGGGCGTCACCGAAGCGCTGTTTCCGGCAGTGCTCGACGTCGCGGCTGCTGCGCTGCCCCTGAAGTATCGATTCGCGCCGGGCCATCCGCTCGACGGGTTGACGCTTACCGTCCCTCTCGAGCGCCTCAACCAGGTCGACATCGCGGCGCTCGACTGGCTCGTCCCGGGCATGCTTCGCGACAAGGTCACGCATTACCTGAAGGCGCTGCCGAAGGGGCTGCGCAACCGGCTCGTACCGCTGCCCGAGACCGTGACGGCGTTTCTCGCGCGCGAGCCGGATCGACGCCGACGGCTGGTCGACGCGCTGCGCGAATTCCTGCGGACGCGCCTGCGCGACGAGCTGCCGCCGCAAGCCTTCGACGCGGTCGAGGTGCCCGATCAGTTTCGGATGAACCTCGAGGTCGTCGATGCCGCGGGCAACGAGCTCGCCTCGGGTCGGGACCTGCCGGCGCTGAGGCTCTGTCTCGAAGCTGCGGCGAGGCTCTCGTTCGCGGCGGTCGAGCCGAACCTCGAGCGCAAGGGACTGCGGCACTGGGATGTTGGCGAGGTTCCGGAATCGCTCGCGTTTGTACGCGATGGGCAACGGATCATCGGCTATCCGGCGCTGGTCGACGAAGGCGACGCGGAAGGCGTCGCGCTGACCCTACTCGCTACGCGTGAGGCAGCCGACCGGGCCTCGCGCCACGGCGTGATCCGCTTGATTGGTTTCGAGCTCGGCGAGGTGTTGAAGCAGCAACTCAAGCCACCTCGCGACTGGGCGACGATCACGCTGAGGTTGCGCAACGCGGTTGCGCCCGCACAGTTGCTGGAGGATCTGCGCGAAGCGATCACTGGGCGCGCCTTCCTCGGTGACGATCCGTTGCCGCGCTCGCCGAAGGCCCATGTCGAGCAGGTCAAGCGCGCACGCGCCCGATTGCCGGCCGTTGCCGAGGGCGCCTGGCGCGTGCTCGGGACAATCGCCGCAGAGCACCACGCACTGTCGCAGAAGCTCGGGGCGCTGCCCGCGTCGTCGCGTGCGCTCGTTGCCGAAGCGGAAGCACAGCGCAATGCGCTCGTCTACCCCGGATTCCTGGCCGCAACGCCGTGGACCCGGCTCCAGGATTTGCCGCGCTACCTCCAGGCGCTTGCGCGCAGGGTTGCCCGCTACCCCGAGCACCCGGCGCGCGACGCCCGGCATGCCATGCAGGTCGCAGGGTGGTGGCAGCACTATCGCGAGCGGCTCGATGGCGACCGGCGCGCGGGGCGCACGAGCGCAGGGATCGAAGACTTCCGGTGGATGCTCGAGGAACTGCGCGTATCGCTGTTCGCCCAGGAGCTTCGCACCCCCGCACCTGTGTCATTCAAGCGAATCGAGCGCGCCTGGGCCGCGATCGAGCGCTGAAAACGCGGCTTGCGGCTGGCATGCCGCTGAGCGTCATGCTAGAGTAAGTTTGCCGAAAACCGCCCTAACATCTTGAACCGGCGAGGCCGCCCGTAAACTCGATGCCGTCTGCGCCGCATTCGTGGCAGCCGTGAACGTGACGCCCAGCGTCGCGGCCGCTCGCCGCCCTATCCCGAGGGAGCTGGCCAAGATCTTCGCCGATTGCCGGGATCTCGCGGTGCATCGGCTGCTGCTGTCCTTTGCCGGTCTGCTCGACCGTCTTTGCGACATGCTGATGGAGCGCACCGGCAAGACCGACCTGCGCGACGAACAGCAGCTCTTCCTGGAAGCAAGACAGGTCGTGAAAGCCGATCGCGCCGAGCTGATGGCCGCCTTCGAGAAGCACCTGCGCGCCGGCATCGAGCGCAAGGTCTCGGGCAAGGCGGATCCGAAGACCGATTTCTCGAAGGTCGATGCAACCAAACTCGCGCTGGTCGACGTGACGACGCTGGACCATTCGGTCGTCACCCGCAACATCGTCCGTGCGGTCGAGAATCTGTGCCATGACGAACTGCTGACGCTCAATCGCGGGATCGGCCATCTGCTGGGTCAGCCTGAGCTCGAGTCCGACGACAATCCGCTCGGGCCGGCGACGATCGTCGGCGCGTTCGCCGAGGCGCTTGAGGGACGCGAGGCCGAGCGCCGCGTGAAGTTCCAGATCCTGAAGGAGCTGAACCAGGCGCCGCTCGCCGAAATCGACGCGATCTACTCCGACGTCAACCGGCATCTGGCAAACCTGCGCATCGTCCCCGCGCGCGCATCACGTCACGCCGCAACCCGCCCGGCGGTCGTGCCGCGCACGGCCGGGGCGGCCAAACGACCCGACGCCCAGCCGCTGCCCTCGGAAACGGACATCGTGGCGATGTTCCGCCAAATGGTGTCGCAGGGGCGCTTCCCGATGGCGGGGCACCCGGCACCGCCTGCGGGCGCGAACCGGGCATTCGCGCGGTTTCCGCCTACGCCGTCGGGCTATGTGCCCGGCGCGCCGATTCTCGCGACGCCCAGCCTGCACGAAGGACTGACGCGGCTGCAGGCCGGTCAGACCGGCTTCGACATCGAGGGTGGCCGGATCGGGTTCGTGGGCATCCCCGAGGGGATGCACAACGTCCTGCGCGATCTGCAGGAGTCCGTGCTCGGCCAGCGCGCCAACCAGCTCGAGGCGATGACCATCGAGATGGTCGCGATGCTGTTCGATTTCATCTTTGAAACGCGCGACCTTCCGGATGGCATCAAGGCGCTGCTCGCCCGCCTGCAGATCCCGGTGCTCAAGGTCGCAATGTTCGACGGCGCGTTCTTCGCGAAGAAATCGCACCCGGCGCGGGTGCTGGTCAACGCGCTCGCAGCCGCCGGCTTGGGCTGGGCCCCGGAAATGGGGCAGGACGATCCGCTCTATCGCACGCTCGACCGGATCGTGCACCGGATCATCGACGGGTTTGCCGACGATCTGGCGATCTTCGATCAGTTGCGCGCTGAGCTCGACGCGTTCCTGTCGACCGAGGAACGCGCTGCCGAGGAAAACTTTGCTACGACGGCGCAGGAGATCAACGAGAGCGACCGCAAGGACCTCGCCGGCGCGGTCGCGAGCACCGAGGTCGAGCGCCGCGTTGAAAGCTACCCGCTACCGCAGTTCCTTGCGCAATTCCTGCGCAGCAACTGGCAGCGTTCGCTCGAGGGCATCTACCTGCGCGACGGTGATGATAGCGATACCTGGTCGGCGGTAGTGACCACGCTGGAGGACCTCGTCTGGAGCGTGCAGCCTAAGAAGACTGCCGAGGATCGCAAGCATCTGATTGCAATGCTGCCGTCGCTTTTGAAGCGGTTGAACACCGGCGTGCCCGCTGCGCACTGGGCACCGGGCGAGCGCGAAAACTTCATGTCGCACCTGGTCGAAGCGCATGCCGCGGCAGTGAAACCGTCGCTTTCGGCAGGGCCGTCGCCGACTGCTGCCGTGGCCGAGGCCGCTCGCGCGGAGGCCGAGGCGGCAAAGGCCGCGGGCGATTCGGACGCCGCAGCGCGGGCACTGTCGCTTGCAAGCGCGATGGCGCCGGCGCAGCCGGTGGCAACGAGCGCCGAAGCTGCGGTGATCGACGATGAATACCTCGAGATTGCGAGCAGTCTCGAGCGCGGACAGTGGGTCGAATTCGAGGACGAAGACGCTCAGCTTGCCTTCTCCAAGCTCGCGTGGGTGAGCCCGCTGCGCGGCACCTACCTGTTCACCAATCGCCAGGGGCAGAGGGCGCTGTCGATGACGGCCGCGGATCTGGCGGCGCAGTTCCGCATCAATCGTGCGCGCCTGGTCGAGGCCGAGCCGCTGATCGACCGTGCGTTCACCAGCGTGCTTAGTGAGCTCACCGACCGGTTCGAGCTCGAGCCCGCAGCGGTGTAATCCGGCGGTCTCCCCGGGGCCGGCATGAACGCGCTGCAGGGGAGCGGCAGGTGGTTCGACGAGCTGTACGAACGCGATTCGTTCTCGAGCGCCGTTACGGTGACCGAGACCCATCTCGTGCTGGGCGCCGCGGTCGGTATGTACTTCCATGGCACCGCGGTCGCCTACCTCGAGCATCGCGCGCGGTTCAGAGCGCCCGCACGCACTGCGCGACGAGATCCGGACCGCGGTAGATGAGCCCGGTGTAGAGCTGGACGAGCGACGCGCCGGCAGCGATCTTCTCGCGCGCGTCGTCGGCGCAAGTGATGCCGCCGACGCCGATCACCGGAAGGGTCCCGTCGAGAGCCGCGGCGAGCGTGCGCAGTATCGCGGTTGCGCGCGCGCGAAGCGGCGCGCCCGAGAGGCCGCCAGGCTCCTCGGCATGAGGCCGGTCGACGACGCCGTCGCGCGCGACCGTCGTATTGGTGGCGATTGCGCAGTCGATCCGGTGCCGAACGAGCAGGCGAGCGATCGCCCGCACCGTGTCGTCGTCGAGGTCGGGTGCGATCTTCACTGCCAGCGGAACACGCCTCCCGCTCGCGTCGGCGAGGCGATCGCGCTCATCGACGATGCGGCCGAGCAAGGCCGCGAGCGCATCTTCCGACTGCAGCCCTCGCAGACCCGGCGTATTGGGTGACGAAACGTTGATAGTCACGTAGCTCGCGCAGTCGTACACGGCGCGCAGGCACGCGATGTAGTCGTCCGCCGCGCGCGAGTTGGGCGTATCGAAATTCCTGCCGATATTGACGCCGAGCACACCGCGATAGCCCGAGCGCACGACGTTTGCGACGAAGCGCTCAACGCCGGCGCTGTTGAATCCCATCCGGTTGATCAGCGCTTCCGCCTCCACGATCCTGAACATTCGCGGACGTGGATTGCCGGATTGCGGGCGCGGCGTCACTGTTCCCGCCTCGATGAAGCCGAACCCCAGCGTTGCCAGTCCGGCAAGGTGCGTGGCATCCTTGTCGAGCCCTGCCGCGAGTCCCACGCGGTTGGGGAAGCGGAGTCCCATGACATCGACGGGCGTAGCCGGGAGGCGCGGCGCGAAGAGCTGCGCAATACCGGTGCGGGCGGCAGCGTCGAGCCCGGCAAAAGCGATCTCGTGGGCTGACTCGGGGTCGGCGGCAAACAGCAGTGGGCGAAACAGCGGATAGAGTCTGTGCATCGGGTGCAAGGCGTTCGGTCCGCCACCCGAGCCGACCACGCTACGCCCGGCGCGCGCGGCATGCGCGAAGCGCGCGCGATGATACCATTCATCGAGCACTCGTCATGATCACGCCGTCCCGCCGCCGCACGCTCGCCGTTCTCGCGACGGTGCTCGCGGCCGGGCTCGCGGCCGGGCTCGCGGGATCGTCCTGGGGGGCGCTGCCGCGACACGCCGCGACGCATGCGCGCCGCGGCTACGCGAACCGGGCCGAGGTGCGGCGTTTCATCGACGAGCTCGCAAGGAACGACGGCTTCCGGAAGGCAACGCTCGCGCACTGGCTGCGTGAGACCCGCTACCAGCAGGCGATCGTCGACGCGATGGAGCGGCCGCTGGTCGCGCCGCCGAAGTGGTATGAATACGCGCCGCGCTTCCTGACTCCCGGGCGCGTCGACGCGGGTGTCGCTTTCTGGCGGGCGCACGAGCCTGCGCTCTCCCGCGCCGAAGCCCAGTTCGGCGTACCTTCGGAAATCGTCGTCGCGATCATCGGCATCGAGTCCAACTACGGACGCAACACCGGACGCTACCG
Source organism: uncultured beta proteobacterium (assembly GCA_963701885.1). Classification (GTDB taxonomy): domain Bacteria; phylum Pseudomonadota; class Gammaproteobacteria; order Burkholderiales; family Casimicrobiaceae; genus VBCG01. The sequence continues at coordinate 28,448 of CAVPBR010000002.1, forward strand.
GGTGATCGACGCGCTCGCGACGCTCGCTTTCGATTATCCTCGCCGCGGATCCTATTTCCGTGCCGAGCTTCGCGAGTACTTTCTGTTCACGCGCGACGAGCGAATCTCGCCGCTCACGCCACGCGGATCGTTCGCCGGGGCGATTGGCATTCCGCAGTTCATGCCGGGCAACGTGCGGCGCTACGCGATCGATTTCGACGGCGACGGACGCATCGACCTGTGGAACAGCGGTGACGACGTGATCGGCAGCATTGCGAACTATCTCGCGCGCCACGACTGGCTGCGCGGCCAACCGGTGTGGTCGAGGGCGATTGTCGCAGAGAGCGCACGAGATGCGGCCCTGGCGCGACTCGATGGCGGGATCAGCGAGCGTCGCCCGCTCGCCGCATGGAATGCCGACGGCATCGGCGCGCAGACCATGCCGGAGCCGATGGCTGCTGAGCCGGTCGGCCTGCTGCTGCTCGAGGAGCGGCCCGACCCGCAGTTCGATGGAGAACCGGGCGTGAGCCTCTGGATTGTCTTCCCCAATTTCTACGTGATCACGCGCTACAACAAGAGCCGTCTCTATGCAGCTGCAGTCGCCTCGCTCGCCGAAGCGCTGCGCGTGGCGCATGATGCTCCGGTGCCGCCTGTGGCCCCATCGTCGTGAGCCCGGTGGACACCCCGAACCTTCCCGACAAGGACCTGCCCCTCCGGGAGGACACGCGGGTCCTCGGCCGCATGCTCGGCGAGGTGCTGCGAGGGCAGACCGGCGAGGAGGGCTACGCGCGCATCGAGGCGATCCGCCAGACCGCGATCCGGTTTCGCCGCGCCATTCCCTCGGAGGCTGGCGCCGCGCGCCAGAATCTCGCCGCGATGCTCAATGCGCTTCCACTCGCGGCGGTGCTCGACGTGGTGCGCGCATTCAGCTACTTCTCGCACCTTGCGAACATCGCGGAGGACGTGCACCAGAACCGCCGCCGGCGCGCGCACGCGCTCGCCGGTTCGCCCGCGCGCCGAGGCGACCTCGCCGATGCCCTTGTGCGCCTGGCCGACGCCGGCGTCGGCTTCGAGGCAGTTTGGGCGTGGCTCGGCGATGCGTTGATCAGCCCGGTGCTGACCGCGCACCCCACCGAAGTTCAGCGCAAGAGCATCCTGGATGCCGAGCGCGAGATTGCGCGGCTGCTGACTTGGCGGGACCGCACCGCGCTCACGCCCGGCGAGTGTTCCGACCTCGCGTTCCAACTACGCACGCTGGTGCTCGAGTTGTGGCAGACCGCGATGCTGCGGCTCACGCGCCTGCGGGTGCGCGACGAGGTCGACAACGGGCTTGCCTATTACCACTACACGTTCCTGGCCGAGATCCCGCGGCTGCATGCGTCGCTTGAAGGGCTGTTGCGTACGATGCCGGGCGCTGCCGGCGTTGCCGTACCTCCCTTCCTCAGAATGGGTTCCTGGATCGGCGGTGATCGCGACGGCAATCCGTTCGTCGACGCGGGGACGCTCACGTACGCAATTCGGGCGCAGGCGGGCGTCGCGTTGGCCCATTACCTCGACCAGGTGCACCGGCTCGGCGGCGAGCTTTCGCTATCCACGCGTCTCGTCACGCCCACCGACGCGCTGCTCGCGCTGGCGCAGGCGGCGCACGACACGAATCCGCATCGGCAAGACGAGCCCTACCGGCAGGCATTGATCGGAGTCTATGCGCGGCTGGCCGCGACCGCGCGCGCACTGGCCGACGTCGAAGCGGCACGCCCGTCGCAGGTCGACGCCGCGGCGTACGCTTCGGCGCAGGAATTTCGCGCCGATCTCGACACGATTGCGGCATCGCTCACGTCCCATGGCGCGGGCGACCTGGCGGTGCGCAGACTCGATCCGCTACGCCGCGCAGCCGGCATCTTCGGCTTTCATCTCGCTTCGATCGACCTGCGCCAGAACAGCGATGTGCACGAGAGCGTCGTGGCCGAGCTCCTGGCGCGCGCACTGGCCGCGCCGGCGTATGCGGCGCTGGCCGAGGCCGACCGGGTCGCATTGCTCACGCGCGAGCTCGCGACGCCGCGGTTGCTGCATTCGCCGCATCTCGAATATTCCGCGCGCACGGCCTCCGAGCTTGCGATCCTGCGTACGGCAGCCGGCGTGCACGCGTGCTATGGCGGCGAGGCGATTTCGAATTATGTGATCTCCAAGTGCCAATCAGTCTCGGATCTGCTGGAGGTCGCGTTGCTGCTGAAGGAAGTCGGGCTGGCGACGCCCGGGTCGATCGCGGTGAATGTCGTCCCGCTGTTCGAGACCATCGACGACCTCGCGCGCTGCGGCGCCATCATGCGCGGCGCTTTCGCGCTGCCCACATATCGCGCCATGATCGCGAGCCGGCGTGGCTGGCAGGAAGTGATGCTTGGCTATTCCGACAGCAACAAGGACGGCGGCTATGTCACCGCCAACTGGTCGCTGTACCGGGCCGAGCGCCAGTTGGTCGACGTGTTTCGCGAGCACGGAATCGGATTGCGGCTTTTCCACGGCCGAGGTGGAACGGTAGGCCGCGGCGGCGGCCCGAGCTACGACGCCATCCTCGCCCAGCCGGCCGGGAGCGTCGGCGGCGGCCTGCGCCTGACCGAACAGGGCGAGATCATCGCCAGCAAGTACTCCGACCCCGAAGTCGGGCGCCGCAACCTCGAGTCGCTGGTCGCCGCAACACTCGAGGCGAGCCTCCACGACGCCGAACGCCTGGGCGAGCGCGCGAGCGCGTACTTCGACGTCCTGGACCGGCTTTCGTCGCATGCCTTCGCCGCCTACCGCGCGCTCGTTTACGACACTCCCGGGTTCGTCGACTATTTCCGCGCGACGACGCCGATTTCGGAGATCGCCGAACTCAACATCGGCAGCCGGCCCGCATCGCGGAGCGCATCGACGCGAATCGACGACCTGCGTGCGATTCCCTGGGTGTTCAGTTGGGGCCAGTGCCGGCTGATGCTGCCCGGGTGGTACGGCTTCGGTGCCGCGGTCGAGGCATGGCTCGCGGAAGGCCGCGGAGACATCGCGCTCCTACGCGAGATGCATGCGCGCTGGCCGTTCTTCCGGTCGATGCTGTCGAACATGGGGATGGTGCTGGCCAAGACCGACCTCGCGATCGCGTCGCGCTACGCCGAGCTCGTTCCCGATGCCGCGATCCGCTCGTCGATCTTCGATCGGATCGCCGTCGAGCATGCGCGGACGCTCGCCCATTTCCTCGCCATCACCGGCCAGCCAAACGTGCTTGCCGACAACCCGACACTCGCTCGCAGCATTCGCAACCGCTTCCCCTACCTCGATCCGTTGAACCATCTGCAGGTCGAGCTGTTGCGTCGCTATCGTGCCGGCGCCACGGACCTGCGCTCGCAGCGGGCGCTCCACTTGACAATCAATGGGCTTGCCGCAGGATTGCGCAACAGCGGCTGAGGCCGGCGGCGCGACGTGCGTGACGCGCACTGCACGGTATAATTGCAAACTGCGCTTTGCGTGTCCGACGGGTGTCGCAAGGGCCGCCTGCGCGGTGCCCATCGATGCGCATTCTCCTTTCCAACGACGACGGCTATTTCGCACCCGGTCTCGAGCACCTCGCCGCGGCACTGCGACCGCGCGCGGATATCACGGTCGTTGCGCCCGAGCGCGACCGCAGCGGAGCGTCGAACTCGCTCACGCTCGACCGCCCGCTGTCGGTGCGGCGGGCGCCCAATGGCTTTCTCTTCGTCAACGGTACGCCGACTGATTGCGTCCATCTCGCGGTGACGGGCTTGCTCGACGTCTTGCCCGACATGGTCATTTCGGGGATCAACCTGGGTGCCAACATGGGCGACGACACGATCTACTCGGGAACGGTCGCCGCGGCGACCGAAGGCTACCTGCTCGGGGTTCCATCGGTGGCGATATCGCTCGCGTCGAAGACCGCCGCACATTTCGAGACCGCGACCGCGGTTGCGCTCGAATTGCTCGACCGGCACGAGCGCCAGGCCTCGGGTCCGTGGCTCCTGAACGTCAACGTTCCCGACATTCCTCGAGCGGCGCTGAAGGGCTACCGGATCACGCGGCTCGGCCGGCGCCACAAGGCCGAAGACGTCGTGCGCATGCAAACGCCACGCGGGGAAACGGTGTACTGGGTCGGCGCGGCGGGTCCGGCCGCCGATTCGGGAGAGGGTAGCGATTTCCACGCCGTCGAGAACGACTACGTGTCGGTGACGCCGCTGCAGATTGACCTTACCAATCGGGATCAGATGGGGGACGTCGCCACGTGGCTCGATCGCTGAGTTGCATGATTGCTAAGTTGCACGATCGCTAAGTTGCGCGATTGATAAGTGATCACCAGGCGGCGTGACCGACGGGTGGGCACTGGACTGCAGGATCAACGGGAGATGCGGGCGATGGGAGCGCTCGGCGCTGGCAGTCGTGGAGGAACGAGCGGCATCGGCATGACCTCCGACCGCACGCGCGCACGGATGGTCGAGCGCCTGCGCATCGACGGCGTTCGCGACGAGGTCGTCCTGTCGGCGATGAACGCGGTGCCGCGACACATCTTCGTCGACGAGGCATTGGCGATTCGGGGCTACGAGGACGTGCCACTGCCGATCGGGCACGGCCAGACCATTTCGCAGCCCTGGGTCGTCGCGCGGATGACCGAGCTCGCGCGAAACGGCCGTACGCTCGAGAGCGTGCTCGAGATCGGCACCGGCTGCGGCTACCAGACCGCAGTGCTCGCGCAGCTCGCTGCCAACGTCTACACCGTCGAGCGTATCGGCGCGCTGGTCGCCAAGGCCCGCAGGCACCTGCAATCGCTGAAGCTGCGCAACGTCCATCTCGCTCATGGCGATGGCAGTGCGGACTTGGGCGAGGTGCTCGCGGTCGATGCGATCGTCGTGACCGCGGGTGCGACCCATGTCCCGACGGCGCTCCTCAAGTACCTGAAGCCCGGTGGCAGGATGGTGCTTCCCTTGTCGGGCAATGACGAAACTGAGCGCGGCGTGCAGCGCTTGACCGTGATCGAAATGGGATCTGCGGGACTGCGCGAGCAGGTCTTCGATGCGGTACGATTCGTGCCCCTGCTGTCCGGGCTTGCCTGAACTTTCGGCCCGCAGCTCAGTCGTTCAATCGATGTCCTGGTCCGCTTCGCGCATTCCCGTCCGGTTGCGCCTTCGCATCGCACTCGTAGCGGCGCTCGCCGTGGGCGTCGTTGCAGGCTGCGCGAATCCACATCTGGCGCCAGTCGAGCAACGTCCTGCAATCCCGGCGGCGCGCGCCGCAAGCGGCGGCTCGGGTGCCCGGACCGCGATCGAAGCAGGGCGCGCGGCGTCCTACACGGTCAAGCACGGCGACACGCTCTACCAGATTGCGCTGGACAACGGTGTCGACTACCGCGAGCTCGCCGCGTGGAATCACCTCGGCAACGTCAACCGGATCTACGCGGGGCAGGTGCTGCGCCTTGCTGCGCCCGGCCAGCCTGCCGCAGGCACGGAGCTCGCTTCGACGAGCACGGCGCCGGCGTCGGTAACGCAGAGCGGCGAGTCGCAGGCCGGCATGACGCAGGGTGGCGAGTCGCAGGCCGGTATGGCGCAGCGCGGCGTGACCACTGCACCACTGCAAACTGTGGCACCGGTCGTCGCAATGCCAATGCCATCCACGCCGCCATCGTCTGCGATGTCGCGGCCGACAGTCGGGGCGCCGCCGACGGTCAGCAGTGCCGCGCCCGGCGCGGTACCGGGCGCAGTTCCGTCGCAAGTCGCCGCCGCTGCACCGGTCGCGTCCGGTATGGTCAAATCGTCACCGAAGGCAATCAAGGAGCCGTATTCGGACCGCGCGCTGCGCGAACTGACGCGCAATGCGAGCTTGGTTCCCGCGCCGCCGGTTGGCGCGGTGCCTGCCGCCGGCACAGCGTTGGCGGCCGCAGCGTCAACGGCCACACCGTCAACGGTCGCACCGGCCGGCGATGACGTACTCAACTGGATGTGGCCAGCCAAGGGCAAGGTCGTCACCGAATTCTCGGACGCCGCGAATCTGAAGGGTATCGACATCGCGGGAACTGCGGGCCAGCCGGTTTACGCCAGCGCGGCCGGCCGCGTCGTCTATGCGGGCTCCGGCCTGCGCGGCTACGGCAAGCTCATCATCATCAAGCACAACGCGACTTACCTGTCCGCGTACGCGCACAACAGCGCGATCCTGGTCAAGGAAGGACAGCAGGTGGCGCGTGGCCAGGAGATCGCCGAGATGGGGGATACCGATGCCAATCGGGTGAATCTCCATTTCGAGATCCGGCGCTTTGGGAAGCCGATGGATCCCGAGAAGTACCTGCCGCCGGCCTGAGCGCCGGGTAGGTCGCAGTCACCGTCATTACAATCCGCGCAAGCGCTCGCTCGCCGTCATTGCGGTGTGCGCAGACATTTGCTCAAGGCTTCAATTTGCTCAAGGCTTCATCGTGCGCAGTTCTGCGGGTGAAGGCAGCACGTCTATCGCGCGCTCGAGCGTGGCGATAAGTGCGAAACGCTGCGCTTCCTGTGCTAAAACCGGGCCGTAGCGCAGCATCGCGAACGAGTCGCCGATCGCGCCAAAAGCGATGCGGAAATTCGGCCAGCGCTTCGCAGCGCGCTCCGCATACGCGATCGGACCTTCCCACGCCGGGCGCGGCAATCCGGCGCGGGCAAGGCGCCTGCACAGGCTGCGCCACAGCCTGACCGCGCGCTCGCTACGCTCGCGCCGCGCAGCGAACCAAGCGAAGACCACGGCCGCCCACGCGAGGATTGCCGCGACAGCGATGGCGACGATCTGCCACGGGGCATAACCGCCGATTCCCCAGTCGCGCCACAACGAGCGCTGCCGGTCGTGGTTGAACTCGATCACGTTGCGTCGCCACTGGTAGTTGATCGCGTCGATCGCGAGATCGAGGCCCTGCAGCAAGCCGCTGTCACCCCGCGCGAACAGCGGCACCGGATCGCTTGCGGGCACCGACGCGAACAGACCCCGGTCGATGCGCGACGGGGCTACGGCGGCAGTGGGATCGAAGCGCCGCCACTGTCCATCGACGACCGCTTCGGCCCAGGCGTGCGCATCGGACTGCCGGACAATCATGTAGCCGCCGCGCGGATTGATCTCGCCACCCTGGTAGCCCGTGACGACGCGCGAGGGAATTCCGGCAGCGCGCAACAGCACCACGAAGGCGCTCGCGAAATGCTCGCAGAATCCCCGCCGCGTATCGAACAGGAACGCGTCGACCGGGTGGTCCTCGAGCAGCGGTGGCGAGAGTGTGTAGCGGAAAGGCTCGTGGTGGAACCACGCAAGGACCGCTGCGATGTACGCGCCTTCATCCGGGTAGCTACGGCGAAGCTCCTGCGCGAACGCGACACTAAGGGGATTGCCGGGCGGCAGGCGCGAATCGAGCGCGAGCTCGGAGCGTGATGCGACCGGGTATCGGTCGCGCAGGATCGATTGCTGCGTGTAGCGCAGCGGCTGCATGACAGGCAGCCTCGTCACGAGCTGCTGATCGCTGGAAAGTCCTGCCAGGCCTCCAGCGTTCGAACGCATCGACGGGTCCGCGGCAAGCTCCGGAAGCGCCGAGGGCACGTCGAGTGCGAACAGCCAGCGATGATCGTCGGGCTCCAGCGTCACCGTGTAGCGTAGCCGCACGCCGCCGGTCGCGAGCTGGCCGCCGGCGCGCGGCGGAAGCGCGCGCCACTCGCGACCATTGAACAGGGTCAGCACGGGTCCGCGCCAGTAGCGTAGTGGCCGTGGTGGAACCGGTCCATCGAAATCGACGCGGAAAGCGACGGCATCGGAGAGCGCCACCGCGCTGATTGTCCCGGGGGCCATGCGGTCGGATAACCCCGTCGTGGCGGCGCGGTCGGCTGGCAGCCCCCACAGCGGACCTGCAAGCCGCGGGAAAAGGAGGAAGAGCGTTGCGGCGATCGGCAATCCCTGGGCGATCAGCACCGCGGTGCGCGCCCATGCAACGCGCCAGCCGAGTGCTGCGGTGGTGCTGTCGGCGGAGTCGCTGATCGCCAGCGATTGCAGCGCCGCGCCGACCGCGAGCACGGCGGGAATCGCCGCGAGCGCGGCAGCGATCGACTGATCGTAGAAGAAAGGTGTGACGAGCAGGAACGCGGCGAGGCAGACAAGCAGCGATCCATCCCGCAGCCTTCGCGCTTCGAGGAACTTGATTCCGACCAGGATGAACAGAAACGCGACGCAGGGATCGCGGCCGATCAGGTAGCCGTAGGACTTACGTACGGCCAGCGCCAACAGAAGCGCAAATACTGCGAGCGCCCATGACGGAATCCGCGCCGGCGTCGCTTGCGGCCGCAGCCGGTCCCGACGCAGCAACAGACAGCGCAGCGCCACGAGCGCGAGGCCGAGGCCCGCGGCCCAGAGCGGGAGATGCACCGCCAGCGGCAGTTGCGCCGCAATGAGCAACACGCCGAGACTCGTGATTTGCGCGGCTGACAGGGCCGGCGTGAGCGCGTGGTTGGCGCGCGGCCTGCCGCGCGATTGCGGATGCGCGAAGCGCGTGGTGAGCGCCGCGTTCACGCGTCGGCCCGGAAGAGCGCGAGCGCAGTCAGCGCGGCACGGCGATGCTCGAACGAAACCCCTGGCGGAAGCTCGGTGCCGGGCAGCGACAGCGCGAAGGGGCGTGCGCTACGCTCGGCTGCGAGGATCCACGCGCACAAACGCGCGAGCCGCGCTTCGGTCGACAGCCGCGCAGGCAATGCCAGGTACGAGAGCAGGACCGGCCCGCTGTCGCCGCCGCCCTCGAAGGCCTTGCTGAACCATCCGGCGCCGCGCGCGACCGCTTTCCAGGCGACGCGTTGCAGCGGGTCCCCACGCTGGTATTCACGCAATCCTGCGAGGTCGTCGTTGTCGCCTTTGCCCGCAGCGCGGCCTTTCACGGAAAGCGTGCCCGCGGGCAGCGCCGGCGCTCCCGCCTCGGGCACGGGCCACGCAATTCCCGCCAGCGGGAAGTGCACGTAGGCCCACGCGTGCCACAGCCCGAGCGGGTGATCGGAAGACAGCGTCACGCGGCCGAGCGCAACACGTCCCCGCTGATGCGTCGGCACTGCCAGAGCGATGGTTCGCACCGATCCCGCGGTGAGATTCGCGCGTGCCACGGCGCCCGAGGCTGCGACGTCGATCGAACGGCGCTCGAGCGTGGCCACCCCCAGCGCCAGCGTGAAGTTCATCGACTCGCCGGCGAAGGTATCCACCGCAGATAGCGGCTTCACTTCGAGCCCGGCCAGGTTGCGGAACGTGTGCAGCAGCCCCGCAGCAACGAGCCCTCCCAGCAGGAAAGTTACCGCGAGCCCGAGCGACAGAGCGTAGTTGAGCGACGTCAGGAGCATGACAACAAGCGTCGCGATCAATGCCAGTCCCCTGCGCGTGGGCAGGATGTAAATGCGCGAGTGCCGCAGCACCACCGGTGCGCGATCGGCAGGAGAGGAGCGGAACGCCCGCTGGCGCAGGCGCCGGATCCAGCCGGAGCGCGCGCCCGCGGGCAGGTTCACTGCCGTGGGGCCGAGCCGGAACTCACCCCAGCCGGTGGCTTCACGGGAGCGCGACGGCGCGCACCAGACGTTGCGCCTGGACGGCACCCGCGCGAGCGCCGCCGGCGAGCCGGTGCCCGGCGACTGCCGGAAAAACCGCCTGCACGTCTTCCGGCACGACCATCGGGCGACCGCCGATCAGTGCCCTGGCGCGCGCAGCAGCGACGAGCATCAATCCCGCGCGAGGACTGAGGCCGCGGCGCGGGGCCACTTCTTCGTCAGCCGCTGGCGCGGCGGCATGCCCGCGCGACGCGGCGAGCAGCGCCTGCACATAATCGAGGAGCGCAGGGGCGACGTGGATCAACACGGCCTCGCGTTGCCATTGCGCGAGAGTGGCGGCATCGGAGAGCGCGGCGACGTCCTGGAGACGCGCACGGCGATCGCCGCCGGCGAGCAGGGCGCGCTCGGAATCCGCGTCCGGATAGCCCAGTTCGATCGCCAGCATGAACCGGTCGAGCTGCGACTCTGGCAGCGGAAATGCGCCGATCTGCTCGACCGGATTCTGGGTCGCGATCACGAAAAACGGGTCAGGGAGCTTGCGCGTCTCGCCGTCTTGCGACACCTGCCGCTCCTCCATGGCCTCGAGCAGCGCGCTCTGCGTCTTCGGGGGCGCGCGATTGATCTCGTCGGCAAGGACGACCGAGTGGAAGATCGGTCCGGCATGGAACCGAAAGCCCTTCGACGCTTCGTCGTACACCGATACGCCAAGTACGTCGGCGGGGAGGAGGTCGCTCGTGAACTGGATCCGAGCGTGGTTGAGGCCCAGCGTCGTTGCCAGCGCCTGCGCCAGCGTCGACTTGCCAACTCCGGGAATGTCCTCGATCAGCAGGTGGCCGCGGGCGAGCAGGCAGGTGAGCGCGAGCTGCAACGGCGCTGCCTTGCCGACGATGATGTCGCCAAGCTGTCGCAGCACGTCGGCGAGACGTTGCGCGGTCGGGATATTCTGGGAAGCAGGGCGTACGGTCATTGTCGTCGGCAGGTTTCAGGGCGAATTGCCGCACTCTAGCGCGGTCGAAGCCACCTCGTCACGACGCTCCGTCGGCGCTAAACTCGCGTTCGTACCTTCCGCAAGCTTTTTCCGTGCCCACCACCGCCTACATCACCCACCCCTCCTGCCTGCTGCATGCGATGGGCACCGGGCATCCCGAGTGCCCGGATCGCCTGGTCGCAATCGAGGATGAATTGCTCGCCTCGGGGCTCGACGCGCACGTCGCGCGCCACGAGGCGCCCGCTGCAACCGACGACGAGCTCGCGCGCGTTCACCACCAGGGCTACATCGAAGCGGTCGTCAGCGCGGCGCCCGAGCACGGCCTCCACTTCCTCGATCCCGACACGGCCCTCAACGCCCATTCGGTCGATGCCGCGCGTCACGCAGCCGGCGCGGTGATCCTGGGAGTGGACCTGGTGTGCTCCGGAAGATTCCACAACGCTTTCTGTGCCGTGCGCCCGCCGGGGCATCACGCCGAGAGCGCCCGGGCGATGGGATTTTGCGTTTTCAACAGCGTCGCGGTCGGGGCGGCGCATGCGCTGGCAGCGCACGGACTGACGCGCGTTGCGATCGTCGATTTCGACGTCCATCACGGCAACGGCACCGAGGAAATCTTTTCCAACGATCCTCGCGTGCTGATGGTGTCGACGTTCCAGTACCCGCTGTATCCGTATTCCGGCATCGACAATCCCGCGCCGAACATGGTGAACATCCCGCTGTCGGCGGGAAGCGGGGGTCGCGAGCTTCGCGCGGCGTTCACGGATCACTGGCTGCCGGCGCTCGATCGGCACCGGCCCGAGTTGATCCTGCTGTCCGCGGGCTTCGACGCGCATCGCGACGATCCGCTTGCGGGCCTCGCTTTCACCGAGGCCGACTTCACCTGGGTGACCCGCGAGCTGATGCAGGTGGCGACCCGCCACGCGCAGGGGCGCGTCGTGTCCTCGCTCGAGGGTGGCTACGCGCTCGGGGCGCTCGGGAGAAGCGCGGTGGCGCATCTGCGCGAACTCGTTGCCGGGTAGGAACGGCGCTCCCGCGTCAGGGTTGCACCCAGCGATGAACCAGTCGCGCGTGGCACGCAGCGAGCCGGGTGATCTCCTGCGACGGGCCGCGCTGGTGCTCGAGCGCCGCGAGCGCCTGCGACATCTCGAACAGCAATGCGCGTTTCTCCGCGTCGGCGACAAGGCTCTGGATCCAGAACACGGCGGCGATGCGAACGCCACGCGTTACCGGCGTTACGCGGTGCACCCGCGTTGCCGAATACAGGAAGAGGTCGCCCGCAGGCAGTTTCACCGCCTGCGTGCCCGCGAGCTCCTCGACCACCAGTTCGCCCCCGTCGTACTCGGCCGGGTCGGACAGGAAAAGCGTCGCCGACAGGTCGGTGCGTAGCGGCTCGGCACTTCCCATCAGCGGATTGTCGACATGGGCGCCGTACTCCATGCCGACGGCGTAGCGGTTCACTAGCGCGCGGCTTACGCGTACCGGAAACGCCGCAGCGGCGAACACCGGATAGCGCTGCAGCGCCAGCATCACCGCGTCGCCAATCTCCCTGCCCTCGGGCGAGCTCTCGTCGACCTGCTCGTTGCGCTTGCGCTCGACAGCACCGCCGCCGGCAGTGATCCGGCCGTCGATCCACGGCGCCCGCGCCGCGATGGCGCGCAGTGCGGCAACGCGTTCGGCGTCGAGCAGGCGGGGCAGGTGCAGCATCGGTCGATGTTCCGTCAGTCGGGCTCGATGGCGAGCGCCGCGGCGACGCGGCGGTCTTCGGCGACCAGGATGTTGAAGGTCCGGCAGGCAGCGTGCGTATCCATCACCTCGACGCCGACACGGGCGGCGATCAGCGTAGCGAGCAGGCGTGGATGCGGAAAATGCTGGCGACTTCCCGTTCCCAGCAGCACGATTTCCGGCTCGGATGCCAGGAGTCCGGCGAAATCGTCCGCCGAGAGTGCATCGAAGCCCGCCGGCGCCCAGCCAGTGATCACGCGGTCCGGGAGGATCACGATGCCCGCGCGGTATTCGTCGATTCCCACGCGTACCCAGCCATCACCACAACCGGTGACCACGTTGGACGTTGGCGCCTGCAGGTGAAACTTCAATGGGGGTCAGAGGCGTAATAACGTTGCGAACCTGCGCATATTACAGCTCTGACCCCGGTGTCCCGCTTTGCGCGTTGCGGTAAGCGTGTGAATTCGCTACGATTGTCGCTCCACCACGTCTACGTCGCTCGGACGGTTCCGGGCGCTTACGCTAGAGGCCCGCATGTCCACCTCCCCGCAGACGCATTTCGCGCGCATCGAGCGCCTTCCTCCCTACGTCTTCAACATCACCTCCGAGCTCAAGATGGAGGCGCGTCGCCGCGGCGAGGACATCATCGACTTCGGCATGGGCAATCCCGACGGACCGACGCCCGCGCATATCGTGTCCAAGCTGGTCGAGACGGTGCAGCGCGGCGACACCCACGGCTATTCGGTGTCGAGAGGGATCCCGCGGCTGCGCCGCGCGATCTGCCACTGGTACGAGCGGCGCTGGGGTATCGCGTTCGACCCGGAGCGCGAGGCGATTGTCACCATCGGATCGAAGGAGGGCATCGCGCACCTGGCGCTCGCGACCCTTGGCCGTGGCGACACCGTCCTGGTGCCCAATCCGAGCTATCCGATCCACATCTACGGGCCCGTGATCGCAGGCGCCGACATCCGGCAGGTACGGCTCACCCCCGACGTCGATTTTTTCGTGGAGCTCGAGCAGACAATCAAGTTGTCGGTGCCCAAGCCCAAGATGCTGATCGTCAACTTTCCGGCGAACCCGACTGCGCAGTGCGTCGACCTGCCTTTCTTCGAAAAGATCATCGCGCTGGCGAAGGAATACGGCATCTGGGTCGTGCACGACCTCGCCTACGCCGACATCTGCTTCGATGGCTGGCAGGCGCCGTCGATCATGCAGGTGGAGGGCGCGCGCGACGTCGCAGTCGAGTTCTTCACGATGTCCAAGAGCTACAACATGGCAGGCTGGCGCATCGGCTTCATGGTCGGCAATCGCGACCTCGTCTACGCACTGTCGCGCATCAAGGGCTACCACGACTACGGCACGTTCACGCCGATCCAGGTCGCGGCCATTGCCGCCCTCGAGGGTCCCCAGGATTGCGTCGCCGACATCACGCGCAAATACGCAAAGCGGCGGGACGTGCTGGTCAAGGGCCTGCACGAGGCAGGCTGGAAGGTCGAGGTTCCGAAGGCGTCGATGTACGTCTGGGCGAAGGTTCCTCAGGCCTATGCGGCGCAGGGCTCGCTCGAGTTCTCCAAGCGCCTGCTGGCGCGGGCCAAGGTGTCGGTGTCGCCCGGCATCGGCTTCGGCGAGTTCGGCGATGATCACGTGCGCTTCGCGATGATCGAGAACGAGTCCCGCACGCGGCAGGCGATACGTGGCATCAAGCAGATGTTCCGCGAGGATGGCCGGCCGTGAAACCGCTGCAGGTCGGGCTGATCGGCTTCGGTACCGTCGGGAAGGGCACCTGGGATGTGCTCCGCCGCAACGAGGGCGAGATCACCCGGCGCGCTGGCCGTCCGATCCGGATCACCTGGATTGCGTTGCGCGCGCCCGAGCGCGCGCGTGATCTCATTCCGGCGGCTTCCGGGGTGCAGATCACCGGCGATGCCCATGCGGTTACGCGGAACCCCGATCTCGACATCGTCTGCGAGCTGATCGGCGGCATCGAGCCGGCGCGCTCGCTGATTCTCGAGGCGATCGCCCATGGCAAGCATGTCGTCACCGCGAACAAGGCGCTGCTGGCCCAGCACGGCAACGAGATCTTCGCAGCGGCGCACGCGCAAGGTGTCATGGTGGCGTTCGAGGCCGCGGTGGCAGGCGGGGTGCCGATCATCAAGGCGCTGCGCGAAGGGCTTACCGCCAACCGTATCGAATGGATCGCCGGGATCATCAACGGCACGTCGAACTTCATCCTGTCGCGGATGCGCGAAACCGGTGCGCCTTTCGAACAGGTGCTCGCCGAGGCGCAGGCGCTCGGCTACGCCGAGGCCGATCCGACCTTCGACGTCGAAGGCATCGACGCTGCGCACAAGCTCACGATCATGTCGGCGATCGCCTTCGGCGTGCCGATGCAGTTCGACAAGGCCTATGCGGAAGGCATCAGCAAGCTCACGCGCGAGGATCTGCGCTACGCCGAGGAGCTCGGATACCGGATCAAGCTCCTCGGCATTACCCGGCGCGCGGCACAGGGCATCGAGCTTCGCGTCCACCCGACGCTGATCCCCGCCAAGCGGCTGATCGCGAACGTCGAGGGTGCGATGAATGCGGTGCTGGTCAAGGGCGACGCGGTCGGATCGACGCTCTATTACGGCGCCGGCGCCGGCGCCGAGCCGACGGCAAGCGCGGTGATCGCCGACCTGGTCGACGTGACACGCATGCACACCGCCGATCCCGAGCATCGCGTGCCGCATCTAGCATTCCAGCCTGACCAGCTCACCGACCTGCCGTTCCTGCCAATGGGCGCGGTCGAGACCAGCTATTACCTGCGGATGCGGGTCGACGATCGCCCCGGCGTGCTGGCAGACATCACACGCATTCTCGCCGACCGCGATATCTCGATCGAAGCAATGATCCAGAAGGAGCCATCAGAAGGCGAGGACCAGACCGACATCATCCTGCTTACGCACCGGTCGATTGAGCGGCAGGTCGAGGGCGCGATCCTTCGCATCGAGGCGCTGGCAACCGTTCGCGGCAAGGTCGTACGCATCCGTCTGGAGGACCTCGCTTGAACTACGTCAGCACTCGCGGCGCATGGGAGGATGATCCTCAGCCATTTCGCGCCATCCTGCTCGAGGGGCTGGCGCCCGATGGCGGACTCGCCGTACCGCAGCACTACCCGCGTTTCACCGCAGGCGAGCTTGCGGCGTTGCGCGAGGCGTCCTACGCGGAGCTCGCGCTCGCGGTGCTGTCGCGCTACATCACCGACATCCCGGTGTCCGAACTGCGCCGCATCGTCGAGGCGACGTACAGCGCAGCGACCTTCGGCAGCGACGAGATCACGCCGCTGTCGACGCTCGAGCCAGGCGTGCACCTGCTGCACGTTTCGAACGGTCCGACGCTCGCGTTCAAGGACATCGCGCTGCAGCTTCTGGGCAATCTGTTCGAGCACGTGTTGCGCGACGAGCGCCGGGTGCTGAACATCCTCGGCGCGACCTCGGGGGACACCGGCAGTTCGGCCGAGTGGGCCATGCGCGGGAAGCGGGGCATCGCGGTGTTCATGCTGTCGCCGTATCGGCGCATGAGTGCGTTTCAGCAGGCGCAGATGTATGCGCTTGCCGACCCCGCCATCCACAATCTGGCGGTCGAGGGCAGCTTCGACGAGTGCCAGGACATCGTGAAGGCGCTCGCGGCCGACGCAGCGTTCAAGCGCACCCACCGCCTGGGCGCCGTGAACTCGATCAACTGGGCACGGATCGCCGCCCAGGTGGTCTATTACTTCAAGGGCTATTTCGCCGCGTCGGCCGGCGGCCGGCCGGTGAGCTTCGCCGTGCCCTCCGGGAACTTCGGCAACGTGCTGGCCGGCCACGTCGCGAAGGCGATGGGCCTGCCGATCGCGCAGCTCATCGTCGCCACCAACGAGAACGACGTCCTCGACGAGTTCTTCCGTACCGGACGCTATCGCCCGCGCGGGACTGCCGAGACGCATGCGACCTCGTCGCCCTCGATGGATATCTCCAAGGCATCGAATTTCGAGCGCTACATGTTCGACCTTACCGGCCGCGACAGCGCCCGGCTGCGCGCGTTGTGGCGCGATCTCGATCAAGCCGGCGGTTTCGACATTGCGGGGACATCGCTGTGGGAGCGGGTGCGCGGCTCGGGCTTCACCTCCGGCCGCAGCACGCACGCCGACCGCGTGGCGACAATCCGCGATGTTTACCAGCGCTGCGGCGTGCTGATCGATCCACACACGGCCGATGGCGTCAAAGTTGGCCGCGAGCTTTGCACCCCAGGGATTCCGCTGATCTGTATCGAGACCGCGTTGCCGGTGAAATTTGCGGCGACGATAAAGGAGGCAATCGGGATCGAGCCGCCACGTCCCGCCGCCTTCGCTGGCCTCGAGGCGCGGCTGCAGCGTTTCACCGTTGTCCCTACCGATGCCGCAGCCGTCCGGGCCTACGTTGCGCGACACGCGCTGGTCGACGCATTGCCTGCATCGCAGCTCCAGCGTGCGTAAGGTCTTCGCGGCTCTGGGCCGCAATCTCGCCGCGGGACTGCGGCTGGCGTTCTTCATGCCGGTCGAGCGGGCGGCGTTTCGCATCTCGCCGGCGCAGTTCGTCATCCTCGCCGTCGTTTCCGCGGCCATCGATGTTGACGCTGACTGGGTGCGCGCGGCTCACGAGGCGCGATTCTCAATCCTCGGCTTGCACAGCGAGCTGTACGCACTCGGTCTGCTCGTCCTGACCAGCGCGGTGCTGGCGGTGCTCAGGCGCGACGCGGGCCTGCTGCTCGCCTTGCCCACGGTCGTGCTGGCATCGTTTCCCGCGCTCCAGATCGCGAGCGTCATCCCCGACCTCCCCAATGCCGATCCTGCGATTTCGGATGCGACGCGCGAGTTCCTGGTCGCGGCCTTTCGCGCATGGGCCGCCGTTCTATGCATGCGTGCCGTGTACGTGTGTGTCGACCCCCAGCGGACGCGGCGCCGAGCGTGGGCTATCGGCGGCGGTCTGTTGCTGGCGGCGCCGCTTTGGTTTCCCTACCTGCTCGGGCCGGTTGATCCGTGGTGGCGTGAGACCGACGTACCCGCAGGGTCTGCCGGCGCGGTCAATCCCGCGTCGGAGCCCGCGCTGGCGGCCCAGCAGTTCCTGCTCGACCGGGCGCTCGACGATCTCGAAGAGGAGCGTCCCGGCATCACGGATCTCTACTTCGTCGGCTTTGCTCCCGATGCGCGGCATAGCGGGTTTGCCGCGGACGTGCTGCGCGCACAGCAAGTGATGGATGGTCACTGGGACACCCGCGGGCGCTCGATCGTCCTCGTGAACAGCCCGCTGACGATCGGTCAGCAACCCTACGCGACGGTCACCAATCTGCGCGAGACGCTGCTCGAGATCGGCGACATCATCGATCCCGACGACGATGTTGTCATGGTCTACCTGGCCGGCAGCTCCGGCCACGACCACGCACTCGCGGCAGTCAACCCGCCGCTCGAGCTCGCTCCGCTCACGCCCGCGGGCCTGCGCCGGCTGTTCGATGCCGCGGGCATCCGTTGGCGCATCGTCGTGATCGCGACCTGCAGCGCCGGCGCATGGATCGACGCTCTGAAGGATGCCGACACCGAAGTCATCGCGTCGTCGGCCGCTGATGCCGAGGGCCGCGGCTGCGAAGGCGGCAATTCGCCATCCGCGTTTGGGGAAGCGTTCTTCGGCAAGGCGATGGCACACGGCGACGACCTCGGCCGCGCGCTCGACGTCGCGCGCGAGCGGCTTGCTGCGCACGGGGCGGCGGCGCCGGTGATGTGGGCCGGTTCTGATATTGCCGAGCACTTGACGACGCTCAGGCGAGGGGAGCGCGCAAGCCGGACCGTCGCCGGGTCGGCACTTCCGGTGCGCTACCGGTAATTGCGCTCTAGTTGCGTTCGATTGACCCGGATTACCGGCAATTGCTATAATCCGACCCCTGTCGCGGGGTGGAGCAGTCTGGCAGCTCGTCGGGCTCATAACCCGAAGGTCGCAGGTTCAAATCCTGCCCCCGCAACCAATCAATTCAAGGGCTTGCAGCGATGCGAGCCCTTTTTATTCGTGGTGGGGCAGCGCCGGGGTAGCGCGGGTTTTCAAATGGAGGAGGGCAGGGTGAACGAAACGATCTTTCGCGTCGATGTCTCGGAGACGAACAGAGCTGGCTCAGCTTGTTGAGACAGTTCTGGTAATGGCCGTTCATGCATAATTTTCTTTCACTCGCGAGCATGCTACGAGGCAACTATATTGGCGGCCGCTCACGCATGCATCATTTTCAGTGCCCCGCCTTTGTGCATCGCGATGTGATCGGTCTTGTCACTCTTGATTTCATACTGCGGATCATCCGAGCTCGCGTGATGCGTATATCCCTTGTAGTCGGCATTCTTTGTATGGACCTCGATGATCTTGCCGCTTACGTGCCCCGCCTCTGAGCTCCAGGTTACGTGATCGCCGACCTTGAATTTTGTCGCCATGAATGGATACCTCCAGTTACGATGCGTTCTGTAGGGGTCGTGACATGGCTTGGCTCGGCCGCTCGCCAGCGGCGACGGTCCTCTCGAACGCGACTTCCGCGCGGGGGCCTTCGAGATCGCGGTGAACGATAGCCACGGCCAGCTTCTTGCCACCGCGTCGGTACGCGATCGTGCAATTGCGGGTCTGAGCGTCGAGCCGTCCTTCGAACTCGATTTGGTCCCAGGGTTCGGCGTGACCGACATACGCGAGGCCGAAATCGTATTGCTCGGTCCGGAAGAACGGTATGGCGTCGAATCGCTCGCGTCGGCCAAGCATGTTGCGCGCGGCAGATTGTCCTTGACGTTCGGCCACTACCCAGTGTTCGACGCGGATGCGCTCTCCGGTGAGAGGGTCCGGCCAGCGCGCAATGTCGCCGGCTGCGAAGATGCCCGGGGCGCTCGTCTCAAGATATTCGTTCACCGTGATACCACGATCGGTGGCGAGGCCTGCCCGTTCCGCCAACGCCACGTTCGGTCTGACGCCGACGCCAATCACGACCAGATCGGCATCAATCCACTCGCCACCCTGCAAGCTCACGCCCGCCGAGCCTATCGATGCGGGCTTCGTGCCGAGATGAAACCTCACACCGTGCTGCTCGTGCAGCCGACGGATGAACCCGCCGACCTCGGGTCCGAGCACCTTTTCCATTGGGATCGCCTCGAGCCCGACCACCTGCACGTCGAGCCCCCGCACGCGCAGCGACGCAGCTACCTCGAGGCCGATGAAGCTGGCGCCGATCACGACCGCGCGCTTCGCGGTCTTCGCGCCCGCGATCAGCGCGTCGCAGTCGGCGCGGGTGCGCAGGTAATGCACATGCGGCAGGTCGACGCCGGGCAACGAAAGGCGCACCGGATCGGCACCGGTCGCGAGCAGCAGTGCGTCGTAGCCGTGTCGGCTGCCGTCGTCGAGTTCGACCTGCTTCGACTTCGTGTCGATGCGGGCGACACGCACATTGAGCTTTAAGTCGATATGCTGCCGCCGGTAGTAATCGGCGGAGCGTGGTGGCGTGACAGAGGCGGGGCCGGTGCCAGCGAGCTCACCCTTCGAAAGATTCGGGCGGTCGTATGGCGGCGATGCGTCCGCGCTCAGCATCGTGATGCTACCGGCGTAGCCCAACTCGCGCAGCATTTCGGCGGCCGCGTTGCCGGCGCCACCGCCGCCGATGATGACGATGGCGGTGGGCACGTCGGGCGCGGTGGCGGTGCGCGCAGGCGTCAGCCTTTCGCGCACGTAAGCAATGCCATCGCGTTGCTCCACCCGCCAGCAGGCCACCGGGTCAAGTGCCGGAGCGCGCAGCACCTCGCCGCTGCGCAGCCTGAAGCACGCATGGTGCCAAGGGCAACGAATCGTGTCACCGACAAGCAGCCCGTCAGCGAGCGGGGCGCCGTAGTGTGTGCAGGTCGCGCCGATCGCAAACAGTTCGTCGCCACGCCGTGCCATGAGGACCGCTTCATCGTGGACGTGTCCGAGCAGCATGGCGCCGTCGGCGACTTGGGCGGGCGAAACACCCTTGAAGAAGTCAGGCCCATCAAGGGGTTTGGCGGCATCGCTCATTCGCGTCCTTCGACGCCCACGCCGTAGACATGCACCATTTGGCCCCCAAGCCAGCCCGATCCAAAGATGAGCGCTACGCCGATGATCGAAAGCAGCACGGGAACGCTCATGCTTGCGTCCAGAACAGGTCGACTGGCCCGCAACCAGATGTTGATGGCGTACAGCACCACGGCGGTGAGATTGATCGCCATATGCGTCAGCGCAATTTTCTTAACGGGTGGCGCTCGTCCTTTGTAGTAGAGCAGGTCGATAAATCCCGGTACTGCCGCGCATAGCGCGCCGATGAAACCGCCAACCATGCTGAAAAACGCAACGGTCGACCACGCTGCGCTGGAGGTGCCGGCCAGACGAATCAAATCGCAGGCGAGAGAGAAAATCCAAAGGCCGATCGGAAACACGATCAGCATGGGATGGATGGGATGATCAAAGATGCTTGCGGGAGAACGCATTGGCTATCTCCTTCTCAAAGCCGCCGCGTTCGCTGCTGCAAACTGCGACGTCAAAACTGACACTACGCGTACGCGACAAAGGAAAGAATAGGCAAAACTCGACAGAAGACGTCAGACGTTTCTGGCTTGCGATCTGCGGGTGTCCGGCATCATGAACCGGACAGGGCCTATTGGCGACAGGTACCGGGCGGGTCTTAGCAAGCGCCATTCGCGCTCGGCCGTGTGCCACCCTGCAATCAGATCGGCACGCGATAACCGTAGAACTCGTGATCTTCGTTGTAGCCGCCTTCACCCGCGCCGAGATCGGCGTAGTCATGCACGAGCTCGATAGCCGCGATCCACTTGACCATCTTGAAGCCCACCTCGTTTTCGCAGCGCAGCCGCAACGGTGCCCCGTGCAGCACGCTGACCGGTGCTCCGTTCATCTCGTACGCCAGGATCGTCAGTTCGTGACGCATATTGGACAAGCTGTGCGTATCGTAGTAGCGGCCACCGTCGCCGCCGTCGGCAAATGAGTAAAGCACCGCGTAGCGCGCGTCCGCCGTCGGCTTGACCAGGTCGAGGATGTAACGCACGGGAACGCCTCCCCATTTGGCAACACCCGACCATCCCTGAATGCAGAAATGCGTGGTGATCTGCTCCTGCTTCGGCATCGCCTTCAGCTCGGCGTACGAGAACACCATCGGTCTTTCCACCAGGCCGCTAACTCGCAGCCGATACTCGGCAAAGTTGGTTTTCACCAGCGTGTCGAACTCAGTCGACTTTGGCATCGTGCCGTTGGGCCAGAAGTGGGGCGAGATGTCTTTCTCGGTGAGCTGGCTCTTCGCATCCCACGACTGGGTCGCGGCGCCGAACGGCCGCGATATGAACTCGCCCACTCTCTGTACCAGCCGCGCATGGCGGAGCGTGAACGGTGACGCCCACCACCAGGCCACGGCGACGAGCGCCAGCGCCGGGATAAAGATCCAAAGGCCGCTCCAGGAATCGTCATTGACTCCGGCCCACATCATGTTCAGATTCACCCGTGCGTCGGTGATGAACACCAGCGTCACGTGCGCCAGGATGAAAAGCAGGAACCACCACAGCGCGATGAAATGGATGGAACGAGCCTTCTGCCGGTTCAACGCCCGCCCGAACCAGCCGAGCCGGTTCGAGATCGCCGGGCTCTGCATAAGGCCGGTAAGGATCGACGTCGGTGCGGCAATGAACACAGTGATGAAATAGACGATTTGCTGCAGGCCGTTGTAGCGCGTCCAGCTCTGGTCGACCGGGAAGGTGAGCGAGAAGTACTGAAGCGCGGTCGAGATGGCGTTCGGAAACACGTCCCAGGTCGTCGGCACCAGTCGCAGCCACTGACCGGTCGTGAACAGCAGCACGTAGAACGCGATGCCGTTGATCATCCAGAGGAGAGTGACCGAAAAGTGCCACCATCGGGCCAGACCGATCGAATGTCGGATGCCGGGAATGCCCAGCCACGCCGGAATCGTGACCGAATCGTCCTTGGCGGTCCATATCCGGCCGGTCGGCACGGCCTTCTGGAAGCGAAACCACTCCGTTCCGGGTGTGCAGTCACGTTTCCAGTACAGCCGTGGGTGGTCGGCAAGAATCTGCACGCCGGCGCGAATGATGAACGCCATGAAAAAGAAATTCAGGAAGTGCAGCAGCCGGAGCCAGCCTGGGAAACCCGTAGTAACGGCGACGGACGAGGGAATGCCCGGATAGCGCACCAGGAAAGCCTGCACGGCCGGGAGTTGCCGCAACGCTTGGGCCACAGCCACGCCGATCACCAGCAGCACGAAGATCACCGGCAATGCCCACAGCGCATTGACCCAGTGCCGGCCGAATCGGACCTTGGGGACGACGCCTGCCTGCGGCGGCAGCCAGCTGCTGAGCAAGACGCGGTCATCGGCGGTACTCAGCTTCATGGCCAACGGGTCGTGAATCGCCGGCGCGTCGCGGGAACTCGTCATGCAGATTCCTTGATGCCGGAAATCGATTTCATGTCAATGTGCAACGGTAATTCAAGGTGCGACAGACGTGACGCCGGTACGAAGCGGTTCATTTCAGCGCGTAGGCCACGATCGTATGAGTTATAACCGAATCTGGTGTACGAGAATGAGTTGAAGAAGGTGGCGTGACCTGCTGGAATGCGATTGTCGAGATCGTTTTCAGCAGCCCATAAAGGGAGTCACGCCACCCATGAAGAAGGATACGGTAGTTGAACTGCGCCGGCCAGCGCAGGGACAGGATCTCTTGAGCACGATGCTTCGCGACGGTGCACAACACCTGGCTTTCGGCCCGAGCGCGAGATCCTGACAGGACTGGGGCCGGTGGCGTGCGCATTCCGAACGCGCGCTCGAGAGCGGCGGCGCCAGCGGTGTTTCACTCGCGCCTGGTGCCGCCGTAGGTGCGCCGCGGACGCGCGCCTGTGCGCCTTGGTGGTTATCGGCGTGAACGAACGCGGCCAGAAGAAACTGCTCGCGATCGAGGATAGGGTGCGCGAATCGAAGCAGAGTTGGCGTGAGGTGCTGCTCGCGCTCAAGGGTCGGGGCTTCACCCTCCCGCCGCGCATGGCGGTGGGCGACGGCGCGCTCGGATTCTGGGCTGCGCTGCGGGAGATCTACCCTGAAACCCGGCAGCAGCGGTGCTGGGTGCACAAGACGGCGAACGTGCTCAACTATCTTCCCAAAGCCCTGCAGCCCAAGGCCAAAGCGGCGCTGCACGAGATCTGGATGGTCGAGATCAAGGCGCAGGCTCACACCGCCTTCGAGCAGTTCGTTGCCGCCTTCGGCGCCAAGTATCCCAAGGCGGTCGAATGCCTGGTGAAGGACCGCGAGACGCTGCTCGCCTTCTATGACTTTCCTGCCGAGCACCGGATTCACATCCGCACGAGCAATGCGATCGAGTCGACCTTCGCCACTGTACGCCACCGTTCTGACCGAACCAAGGGTTGCCTGACGCGCGACGGAATGCTCGCCATGATCTTCAGGCTGGGCATGAGCGCCGAGAAGAACTGGCGCCGACTTCGCGGTTTCCGGTGGCTCGCCAAAGTGATCGACGGCGTGAAGTTCCGCGACGGGATTGAAATGCAGCAACGCGTACGTAAAGCAGGCAATCAAGCAGCTCGCGGGATCGCCGCCTGATCAGCTCGCGTACACCAGATTTGACAATAGCTCACCCCACCGACGGGGGTGGCAAATGCACGTGACCCCCTGCCGGAACCGCGAGCACCGCGCCCTCCATGACGCCGGACGTTTGCGGTCGGGATCGCCCGGGCGGTGCGTGATCCAATACCGACGTGTTGCACGCAGCAGCCGACGGCGACGATAACGGTTAGAACGTGGTCGCGCGAGAGCCCCCGAACCAGCCCGTGCTTTGGCATCCCGTGGTCGTGAACTCATCGAACGCAAAGCGACCTGTAATCCCGCTGATGTTCACCTGCATCTCAAAAAACTCGAACGTTCCTTCGGTACCATCTGTGCAAGCATATGAACCCTGCGCGTTGCCCAGTTGGCCGAACTGTGATAACGAGCCCGCGTAGGCACAGCTAGCGAATGTGGCCGGATTTGCCAGTTGCAATGTGATCGCCGATCCATTTTGTGTGACATCCAAAATGCCAAGTGCGTCTTTCGTCCCGTTGAGCGTAGGATTGCTGCAGCCTGTATTCACAAAATGAACGCCCATGCCGTAACGGCCGCTAAAGTCGTCAAGCACCAAGCGTCTCGCGAGTTACATTCTTGACGACATTGGCGCCATCGACGCCATACGTCAGCGTACCGGTCTCTTCAGTACTGTGCCACCCAGGACATCGTTCCCACCTGCAGGCGACTAACCGCGTTTGGGTTGAAGGGCACCGTGCCGAACCACGGGCCATTCGTGACATAGAGGGCGCCAGACCAAGTATTAATTCCGACCGAATTGAGGAGCGCCGTATACCAGATCGGGCTGCCGCTCGGATCATAGACAAACATCGTGGCGAAAATGTCCGAGCCACGCTGCACTAACTGCAGACCCCAGCCCGATTCGGTTGGGACGTACCAAAGGTCGCTCTGGTCCGTCGAGAACGACGTAGCGCGAACGGGCAATGCGAGTAGTGACCCGAGCGCAAGCAGGACAACGATCGCGCGGCGAAACGTGTTCATATTCTTTCCTTCCATCGACGATTGGTCACGCAAGCCGTCATATTTCATCGACTGATAGCGTTAGTTGTGGTAGCCCAGATTTGATCTGGCTAAGCTTCCTCGGGGTCTCGTCTTCCCTGCCGGTGCTAGGCCGCAATCCACTACGTTGCTTCTGTAAATTCCGCATTCGCAAAGACCTTAACAGGACATGGCATGGCAAATCCAAAGATACTCGTCGCGTTTGCGATCCATTTGACGTCGGTGACGACGGCGATCCTTTCCCACGCCTTGAAATGCAGAATGCCGAGTTTCATTTCGTCCCACATCGCCCCGGACGTGAACCCGGTGAACTCTGGCCCCAATTGATAGACTACGCGAACCCGATCATGTATCGTGAGCGCGGACTTAATCGCTGGAACGAGGAGGGTTTCATAGTCGGCGGAAGTAACCTGGCCAGAAGCGTCGACGCCCACAACGTGATCAGGAAGATCGGGCAACAGTTTGATCATGGGGAAGCTCCGACTCTTTGGTGGTTGCCTACTGCAACCGACTTTGGGAGTTCCCTAGCCATCGATGCTTGAGGACCGCAAGCTGTGGGGACAATCTTGGTAAGATGGGCGCCGCAGCGGTCCAAATCATTCGGCGTTCCTGGTCTGAGGCAAATCTGTTCGTCGCATGTACGCGGCATGTTTACCACGAAAGGACACACTATGCTCAAGCGACTCATTCCGATCCTGGCACTGTTTTCGATGGCGCTGACCGTCTCGCCAGCGTGGGCGGACGAATATCATGACACGATCAATGTCTTCAAGAAAGCCGTCGAGAGCAGCCGCTTCTTTAGGACGGCGTATGGGTATGCGATCTTCCCGACGATTGGGAAAGGTGGTGTCGGTGTCGGTGCTGCGTACGGAAAAGGGCGAGTGTACGAAAAAGGAAGGTACGTCGGCGACACATCCATGACGCAAGTCACGGTCGGCTTCCAGCTCGGTGGTCAGGCCTACAGCCAGATCATCTTCTTCGAGAACCGGAACGCCTTCAAGGAGTTCACGAGCGGTAACTTCGAGTTCGGCGCGGAGGCTTCTGCAGTGGCGATTACCGCCGCTGCAGGTGCGCAGGCGAACACCGCGGGTTCATCGGCTGGCGCAAGTGTGAGCAAGAATGAAGCCAAGGTCGCCGGCGCCTATAACAAAGGCTTGGCGACGTTTACGGTGGCCAAGGGCGGCCTGATGTACGAAGCGAGTATCGGCGGCCAGAAGTTCAACTACAAACCGCGTTGACCGATCGATTGACCGGCCGCGCTACGCAGCCTCAGAGCAACTCGAGATCGACTCGTGGCGCGCCCGGCTTTTCGTCTGTGATTATTTGCGCTTCGGTTTTCTGCGGAGCGGGGGAGGCGACCAGGAATGATCGCTCGCTCGCGACGCCCTTCGCACGACCACGCTCTGTTTGATCCGATGAACGGCTGCCTCTGACAATCCGGCCGTCCGCTCAGGGTCGCCAGTAGCCGTTCGGGGCATCGAAAGAACCTCAATCCACTGCCCATCGTTGGCAGCTTCGGGGAGCCGTAGCGAGCTCGAACACCGCGGCGGAAACTGTTCGCGCCGAGATCACTTTGAGTGTGCCCAGATTGTGCCTTAGCGAGAATGATTTCGAGAACGGCACGCATTGCAAGTCATTGATTTGCTGCATACCGCGCCGCGATCTAATCGCCTCATAACCCGAAGGTCGCAGGTTCAAATCCTGCCCCCCCTGATCTGAGCCGGCTTTTCGGTCCATCGGTTTCTGGAAAAATGGCTCCGCCGCAAGCGAGGAGCCTGTGACGGTCAGCGCGCGGTCGGCTGTTAGACCAAGGAGGGAGACATGCCCGTAGCGGCGACACTTTTCGCGCAATACTGCCTTCTTCATCCGACAGCCTGAGCGTCCGCATGAAACTGATGCCTGAAGACGAGAAGCTATATGCGTCGGCCGTGAACGCGCGCGATGCGGAGGCTCTCGCCAACCTCGGGATTGCGTACTTCAGACGAATGAAGGTGGACGAGGCGCTTGCCTGCATGGAGGCGGCATTGGCGATTCGGCCTGATTTCGCTGCGGCGCGGAGCAATAGAGATCGGCTGCTCGGCCACCGGGAGTTTTTCGGAAACGTGCGTGGACTGCTCGAGGAATATGCGCGGCGCGCGGGTCTTGATCCGAGCGCTCTCGAGTCCGCCGACATTGAATTCCCGGCTGCGTACGTCAACACGAACGGCGATCCACGATTCACACTGTCCATTCCTGGGTCTCTTATCCTCGGCGATCTCGGAGCCGCCATTCTCTTCCAGCATGAAGTAGCAGCACGAGGGTGGGAGTCTCCGCTCCGCAACTTCCTAGACGCGCAATTGCGTTCGGACGATGCCTTTATCGATGTTGGCGCGCATTGGGGGATTCATTCATTGACAGCGGCGACCACCCGCTTGTCCAATCAAGTCAGCGTGCTGGCGATAGAAGCACATCCCGAAAACGCTGAGCGCCTGCGCAACTGGGTGGCGCGTAATCGACTTCAGGATGTGGTCGAAATTATCTCGACCGCTGCTGGCGATCGAGAAGGGATTGCGCAGCTGTGAATTAATGCCTCGAGCACGGGTCACAGCTTGGACGGTAAGGCGGCTAATGTTGGATCACCGGCCATAGAAATCGGTGTGAATACTCTAGACAACATCATTGCTCTTCGTACGTCACTGCAATGGCGGCGTGTCATTCTCAAAATCGACGAAGAGGGCAATGAATACGAGGTATTGGCAGGTGCGCAAAGGCTGTTCGCCACTGGTAACGTCGTGGCTGTGATTTGGGAAAACGGTGAGCATAATGAGCCTGCGGTTCTCAACGAGCGACGAAAGGCCATTCTCGCTCTCCTCAATTCGTTCGGCTTCGCGCACTATCGTTTCGACCGCGAAAAGGAACGCCTGACGCCGTTGCCAACGCTCGATCCGGCGTGCTACGTATACAGTCTTTCGCCTGATTTTCGCGCCGAGTCGAGCGAGCGCTAATTACTTTCCAAGCAAGAAGTATCGTCGTGTCGTCACTTCGGGCAGCCACCGGTAATCGATGCTTTCGAGCACTTCGGTGTCGCACTCTGCCGTGGCTCCACCCGTGGGCGGACTTCGGTCGGTAACTTGGCGATCCTGGGCGCGCGGTGGATCTTGCTCAAAGCAGAGTAGTCGACGAGGGACTCATCGGGAAAGGTGGCAAGCGACATGAAGTCCCCGGGGACGTGTCGCGCAAACCCCGGGGGCCGGCGGCTGGTGGCATTGGAACCTGAGCAAAAATCATCGCGGCAGAGTGCGCCAAGCCATCACCCTGGGCAAACCGTGCTCTCGACGAGTTGCGGCTAGAGAAAGGGCGTGGCCAAAGGCAGGCATTCATATTACATACGGTACCGCACAGACGATGCGGGGCCGAACGGGCATTTGCAGATACGGATCAGCTGGAAGACCGCCTACATGGCTGATTCCAAGGTAGGCGAGCAGATCGAGTTACTCCGTTCACTGAAGGCGGGGTTGACAGGGCATGATGGAGTGAATAAATTTGCGCCAAAGCCGGCGTACTCCGAGCCTGCACCGAAAAAAGCGGCTCGACCTGCGCGTCGTCAGGAGTTCGATCCATGTTGTGCGCCATCAGCACGTCGGCGCGACGTGTTCCGGATCCAGATCCAGAAGCGGTGGTTTTGCCTACGTAACATGAACGCGAGGACAACAATGACCACGAGTGCTTTTAACCCAAATCGCCGCCGCTTCATCAAGATCACTGCCGCCGGCGTTGCCGCTGCGCCGTTCGCCAACGCGCTGCTGAGTGGATCCGCCGAGGCGGTCGACGCGGTTAGCGAGTCGGATCCAATGGCGGTGGGGCTGGGCTACAAAACCGATGCGACGACGGCCAGCAATCGAAAGGACAGTGGCGCGGTGTGCAGCAACTGCAGTTTGTATTCGGGCAAGCCGGGCGCGGCGGATGGTCCGTGCAGCGTCTTTGGCGGCAAGCTGGTCAATGCCAAAGGATGGTGCAGCGCCTGGGCTAAGAAAACCTGAGAGGCACACCCGAGCAGCCGATCCATCGTTGTCGAGCAGGCAAGGGTGCGTGGTGAATCGCTCGACAGCCGCCATCTAAGTCTGAGGGTTCGGATGACGAAGATCCCGATTTCCGGAATCTTGGCAATAGCGGTAGCATTGCCGTTGCCTCTTGTGTTGTTCGGCCCAGCGGAAGCCGTTCCGTCGTACGCGCGGCAGACGGGACAGCAGTGCATCGCCTGTCACGTCAGTTTTCCGGAATTGACGCCGTATGGCCGGTACTTCAAGTTGACCGGCTATACGATTGGCAAGGTCGCTATCTCATCGGAAGGGATGAACTACCTGCCGATGGCGGTGATGGCGCAGGCTTCCATTACCAATACCCGAAACAACAACACGACCGATCCCGCAACGGGAGACAGCGTGTCGGTCAATCAGCGCAACAATGGCCTTGTGTTGTGTTGCGCCAGCTTGTTCCTGGCCGGCAAAGTGACCGACTACCTCGGGGGCTTTGTCCAATGGACCTACAACAACCTCGCCACAACGGCGGATGGCACGTTGGGTGGTCACAGCGGCGCCGACAACATGGACATTCGGGCCGTGGGCAAGTACAGCGCCGCTGGCGCGGGCGAGCCCGATCTGATTTACGGATTCACGCTGCACAACAATCCGACGGTGCAGGACGTCTGGAACAGTACGCCCGCATTCGGGTTTCCCTTTACGACGTCACCTCTGGCGAACACGCCTGCCGCCGCGACGCTGATCGATGGCTTGCTCGCGCAACAGGTGGCCGGTCTGGGTGGTTATGTGTTCTGGAAGAAGTCGTTGTACGGCGAGATTTCGTTCTACCGCACGGCCGACGGTGCGTTCTCGGTTTTGCGCGCAGGACAGGACATTCATACGGATGGCGGCGTGGCCGCGCTCAAGGGCTACAACCCGTATTGGCGCTTCGCCTACAGCCACGACTGGGGGCCGAACTCGGTCATGGTGGGGACTTACGGGATGGTTGCCAACCGCTATCCGAGCAACTTCGACACGTCGACGCCGACGGACCGCTTTCGCGACATCGCGATCGACGCGCAATACCAGTACATCACCGATCCCAACACTTATACGGCACAGGTGACGTACATCGAAGAGAGGCAGTCGTACGACGCGAGCTTCCCTGTAGCCATTGCGACAGGCGCGGGCATCGGCGCAGGCCCGACGCCGGCGAATTTGATCGATAAGCTACACACCTTCAAGGCCAAGGCGACGTACTACCGTGACCGCAAGTACGGCGCGACGCTGGGCTACTTCTCCACGACGGGCAGCGCCGATCGCGGGCTCTATGGCACGGATCCCAGCGGCAACGCGATGAATCCGGACAGCAATGGATACATATTCGAGCTGGACTATCTGCCGATTCAGAATATTCGCTTGATGTTCCAATATACCGCCTACAACAAGTTCAACGGAGCGTCGACCAATTACGACGGCAACGGCCGCAATGCGCGGGACAACAACACCGCATTCTTCAACGTGTGGGTCGCGTTTTGAACGAACATGACAGCGGCTACCGATCGTCACCTGCGTGGCCGTTCGCATGCGTGACAGAGTTGGACGAGGCGCTATGAATCGCAAACAAGTTGCGCTCGCGGTGGTCCTCCTGACCGGTGCAGTTGCCACAGCGCGCGCGCAGAACAATGCGGCGGAGATCAAAGAGGCGGCGGAGGAGAAGGCGGTCAACCTCTGCTCGACCTGTCACGGGCCGCGCGGGATCAGCACGTCGCCGGAATTTCCGATCCTGGCGGCGCAGCGTGAGGGCTATCTGGAAGCGCAGATCGATGCATTCCGGCAGAAATCGCGCGCCGAGAAGGATGCCCACGATTTCATGTGGGGCATCGCCGGCAATCTCGACGCGTCGATCATCGGGGGCCTCGCGGCCTACTATGCGCGTCAGCCGCCCGCGCGCGGTCATAGCGATGACCCGGCGCTCGTCGCCAAGGGCAAAGAGTTGTTCGATAAGGGGCTCCCCGAGCGCGGTATTCCGGCGTGCATGGTATGCCACGGCGCGGATGCGACGGGCAGGGACAACTTCCCTCGTCTTGCGGGCCAGCACGCCAAATACGTGATCAAGCAGCTGAACTACATCCAGTCGCTCGTCCGCGCGGCGCCGGTGATGCACGGTATTATCAAGGATCTCAAACCAGCGGAGATTGTAGCGGTCGCCGCCTATGTTCAGTCGCGGTAGCGGCCGCCCGCTTTGTGGTCTCGAGCGGCCCAAAACATCAGCATGCGGGTAGCGCATCGCGCGTTCCGACGTTGTAGCCATTGCGCGATACCTTCGTCTTGCCGCCGATCATCTCGGCCAACATGCAGGCCCGCGTAGAGGGATATTTTCGCCCCGAACGGAATCTCGCAGCCAGCCGTACGCGATGTTCGGCCCGCACCACGCACGCTGATACATGGATTTCCGCGACCGAAGTTGCTGTCGTCCAGGGCATTGAGTTGTAGCCTACGCCAATTGCCCGGCGGCAGGCACGCTACTTGCGCAGTAGGTGC
Organism: uncultured beta proteobacterium; assembly: GCA_963701885.1. Lineage (GTDB taxonomy): Bacteria > Pseudomonadota > Gammaproteobacteria > Burkholderiales > Casimicrobiaceae > VBCG01. The sequence goes on from CAVPBR010000002.1 coordinate 59,896, forward strand.
TTGATGCAAGCCGTCAAACCTCAAGTCGTCCATGGTACCGAAAACGGGCCACTGGAGACGCGCGTCCGCGAACTCGAGCAAGTGCTCGAGCAAATCGGCGAAGCCGTTCTCGTCAAGGATCTGAACGCGGTCGTCACGTACTGGAACGGCGAAGCAGCCTCCTTGTACGGCTTTTCCGCCCAGGAAGCCGTCGGCCAGCCAATCCGCAAGCTGCACGCGGCCGACCTCTCCGAAGCCGACTACGCCCGCATTCTCGAGCGCGTTCGCGCCGGGGTTCCTACCGCAAAGACCACCGAGCGGCGCAAGAAAAGCGGCGAAATCATTCGCGTCGCGCTCAAGACGACGCCGTTGAGGGACTCCCAAGGCAAACTGATCGGCGAGATCACTGTCGCACGCGACGTCACCGCGCTGCATCGCACGGAAGAGGCCTTGCGCGCCACGCAGGCAACGCTCCAAGCGCGTGTGGCGGCAATCCGCGAAGCAAACCGCAATCTGACCATTGAGATTGCTGCGCGCCGCAAAACCGACGCCGCGATGCGCCGCAATAACGCTACGCTGGCGGCCACGGTCCGGCAACTCGAATCGTTCCATCGTGACGGCGAAATGCTGTCACACATGGCCGAACTGCTGCAGTCATGCACACAGCGTGAGGAGGCCTACGCTATCGTGCGGGAGACGGGAGCCCGGTTGTTTCCGGATTCGTCAGGATCTCTTTTCATCTATCGCGAGTCGCGCGACGTCCTCGAGCATGCCACCACCTGGGGCGATGGTCGGCTACCTGATGTAACGCTGGCACCGGACGAATGCTGGGCGCTCAGGTTGGGCAGTCCGCATTTTGTGCCCCCAAACGGAACCATCCGCTGCCGGCATGCGCACGACGACGTCGAGAGCTACAATTGCCTGCCGGTTCAGGGGCAGGGTCAGATACTCGGGTTGTTGCATATTGCACTGGCATTGAACCAGCGCACAATGCGGCCTACGCAGGACGCCGAGCAGCGCCTGCGCGCAATGACCGACCGGGTCGGCCCGGCGCTGGCGAATCTCAAATTGCGCGACGCCCTGCGCGAATTGGCCCTTCGCGACAGCCTGACGGGCCTGTACAACCGGCGCTACCTGGAAGACGCTCTCAGCCGGGAGCTACACCGCGCTGAACGCAGCGGCAAGTCGGTGGCGTTGCTGATGATCGACATCGACCAGTTCAAGCGCTTCAACGATACGTACGGCCACGACGCGGGCGACTTCGTGCTCAGCGCCGTGGCACGCGCGATTGCGAAGTGCATCCGCCCCTCCGACATGGCCTGCCGTTATGGCGGCGAGGAGCTCGCCGTCTTGCTCTCGGAAGCAAACCTGGAATGCGCCCTCGAGCGTGCCGAGCAGCTGCGGATCACTATCCGGAATACCAATCTCACTCATCTGGGGCAAACGCTCCCGGCGCCGACGGCGTCGTTCGGCGTTGCCGTGTATCCGGCGAATGGAACCAAGCCGACCGACTTGCTCACGGCGGCGGACCGGGCGCTCTATCGCGCCAAGCAGGAAGGCCGAGATCGGGTTTGCGCCGCGTCCTCTGCGGCGCCAGTCGACGCGTAACCGGCGGACATAACGCCTCACTGGGGCGCAGGCGGCGCACCGGAAAGCGATCGAGCGCGCCCCGCAGCGGAGATGGATGCACGCAATCCTCTCGCTGAATCTATTGGCGCAGGACCGCGGGGCTGAATTCGACGCGGCGCCGCAGGCATTGATCGCCAATTACTCGGTAGAATATGGCTACCGCAGGGGCATGAGGGGATGAGCGACCACGCAAGCGAAGCACGGGCGACGGCACCTTTTGGCGCCTGGACGTGGATTGGTGTGCTTGTCGCGCTGGGCGGCCCGGCGCTTGTGGTTGCGGCGAAGCGCGCGAGCTATCTCGACAGCCAGGTCGGCGGCCCTATCTTCAATTGGGTTGCGATCTGGGGCGTGACATTGTTGACCGTTCTGATTCTGGTCGTGGGCGAGCGCCAGCCACTTTCAGCGATCGGATTTCGGCGCCTCACTTGGGCGAGCCTCGGCTTTGGCGTCGCGCTCGGTGCGGTCGTCATCATCGCGTTTCCCATGGCAAGCTTGATCTTGAAATCCCTCAACATCCCGAATCCACAAACGGCGCTTGCCGAAGTTGCGACGATGCCGCTGTGGCTTCGCGTCGGGACGCTGCTGACGGCCGGCGTCACCGAGGAGATCTTGTTTCGCGGTTATCCCATTTCACGGTTAAAGGTGGCGACGGGTTCGACGGCGATTGCGGTGGTGATCCCATTCGCCGTGTTCGTGGTGTTGCATCTGCCGTCGTGGGGTGCAGCGCACTTGTTGTTCGTGTCGGTAGCGGCGGCGCTCTTCACGCTCGCATTTCTCTGGCGCCGCGATCTTTGGATGAATATCATCGCGCATATCGTGGCTGATTCGGTGCCGCTCTTGATCCTACCGCTTACCGGGATGCACCCTGGATAGTTTGCGCGTTCCGTGGAAGTGATTTAGCAACTCGTCGCCGTTGCCATGTAACGCTTTGGCCAAAGGCGGCAAGCAGTGGTGCCGACTGCTGCGTGGCCACCCGCGAATATTTCTCCGCCTGACGCATTGCGTCAGCACTTCGCCGCACGCACGCGCCATTGACGAAAATCAAGCGAACTCTTGGAGGATCCGCCCTTCGCTAGCGCTTGCGCAGCCTTCTGATCGCGGCGAGCTGCGCCGCGAGCATCGCGAGCTCGCTTTCGACCGCGGCGATTTCCTGCTTGTCGCGCGCACCGCGGCGTGCTTCTTCGGCTTTCTTCAGCGCGTCGTTTGCCCTCGCCTCGTCCAGATCGGCCCCGCGGATCGCGGTGTCGGCGAGCACGGTGATCACCTTGGGCTGCACCTCGAGAATGCCGCCCGCGACGAAGATCAGCTGTTCGTCGCCGCCACCGGCAGGTGCGATGCGCACCGTGCCCGGCCTGATGCGCGTGATCAGCGGCGTATGCTGGGGATAGACGCCCAGCTCGCCCATCTCGCCCGGCAGGACCGCGAACTCCGCCTCGCCGGAGTAGATCGACTCTTCCGCACTGACCACGTCGATGTGGATGGTGTTGGCCATGAGTGCGCCCTAATATAGGGTCTTCGCTTTCTCGATGGCTTCCTCGATCGGACCGACCATGTAGAAGGCTTGCTCCGGGAGGCTGTCGCACTCGCCGTTGACGATCATGTTGAAGCCCCTGATCGTGTCCTTGAGCGTCACGTACTTGCCCGGCGTGCCGGTGAAATTCTGCGCCACGGTGAAAGGCTGCGACAGGAACCGCTGAATCTTGCGCGCCCGGGCCACCGCCAACTTGTCCTCGGGCGCAAGCTCGTCCATCCCGAGAATCGCAATGATGTCGCGCAGCTCCTTGTAGCGCTGCAGCGTTGCCTGTACCGCGCGGGTGGTGTTGTAATGCTCCGCGCCGATGGTGTTCGGGTCGACCTGGCGCGAGGTCGAGTCGAGCGGGTCCACCGCGGGGTAGATGCCGAGCGAAGCGATGTCGCGCGACAGCACCACCGTTGCGTCGAGGTGGCCGAAGGTGGTCGCTGGCGACGGGTCAGTCAGGTCGTCGGCTGGCACGTACACGGCCTGAATCGACGTGATGGAGCCCTTCTTGGTGGAGGTAATACGCTCCTGCAGCTGGCCCATCTCCTCCGCCAGCGTCGGCTGGTAGCCAACCGCCGAGGGCATGCGACCGAGCAGCGCCGAAACCTCCGTTCCGGCGAGCGTAAAGCGGTAGATGTTGTCGACGAAGAACAGGATGTCGCGGCCCTCGTCGCGGAAGCTCTCGGCGATCGTGAGACCGGTGAGCGCCACTCGCAGGCGGTTGCCCGGCGGCTCGTTCATCTGCCCGAACACCATCGACACCTTGGACTCGGTCAGGTTGTCGCGCTTGATCACGCCCGCTTCCGCCATCTCGTGGTAGAAGTCATTGCCCTCGCGGGTGCGCTCGCCGACGCCCGCGAAGACTGACAAGCCCGAGTGCTGCGTCGCGATGTTGTTGATGAGCTCGAGCATGTTGACCGTCTTGCCCACGCCCGCTCCGCCGAACAGCCCGATCTTGCCGCCCTTGGCAAACGGGCAGATGAGGTCGATCACCTTGATGCCGGTCTCCAGCAGCTCGACCGAGGGAGACAGTTCGTCGAACTTGGGCGCTTGCTGATGGATCGAGCGGCGCTCCTTGGTCTTGATTGGGCCGGCCTCGTCGATCGGACGGCCCAGGACGTCCATGATGCGCCCCAGCGTTCCCTCGCCCACCGGCACCGAGATCGGAATGCCCGTACTCGCCACTTTCATGCCGCGGCGCAGTCCGTCGCCGGAGCCCATGGCGATGCAGCGCACCACGCCGTCGCCGAGCTGCTGTTCGACTTCGAAAGTAAGTCCCTTTTCCGCGAGCCCTGCCTCGCCCGTGTCCGCCAGGACAAGAGCCTCATAAATGCCGGGCATCGATTCGCGTGGGAACTCGATGTCGACCACGGCGCCGATGCACTGGACGATGCTGCCTTCTGCTTGTGTCATCACGCTTTCCCAGATCAATATTCCGTTACACGGCGGCGGCGCCGCCGACGATTTCCGCAATTTCTTTGGTAATCGCGGCCTGTCGACTTTTGTTGTAGATCAGCGTCAGCTCGTCGATCAGGGTGCCGGCGTTGTCGGACGCCGCCTTCATCGCCACCATTCGCGCCGACTGCTCCGAGGCCATGTTCTCCGCCACCGCCTGGAAGATGATGGTCTCGACGTAGCGCGTCAGCACATGGTCGAGCACCGACTTGGCATCCGGCTCGTAAATGTAATCCCACCTGCCTTCCCGTGCGCCCATGCGCTCACCTGATAGCGGCAGCAGTTGCTCGACCACCGGCTCCTGCTTCATGGTGTTGATGAAGCGCGTATAGACCAGCATCAGGCGGTCGAAGCGGTCTTCGATATAGCCGTCAAGCATGACCTTCAGCGCGCCGATCAATGGGTCGAGCTGCGGCCGATCGCCCAGCTGGACCACTTGCGACACGATATTCGCGCCTAGGCGCTGCATGAAGCCGAGTCCCTTGTTGCCGACGCAGCAGACCTCGATGTCCTCGTTCTGCGCCCGCCATTCCTTGTACTGCCCGAGCGCCATTCGAAGCACGTTCGTGTTCAGGCCGCCGCACAGGCCCTTGTCGGTCGTGATCACAATCAGGCCCGCCCGCTTGACCGTGCCACGTGCGACGAGAAACGGGTGACGGTACTCCGGGTTCGCGTGGCTGATGTGCGCTGCAACGTTGCGGATCTTTTCGCCGTAAGGCCGCGTTGCGCGCATGCGCTCCTGCGCCTTGCGCATCTTCGAGGCGGCGACCATCTCCATCGCCTTGGTGATCTTGCGCGTGTTCTGCACGCTCTTGATCTTGTTGCGGATTTCTTTGGTGCCTGGCATGACGCTGGCTCAGCTCAGTAGGTGCCGTTCTTCTTCCAGTCTTCGATCGCGCCTTTGAGCGCCTTCTCGTCGTCGGCGCTCAGGTCTTTCTTGTCCTCCATGCGGCCGACCAGACTGGCGTACTTTTCCTGCACATAGTCGCGCATCGACTTCTCGGCCGCGAGCGCCTTCTTGACGTCGATATCATCGAAGTAGGCATTGTTGACTGCGAACAGGGTGAGCGCCATCTCCCACACCTGAAGCGGCATGTACTGCGGCTGCTTCATGAGCTCGGTCACCATCCGACCGCGCTCGAGCTGCTTGCGGGTCGCTTCGTCAAGGTCGGAGGCGAATTGCGCGAACGCCGCGAGCTCGCGGTACTGCGCCAGCGCAAGGCGCACGCCGCCGCCGGTGTCGCGCCGCTTCATGATTTTCGTCTGAGCCGCACCGCCCACGCGCGAGACCGAAATCCCGGCGTTGATCGCAGGGCGGATGCCGGCGTTGAACAGATCGGTCTCGAGGAAGATCTGACCGTCGGTGATCGAGATCACATTGGTCGGCACAAACGCGGTGACGTCTCCGGCCTGGGTCTCGATCACGGGCAGCGCAGTGAGCGAACCAGTCTGGCCCTTCACCTTGCCGCCGGTAAAGCGCTCAACCCACGCTTCGTTGACGCGTGCCGCGCGCTCGAGCAGGCGGCTATGCAGATAGAACACATCCCCTGGATAAGCCTCGCGTCCCGGCGGACGGCGCAGCAGCAGCGAAATCTGCCGATAGGCCCAGGCCTGCTTGGTCAGGTCGTCGTAGATGATCAACGCGTCCTGACCGCGGTCGCGGAAATACTCGCCCATGGTGCAGCCCGAATACGGAGCAATGTACTGCATCGCCGCAGACTCCGAGGCCGACGCAGCAACGACAATCGTATATGCCATCGCCCCGTGCTCTTCCAGCTTGCGCACCACCGTGGCGATCGTCGACGCCTTCTGTCCGATTGCCACGTAGACGCAGTACAGATCCTTGCCCTTCTGGTTGATGATCGTATCGACCGCGACTGCGGTCTTGCCGGTCTGGCGGTCGCCGATGATCAATTCGCGCTGGCCGCGCCCGACTGGCACCATGGCGTCGATCGACTTGAGGCCGGTCTGCACCGGCTGCGAGACGGACTTGCGCCAGATGACGCCCGGCGCCACCTTTTCGATGACGTCGCGTTCGCTGGCGTTGATCGGGCCCTTGCCGTCGATCGGCTGTCCGAGCGAGTTGACCACACGCCCGAGCAGCTCGCGCCCGATTGGCACCTCGAGAATGCGGCCGGTGCACTTGACGGTGTCGCCTTCGGAGATGTGCTCGTACTTGCCCAGAATCACGGCACCGACTGAGTCGCGCTCGAGGTTGAGCGCCAGGCCGAAGGTACTCTGCGGAAACTCCAGCATCTCCCCCTGCATCACGTCGGACAGGCCGTGGACGCGCACGATGCCGTCGGTGACGGACACCACGCTGCCCTGGGTGCGCTTTTCTGCGCCGGCATCGAAATCCTCGATCCGACTCTTGATGAGCTGACTGATTTCCGAAGGGTTGAGTTGCATCATTAACCTCTCAAGGCGCGGGGCCGCTGTCGCCGTTGCCCCACGTTACTGAATCATCGCGCCGGCAAGGCGCTCCAGTTTATTTTTCAGCGATCCGTCGATGACGAGATCGCCGGCGCGAATAATCGCCCCACCCAGCAGGGACTCGTCCACCGAAGAGCGCAGGTGAACGTCACGTCCCAGGCGCTTGCTCAGCGCCGCCCGGATTTGCTCTTGCTGCTCGTTGTCTACGGGCGCTGCAGCCCGCATCTCGACTGCCACCGTTCCTTCCGAAGCGCTCCTCAGCGTCTCGAAGATGGCAGCGATCTCGGGCAGCAGTTCAAGACGGCGGTTCTCCGCCAGCAGCTTGGTCAGGTCGCGACCTTGCCCGTCGAGCGCGTCACCGGCGATTTCGATAATGACCGCAGCCCGGTCCTCCGGAGTGGCCCGTGGACTGCCGATGAGCCGGTGCACGATGGGAAGCGCGATGATGCGGGCGAGATCAGCAAGTACGGTGCTCCATTTCTGCAGTGCCGAATGCTCCCTGGCCAGCTCGAACACGGCCCTCGCGTAAGGTCGGGCGACGGTGCTTTTCTCTGCCACGTTCGTTACGTCGCCGCTCAGATTTCGGCCGCGAACTCATCGATCAGGGCCTGATGGGTCCGGGGATCGATCTCGCGCTGCAGAATCTTTTGAGCGACGTCGATAGCGACAGAAGAAAGATCCCGGCGCAACGATTCGCGGACACGATTGGTCTCCTGCGCAATCTCGGTCTTCGCCAATTGCACCTGCTGTTCGCGTTCCTGGACGGCCTGCTCGCGCCCCTCATCGACAATTTCGGTGGCGCGTCGATTCGCATGATCGACGATTTGAGTCGCCTTCTCGCGCGCCTCGCGAATAATCTCCGAGGCGCCTACGCGCGCGTTTTCGAGATCCTTCTTGCCGCGTTCCGCCGCCGCCAGACCATCAGCGATCTTGCCGTTACGCGCGTCCATGGCACCGAGAATCGGCTGCCATAAAAAGCGCTTGAATGAATAGATAAATAAGAGAAACGCGATTATCTCGACGATAAGTGTGGCGTTTATGCTCACAGCAGGTTCCTCGCGTTCAGCACGGGCTCGTCAATGAGAGAGTTGCGCGATTGCAGTGGAGAGGAACGGATTGGCGAAAATAAACCACATGGAGATGCCCAGCACAATGAACGGAAAAGACTCCATGAGGCCGCCCATGAAAAGGGTCTGCGCCAGAAGCTGCGCGCGTAACTCCGGTTGGCGGGCGATGCCTTCGATATAGCGTGAGCAGATCAGGCCCCAGCCCAGCGCCGAGCCGAGTCCGGCAAGTCCAAGAATAATGCCCACGCCCAGCGCGGTTGCGGCATAAAGGCTAACGATCAGCGAAGCATTCATGAACAACTCCTCTTAAACAATAGTCGGCAGCCTGAAAGACGTCTCGACGCACATCTCAATGCTCTTCCTTCTGAACCGCCAGTGCGAGATAGACAATGCTTAGCAGCATGAAGATGAAGGCCTGCAGCACCACCACCAGGGTTTCGAACCAGCTCCACGCCCATCCCAGGACAAGCTGCCCCGGTGCAACAATCAGCGAGTAGCCAAACAAGGCAATGAGCATGAAGATAAGCTCGCCTGCGAACATGTTGCCCCAGAGCCGCAGGGCGAGGCTGAGCGGTTTGGCAATCTCTTCGACCAATGACAGGACAATGTTGATCGGTGCCGCGAACTTGCCGAACGGGTGCGTCAGATAGCGCATGAGGTAGCCGCCGAGACCACGGGCGCGGATGCCATAAACAATGGTCAGCACGAATACCGAAAGGGCGAGCGCAAACGTAGTGCCGAGATCCGCGGTCGGCACGATGCGCATATAAACTTGCGCAGGATCATGGCCGAAGCCCATGCCGATCCACTGAGCAAGACGCGGAATGAGATCCACGGGTACAAGGTCGTAGGCATTCATGACGATCACCCAGATGAAGACCGTGAGCGACAGCGGACCGATGAAACGATCAACACCTGGGAAGGTGTCGCGGACCTGTTGATTGACGAAGTCCACCGTGACCTCTAGGAACGATTGAAGCCGGCCCGGCTTGCCGGCGGTGACTTGCTTTCCGACACGCCAGGCGACAAAGACGAGTGCGGCGCCGCACAGCAGGCTGAACAATACCGTGTCCAGGTTTACTGCGAAGAGCCCGGATCCGGTTGACCAGTTGTGCAGATGGTGCTGGATGTATTCAACCGGATCCTTGCCGCCTGCATCACCCCCCATGTTGATCCCCGGACTGCATTACATTATTCGGACGCGGCGCATTGCCGCTATGAAGTAGGCCAGTTCCGCGCCTCCGAAACCCGCGAGGAGCGGCACCGGCGCGAGCTTTAACGCCGCCAATCCCGCTGCAAATGCCGCAGCCACAAATATGAACCGTTCCACGGCACCGAAGTAAAGCGCCGTCAAACCTGCGTCTGGACGAGCGGCTTGCGCCAGCCTGAAGGCTGACAGACCGGATATTCCGAGGCCGATGCCCCCGCCGTAGAGCGCGGCCCAGAGCGCGCCCCACTGTCGTTGATACATGTAAAAGCCTGCGGCGATCGCCAACGTCAACATGGCCTGAATGGCCAACACGCTGAGCGCGGCTCGCCAAATGAATACGTTCGCGTCGGAGCGCGCCCTTCGCGGGATCGCAGTATCCAGGCTATGTGGAATGTGATGCATAGTGCTTCAATCAATGAATCGCGTCGCAAGAGTCTCCGGCCTTCGACTATCGGCGGACTGACGGCTTACTATTTCTGTCCAAGGCAACAAAAAAGCCACGGCACTGCCGGAATAACGGTAGCGGGTGGCGGATTTGAGAGAACCTCCGTTTGCGCCGCTATTATACGGAGCCTACCGCGCTCGATCAACCAGCCGGAGTGGTCGTGACTGGAATCGCCAACCCCGGCGGGGCGGGACACTCGACCCGGTCGGGCCCTCGACGCAGAAGTCCGCGCCCATCTGACAATGCTTTGACGGTGGGCCCTGCCACTGCCAAACCAACGTCGTTGCGGTCCGCGAGTAGAATCGGCCGCTTCTCCACGGAGGGCCGTGGCAATGCAATTCGGCAATCTCTCGCTCAAGCGCTGTCGCTATGGCTGGATGCTGTACACCGGGCTGCTGTCCACCGGGCCCTTCGTCGGCAAGTGCTTCGAACTGTATGGCCAGTACAGCGAAGGCGAAGTCGCGCTGATGCGCGCGTTCCTGCGCGAAGGTGACACGGTAATCGACGTCGGCGCGAACATCGGGGGGCTGACCGTGCCGATGTCGCAGATCGTCGGCGACAAAGGCCGGATCTACGCCATCGAGTCCAATCCCGAGACCTTCAACGTGCTGTGCGCAAATCTCGCGTTGAACGGCATCCGGAACACGAAGCCGCTCCACGCGTTCGTCGCCGCGGGTAACCGAGCCACTGCCGGAAGCGCCAATGATGCGCCCCCTCAATTGAGCGGCGAAAGGTGGCCCGCGAGCTTCCTGTCCCTGGACTCGCTCGAGCTCGAAGGATGCCATTTCATCAAGGTCGACGTCGACGGCGGCGAGCTCGGGGTGTTTCGTAGTGGCGAGATGCAGATCGAACGCTATCGACCGATCCTGTACTTCGAAAACGAGGTCCGTGAGAAATCGGTCGAGCTACTCGCCTTTGTGATGAACACGCTCGGTTACCACCTGTACTTCCATCCGGCGCCGCTCTTCGAGCCGAGTAACTTCTTTGGGAACCCGGTCAATCATTGGGCACCCACGGAATTCGTGTCCATGATGATTCTCGGCGTCCCATCGGAGCGAAAGCTCAGCGTCAGCCTCAAGCGCATTACCGATCCAAATGAGTGGTGGGATTTCGGATTACCGGTCAGCGGTTACTTCACAGCAAGCGCTGAATAAGCCGCATTCGCGCATGTCGCGCGCGTCGCTTTCACCGTTGAAGCTCAAGATCAGGGCAGACCTGTTCAAGAAGCTGTGGGCAATGGACGAAGCGGGCCTTCCGATCGACAATGCGCTTAGCCTCACGCGATTGCCGTCGGGCGCGCAACTGCGCCTGAACGCTGCGCGTAGGTGTCTCAGCAAGGGGTTGAGTATTGCCGAGGCTGGTTTGAAGAGTGGCCTGTTCACATCGTGGGAGGCATCGCTGCTGCACGCCGCCTTCAGTGCCGGCAATCTGGCGCACGCTTACCGCCGGCTTGCAGACCATTACACACGGCGGGCAGCGCACGTGGCCGCGATGAAGTCACGAATGATGCTTCCGCTGGGCATGGTTGTGATCGCTGTATTCGTGCAGCCGCTGCCGAGTCTTGTCGCCGGGACTTTGAGCCCGGGCGCCTTCCTGGCCAGGTGCCTCCTCCAGTTGCTTGCCCTTGGCGGAGCTGCGTGGCTGTTCACTGAGTTGCCGCACCGCTTGCAATCAAGTTCGTGGGCATCCAGGAACATCCCGCTCGATCGGGTCTTGCCGGTCGTGCCGGTGTTCGGCTCGATGTTTGTACGCCGCAGCGTTCGTGATTGCTTCGAGAGTCTGGCGCTGCTGCTGGAGGCCGGGATGCCGATTCTGGAAGCCCTGCCGTTATCTGTGGATGCGATCCGGAGCCGCGCAATCAAGCAGCAATTTTCGCAAATCAAACCCCGAATCGAAGGAGGCGCTTCGTTCGCGCAGGCGGTCGGTGAGTTATCGTTTGCCGGGGGTGAACAAGCGCACGCGATGATTCTGGCTGGCGAGGCGAGTGGTGCTCTACCGGATGTGTTGTTTCGCTACTCGGAAGGTGAAACAACGGTGATCAACCAATTCGACGACGTGGTAGCGGAATGGACACCGCGCATCGTTTATACGCTTGTTGCTTTCTGGATCGGTTATGGGATTCTTCGCAGCGGCGCATTCATGCCGTCGCTTCCGCCGGATCTACGTTAGGGCGTAATCCGGACACCCCGCCGCCGAAGCGCCAGTCGCTCAGAACACACGGGTCAGGATGTCGCGGCGCGCTCCCGACTGCGGCAACCGTTCAGGAATAAATTGACGACGTCGCGCGCCCACGCATCTACCTCGGCAGAAGTCATCGGAATCCCCAATCCCATGGCGCGACGCTGCGGCAGCGCAATGACCATGTGCAGGAACTGCTGCGCGGCGAAAGTCGGGTTGTCCAACGTCAGGTTTCCGGCACGCGCGTCGCGCTCGAGCACACTCGCAATGAGCCGAATGGCTTCTTCAGTAGCGCCCTGATGGGTGATGATCGCCGCCAGCTTCGGAAAGCGCCGCGATTCGGCGACGATCAATCGATGCAGGGCAATCGCACGCGGAGACAAGGCGGCGCGCAGGATGAGCCCCGCCAGCCCACCCAGCGTCTCCTGCAAATCCGCCCCTTGAAGTAACGGCGCGCCGGCTGGCGGCCGCAGGTGTTCGATCGTGCGGTGGACCACCGCACTGAACAGCGCGGACTTGTTCTCGAAGCGGTGATAGAACGTTCGCTTCGATATCCTCGCGCGTCGCGCGACCGCCTCGATGGTCGTGGTTCCGTAGCCGAGCGTGAAGAACAGTTCGGTGGCCGCGTCGACAATTCGATGGCCGAGCTTCGCGGCATCAGCCCTCGACGGGCGACCGCCACGGCGCAAGACCGCGTCGGTGCGGCCCGACGTCGCTCTGTCAGCGTCCGCGGGCGAGGCCGAACCAATCAAGGCCGAGTGCGCCGTACTGCGGTGCGCCTAGCGTGGATAGTAGTAGTAGCTCGGCGGTCGCGGGTAGTCGCCAGGGCGGGGAGATTGGTAGGCCGGACGCGGTGCGTAGTAAGCCTGACGCCGCGCATCGTAGGGCACCGCGGCCGGTGGTCCGTAATAGGCCGCGGCCACCCGTGGCGCGTAGTACCCCGCGTCCGGAGGCGGAGCGTAGTACACCGGCGCCGGGGGTGGTGCGTAGTACGTCGCGGCGGGTGGGCCGTAATACCCGGGAGCTGCCGCCGGGGAGTAATAGCGCGGGACTTGGGCAACCGCGGCGAGAATCGCTATCGGTACGGTGACGACCGCGACCGCGGTGGCGACGACTGCATTCGCGAGGCCCCAGACCGGGCCACCGCCGTAATGGCGCCCCCATGCGGAAGCCGACGTGACCGGGGCGAGTGCAAGCGCGATCGCGAGGACACTGGTAACCACCACGGGTTTCTTCATACCAGCAGCACTCCCAATAGACAATTGCGATGCGGAACCCGCATCGTTCCAGTGGCCCTCAGGCTAGCACATCCAATAACTAAACGCAACGGTAGCGTTTCATTCTTGGACACCCTGGCCCTCACTGGGCAAGACGTCAAGAATCGGTCTCTCGACAGAGGGGGCCGCGTACCCCGTACGCCGATTACGTCCTGCTTCGTCGCAGCGCTGAGATCTGGCTTTCGCTCGACCGCGACTTCGTCAACCTGACAACGCTAATTCTCGACCTTCGACCAGGTCGAATCCGGATCGAAGCTCGTCATTCCCAATGCGAGGGCTGCGCTCCCGTGACCTAGGTTCTTTTGATAGACAACGCCCTTGTGGTTGACGATGAAAGTCATTACCCCCGAGCCCCCCAGCGAGCCGGATAGGCCACCAGCGCGAAGCCACCGACCATCTTCCCGTCAACGACGTAATCGTAGGGCCCCTGGGGCGCGGCGCTCCCTTCGCGGGTCAGGATCTTGTAGAAGTAGCCATGGTACGGCTCGTTTACCGCATTCTTGCTCTTGCCGTAACCCTCCTGCTTTGCTTTCGCGGCAAGCGGCCCCAGCGGACTGAGGGGTTCTCCCGTCTGCACCGGCCAATACAATCCGTCCTTCTTGCCAGGTGTGCTTACGAGCTTCATCGCGTATTCGTGCAAGCCGTTGCGGTGGCCCTGCGTCAACGCGTATTCGCGCTGGGCATCGACGTACGCGAGGCACACCTGGATTACGGCAAGCTCGTTGCGGCCGATGCGCCGATTCAGAATTTCGTTCGCCCCGGACTTGGTGTCGAACTTCCATCCTTCAGCCCTCTTCACCAGGGGAAATGGGAACGGCCAGTCGCTGTCCCCGATGAGCAACGTGGCCCTCACGTCACCCTCCGGCTCGATCTTCCATCGCTTGTCGTAGGCGGCGACAAAACGGTCTCGTGCTTGGTCGTCGGCAACCGGGTCACCGGAGCGGATCACTTTGCCGCTGCCAGGACCGAGCACTTGGTAGATGCGCTTCGTGTTGTTGAGGCGAATCGCTGCGACCAGCGCCTGAACCGCGGCGTCCGGCGTCGCGTAGCTTTGCTGCACCAGCCGCTGCGCCTTCGCCGGCGCTCCATCGGCTGCAAGAGCAGGGGGTATGACTGCACCCGCGAGGCAGCTCAGCACGAGAGTAACGGTGGCGGCCCACTCGCGGTAGCGAAGCGTCATTGTGTCCTCATGCATCAGGTGGACCCGACGGGTCAACGCTGACGGACGGTGCCGTATGGCGCGGGCGCTGCCGAAGGCACGCGGCCGCGCGCCACCGGAACCGGGCCCATCGATTGCCTGCTCTGCTGGCCGCGCTGGGCGTCCCTCTGGACTTGCTGGCGCGAAAGCCCGGGGTCGAACGCGGGCGTGGGAGGGCGCAGTGCCGGACGCGCTGCCTGGGGCATCGGCAGCCGCACATTGGGTGCTGGCCGCGCCACGCCGGGGCTTGGCTGTACGCCATTGGGCGCCGGTAGCACCATCCCGGGGCGTGGCCGTATGACATTGGGAGCAGACGGCGCCAGCTCGTGACCACGGAAGTCCTGACGCGCACGCACGCTATTGGGATCTACCGTCATGTAGCGGTCGAGCGTCACCGCGTTGGGATATGCGATGCCCCCGCGGTGCGCAGGCTGATGCTGCCATACTCCGCCCGGCACTGGCGGCGGACGCCCCGGGCGGTTCCAGAAGCGGTTGTTGGTGACGTTGATGTTGACGTGATGCCCATGCCAGTCCGCGTGCGCCCAGCCCCAGTGGTTATGGGAGATCGCCCGCGCCGTACCGAACAGGATGCCGGTGGTGATCGCCGTCCCGACCGGGTAGCCGTAGATCGGCGGCGGGTACCAGAACCACGGCGGATACGCGGGTACCCACCACGCGCCGTAGATGACGAGGGGGTCGTAGACCGGAACGTAGACGACGTCAGGCTGCGCCGGCTCGATGTCGATCTCGTTACCCTGCACGATTACCGACTGTTGCGACGTCGACTGCAGATTGCTTGCCGCCTCGGCTCTCTGGCGCAGCGACTGCACGGTGTCCATCACGCGCTGCTGGTCGGCGAGAAACGCGTCGCCCAGGCGCTGCATCCATTCGATCTCGTCGTTCATCATTGCCAGCACTTGCGCAAACGCGGCCAGCGACTGCACACTGGGATCCCAGTTCTTGCCCGCTAACGCCTGATCAAGCGCATCGCCCTGCAGGTCCGGATTCTGCTGAACGAAGCGGGCGGCCTCGATGACCTCGAGCGGGTAGGTCGAGGCGATCAACACCTGCATCAGCAGCTCATCGGGATAAAGTGCGACCGGAGCAAGCAGTTGGTCGAGCTCGTCCTGGCTGTAATCCGGGTTGTTTGGAGACTGTGCGTCAACCGGCGCGCCGGCGAGGATCGTCAGCGACAACAAGCCGATCAACAGGTCACGCATACGACGCCCCACTGCAACCCGAACTAGAAATGACACCGAAATGAAACCGTTGTGAACGTCCATTCGCGGTCCTTGGACGCAGAGCAAGTTTCACGCCGCGCGGCTTCGCAATGATTCCCTACGGCTTGACGAACCGAAGG
The DNA here is from genome assembly GCA_963701885.1 of uncultured beta proteobacterium. Classification (GTDB taxonomy): domain Bacteria; phylum Pseudomonadota; class Gammaproteobacteria; order Burkholderiales; family Casimicrobiaceae; genus VBCG01. The sequence goes on from CAVPBR010000002.1 coordinate 75,646, forward strand.
GCGAACTTGTCGGTGGGGATCTTCGCGCCGAGGGAGGACTGCGCGCGAGGGTCGGCAGCATTGCGGAGGAAATTACTTTCGGCTTCGAGAACGAAACCCGCCCTCCGCACTTCCGCGAGGACAATCGCCTCGTCGATGCGATGTAGCGTCTTCCCGACAGAGATGCCGGCACCAGCCTTGGCCGAGTGATCAATGACAACGAAGTGCCCGCCAGGTCTAAGGGCGGCAAACAGCTGTCGGTTCATCTTGGCGCGGTCGACCGGAAGATATGTAATGTCGTGGTAGTTGAGAATGAGCGTGATCAGGTCAAGCATAGGGACCTGAGCCGGGACCGGGTCCTCGAACGGCCGTATCACCGGCACCAGATTGGGCTGAGGATGATCGCTGAGTCGCTTGGTGAGCACCGCGCCCGGCTGCTCGCGCTGCGCCCACACCTTGCCGGTGGGACCGACCGCGAGCGCCAGCAGCTGCGACGTATAGCCCGCACCCGCCGAAACGTCGAGCACCTGCATCCCCGGTCTCACCTGTGCGAATTCAAGGAACCCGGCGGGATGGCGCTCGGCGTCCATGCGCCGGTCCTCGTCGGTCCGCAGCGGGCTCTGGATGACACTCATGTTGCGCTCGGCGGCGATGCGCGCGCCCTCGGCCGGTGTGGTCGAGCAGCCGCTGAGGGCCAACGGAAGGCCCATGACGAGCGAGACCAAGGCTACAAGGATCGCGGAGACGCGGTTGTGTCGGTGGAGGGGCATAGGCGGCTCCCGATGAGAAAGTCCAGGTGCGAGCAGGATAATACGAACGAGCGGTTCAGTATGAAGGCTCGCCAGGAAGCTGACGATTGGTGGAGTGGGCGTCGCTGGCGTGACGCCAGCGCACTGCTGCCCGACCCATGGTCATGACGCTCGAGCACGGCCTGACCGGATACGGTCATGCAATGCCTTCGAGCAACGTCGATCGCGATCAATTGAGCCCGAACTCCTTCTGGAAGAACGCAATTAGTGAGCGATTGAATTCGCGATGAAACGCCACGCGATCAAAGCCCTTAGGGTCGTCACAGATCAACGGAAACAGCCAGGATGGACAGGGGGCCAAAAACGAAAAATGCGCAGCGCCCGGCACCGCGTGATACTCCGGCGGGTTCCGCAGAAGGCGGCGCACAACGGCTTCGTTCGTCTGATAAGGAACGTTGCGGTCGTCCGTCCCGTTCCAGAGCTGCACCGCCGCCGTCACCTGCGATAGTCCGTCCGGGTCGAAGGCGAACCCATAGCCAGGCGCGGCAATGACTGCAGCCCTGATGCGCGGATCATGTACCCATGCTGTCGCAGGGACCGACGCAGACGGAAGGTGCTTCCACAACGTGCACGCAAATTCAGGTTGCGCACTGCAATGCGAGGTGATTCGCGCAAGATCCGGAACTCCGCCGATGGAAACAAGCGCAGTAAAGCCGCCCGCGGAAAATCCAAACATGCCAATGCGCGACTTGTCGAGCTTCTGGTACATCGGCCACTTGTTCAGCATGTAATCGAGCACCAGGTGAATATGGCGTGGACGATCGATCAGCCACCGCAGCGTTCCGACATAGCTTTGATCGTGAGCATTGTCGCCGGTGTGGGTGACTGCGGCCGCGACGAATCCGGCCGAAGCGAGAGCGAGTGCTGTGTCGGAATGGCTGGAGAAGAGCCCCGCATTGCCATGTGAGATGACGATTAGCGGCAGATTGCGGCCGACGACGGTACCATTCATCGCAATCCTCTGTACCGACAAGCCTATGAGCGTCGGCCGTGATCGGGAGTTGGTCGGGTACCAAATGCCGACGTCGAGGGGCTTATCTTGCGGGTCTGGTACGGTCGTCTGCTCAAAGCCCACGGGGTGCGCAGGCTGCGCAGCATTGAGAACGACTGCGGCAACCACGCCGATTACTACGACGGCGAAAACGAGGACCAGCCCCAGAAGGACTTTTACTACGAGTTTCATGACGATCCCGTGGATATCCCGCGCACCCGATGGCCACGAGTAGCGCGAGTAGCGTCAGTTTTCTCCATCGTACAGACCGGCGGCGTCTCATCAAACACAGCGGTCACTGGCCGTATAACAAGCGCACCGTCGCGTAGGGCCACAACGGAACGCCAGGGCTTTCATTAGGGACGAGAACGAGCTTATCGAGCCATCAATCCTTGCCACCCCGTTCCTTCAAGGCTGCGAGCACTTCGTCGGGGTCCGTCCGCTTCTGCAATGCCGCTGCCTCCGGGTCATGGCGATCCTTGACCATGGGCAAATCACGTCTCAACTCTTCAAGCAGCCGGATAAGCTTCGTGGTCTTCTGCTCAGTCAATAGATTCACCTGCAGTTCCAATTCCAATCGTTGCTTCTCAAGCTTGGCCTCTCGATGCTGAGTAATGAGGACCACGGTGGTAGTTAGCAGTGCGCCCAGGCTAACAAAACCTTGAAGCCACAAAAACGGCGGCGGGTCCAGCGGCCGAAAGCCGCGCCATTCGGAGAATGCATTTGCCAGCAGCCAAATAATAACGAACGACAGCACAGAGGCTAGATAGAAGGGCCGGCCCATGAAGCTACCGAGTGATTCCAAGAGTCGTTGTGAGTTGCTAACGTTTAGCTCTTCACGACGATAGAACTCCAGGATGCTGTCGATATTCTGGCTGATATGCTCTGGTACAGCGCCGACAGGCGTTTCATCCGCAGTGCTGGGGTGGGCGTCGGGAATATTCATTCGATTTAGCTCGCGACGCATACCGCGCCTTCTTCAGGCCGCGGGGATCTCGTATGCACGCAGATGCAACGCGTTGGCGCCAACGAGGCCCAGCAGTCCGATGATGATAGGATAGAGTGCGATGATGTAATTCAGCATTCGTGGCACGATCAAGATGAGGATGCCCACATTCAGAGGGACGAGCGGGCCAACGCTCAGAGTGATGTTCAATTCGTTCTCAGCGATGGTTTCTGGCCGGACCTAAGCTACCCCAGCGCTCGCCGTTCGGCAAATGGGTTTTGTGGTTCTAGGTACGACGGGCTGGATGCGAGGGAAGGACGGATCATGCGACGCACTTCGTACTCAGCGAGTCTGGCCAAAGCCCGTGCGGACCGGAGAGCTGAGTGCGACGTCCTGAACCAGCGCGCGACGTGCAACGGTTCCCTGCACGCTGTCGCTCCGGTATAGTTCTCGTCCATTCGACCCACGGTCGCGGGCGAGGATGATGAGCTACATCGACGGTAATCTCCTTCCAGGTGAGCAGGTTGTCTTTCGCACTCGCCTGCACTGGAAGCTTCTCGTTGGGCCACTGCTATTTGCGATCATCACGTTCCTGCCCGTGGCCTGGATGATTACCCGGGGGATGTGGAACAATCTGGTCCTACTCGTCCCCGGTCTCGGGCTCCTCGTGCTGCTCGCTGCCCTCATCCGGCGCCAGAGTTCCGAATTCGCTGTCACCACCAAACGCGTGATGATGAAGGGGGGAGTGTTCAGCACCCGTTCCGTCGAGCTCTTGCTCAGCAAGATCGAAGCGATCGCCGTACACCAGAGCCTTGGCGGACGCCTCTTCGGCTATGGCGACATCGTGGTCACCGGGAGTGGTGGCACCGAGGAAGCGTTTTCCAATATCCAGGCGCCGCTGGAGCTCCGTCGCGCTGTGCAGTCGGTCACGGACGCACAGACGAAACGATTGGAGGCCTGAGATGGGCTTCCTCGTCGTGCGGAATGGACGCGCTTCATCCTGAGCTCGGCGTACCGGGCGCGCATCCGTCGCACGTGGTATGACGACGCCGTAGGCGCGCGCAAGGTGCAAGCTGATACGTACGCGGCACGACGGACGAAGTGCCACGCATTTGGTACTCAGCTCGCTAAAGTACATTTGAACAAGTTATCCGGAACGTGGTCAGATCGTCTGGCGCTGACCAGCGAGGCGAGCGATGAGCCAGATGACATTCGCGGAGGCGGAGGACGCTGGCAAGGGGAAGAAGACGCGGTGTGAAGTAGTCATCGAAGAGACGAAATTACGAAACGTTTGCGACGCTGAAGGAAGCGCGCGAGTTTCGCAACACTGTGCCGCGCGTTCGATGAACTGCTCGCTCGCCAGAGGAATCCGCACACAAGGATGCTTAGCTTCGGGCTTTTGGCAGGCTGCGCCTGGTTTGAAAGCCACTTTAGACAATGAACGCATCGTCGATTGGCGACATCGACATACTCATTGTCGGCGCAGGGCCAACCGGCCTGGTGTTGGCCCTGTGGCTGACGCGGCTGGGCGTACGCGTGAGGATCGTTGACAAAACCGGAGAGCCGGGGACGACGTCGCGCGCGGTTGCGGTGCAGGCACGCACGCTCGAACTGTACAGTCAGATCGGCCTCGCCGATGCCGTCGTCGACCGCGGGCGGAACGTGGCCGCCGCGAATCTCTGGGTGTCCGGCAAGAAGGTGGCACGCGCGGTGTTTGGCGACATGGGCGCAGGACTCAGCCCGTACCCTTACGCGTTGATCTATCCCCAAGACGAGCACGAGCGTCTCTTAATCGGTCGCTTGGCCGAAGCTGGCGTGGAGGTCGAGCGCAGGACGGAGCTCCTGGGCATCGAGGACGCGCCCGGTCATGTGCTCGCGCGCCTGAGACGATCCGATGGAACCCACGCGACGTGCGAGGCAGCTTACGTTGCCGGATGCGACGGCGCGCATTCGACCGTGCGCGAGGCGCTGGGAATCGGCTTCCCGGGCGGGACCTACGCCCACCTCTTTTATGTCGCCGATGTGAAAGCGAGCGGAGCGACGATGAACGGGGAAATTCACGTCGGACTGGATGCGAGCGATTTTCTCGCCGTCTTCCCCTTGAAGGACGAAGGGCGGGCGCGGCTCGTCGGCACCGTGCAGGAAGGCGAACACCCGCTCGATAATCTGTCGTGGAACGATGTGAGCCGGCGGGTCATCGAGTGGATCCGCATCGACGTCGCGAACGTGAACTGGTTCTCGACCTACCGTGTCCACCATCGGGTCGCCAATCACTTCCGCTGGGGTCGTGCATTCCTGCTCGGCGACGCCGCGCACATTCATAGTCCCGTCGGCGGGCAGGGAATGAACACCGGCATCGGCGACGCGGTGAACCTCGCCTGGAAGCTCGCCGCTGTCATGCGCGGGCGTGCGAACAGCTCGCTGCTCGATAGCTACGAGCCGGAACGAATCGCCTTCGCCAGGCGCCTCGTCGCGACCACCGATCGCGCCTTCACCGGTGTGACGAGCAGCCGGCCGATCGCCCGGCGCGTACGGCTGGACATCGTGCCGCTCTTGGCCCCGCTCCTTTTCGCGTTCAGAACGGTGCGTCGCCTCATGTTTCGCACGATTTCACAGACGGCGGTGAACTACCGTGGAAGCGGCTTGAGCGAGGGCCGCGCTGGGGCGGTTCGTGGCGGCGACCGTTTGCCATGGTTGAAGGCGGACTTGAACGGAGTCGGGGACAACTTCGCGCCGCTGACTTCGCTGGACTGGCAGGTCCACGTGTACGGGGACGCCGCGCCCGAAATCCAGGCTGTGTGTGGCGAGCGAAAATTGCCGCTGCACGTGTTTCCATGGCGTCCGGAGACCGGCCGGACCGGCCTGCGGCGCAATGCCGTCTATCTCGTGCGACCCGATGGCTACGTGGCCCTGGCGGATGCTGAGGGCAGCGCCAAGGCAGTCACGTCCTACCTCGATGCGCGCAACCTCACTATGGCGCGGGCGACGCAAGGAAACAACGGACATGATGCAACCGTGGGCAGAGCTGCTTGATTTGGATGCGCTTCAAATTCCTCCTACAACCCTTCGCCTTTCCCGACCCGGCGAATTCTTCCGAAGCAGTCACTCGACGCGCCGTCGCCGAATTTTTCACCATGACTATGACTTGCCAAGATCTCGAGCTAGACTCAGGACGCGAATTCCGACCCACCTTGCAGTGGCATTTGCCACAAAGGCGCGAAGGAACTGTTTGCCGCCTTGCACGCTGGTAGTCCTGCCGCGACGCCGGACGTCCTGCCTGAATTCGGCAGCAATGGCGACGCGTTGTTCTCCAGCGGCTGGGCGCCCCGGTCTGGCAGCCGGAGGTCGCCAAATTTCTCGCTTGATTGGCGCAGAATGAGCGTGCACGTCCTTTCCGACCTTGGAGATCCACTATGACACTCTGTCCTATCGCCATCGCAGTCGGGTGCGAGAAATGCCCGATCTTCGCGGTCTGCCCGGTGAAGAGCATCATCGGGGATTACAAGCCTGCGGCGCCGGAGGACAAGAAGCCGCAGACCGGTCCGGCGAAGGGCGACAGCAAGAAATCGCGGTAGACCCGACGCCCGGGCGCTGTCCGATACTACGGAAGCGCCGGCTGCAGGCAGGCAATGCCGGTCAGCAAGGCTGCTTGCGGCTGTGCGCGCATGCCCTCGCGTGCGACGTCCTCGCGCTCGCGCCGCAGGGTTTCGTTCCCGGCGAGTTGCTGGCAGCGATCGATGATCGCATCGATGCCGCAAACCGGCTCAACTAGACGTCGATACAGGTCCGGAATCTCCGTGTCGTCCAGAACCTCGCTGACCACAGCCTTGCCATTGATCAGCAGATAGTTGACCCGCACCTGCTCAAAGACGTGGATATCGTACTGATGCAGATTGAGAACGACGCGGCTGCGGGCAATCAGCGCGTCGCGGTCCTTTCCGTAATCCGATAGCCTGGCTCCGAGGGCGACCACACGCAGGCCCGTGCGCCGCAACGCACTCAGTATCTCCGCGCGCGGCGGCGTAATCTTTCCGTAGAACAGCACGTCGATGTCTTGCTCACCAGCGCGGGGGATACGTTCGAGCTCTGGCGCGTGGCCAAGCAGCATGCTTTCTGCGTCCACCCGCAGTTCGCGGTGCAGCCACTCCCGATTCCGCTCGCTGTCGTCGATCACCGGCGAGCCCTGCAGAAGGGCACGATAGGTCGCCACATCGGTTCGATACCACGCCGCGGGAGTACAGATCTGTTCGAGATGAAAATGACCCGTTCGTCGAGCAACTGCGGGAGCAGGGTCGGGGGCATCCGATGCGCGGCGACCACCAGGTTGAGAGTTCCTCGGCGCATTGATCGGGGCGCCCATTCCACCTGCGCGCCGGCGCGTCTCAATCCGTGAAACAGGAGCCCGGCGACCTCTGCAAAAACGGCGAGGGTCGCATCGCCGCAAAAGCATGTGAGGTGCAGCCGCCGCATTCAGCGGTGATCCGGGCGTCGATTCATTTCCCCACGTGCCGCGGCAAGGACAAGTCCCGGTTCAACCAGCACGTTGATCAGGGAGTGTGCGGCGATACACGGGGCCAGACTGCGCCCCGACGCGATGTAGACGATGGCGAGGCCGGCGCCAAGGACACCCGTAGCCGCGGTCGCACCTGCGGCTGCGCGGACGCTGCGGCCGAACAGCCCCCACACACCATGCGCCGCGGCGACCGCAACCGCCAACGCGAGAGCCTTCAACCACGACGCACGAAACATTGTCGCCCGCACGGACGGCAGACGGGAAGCGAGAAGCACGAATGCGATGACGACCGCGGCAGCGACTAGCCATCCCGCAGTCGTTCCGGTGCGAGTCGGCGCAAAGCCGACGCACGCGATGAAGCGGTCAGGATGGCTCCAGGCATTCAGCGCGACCCACCCACCCTCGACCAGGGCAATGCCGCCAAGGATGTAGCCGCTGCGCCGCGCAGGAGTCACGGAACCGCCGAAAATTCAGGCGGCAGCAGACTTGCTCGGAGTGAGCTCCGCTGCCCGCGCCAGCAATATACTCTCGATGAGGCTCGCCGCCTCGGGCCGCGGCGCGTCGTCGATGATTCCGGCAGCGCCAAGTGTGCGCAAATGATCGGTGAGTGTCGTGTTGCACCGCACTTCGGGCGGAAGGGTAAACACGACCGCAGGCGCATCAAGGCGAATGTGCTCGTGTGCGAGCAGCACGCGATCGAGCTGCATCACGGTCACGCCGTCCTTGATCGGCAGGTCGAGCTCCAGCACCAGCAGGTCGAAGCGCCTGCTCTCCAGCGCGGCGAGTGCTTCGTCGCCGTCAGCCGCTTCGACCACCGCGATAGTTTCCGCCTCGACCAGCGTACGCAGCACGTGGCGGACCGCGCTCAGGCGGTGCGCAATCAGCACGCGCCAGCGCGGTCCGGCTGGAAACGGTAAGACGTTCGAGGGCATCGTCGTGATCGCGTCGGCTGCGGTGTGGATTATTTCCCGAAGCGGGTCCGGATCAAACGCGATTATTCGCAGCCACGCCCCGCCGGCAATGCACGCGAGCCGCCGTCGCGGCGCGGCGGTCAATCGATCCGCTGCAGGTCCTTGCGGAAGCGTTCGCCGCGTCTCAGGTAGTTCTCGACGTTGGCGCGCAGCATGGCGATCTCGTCGTCGCGAAGGCCCCGCAGCGCCTTTGCCGGCGCTCCGACGATCAGTGTGCGCTCGTGAAACACCTTGCCCTCCGCGATCAGCGCGCCGGCAGCGACCAGGCATTCGCGCCCGACGACGACCCGGTTCAGGACAATTGCCTGGATGCCGACGAGCGCACGCTCGCCGATCGTGCAGCCGTGCAGCATCGCCTGGTGCCCAATCGTGACATCCTTGCCGATTGACATCGGGAAGCCCGGGTCGACATGCAACACGGCTCCATCCTGGACGTTGGTGTTGTCGCCGATATCGATGGTGTCGTTGTCGCCACGGATCACCGCTCCGGGCCATACGCTCACGCGTTCACCGAGGATCACGTTGCCGATGATCGTTGCCCCGGGCGCGACATAGGCTGACGTCGAAATCCGCGGTGTCAGGTTGCCGAGGCGATAGATTGCCATAGGGTCATCCAGATGTATCGGAATTCGCCGATGCTACAGGATGCCTCGGCATGAACGTCGGCGTTGGCGCGCGCCCTGCGCTATTATCAACCGGACGTTGGGAAGGACATTGGAAGGGAGCCGGTGCCGGAAACTGCGGTAGTCGCGCGAAACGCACCGTGCCCATGCGGCAGCGGCAAGCGCTACAAGCACTGTTGCGGGGCGGCAGCGGCGGTGCCGGCGCCGCTGCGCTTCGCCGCGCTGGCAGCGCATCGGGAAGGAATGCTCGGGCGTGCCGAAGTGCTTTATCGGCGTGCGCTCGCCGACAATCCGCAGGACGTCGACGTGCTGCATATGCTGGGCGTCGTCCAGATGGAGCGAATGCGCCATCGCGACGCGCTCGATCTGCTGTGGGACGCAGCAGACCAGACCCGCTGGAAGGTTCCGGCGATTCGCCACAATCTCGGCCTGGTCCTCGCCAAGCTGCTTGCGCTCGATGCCAATACGCAGCAGGCCGAGTTGCTCGAGCGCTGGGTCAATTCCGAGCAGCAGCGAAAAGCAAACCGGCACGAGGAATTCCCTCTTGTCAGCATCGTCCTGCGTGCCTCTGACGATATGCGTTTCGTACGCGAAGCGATCGCATCGGTCGGTGCCCAGACCTATCCGCGCATCGAGCTCGTGGTCATCGACGACGGCTCGATCGACGGGATCGCGGCGGCGGTTGCCGATGCCGAATCCAGTCTGACGATCCCCGTGCGATTCGCGAAGCGCGAGCATCGAGGCGCGCCGGCCATCCTGAACCAGGCTGCGGCGCTGGCCCGGGGCCGGTACCTGGCATTCCTGGATTGCGACGGCTATTACGCGCGCGATCGCATCGCCTGCCTGGTCGACGAAATCGCCTGCACCGGGGCTGCGTGGGGTTTTTCGCTGGTTGCCGATGCGCGAAACGACATTGAACCTGCCCAGGCAGCCGGTACTCACGGATTCGACCCCGTGCAGCGGCAGCGCAATTATCTGGGAACGCTACCGAACAGCTTCACGCTCGTCGAGTACAACCTTGTCGCAACGAGCGGCAACCTGTTCGTCGAGCGCGGTTTCTTCGATGCACTCGGCGGATTCCGCGACGATCACCACAATTACGAACTGGACTTCGGCCTGCGCGCGGCAGGACTGGCGGAACCGGTGGTTGTGGATCGCGCGCTCTACTTCCGCCGTGCTCCTGAACGAAATTCAATTCCTGCGCCGGGTGCTTGGGCGAGTGAGGAGTCGGACGACGTGGTTGCAGCGTTTCTCGCCGCAGCACTCGGAGCCGACAACGGTGCCGGCGGGGGCACGATTGCCAACGATCTGGCCCCGCAGGCGCCGGCCAATCGCGATCTCCTCCTCCGGTTCGCCTTTCGGGTCGGGAAGGGGGCATTGGTGCCGGTCGAAGCGGTACGTTCGCTGGCTGCGGCCTGGCGGGCCCGGGAGAGGCCATCACTGACAGAAGCGGCCGGCGGAGCGCCCGCCAGTGCTGTGAGCGACCTGATCGGCAAGACCGCAATCGTCGTTCTTGGAATGCATCGCAGCGGAACGTCCGCGCTTTCGCGCGTGCTCAACCTGTGCGGCGCATTTCTTCCAGCGCGAGTGAAGCCTCCGAAGCTCGGCGTGAATGCGAAAGGGTTCTGGGAGCCCGAGGCGGTGCTCGACCTGAACGTGCGGCTGATGCACCAGTTGGGCGGCGAGTGGGATCGCGTCGGCTTCGGGTTGCCAGAGGACGGCGACGTGGTCGCCGAATTCGAGAGCGACGTGCGGGTGGTGCTGGCGGCCGAGTACGGCGACCAGCCGATAATCCTGATCAAGGATCCGCGAATCGGGGCGGTTGCGCCGCTCTGGGATCGCGCGCTGGTCCGGGCCGGTTATCGCCCGGTCTATGTGGTTCCGGTGCGCAATCCGCTCGAAGTCGCCCGATCCCTCCACGCGCGCGGTGACATGTCGGTGGACGAGGGTCTGGCGCTGTGGCTCGCCTATTCGCAGCGCATCGCCGGCTTCGCAAGCTCGCGCGCCGATGTCGCCTACCTGCGATTCAGCGACCTGCTCGACGACTGGAGGAAGGTGGTGAGTCGCGTCGCCGAGCAGCTTGACATTCCGCTCGACGCACGGTCGCGGGCCGACGAGGTGGACACCTTTCTGGAGCCACAGTTGCGCAGGCACAACACTGACGCTGCCGCGCTCGAAGCGCAGGTTGCCGGATTGTCGGTTGCCGCGGGAGTCCTCGAAGTGTATTGCGCGAGCCTAGAACGTTGCGAGCGCGGGATGCGCAATGGTGTGGGTATCGGAAGTGGCGCCGGCGCCGACATCGGCGTGGCCGCGGTTACTCACACGGGCGAGTACGCGGGTACCGGCACGGGCGAGACCGCGCGTGCGGCGGCGCCTCCCTCCGCGACTTTCGTCCTGTGCATCGAGAACAACGCCATCCGCGACCAGGCGCTGCTGCTTTGCCGGAGCATTCGCCGTTTTGCCGGGCGTTACCGCGACGCGCCGATCCTCGCCTACGCGCCGCGGCCGGGATTGGGTGTCGACCGCGCGGCGCGCATGGCGCTCGATGCGCTGGAGGTTGAGTACGTCGATCTGCCGCTCAACACGCAGTGCCAGGAGTACCCGCCGGCGAATCGCGTCTTCGCCGGAGCGCACGCTGAGCAGCGCAGCGGCACCGATTTCCTCGTCGTCCTCGACAGCGACACCGTCTGGCTGGACGAGCCGCAGATACCCGTCGATGTCGACGCCGCGGTTCGAATCGTCGACGCAAAGGGCAGCGCGACTCGGGGATCGGGAGACCGCTTCGAGTCGTACTGGGCCGCGTTGGCGAAGATGTCCGGCACGCCGCTGGACCGCCTGCCGTTCGTGACCACGACCCTTGGCGGTGAGCGCATCCGCGCGTCCTATAACGGCGGCCTTGCGGTCCTGCGCCGGAGCTGTGGAATGCTCACGCGCTGTGCGGAGATATTCGCTGGATCACTTCGCGCCGGGCTGAAACCCTACCTCGGCACCGGAATGGAGATCGTCGCGTCGACCGGAGAGGTTGGAACCGCCGGCAGCGAATACTGGGGCTCGAGTCAGACCGCGCTCGCGCTTGCGATCTGGGGCACGACCGAGCGCGTTCTTCATCTTCCGGATTGCTACAACCTGCCGCTGCACCTCATTGCGGCCAGTAGCGAGATCGACCCGCGCTGGCTCGCGCGCATTCCCATCCATGTGCATTATCACTGGATGCTCGGATTGCGCCACCGCGACGTGGCGATCGAGCTGCTGGGCCGTCTCGGCGTTCGCGCAGAACAGCGTGCGTGGCTCGCGCGCTGGACGCCGCTGGCGGAAGACGCGCAAGGCACGCGGGCGAAGATTGCCGCCGCCTAGCTTCCGGGACGTTCGTGGATCTCCGGAAAGAACAGGTCCTTCCATGATGCCGGCGCGGTCCTGACGCTGCCGATCCTGGTCTTGAACTGGGCGAAGGCCAGCACCCGTTCGGGCGTCATCGTGAAGCGGATCTGCGGCTTCGCGAGCATTCGCGCCAGCGCATCGACCGGCATCCTGCTCGCGTGGGTCATCTCGAGGTAGATCACTGCCGCGGTGCGCCGATCGCGATTGATGAAATCCGTGGCGTCGGCGAGCGCTGCGAATACCGCGGCATACAGATCGGGGTTGCGTTTCCGGAACGGCGATGTCGTCCAGGCCAGGATGAGGGTCTGCGGCCCACCCCAGACCTGGTACGAATCAAGGATTGTATGGATGCCGGAGTGCTGGAGCTCCTCGTACTGGAACGGCGGTGACGCGAAGTGCGCAGTGATCTCCCCCTTCCGGGACAACAGCGCCTGCATCGCTGTCGGATGCGCCAGGTTCACGGTCAGGGGATCGAGCCTGTCCCACGCGGCATCGCCGAAAGCTTGTGCGGCGGCGCGCTCCAGCGTCGTCGCTTGCGACGAGATCTTGATGCCGGCGAGGGCAATCCGCTGCGTTGCGTTCAGATCGCGGATCGTCCTGATGGCAGGATCGCGCGAATTGAGCAGCATCGGCATCGAGTCGAGTGCCGCGATGCCCTTGACGCCCAGGCGTCCCTGGGTGCGATCCCACAGCGTCAGGAACGAGCCGAGGCCACCCGCAGTCACGTCGATGTCGCCCGCAAGCATCGCGTCGTTGGCGAGCGCACCGGTCCCGAAGGTTCTCCACGTCACGCGAATTTCGCCCAGTCCCCGCTTGTGCGCCTCCTTCTCGATCAAGCGCTCGTGCTCCATCACCATCATCTGCAGGTAACCCATCCCGTACTGGCGAGCCAGCCGCAGTTCCGGGGCCTGCGCCCGGCAGAGGGGCGCCCCGATCAACACGATCGCGACAGCGATGACCGCTTCGAGCAACCTGCGTGACCTCGACATGGACCCGACGCGACGACCTGGGGCAATAGGTGCCGCGATGATTGCATGTCGTCGGGCCCGGGGGAAGACGCGCGATGCCGATTGCCTGCGAATCGGGCGGTTGCTACCATCGCGAGGGGAAAGCGCAGTGCCGCCACGTGCAGCGCCGGGCTGCGTTCGCAGTATCCATGGGGGAGGGATGGAGACGATCAATGCACCCGCCGGGACGATCGGCGCGCGCCTGTCGGCGGTAGCCGCGCGCATTCCGGACCGGACCGCGATCGTCGAGCACGATTCCCGGACAAGCTTCCGGCAACTCGACACCGCGGCAACCACGATCGCATGGCGACTTAGCCAGACCTGTGGCGGCGAATTCGGTCGCGTCGGCCTGTTCTTCGAGCGCAAAGGGCGCGCGATCGAAGCGATCTTTGGCGCCGGCAGGGCAGGGCAACCTTATGTGCTCATCGACGCCAATGATCCCGCGGAGCGGCTGCGCCTCATTCTCGAGGACAGCGCGCCCGTCGCGCTGCTGACCGAGTCAGCGTTGCTCGGACGGGCACAGGAGATCGCTCCTGAAGGATGCCCAGTCTTCGACGCCGCGGCGCTCGAACCGGCCCCCGACCGATGCTCGTTGCCGGAGGTTTCGACCGACGCTCTCGTCTACCTCTGCTACACCTCCGGCTGCACCGGCCGCCCCAAGGGCGTCACGCAAACGCACGGGAATCTGCTGTTTTTCGCCGACGCCTATGCCCGGGCACTGCGGATCGGCGATACGGATCGCGCGTCGCTGCTCTACACGCTGAGCTTCAATGCGTCGAACATGGACATCTTCGGCAGCCTGCTCTGCGGCGCGACCCTTTGTGCCTGCGATCCGCGGCGCGAAGGTCTCGCGCGGCTCGCCGACTGGCTCGACCGCGAGCGCGTCACGGTGCTGCACACGGTTCCGACGCTGTTTCGCGAATTGGCAGGCCGGCTTGCGCCAGGTCGCGTGCTACCCCATTTGCGCCTCATCGACCTGGGCGGCGAAGCTATGTTTGCGAGTGATGTCGCGCTGTTCCAGGCGCATACGCTCGAACATTGCGTACTGGTCAACCAACTCGCGTCCACCGAAGTCGGCATCATCGCCCAGCATGTGGTCGGACATCGGCAACCGGCGGCGCCAGGGTCGATCGTTGCCGTCGGGCGCCCACCGGACGGAGTGCAGCTATGGATCCGGCGCGACGACGGCAAGCTAGCGGGCGTCAACGAGGTCGGCGAAGTCATGATTCGCAGTGCCCACGTGAGTCCCGGCTATTGGCGCCAGGCGTCGCTCGATGCGACCGCGTTCTCCGGCGATCCACACGAACCCTCGTCCCGGCAATTCGCGAGCGGCGATCTCGGCAGGATCGACGAAGCGGGAAAGCTGTTCTTTCTCGGGCGAAAGGGTAGCCGCGTCAAGGTCCGCGGGCACACCGTGGACTTGATGGAGGTCGAGGCAGCAATCGCGAGCTGTCCGGGGGTGGGCAAGACCGCAGTTCTGGCGAGCGAGCCGGAGGCAGGAGCCGATTCAGCGCGCCTGGTCGCGTATGTCGCGGTGCAGGACGTTGACGAGCGCAATCCCGCACTGCTGCGTCGTCAGCTCGGCGCGCGCATTCCCGAATACATGCTGCCCGCGGCCTTCGTCTTCCTCGACGCACTGCCGGCGACGCCGAGCGGCAAGATCGACCGGCGTGCGCTCGCTGCGATGGGTTCGGTTGCGGCCGAAGGGCAGCGGGAGGTCGCGCTACCGCGCGACGATATCGAGCGCGAGGTTGCCACGATCTTTGCGCAACTGCTGCAATTGGCGCCGATTGATCGTCAAGACGATTTTTTCCTGCTCGGAGGTGATTCGCTGCTGAGTGTCGAACTGCAGGCGCAATTGGGCAGCGCATTCGGCGTCCGCCTGGACAACCTTCACGAGCACGCAACGGTGGCGGGAATCGCTGCCGAGATCACCCGCCGAGCCTTGGCTCGCGTCAATGCCGCCATCGCCGCGCCCGTCCTGATCCCACTGTGGCGGCAGGGCAGCGCGCCGCCGCTGTTCCTCGTGCATGGCCGGCACGGGCAGGCATTCGTCAGCCCGCACTTCATGCGCCTGCTCGGCGACGACCAGCCGGTGTGGGTGTTCCAAGCGCGCGGTCTCGACGCGACCGAGGAACCGCATCGAACGGTCGAAGCGATGGCCGACGAATACCTCAATGAAATGCAGCGTCAGCAACCGGAGGGGCCGTATTTCCTGGGGGCACTTTGCGCGGGTGCCTACGTGGCGCTGGCGATGGCGCGGACGCTGCGCGACGCCGGTAAGCGCGTGCTCCCGCTCCTGCTGCTGGATCCTCCCGACGGCGTCCAAGGCGAAGGCTATGCGCAGATGCAGGAAGAGCAGTTCATCGCCAAGATGAGGGCACGTCGTGCGCTCGGCCGCACGGCAGGCCCGGTGGAGGATCCCGCCTACATGCAAGCGGTGATCCGGGTCGCGAAGGCCTTCGAAGCCGCAATCGCCTGCCATCAACCGCAGCCGTATGACGGGCCGGTCTACATGCTCGCAAGCCGGCAGCGCATCGAGCGCACCGATCCCGCCGCATGGCGAAAGATCCTGACCGGGAGACTCAAGCGCTATGAAGTAGGCACGACGCACGCGCAGGCCCTCGATCCGCGCAATCCGGTGTTCGCGAGCTACCTGCTTCGCTGCGTCGGCCTGATACGCGAGGCCGCTGCTGAAGCCAGTTTTGCCTCGGTATGATCGTCTCGGAGCGGCTGGGCTGCATTTTCGTACACGTGCAGAAGACGGGCGGCACGTCGATCGAGGCAGTCATGAGGGAGCACGACCCCTCAATTGGCTCGAACATGCACAACGGGCGGCGGCACCTGAGCGCCTGGGAGATCCGTGATCTGGTCGGTGACGGTCGCTGGCAGCGCGCATTCAAGTTTGCGTTCGTGCGTAATCCCTGGGACCGCCTGGTGTCGTGGTATCACATGTGCGTGCACGCCGTCGCGCCCAATCCCTTCGCGGCTTTCGTGCGCGCCCATACGCATAGTTTCAATGATTTCCTCGACCTCGCGGCGACGGATATGGGTGCGCGAACCGCCCGCAACCAGCTCGACTACGTGACGAACTCGAGCGATGAGGTCATCGTCGATTTCGTCGGGCGCTACGAAGCGTTGAACGAAGACTTTTCGCGCGTGCGCGAAAGGCTCGGGATTCGCGGCGAGCTGCCGCGCCTGAATCGGTCGTTGCACAAGGACTACCGCGACTTCTACACGACGCGCACGCGCGAATTGGTGGGGGAGCGGTTCGCGCGCGACATCGGTTTCTTTGGCTACCGGTTTCAGGTACCGCCTACTTGACGAGAATACCTCGCCGTTCGAGCTCGGCGATGATGTGGTCCGCGGCGTCTGCAGCCGTCACTTCCGCGCCGGCGATCCTGATCTCGGGATGCTCGGGAGGCTCGTAAGGAGAGTCGATGCCGGTGAAATTCGCGAGCTCGCCGCGCCGTGCTTTCCGGTAGAGCCCTTTCGGGTCCCTTCCTTCGGCGACGGCGAGCGGCGTATCGACGAAGACCTCGACGAACTCACCTTCCGGCAGCAGCGTCGCGCCATCCGGCGCTCCGCGCGGAACGGCGAGATGAACGCGGCAATCACGATCAGGCCGGCGTCGGCCATCAACGCCGCGGTTTCCGCGATCCGGCGGATGTTCTCGACACGATCGGCGGCAGTGAAACCGAGGTCCTTGTTGAGCCCCTTGCGGACATTGTCGCCGTCGAGCAGGTACGTGTGGCGCCCCTGCGTGTGGAGCTTGTGCTCGAGGACATTGGCGATCGTCGACTTGCCGGCGGATGGCAACCCGGTGAACCACAGCACGCAGGCCCTTTGCGACTTGAGCGCCGCGCGCGCGGCCTTGTCGACGTCGAACGGGTGCCAGCGGATGTTCTGCGAGCGGTGCAGCGCAAAGCGCAACTGCCCTGCTCCCGCAGTCTCCCCGGTCCGGGGATCGGAGAGCAGGAATGTGCCGAGTCGGCGGTCGACGGCATGCGGCTCGAACGCGACCGGGCGGTCGAGCTCGAGAGCGCAAATGCCGACCTCGTCGCGCGCAAGGCTGCGCGAGGCGACATGCTCGAGCGTGTCGCCATCAATCCGGTATTTGAGCGGAGCAACGGTTGCGTTGACTTGGGCGGCACCGATGGCCATGCGGTAACTGCGGCCATGCAGCAGAGGCGCATCGTGCATCCAGATCACCGATGCTTCGAACTGGTCGGCGACCGGTGCCGCATCCCCGGCTGCCGAGACCAGCTCGACAGGGCGATCGCTTCGAGGACCGTCATTGCTGGAGGCGCCCTCGTCCGCGAGCGTCAACGTGCCCGCGATCCCCGCCTCAGATTCCAGCATTGTTCCCTCGGCGATGACCGCATGGACGACGCGAACCTCGCTTCCCGCCGGCTGCAGGATGACGCGATCACCTTGAACGACGGTGCCGCTCACGATGGTCCCCCGAAACTCGTACGTGCCCGAAGGACTCGGGTTCGCAGCCTCGACCAGCATCCGGAACGGCCGCCGCGTCGAGCTGCGCCTCGCCGGCTGGAGATCGAGAAGCTCGCTTACCGTCGGGCCCGGGTACCATGCGGGAGCTCTGGGTAGGCTGGTGCCGGCGTGGCCAGCGTAGCTCTCCATGGGTACGCAGGCAATCGTCGCTAGCCCGAGCCGGGCTCCGAATTCGCGCTGCGTTTGCTCGATGCGTGCGAAAGCGGAGGCTCCATCGCTGCCGGCCTCGATGCCGGTGATCGCGAGGATGACGTGGCGCACGCCAGACAGCGCGACGAACTGCATCCAGCGGCGCGCCTGCCGCAGGTGCTCATGCTGCGCGCCGGATGTGACGATCGCGACATCGGCGGTCGATGCCGCAGCAACGATATCGCGGGTTTTCGCCGGACCTTCGCACGCCGCACGCAGCCCATGCCGTCGGGTCGCCGGCATCTGCGCCAGCGCCCGGCATGCTTCGCGCGCGCCGTCACCGTCGCCTTCGAAGGCGACGATGCGCAGTGGCTCCCCGTCAGCGAGGGGGTCCATCGGCCAGCGCGGAAGCGGCGTTCGCAGCCTGCCTAAGGCGCGTCGAGGGAACCGTCAGCCTTGGGATAGGTGACGATCCCCCAGGGGAGGTGGATTCCGGAAATGACCTTGAGCGGCTTCCAGGTCGTCGCATCGATGACGTGGAGATCATTGGAGCGGCCGCAGGCGAGGATGACCTTGGTGCCATCCGGCGTATAGGTGAAGTGCCAGCAGCGCTTTCCCACCGGGACTTCTGCCAGACGAGCATAGGTCTTCGCGTCGTAGATGTCGAGATCGCCCGAGCGGGCCGCAGCGATCAGGATCAGGGTTCCCGATTTGTCGAAGCTGACGCCGTAGGGACCCTTGTCGGTCGGCACCGATTTCTCGAAGTTGAAGTCGCGGTCGAACACGATGAAGTTGTTCGAGTTCTCGAGCGTGACCACGTAGGTCTTGCCGTCCGGCGAGATCTTGACCCCGCGCGGGCGACTCCCCCAGGGCTTGACGTCGATGGTCCTGGCGACCTTGCCGCTGGCCTTGTCGTAGACCGCGACGGTGTCATTGCCCTCGTTGGCGACGACGATGTACTTGCCGTCAGGCGAGAATTCGACGCCCTCGGTTTCGCGTCCGCCGGTCAGAAAGCTCTTCGCGGTGCCTGCCTGCACGTCGACGGCCGCCACTTCCGCGGGCGCACCGCCTTCCACTTCCGGCTCCTTGCCGGGAGGGCCTCCCTCCGACGACGGCTCGTAGGTGACATAGGCGATGGCACCGTCGGGTTCGACGCGCATGAACTCGGGATTCTTCCCGATGTGGATCCTGCGCAGGATCTTCGCGGTCGCGGTGTCGATCACCGACACGTCGGCCGTATGCTCATTGGCGGTCAGCAGGTACTTGCCGTCCGGAGTCACTGCAAGGCCCCGCGGCCCCTTGCCGCCGACGTCGATGCTGCGGATCGGTTCGAGGCGGCCGAGGTCGATCACGCTTACCCCTTCCGGCGTACTGACATAGGCGACGTTGGTCGGGACTGCCGCAAATGCCGTCGACGTGGCAGCGACCAGTGCCGCCGCCCATGCGCCCACCCGCGTGAAAAGCGCTTTCCCGTTCATCGTATCCTGTGCTCCAATGAATGGCCCACTTGGCTGTACCCCATGCCCGCATGGTAGCGCGCGCCGTTCGCGTGGGGCACCGTGCTGATTTGACACAGATGCCGCCCAAAGTTCTCGCTGCCCGTCCTGAGCTGCTCGCCCGCCCGGTAACGCGTCACGACCGCACGGTCATCGTGCTGCACTGGGCCATCGCGCTGTTGATCTTCGTCCTGCTCGGGATCGGCTGGTACATGGTCGGCATTCCGCGACACACTCCGGCGCGCGGCTACTATTACAACCTGCACAAATCGCTCGGAATCGTGTCGGGTGGGCTGATCGTTGCCCTGCTCGCGTGGAGGGCTACGCACAGCCCGCCTCCGTTTCCAGCCTCGATGCCGGCATGGGAGCGCGGCACTGCCCATCTGAGCCATGTGGTCTTCTATGCCTTCATGGTCGCGTCGGTGGTCGCCGGCTACCTCACGTCGTCGTTCAGCGGCTTCGGCCCCAAGCTCTTCGGCATGCCGCTGCCATACTGGGGCTGGGACGATCCGGTGCTGCGCCAGCGCTTCGTCGATTTGCACCGGGTGATCACGCTGGTCTTCGCCGTTTTGATTGCACTTCACGCGCTCGCTGCGCTGAAGCATGCGCTGCTCGATCACGATGGCGTGCTGGCGCGCATGCTGCCCGGGCGGCGCAGCAGGCTTCGATCCGATTCCTGAGCGATACGCCAGTCCGGTCGCGCGGTGGTGTGCTGCGCGTGGCCGCCGGGGATCTCAGATCAGCCCGAGGAAGCCCGCAGGCGACTTGCTGATCGCCACCGAGACGATCCAGGCGAAAGTGACCAGCGCGGCGACGAACGCGAGCAACCTGGTGCGCGCGCTGCGGCCGTACTTGAGTGCGATGCTGCCCAGAACAACGTAGACCACGAGACCCGCGACCTTCGCCTCGAGCCACGCGTGCGCGCCCGAGAATGTGCCCGAAAACGCGCCGAGGATCGCCGCCAGCGCAATGCCCGAGGCGAGCAGCACGGTATCGACGACGTGCGGGACGACGCGTACCCACCGCCGGCGTAGGCGATTGGATGAAGACCAGGTCCAAGCGCCACGCAGCGCAAACAGCGCGAGGCTCGCCGTGACCGCACCGATATGGACGCCCTTCAGTAGGTGATACGCAAGGGCAGGCTCGCGCAGCATTTCAGCGCCGCCAAAGGGCTATGGTCGCGACGTGACCGGCAGGCACGGCGCAGGCATGCAAGGACCAGCGCGACGGCTCGTACGGCGCCGGCCCACTGCGAAGCGCAGG
The DNA here is from genome assembly GCA_963701885.1 of uncultured beta proteobacterium. Taxonomy (GTDB): domain Bacteria; phylum Pseudomonadota; class Gammaproteobacteria; order Burkholderiales; family Casimicrobiaceae; genus VBCG01. The sequence goes on from CAVPBR010000002.1 coordinate 96,266, forward strand.
CCCAACGAGCGGCGCGGTGAAATCGCCCGTCGTAGCGCGAGCTTGCAGGGCGGCGTCGACCTCTTGCAAGGCAACGTCGAGCGATGCGAAGGGCGCCGACAGTGCGTCCCCGGTGGCTTTGCTCATCGCTTCCTTGCACGTCCACAGCCGCAGTACCTGCCTGCGCGCTGAATCGGCGTCGAGCTTCGCCAGTGCGCGTCGCTCCGCTTCGGTGAGAAACTTGCGTGTGATGCCGGGAAGATTGATCTGTCGGTCGAGGCGTTCGACGTCCACGCCGACGCGCGCGCCTCGAACGGTTCCGATCAACGCGACGCCCGCGGTGTGCGAGACGTTGAAGTCGAGACCCGGATCGGGACCGAGCTGTGGCCGCCCGCGCTCGCCGCGCACGATCATGACTTCGCGCGGAGTACTCGCCAGCACGCCCGCCAGAATGATGCGCAGCGTCGCACGTCCGACAACATAGCGCTCGCGCAGCACCGGTGTCCCGAAGCGATCGGCGCGTGCGATCTCCGCCGTCGAGAGCCACGTCTCCATGACCCGGATTCGTGCCGGCGCGGCGGAAAGCTCGCACCACCAGAGTGCAACACCCGCGGTCGGCGCGGCCAGACGCAACGGGGCCGGTGCGCCAGCAGGATCGACACCTGCCGAAAGCGAATTGCCGCTGGCCGCGTTCTCGTCTAAGCTCAAAACCAATGACTCGCTGACCGCATCGCGCCCGCGCCACCGCGGGCGCATTCGCGTCGATCTTCGTTAGCCCAATGCGTCACGTCCTCAAGTTTCTCACGCACTTGCCGCTCCCGGTGCTCTATGCGCTGGGAAGCTTCGCATACTTCCTGACGTTTCACGTCCTGCGCTGGCACCGAAAGCTCGCCGCCCGCAATCTCGCGAATGCCTTTCCGGCGATATCCGCGGCGGAGCGGGCGCAGATCCTGCGCCAGTCGTATATCAACCTCGGTCAGACACTCGCTGAGACGTTCTGGGGCTATGGCGCAAGCGCGGAAGAACTGACACGGCGCGTCGTGATCGAGAACCCCGAACTGGTCGAACGCTAGCATCGCCGAGCGGCGCCCCGTCGTCTTGCTTGCCGCGCACGTTTGCAACTGGGAATGGTTGCTCCCCGCCGCGGGCGCCCAGTTTTCGATTCCGATCGACGCGGTCTACAAACCACTGCGAGTGGCAAGCCTGGATGAGTTTATCCGCGGAACGCGCAGCCGCTTTGGCGGAAAGCCAATTCCGATTCAGTCGTTCCTGTTCGAATTGATGCGCCGCGGTGAGGAGCCCCGGGCCTACGCGATGGTCGCCGACCAGACGCCTCCGCGCACGATGGACAAGTACTGGACCCGATTCCTGAATCAGGACACCGCGTTCTTCGTCGGAGCCGGCAAAATCGCGAGGTTCCTGGATGCGCCGGTTCTTTACGTGGCGATGCGGCGCGTGCGCAAGGGGCATTACACCGTTCGACTGCATGTGCTGGCCGAACCCGCCTATGAGGCCGACGCCGACCTGCAGGTAGTCGAGCATTACGCTCGACAGCTCGAGTCCGAGATCATCGCCAATCCGCCGGATTGGCTGTGGGTGCACAATAAGTGGAAATATCCGAGGCCGGCCGACGCGGTGTGAGCCGCGCCCGGCGCCAGCGCTGGGCGGCACTGAGAGGGCCAATGGCGGAAGCCGGGAAGTACGCTTTGGCGGGGGTGATGGGCTGGCCAGTCAGTCACTCGCGCTCGCCGCTGCTGCATGATTACTGGCTCGCGAAGTACAACCTTCCCGGTGCCTACGTATTGCTGCCGGTCCGTCCGGAGCGCCTGGGCACCGCGTTGCGCGCGCTTCCTGCGCTCGGATTCGCAGGCTGCAACCTGACGCTCCCGCACAAGATCGAAGCGCTGCGCATCGTCGATCGCGTCGATGCTGTTGCGCGGCGCATTGGCGCAATCAACACAATCGTGGTCGAGCCCAACGGAACGCTTTCGGGCTACAACTACGACGGCGTCGGCTACCTTCGGAGCCTGCGCGACGCGCACCCCGATTGGCGCGCTGACGCGGGCCCGGTCATGGTTCTGGGAGGAGGGGGTGCCGCCTGTGCAGTGGTCGCGGGTCTTGTCGACGCGGGTGCGTGCGAGGTGCGCATCTGCAATCGAACTGCGGCGCATGCGGAGACCATGGCACAGGCAATCGGCGGACCGATCTCGGTCGTGCCCTGGGGGCTGCGCGCGGACACGCTCGGTGATGTCGCCTTGCTCATCAACGCGACGAGCCAGGGTATGACCGGGCAGGCGCCTGGATCTCGAGCTCGACGCGTTGCCACGCGACGCGCTGGTGTCGGACATCGTCTACACGCCGCCGGAAACACCGCTGCTCGCCGCCGCGCGGGCCCGCGGGAACCGAACGCTGGGGGGCTCGGAATGCTGCTCAACCAGGCGCGCCCAGCGTTCCACGCCTGGTTTGGGGTAATGCCGGAGATCACGCCGGAGCTATCCCGTCGCGTCGAAGCCACGCTCTGACCGCCGATTTCCACCGAAAGGCCCCCGATGAAGAAAATTCTGGTTCTCAACGGCCCCAACCTGAACCTGCTCGGCGCGCGCGAGCCCGCCGTGTATGGCACGGCCACGCTCGCTGATGTCGAGCGCTTATGCCGCGAGGAAGGCGCGAAGCAGGGGGTCGCTATTGATTGCCGCCAGTCGAACGTCGAAGGACAGTTGATCGACTGGATCCATGAGGCGGGCCGGGAGCATGCCGCAGGGGCGCTCCTCGGTGTCGTATTCAATGCCGGCGCCTACTCGCATACGTCGATTGCGTTGCACGACGCGATCAAGGGAGCCAGCGTCCCGGTGATCGAGTTGCACATCTCGAATGTCCACGCCCGCGAGTCCTTCCGCCACCATTCGTACCTGTCCCCCGCCGCGCGTGCGGTGATGGCCGGGTTCGGCGTCGCGGGATATGCGCTGGCGATCGCAGGTCTGGTGCGGATCTCCGCAGCCTGAAGCCGCGGGCATGACGGAAGCTTTCATCTGCGACGCGATCCGCACGCCTTTCGGCCGCTATGGCGGCGCACTGGCCTGCGTGCGCACCGACGACCTTGCCGCGGTGCCGCTGCGGGCGCTGATGGAGCGACAACCCGACGTCGACTGGGGCGCGGTGGATGACGTCGTCTATGGTTGCGCGAACCAGGCAGGCGAGGACAACCGCAATGTCGGCCGCATGGCGCTGCTGCTCGCGGGATTGCCGCAGGAGGTGCCGGGCGCCACGGTGAACCGGCTTTGCGGCTCGAGCATGGACGCGATCGCGATCGCGGCACGCGCGATCAGGTCGGGCGAAGCGTCGCTGATGCTCGCAGGTGGCGTGGAGAGCATGTCGCGCTCGCCGTTCGTGCAGGCGAAAGCGACCGAGGCATTCTCGCGCCGGGCGAAGATCGAGGACACCACCATCGGCTGGCGTTTCGTCAACCCGCTGATGGAGGCGCAAGTACGGGATCGATTCGATGCCCGAGACCGCCGAGAACGTGGCGCAGGAGTTCGGCGTGAGCCGCGCGGCTCAGGATGCGTTCGCGCTGCGCAGCCAGCAGCGCGCGGCAGCGGCGATCGCCGACGGCCGCATGGCGGCGGAGATCGTTCCGGTCCCGGTTGCCGCAGCGCAAGGGCGATCCGCTGATCGTCGCAAACGACGAGCATCCGCGCGCCACGTCGCCCGAGGCGCTGGCAAAGCTCAAGAGTATCGTGCGCCCCGGCGGAAGCATCACGGCAGGCAATGCCTCCGGGATCAACGACGGAGCCTGCGCGCTGATCCTCGCATCCGCGGAGGCGGCGAAGCGCCACGGACTCGTGCCGCGGGCACGGGTTGTTGCAGGCGCGGTCGCCGGCGTCGCGCCGCGGATCATGGGCTTCGGCCCCGCGCCCGCGATGCGCAAGGTGCTCGCGCGGGCGAAGCTGTCGCTCGCAGACATCGACCTGGTCGAGCTGAACGAGGCCTTTGCCGCGCAGGCGCTCGCGGTGATGCGAGACCAGGGATTGGCCGACGATTCGCCGAAGGTCAATCCGATGGGCGGCGCGATCGCGCTCGGACATCCGCTCGGCGCAAGCGGTGCGCGGCTCGTAACCACCGCCTTGTACCAGTTGCGCCGCAGCGGCGGCCGCTACGCGCTGTGCACGATGTGCATCGGCGTGGGCCAGGGCATTGCGCTCGTGATCGAGCGCGTCTGAACGTGACCTCTTGTCTGCCCGAGCCGGAGCCTGTCAAAATACACAGTTTCCTGCTATAATTGCGCCCGGTAAGCAAGGAGAAATGGGCTGGGCGCAGCCCATTTTTTTTTGGGCCTGCGGGCCGTCGGACAATAGGGATCCGGCCCGTCGGGCGATAGGACTGCGGCCGGGAAACTCTGGACAGGCATGGCATCGACGCTGGGTGAACTGCTGGAACGGACGGTACCGCCGCTTGGCTACGAGCTCGTCGACTGGGACGACTCGGCGAGGAGCGGACTGGTACGCGTCTTCATCGACCGGCCGGAAGGCGTCGATGTCGAGGATTGCGCGCGCGTATCCAACCACCTGACGCACCTCTTTGCCGTCGAGGGTGTCGCCTTCGAGCGTCTCGAGGTCTCGTCACCGGGTCTCGACCGCCCGCTCAAGCGTCTTGGCGATTTCGAGCGCTTCGCCGGCCGGCAGGCCAGGCTGACGCTGGCAGTGCCGGTCGAAGGGGTACGCCGGATTACCGGCGTCCTGCGGGGAACCCAGGGCGGCGAGATCATCGTCGAAACCTCCGGCGGACTACGCCAGTTCGCTCTCGGAGCGATCGGGAACGCGAGGCTGGTGCCTGCGATCGATTGGAGAAAAGGATCATGAACCGCGAATTGCTGCTGCTCGTCGACGCGCTGTCGCGCGAGAAGAATGTGCCGAAGGAAATTGTCTTCACTGCGCTCGAGGCCGCGCTCGCGTCGGCGACCAAGAAAAAGTATGCCGACAACATCGACGCACGGGTGTCGATCGACCGCGAGACGGGTGACTACGACTCGTTCCGGCGCTGGACCGTCGTGCCCGACGAGGAGCACGAGGAGCCCGCCCACCAGATAGCGATCACCGATGCGGCGCTGCGCGACCCGCCGCTGGTGCTTGGCGACGTCGTCGAGGAGCCACTCGAGCCGGTCGAGTTCGGGCGCATCGGCGCGCAGGCGGCCAAGCAGGTCATCCTGCAGAAGATTCGTGACGCCGAGCGCGAGCAGATCCTCAACGATTTCCTGGAGCGGGACGACAACCTGCTCTCCGGCACCGTCAAGCGCATCGAGCGCGGAAGCGTCGTCGTCGAATCGGGACGCATCGAAGGGCTGATCCCGCGCGATCAGCTCATCCCGAAGGAAATGCTGCGCGTGAGCGACCGCCTGCGTGCCTATGTGATGAAGATCGACCGCACCGCCAAGGGTCCGCAGCTCATCCTGTCGCGGATCGCCCCCGAATTCATCATGCGCTTGTTCGAGCTCGAAGTTCCCGAGATCGAGGAAGGGCTGATCGAGATCAAGGCTGCGGCGCGCGATCCGGGCGTGCGCGCCAAGATCGCCGTGAAGTCGAACGATCCGCGCCTCGACCCCCAGGGCACTTGCATCGGCATGCGGGGTTCGCGGGTGACCGCAGTCACCAACGAGCTCGCGGGCGAGCGCGTGGACATTGTCCTGTGGTCGGACGATCCGGCCAAGCTCGTCATCAATGCGCTGGCGCCGGCGGAAGTGCAGAGCATCCTCGTTGACGAGGAGCGCCACGCGATGGACGTCGTCGTCGACGAAGAAAACCTCGCGATTGCGATCGGCCGCATGGGTCAGAACGTGCGGCTCGCTTCGGAGCTCACCGGGTGGGAGCTCAACCTGATGAGCGTCGAAGAATCGCAGCAGAAGCACGAGGCGGAGACCGGGAGGCTGCGGTCGCTGTTCATCGAGAAGCTCGACGTCGACGAAGAAGTCGCCGACATCCTGATCGGCGAAGGTTTCACTTCGCTCGAGGAAGTCGCCTACGTCCCGATCACCGAGATGCTGGAGATCGAGTCTTTCGACGAGGGCACGGTGAACGAGCTGCGCTCCCGCGCGCGAAACGCGCTCCTCACCGAGGCGATCGTGCGCGAGGAGTCGGTCGAGAACGTCGAGGAGGCTCTGCTGACGCTCGACGGCATGGACACCGAGATCGCGAGCAAGCTCGCCGCGCACGGCATCACGACGCGTGATGGACTCGCCGATCTCGCCGGCGACGAGCTGGTCGAGCTGACCGGCATCGACGCGGTACGGGCGCAGAACCTGATCATGAAAGCGCGCGCACACTGGTTCGATGCAGCACCGCAAACGCCGCAGTCCGGCGCGGCGGCGTGAGCGGGAGTTCGGGCACGGATCGGGGCAGGACAGGCAGTACGGGAGAGCGGCATGGCGCAGACGACGATCGAACAATTCGCAACTGATCTCAAGATGCCGGCCACGGCGCTGCTGGAGCAGCTTGCCGCCGCCGGACTTGCGGACAGGCGGGAGGGCGACAAGCTCAGCGAGCAGGACAAGACACGTCTGCTCGATTACCTGCGCAAGCAGCATGGCGCTGCGGCCGACGCCAAGAGGCGCATCACACTGACGCGCAAGCAGACCTCCGAGATCAAGGCAGCGGGCTCGACCGGCAAGGCGCGCACGATCCAGATCGAAGTGCGCAAGAAGCGCGTGCTCGTCCGCCGCGACGAGGGCGAGGCGCCGCAGGCGCCTGCGCCGATCGTCGAGGACGCGCCCCGGCCGTCCGCGGCTGCGCCGGTGCTCTCGGCTGGTGAAGTCGCGGCCCGCGAAACCGAGGAGCGCAAGGCGCAGGAGTTGATCGCGCGGCAGCAGGAAGACCTGCAGAAGAAGCAGGAGGAAACCGCGAAGCGCAAGTCGCGCAAGGAAAAGGAAGCCGAAGAGGCTGCCGCTCGCGCGCTTGCGGAAGCCAAGGCTGCCGAGGATGTGAAGACCGCTGTCGATGCGGCTGCCGCTGCAAAGGCGCAGGCGCCAGCGGTCCGGGCCGGCGCCACCGAGGGCACGCTGCACCGCCCCGCGGCGAAGCCTGGAGAGAAGCGCGAGAAGCCCACCAAGAAAGTGCCGGGCCAGGTGTTCCAGGAGGAGGCGGCGCGCCGCCGCGCCTTGCGGCTGCGAGGCGATGCCGCGGGTGCTCCACCGGCCACCGGTTGGCGCGGACCCAAAGGCGGGCGCCACGGACGCGAAGACGAGGCCGGCGAGAGCTATGCGGGCGCGCCGCCGCCGGCGACGCCACAGGTGCGCGAGATTTTCGTTCCCGAGACGATCACCGTCGCCGACCTGGCGCGCAGGATGTCGGTGAAAGCCGCAGAGGTAATCAAGGCGCTGATGAAGCTGGGTTCGATGGTCACGATCAACCAGGTGATCGACCAGGAAACGGCGATGATCGTCGTCGAGGAACTGGGCCACAAGGCCACGGCGGCCAAGCTCGACGAACCCGACGCATTGCTCGCCGAAACGGAAGCGGCGCATGCCGCCGACGCATTGCCGCGGCCCCCGGTCGTTACCGTCATGGGCCACGTCGATCATGGCAAGACATCGCTGCTCGACACCATCCGCCGCACGCGGGTCGCGAGCGGGGAAGCCGGCGGCATCACTCAGCACATCGGCGCCTACCACGTCGAAACCGCCAAGGGCGTCATCACCTTCCTCGACACACCGGGCCACGAGGCGTTTACCGCGATGCGCGCGCGCGGCGCTAAGGTGACCGATATCGTTGTACTGGTCGTCGCCGCTGATGACGGCGTGATGCCGCAGACCAAGGAGGCGATTGCCCACGCCAAGGCTGGCAACGTCCCGCTCGTCGTCGCGATCAACAAGATCGACAAGCCCGACGCCAATCTCGATCGGGTCAGGCGGGAGCTCGTTGCCGAGAGCGTGCTGCCCGAGGAATACGGCGGCGACACCCAGTTCGTACCGGTGTCCGCGCGCACCGGGGAAAACATCGACACCCTGCTCGATGCGATCCTGCTGCAGGCGGAGGTGCTGGAGCTCAAGGCGCCGAAGGACGCGCCGGCCAAGGGCATCGTGATCGAGTCGCGCCTCGATAAGGGCCGCGGCCCAATGGCGACTGTGCTCGTGCATTCCGGAACGCTCCGGCGTGGCGACGTCGTGCTCGCAGGGGCGGTGTTCGGCCGGGTCCGCGCCATGACCGACGAGAACGGCAAGCCGGTGAACGAAGCCGGACCGGCAATCCCGGTCGAGATACAGGGCTTGTCCGACGTGCCGCTCGCCGGAGAGGAAGTTCTCGCGCTCGGCGACGAGCGCAAGGCGCGCGAGATCGCACTATTCCGCCAGGGCAAGTTCCGCGACGTAAAGCTTGCCAAGCAGCAGGCGGCGAAGCTCGAGAACATGTTCGGCCAGATGGGCGAGTCTGGCGTCAAAACGCTGGCGCTGATCATCAAGGCCGATGTCCAGGGCAGCTACGAGGCGCTGTCCCAGGCGCTGACCAAGCTGTCAACCGACGAGGTCAAGGTCAACATCGTCCATGCCGGCGTCGGCGGCATCACCGAGTCCGACATCAACCTGGCGCTCGCGTCGAAAGCGGTGGTGATCGGCTTCAACGTGCGCGCGGACGGCCAGGCGCGCAAGCTCGCCGAGTCGAGCGGGGTGCAGATCCGCTATTACGACATCATCTACGAGGCGGTCGACGAGGTGAAGGCAGCGTTGTCGGGCATGCTCACACCGGAGCAGAAGGAAAGCCGGCTCGGGCTCGTCGACGTGCGCGAGGTGTACCGGATTTCGAAGGTCGGCACCGTTGCGGGCTGCTATGTCCTCGAAGGGCTGGTGCGTCGTGGCGCGAAGATCCGCGTGCTGCGCGACAACGTCGTGGTTCACGACGGCGAGCTCGATTCGCTCAAGCGCTTCAAGGACGACGTACGCGAGGTGAAAGCCGGCTTCGAGTGCGGCTTGTCGATCCGGAACTTCAACGACATCCAGCAGAAGGACCAGCTCGAGGTCTACGAGGTCGTCGAGGTCTCGCGCACGCTCTGATCAGGGTCGAGCCGCACGGGGCCGACCTGCAACGATGAAGAAGATCACCCAGCGGGCACAGCGGGCGGGCGACCAGATCCAGCGGGAGCTTGCGGAGCTGATCCGGAGCGAGCTCAAGGATCCGCGTGTAGGCATGGTTACCATCACCGGAGTCGACGTCAGCGCCGATCTGTCGCATGCCAAGGTGCGCTTCACCCACCTCGGAGGAGCCGAGCATGCGCGCGGCATCGTCGAAGCGCTAGGACGCGCGACGGGATTCCTGCGCAGCCAGCTTTCGCATCGTCTGAACCTGTATTCCGTCCCGCAACTGCATTTCGTCTACGATGACTCGACCGAGGCGGGCATGCGCCTGTCGCAGTTGATCGACGCCGCGGTTGCCGAGGACCGCACGCACCCCAATGAGGCGAATTGACGGGGTGCTTCTGCTCGACAAGCCGTCGGGCATCACGTCGAATGCTGCGCTCGGGCGGGTGAAGCGCCTCTACGGCGCTGCCAAGGCGGGCCACACCGGAACGCTCGATCCGCTGGCCTCGGGGCTCCTTCCGCTGTGCTTGGGCGAGGCGACGAAATTCGCCCAGCTTCTGCTCGACGCTCCCAAGCGTTACCGCGCGACGATCCACTTCGGCGCGACGACGGCGACGCAGGACGCCGAGGGAGAGGTCGTAGAAACGCGGCCTGTCACATTCGGCGAGGGCGCGCTCGAAGAGGCGCTACATCGTTTCACGGGACCACAGGTGCAGGTGCCACCCGCGCATTCAGCGCTCAAGTTCGAAGGCAGGCCATACTACGATTATGCGCGACGTGGCATCGAGATTCCCCGCGCGCCCCGCGCGATAACCATCCATGCGTTGCGACTCGTGCAGTGGCAGGCACCGATGGCCACGCTTGATATTGAATGCAGCAAGGGCACCTATGTCCGGGCGCTCGCCTCCGATCTAGGCGAGACGCTGGGTTGCGGTGCTCACCTGGCGGCGCTGCGGCGCACCGGCTCGGGCCGCTTCAGCGTGGACGACGCACTGACGATCGAAGCGCTCGAGGGCTTCGACTGCGTCGGTCGCGATGCGCGATTGCTCGACATCGATGCGACTGTGGCGGGGCTACCGCGCCTGACGGTCGACGCAGACGCGGCGCGGCGGCTGGGGCAGGGCCAGGCGCTGGCAATCGGCGCGGCTGCGCCCGGATGCTACCGTTGCTACGGGCCGTCGGGATTCATCGGCTTGGTGGAGGCCGGCGACGCGCTGCGTGCGCTGCGCATGCTGAATTCACACTGAACCGCCTGCCCGCGCGCTTCACCGGTGCCGTCGCCTGAGCTGCAGCCAGCCGGCCATCTCCAGAAGCGCGATCATCGCGATCATCGCCCATTCGCTCAGCGTTGGTATGGGCTCGACCGTCGCACCTCCGGTGCCGCCGCACAGGGTGCCCGAGCAGATGCCGGCGCCCGAAGCAATCAGGGTCTCGGCATTGCCCGCGCCTTCGATCGTGTTCTTCGACATGGCGACGGTCCCAGCGAGTCTCGCAGGATTGCGTGATCATGCGATCAGAACTGCGGCCGATACTGCGATCAGCAGCACGAGGGTGAACTGGCGAAAGCGTGTCGCGCTGAAGCGTGGAAACAGGCGAACGCCGCAGGTGAGCCCCAGATAATAGGCTGGTGCGAGCCATAGTGATGCCCAGCCCGCGTGCGCGTCTAAGATACCTTGCTGCAGCAACATCGCGATCCCAACGAGCGAGGTTATCGTCACGTAAAGCGTCAGGTTGGCGCGGGTCGTTTCGATGGAATCGGGGCCGGACAGCAAGTAGAGGATTACCGGTGGACCACCGATGCTCGTGGCACCGAGCATGCCGCCACTAACTGCGCCAAGGCCGAGCGAAGTCACAAAGCGTGGGTTGCCGGTGTAGCGCCAGCCGCGCAGCAGGACCAGCGCGAAGACCATGACGGTGATGGCGATCGCTCTGCGTGTCACCTGCGGGTTGGTCTTGGCCAACACGAGCACGCCGAGCGGCACGAACGCGCACGCCGCGGCGAGGATCACGCCCATGATGCGCCAGTTGACGCGCCGTCGTGTATGCCAAAGCATCGGCGCCGCAATGATCGATTCGAGTAGCAGCACAACGGGTACGGCGACCCTTGGTCCGAGCAGCAGCGCAAGCGGCGGCGACATGACCATCGCCCCGCCGAATCCGGTGATGCCGCGCACTGCACCGGCGGCGCCGGCAATCGCGATAGCAGCAATCAGCGTGAGCGGTTCCATGTGCCTGGTGCAGGCGTTGAATCGCTCGATCGGCAGAAAGCCCAGGCGCTGCCCGGCGCACCGCTACGTCGATACCGTTAGCTCGGCACCCGCGAAGCGAATGCTTGCGTGGTCGATGTCCGAGCGCTTCGACAGGAAGCCAACGAGTTCGGCAAGCGGCGTGGTACGGAAGCGGCATTCGGGCACGGGGTTGCGCAGCTGCGCAAGCAGCTTGCGATCGTAGAATGCCGCGAGCAGGACCTCTTCATCGCTGGCGGCGGATCCTAGCTCGGCGCGTAACCGCGGGACCCACGGCTCGAGGTGCGCGGCGGGCGCCTCGGTGACGTACTCGGAAGGACGGATGTTGGCTCGGGCAAGAAATTCTTCTGATGGCTGCGCAGCGAGCCGGCCATAGTAACCCCGCGCGTACTTCCTGATCTCGTCAGGTATCGTCGCATAGCGCTCGCCCTGAACCACATTGAGCGTTGCCTGCGTGACAATGTACTGCGCGAATGGACTGACCACGATCGGATAACCGAGGTCGTGCCGCACACGCGTGGCCTCTTCCAGTATCTCAGGCAGGCGGTGCTCGAGCTTCATTGTCTGGAGCTGGTAGCGCAGGTTGGAAATCATGCCACCCGGAATCTGGTGCTCGTAGAGCGCCGGATCGTAAGTCGCCACCGTGCCGCGCGGCTTTCCTTCGCGCTCGCATAGCCAGTTGAAATAGCCGCCGATCTCCGCCAACGCACCGTCGTCCATCGAAGTGGCGAATCCCCGCTTGCGTGCGCGCGTGACGATGTCCTCGGTCGCCGGCAGCGACGCACCGTTCGCGAGAGGCTCCGTTGCCGTATAGCCCAGTCGAAAGCCGCTCTCCATCGCGAGCTCGTAGACTTCGGGCGCGAGACCCGACTGGCAGTGCGAATGCAATTGAACTGGGATTTTCCCGGCGGTTGCAACAACTGCAGGGAAGAGCGTGCGTGCGCGCTCCGGCGTCAGCAGGCCGGTCGGATCCTTGATCGAGATGAAATCGACGGCCAGCGCCACCAGCTCTTGCGCGCGCTCGATGTAATACGCGTCGGTATGAACCGGGGACAGCGTGTACGTCATCATGGCGTTGACCCGCATTCCGGCGTCATGTCCCGAACGCACCGACGAGATGATGTTGCGGTTGTCATTCAGCGCGTCGTACACCGTCAATACCCTGATGCCGCGGCGCGCGAGCGCATGCGAATTGAGACTTACGATGTCATCGGGAAAGAGCTCGAACGTATACAGACTCTGCGCCCGGGTCAGCCCGTCGCACGGCGTCGTGAAGCGCTCGCACAGAAGGCCGATGCGTTCCCAGGGATTCTCGTGCAGGTAGCGCACACAGACGTCGAACACGGCGCCGCCCAGGATGTTAATGTAGGCGTAGCCTGCGCGGTCGATTGTGGCCGCGATCGGCGTCATCATCGCGGTGGTCATGCGCGTTGACCAAAGGCATTGATGAGCGTCACGCAGCGTGACGTCGATGAAGTCGAAGTGCCGATTGGCACCGGCCAGACCGCCGTTGACGCTCATGCGGCCGCCATCAACTCATCTTCCACGAATCGCGTATGCACGTCGCCGTCGCGGAAGCGCCTGTCGCCGACCAGACGTCTATGGAACGGCAACGTCGTATGCACACCCTCGATCCGCATTTCGGACAGCGCTCCGTGCATCCGGGCGAGCGCTTCGTCGCGGTGCTGCCCCCAGGCGATGACCTTGGCAATCAGCGAATCGTAGTAGGGCGGGACGCGATATCCGTCGAACAGATGGGTGTCGACGCGAATGCCCGGGCCACCGGGTAGCCGAAGCCGGTTGACCTGCCCGGGCGAAGGGGCGAAGTCGCGCGCCGGATCCTCGGCGTTGATCCGGCATTCGATTGCATGCCCGGCAAGGTGCACGTCATCCTGCGTGAACGACAGCCGCTCGCCGCGGGCGACGCGAATCTGCGCCGCCACGATGTCGATGCCGGTGACCGCCTCCGTGACCGGGTGCTCGACCTGAACACGCGTGTTCATTTCCATGAAGTAGAAGTCGCCGCTCGCGTCATCAAGAATGAATTCGACCGTGCCTGCGCTCCGGTATCCGACGTGAGCACATAGGCGAACCGCGGCATCGCCCATGCGTGCACGCACGACGCTGTTCAGCGCGAGCGAGGGGCTCTCTTCGACGAGCTTCTGGTTACGTCGCTGGATCGAACAATCGCGCTCGCCGAGGTGCAGCACCTCGTACCCATCGGAAAGTACCTGGATTTCGACGTGTCGCACGCGTTGCAGAAATTTCTCGACGTAGAGGCTGCCGTCGCCGAAGGCCGACCGTGCTTCGTGTGCCGCTTCGGTGAAGCGCGTGGCCAACTCCGCTGGGGTGCGTACGATCCGCATGCCGCGGCCGCCGCCTCCGGCCGCGGCTTTCAGCAGCACCGGATAGCCGAGCCGGTGCGCTGCATCGGCGGCGGCTGCACTGTCTGGGACGGTGCCGGCGGATCCCGGGGTTATCGGGACGGCTAGCTCGGCGGCAATCCGGCGCGCGCTGGCCTTGTCACCCATCAAGGCGATCACGCGCGCCGGCGGCCCGATGAATGCGATGTGCGCGCTTTCGCACGCCTCGGCGAATGCCGCGTTCTCGGACAGGAATCCGTAGCCCGGGTGAATGGCGTCGACTTGCGCCGCACCGGCGGCAGCGATCAGGAGGTCACGCCTGAGATAACTCTGGCTTGCGGGCGGTGGGCCGATGCAGATTGATCCATCGGCCAGCTCCACCGCCAGCGATTCGCGATCGGCTTCCGAGTAGACCTGGATCGCCTCGAGGCCAAGCTCGTGGCACGCGCGGATGATCCGCACCGCGATTTCACCGCGATTGGCTATGAGGATTCGACGCAGGTGACGTGGCGCGGGTGTCATTGCGTGCCAGGCCGTGGGTCAAGGATGATGAGCGGCGCACCAGTTTCGACGGACGCGCCGTCAATGGCCAGGATCTGCGTCACAACTCCGCGCGCGCCCGCCGCGATCGAATTCATGAGCTTCATCACCTCGATGATGCACACAATCGTATTCGGCTCAACGACCTGTCCCACGTCGACGAATGGTGGCGCCTCGGGCGCAAACGCTCGATAGAACGTCCCGACCATGGGTGCGCGGACGACGATCGAGCCAGGTGCCCAGGTTTGATCGACAGATCGTGTGGCGGCTTTTGCGTCATTCAGAGGCTGCACGAACGGCGCCGCAGCAGGCGGTACTAACGTGGCAGGTGCCTGTGGAGGCGGGATCGCGACTGCGGTGGCGTGGTCGCTTCGGTGGCGGCGCAGCTCGATCTCGATCTCGCCAATTTTCAATCGAAATTCGGAGAATTGTGTCGACGATTTGATCAGCTCGACGATTTGCAGCAGATCCTCGTACGTGAGGTGTTCGTGGGTCAAGGAAGCTCCGGATATGAGATGCGGTTGTGCCCTCCAATATCACGCAACGGCGTCGGTTCAAGCCATCTCCCGATGTGTCGAACCGGGATGTCGTGGAGTTGTCTTTTGCATGCGGCGCGCCGCGCGCTGCGCGCAGAAGCATCATGCAGCCACTTTCCGACTGCCGAGAGTCCGCGAGTCTGGATTACGCTTTGCGGCGCGCATCTGCATCATTTGACGCGCCTCCTCCGTAGTGGCGATTTCACGGCCGAGTTCGCGCGCCATTCGCACTGCGCGCTCTACGAACTGCGCATTACTGGCAGCCAGCACGCCATGGTGGTAGTAGACGTTGTCCTCGAATCCAACGCGTATGTTGCCGCCCATTGCGAGAACCATCGCGCACAATGGCATTTGGTGCTTGCCGATGCACACGACCTGCCAGCTACAATCATCGGGCAACGCGTCGATCATTGTCATGAGATTTTGTGGAGAAGCAGGGATTCCGCCATCGATGCCGATGACCATGCTGAAATGCATGGGACCCGTAACGACGCCCAGGTGCTTGAGCTTCATGATGTTGGCGATGTGACTCAGGTCGTAGACCTCAAACTCGTTCTGGATCCCGCGTTCGTTGCAACCAGTGATGAATTGCGTGTTCCACGCTTTTGAATTGTCGAACAGAAACTCGGTCTGCCTGTGCTGGAAGTGAAAGGTACCCGCGTTGACAGTCAGCATGTCGGGTCGAGGATCGAGATCGAGCAGTGCCATGCGCTCAACCTGAGTAAAGCCGTCGGCCGGCCGGTCGCGTCCATGCGTATAGCGCACACCGATTCCGTTGCCCACTTGGGTGATCATCCCGGGGCACCGGTCGACAATGCCCTGCAGGATTTCGTGGTAAACCCCAACGTCGGAAGTGGTCAGACCAGTCTTGTCGCGGGCATGGATGTGCGCGATGGATGCACCGGCGTCGTACGAATCCTTCATCGCCTGAACGATGTCTTTCGGCTGTTCGGGCAACGCGGGGTTTGCCTCCTTGCCGTGGAGACCGCCGGTGGTGGCTACGGTGATGATGACCTTGTCAAGGCGAGTTACATCGGGCTTCATGATCGTCTCCTTCGGTGGTGGGCCGTCGGCCCGTTTGCGATGCTAAGCCCGATGTCAGCGAGCTATCTCCGGATCGACATTGCGCACGTTCTCGGCCGGCCTGCTTCCGAACGCCTGCTGGCGAAGCCAGAGCTTCACGTCTGCGGCGAGGTGCACGACCGCCGAATTGGTGGGATCTCGCGGCCGGGCGAATTCGACCGTCTTGATTTCTTCCACCCGGCCCGGGCGCGGTGCCAGGACCGCGATGCGATCCGAAAGCTTGATCGCTTCGTCGATGCTGTGCGTGATGAAAATGACCGTTTTGGGCTCACGCTGCCAGATCTTGAGCAATTCGTCCTGCATGTATTCGCGTGTCTGGATGTCGAGCGATGCAAACGGCTCGTCCATCAGCAGAATCGATGGGTTGACGGCGAGTGCGCGCGCAATGCTGACGCGCTGGCGCATGCCGCCCGACAACTCCCGGGGATAGCGCGACTCGAATCCACGCAGCCCGACGAGACCGACGTAATGATCGACCAGCCGGCGCTGCTCGGCTTCGGGTACGCGCTTGCGTTGCAGGCCATAGCGAATGTTCTGCGCGACCGTGTACCATGGAAACAGCGCGTATTCCTGGAACACTACGGCGCGTTCCCATCCGGGCGCCGTAATCAACTGGCCGCCGACCCTGAGCTCGCCGCGTGTTGGCTGTTCGAATCCGGCAAGAAGGTTGAGAAGCGTTGTCTTTCCGCATCCGCTCGGTCCGACAATGGAAAAAAATTCGTTCTTCTCCACCTGGAAATTGACGTCGAGGAGGGCAAGCAGCGGCTCGCCCTTCATGGACACATACACTTTGCTGACGTTGGCGACATCGACCTGAATCATGGTTTCGGGTGCGCGCGACGGATTGGCGCTATTGCGCTCGATTCCAGGGCATCGCGAGCCGCGCCGCCTGGCGCATCAGGTAGTCGAGCACGAGGCCCAGCGCACCGATCAGCACCATGCCGAGCAGGATGTAGTCGCTCCGGAAGAGCGTGCGGGCGTTGTTGATCATGTAGCCGAGCCCGCTCGGAGCCGCGACCAGCTCGCCCGCGACCAGGGCCATCCACCCGATGCCGAGCCCGACGCGCATCCCAGTGAAAACATGCGGCAGCGCGGCGGGAAGCACCACGGTGAGAAACAACTCCCGCGGCCGCGCACCCAGGCTCAAACCTGCGCGCACGAGGTAGGTGTCGACGTCGCGCGCGCCCGCCAGGGAATTCAGCACGACCGGGAAGAACGCGGCGAGGAAAATGATGTAGACGATTTGGATGTCGCCGATACCGAACCACAGGATGCTCAACGGAATCCACGCGAGCGGTGGAATCGGTCGAATGAATTCGAGCAGCGGGTCGACGACGGACCGAAAGCGCGGCGACCATCCCATGGCAAGGCCCAGCGGGACGCCGAGTACCGTGGCGGCGACCACCGCCAGCACCACGCGCTTGAGACTGTCCAGAATGTTTGTGAGCAATACGCCGCGTGCGATCAAATCCGCCGCCGCGGAGATGACCGCGGTCGGCGGAGGCAACATGACGTCGAGTTGGGGATTGATGCGCTGCCCGTAAATGCTCACGACCTCCCAGACCGCGACGAATCCGACGAGCAGCCAAAGGCGCGCAACGCGGGCGAGTACACGCCGCCAGGCGGGTGGGGGCGGAGGGACCATCGACGCGGCGAGCCGTGCCAGCTTATCGCCACTCGCCTCGACGCGGTGCTCGATCGTCGCAGGCGGGGCAGTCCCAGAGGAATGCGCAGGCGAGTCCAATGCCTGCGCACGCCTGCCGGCGCGAAGCGAAGAAATCGCGCGCGGTCTCGCGTCGCTCATGGCATGTACGTCTTACCCTTGAACGTCCAGGCCTTCGTGAGCTCGCCAGGTTCGGGAAACGGTGCCGGACCGTGCAGAAGCGCTGCCGCATAGGGCTTGTACGGCAGATTCCCGACGCCGCCGAAATCCTTGGGCAGGAACGGGGGGAACACCGGCACTTTCCAGCCGAGTTTGTCGAACGTGGCGTTCATATAGCTCGTCCGACGCGCATTCTGCCAGTCGACGTTGGTCACGTTGTTCTTCGACGCACCGGAGTCGAAGGCCCACTGGCTGATCCGCGCTTCCTCTTTTGGCCAGATGCCGTTCGGATCGTCGAACGGATAATAGACCGTTGGCTTGGGCCAGAAGAGGTAGCGTTGGGTCATCTTGTTGATGAGCCCGCGCCCAAGGCGCCCGTACTCGGGCCGCGCCATGAGCGAGCTCACGGCCTCATCGGGATTCGCTTTCGCCCAGAGCACCGCCTCGATGAATGCATCGGTCATCAGCTGCATGACGTCGGGGGCGTTCTCCTCGATCTCCAGTCGGCCGTAGTAGTAGCCGCTATAGATGTAATACGGGTCTAGCGGCTCGAGCAATCGGGTCACCTTCAGCACGTCAACGGAGTATGAAACGTGCGGCTCCCAGATCGTGTAGACGTCGATGCCCTTCGGTCCAGTTGCGAGGTCGCCCGGCGGTGAGCTGCGCAGCGTGTAATCCTCGTTCGGTTTGAGTCCGAGATAGTGCGCCGCGGCGATGAAGGCGAAGTGATTCGTTGAACCAGTGGTCGTGCCGACAATAGCGGGCCGCTTCAGCACTTTGGCGCTCTTGAGGTCGGCCAGGCTTTTAAGCGGCGAGTCGAGAGGCACCGTCGCCGCGTGCGTGATTCCGGGCGAATGGACCGCGAGTGCGCGCATCGGCACCTTGTTGCTGATTAGCGCGAGCACGCCGAGGGCGCCCGTGTTGGCGATCTGGATGCGCCCCGGAATGAACGCCTCGTTGGAGTAGCCGGCGGCGACAAAGGTCCTCCAGTTGGTCGCGATGCCGCGCTTTTCGAGGAGTTTTCGCGTTTGCAGGACGTGGCCAACCATCTCTTCGCCCGACCACACCACGATCCAGGCAGCCTCGAGCGGCCACCAGCCCTTGCTCTCCAGCCACTGCTTCGACTTCGCCGAGATCTGCTCGTACGGTAGTGGCCAGCCCCAATCGGTGAACTTCTTGGCGCCGATCGCCGGCGCCGCAGAGCCGGTTGGTTGTGCGATTGCGGTTGTGCCTGCCGCGAGATCGCCAAGCAACAGACCGCCCGCAGCCTTGACGACGCCACCGAGAAATTGCCGCCGCTTCGTACCTTTCGGTTCGGGCCGCACGACGCGTCGGGCGTCATTCGATTTCGATTCATCCATTGCAGTTCCTCCTGGTGGTTGTGTCTGGAGTCAAGCACCCGCCTTGGCGTCGCCCTATCCGGGGCTCACCGCATAGCGCATTTCGCCTCTCTCGTCGATCAAGCCGGCGCCAGATCGAGCAGCTCCCGCGCTTCCGCCACCGTGGCCGGCCGGCGACCGTATGCGGCGCAAGCGTCGACGATCTTGTGCACCAGCTCGGCATTGCTCGCTGCGAGGCGATCGGGCGTGATGCGAAGGTTGTCTTCGAGACCGGTTCGGCAGTGTCCACCGGTTTCGAGGCACCATTGATTGACCTCCCATTGATGGCGCCCAACGCCGGCCGCAACCCAGGTGGCACCCGGCAGCACGCTGTCGATTTCGCTGCGCAGAAAATCGAACACCGTGCGTCGCGCGGGCATCGCATTGGGAATACCCATCACGAACTGCACGTGCGGCCGCTCGCCGACAAGGCCTTTTTTCACCAGAGTTGCTGCGTTGTAGAGCATGGCCAGATCGAACACCTCGATCTCGGGTTTGATGGCGTTGTCCTTCATCGACTTCGCGAGGCCTTCGACGAAGTCAGGCGGGTTCTCGTAAATGCCGACAGGGAAGTTCACGGAGCCGGTTGCAAGCGATGCCATGTCGGGCTTCAGGCACAGCATCGCGCCGCGCTTTGCCTGCTCGCGGCCACGGCCCCCGGTGGAGAACTGGACGATCATCCCCGGGCAATGCTTCCTGACGCCCTCCTGCACCAGACCGTAAAGCTCGGGCGCCGAGCTTGGTGACTCGTCGGGATTGCGCACATGGATATGCACGATCGACGCGCCGGACTCGAACGCCTCGTGCGTCGACTCGATCTGTTCGGACGGGGTCACTGGAACGGCCGGGTTGTCCCGCTTTCGCGGAACGGCCCCGGTGATGGCGACGGTAATGATCACCGGGTGCATCATGCTGCCTGGTCCTTTCTGCTCGAGTCGACGCGCCGCCGCAACGGCGCCGGCGGGCGCGCAGCGTTCGCCGGCATCAATGTCGCGGCGATCGCAGTTGCCGCGCATTGCATTGCAGGCACGAAGCCATAGCCCTTCTTCAGCGTCATCCGGGGAGCGGGACCGTGGACCGCGACGGCGGCACAGGTGCGGCCGTGGAAATCGCGCACCGGAACCGCAAGGCACACCGAGCCGACCAGGTATTCGCCGACGTCGGTGCTGACGCGGCTCGTGCGGATCCTTTGCAACTGGCGCTCGAGCGCCGGCAGGTCGACGATCGTGCGTGGTGTGTAGCGCCGGAGCGGCCCGGAACCCAGCAACCTCTGCACCTGAGTAGGCAGAAGCTCCGCGAGAAGAAGTTTGCCGCTCGCGGTGCAGTGAAGCGGGACGCGCGAGCCCGTCATCATGTGCAGCCGGACGTTCTCCGACGTCTCGACGCGCTCGAGATACACGACTTCGTCTCCGTCGACCATCGTGAAGTTGCAGGTCTCGCCGATTGTCTCGACCAGGCGCGTGAGAATGGCGCGACGCTCACGGCGCCGCGGCGACTGCATCTGGACCTCGAGCGCAAAGGCAGCGGCGCGCTCCCCGACGTGATAGCGCTTTTCATGCACTTCACGTTGCACGAGGCTGCCGCGCGTAAGTAGTCGCAGGATGCGAAACACCGTCGGCTTGGGCAAGCCGAGCCCTCGCGTCAGCTCTTCCAGCGTTGGCGGCTCCTTGGCTGCAGCGATGTGCTCCAGAATGGCAAAGGCGCGGAGCGCGACCGATTCCGGCTTTTCCCCGTCGGCGGACGCGTCGCAGGATTTCGCTGACCGAGACTCCATATTTCATTATTGCAAACCTGTCAGCGGGGCGCAACGGACGAATGACCGCGTTCATCGATGGTGCGCCGCTCCAAACGGACGTTCCGCGGGTTCAAGCGACTTGCAGCACGACCTTCCCGGAGGTGTGTCCTTCTTCGACCAGACGGTGGGCGTCAGCCGCCCGTTCGAGCGGCAGGACCGTACTCACCGTAATCTTCAACTCACCGTCGTCGAACCACGGTGCCGCGTTCTCGAGAATTCGCCTTTGTGCGGCCCGCGCCCCGGCGTCGCCGAGATACGACGGCGCCGTCATCTGCACATAGCCGACACAGATGTTCCGCATCCTGGCCTGGTTGACGTCCGACAGTGCGCACGGCGTGGAAAGGAGCGTTGCTATCCGTCCGTACAGGCGCAATGCGCGAAACGATTTGCAGTAGGTCTCACCGCCGACGGTGTCCAGAATTGCGTCCGCACCGCGTCCGTTCGTCCAGCGCAAGACCTCGTCGACGAAATCGCGCTCACGATAATTGATCGCCAGTTCCGCGCCGAGGTCTTGCACGAACTGCGCTTTCTTTGCATCGCTCACCGTCGCCGCCACGCGGGCACCGCTACGCCGCGCAAGTTGCACCGCGAGATGGCCAACGCCACCGGCGCCGCCATGAATCAGTATTCGCTCGCCTCGTTTGAGCGCGATCCTGTCCAGCAGGGCTTCCCATGCAGTGATAAGCACGAGCGGAATGGCGGCCGCCTCGACCATCGAAAGGCGCTGCGGCTTGCGCGCTGCGTAGGCTTCATCGACGACCGTGTATTCGGCATAACTGCCTGGCCCTGAACCCAATCCATTGTTGAAGTAGTAGACAGCGTCGCCCGGGTGGAAGCGCGTGACTTCGTCGGCCACCGCTTCGACGGTCCCTGCGCCGTCGCATCCAAGGACAGCGGGCAGGATGTCGGGATAGTAGAAATGCAGCTTGCGAATTTTCGTGTCGAGCGGATTGACGCCGGCCGCGAGAACCCGGACGAGCAACTGATGAGGATTCGTGAACCCGGGGACCGGCAGGCGTGCGACCTCAAGAACGTCCGGCTCGCCGGGCGCCCGCATCAGGATGGCTTTCATTGGGGTGGATTCCACAGCAAGCTCAACCGGTGGGCGAGCACTCGCTCGAAGGGTCCATCGAACCAGTCGTTCGTGCCCAGGCGTTTGAACCAGGGTGTCGCACGTGAGCGTTTACGTTGCTCGGAATCGAGTGCCGCGCGGTCAGCCAGTCGATGCAGAGCATGAAGCTGGCAGCCAGTTTCGGTCGTGGTTTCCAGCAATTGGAACCCCTGCCAATCCGAACACTCGAGAAGCATCGGCCCATGCTCGTACTGGTACCATGCACAGACTTCCTCGCGCCAATCCTTCGGCGTCCGGATCGCGACCGCAAATATCCATGGCCCGGCCTCGGGCCCGAAACGGCCGCTTGCAAGAACTCGCGTGGCACGCCTTTCCGACACGTCTTGGGGAGCGCGTCCCTGCTCGCACAGAATCAAGCTTCCCTGATCGTCGACGCGCCGAAAGCATTCCGCAGAGCCGAGCGCGTGCATCGCGAGCCGCTCGACGCTCTTTTGGTCGGTCTCGCGTGTCTCCCAGATCAGCATCGACAGTCCTTCGCCGCATCGGGCTTCATGATCAATTCGGTCTGCGCGCGGACTTGCTGCTCGTGGCGCCTTCCGGGAATCGCTTGGCAAGTTTGAAGATTCTCGCTCCGGAACCTGCCATTCGATTTGCAATGTGGGACATCTACGTATTGGTTTGGGACAATCGATTCCGCTCGGCCCTGTTGTCCGCCGGCTGGAATTACGATGGCCTACGGGAGGCAATTATCGATGATCCTCGTTGGCCGTTACCGTTCGCCGTTCACCCGGCGGGTCGCCATTTCGTTGCGCCTGCTCGGCATCCCGTACGATCACCGTCCCTGTACCGCGTGGTCCAACCTCGAAGAGGTGCGCGCCGTCAATCCTGTCGGACGGGTGCCTGCGTTGGTTCTGGATTCCGGCGAAGCGTTGTTCGACAGCAACGCGATACTCGATTACCTCGATCATCGGGTCGGCGAAGAGCGCGCGCTGGTTCCGCGATGCGAGCCCGAACGGCGCCGCGTGTTGCGAATCACCGCCTGCGCCCTGGGTGTTCTCGAGAAAGTCGTCGCCGCGTTATACGAGCGAACGATGCATCCTCCCGAGAAGGTACATGCGCCCTGGATCGCGCACAACGAGAGCCAGGCGCGCTCCGGTCTGCGATGGTTGGCTGCGCTCACGCCGTCGCCGTGGCTCGCCGACAACGCGCTGACGCAGGCTGACATCACGACGATCGTGATGTATGACTTCACGCGAATCGTGAATCCTGTGCTTGTTCGTGACGGCATGCATCCGAGTCTCGACCAGCTCGCGGCGCGTTGCAGTGCGTTGCCGGCATTCGCCGAAACCCGACCGCTCGATGCGGTTGATCGATCGGATCCCGCGTTACCTCGCTGAGCCCGCGTCACGATCGCGCCACTGCGACGGACTGCAGCCGAACACCTGCCTGAACCAGCGTGAAAATGCCGGCGCGCCCGAGAAGCCGACCTGTTCCGCGATTTCGGACAGTGGCCGGCGGCTCACGAGCAGCCTTGTCGCCATTTCCGTACGCGCATCGGCGAGAACCGACGAAAAAGTCACGCCGTACGCAGCCAGATGGCGATGGACCGTCCTTCGATCGACACCGAGTCCGCGCGCGACCTTGTCGGCGCTGCAATTCCCGCTGGACAACAGCAGTCGAACGAGTTCGCGAACCTTCTCATTCGGCGAGGCAGTGCGGTGCACCATGATGGTGTCCAGGTAGCGATGCGCGTACTTCGACAGCATCGCGTCGGACATGGCGAGCGGCGTATCGAGGTCCTTTCCGTCAAAGACAATGCCGTTGAAGTCATGCTCGAATTCCACACGGCAGCCGAAGAAGCGGCGGTGTGACACCAGGTTGCGTGGTGCCGGATGCTCGAAGCAGACGCGGTGCGGCTTCCAATGCGGTCCAGCCAATCGAAACAGGATTCGGAAGAAGGCTCCGATCGAAAGCTCAGTCACCTGGCATCCGTGCGTCCGGCCCGAGGTGCGTACCTCGAGGCTGAGTATTGCGGGCCCGCGCGCGTCATCGAGCCTCAAGACCAGCGATTCATTGTGAAACGGAAGATAGCGCGCGAGCGAAAGCAGCGCCGAGCGCAAGTCCGGTTCCTGGTGCACGACAATGCCGATCGGACCGAGTATGCCGAGCGCACGCGACTCGGCGAGACGCAGGCCGAAGTCGTGGATTCTGGCGGCATCGGTGGATCGTTCGAGAAGCTCGGCGAATGCGTTCGCTGAAATGCGCGCGTCCAGATCATCAAGCGCGGCGAGATTCAGGCCGACCGAACGCACCAGCCGTTCGGGTGCCAATCCCAGCGACCGCGCGAGCACTGCATAGCCGGTAAGGATCTGACTTCGTGCGAGGTAGGGCATTTCTCAAAATGATAACGCCAAGTCCCAATCGGTAAAGCAGCGATCGCGGAAAATGCCAGAATTGTGCGTACCCCCAAACCGCTCTGAGGAGGACACATGCATTTCTTCGACGACTCGCTGCTTCCCGAAAATCAGGAAAAGCTGGTCATTCAGGCTGCGCCTTATGGTCCCGAGTGGCTGCCGTCGGACTCCAATGACATCCCGGTCAGCCTGGACGAGCAGGTTCAGAAGGCGCTGGACTGCTATAACGCCGGTGCGACGGTGTTGCATGTGCACGTTCGCGAGCCGGATGGCAAGGGCTCCAAAAGGATATCTACTTTCAACGAGCTTCTCGCGCGACTGCGCATCGCCGTGCCGAAGATGTTGTTGCAGGTTGGCGGTTCAATCTCCTTTGCACCGGAGGGCGAGGGCAGGGCCGCGAAGTGGCCGGGCATCGATACCCGTCACATGCTGGCCGAGCTGACACCCAAGCCCGACCAGGTCACGATCGTCATCAACACCAACCAGATGAGTATGGTGGAGCTGATGAGCGACGACGATATCGCGGGCACCAGCATGGCGAAGTCCGAGTATTACAACGCGTACAAGGAGATGGTCACCGAGGCCCCGCCGTCGTTCTACGTCGAACACTTGAAGCGTCTCGTCGCCAAGGGGATCCAGCCGCATTTCATGCTCGGCAGCATTCATCAACTGGAGACCGTGGAGCGATTGATTCGCAGTGGCATCTATACCGGGCCGCTCGTGCTGAACCATATGGCGCTGGGAGGCGGCTACGCGGGAAGAAACCCGTCCGACATGCTGGAGTTCGTGCGCCGCTGCCCCGATGGCGCGACGCTGACGATCGAATCCTTCATGCGCACGGTGTCGCCGATATGCGCGATCGGCGTCGCGCTTGGTCTCCACGTGCGCGTGGGAATCGAGGACAACCTCTGGAAGCGCAAGGGCGAGCGCTTCACTACGGTGCAGCAGGTCGAGCAAATGGTTCGCATCGCGCGCGACCTCGGGCGCGACGTCGCGACCGGCGAGGACGCGAAGCGCATCTACAGGATCGGCACGTATTACAGGGACGCTGAGGACGCGCTCGCGCATCTGGGCTGGCCGCCGAACCGCCGTCCCGGACAGCGTGGCTTCCTGGTGAGAACGCCGGAAACGTCCGGCCGGGAGACGCGCGATACTTCGGCCAAAGTCACCGAGGCAATCCAGTGAGACGGCTGTCGAGGGAGCGGCGCGACGAGGACGGTAGCCTGCCCGCAGCGCCGAAGCTCGCGCGCTGCGCCGGATCCGGCCGATAGCGGGGCAATCCGGGAATGGACCTGAAACTGGACGGGAAGGTTGCGCTGGTGACGGGCGCGGGCGGGGATATCGGAGGAGCCATTGCCGCCAAGCTGATCGAGGAAGGATGCAAGGTCCATGTGGCTGACATCAGTGCCGCTGCTGCTCGTTCGGCCGCGGATCGACTGGGTCACGGCGCACAAGCGCTCCGGATTGATGTCTCGCGCGCCGATGAAGTGCGCGACAATGTGAACCAGATCATCGAACGGCATGGAACGCTGGACATACTCGTGAACAACGCGGGAATCCTGAAGACCGCGTCGGTGATCGATTCGTCGATCGAGGACTGGGACGAGGTGTGCCGCGTCAATTTGTCGAGCGTTTACTACTGCGTCAAGGCGGTGCTCCCGATCATGCTGCGCAGGCGCTACGGCAAGATTGTGAACATCGCGTCGATGTCGGCGGCAAGGGCCGGTGGAGTATTCGGTAACGTGCTCTACGGAACGACGAAGGCCGGCGTGGTTGCGTTCACCAAGGGTTTTGCGCGCGAACTCGCTCCGCATGGCATCAATGTCAACGCTGTCGCGCCCGGACTTGTGGAGACCGCAATGACCCGGGGCAAGCTTGCGGGCATATCGCGTGAGCAGTTGCTGGCCGCGATGCCGATGGGTCGTCTCGCAGAAGTCGGCGACATTGCGAATGCCGTCGCGTTCCTGGCATCCGACGCGGCCGCTTACATCACGGGAGACACCTTGCTGGTCGACGGAGGTTGCCTGACCCGGTAGCGCGCGCTGCCAGGTTCCGCTCGACCCGCCGGGTGGCGGGTCACTTCCAAACCGGTGCCGGACTCCTGCTGCTTGAAAAGTAAGCGTTTTTCAAGCTATAATCGATCTCTTGCCGAAGAGCGGACGAGAGGACAGGGAATTGCACATGGCCGTAACGGTTGCCGAAAAGGCGAAGGTGATCGCCGATACCCAGCGCGCGCAAGGCGACACCGGCTCGCCCGAAGTACAGATTGCGCTGCTCACTGCTCGCATCAACGGGCTCACCGACCATTTCAAGGATCACGTGAAGGACCATCACTCGCGCCGCGGCCTGCTGCGGATGGTGTCGCGCCGGCGCAAGCTGCTGGATTACCTCAAGTCGCGCAACACCGATACCTACCGTTCGCTGATCGAGAAGCTGGGCCTGCGCAAGTGAGGCATTTCCGGCCGCGGCCGCCGGCTCCCATCTGAAACCCATTCCCAATGGCCGCGTCGTCGCACGCGGCCATTGTCATTTTTGAATTGTGAGGACAACGTGTCGAATCCCATCAAGAAATCGATTGCCTGTGGCGCATACACGCTGACGCTGGAGACCGGCGAGATCGCCCGCCAGGCCGGCGGCGCGGTTATGGCCAGCCTCGGCGACAGCGTGGTGCTGGTCACTGCGGTCGCAGCAAAGCAGGCAAAACCGGGCCAGGATTTCTTCCCGCTGACCGTTGACTACCAGGAGAAGACATTCGCGGCCGGGAAGATTCCTGGCGGTTTCTTCAGGCGCGAGGGACGCCCATCCGAGAAGGAGACGCTGACGTCGCGGCTTATCGACCGCCCGATCCGGCCGCTGTTTCCCGACGGTTTCTACAACGACGTGCAGGTGGTCGCGACCGTGGTCTCGGTGGATCCGGAAATCGATCCCGACATCCCGGCGATCATCGGAGCGTCCGCCGCGCTTGCGCTGTCGGGCATACCGTTCAACGGGCCGATCGGGGCGGCGCGCGTGGGCTACGTCGACGGTCATTACATCCTCAATCCGTCGAAGACCGAGCTGGCAAAGTCGCAATTGAATCTGGTCGTTGCGGGCACCGAAGCGGCCGTGCTGATGGTCGAGTCGGAAGCACACGAGCTGCCCGAGGACGTGATGCTGGGCGCCGTGGTATTTGGCCACCAGCAGCAACAGGCGGTGATCGGGCTGATTCATCAACTGGTGGAGGAGGGGGGCAAGCCGATGTGGGACTGGCAGCCGCCCGGGAAGGACCAGGCGCTGATCGACCGGGTTGCAGCGCTCGCTGAGGCCGACGTGCGCGCTGCCTACGCGCTGCGGTCCAAACAGCAGCGCCAGCAGCGCCTGCGCGAGATTGCCACCAAGGTCGAGACCGAGACCGTGCCCGCCGACGCTTCCGCTGACGACCGGCGTCACGCTGCCAACACGCTGTTCGACCTTGAAGCGCGGCTCGTTCGCAGCCGGATCCTCGAAGGCGAACCGCGCATCGACGGCCGTGACACCCGCACCGTGCGTCCGATCACCGTTCGCTCAGGCGTGCTGCCACGCACGCACGGCTCGGCGTTGTTCACGCGCGGCGAGACCCAGGCGCTGGTCGTCGCTACGCTGGGCACTGCGCGCGACGAGCAGATCGTCGATGCGTTGCAGGGCGAATACCGCGACCGCTTCATGTTCCACTACAACATGCCGCCGTATGCGACCGGCGAGACCGGCCGCGTCGGCTCACCGAAGCGCCGCGAGATCGGCCACGGGCGGCTCGCCAAGCGTGCGCTGCTTGCAGTCATGCCGACCGCCGAGGAATTCGCCTACTCGTTGCGCGTCGTCTCGGAAATCACCGAGTCCAATGGCAGCTCGTCGATGGCATCGGTATGCGGCGCGAGTCTCGCGCTGATGGATGCTGGCGTGCCGACCAAGGCGCACGTCGCCGGGATCGCGATGGGCCTCATCAAGGACGGCAACCGCTTCGCGGTGCTGACCGACATTCTCGGGGACGAAGATCATCTCGGCGACATGGATTTCAAGGTTGCCGGCACCGATCGCGGCATCACCGCACTGCAGATGGACATCAAGATCCAGGGCATCACCAAGGAAATCATGGCGGTCGCACTGTCGCAGGCGCGCGAAGGCCGGATGCACATTCTCGGCATCATGCAGCAGGCGCTGCCCCATGCGCGCACCGAGGTCTCGCAGCACGCGCCGCGGATGATGACGTTCAAGATCAATCCCGAGAAGATCCGCGACGTGATCGGCAAGGGCGGCTCGGTGATCCGTGCGTTGACTGAGGAAACCGGCACGACGATCGACATCAAGGACGACGGCTCGATCACCATCGCGTCAGTGAATGCCGACGCCTGCAACCTCGCGCGCAAGCGCATCGAGCAGATCACCGCCGAGGTCGAAGTCGGCAAGATCTACGAGGGCCCGGTGCTGCGGCTCCTCGATTTCGGCGCGATCGTCCAGCTTCTCCCCGGCAAGGATGGCCTGCTGCACATCTCGCAGATCGCGAAGGAGCGGGTGAACCAGGTGTCCGATTACTTGAAGGAGGGCCAGACCGTGCGCGTCAAGGTTCTCGAGGCGGACGAGAAGGGCCGCGTGCGGCTGTCGATGAAGGCTGCCGCCGAGGACGACGCGAGGCAGGCCCAGCCGGCCGCAGAGTCGACGCCGGCGGCATCATAGCTGCCCGGGTTTCGTTGCCTCGGCGCCGCAGGGGATCGCGGCGCCCGTCCGTGCTTCAGGCGGTTCGCGCGCCGGCGCGGACTGCGATGTCCAGGCCCTTGAACTGCCGCTTCATCCGTACGCCGGCGAGGAGGTCGGCAAGCGTCACGTCATTCAGCGCGTCGACGAAAGCCACGCTCGCGCGGTCGAGCGCGGTCTTGAGCGCGCATCCGGGGAGCAGCACGCACTGCAGCGCGTTGCAGTCGATCGCGTAGAGGTTGCCTTCCATCGCGACGATCACCTCGCCGATGCGAATGCGCTTCGCGTCGCGCCCCAGCACCAGCCCGCCACCCCTGCCGCGCATCGACTTCAGGTAGCCCTGTTGCGCCATCCGGTGCACGACCTTGCGCAGGTGTTCGAGCGAGATGCGGTAGTACGCGGCGATCTCAGCCATCGTGCAGGTCCGTCCGTTTTCCTTGCCAACGAACATCAGCACGCGCAGCGCATAGTCGGTGAAGCGGGTGAGTTGCATCGAAAACGAAGTCAGCCGCACATGCCGTGCGATCGAAAGCGGAGTCAGCCGCGCATGTCATGCTGCGGCGCGCAGCTCTCATCATACGCGTTGGCGGCAGCGCGCGTCCCGTCCAGAGTGCCGAAACGTCCAAACAGGAGCTTCAGCGCGACCCCGGTGAACAGTGCCGCGCCGATCATGAGCAGGTAGAGCCCAAGCCGCTGCTGATCCTCCAGCGGGTAGCGGCTGCAGAGGCGGACCGGCGACACCCGGTACAGCCAGCCCAGCCGGAACAGGCTCGCGATCAGCTCGCTCAGGAGCACGCCCCGGACGACGAAGCCCATCCGCGGCCAACTCAACGCGAGCGGCATTCCAATCAGGAACGGCACCGTCACGTATTTCGCGAGTGCCACCGCTTCAACGGCGACTGCGGCGTCGAGCGCGCGCGGCAGCATCCAGCATGCGCCTGTCACCGTGGCGAGCAGGAGCCCGGTAACGCCGTGCCGATTCCAGCGCTCAATGGCCTCGCGCGCGCCAGTCGGCACTGCAGCCGCTGCCATCCAGCCCGCGACGGCGAGCAGCGGGATCTGCACCAGCATCTGCGTCACCATGCTCGCCTCCAGCAACTGCCGGATCGGGGGCGCAGCCACGGCGATGAGCATGGCGATCGCGGCCAGAAGCAAGCTACGTGGCGCGCGGAGCAGGTCAATGAGCATTTGCGATTGCGCGGTCAGTCGGTCGGCGACTGACGCAGAGCGTCTCATCCGTGGGGGGCGCCTCATCCTCCGACGCGCCGGAGGACGGCACGCGCGACCTGTGCCGGATCGCCTGCATCGACGATCTCGACCAGACGTCCCTGCGGGTCGACGAGCTGCACTGAGGCGTTGTGCACATAGCCGCCTGCGTCGTCGGGAATCACGATAATGCCGAAGCTTTGCATCACGCGGTCGAGCGCTGCGGCATCGCGCGGCCTCGCGGCAATCCATCCGGCTCCGCGATCCCCCGACCGGGTGAGCCAGGACGCGAGTTCGTGGGCAGAGTCGTGCGTAGGGTCGAAGCTGATGCTCAGCAATTGCACCCGCCCGCTTGCGATCGGCGTGGCGAGGCGGTCCTGCAATTGCGCAAATTCGCCGCCTAGGACCGTGCAGAAGGTCGGGCAGCGCGTGTAGACGAAATCGACGACGAGCCATCGACCGCGCAGGGCGCCAAGACTCGTGCGACCGCCGGTGCTGGTCTCGAGCGCCACGTCGGAGATCTTGATCGGATGCGCGCGCACGGCAATACGACGCGCGCCCTCCGTCGTGAATGCCTGGAAACCATCGGTGGCCGCCGCGAGCACCGAGGTGCCGGCGGCCGCCACGACTGCGCTAACGAGGAGCGTTCGGAGCATCGGTGGCGGCCGGGCTTGCGAGCAGGCCGGCGACGATGCGCGCACTGAAGAGCAGCATCCCGATGATCACGACGATCGCGGCGACCGAGCCCCAGCGGTCGTAAGGCACCCACTCCGGCAGATGCACGGCGTAGCGGCGCGCGACACTCGCCTGGCCTGCCGCCAGGAACGCCATCACGAACCCGAGGCCGCCGATCACATAGAGCGGGAAGGCGATCCTGCTGGCCAGCGGCTGCGCCGCTCGGTGCCCGGCCAGGTGGAACATCAGCGCCAGCACCATCGGCAGCACGCCGAGCAGCAGGTAGAAGTGGAAATGCCCGGGAACCCACTGGGTGTTGTGCATCACCTGGTTGACGCGGATGGTTCCGTCGATGATCGCCGGCACGATTCCGGCCGCCCACCCGAACATCGACAGGATGAGCAACTTGGACGGGGCGCTCCAGCGCAGCCCCGAGCGGTGGATGTTGGTCAACGCGCCGTGCACGGTCACCGCAAACACCGGCAGGCCCGCGGTGTAGGAAATGATCTGGCCCATCGCCAGCATCCAGTGGGGCATTACGTAGTCCATCAGCAGGTGATGCGGATAGACGATCAGGACCATCACCGTGCTGGCCGCCCAGGCCCAGAGCGTCGGGCGCGACAGGTCCCAAGGCCGCCCGGTGTAGCGCGGCAAAAGCTCATAGACGGCGATCACCGCCATGTAAATAGTCGCGTTGATGAATGTATGCCCGAAGAAATAGATCAGGTTCTTGATGATCAGCGCGTCGAGCGGAACCGAGGGCAGGTACGCGTTCACGATGCACATCGCGAGCACGACGGCACCGGCGACGATGCCGATCGAGTTGGTGATCGCGACCATCGTGCTGGCGACGACGGCCACCGGATGCGACTTGTCGATCTCGCCGCCGAACAACCACTGCAGCCCCAGCGCGCGGCCCAGGTTGCCGTAGCGGCGGATGAGCGCGAGCATAGCGTCGAGGTAGAACAGCAAAAAGCCCACTCCGATCAGCAAGTAGCCCACCATGAACAGCACCGCCGCGTTCACACTCCACAGCCCCATCGAATGTACGGGCAGCGGGTAGAGGAACGTCCAGGCACCGGCGTAACCGCCGACGAAAACAGCGAGCAGGATCGCGGCTGCGCCGAACAGGAACAGCACGTAGTTGGTGACGAACAGCGACAGGTGCAGCGGAACATACTTGCGCAGGAAGAACCACATCACCGCGCAGGAGGCGAGACCCATCGTACCGACCATCCCGGCGCCGTGCGCGGTCATCACCTGGTAGAAGACGTCGGGTGGAACGCTGATCCAGGCGGCCTGGGCGATGCGCATCATGAGTCCGAGCAGCATCATCAGCACGAGCACCGCGAGCGACGTGACC
Organism: uncultured beta proteobacterium; assembly: GCA_963701885.1. Classification (GTDB taxonomy): domain Bacteria; phylum Pseudomonadota; class Gammaproteobacteria; order Burkholderiales; family Casimicrobiaceae; genus VBCG01. The sequence goes on from CAVPBR010000002.1 coordinate 128,501, forward strand.
AGGTACAGGTTGAGGGCCACGCGCTCGTTGCGATTGAGGTTTTCGCTCTCCGGGTAGCGGGCGATCATGATTGGCCTCCTGTCGCCGCAACGACCTTCACCTCGCCGAACATGCCGTGATGGGCGAGTCCGCAATACTCGAGGCAAAGGATCCGGTAGGTTCCGGGTGTGGTGAAGGTGTAGAGGAGCCGGTTGGTAAACCCCGGCATGGCCTGCGTCTCGATCGCGATGCGGCCGTCCGGGCCGTAGATCGCGAAGCCGTGATTGACGTCGGCGCTGGTGACGTCGAACTCGACCGGCACGCCCGCTTTCACCTCACCGGGGCTGATCTGCCACGCCCACTGTCGACCGACAACGTTGACGACCTGCGGTGCGGCGGTCGGATGGCCCTGCACCGCGATCGGAAACTGCCGCAGCGTGGCCCAGGTCACGCCTACGCCGAAGATCACCAGCGCGGCGAATAGCCAGCCGCGCAGCGCGTAGGCGCGGTGCTTGACGTCGGCGGCGTCGGCGGTCGTGCCTGCCTGCACGATCACGTACAGGAAGAACAGCGTCACTACTCCCAGCCCGATCAACGTCACGAGCCAGGCTTCGCTTTGCAGATCCATGGCGAAACCTCCCTTGGGTGCGACGTTAACATGTAGTGCAGATACATAATATGCGCCGCGCTCCGGGCGGCGTCAATCGCCATTCGGAACCGGGGGTTCCGGCCGTGCGAAGCCCTCAGCGCCGAGGCTGGAGGGTGTCGAGAATCGCTTCGCCGGTCACCGTTACCGTCACGTCGGATGAGCCGCCCTCGACCGCGACCGGGGCGGCCCTGGCGGCGGCCATTCCCGCAGCTTGCAGCATCGGCGGCCGGCCGAAATCGCTGGTCTGGATCGTCACGCGTCCGGTGCGGTAGGCGCCCGCGCCGAAGCCCTCGGCGGCGGCATGCGCACGCTGCTGCCAGGCCCTGATCGCCTGCTGCGTCAACTCGTCCTCGGCGGCGCGGCGGGCGGCCGGACTCACCGAGAAATCGAGCCCTGCCAGAAGCAGACCGTCGTCGCGCTGCAGCCGCGTGACGAGCGCGGCCAGTGAAGTGAAGTCTGACGCCTCGAGTGCGAGCGACTGCGTGACGCGCCAGCGCGCAGGATGGTTCTGGTCGTTGACCTGATAGGTGGTGTACCCGGTCGTCGAAGTGTCGACGCCGGCAACTGCCCTGGTCTCGGCAATCGCCTTGACCATCCGCGCATTGACCTGGCTCGCCGCGGTGGCCGCGTCGGGCGCTTCGGCTTCGGCCCGCAGCACCGCCTGCATCCGGTCGTTGGCCACGCTGCGGGTCGCAGCGGCCGAAAGCGTGACGACGGGCTGGGGGGTGGGTGCGCCGTCGACGACGGTTTGAGCGAACGAAGTGGGCATGAACCCCGCGGCGAAGATCGCAATCCAGCGCAGGTGGGGCGCGGCGATTCGGGACAAAACACGCTGATGAGTCGATAACATGGCGCTCTCGAAGGTTGTCCGCCTCGGGGGTCCGGGACGGGGTTCAGCGATCGGCTGCGTTCTGCCCGCCGCGCACGGGGAGCGCGAGGATCGCATCGCGGTTGGACCACGAGAAGCAGCGCGCGGCAGCCTCCTGCCAGGGCAGCCAGACGCAGCGCAAGTGCTCGCGCGGGGCGAGCGTCACCGGCACCGGGGCGCCGACGTCGAGCGAGAACACATGCTCGGTATTGTGCGTCGTTCCAGGCGGAAACCGGTGGCGCCAGCGTGCAAAGATCTCGAAGCGATTGGTCCGGTGCCAGTCGACAACCCCACCATAGTGCAACGCATCGATGCCGGTCTCCTCGGTCAACTCGCGCGTGGCGGTGGCCTGCAGTTCCTCGGCGTCATTGCGGCTCCCGGTCACCGATTGCCAATGCTCTGGAAAGTCGGCACGTTCGAGCAGCAGCACGCGCAGATCGGTGGTGTGCACGACGACGAGCACCGAGATCGGCTGCTTGTAGGGCACCCCGCGTTAGCCGACCAGTACCCAGAAAGGAACGTGCAATTCACTCCAGAACTCCGCTGCCTCGGAGAAGATGTCCTGAAGTGTTTCCCAGTCGTGGGAATGCGCCTTGCGGAAATGCGCGGCATGACCCAGGTGAATGACGCAGCCGGTCTTGCCCAGCCAATCGCGGTCCTCGAGCGAATCGGCGAGAGCGTCGAAGTTGTTGCCGAAATGCACTGGCAGCTTGAGGCCCTGTGCGAGTGCGGTGAACAAGCCGGCCTTGTCCGCCGCGTGCGCGAGGTCGGTGCTGAGGAAGCGCAATCCTGCGTGGGCCGCCGCGGACCGGGCTGCGTCGGCTTGGCCATGGTATTCGAGCACGCGCGAATCGGCCGCCTGGGTGAGGTCCGGTAGCTTCATTCGCGGATCGTCCGGAAGCTCCGATAATGATCGTCGGTGTAGTAGCAGGTATCAGGCGCTGTGCGTGCGCCGCCACAGATGATGCGCCGCGCACCGCGAGTGCGTACGCCGGGTGTCACGACCGTGTATTCATGATAGTAGCCGCGCCGACGCGGTGGCAGCCGATGCTCGCGATTACCGAAGGCGATGCCGTCGCGCTCGAAGCGGAACGGTCCACCGGTGTGGATGCGCGCAAGGGTGTCACGGGCCTCGCGCGGAAGCGCACTGACGGCGACGCTGCGCTCCGCTCCCCACGGTTCCCGCGCCTGCACTGCTCCGGCCGCGATGGCAAGCGACAGGATGAGCGCGGCGATCGCGGTCAAGCGCAGGACGCCGGGGGATGGGCCCATGCCTGCAAGTGTAGCGCGCCAGCAGCCGGCGGCGCAGTCCCGGCTGCACCGCTTCAGGCCGGAGGAGGCTGGGCGTCGGTCGCCCGGATGCGGATATGGAGATCGCGCAATTGCTGCTCGGTCACCGGCGTCGGGGTGTCGACCAGCAGGTCCTGGCCGCGCTGAGTCTTCGGGAACGCAATGACCTCACGAATCGATTCGGCCCCACACATCAGTGCCACGATGCGGTCGAGCCCGAACGCTATGCCGCCATGCGGCGGCGCGCCATAGCGCAGCGCGTCCAGCAGGAATCCGAACTTCCTGCGCTGATCCTCAGCGCTGATGCCAAGCGTCTCGAACACGCGCGCCTGCACGTCGGGTCGATGGATGCGCACCGACCCGCCGCCGATCTCCCAGCCATTCAGCACCACGTCGTAGGCCTTGGCAAGTGCGGCCGCGCGATCGGTTGCGAGCAACGCCTCGTGCCCGTCCTTGGGCGCGGTGAACGGGTGGTGGCGCGCGGCCCAGGCACCGCTCGCGTCGTCCTGCTCGAACATCGGGAAATCGACGACCCACAACGGGCGCCAGCCGGGTTCGACCAGTTGCCGCTGCTCACCGATGCGCACCCGCAGCGCCCCGAGCGCATCGTTGACGACCTTGGCACGATCCGCGGCGAAGAACAGCAGATCGCCCGAGGCCGCGCCGCTACGCGCGAGGACCGCCGCAAGCGTGTCCGGTGCCAGAAACTTGACGATTGGAGACTGCAGCCCGGCTTCGCTCGGCTTCGAGGCGTCATTGACCTTGATCCACGCGAGCCCTTTCGCGCCATGCACGGCGACGAACGGCGCACAGTCGTCGATCTCCTTGCGCGTCATCGCGCCGCCGCCCGGGACGCGCAGCGCAGCGACCCGGCCGTTGGGCAGGTCGGCCGCGCTGCGGAACACCTTGAAGTCCACGTCCTTCATCAAGTCCGTCAACTCGGTCAGCTTGAGCGCGATGCGCAGGTCGGGCTTGTCGGAGCCGTAATCGCGCATTGCGTCGGCGAAGGAGAGGATCGGAAACGGGTCCGCAAGTTCTACGCCGAGCGCATCGCGGAACATCGATCGCACCAGGCCCTCCATCAGCGGACGAATCTCGAATTCGTCGAGAAACGAAGTCTCGATGTCGATCTGCGTGAACTCGGGCTGCCGGTCGGCGCGGTTGTCCTCGTCGCGGAAGCACTTGACGATCTGGTAGTAGCGGTCGAAGCCGGCGATCATCAGCATCTGTTTGAATAGCTGCGGCGACTGCGGCAGCGCATAAAACTGGCCGTGATGCATCCGCGAAGGCACCAGGAATTCGCGCGCGCCCTCAGGCGTGGACTTGTAGAGCACGGGAGTCTCGATGTCGATGAAGCCTTGCGCATCGAGGTAGCGGCGTGCCGCCATCGCGGTGCGATGGCGCAGCAGCAGGTTCTTCTGCATCGCCGGCCGGCGCAGGTCGATCACCCGGTGCTCGAGGCGGACGCTCTCGGACAGGTTTTCGTCGTCGAGCTGGAACGGCGGCGTCGATGACACGTTCAGGATCTCGATCACGTGCGCCAGTACCTCGATCTCTCCGGAAAGGAGATTCGGATTCACGGTGCCGTCGGGACGCGGACGGACCAGACCTTCGACAGCGATGCAATACTCGTGGCGCAGCTTCTCCGCGAGGGCGAAGCCCTTTGCGCGATCGGGATCGAACACGATCTGCACCAGGCCCTCGCGGTCGCGCAGGTCGACGAAGATCACTCCGCCGTGGTCGCGGCGGCGATGCACCCAGCCCATCACGGTCACCGTCTGGCCCAGGTAGCGGCGGTCGATGCGGCCGCAGTAATCAGTTCGCTTCACGTCGGTCTCCGGGCGCAGGTGTCGGGGAACAGATATCAGGTATCAGAGAACAGGAACCGTCGGACGCGCGAGCCGCACGCGCACGGCGCCGGCGCGCGCCGGACGCAAGCGTCGCGCAGCGGGTCAATTTCGGGCGTCCGACGCGGATTCGGGCGCAGGTTGCGTCGCGGAGCGCGGGCTAGGACTGGACAGCGCCGCAGGCGAGCCGCGGCTGGCCGCGCGCGCGCCGACACGCGGCGCGACGACGCCCATCGAGATGATGTACTTGAGGGCCTCGTCGACCGTAATGTCGAGCTCATGCACCTGCGAGCGCGGCAGCATCAGGAAGTAGCCGCCGGTCGGGTTCGGCGTCGTCGGCACATACACGCTCACGTGCTCTTCCGCCAGGTAGGGCGCTATCGGCGCCGCGGGCGCGCCCGTCAGGAAGCCGATCGTCCAGCTACCTTCGCGCGGAAACTCGACCAGGAGTGCCTTGCGAAAGGCGTTTCCTTTGGTCGAAAGCAGCGTGTCACTGACCTGCTTGACCGACGAATAGATCGACTTGACGAACGGAATGCGCCCAAGCAGTGCCTCCCACGCGCGGATCACGCGCAGGCCGAAGAAATTTGCCGCCACGACGCCGGTGAGGAACAGGATCACCACGGCAACGACTGCGCCGAGGCCCGGAATTTCGAAGCCGAACAATGCCCGCGGCTGGAGGTTCACCGGCAGGACGAGCAGGATCTGATCGACCGAGGTGAGCAGAAAGTGGACAACCCAGATCGTGATCCCGAGCGGCACCCAGACCAGCAATCCGGCGATCAGGTAACGCTTCATCAGGATGCCGATCAGGACCCGCCATCTGACGGCGTCGGGGCAGGCGCTTTCGCCGGAGCCGATTCGCTCGCTTTGCTCGAGCCCGATGTCGTTGTCGCCGACCCGCTTCCTGCGTCGCCGGATGGGGGGGCCGCCGGTGTCGCGTCGCCTGACTTCGCGGGGCTGTCTTTCCCCGCTGCGCTTTCGTTGCCACCGTCCTTGCGGTCGTCGCCGCTCTTCGTCGCGCGCTTGCCGCTGCCGTTGCGGAAGTCGGTGACGTACCAACCGGAGCCCTTGAGCTGGAAACCTGCCGCCGACACAAGCTTGCGCAACTCGGGCTTGTGGCAGGCCGGGCAATCGACGAGCTGCGCGTCAGCGAGCTTCTGCAGGGCTTCGAGTTCGTGCCCGCAGGAGGCGCATCGATATTCGTAGATCGGCATAGTTGTCGGTGCCAGCTAGCACCCGGTAGGGAGCCGCGAAGCATTTGATTAGCAAAGGATAATTATACTGCAATCGGATCGAAGCTGTGCGCCAGGCATGCGCGGGCAATCTGCCTTATCCTTCCGGCATCGCGATAACTAAAAGGCATCATGGCGGCATCTTGGATGTGGTGGATCATGGCGGCGATCCTGATCGGCGCCGAAATGATGAGCGGAACGTTCTACCTGCTGGCGATCGGCGTGGCGTTCGTGATCGGCGGCGTCGCAGCGTGGCTGGGGGCCTCGACCACGGTGCAACTGCTGATCGCTGGCGTACTGTCGCTGGCGCTTGCGAGTGCGGCTCATGTATGGCGCCTGCGCCGAGGCGAGCCTCGACCGCTCCCCGGGCTCGACATCGGACAGGCCGTGCGCGTACGGGCGTGGCGCGACGACGGCAGCGCGCGCGTCGAGTATCGCGGCACGCAATGGGACGGCGTCGTCGAATCGGCACAGACGCTGCGCCAGGACACGATGTACATCGTTGCCACGCGCGGCTCGACGCTGGTTCTCGGAGCTTCGCCGCCCTAGCGCCGGGCAGGTGCCCCGCGCTCACCATCATCCCGGAGAACGTCATGCTTGCAGAATCGTCGCTGGTCACGTTCGTTGTATTCGTCGTCGTGCTGATTGCCATCGTCAAGACGATCCGCGTCGTCCCCCAGCAGCACGCGTGGGTCCTCGAGCGCCTTGGGCGCTTCCATGGCACGCTGCAGCCGGGGTTGAATTTCGTGTTCCCGCTCGTCGACCGGGTTGCCTTCAAGCACGACCTGCGCGAGACCCCGCTGGATGTTCCACCGCAGGTATGCATCACCAAGGACAACACCCAGTTGCAGGTCGACGGCATCATCTATTTCCAGGTGACCGATCCCAAGCTCGCATCCTACGGCTCGACGAACTACGTGATCGCGATTACCCAGCTCGCGCAGACGACACTGCGCAGTGTCATCGGCCGGATGGAGCTCGACCGCACGTTCGAGGGGCGCGACCAGATCAACGCGGCAGTCGTCGATGCGCTCGACGCGGCGGCACCCAACTGGGGCGTCAAGGTGTTGCGCTACGAGATCAAGGACCTGACGCCACCGGCCGAGATCCTGCGCGCGATGCAGGCGCAGATCACCGCGGAGCGCGAGAAGCGCGCGGTGATCGCCACGTCCGAGGGCAAGCGGCAGGAGCAGATCAACATCGCCCAGGGGCAACGCGAAGCCGCGATCGCCAAGTCGGAGGGCGAGAAGCAGGCAGAGATCAACAACGCGCAGGGGCAGGCGGCGGCGATCCTCGCCATCGCCGAAGCCAATTCGAAGGCAATCCGGCAGGTCGCGGAGGCGATGGCAGCACCCGGCGGGACCGGCGCGGTTAACTTGAAGATCGCGGAGCAGTACATCGCGCAGTTCGGCAACCTGGCGAAGACGACGAACACGCTGATCCTGCCGTCGAATGTCGCCGACGTTGCGGGATTCATCGCCACCGCGATGTCGGTGGTGAAGGCGATGCCGGCTGCTGCTTAAGCGCTGCGCAGGGTGGTGACGCGGCAACACGCAGGCACGTAACCCTACCGGGGAAGAATGGATCTGCGAGGCAACTGCTTCATCGTCACGGGCGGCGCATCGGGACTCGGCGCGGCCACTGCACGGATGATCGTCGCAGGTGGCGGACGCACCGTCATCGCCGATCTCAACGAGGCGGGTGGCAGTGCACTGGCGGGCGAGCTGGGCTCCGCGGCGCGGTTTCGGCGCACCGACGTCACCGACGAAGCAAGCGGCAGCGCGGCCGTTTCGGCGGCGCTGGATGCGTTCGGCGCGATCCACGGTCTCATCAACTGCGCCGGGATCGTTCACGGGGAGCGAGTGCTCGGCAAGGAGGGCCCGCACACGCTCGCGGGTTTCAGGCGTGTGGTTGAGATCAATCTCATCGGCACCTTCAACATGATCCGTCTCGCCGCAGCCGCGATGGCGCAGAACGCGCCGAATGCGGGCGGCGAGCGCGGCGTCGTCGTCAACACCGCGTCTGTCGCTGCATTCGACGGCCAGATCGGGCAGGCGGCCTACAGCGCGTCGAAATCGGCGATCGTCGGCATGACACTGCCGATCGCACGCGAGCTTGCGCGCCCTGGAATCCGCGTGATGACGATCGCGCCGGGCATCTTCGAGACGCCAATGATGGCGAGCCTGACTCCGGAGGTACAGGACGCGCTCGGGAAGATGGTGCCGTTTCCGCCGCGGCTCGGCCGAGCCGCGGAGTTTGCGTCGCTCGTGCGGCAGATCGTCGAGAACCCGATGCTCAACGGTGAGGTGATACGCCTCGACGGCGCGATCCGAATGGCGCCGAAGTAGCGGGACTGAGCGACGATTACGCGCATTGCGGATCGACCGTCGGCTCGTTGGCTGCCTGCGACCGCGATTGTTTGCCGACGATCTTGATAACGATCCAGCTCCATTCACCGCGTTGCTCGACGAGTTGGCGCATCGCGACCGTGTAGATCGAGCGCGGCGTCGTCAGGGTCACTTCGCGCCCTTCGGCGTATTCGTGCGTCGGCACGATGGCCGTTTTCGCGACAATGGGTTTGTGCGGCCGTGACGGCGGCGGTAGGTAGAGACCTTCGATCCTGTGCCCGGAGGTGGCGTCCACGCCATCCACGGCGATTCCGGAATCCTGCCCGATGTTGCCCTTCGCCTGTAGCGTGATCGCATCGAAATGCTCGGCGATCAGCGACAAACCGGCTTCAACCTCGCCAGACGGCAGTCGGTTGATCCTGCGTATCGCGCCAAGCCGCCACTTCGAAACGTCGGACTGCCTGACTGCCGCCAGCGCGCCCACCGTCAGCGTCTGCCCGGCCTCGCCCTGCGTGAAGATTCGCAATCCCGAGGCGCTGCGGTCCTTCACTTGCCACATCGTGTGGTCGGCCATCGCCAGCGTCGCGCACAACGTGTCGCGCGAATCGGCGCGCCGCACCCTCGCACGTGCCTTGCGCTCTTCCGAATGGACTTCAATGACCCTGCCGGGTGAGGTGTCGACCCTTGTCGTGCTCTGCGACTTGCAGAGCTGGTGTATTCGCGCCAGGCCGACGCGCACGCGTGCGGGAATCGAGCATGCCTCGCGCGGATCGCGCCGCAGGGCACTGTTTGGTACCGGCGCGACAGCGTCGCACGCGTTCTGGAGAATTCGCACGCGCTCGCGGATCGCAGGGCTGATCGACACCGCGTCGGAGGTATCGGATTTGCGCAAGGCAGCGATCGTCAGGTCGATTTGGGCGGCGAGCGGCGTCGTGTCGACGTAACGCAGCAATGCACCCGATTCCCGTCCGTCCCGGCGCGCGAGGCCCCTGTCGCCACCGAGGTCGACGCAGAAGTCTTCCACCGCATTGGGAAGCGTGCTGAGCTTCAGCTTGCGGCTGCAGGTTCGAACCAGCGCTGCGACCCAGTCGTACTGTGCAGGCGTCAGGTTGCCACTGTAGAGTTGCTGCAGCAGCATCACGTAGATATATTCCTGTTCCACCGTCCATGGTCGCGCGTCGCGGTTCGATACCTCGAGCGAGGTCGGTATCCGGCTGACGCCAAGCTCGCTTGCGCGCAGATAGAGCTGATGCAGCTCACGCCACTTCGCTGGAATCCAGCGCTCGTGACGGCAGATCCTGAGTTTGGTGTCGGTGGCCTGGTAGTGGATCAGCCGCGCAAACAGGATCGGCACCTGCGGCTTCCAAGTTCCGTACGCTTTGGGCCCCACTGCGGCTTCGAGCACCGCCAGGTAGGCACCGGCGAAAGCTTGGGTGAGGTCAAAACTCGCTTGCCACAGGCGCATCGATATGCCGGGTGTCGACTCGACGCTCGCGACGTACTGCCGGAAGAGCGCGCGCCGGTCGGCGCTGAGCGCCAGATCCGCATGTTGCAGCGCTTGCGCCCGCGCGAGGTCGATCGGCCGCCGCGACTGCAGCATGCGGTCGAATGCCTGCAGCGTGAGCTCCTGCCGCCCGATAGCGTCGTGTGGGGGAAGCTCGCGCAACCACGCAGTGGCCGCCTTGACGGACGCGAACGGGTCGGCGCTGCCGCGTCGCGTCGAATTCAGAAGCGGAAGCATCGTTGTGCCTTTGCGGTCATGCGCGAATACCGGAATCAGCAAATTCGGTGCCATGCTGACTGGCGGCTTGACGGATGCGCGCGGCCGGCGGGTGCGCGGCTGAACGTGCCCGGGCGCACAAACTGTCGACTACGACCGGGCACGCCGTCGCCAGGGCGCGCGATGGGCGCAGGCTGCCCGCGTCTGAGGATGGGACCTAGTCCCGCCGGATCAGTGCGAGCGCAGCGGCGATCATGCTGACGAAGAACACGAACGTCCACCCGGCGATCGACAAGCCCAGGAACACCCAACCCTTCTCGGCGCATTCACCACTGCCTTCGAGGACCTTGCGAATCACGTCGGTGAAAGGCAACGTGTTCAGCATGTAGTTGAGTCCGGGACCGCAGGCCGGAATCAGGTCCTTCGGCAAGGATTGCAGCCAGACCTGCCGCGCCGAAAATGCTGCGCCCGCGCCGGCTGTCACGAGGGAGAGGCACGCGTAGAACGTCGCGCCTCCCTGGCGCGGATTGTGGAGTGCGGCGATCAGAAACACGATGCCGACCGCGATGACGGCCACGCGCTGGAACACGCACAGCGGGCAGGGCTCGAGTCCCTTGCCGTACTGGAGCCACAGCGCCCAGCCGATCAACGCCGTGCAGACGATGAACCCGAGGGCATACGCGGGCCGGCGCGGCGGCAATGCGATCAACGCGAGCGACGCGACGCCGATGGTCATCACCAGGATGCGGTACGCAGCTTCCGACAGTGATGGCTCGCCGCCGAACCAGCGGAAAAGCGCTTCCTGTCCGAGGAGCGCGAGGCACAGGACCAGGCCGGCCAGAGGCCACGAAATGGCGGGGTAGCGGTTCATCGCTGCGACGTCTCCAGAGCCTGGTCGAGATCCCACAGGATGTCGGCGAGGGTTTCCAGGCCGACCGAGAGCCGGATCATCTCCGGCAATACACCCGCGGCGCGCTGCTCGGCCGCGTCGAGCTGGCGATGCGTGGTCGACGCCGGATGAATGATCAGCGTCTTCGCGTCACCGATATTGGCGAGGTGCGACAGGAATTGCACGGCCTCGATGCAGCGCACGCCCGCTCGCGCACCGCCCTTGACCCCGAAGGTGAGCACTCCACCCGCGCCGCGAGGCAGGTAGCGCTGCGCCAGACCGAATGCCGGGCTATCGGGCAGCAGCGGGTAGTTGACCCACGCGACCGCCGGATGCTGCGAGAGATGCTTGGCAACGGCGAGCGCCGATTCGCAGTGACGCGGCATTCGCAGGTGCAGCGTCTCGACGCCTTGCAGCAGCAGGAAAGCCGAGAGCGGCGACAGCGTGGGTCCGAGGGTACGCATCGCCTCCATGCGCATCTTCATCGTGAAACCGAAATCGCCGAAGGTCTCGTGGAAGATCACGCCGTGATAGCCGCGCGAAGGTTCGGTCATCTGTGGGAACTTGCCGTTGTCCCACGGAAACTTCCCTGATTCGACGACGATCCCGCCCATGGTCGTGCCATGCCCACCCAGGTACTTGGTCAGCGAGTGAACGACGATGTCGGCACCGTGCTCGAGCGGCCGGCACAGCCACGGTGAGGCCATCGTATTGTCGATGACCAGCGGCACGCCGGCTTCGCGGGCGATCGCCGCAACTGCCGCGATGTCGACAACATTGAGCTGCGGGTTACCGATCGTCTCGGCATAGAACACCTTGGTATTCGGTCGCAGCGCGCGGCGGAAATTCGCGGGCTCGTCCGCGTTGACAAACGTCGTCTCGATGGCAAGGTCGGCCAGGGTGACGGCGAGCTGCGAGTAGGTGCCGCCGTAGAGCGTGCGTGCGGCGACGATGTGGTCGCCCGCGCGGGTGAGCGTGAGGAACGCGAGCGACTGCGCCGCGATTCCCGTTGCCGCGGCGAGCGCTGCGCGACCGCCCTCGAGCGCAGCTACGCGCTCCTCGAGTGCCGCCACGGTGGGATTGGAGATTCGCGAGTAAACGTTGCCGAATGCCTGGAGGTTGAACAGCGACGCGGCGTGGTCAGCATCGTCGAAGACAAACGACGTCGTCTGGTAGATCGGAAGCGCACGCGCGCCGGTCTGCGCATCCGGGATCTGCCCGGCGTGCAGGCACAGCGTCTCGAAACCGTAGCGGTGATCGGGCATCGGCGCAATCGCGCGGGGTCAGGACACCATCGGCCGGCGCGACGAAATGACGCCGGTGTTCACCCCGGCCCAGTTGAGGCCGCCCATCAGGCGTGCATGCTCGATTTTCACGCAGCGATTCATGACGACGTCGAGGCCCGCGGCCGAAGCGCGCTCGGCGGCTTCATTGTTCTCGATGCCGAGCTGCATCCAGAGGACCTTCGCGCCGACGGCAATCGCCGCGTCAGCCAGCGCCGGGATTTCGGATGCCTTGCGAAAGCAGTCGACGATATCCACCGGGACTGGAACCGCGCGCAGGTCCGGGTAGGAGGTCTCGCCCAGCACGGACGCGTACCTGGGGTTCACCGGGACGACGCGATAACCGTGCGACTGCATGTATTTGGCCGCGAAGTTGCTGGGACGGTGCCACTGAGCCGACAGTCCAACGACGGCGAGCGTCTTCGAGCGCGCAAGAATGCGGCGCAAGCCGGCGATGTCGTCGACGATTGGCACTTGGCTTGCCGTCAGCGCCGCCAGTTCGGGGCGCTGGGGTACGGATTGTCGTCGCTGATACTACGTCCCGACGAGATCGCATTGTCGAGACCCGGGGGCAGGTTCGGGTAGTCGCCGGGTCCAAAGGTGCGGCAAATCCCGCCGAAATCGGCGTCGCTGCAGAATATCCAGAAGCCCTGCTCGATGCGCAGCGATTGCGCGCGATCGTTGAACCCCGTATTGGCGAGATCGCGCACGACGTCCGCACCGATCACGTAGTTCTGCCCGCGAAAGCCCGAGGCGCTGTACAGGATGGCGCGCACCCGGTGCCCCCAGTCCGGCGGGTAGCCTGCGGCCTGCGGCGGCGGGCCGCCCACCGGCCGCAACGAGCTCAATTCGCCCGATAGCTCGCCGATCGCGTCGTAGCGCCCTGGCCCGTAGACCTCGCAGCCGCCGCTATAGTAGGCGTCGCGGCAGAGCTCCCAGCGGCCGGCGTTGACGACCATCGAGCGCGCGCGATCGTTGAATCCGCGGCGGTCGAGATTGTCGATCGGCCCGTCGACGGCGAACTGCCTGCCGGCCTGCTGGAAGTCTTCGAACAGGATGACTGCTGGCGCACCCGGGTTCGCGGCCGCCGCGAGCGGCATTCCCGGTACCGCGATTCGCGCTCCAGGTTCTGCGATCTGCGCTCCGGGTTGCGCACCCGGTATTTCCGGCGCAGCGATTGGCGTTCCGGGCCCCGCGACTGGCGCTCCCGCTCCGGTCGGCGCATAGCCCAGCGGCCGCGCCGACGAGATGTTGTTCGAGAAGCCGAATTGCGCAAGGTCGCGGTACTGCCCCGGCTGCAGCGTTACGCATTGGCCGTGGAAATTCGCGTCAGTGCACACCTGCCACATGCCGCTGCGGATGGCCAGCGAATTGGCGCGGTCATTGTAACCGGTGTTCGCGAAATCCGGAACCGCATCACCGGCGGTGAATGATTGGCCGCCGAAGTTCTGGTATTGATAGAACGTCACGTCCTGCGCGCCAGCCTCGCCGGCGGCAAGGATCAGCGCGAGCGCGGCCATCGACAACGCAGGCCTCATGGCGGAACTCCCCGTGTCGCGACTGCGACGCCTCGTTGTGCCGAGTCTACCCGATACGGCGGATCGGGCGTCCAGCCGTGAACAGTGAGCAACAGTGCGTAACCGATGACATAGGCAAGCGCGACGTGCCAGCCCCCGCGCAGCCACGCGAAGACCGACTTGCCCTCGGGGAACAGGTTGGTGAGCGCCACGCCTGCGGAGGACCCGAACCAGATCATCGAGCCCCCGAAGCCAACCGCGAACGCGACGAATCCCCAGTCGTAGCCGCCTTGCTTCAGCGCCAGCGCAGTGAGCGGGATGTTGTCGAAGACCGCAAGTACGAAGCCGAGCCCGAGCGCGACATGCCACGAGGCCGCCGGCAGCTTCTGCACCGGCATCATGGAAGCGGCGAGCACCAGCGACAACAGGAACACCGAGCCCTTGAGCGCACCGGGAAGCTCCTCCCAATGCGGGCGGCGCAACGGCACGCAGGCGACCAGCGCGATCCACACGGCGACACCGATGAACGGGAACCGGTCCGACCAGGCATTGAAATGCACGTTGATGACGACGTTGACCACGATCGCGGTGATGAGGATCGCCACGACGATGAACACGCGCGCACCGTCGATGCGCACGCCGGCGGGGGGGTCGCGGACGATCGGCGAATAGCGCTGCTGCTGGAGCGACGCCGGAATGCCGAAGATCACCATGGCGGCAGATGCCGCGATGTAGGCTTCGAGCACCGCCAATGGCGACACGCCATCGATCCACATCATCGTCGTCGTTGTATCGCCGCCGACGCTCCCTGAACCGCCTGCGTTCGACGCGGCGACGATGGCGGCAAGGTAGCCGATATGGACCTTACCCCGGAACACCACCCCTGCAATCGTCCCGCCGATCAGCGCCGCCGCGATGTTGTCGAGGAACGACGACAGGACGAAGATCATCACCAGCAGCAGGAACGCGCCTTTCCAGTCGTCGGGCAGCAGTCGCGGCAGCCACGCGGGGACATTGCTCGCCTCGAAGTGCTTCGACAGCAACGCGAAGCCGAGCAGCAGTCCGAGGAGATTCGTGAGCAACACCCATTCACGCCCAAGGTGGGCGATCAATCCTTCGACGCCGGAACCTTCGGCGAAAGGTGAGGCGACGAGCTTGAACAGCGTGATCACCGCGAGGCCGATCAGCGCCACTTTCAGCGTGTGGTGATGGAACAGCGCGACGCAGACGAGCGTCAGCGCGAACAGGATGAAGTCGATGGGCACCTTGCGGGAGCTTGGTCTCGGGCAGCGGGCCGGCAGGCCGGAGCGGCGCGGAAAGCGCGTCGAGCGACCCCAGCGGGATGGCGCGCCGGGGGTCGATGCCGTCCGGCGTTGCTTGGTGACGCGGATTGTAACCGTGGCGCCGAACGCGGCGATCGCGCCATTTCCCGGGACCGCGGCGGCGGAACGCCAAAATCGCCGGGCGCGCGCCCCCGACCGCCCTCAGCCAACAGGCCCGAACCTTGCTTACACGTACGCAGCTTGGCACCAGAGACCTGCTCCGACGCTTCGACTGCCCCGTGGCCCTGACCCGCTCGATCAGCCGCCTCGAACTCGCACCGCTCCCTCCGACGGTGGGGGAAGCTCTCGACCGCGAACCGCTCGTTGCGCTGTCGCAGCGCAAGCTCAACGCCCTGGGAACGCCGGTCGCGTACGTCGACCGCAACCAGCGCTTCCGCTTCGCCAACAAGGCGTTGCTGGACTGGTTCGGCAAGCGTCCCGACGACGTCCTCGGCCGGGAAATCATCGAGGTCCAGGGCCGCGAGACCTACCAGGTCTTCAGCGCATACATCGAAGCCGCGCTGGGCGGCGAGCGAACCAGCTACGAATGGCAGCTCGTGGTCCCCGGGCGCGCGCCAGTCTGGGTCCGCGTCGATTATTTTCCCGATCGCAACCAGCAGGGGCACGTCCGCGGCTTTCTCGCGACCTACAGCGACGTCGACCAACTGAAGCGCCTCGAGCTCGAGGCCGGGCAGCGCGAGCATCGGCTGCGGCTCGTGACCGACAGCGTCGGCCTGCCGATCCTTCACTTCGACCGGCAGTTGCGGCTGCGCTTCGCCAACCGCCCGTTCGCCGACTGGATCGGGGTGCAGGCCGAAGACCTGCTGGGTCATGCGCTGTCCGACTTCCTGCCTTCCGATGCGCTGATCGAGATGCAGGGCTATATCGAGCGCGCATTCGCCGGCGCAACAGTATCCTACGAGCGCCGCGAGCGGCGCGCTTCGGGCGAGCTGCGCTGGGTGCGCGTCACGCTGTTCCCGGATCGCGAATTGGGCGGCCGAGTCGGCGGCGCATTCGTCGTCTGGAACGACATCGAGGACGACGTTCGCGTCCGCGACACACTGAAGTCGCAAGAGCAACAGCTTCGACTCTTTGCCGACAACATCCCGGGCCCGATCGCTTATCTCGACAAGAGTCTCCATTACACGTTCGTCAACCAGGCTTTTGCCAACTGGGTCTGCAAGCCACAGGACGAGATCTACGGCCGGACCCCATTCGAGGTGATGGCCGCCGACGTCGCCGCATTCCTGCGCCCGATCCTGAAGCGCGCGCATGCCGGCGAGCACGTCGAGTACGAGCGCATCGGCCAGAACGCGAACGGGCAACGGCGCTGGATGCACGGCCGAATGGCGCCCGACCTCGACTCGACCGGCCAGGTTCGGGGGCTCTACTGCACCGAATACGATATCCATGACCTGAAGCAGACGGAACAGGAGCTCGCCGAGCGCGAAAAACAGCTCCGTCTGTTTACCGACAACATTCCGGAGCCGGTCGTCTACCTGGACGCCGAGCGCCGCTACGTCTTCGTCAACGAGGCCTTCCTCGAACTCTATGGTGCGAGCCGCGACGAGGTGATCGGCAAGAAGCCCGCGGAGGTGCTGGGCGTCCATGCGTCGCAGGCGCTCACCCCGGACCGCGATCACGCGGTGACCGGCGAGGCGGTGACCTACGAACGTGCCGTCGTCGACGTTGTCGGTCGCACGCGCTGGATCCGCGCGCGCTGCGTGCCCGATCTCACCTACGACGGCTCGCTGAAGGGCGAATACGTCGTCGGCCACGACATCACCGACCTGAAGCTTGCCCAGGACGCTCTGGCGTCGCGCGAATCTCAGCTTCGGGCGATCATGGACGGTGTGCCCGCACCGGTCGCATATATCGACCGTGAAGAGCGCTGCCATTACGTCAACCGGACCTTTCTCCAGTACTTCGGACTGACCGCGGAGCAGGTCGCACACATGCGCCTGCGCGACGTTGTCGGGCAGGTCATCTGGCAGAGCGCGCAGGCAATGTTGTCGCGCGCGCTCGAAGGTGAGTCGACCTCGTTCGATCGCCTCGTTCCGGGCGCCAATGGCGCACGGCGCTGGATGACCATTCGTGCGGTGCCCGACCAGAGCCCGTCGGGAGAGGTGCATGGCGCGTTCGTGCTGATGAACGACATCCATGGCCTGAAGCAGGCGCAGGAGGCGTTGCGCGCGTCCGAAGGCGAGCTCCGGCTCATCATGGACAACGTTCCGGCGCGCGTGTCGTACATCGACCGCGAGTACCGCTACCGTTTCCTGAACGGCCACAACGAAAGGTGGCTGGGTGCGAGCCGCAACGAGCTCACCGGTCGCGGCATGGCCGACGTCGCCGGCGAACAGCGCTTCCTGCTGCTGCAGCCGCTGCTCGACCGGGTACTGAAGGGCGAGACGATCTCGACTGAACTGAAGCTCCCGCAACCCTCGGGTGTGCCGATGTGGGAAGCGATCCACTACGCCCCGCACCGCGACAACGAAGAAAACGTGATCGGCATCTATGCGGTGCACACCGACATCGACGACCAGAAGAAGAACGAGGATGCGCTGCAGCGCGCGAATTGGATGCTGTCGTCGCACATCAGCAACACCCCGCTCGCGGTGCTCGAGTGGGACCGCGATCTGAAGCTCGTCCGCTGGTCGCCACAGGCGGAGGCGATCTTCGGCTGGGGCAGCGAGGCGGTGCTCGGCAGGACGCTGACCGACAACCCGTTGCTGCACGAGGACGACACCGGCGCGATGGTCGGGCTGATCGGGCGCCTGCTCTCCGGCAGCGAGCCGCGCGAGACCCGCGTTACCCGCAACTACCGCAGGGACGGCAACACGATCTGGTGCGAGTGGTACCACTCGGCGCTGGTCGGCGACGACGGCAGGGTGGTGTCGATCCTGTCGTTCGTTCAGGACGTAAGCTCGCGTATCCAGGCCGAAGAGCGCCTGCAGCACATGGCGACGCGCGACGCACTGACCGGACTCCCCAACCGGCTGATGCTGCACGAGCGCCTGACCCAGGCGATCGCGCAGGCCCGGCGCAGCGGACGGCGGGTCGGCGTGCTGTTCATCGACCTCGATCGGTTCAAGAATGTCAATGACACGCTTGGCCACAGGATCGGCGACGAGCTCCTGAAGAGCGTTACCCGTGCCCTCAGCGAGGCACTGCGCGAGTCCGACCTGCTGGCGCGCCTGGGCGGCGACGAATTCATGGTCATCGTCGAGGATTTCGACGAGCCGGAAGTGCTGGGAAGGATCGCCCAGAAGCTGCAGGATGCGATCGCGCAGCCGTTCCGCATCGAAGACCACGACATCTACGTGACATCGTCGACAGGAATCTCCGTCTTCCCCGACGATTCCGACGATCCCGACGAGCTGATGAAGCACGCCGACGTTGCGATGTACCGGTCAAAGGAACTGGGGCGCAACACCTACCAGTTCCTCGACGCCGACCTGGCCGAGCGGCGGCTGCGTCAGCACACGCTCGAGACTGCGTTGCGCGGCGCACTGAAGGACGGTGTGCTGACGCTTCACTACCAGCCGATCGTGCGGATCTCCGACCGCGCGATTGTCGGCGCCGAAGCGCTTTTGCGCTGGAAACATCCCGAGCTCGGGAATATCCCGCCGCAGACCTTCATTCCGCTGGCCGAAGAATCGGGCCTGATCCACGCTCTGGGGGACTGGGTGCTGAAGACGGTGGCCGCGCAGTGCGCTGCCTGGCGCAAGACGGGAATCTCGCTCACGATCTCGGTCAATCTCTCTGCCAAGCAGTTCTATCGCGAAGATCTCGCCCAGCGCATTTCCGAGATCGTTCGCGGCGAAGGCTGCCAGCCATCATGGCTCGAACTCGAGGTGACCGAAACCAGTCTGATGCACGACCTCGATGCGATGCGCAAGGTCCTGACCGCACTGCGCGGCGAGGGCTTCACTGTCGCCATCGACGATTTTGGCACCGGCTACTCATCGCTGACCCACTTGAAGCACTTCCCGATCGACACCCTCAAGATCGACATCTCGTTCATCGCCGACCTCGAGACCGATCCGCAGGACGCGGCGATCACCGAGGCGATCATCGGGCTCGCCCGCGGGCTCGGCCTCAAGGTCATCGCCGAGGGGGTGGGCACCCGCGCGCAGCTCGACTTCCTCGACGTGCGTGGGTGTCACTGCTTCCAGGGCTACTGGGTGAGCCAGCCGCTGCCAGCGAAAGACTTCGCCGAGTTCGTCAAAAAGCGCCCACGCTAAAAACAGGGTCAGACCCCATTTACCGGAGCGTGCGCAGCCACGCCTCGACGCACTTTGCGGCGCGCTCCCAGCCGGGCTCGAGCATCAGCAGGTGCGCAAGTCCTGGAACGATGACAGCCTCGACACCGTGGTGACGCGCGGTTGCGTGCACGTCGTCGGGCGTGCAGATCCGGTCGCCCTCGGCGCCGAGCACGAAAACCGGTCGATGGTCGCGCGCCGGCAGGGCCCAGTGCAGGCGCAGCGACAGGTCGAAGAGCGCGCGCGGCGATTCGGTGTTCAGGTGACGCGCCGACTTGGCGAGAATGTCGTCGGGGACGCCGGAGCTGAAATAGAACGGCCGCAGCGCCTGCTGCACATCCTCGGAAAGCCGCGACGGATCCATCGCCCTCAGGTGCATCAGGTAATCCGGGTGGTCGCGGGCAAGCCGGGTCGCGATCGGGAGCAAGCCCTCGGGAGGCACCGGGGCCAGCAGGGCGGCGCCGCGCACCGGGCGCTTGGCGACGATACGCTCGACGATCGCCGCGCCCATCGAGTGCCCGATCAACACCGGCGGTGCGGCGAGCGAACCTGCGACGTGCTCGACGTCGGCCTCGTAATCTTCGAGTCCCGCGATGAACAGCGATTCGCTCCCACCGCTCGCGCCATGGCCGCGCAGGCTCAACGCATAGGACGGATAGCCATGCGCGGCGAACCAGGGAAGGAAGTTGGGCTCCCACACCCATGCGTCGCAGTACCCGCCGTGGACGAATAGCAGAGGCGGCTTGCGCGACGTGCTCGACGGCAAGCGCTTGCGGATTTCGAGGCGTGTCTCGAGAGGAAGCACGGTAAAATGTCGCGTTGTTTCCGGATCCGAAAGGGCGTGAATTGTGCCAGATTCACTTGCCGCAACGCCGATCGCGACGCTCGCCTACGACGCGACGTGCCGGCGCTGCGCGCGGCTTGCACGATTTCTCGACGAGGTTCGCGCCGCGCACCCCGGATATCACTGCGCACCGGTAGCCCCGTTCGGGGAAGCCCGCGCACAGCTCCTCATCGTCGGGCTGGCACCGGGGATGCATGGCGCGAACGCGACCGGTCGACCGTTCACCGGCGACTACGCCGGGATCCTGCTCTATGCAACGCTCCACGCCTACGGCTACGCGTCGTCGCCGATGTCGAGGACCGCGGACGACCCGATGACACTCTCCGGCTGCCGGATCACCAATGCCGTAAAGTGTCTGCCACCCGCGAACAAGCCGACGCCCGCCGAAGTTCGCACCTGCAACAATTTCCTCGCGTCTGACCTTTCGACGCTGCCCGGCGGTGGCGCAGTGCTGGCACTCGGCCGCATCGCCCACGATGCCGTGCTTGCCGCGCAGGGCGAGAGGCGAAGCGCGCGGCGGTTCGCGCACGCCGCGCAGCATTCGCTGCCATCGGGGCTGGTGCTGTTCGACAGCTACCATTGCAGTCGCTACAACACGAACACCGGCCGGCTTACGCGCGAAATGTTCCACGCGGTGTTCGACGCGATCGCCGCATACCTCGGGCGCTCCAGGGGTCGCTCTGCGATCCACAGCGGTCGTGCCCGCCGCTGATCGCACGATGACCGCGACTGCGGACCCGGATCCCACTGCGACGAGCACCCAGGCGAGCGCCGGGGGCTTCAACTCGCAGGAGCTGCTCGCGTCGTTGCCGCACCGGCCTGGGGTCTACCGGATGTTCGATGCTCAGGGTGGGGCGCTATACGTCGGAAAGGCGCTTGACCTGCGCAAGCGGGTCGCGAATTACTTCCAGAAGTCCGGCCACGCGCCGCGGATCGCCGCGATGATCGCCCAGATCGCGCGCGTCGAGACGACGGTCGTGCGCTCCGAAGGCGAGGCACTGCTGCTCGAGAACAACCTGATCAAGGCCCTCGAGCCGCGCTACAACATTCTGTTTCGTGACGACAAGAGCTATCCGTACGTCTGCCTTTCGGGCGACGCCTTCCCGCAGTTGCGCTTCCACCGCGGGGCGCTCGATCGTCGCCACCGCTACTTCGGTCCCTTCCCCAGCGCCGGCGCAGTACGCGAGGGGATGGCGCTCCTGCAGAAGGTGTTCCAGCTCAGAACCTGTGAGAACACGGTGTTTGCGAACCGCTCGCGGCCGTGCATGCTGCACCAGATCGCGCGCTGCACGGCGCCCTGCGTCGGGCTCATCCCGGAGAGCGATTACGCCGACGACGTGCGCGCCGCGGTGCTGTTCCTGCAGGGCCGCACCGGCGAGGTGCTGGCGCAGCTCAAGTTGCAGATGGACGATGCGGCGACGGCGCTGGCATTCGAGCGCGCCGCGCGCATCCGCGACAAGATCCAGCGCCTGCGCGAGCTGCAGGCGCGCCAGTTCGTCGAGAGCTCGACTGCCGGCGACATCGACGTGATCGTCGCGGTGCACGAGCAGAATATCTTCGCCGTCAACGTCGTGATGATCCGTGGAGGCCGGCATGTGGGCGACCGCAGCTCCTTCCCGCGCCACGCCGAATCCGGCGCGATCGTCGACGTCGTCGCCGCGTTCCTTGCGCAGCAGTACGTCGAGCGCCCAGTGCCTCCGACGCTCATCGCGCCGCAGGCCGAAGAGCGCGAGGCGCTCGCCGGCGTGCTGTCAGCGCAATCGGGCTACAGGGTGGAGATCGTCGCGAACCCAGGAGGCGAGCGCCGGGTGTGGGTCACGATGGCCACGCAGAATGCGACGCTGGCGATCCGCCAGAGAGTTTTGCAGCGGGCAACCCAGGAAGAGCGGCTCGCCGCGCTGCAGGAGGTGCTCGCCCTGCCGGCGTCGACGCAGCGTATCGAGTGCTTCGATGTCTCGCACACGATGGGCGAGGCTGCAGTCGCGTCCTGCGTCATCTTCGATCGGCTGGCCATGCAGAGCTCGGAATACCGCCGCTTCAACGTGACGCCACCCCAGGGCGGAGACGACTACGCTGCAATGCGCGAGGCGCTGTCGCGCCGCTGTGCGCGCATCGTCGCCGGTGAGTATCCGGTGCCCGATCTGCTGGTGATCGACGGCGGACACGGCCAGGTCAACGTGGCCACCGAAGTGCTGGTCGAGCAAGGGCTGCACCAGGTGCCGCTGATCGGCATCGCCAAGGGGCCCGAGCGCAAGCCGGGCCTCGAGGACATCGTATTTCCCGACCGCGATGAAGCGCTCAACCTGCCTGCCGACCATCAGGGCCTGCACCTGCTGCAGCAGATCCGCGACGAGGCGCACCGCTTCGCAATCCAGGGACACCGCGCGCGGCGCGGCAAGGCGCGCACCACGTCCGCGCTGCAGGAGATCGACGGCATCGGCGTCAAGCGCAGGCAGGCGTTGCTCGTGCATTTCGGCGGAATGAAGGGCATGCAATCGGCGAGCGTCGAGGACATCGCGCGGGTGCCCGGTATTTCCCGCACGCTGGCCGCGCAAATCTACGCGCAACTGCACTGAAGCTGCGGAGTAGAATTCTCGTCACCGGCGAGCAGTGCCCGCCCCTTCCGCCGATGATTCCGAACATTCCCACCGCATTGACGTGGCTCCGGATCGTGCTGATTCCGGTGTTCGTCGGCGTTTACTACGCGCCCGACGCGTGGTTGTCCCCGGTGGCGCGCGACTGGATCGGCATGAGCGTGTTCGCACTTGCCGCCATCACCGACTGGCTCGACGGCTACCTCGCGCGACGCTGGGGCGAGACGAGTGCTTTCGGCGCGTTCCTCGACCCGGTCGCCGACAAGTTGATGGTTGCCGCTGCGCTGATCCTGCTGGTCATGCTCGGCCGCGCGGATGCGTGGCTTGCGATCATCATCATCGGGCGCGAGATCGCGATCTCCGCACTGCGGGAATGGATGGCCCAGCTCGGGCGCTCGCGCAATGTCGCCGTTGCCCTTGCCGGCAAGGTGAAGACAGTCGCCCAGATGACCGCGCTGATCGCCCTCCTGCTGTGGGAAAACGTCATTCCCGGCGTGTCGACACCGGTCCTCGGCACCGTGGCGCTATGGATCGCTGCGATCCTGACGCTATGGTCGATGCTTCATTACATGCGCCTCGCGGCCCCGCACATTCGCAGCGAGCCGGTCGTTCGCGGGCCCGATTCGGCGGCGCGCGCCACTGTTGCGCGGCCGGAAGCAGCGCGACCGCCCGTGCCGTAGGCGAGCGCGATGCAATTGACCCGAGCGCGCGCGAAACGCTACAATCAAAGGTTGCCGTTCCCCGATAGCTCAGTTGGTAGAGCGACGGACTGTTAATCCGCAGGTCCCAGGTTCGAGCCCTGGTCG
>CAVPBR010000003.1:0-361255 GCA_963701885.1 uncultured beta proteobacterium
GCCGTTACGAGCTGCGCCAAGTCCCCTCACCAGCAACTACAAGCGTTCTGAGATGCCACGCGTTTTGCTGCTGCTGCCTGCCGCCGGCTATCGCAACGAGGATTTTCTGTTGGCGGCGCAAAAGCTGAATGTCGAGGTGATAACCGCCGCCGATCATTGCCACCGGCTCGCGCCGCTCATGGGCATGAGTCCCATCTGTTCATTGCCGTTCGACCAACCGGAAATCGCGGCCGAGCAGGCGCTGGTTTCCCTGGGGCGAAGCGTGGACGCGGTCCTGGCGGTGGACGATCACGGCCTGGAGCTCGCCGCTGTATTGCGCAAAAAACTCAGGCTTGCGGGCAATTCGTTGCAGGCGGTGCGCGTCACTCGCGATAAGCTCGCCTTTCGCCAATTGCAGCAGACGAACGGCTTCAATTGTCCGGATTTCCAGGCTGCCACCGGCGAAGCCGATACGTTGGCCCTCGCCTCGTCACTGCAATACCCGGTCGTGGTGAAAGCCCGGCGGCTGTCCGCCAGCCGGGGTGTCGTCCGCGCTGACGACGCGGCGTCGTTGGTTCAGGCGGTCGCCCGCGTGCGCCGGATTCAGGCCCTGGCCGATCGCGACGCCGCACAACTTGGGCTCATCGTCGAAGCCTTCATCCCGGGTCCCGAGTTTGCGCTCGAAGGTTTGCTGGAAAATGGTGTGTTACGTGTACTGGCACTGTTCGACAAGCCGGACCCGCTCGACGGCCCGTATTTCGAGGAAACCATTTACGTTACGCCATCGCGCCTGGGTCCGGACGCGCAGATGGCGATCGCCGCCGACGTGCAACGTGCCTGCACGTTGGCCGGCCTGACCAGCGGACCGGTGCATGCGGAAATGCGCATCAACGACCAGGGCATCTGGCTGCTGGAAGTGGCGGCCCGGTCCATCGGCGGCCTGTGCGGACATGCACTCCATCACCGGCTCGGTATGTCGCTCGAAGAACTGGTCCTGCGTCATGCGCTCGACATGCCCGCGCCGTCGGCTGCCGGCAATGACGCGTCCGGGGTAATGATGATTCCGGTACCCGCGCGCGGTATATTTCGCCAGGCGGCCGGCCTGATGGCAGCGCGTGCGGTGCCGCGCGTCAGCGATATCCGGATCACCGCCCAACCCGGGCAAATGGTTGCGCCGCCGCCGGAAGGCTCAGGTTACCTCGGTTTCATCTTCTCCCGCGCTGCTGCACCGGAAGCGGCCGAAGCCGCGCTGCGCGCGGCCCATGCGAACCTCGCCATCGAGATCCAAGCCGAATTGCCGATGACCTGGGCTCGTGCGCGATGACTGCCCTGCGTGACGACGACAAGCGCTTGCCATGAAGGACTCACTCCCGGTGCGGTGACGGGGCTGGAATGGACAAGTACCAAAGCCGCTTGATCTCTGCGCGTCCCCGCGTCACGGTATCCAGCACCAGGCCGCAGGCCAGAAAGATCGCGCCGAACAGCATCAGCGCGGCACTCAATATCGCCGTCGGGAATCGCGGTACGAGGCCCGTTTCCGCGTATGTTTTAAACAGCGGAGCAGCGAGGATCAGCGAAAGTGCCGCACACGCGCAGGCAACGATCGAAAAGAATGCGAGGGGCTTCTCTGACTTGAACAGGGTCAGAATGGAGTGGAGAATCTTGAGGCCATCGCGCCAGGTCTGCAGCTTGCTCTCCGATCCGGTGGGTCGCGGCTTGTAGGCGGTCGGCACTTCCGCCACGGACATGCGCATTTCCAGGGCGTGAACGGCAAGCTCCGTCTCCGTCTCGAATCCTGCGGACCGCGCAGGAAACGATTTTACAAAGCGTCTGGACAAGACTCGATAGCCGCTCAGCATATCGGTGAACGTGCGTCCGAAGACGATCCCGACACACTTCGTCAACAGGGCATTCCCGAAGCGATGCCCTCGCCGGTGAGCGGTCGGATCATCGGACTGCCGGGTGCCGACGACCATATCGAGTTGCTTATCGACGAGATGCTTGATCAGCGTCGGTGCGGCGCTCGCATCGTAAGTGTCGTCACCGTCGACGAGCACGTAGACCTCGGCCTCGACGTCAGCGAACATGCGGCGAATCACGTTGCCCTTTCCGGCGAGCTCCGCGGCGCGGACAGTTGCGCCGGCCGCGCGGGCCGCCTGCGCCGTGGCGTCTGACGAGTTGTTGTCGAAAACGAATACCGCGGCCTCGGGAAGTGCCGTTCGGAAATCGGCCACGACCCTGGCAATGGTCGACGCTTCGTTGTGGCAGGGAATCAAAACTGCAATGTGCGGGTAGACCAAATTCGAAGTCACGGCACGCCTGATGGAAGAATTCGACGAGGCGAAGCTATCTCACCCGCCTGGATAGCGCCAGCGCCAGTGCCAGCGGACCGGCGACAATGGGCCAGGTCAGATAGCGCAGATCCGCTGCCGGTGCGAGCGGAAGAAAGCTTGCCGCATACAGCAATGCGCTACCCGATGCCGCCACGGCAAGGAGCGCTGTCGGACGCTTACGAGGTTGCCACCCGATTACCAAAGCCGCAACGTCGAGGAGGAGATACGGCAGCGCTGCGAAGATCCAGCTCGCATTGAATTCCGCGGCCGACGCGTAAAACCGCTGTTGCAGGCGTTGGGCAAGCGGCGCCGGAAGAGGTGGATTGTCTCGGTACCGGGTGCGGCCGACATAGTACGGCACTCCCTGGAGTGCTCCGCGGTGCGGCCCGATCAAAAGCCAGTAGGTGCGCAGGCGGTGGCGGACATACGCAGCGGGATAGTCGAACACTGCGCCGAGCCACACGCGACCCAGCCGGAGCAATTGGGCAGGCGTGAACGGCTCGGACAGGCCATCACGCATTCCCGAGTGCGTTCTTTGAAACAGGAGCGTGTTGGCCGTTGGATCGAATGCCCCGGTGGCGCTGAGCTCGTCGATCGTCAGGCCCGGCCCGTGGGTGAATGATGGCAGCAAAAGCACGCCGCGATCGACCGAAATCGCGGCCAGATCCCAAATCGCGGTCATCGGCCACGCGGTCACGCGCTCGACCGCCAGCGCGCGTTCCAGTGCGAATCCTGCCGCAAGCGACACGATTCCCAATGCGATTGCGCCGGACCATGCGACATGCGAGGTACGCGCGCGTGCAGGCATCAAGGCCGCAACGATGACGACACCATAAGGCAGAATGGCAACCAATGCATTGTGCCGGACCACCCCTGCGTAGAGCAGCAGAAACAGACACGCCAAAAGCGGAATGCGCCGCACCCGGGTCAGCCCCCATGCGCCGAGACCCGTTGCCAGCACCAGGACTGCCGCCAGGTGGGCGTCCGTCAGCAGATGCGCCATTTCGACGAGGGCCAATGGCGTCATGCCGAACGCAAGCAGCAACACCACGCGTGCGATCGGATTCTCGCTGATCGCCACGACGCAAAGTGCCAACCCGGCCCAGAACATCGCCAGATTCAGGCAAAACAGCGTCGCGGGGTTCGGGCTGACGTCCAACAGCAACGACCACAGTGCAGTCATCGCAATGGGCGATTGATCGTTGAAATGCCCGGTGCGCGCCTGCCATAGCTGATAAGCGGAATCGAACGGATATTGCCCTGGATACAGGACGACGATCGTTGCGATTGCGCAAGCACCGGCTACCATCCAGGTAATGAGACGAGAGGCAGGTTGCATCGGACTCATTGCGGCAGCGAAGCCCGTCATGCAGTGTGATGCCACGAGCCTAAAGCACCGCACGCGAGACGTCGTCGGGCGAATGCGCGCAGAGCGTGGCCAGCGTTTCACTCTGCAGCGATGGACGTAGAAGCCCGCCACGCGCATTGCGGCCATATCCAGGCGAATACCGGCCCGAGACACAACGCAGCGATCGATAGTGGTACGGAGTGGTACTCGCGGCGGTGCTCGGCGGGTGCTGGGCGTACCTGATCGTCCGCAGCGCCGAAATGCGCGGAATGGCCGGCATGTCGATCCCGGGAGACGCGACTTGGTCGCCGGAAAATGCAGCGTCGATGTTCGTCATGCGGGCGGTAACGGTGGTGGCCATGATGCTGCCCTCGGCGCTGGCGCTACTCCTCGTCTATCGCCGCCCGGGTGTCGACCGCGGCGCCTCTGCCGCCGCGGTCGTGCTGCTCGCGGCCGGCTACCTCGCAATTTGGATCGCGATGGCGGCCGGCGAAGGCGGGAGGAACGGTCGAGCGTCCAGCGCGCTATCCGAGCGCGACCTGGAACGTGCAGGCGGTCTTCGCCTTCACCTGTTCGAGCGTCACTCCAGGGTGCAGCTCGCGCAGCACCAGACCCTCGCCTCCACGGAGCACGTCGAAGACGCAGAGATCGGTGATGATCACGTTGACGACGCCCTTGCCGGTGATCGGCAGCGTGCAGCGCTCGAGGACCTTGGAGCTGCCGTCCTTCGCGGTGTGCTCCATCAGCACGATGACGCGCTTTACGCCCGACACCAGGTCCATCGCGCCGCCCGGGCCCTTGACCATCTTGCCGGGCACCATCCAGTTCGCGAGATCGCCGTTTTTCGCGACTTCGAGGCCACCCAGGATCGACAGGTCGATGTGACCGCCGCGGATCATCGCGAATGAATCGGCGGAGGAAAAGAAGCTGCTACCGGGGATGGTCGTGATCGTCTGCTTGCCCGCATTGATGAGATCAGGATCGATGCTGCCCTCGTCGGGAAACGGGCCGATGCCGAGCAACCCGTTCTCGGATTGCAGCGTGACGTTGACGCCGGGCGGAATGAAATTCGCGACCAGCGTCGGGATGCCGATGCCGAGGTTCACGTAGTAGCCGTCACGCAGCTCCTGCGCGGCGCGGCGCGCCATCAACTCGCGGATCGGTGAATCCTTTTTCGACGCGCTGCCGGCGACGGTCCTGAACTCGATCCGTCTTTCGTAATGCGCGCCCTGGAAGACGCGATCGACGTAGATGCCCGGGGTGTGGACCTGGTCGGGCTCGAGCTCGCCGACCTCGACCAGGTGCTCGACCTCGGCGACGGTCGCGTTGCCACAGGTCGCAATCATCGGATTGAAGTTGCGCGCGGTCTTGCGGTAGACGAGATTGCCGGCCTTGTCGCCTTTCCACGCCCTGACAAGCGAGAGGTCGGCGCGGATCCCTTCTTCGAGTACGTATTCCCTTCCCGCGAACGATTTGACCTCCCGCTCTTTGGCGAGCAGCGTCCCGGCCGCGGTGCGGGTGTAGAAGCCCGGGATACCCGCGCCGCCGGCACGAAGCTTCTCGGCGAGCGTCCCTTGCGGAGTCAATCGCAACTCGAGCTCGCCGGCGAGCACCTGGCGCTCGAACTCCTTGTTTTCGCCGACGTAGGACGCGATGACCTTGCGTACCTGGTGCTTCTTCAGCAGCAGGCCCATCCCGAAATCGTCGACGCCGGCGTTGTTGCCGACGATCGTCAGGCCCTTGATGCCACTGTCGACCAGCGCCTGGATGAGGTTCTCTGGAATACCGCAAAGGCCGAAGCCCCCGGCTGCAATCGTGATGTCGTCGTGCAGCAGCCCGTGCAGGGCCTCTGCCGCGTTGGCGTAGACCTTGTTCATTCGCGTCTCCGGAACTGTCGCGGTGGCGATGGATACCGTTCATTCTAGCCCGATGCGGCAATAACCGGTACGCTTGTCGGCGTCGATTCGACCTTCCAGTGACACGAAAGCGAGACCTCATGCCCGACCACATCCTCGTCGAGACGCACGATCGCGTCTGCCTGTTACGCATCAATCGCCCGCAGCGGATGAATGCGCTCAACGACGCGGTGGCGCGCGAAATCTGCGCGGCACTGCTCGCTTCCGACGACGATCCCGCGATCGGCTGCATGGTTGTCACCGGCAACGACAAGGCCTTCGCTGCAGGCGCCGACATCGGCGCGATGGCCGAATGGAACTACGCTAAGGTCTACGGCGACGACTACATCACGCGCGACTGGGAAGCGATCCGGCGCGTGCGCAAGCCGGTGATCGCGGCGGTCGCGGGCTATGCGCTCGGCGGTGGCTGCGAGCTCGCGATGGCCTGCGACATCATCATCGCGGCCGACAGCGCAAAATTCGGCCAGCCCGAGATCACCATCGGCACCATGCCGGGCTTCGGCGGCACGCAGCGTCTGCCGCGCGCCGTCGGCAAGCCGAAAGCGATGGAATGGTGCCTGACCGGGACGATGGTAAGCGCGGAAGAGGCCGAGCGCGCGGGGCTGGTCGCGCGCGTGGTCGCTGCGGCGGATCTCGAGCGCGAGGCACTCGCCCTCGCGGCGAAGATCGCATCGTTTTCGCTGCCCGTCGTCCTCAAGATCAAGGAGGCGATCAACCGCGCCTACGAATCGTCGCTGACCGACGGGCTCGCGTTCGAGCGGCGTGAATTCCATTCAACGTTCGCGCTCGACGACCAGAAGGAGGGGATGCGCGCGTTCGTCGAGAAGCGCCGGCCGCAGTTCCGCCATCGCTAGCGGGATCAGGCGTGCGGCCGGCGAGCGGGCGCAGCACGCGACGAGCCGGGGAGTGCCCGTCGCGGACACCATGAGACTTTCGCGTCTGATCTGTGCGCTCGGCGTCGCGCAGGTCATCTCCTGGGGCACGCTGTTCTACTCGATCGCGGTGCTAGGGCCGCCGATGGCGCTTGCCCTGCACCTGTCAGAGCCCGTGCTCTACGGCAGCTTTACTTGCGGGCTGCTGGTATCGGGGTTTGTCGCTCCGTGGGCAGGGCGGCGCATCGACCGCCGCGGCGGCCGCGGCGTGCTGGGCCTTGGGTCGACGCTCGCTGCGGCGGCCTGTGCACTGCTTGCGCTGGCGACCGACGGAGCGGTGATGCTGCTCGGCTGGCTCGTCGCGGGAGCGGCGATGGCGATGTGCCTGTACGACGCGGCATTCGCGACCCTGCATCGCCATGCCGGTCAGCGCTACCGCAAGGCGGTGACTGCGCTCACGCTGTTCGGGGGATTTGCGAGCACCGTGTTCTGGCCGCTGTCGCAGTATCTGCTGGAAGTGCGCGGCTGGCGCAGTGCCTTCGCCGTCAATGCCGCGCTCAACCTCTGCATTGCGCTGCCTCTACACGTCGCTTTCGTTCCGTCAGGCGATCGCTTCGTGCATCGATCCGCCATCGCCGGATTGGCGGGAGCGCGCGCATCGGCAGGCGCGACGTTCGTTTGGCTCGCCCTGGCGCTGAGCCTCGCCGCTTTCCTCGCCTCGGCGGTGTCGGCGCAGCTCGTGAGCTTGCTGGGTGCCGGGGGCATCGGCGCGCGCGACGCGGTGCTGGTTGGCGCGCTGATCGGACCGATGCAGGTCGCCGGACGTGTCATGGAGTTCACCTTCCTGAGACGGATGCGGCCGCTTGCGGTCGGCACGCTGGCCTTCGCGCTGCTGGCGCTGGCATTGATCGTTCTTGCGCGAATTCATGGCGCGCGGATCGCCGCGTTGTCCTTCGCCCTCCTCTATGGCTGGAGCAACGGTGTCATGACCATCGTGCGCGGGACGGTGCCGGCCGAGCTGTTCGGACAGCGTGATTACGGTGCGCTGCTCGGTCGCCTCGCGCGGCCCCAGTTCATGCTGAAGGCGCTCGCACCGGTGGCAGTCACGCTGTTGTTCGCACTCGGCGATACGCGCCACGCCGCGCTCTATGTGCTGGCAGGCGCGGCGGTCGCTGCGTTGCTGGCGTATTGCGCGGCACTGAAGGAGCGTGCCGGAACCTAGGGCTCGTTCGCGCGTGCGGACAGGGTGTGGGCGGGCCCTAGGCCCCGAGCCCGCGAATGACTAGCCATCCGGCGGTAATGACCGCGGCCACGGCGATCGCCGCGTAGACCGCGACCGGAAGATCGGACGGTCTTGCCGGTGCCGGCAGCAGGTCGGCGTCACGCAGCGCGGCAGGGAACGGCCGCGCAGGCACCGCGACGACCTGCATGTCGGCGGGATCGCTCGGCACGACGCCAAGGTACTCGCCGGCTGCGACGACCGGCGGGGAGCCGAACTTTCGCGATGACGGGAACTGCGGGATGCGCAGCAGCGCGAGTGTCTCGAGATCGCGCGCGAGCATGGCGCCGAGCAGTCCGTCCTGTTCCGAGGCGCCGGCCCGGGCCAGGCGCAGCAATGTCGCGCCGATCTCCTCGAACGCCGCAGCCGGGAAGAGCCGCGTCGCGTCTTCGCTCAGATACTCGAAGGCGAGCCGCGCCTTTGCGAGCGAGCGATCGCGGAGCAGCACCCAGGGCAGGGCGGACCAGGCGCGCGCAGCGTGTTGCGCCGGGCGCGCAGGAACCGCGAGGCCCAGAGCACGCAGGACATCGACGCTGATGCCGGTGCAGTTCATCGTCGAGTGATGATATTCGAGCTCGTGGCGCCAGAATTGCGGGTAGACGCGATTGAAAGCGCCCTGCACCAGTCGCGGCACGGCTTCATCCTTGAGCGCGGCAACCAGGATGAACGAAGGCCGGTACCATGCCTGCCCTCGGTTCAGGTCGCCGAAGTACGCGTCTAGAGGAACGGGAGCAGCGAGGATGCCCTTCTCGCTGACGATGTCGAGCGCATAGAAGTTGTCGACCAGGAGGTCGGCGATACCCCCATCGGCGCCGATGCGCCCGGTCCCGATTGCGAAATGGCCCGCCCAGGCCTCGTCGTCGTCGCCCTGTGCGCCGTTGACGACGATGACGAGGGCGGGTTTATCCTTGCACCCTCGCACCTTTCCATCACGTTCCCAGATGAACCTTGCGGAAAATGGCAATCGCGCACCGCCCTGCGGGTCCTCGCGCATTGCCTGGCGCAGCGCCAGCGTCGCGGGCAGACCGCCCGACAGCGCTGCGACCGGGACGTTCTCAGCGATACTGAAATCGCCGGGCCAGAACGTGCTTGCGACGAGCGTCTCGCCTTCGAGCGCAGCGCGCAGGCGCAGCGGGCGCCGGGCGAGGAACGCCGCCGACGAAGCGTCGAACCAGGATCGATTGAGGGCCAGCCTTGGGGTGAGCGAGAGCGGGAGCGGGAATGGAAACGTCGAGGGCGGCATGCCCGCCAGCGCGAGACTTTGGGCGTCGGGCGCGAGGCGAGCATCGTCGATGCGCAGTGGCGCGCCCAGCAGCACGAGTTGCGGCCGATCGCCGGGCGTGTCGAGCCGGGCACTCCGGCTCCACCCGGCGACATCGTCCAGCACGTGCGTTTGGCGCGCGAAACCGGCGACGGGAATGCCTTTGCGTGGCAGCGCGAGACACTCGTCGCGAAAATAGAATTTCCCGGCTGCAGTGAGCGACTCAGGTGAACATGTGCCCGTTCCGATCTCGAAATCGGCGGCGTCGTACGGACCGATGCGGCCGCTGGCGGTTGCGCGAACCAGGGAGATCATGCCTTTGCCAGGCATGAGCGCCGGGCATTCAAGGGGGTGAGCATGCTTCTGCCATCGGGAAACACGTCGCCAATGACCACATCGCAACCTGCGCATTCCCGGGGCCCGACGCATACGCCGCACTTCACCCGTGACCTGCCGGATCCCACGCTCGAGCGCAGAAAGCTTGCGGCCGGACTGCTCGCGGTCCCGGCGGCGATCGCTCCCCGGTACCTGTACGACCCTGCGGGATGCGCGCTATTCGGTGCCATCTGCGAGCTGCCAGAGTATTACCCGACCCGGACCGAGTCTGCCATTTTCCGGCGCCATCACGACCAGATTGTCGCTGCCGCAGGGCGCGGCGGGCAGTTAGTCGACCTCGGGGCAGCGGACTGCCGCAAGGGCGCCGCATGGATCCGCTGGCTCGCACCCCATCGCTATGTGGCGGTCGACATCGCCGAACCCGCGTTGGTCGATGGCCTTGCGCGAATCGCGGCAGCACATCCGGCGCTCGACCTGCGCGGGGTCGTGACCGATTTCGGACGTGGACTCGATCTCGAGCTCGATCCCTGGAAGTCGACATTCTTCTACCCGGGCTCGTCGATCGGCAATTTCGCGCCGGACGACGCGTTGGTCCTCCTGCAGTCGATCCGCAGGCATTGCGCATAGCGCCGGGGAGCGGGCTCCTGATCGGAGTCGACACGATGAAGGATGCGAAGCGCCTTGAAGCCGCGTACGCTGACGCGCCGGGGTGACCGCGGCATTCAACCGCAACGTACTGAACCACGTCAATCCGTGCTTGGCAGCGATTTCGATCCCGCGGCATGAGCATATTGCGCTTCTACGATCCCGGCCCCGGCAGGGTCGAAATGTATCTCGAGGCGGCGTCAAGCAGGAGGTGATGATCGACGGGGATCCAGCGCCGGTTCGACGCGGGTGAGCGCATCCACACCGAGAATGCGTACAAGTACACGCCCGCGCGATTTTGCCGCGAGGCTGGAGCGCGCGGGTTTCGCCGAGGTGCGCTGCTGGCAGGACGACGGCGCTCGATTTTGCCGTGTTCCATGCCGTATGAGCGGCGGGACCGGTCAAGATCGCGGCAGTCGCGCGCGAGGCGCAGGCCGGAAAACTGCCAGCGCGCATCGGGCGGAAAGAAATTGCGGTAGCTGATCCGCGCATGGCCAGGCGGGGTCGCGAACGAACCTCCGCGCAGCACGTACTGGTTGCACATGAACTTGCCGTTGTACTCGCCGACCGCACCCGCGGCAGGGCGAAAGCCCGGGTAGGCGGCGTAGGCCGACGAGGTCCATTCCCACACATCGCCGACGGCTGAGGTGATTTGCGGCCGCCTGCTGCGCGAACGGATCGCCCTCCGCTGCAGAACCACCGTCCGCTTGCGCATCGCCGCCGCGCACGGCGGCCTCCCACTCGAATTCGGTCGGCAGGCGTGCCCGCGCCCAGCGCGCGTAAGCATCGGCTTCGAAGTAGCTCAGATGATCACCGGTAAGGCGGGGTCGATTTCACGCCAGGCCGCGCAGCGTGAACGACTCCAGCCGGCCGTCGCGCCGTTCCCAGTACAGCGGCGCCGTCCAACCGCCGGCGCGACTGCCTCCCAGCCCAGCGCGAGCCAGAGCTCCGGGCGGCGATAGCCGCCGTCGTCGATGAACGCCAGATAGTCGCCGTGCGTCACCGGGCGCTTCGCGAGCTCGAATGCTTCCAGGAAGACGCGGTGCGCAGGCCCTTCGTTGTCGAATGCGAAGCCGGCGCCCGCGTGGCCGATACGCGCGATTCCGGCGGCGTGGCGGATCCACCGCGAACGCTCTGCCCGGGCTCGCGACCGGCGTCGCGGCCCGGCGGTTCATGTACGCCGGCTGCAGCGGGATTGCGCGACAGCAGGTGATTGACGTCGGTAAGAATAAGCTCCTGATGCTGCTCCTCGTGGTTGAGGCCGAGCTCGATCATGCGGGCCAGCGCCGGATCGGCCGCTGCAAGCGCGCAGCACTGCTCCATCGCCCGATCGACGTGCGCGCGGTAATCGAGAACCGCCGCAAGGTCCGGGCGCGAGAGCAGGCCGCGATCGGGCCGCGGATGGCGCTCACCGACACCCTGGTAGTAGGAATTGAACAGCACCCGGTAGCGAGGGTCAGGGCTGCAGTAGGCGGGTAGCCGCGGCGCAGCAACGAAAGTCTCGAAGAACCACGTCGTGTGCGCGAGGTGCCATTTGGCCGGGC
This sequence comes from uncultured beta proteobacterium, assembly GCA_963701885.1. Taxonomy (GTDB): domain Bacteria; phylum Pseudomonadota; class Gammaproteobacteria; order Burkholderiales; family Casimicrobiaceae; genus VBCG01. The sequence continues at coordinate 11,514 of CAVPBR010000003.1, forward strand.
TCGCGTCGGGCATCGACTGCAGCGCGCAGTCCTCAGCCGACAGCGGCGCGACGCGCGCGGCGGTACGCGCCCGGGTCGCACGGTAGCGCTCGGTCAGCGCGTCGGCGGTCTGCAAATGCGCCGTCAGCCTGACCGGGGATGGATCGGAGGCGTTCACCGCAGGCGCTTTTCTTGCATGCTTTGCCAGCGTAGCATGATCAAGCTGCACCAGAATCGGGCAGAAAGGGTGCGGGCCGGGCTGTGCCGCAGCATGCGCCGGGCCCCGCACACAGGAGGGGGATTGGAACCGACTGACATTGCGCGTCCCGACTATTTCCACAAGGTCGTCGATTGTCAATGGGCTTGCCCCGCCCACACCCCGGTTCCCGAGTACATCCGGCTGATCGCTGCGGCGCGTTACGGCGATGCCTACCTCGTCAACTGGCGCTCGAACGTCTTTCCGGGGATCCTCGGGCGTACCTGCGACCGGCCCTGTGAGCCTGCCTGCCGCAGGGGCCGCGTGGAGGCGGGCTCGCCCGAGCATCGCCGCAACATCGCGATGCCCGAGCCGGTCGCGATCTGCCGCCTGAAACGCGTCGCGGCGGACTACAAGGAGGATATCCGGCCGCGGCTGCCGCGGCGCGCGGCATCGAATGGCAAGCGCGTCGCGTTGGTGGGTGCGGGTCCCGCATCGCTCACGGTCGCGCGCGATCTCGTGCCGCTCGGCTATTCGTGCGTCGTGTTCGACGCCGATCCGCAAGCGGGCGGCATGATGCGCTCACAGATTCCCAAGTTCCGGCTGCCCGATCGGGTGATCGACGAGGAAGTGGGTTACATCCTCGACATGGGCATCGAGTTTCGAGCGGGCGGCCGCATCGAGTCGCTTGCTGGCCTGCTCGCGCCGGATGCAGCCGAGCGCTACGACGCGGTGTTCATCGGCAGCGGTGCGCCGCGCGGGCGTGATCTCGACATCCCCGGGCGGCGCGAGGCGGCGCCCAACATCCATATCGGCATCGACTGGCTCGCTTCGGTGTCGTTCGGGCACACCACGTCGATCGGCAAACGGGTCGTGGTGCTGGGTGGCGGCAACACCGCAATGGACTGTTGCCGCAGCTCGCGCCGCCTCGGCGGCGCCGACGTGCAGGTCGTCGTGCGTTCGGGCTTCGACGCGATGAAGGCCTCGTCGTGGGAGAAGGAAGATGCGATGCACGAGGGGATCCCGATCCACAACTACCTCGCGCCGCTGCATTTCACCCATCACCATGGGCGGCTGACCGGAGTGACGTTCGAGAAGGTCGCTGCCGCGAAAGACGCCCGCGGGCGCCGTCAATTGGTCGCCACGGGCGAAGCGCCGGTGCACTTTCCCTGCGACGACGTGCTGCTGGCGATCGGCCAGGAAAACGCGTTCCCGTGGATTGAGCGCGATCTCGGCATCGCTTTCGACGACGGGGACCTGCCCGTGGTCGACCACGTCACGATGGCCTCAACGCGCCCAGGGGTCTACTTCGGCGGCGATGCCGCATTCGGCCCCAAGAACATCATCTGGGCGGTCGCGCACGGCCATGATGCGGCGATCTCCATCGACCTGCAGTGCCGAGGCGAGGACCTGTCAAAGCGGCCGCCGCCGCACCTGAATCTGCTGTCGCAGAAGATGGGTATCCACGAGTGGAGCTACGACAACGCGATCCACACCGATCGCCGCTACCGGGTGCCGCTCCGGGACACGGTCATCGCGCTGAAGGACATCCGCGCCGAGGTCGAGCTGGGCTTCGACCGCAAGCTTGCCTACGCGGAGGCCCAGCGCTGCCTGAATTGCGACGTGCAGACGGTATTCGCCGACAGGCTGTGCATCGAGTGCGACGCCTGCGTCGACATCTGCCCGATGGACTGCATCACGTTCACCGCCAACGGCGACGAGGTGGACCTGCGCACGCGCCTGACGGCGACGGCGTCGAATCACGAGCAGGATCTCTACATCTCGGCGCCGGTGAAGACCGGCCGCATCATGGCCAAGGATGAAGACGTGTGCCTGCACTGCGGGCTGTGCGCCGAGCGTTGCCCGACCGGCGCGTGGGACATGCGCAAGTTCCTGCTCGACATGGCGCACGCTGCCGATCGCGTCGGCGCCACGCCTGCCCTGAGCGTTGCCGCTGCAGCGGGCGCCATGGCTGCGGACTGAGACCATGACCGTGCATCCGGCGATGCTCGCGCGCGTCAACGACTTCGTCGTCAAGTTCGCCAATGTGAACGGATCGGGATCGGCATCGGCCAACGGCCTGTTCGCGCGCTCGATCCTGCGCATGGGCGTTCCCGTCGCCGCGCGCAACATCTTTCCGTCGAACATCCAGGGCCTTCCCACCTGGTACGAGGTGCGCATCGCCGAGGCGGGCTGGCGCGGGCGTCGCGGCGGCGTCGACTTCACGGTCGCGCTGAATCCGCAAACCTGGGACAAGGACGTGGCCGAGATCGAGTCCGGCGGCTATGTTTTCCATGACTCGACCAAGCCGCTGCCGCCATCGAAGTTCCGTGACGATGTCACGACGCTCGGAGTTCCGCTGACGGCGATCTGCAATGCCGAGTACGACGATCCGCGGCAGCGTCAACTGTTCAGGAACATCGTCTGCCTGGGTGCATTGTCGGCGCTGTTCGGAATCGACCCGGCGGAGATCGAGCGCCTGCTCGCCGAGCAATACCGCGGCAAGGACGCGCTGCTGGAGCCCAACCGCCGGGCGCTCACCCTGGGCCGCGAGCATGCGCTCGCCCATCTGCCCTGTCCGCTGGGATTGCGGGTCGAGCGGCGCAACCGCGTGGGCGAGAGGATCTTCATCGACGGCAACTCGGCTGCGGCGCTCGGGGCGGTCTACGGCGGCGCAACGGTCGCAGCGTGGTATCCGATCACGCCGTCGTCCTCGCTTGCGGAGAGCTTCGCCAAGTGGTGCCGGAAGTTCCGCAGCGATTCCGCGAGCGGGCGCAGGCGTTATGCGATCGTGCAGGCCGAGGACGAGCTCGCATCGATTGGCATGGTGATCGGCGCGGGCTGGAACGGCGCACGGGCATTCACCGCGACCTCCGGGCCCGGAATCTCGCTGATGCAGGAGTTCCTCGGTCTCGCCTATTTCGCCGAGATCCCGGCAGTGCTGTTCGACGTGCAGCGTGGCAGCCCGTCGACGGGCATGCCGACGCGCACGCAGCAGGCCGATCTCGTCTCCTGCGCGTACGCGTCGCACGGAGACACCAAGCACGTGCTGCTGCTCCCGGAGGATCCGCGCGAATGTTTCGAGTTCGGCGCGCTCGCCTTCGACCTCGCCGACCGGCTGCAGACGCCGATCTTCGTCATGCTCGACCTCGACATCGGAATGCAGGATTGGCTGTGCGAGCCGCTCACCTGGGATGATCGCCGGACGATGGATCGGGGCAAGGTCATGAGCGCGGCGGAACTCGAGGCCGGGCGCGATTTCGGGCGCTACCTCGATGTCGACGGCGACGGGATTCCCTACCGGACCTATCCGGGAACGCATCCGACCAAGGGCAGCTACTTTACCCGCGGCACCACCAAGGACCGCTACGCGCGCTACACCGAGGAAGGTCCGGCCTACGTCGACAACATGCAGCGGCTGCAGCGGAAGTTCGACACGGCGGCGACGCTGGTGCCGAAACCTGTGATCACGTCCGCGGCGCAGCCGACTGGCGCCGCGGCGGTCTGGTTCGGCTCGACCGGCGCGGCGATGGCCGAATCGCTCGCGGCGCTCGAACGGCAGGACATTCACCTCGATCGACTGCGAATCCGCGGCTTCCCGTTCGCAGCCGAGATCGCCGAATTCATCGTCGCTCACGAGCATGTATTCGTCGTCGAGCAGAACCGTGACGCGCAACTCAAGCTGCTGCTCGTTAACGAGTGCGGGATCGATCCTGCCAGGCTGACCTCCGTTCTGCATTACGACGGCACGCCAATCACCGCGCGCTTCATTACGCGCGAAATCGGCGAAAGAGCGCGCCTTGTCAACGTGACACCGATGACCGGGCTCAGGCATGCGGGAATGGGCACCCGGAAGAGCGGCGGTCACGCCGCGTGAATTGACTCCACCCATGACCTATCTCGCCAAGCCACGGCTCCACCACCCCGGCCTGCCCAGGAACGCGCTGGGGTTCACCCGGCGCGACTACGAGGGTGCCATCTCGACGCTGTGCGCCGGCTGCGGCCATGACGCGATTTCCGCGGCCCTGATCCAGGCGCTGTTCGAGCTCGACGTCGCTCCCCACCGGGTCGCCAAGCTGTCGGGGATCGGCTGCTCGTCGAAGACCCCGACCTACTTCCTGGGCAATTCGCACGGCTTCAACAGCGTGCACGGGCGAATGCCCTCGGTGCTGACCGGTGCCGCACTCGCCAACCGTGATCTTATCTACCTCGGCGTCTCGGGCGACGGCGACTCGGCGTCGATCGGCCTGGGCCAGTTCGCGCACGTACTGCGCCGCGGCGTCGACATGGTCTACATCGTCGAGAACAACGGCGTCTATGGCCTCACCAAGGGACAGTTCTCCGCGACCGCCGATCGCGGCAGCCGCAGCAAGCGCGGGGCGGTGAACAGCGAACAGGCGATCGACCTCGTCCTCCTCGCCGTCACGCTCGGCGCGAGCTTCGTCGCTCGCGGATTCTCGGGCGACAAGGCGCAGCTCGTCCCGTTGATCAAGGCCGCGGTCAAACACCGCGGCGCAGCGTTCATCGACGTGGTCAGCCCCTGCGTAGCGTTCAACAATCATCCGGGGTCGACCCGCAGCTACGACTATGTGCGCGCGCACAACGAGGCGGTCAACCGGCTCGATTTCATGCCTGCGCGCGCGCCGATCGAGGTTGAGTACGAACCCGGCAGCGCGCGCGATATCGTGCTCCACGACGGCGGCACCCTGCGATTGCGGAAACTCGACGCCAGCTACGAACCAACCGACAAGGTCGCCGCGATGGCGCGGCTCGAAGCACATCGCGCGAAAGGCGAGGTCGTCACCGGGCTTCTGTACCTGCGGCCGGGAGACGACGACATGCACGCGTCGCTTGAGACGGTCGACACGCCGCTGAACGCGCTTGGCGACGCCGAGCTCGTTCCGGGTAACGCCGCGCTCGCCGCGGTCAATTCTTCGCTGCGCTAAGCCAGCGCTCTTTCTGCGTGTCGGCGGGGGTGTCGGCCCCGACAATGGGCCGGCGCCGTGCGGCCCTGACCATCCTCGGCGTCGCAGCGGCAATGGTCGCGCCGAGCGCGCCGAGCGCCGTCGCGCCATTCGGCATTGCGAATCTCGTCGTCGACGGCTGTGAGATCAGTTTTCATGACGGAGCGTCCGGCAGCACGACGCGGATCGCGGTAGATCGATTGACCGTGCATGCGCACGCCCCCACCGCTGCCGCCGCGAATGCGCCAGTGATCCCGACATTCAAGCGCCCGTTACAGCAGCGACGTCTCCACTGGATCGCGCAACTGCGGATCGTCGTTGGCGACGGCATTGACTCGCGTGGAGACCGCGTAGATCCGCAGCGGCGCGCCCGACCACGGCGCGAGAAGCCCGGCGACGTCCGCGTTCGCGGGGTCGAGCCAGCGCGCGTGATCGATCTCGGCAACAATGACGGGCATCCGCTCATGGATATGCCTCAGGGCATCGCCGGCACCCGTCGTGACGATTGCGCACGAGTCGACGACCTCGCCCTCGGGTGAGCGCCAGCGCTCGTAGAGCCCCGCCATGCCGAAGGGCCGGTCGTCGTCCATGCCGATATGCAACGGCTGCTTCCCGGCCTGCCGGACCTGCCATTCGTAGAAGCCGCTCGCGGGAACGAGACAGCGATGCTTTGCGTAAGGTGTCCGGAAAGCCGGCTTGTCGGCGAGCGTTTCCGCGCGCGCGTTGATCATCCGCGCACCGATCGCGGGGTCCTTCGCCCAGCGCGGGATGAGTCCCCAGCGCACCTGCACCAACTCGCGCCGTCCCGCCGGGTCGAGGCGCACGATCGGCACGCGCTGCGTCGGCGCGATGTTGTAACGGGGCTGAAGCGCAGGCGGATACGCGAGGCCGAATGCAAGCGCGATGGCCGCGGGGTGGCTCGACAGCTCGTAGCGGCCGCACATGGCGCACTCAGCGATCGGAGGGGCGGCGCTCCGGCGGAGACGGCAGCGACACGACGAGGCGCTGCGCCGTGCGCGCGACCTGCAGCGTGTCCCAGCAGGCATAGGCGCCGACGGCGGCGGCGCCGGCAAGCGGGATCCAGCGTCCGGCCGCAGTCCCGATGACGCGCTGCGACACCACCACGCCGATTTCCCCGAGCGCGCTCTTCAGCATTCCCGCCGAGAGCTGTCGCACGACCAGGCGCTGACCGCTGCGTACGCCACGTCGCGCAGCACATGGCTTGCCGCATGCCTGAACATGCAGTAGAGCAGGTGCGTGCGCGTGAGGTCGGCGCTGCGCCCGTAGAGCCCGAAGATGTCGGCGACCATCTGGCGCTGCGTACGCCAGATCAGGTAGAGATCGGGAAGCACGGTCGCCAATCCCAGGGGACCGGGGGGCAGCGCGAGCGAACCCGAGAGCACGGCTGCGTGCGTGGCGGCACGGCGCGCGATCGATTTTGCGTCATCGCCCGGGTGCCGTGCGCCATGTGTTCCGGCCGCAGGGACGTCGGCGACGATTCGCTCGAGGATCGCGCCGATCGCTTCTGATCGTGCCGGCGCACGACGGCTTCGTGCGGGAATGATCGGAGGGTGCATCGCCGCCACGTTGAGGAGTCTCCCCCGAGTCTACCTCCTGTACGCGCTGCTGCGCCGGGCGGGCGGCGACCCAGTCATGGCGACCGGCTACAATCGAACGATGACGAGGGAATCCGCGAATGCGCGTTTTCGGCTTCGCGGGTTGGTCGGGTAGCGGCAAGACGAGCTTGATTGCGACGCTGGTTCCGATCCTGCTCGGTCGGGGGCTCCGGGTCTCACTGATCAAGCACGCGCATCATGATTTCGACATCGACCAGCCCGGCAAGGACTCGTGGCGCCATCGGCGCGCCGGGTGCACCGAAGTATTGGTCAGCTCGGCCCGGCGCTGGGCGCTGATGCATGAATTGCGCGAGGACCGCGAACCTGGCTTGGCCGAGGGCATTGCGCGACTGTCACCCTGCGACATCGTTCTTGTCGAGGGTTACAAGGCCGCCCCGATTCCGAAGCTCGAGGTATGGCGCCTCGCAGTCGGCAAACCCAGGCTTTACCCCGCCGACGGGCACGTGATTGCGTTGGCGACCGACGACCGCGAGGTCGAGGCGGCCGGGCTCCCCGTTTTCCAGCTTGACGACGCCGAGGGTATTGCGAGCTTCGTCACGGTTCGGGCCGCCGCTTGGCCGCTTGCGCATTGACGCGGTCTACCCGCGGGAGTAGGTTGAACCTGTTCGCTTGAGGTCTGCCCAACCCGGACCGACCCGGGTTCCGGTGTGGGGTGCGCAGCGCGCGAGGATGTTTCGGTAATGTTGAAGAATCAGATACTTGCGCTTGCAGTCTTGGTGGCAACCGTCGTCGCCGGACCGGTCGGGGCGCAAACTGCCGCGACCTCTGCAAGCCCGGAAGGTTTCTACGGCGGGGTCGCCCTTCGCGACCAGGGGCTGAACACGGCGGGTGTCAACTTCGGGCCATTGACGTCGACCTGGGGACGCTTCGCGCCACCGGTTGCGGACGACGCCAGCGTACGGCGCTCGCTGCTCTTCGGGGGCTACCGCTTTGCCCACGACGTTGCGGTCGAAGGTGCGTTCTCGATGGCCGACCCGCATCAGCTCGAGCCGCTGGAGCTCGGCACGCCGCGAGGCGTCGGCCTGTCGCTCGGCGCGGTGCCTGGCGTGGTTGCGCGCGCTTGGAATGCCGACGTCTACACCACCTGGTCCTTCCTCAAGAGTCTCTCGCTCTACGGTCGCCTGGGTTATGCGCAGAACGATGCGTCGACCTCCTACGCCGCCGCAACGCTGTCACCGGTGGATGCGCGCCTGTTCCGCGACGGCATGAACTACGGCGTCGGCGTTCGGTACGACGTCACGCGGGCGCTTGGCCTCAGGCTCGAGTACGCGCGCTTTCCGCGCTTTATCGGCGAGTCAGTCACAGGGCCGTTACCGGACTCCGATCAGGTCCAGTTCGGCATGCAGTTCAGCTTTTGACCGGATTGCGTTCCGCGCGATCAGGGTGGGCTTAGTGCGCCCGATGATCATCGGGCTCGCGATGGTTCCATGACCCAGGCTCCAGCCACTTTCGTTGCGATTTCCGTGCGCGTGGTCTACCTTGCGCGATTGCGCGAGGCATTGGGCTTGCCGGGCGAGACCCTGACCATAGCCGTCGACGATCCGCCGTCCGTAGCGAGCATCGAAGCGCTCCTGCGCGCGCGCGGAGGTTCATTTGCCGCCGAGCTCGCACCCGGACGCGCCGTGCGCTTCGCCGTCAATCACCGTCTGGCCCATCGCGGAACGTCAGTGCACGATGGCGACGAAGTCGCGGTATTCCCGCCGGTCACCGGCGGCTAGACGGGGGCGGCGATGGACGTGCGCGTGCAGACCGCCGATTTCGACGCCGGGCGCGAGATCGCGCGGCTACGTGCCGACGACACCGGCGTGGGTGCGGTTGCGGCGTTCATCGGTACGGTGCGCGACATGAACGACGCGGCGCGCATCGACGGCATGACCCTCGAGCACTATCCCGGCATGACCGAGACGTCGCTTGCGGCGATCGTCGACGAGGCGCGCGCGCGCTTCGACATTCGTGATGCGCTGGTCATTCATCGGTATGGCGTGCTCTTGCCGGGCGACCAGATCGTGCTTGTCGCGGTGACCAGCGCACATCGCGCGATGGCTTTCGACGCCTGCCGCTATGTGATGGACCTCCTTAAGACGCGCGCGCCGTTCTGGAAAAAGGAGCGCACGCCCGCAGGCGAGCGCTGGGTCGAGGCGCACGAGAGCGACGCCGAAGCGGCGAAGCGCTGGTAGCCGCGAGCGCGCTCGCCGGGCGGGCAACGCGTGTCGTCGGGGACGGCCTTGTCGGACACCGCGCTGGTCGCCATCGATTGGGGAATCTCCGCAGCGCGAGCCTACAGGCTCGATGCCGACGGATGCATTCTCGATTCGCGCCGGGCGGAACTCGGCATCCGGCGCGTGCGTGGCGGCCGCTTCGAGCTTGCGCTTTCGCAGTTGCTCGGAAGCTGGAGCGCGGACCCGGCGCCGCGGATCGCATGCGGGATGATCGGCAGTCGCCAGGGCTGGGTCGAGGCGCCATACGTCGACTGCCCGGCTACGCTGGCGGCACTCGCGGATCGCCTGCTGTGCCCGCGCGGTGAACGGATGCTCATCGTGCCAGGGCTCGCCACGGTCGATGCCGCGGGCATGCCGGACGTGATGCGCGGGGAAGAAACGCAGTTGCTCGGCGCCGTCGATCCGGGGGAGGACGCGGTGCTGGCGGTGCTTCCGGGGACGCACAGCAAATGGGCGCGCGTCGATCACGGACGCGTCGTCGATTTCGCCACGTTCATGACCGGGGAACTGTATGCGATGCTGATCGAGCACAGTATGCTTGGCAGGATGGCAGTAGGCGATCCTGCGGCCCGTGCCGGCGATGCGTTTTCGCGCGGCGTTGCGCGTGGCCTCGGTCCGGGGTCGCTCGCGCACGACATTTTCGGCGCGCGCACGCTGGCGCTTGCGGGACGACTCGACGAAGACGAAGTCGCCGACTGGCTGTCGGGATTGCTGATCGGGCGCGAGATCCGTGCAGCGCGCGAATGGGCGACGCACGTCGCAGCCGATGCCGGGGCGGTGCGGATCATCGGCAGCACCGCGCTGGCGGCGCGCTACGAGATCGCACTCGCCGACGCTGGTATTCTTGCCGAGCCCGCCCATCCCGATGCGGCGGCGCGCGGCCTGTGGCGCATCGCGCTCAATGCTGGCCTGGTCGGGGCGCGCGCGATCCACCCGGAAAACGCCCAGCGATGACGCTCGCCGATTGCCTTGCGCCGCTGCCGCTGATTGCGGTGCTGCGGGGGATTACCCCGAGGAGATCGAAGGCTTCGCCGACTGGGCGCTGCCGAGTCTCGAGGACGCGTGGTTACTGTTCGGCGCGGACGATCCCGCGGCGATAGCCGACGTCTGTCAGCAGGCATCGCGCTAATCTGCGAATGCGACCGCCGAGCCGAAGACGATGTCCCACAGGGCGGTCGTTACGCCGAAGTTGCAGGACGTGCGCGAATGATGGTGCACGGCGTGCCGCTGCTTCGCGCGGTGGAGGTAGGAGCCGGGGCGCGCGCGCCGGTGGTGTGCGGCATGGTGCACGGTGACGTACCAGAGGTAGCCCAGCATCAGGCCGGTGGTCGCTCCACCCGCGATCTCGACCCGCAGCATCCCGAGGAGGGGAAGGAAAACGAGGCCCCCGATCAGGCACGTGCTGACCCAGACCGGCGTGCCAATCCATGCTGCCGGGTTCGCATGGTGCAACGCGTGCATCCGGCGCAGGGGTTGCGCGTGATGCAGGACGTAACGGTGCAGGATGTATTCGAGGAGCGTCCAGCAGCCGAGCCCGACGGCGAATGCCAGCATCCAGTCGATTCGCTCCCCAGCGACGGCGTGCCCGAGCGTCGCCGAGGCGAGCACGGCGAGGAGCGCCGGATAGACGATGAAATCCGCGAAATAGCCCACCTTGCTCAAGCGCATGGCCGGTTCTCCGTTGGAACTCCCCCGGTGCCATTGACCACGACCGCGGCGTCAAGTGCCATTGGCGGGTCCGGTGCAGGTTCTTGTCCGGCGCAGCCCCGCCCGATAGAATCGGCCCGGCGCCACGGCGTTCTCGCTGGGTGTTTCACCATCGGATGGCCTGCAAGGATGCGGTAATGTCGGCGGGAGGTTGTTGATGCTCGGCTGGGGTTCGTGGCTGGCCGTCGGGGCCGGCGCCGCGGCCGGCGCGTGGATTCGCTGGGGGCTGGGCATCGTGCTCAACCCGCTGTTTCCCACACTGCCGCTCGGGACGCTTGCCGCCAACCTCTCCGGAGGATTGTTGATGGGCGGCGCGATGGAGCTTATCACGCGCCATTCGATGGTGTCGCCCGAGCTCCGCCTGTTGATGACCACCGGGTTTCTCGGTGGTCTCACGACGTTCTCGACGTTCTCGGCAGAGGTGACCACATTGCTCGTCCGCCGCGAGTGGCTCTGGGGCGCGGCGGGGATCGCCCTGCACGTTGCGGGCTCGCTGCTGCTGACGATCACCGGAATCCTGCTGGTGCGAGCGCTGTACGCGTGGGGAGGATCATCGTGAAAGGCAGCCTGCTGCGCTTCTACGTTCACGAGAGCCGCAAACATCGCCATATCCTGCTGTATGACTGGCTGCTCGAGGAGGCGCGCGAGATGGGCATCCACGGCGGCACGGTGTTTCGCGCCATTGCCGGCTTCGGGCGCCACGGCGTGATGCACGAGGAACATTTCTTCGAGCTTGCAGGCGACCTCGCGGTCCAGATCGATTTCGCGGTGAGCGACGACGACGCACAGCGACTACTCGACCGCATCGCGGCGGAGGGCATCGGTATATTCTACGTTCGCGCTCCGATCGAGTACGGCACGATTCAGGGTTGAAAGCTCACTGGAGCAAGCGCATGCCACACGCCATACGAATCCACACTGTCGGCGGCCCGGAAGTCCTGGCCTGGGATGATGTCTCGCTTGCCGCTCCGGGTCCCGGAGAGGCGCGTGTGCGGCACACTGCGGTTGGCGTCAACTACATCGACACCTACCATCGCAGCGGCGTCTACCCGGTCACGCTGCCCTCGGGGCTCGGAACCGAAGCGGCGGGCGTCGTCGAGGCGGTGGGCGCCAACGTGGACTGGGTCCGACCGGGCGATCGCGTGGCCTACTGTACCAGTCCGCTCGGCGCCTACAGTACCGAGCGGAACATGCCTGCCGACCGGCTGATCCCGCTGCCCGCGGGCATCGATGATCGCAGCGCCGCCGCGCTGATGTTGAAAGGGCTGACGGTCCAGTATCTGTTCCGGCAGACACGCCCACTCAATGCGGGCGAGACGATCCTGTTCCACGCCGCGGCAGGCGGCGTCGGCCTGATTGCCTGCCAGTGGGCACGCGCGCTGGGCGTCACGATAATCGGGACAGTCGGCTCCGACGCCAAGGCCGCGCTGGCGCGTGAGCGCGGGTGCACGCACACCATCGTCTACACGCGCGAGAATTTTGTCGAGCGCGTGCGCGAAATTACCGGAGGCAAAGGGGTGCCCGTCGTCTACGACGCAGTCGGCAAGGACACGTTTCCGGCATCACTCGACTGCCTGTCACCGCGTGGGATGTTTGTGAGCTTCGGCAATTCGTCAGGGTCGATCGCCGCATTCAACCTCGGGATCCTCTCGCAGAAGGGCTCGCTCTATGCGACCCGGCCGACGCTCTTCACCTACGCCGCGACGCGTGCGTCGCTGGTCACAATGGCCAATGAACTGTTCACGATGGTGACGTCGGGAAAACTTCGTGCCGACATCGGCCAGACCTGGGCGCTGAAGGACGCCACCTCGGCCCACCGCGCGCTGCAGGCGCGGCAGACCACCGGGGCGACGCTGCTGCTGCCCTGAGGGCCGCTATCCGCTGATCCGGGGCGGGCCGCCCTTCAGCGCAGGCCACCTGTCAGCGCTGCACCGCAGGACGCGTTGCGGCATTCACCAGCGCGCGTGCGGCGTCGATCACCTCGGACGCGCATACACCGAGCGGCCCCGTGCCGCGCACCACCAGCGCATCGGCGGCGGCGCCGTGCAGGCAAACGCCGATGCGCATCGCCGCTGCCGGAGCGATACGCTGCGCGAGCAGCGCGCCGAGCATCCCGGCGAGCACGTCTCCCGAACCCGCGGTTGCGAGCGCAGGATTGCCGCTCGCATTGATGTCGAAGCTGCCGTCGGGGCGCGCGACGATGCTGCCGTTGCCCTTGAGCACGACCTGCGCCTGCAGCGAGGTCGCGAGCTTCACCGCCGCGCCAACGCGATCAGCCTGGACCGCGGCGGTGTCGCAGCCGAGCAGGCGCGCAGCCTCGGCCGGGTGCGGCGTGAGCAACGTCGCTGCGCGACGGGCCGCCACCGCGTGCTGCAACGCGCCATCCGCGGCGACGAGGTTCAGCGCATCGGCGTCGAGCACCAGCGGCCGGTCGCGCTCGATCGCCGCAGCGGCGAGCGCAAGGGCTTCCTCGCTGCGCGAAAGCCCGGGCCCGGCAATCCATGCATCCGCTTCGGTATCGATCGCCTGCGCGCTCATGAGCATCAGCTCGGGCGTCGCCGGGTCGAACGCGGGTGGAGGTTCGGCGACGAAGCCGACGATGACACGCCCCGCGCCGAGGCGCAGCGCGGCGCGACCGGCGAGGAGCGCCGCGCCGGTCATGCCGCTCGCCCCGCCGACGACGCAGACCGTGCCGTAGCTTCCCTTGTGGGTTGCGCGCTTGCGCCGCGCGAGCACTGCGGGCAGCGCCGACGACACGCCGGGCCATTCCAGTCGCGCGCCCGCGGCGGCGTCGATGTCTGCGGCGAGACCGAGCGCATGCACCGAGATTGCGCCGCAATGATCGGGGCCCTCGGCAGTAAGCAGGCCCGGCTTCAGCGCGATGAATGTCGCGGTCGCTGCGGCACGGATTGCGGGCTCGCGCGCGACACCCGTCTGCGCGTCGAGTCCGCTCGGGACGTCGAGCGCAAGGATCGGCGCGCCGGAATCATTGGCCCATGCAACCCATTGCGCGAACGGTGCTGCGATCGGCCGGGCGAGGCCGATGCCGAACATCCCATCGACAATCAACGCCGGCTTCGACGCCGGTGGTGCGGCGCAAAATGGCACGCCCGCGTCGCGCAACGCGGCGAGCGCTGCCGCCGCGTCGGGAGGAAGGCGCGCGGCATCGGGCAAAGCGACGACGTCGACGGCGACGCCGCGTTCGTGCAGACGGAGCCCAACCACGAAGGCATCGCCGCCGTTGTTGCCCGGTCCCGCGAGAACGGCGACGCGCCCGGTTCCCGATCCAAGCATGGCCAGGGCGACCGAGGCTGCGGCAGTCCCCGCGCGCTCCATCAGCGGCAAATCGGCGTGGCGCGCTTCCACCGCGCGCAACGCAGGAACGGTCAGGATAGGCGCAAGCTGCATGTCGCGTGTCGATGGTAGCCGAAAATGACCCATTGCCGGCGCTGCAGGCGGTGGCGCACTGGCTCGCGCGCATGCACCATGGGCGCCTCAACGCGTATGTCGCCTATGTGCTGCTTACTCTGATCGCCTTCCTGGCGATCGGCGCCGCGTTGTCCTCTCCGTGAGGGCCGAGCAATGTGCAACACTGCAGCATGATCGAGATTGAAATTCCAGGATTTGGCAGGCTCCGGCTGGCGCACCTTGTTTGCGATTACAACGGTACCCTGGCGCACGATGGCCGGCTTCCGGACGAGATCCGGTCACTGTTCCCTCGAGTCGCATCGTCGCTTCGAATCCACGTGGTGACCGGAGACACCTTCGGCACCGCACGCCGCGAGCTCGATGGGCTGCCGTGCTCGATCGACTGCGTGCCACCCGAAGGACAGGCCGAAGCGAAGCTCGCGTTCATCGAGCGCCTCGGGCCCGGCGAATGCATTGCGATCGGCAACGGCCGCAATGATCGCGCCATGCTGGCGGCCGCGGCGCTGGGAATCGCCGTCGTCGGGCGCGAAGGGGCCGCCGGCGAAGTGCTTAGCGCCTGCGATATCGCGGTCCGCGACGCAGCCGACGCCCTGGAATTGTTACTGGAGCCTCGGCGCCTGCTGGCGACTCTTCGCGCCTGACGCTCCCGCCCGGCCAGCGGAAGGCTTTGGACATTCCCGCCGCGGCCTCGTAAAATCGGGCCGCCGCGTCGTGGCCCGCCTCCGGCGGGGGGGTGCGACCGTTCAAAATTACCTGGGAGTCACACGTATGCGTACGTTCAAACTGGCGATCACGCTATCGGTGCTCGCGTTGATCACCCCGCCTGCGTTCGCGCAGGACGCGGGAACACTCAAGAAGATCAAGGACAGCGGCACGATCACCATCGGTTTCCGCGACGCCTCGATCCCGTTCTCGTATCTCGACGAGAACCAGAAGCCGATCGGCTACGCGATGGACATCTGCTACAAGATCGTCGACGCAGTGAAGGCCAAGCTCGGCATGCCCAATCTAAAGGTCGCGCTCAATCCGGTGACGTCGTCGACGCGGATCCCGCTGATGGCGAACGGCACGATCGACCTCGAGTGCGGCTCAACGACCAATAATGCCGAGCGCAAGAAGCAGGTCGATTTCGGGATGACCTATTTCGTGATCAAGTATCGCTACGTGTCGTTGAAATCCTCGCATCTGGACACGGTCGCCGACCTCAAGGGCCAGACGGTCGTGTCGACCGCGGGCACCACCGACATCAAGGCGTTGAACGAGCTCAACACCGCCGACAAGATGGACATGACCGTACTGGCGGCGAACGATCATCCGGCGGCGTTCCTGATGGTCGCGACCGGTCGCGCCAAGGCGTTCCTGATGGACGACATCCTGCTCTACGGGTTGGTCGCGAACGCCAAGGACCCGTCCGAATTCCATATCTCGTCGGCCAGCCTCGGCCTCGAGCCGTATAGCCTGATGCTGCGCAGGGATGACCCCGAGTTCAAGAAGGTGGTCGACGACGCGATGGCCAAGCTCTACAAAAGCGGCGAGATCGAAACCATCTACAACAAGTGGTTCCTGAGCCCGATCCCCCCCAAGGGCATCAACCTGAACTTCCCGATCTCCGACTCGCTGAAGAAAGTCTTCGCGAATCCGACCGATTCGCCCGATCCCAACGTCTATAAGTAGGATCGCGCAGTTCGTGGCATGAAGCGATGGGGGGCCTGGCGCCCCCCGTCGTCCATCGGTGGCATGGCCGGCAGGGTGCAACGATGAGCGCGCGCGGGTGAACTACCACTGGAACTGGAAGATCTACTGGGCGCTCACGCCTGAGGGCACGGGCACCTACTTCCACACGCTGCTCGTCGGACTGTTCTGGACGCTCGCCACGGCGCTTGCGGCCTGGGTCATCGCGCTCGTCATCGGGACCGTGCTCGGCGTCATGCGCACGACACCGCGCAAGTGGGCAGTGCGGTTCGGCAACGGCTACGTCGACCTGTTTCGCAACATCCCGCTGCTGGTCCAGATGTTCCTTTGGTTCTTCGTGCTTCCGGAGCTCCTGCCGAAACATCTTGGCGACGCGATCAAGCAGATGCCGCCGCCCTGGGCCTCCTATATGCCGGCGGTACTTTGTCTCGGCTTTTTCACCGCGGCGCGGGTCGCCGAGCAGGTGCGTGCCGGGATCCAGGCGCTCCCCCACGGGCAGCAGATGGCCGCGACCGCGCTGGGCCTGACTCTGCCGCAGACCTATCGCTATGTGCTGCTGCCGATGGCGGTCAGGATCATCCTGCCGCCATTCACGTCGGAGTTCCTCAACGTTATCAAGAATTCGTCGGTGGCGCTTACCATCGGCGTCGTCGAGCTGACTGCCGCCGCGCGGACGATGCAGGAGTTCAGCTTCCAGGTCTTCGAGGCGTTCACCGCAGCGACGATCCTCTACCTCCTCGTCAACATCGGCGTCGTATATGCGATGCGCTGGGTCGAGCAGCGCGTCGCGGTGCCCGGGTTCATCGGGCCGGCCATCATCGGTGGCGCGCACTGATCGGACGCGCAGCGCAGGATCATGTTCGGACCCTTCGATTTCGGCGTCATCTGGCGCAACCTGCCCTACCTGCTCGAGGTGGGCATGACGTTTACGCTGACGCTGACCGTCCTGGTCATCGTCCTCGGCATCTTCTTCGGCACGCTGCTCGCGATGATGCGCCTCTCCAGCATCAAGCCGCTGTCGATCGTTGCCACCGCGTACATCAACCTGATGCGCTCGGTGCCACTGGTGCTCGTGATCTTCTGGTTTTACTTCCTCGTCCCCTACATCGGCGCGTGGATCGTCGGTGCGAGCCAGCCGGTCAAGGTCGGCGCGTTCCTGTCGTCCGTGATCACGTTCTCGATGTTCGAGGCCGCCTATTACGCCGAGATCATGCGCGCCGGCATCCAGTCGGTCGCCCGCGGCCAGGTCTGGGCCGGCTATGCGCTCGGCTTGAACTACTGGCAGACGATGGGGAAGGTGGTGCTGCCGCAGGCGTTCCGGAACATGGTGCCGATCCTGCTCACCCAGACGATCATCATGTTCCAGGACACATCGCTGGTGTACGTGCTGTCGATCACCGACTTCCTCGGCGCAGCGTCCAAAGTCGCTGAGCGCGACGGTCGCTATGTCGAGATGTATATCTTCGCGGCGGTGGTGTATTTCGTCATCTGCGTGGTCATATCGCGGCTCGTCAAGCGCCTGCAGAACAAGATTGCGATCGTACGCTGAACGGCCGCCGAGCCCTCAGCCGGAACCCTTCAACCCGACCCGATCCAGGACCCGCTCGCAATGGCGATGATCGAGATCCACAGCATTTCCAAGTGGTACGGCAGCTTCCAGGTGCTGACCGATTGCACGACCAACGTGGAGAAGGGCGAGGTCATCGTCGTTTGCGGACCCTCGGGTTCAGGCAAGTCGACGCTGATCAAGACGGTCAACGCGCTGGAGCCGGTGCAGAAGGGCGAGATCTTCGTCGACGGGATCAAGGTCAACGATCCGAAGACCAAGCTGCCGAAGCTGCGCGCCCGGGTGGGAATGGTGTTCCAGCATTTCGAGCTGTTCCCGCATCTCACCGTACGCAGGAACCTGTCGCTGGCGCAGGTCAAGGTGCTGGGCCGCAGCCAGGACGAGGCGGACGCGCGGGCACTCCGCTATCTCGACCGCGTCGGGCTGGCTACGCACAAGGACAAGTTCCCGGGGCAGTTGTCGGGCGGACAGCAGCAGCGCGTGGCCATTGCGCGTGCGCTGTCGATGGACCCGATCTGCATGCTGTTCGACGAGCCGACTTCGGCGCTCGACCCCGAGATGATCAACGAAGTGCTCGACGTGATGCAGGGACTGGCCAAGGAGGGGATGACGATGATGGTCGTCACCCACGAGATGGGCTTCGCGAACCGGGTGGCCAACCGCGTGATCTTCATGGACGCCGGGCATATCGTCGAGGATGCATCGAAGGATGATTTTTTCGGCAAGCCCCGCTCCGAGCGCGCACAGCACTTCCTCGCCAAGATTCTGCATCACTGACGCGGGCGTGCGGCGGCGCCGGCAGCCGAGTTCTGCGGCCAACGCTATAATCGGGTGTGCCTGAAGTCCTCGCGCTGCCCGGAGGCGCAGCTCTTTCTCCGTTCAGGGTCGCCAAGCTCCTCGCCACCCTGTCTGCGCTTCGCCCACAGCATTCGATCACCGGTCTCGCCGCACGCTACTGGCATTTCGTCGAAGTCGCGTCCACGCTCGATGAGGGCGAGCGCGAGGTGCTCGAGCGGCTGCTGACCTATGGTCCTGCCGACGCGGGCATCCGGGCCGATTCCGCGAGCCCAGCCGAGTCGCCGAACCCGGACGATGCGGGCGTCGCGGCCGGCAATGTCACGTTGCTGGTCATCCCGCGTCCGGGAACCATTTCGCCCTGGTCGTCGAAGGCAACCGACATTGCGCGCAACTGCGGCCTCGTGCGGGTAACCCGGATCGAGCGCGGCATCGCCTACGAGATCACCGCCTCCGGCTGCTCGGCGCTCGCGGCCGCCGACCGCAACCTCATCCTGCCTCTCGTGCACGACCGCATGACGGAGGCGGTGCTCGACCATTGCGCGGATGCCAGGCGGCTGTTCGCGCAGGTCGAGCCGCGACCGATGACGTGTATTGCGCTCCAGGCCCGCGGGCGCGTCGCGCTCGACGAGGCGAACCGGGAACTGGGTCTCGCATTGTCCGACGCGGAGATCGACTATCTCGCGCAGGCGTTTGTGCGCATCGGTCGCGATCCGACTGACGTCGAGCTGACGATGTTCGCACAGGCGAACTCCGAGCATTGCCGGCACAAGATCTTCAATGCCGCCTGGCGCATCGACGGCGTCGAAGAATCGCAAAGCCTCTTCGCAATGATCCGGTCGACTCACGCCGCGCATCCGCAGGGAACGCTCGTCGCCTATGCCGACAATGCGTCGGTCATCGCCGGGACCGAGGTCGAGCGCTTCCATCCGGATCCCGACGGCCGCTACGCGTTCAGCCGTGGGCGGGTGGAGATCCTGATTAAGGTCGAAACGCACAATCATCCGACTGCGATCGCGCCGTTTCCGGGTGCGGCAACCGGCGCCGGAGGCGAGATTCGCGACGAGGGGGCGACCGGGCGCGGTGCCAAGCCGAAGGCGGGGATTGTCGGCTACTCGGTTTCGAATCTGCACATCCCCACGCTGCCGCAACCCTGGGAGCAGGATGCTCAGATCGGCAAGCCCGACCGGATTGCGTCGGCGCTCGCGATCATGATGGAGGCCCCGATGGGGGCGGCCTCGTACAACAACGAGTTCGGGCGTCCGAACCTCGCCGGCTATTTCCGCAGCTTCGAGCTCGAGGTCGACGGACGCTGGCGGGGTTACCACAAGCCGATCATGCTCGCAGGCGGCGTGGGCAGCATTGCCAGGGGGCAGGTGCAGAAACGCGCGCTGTCGGCGGGAATGCTGCTGGTCCAGTTGGGCGGCCCCGGCATGCTGATCGGAATGGGTGGTGGCGCTGCGTCGTCGCTTGCGACGGGCGCGAACACGGCCGACCTCGATTTCGATTCGGTGCAGCGCGGCAATGCCGAGATGGAGCGCCGCGCGCAGGAGGTGATCGATGCCTGCTGGCAACTCGGGGAAGCCAATCCGATCATGGCAATCCACGACGTTGGCGCGGGCGGACTGTCGAATGCGCTTCCCGAGCTCGTGCACGCGGGCGGCGTCGGTGGCCGCTTCGAGCTGCGCGCGGTTCCGTCGGAGGAGCGCGGGATGGCGCCGCGCGAGATCTGGTGCAACGAAGCGCAGGAGCGCTACGTGCTTGCGATCACCGCCGCAGACCGCGCGCGCTTCGAGGCGATCTGCGAGCGCGAGCGCTGCCCAATTGCAGTCGTCGGCCGCGCAACCGGGGACGGTCGGCTGGTGGTCGACGATCGCCACTTCGGTACCGAGGCGGTTGACGTTCCGCTCGACGTCATCCTCGGCAACCCGCCGCGGATGCAGCGTGACACGGTACGCGCGGGGCGAAGGCTTCCGCAGCTCGATCTCCACGGGGTCGACCCGCGCGAAGCGGCGTACGGCGTGCTGCAACTGCCTGCCGTCGCCGACAAGACCTTTCTTGTCACCATCGGTGATCGCACCGTGGGCGGCCTCTGTGCGCGCGACCCGATGGTCGGTCCCTGGCAGGTGCCGGTCGCCGACGCCGCAGTGACGCTCGCGGATTTTTCCGGCTATGCGGGCGAGGCAATGGCGATCGGCGAGCGGACACCGATCGCGCTGATCGACGCGCCGGCGTCGGGGCGGATGGCGCTCGCCGAAGCGATCACCAATCTCGCGGCGGCCCGGATCGAAGACCTGGGCGTGGTCAAGCTTTCCGCGAACTGGATGGCTGCCGCAGGGGAGCCTGGTGAGGACGCCGCGCTCTACGATACCGTCCGTGCCGTGACGAAGGATTTGTGCATTCCGCTCGGATTGTCGATCCCGGTGGGTAAGGATTCGCTGTCGATGCGCACGACCTGGCGCGACGGCGATGCCGACAAGTCGGTGACTGCGCCGGTGTCGCTGATCGTGTCGGCATTCGCTCCCGTCGCGGACGCGCGCGCATGCCTGACGCCGCTGCTGCGCCGCGACTGCGGCGACACCCGGCTGGTCCACCTCGATCTGGCCGGCGGCAGGCGGCGCCTGGGTGCATCGGCGCTCGCGCAGATCCATGGCCAGCTTGGCGATGACCCGCCTGACCTCGACGTCGCGCGGCGCCTCGCCGCGTTCTTCGCGCTGGTGCAGTCACTGCACGCGGACGACATCCTGCTCGCTTACCACGACATCAGCGATGGCGGGATCTTCGTCACCCTGGTCGAAATGGCCTTCGCATCGCGCTGTGGTCTTGCGGTCGACCTTGCCGCGGCAGCTCCCGAACGCGGCACCGGGGTGCTTGCCGCGTTGTTTGCCGAAGAGCTGGGTGCAGTAGTCCAGGTCGCGGCGGGCGCCGCGGCAGCGATCATCACACGCGCGCAGGCTGCGGGCCTCGCCGCGCGCGTGATCGGCGCCCCCGCAGACGGCGAGCGGATTGTCATCCGCTACGAAGGGGCGAGCGTCATCGACGAATCGCGGATCGACCTGCACCGCGCGTGGTCGGCCACCACCCACGCGATGCAACGCCTGCGCGACAACCCGGTGGCGGCCGACCAGGAGCATGCACGCATCGCCGATGCCGGCGATCCGGGACTTGCCCCGCGTCTTGGTTTCGAGGCGAGCGAGGATCCCGCCGCGCCATTTATCGCGAAAGGCCTACGTCCGCGCGTCGCGGTGCTGCGTGAGCAGGGCGTCAACGGGCAGGTCGAGATGGCCGCGGCGTTCACCCGCGCCGGATTCGATGCCTACGACGTCCACATGAGCGATCTCGCGAATGGGCGCCATGCGCTTGGCACGTTCAGCGGCATCGTCGCCGGAGGCGGATTTTCGTATGGCGACGTGCTCGGCGCCGGCGAAGGCTGGGCGAAGTCGATCCTGTTCAATCCTCGGTTGCGCGACGCATTCGCCGATTACTTCGCGCGCGGCGATATCTTCGCGCTTGGCGTGTGCAACGGTTGTCAGATGATGAGCAACCTGCGCGAGATCATCCCGGGCAGTGACCACTGGCCGCATTTCGTGCGCAACGCGTCGGAGCAGTTCGAGGCGCGCTACGTGATGCTCGAGGTGCTGCGTTCGCCATCGCTGTTTTTCGATGGAATGGCCGGGAGCCTCCTGCCGGTCGCGCTGGCGCATGGCGAGGGCTACGCCGAGTTTCGCGATTCCCGCCAGCGCCCCGATGGCGAACCCCATGTCGCACTACGCTTCGTCGACCATCGCGGCCGGGCGAGCGAGGCCTACCCGTACAATCCCAACGGCTCACCGGGAGGCATCACCGGGCTCACCACCGCCGACGGCCGCTTCACCATCCTGATGCCGCATCCCGAGCGCGTGTTCAGAACGGTGCAGATGTCATGGCATCCGCAGGATTGGGGCGAGTTGTCGCCCTGGTACCGAATGTTCGCCAACGCGCGGCGCTTCATCGGGTGAGTGAGCCCGCTTGCTGTTTTGACTAGAATTGACTAGGATCTGACCATGACCGACACGGGTCGCATTGCAGAGTTGAAAAGTCGGCTGAGCGAGCACCTGCGCAGCGTACGGACGGGTCGAACGTTGACCATCCTCGATCGCGATACACCGATTGCGCGCATCGTTGCGTAGACGCGGCGCGACACATTTCTCCAAATTCGGCCACCGGTACCCGGAGCGCCCAAACTCCAGCAAGTACGTTTGCCGCCTCCCCTCGGGTTTCGAGGAGACATCGTCGACTTTCTCATGGAAGAGCGGCTAGGCAATCGGTGATCGCGTACCTGGATGCGTCCGTATTGCTGCGCGTGGTGCTGGGACAAGCGGGTGCATTGACGCAATGGCAACGCATCACGTTGAGCATCGCGTCTTCGTTCACCGGGGTCGAGTGTTTGCGGACGCTGGCTCGGTTGCGCCTCTCGCGCAGTGGCCGCAAAGGCCAGGGGTCTGCGCGTCATCGGCGGATAGCAGTTTCGCGATTCGGCACATGCGCTTGACCGTCTATTCGATCAACGGCGTCACCCCGGTCGTCGATCCTTCGGCGTTCGTCCATCCGAGCGCAGTGCTGATCGGCGATGTGATCGTGGGTGCGAACTGCTACGTCGGGCCCTGCGCATCGATGCGCGGCGATTTCGGCCGAATCGAAATGCGCGCCGGAGCGAACCTGCAGGACGCCTGTGTGATGCACGGATTCCCCGGAACGGACACGGTGGTCGAGGAGGACGGTCATATCGGTCACGGCGCGATCCTGCACGGGTGCATCATCCGACGCAACGCGCTCGTCGGGATGAACGCGGTGGTCAACGACAATGCCGAGGTCGGTGAGTCCGCGATCGTCGCGGCGATGGCCTTCATCAAGGCCGGCATGATGGTGCCGCCCCGCACGCTGGCTGCAGGAATCCCGGCGCGGGTCGTTCGCGAGCTGACCGATCAGGAATGCGCGTGGAAGATCGACGGCACCCGCAGCTACCAGGAGCTCACGCTGCGAAGCGCGGTGACGATGGTTGCCACACGCCCGCTCGCTGCCGTCGAGGCCAGTCGCAAGCGGATCGAGCTCCCGGAGCTTCTGCCGCTGTCGACGCTGAAGAGGCAGCGCTGACCGCAGGAATTGGGGCGGTCTCGCAAGCCTGCGGCTTGCCCGTCGCGCCGAGCGTCAGAACCCCGCCGCCTGCCCGTCACGGCGCGAATCCGATGCGGCGATATACCCGCCGCTCTCGGCAACCATGATTACCTGACCCGCGCCGAAATCCATGTAGGAATCCGGGAGCGACTCCATTTCGTGGCCGAGTGCGAGCAGGCCTTCACGCAGCTCGCGCGGCGCGCTCGCCTCGAGATCGATCGACTGGTCGGCGTTCACCTTCCAACGAGGCGCGTCGAGCGCCGCCTGAGGATTCATGTCGTGGTCCAGCATGCGCGTCATGATCTGGACGTGCCCCGGTGGCTGGATCGGGCCGCCCATGACGCCGAACGCCATCAACGGCCTGCCACCGCGCGTCGCGAAGCCGGGGATGATCGTGTGGTACGGGCGCTTGCCCCCCGCGACCTCGTTCGGATGCCCGTGCTCGAGCGTAAAGCCCGTGCCGCGATTCTGCAGGCTGATGCCGGTTCCGGGGACGACCACTCCGGAGCCGAAACCCATGTAGTTGGACTGGATAAGCGAGACCAGCATCCCGTTCGCGTCGGCCGCAGTGAGGTAGACGGTGCCGCCCCGCGGCGGCTCGCCGGGGCCGAACACCTGTGCGTGCTTCGGATTGATGAGCCGCGCGCGCTCGCGAAGATACTCGCGATCGACGAGCGACGCGGGCGGGAATGGCATCGATCGCACGTCGGCAACAAAGCGCGTCGCATCGGCGAACGCGAGCTTCATCGCCTCGATCTGCAGGTGCTGGCTCGCGACCGAATCGGAGGGCAGCGACGTGAGATCGAACGACTCGAGCATGCCGAGCGCCATCAGCGCGGCGATGCCCTGACCGTTCGGCGGGATTTCGTGAACGGTGGTGCCGCGGTAATCGACGCTGACCGGTGACACCCAGTCGGCCTCGTGCCGTGCGAAATCCTCGAGGGTATGCGCGCCTCCCTTCGCTCTCGAATCGGCGACCATCGCCTCGGCGAGGGAACCGCGGTAGAAAGCTTCTCCGTTGGTCTCGGCGATCGACGCGAGTGTCTTCGCGACCGCCTGCGACCTGAAGTACTCGCCAGGGCGCAAAGGGTGACCTGCCGGCAGGAAGTGCTCGTGCCAGCCCGATCCCTGTGGCATCACCGGCACCGCCAGACGCCACTTCTCCGAGACCACCGGCGACACCGCGAAGCCGTCGTGCGCATAACGGATGGCGGGCTCGAACAGGTCGGCAAACGGCAGTTTGCCGTAGCGCTTAGACAAGGCCACCCAGCCGGAAACCGTACCCGGGATGGTGACGCTCTCCCAGCCGCGCTGCGGCATCGCGTCGCGGCCGGCGAAGCGCTCCCGCGACCACGCCGCGGGCGCGCGTCCGGAGGCATTGAGTCCCATGACGCATTCGCCGTCCCAGAGGATTGCGAACATGTCCGAGCCGATGCCGTTGCTGCACGGCTCTACCAGCGTCAGCGTGATCGCGGTGGCAAGGGCGGCATCGACCGCGTTGCCGCCGCGGGCGAGCATCGAGACGCCGGCCTGTGTCGCCAGCGGCTGCGACGTCGCGACCGCATTTCGCGCCAGAACCGGCTGCCGCTGCGAACGGTAGGGCAGGCTCCAGTCCATGTGCTGTGGATCAGATGCCGTTCTTCGCCGCCATCGCCTTGATGTGCTCCTCGATCCAGGCATTGCGCGCGCGTTGCTCAATTTGGGGTTTCGCCTCGTCGTAGGTAGGAATGTCCTTCGCTGCGCGGACATCCTCGACTTCGAGCACGTGCCAGCCGAACTGGGTGTGTACCGGTTCGGCGCTGAACTTGCCCTTGGGAGTCGACTTGATCGCATCTCCAAAAGGCTTGACGAAATTCGCCGGCGAACTCCAGCCGAGTTCGCCGCCCTTGTCCTTCGAGCCGGGATCCTTGGAGCGCGCCTTGGCAAGCTCGTCGAACTTCGCGCCCTTTTGCAGCTCGGTGATGATTTCCTTGGCGTCGTCTTCCTTGTCAACGAGGATATGACGAACCTTGTATTCCTTGTCGCCATGCGCCTTGACCGCGTCGTCATAATCCTTCTTGAGCGCGGATTCGGGTACCGGATTTTTCTTCAGCCAGTCGCCCACGTAGGCATTGGCGAGAATGTTCTCGCCACTGAGGTCGAGTTCCGTCTTGACGTCGGAATTCTTTTCGAGGCCCTGCTTCTTCGCTTCGCGGGCCAGCATCGTCAGCGTATTCAGGTTGTCCTTGACCGCCTTGCGCAACTCGGGCGAGTCCTTCGCGCCCTTGGCGATCTGCTGGCTCAGCAGGAGGTCGAACTGGCTCTGTGTGTACAGCGTCTTCTCGGGAGTCGCGGCCGTGGCCGGGGCTTTGGCAACCGCGGCGGCCTTCGCCGGCGCGGCCGCTTGCGCCAGGGCGCCGGTCGAGCAGAGCGCGGCCATCGCCGCAATGGCAATCGTCGTACGTTTCATCGTTTAGGTCCTTTCGTCAGGAATGGATTTCACCCGGGGCCCACGCGCTGATCGCCAGCGCATGCACCGGGTGGGGAATCAGATCGCCGACCCGCGCGAGGATCGCGCGATGACGGGCGACGCGGGACAGCCCGCGGAAGTGCTCCGACACAATCGTCACCGAAAAGTGCCGGGCGCCGGAGGCCGCTCCGGCGTGTCCGGCGTGCTGCGCGCTGTCGTCGCGGATCTCGATCTCGACCGGTGCAAGCGGCGCGAGCCGCTCCTCGATAACTGCGGCGAGATTCATCGCGATGGCTCAGTGACGTGGCGTGCCAGGAACAACCCCTGCGCAATCGCGAACAGCAGGAACAGCCCGATGCCTCCCCAGACCTTGAAATTCACCCACGTTGCAGTCGGGAAGTGGAATGCGATGTACCAGTTGGCGAGCGCCATCGCGGCGAAGAAGGCGATCCAGGCCCAGGTGAGGCGGGTCCAGATCGCCGGCGGCAGAGCAAGATCCTTCATGACGGTGGCGAGCAGATCGCGCCGCCACAGGAGCTTGCCCGCAGCCAGCGCACCTGCGAAGGCAAGATACAGGACCGTCGGCTTCCACTTGATGAACGCGTCGTCGCGCAGCGCAAGGGTCGCTCCGCCGAACACGACTATGATCGCGAGCGAAAGCCAATGCACCGGGCTTATCGCGTTGCGCCAGCGCAGCCACACGATCTGCACGATCGAAGCGATGATCGCCACCGCGGTGGCGACCCAGATTCCCTGCCATTTGAAGGCGAGGAAGAAGAGGATGAGCGGAAAATAGTCCGCGACGAAGCGCATAAACCGTCAACTATATCATGGTTTCCCGCCGATCAGCCGTGCGACGTATGCCCAGTCGAAAGCGGGTCCGGGGTCAGTCTTGCGCCCGGGCGCGATGTCGCTGTGCCCGGTGATGTCCTCGATCGGATAGCGCCGCCGCAATGCCCGCAGGAGGCGCGCCAGCACCCGGTATTGGGCGCGCGCGTACGGGAGCGTGTCGGTGCCCTCGAGTTCGATCCCGATCGCGTAGTCATTGCAGTGCGCACGGCCGCGCCACGACGATTCGCCCGCATGCCACGCGCGCTTGCCGCAGGCGACGAACTGGATGAGTTCGCCGTCGCGGCGGATGACGAAGTGGGCAGAGACGCGCAGCGTCGCGATCATCGCGTAACCGGGATGCTCCGTTGCGGCGAGCCGGTTGGTGAACAGTCGCGCGATGGCGTCGCCGCCGAACTTGCCGGGTGGCAGCGATATGCCGTGAATGACCGCCAGAGTGATCGGGCAGTCCGCCGGCCGTTGGTCGCAATTGGGCGACGGGATCTGCGTCGCGATCCGGGCGACACCCTCGGCATCGATCGACAATCCGCGGCGCGAGGGCATTCGACGCGACTGCAATCCGCGCCGGGCGCCACCCGCACTGCGGCCGGTCGCGCGCTTCAGATCGTGCGCCCGCCGTCCACCGGCAACTCGACCCCGGTGATGAAGTGCGCGGAGTCGCTGGCCAGGTAGACCGCTGCCGCAGCAACATCCTCGGGCTCGGACATCCGGCCGAGCGGGATCGTCGCGATGAAGCGCGCGCGGTTATCGGCAGTGTCGGGCAGACCCATGAACTGCTCGAGGAGCCCCGTCGCTCCAATCACGGGGCAGATCGCATTGACCCGGATCCGATCCGGGCCGAGTTCCGCCGCCATCGATTTCGACAGCAGGTTGACCGCCGCTTTCGAGCCGTTGTACCAGGTGAGCCCCGGCCGCGGCCGGATGCCTCCGGTCGAACCGATGTTGATGATGACACCGCCGCCGCGC
Organism: uncultured beta proteobacterium; assembly: GCA_963701885.1. GTDB lineage: Bacteria > Pseudomonadota > Gammaproteobacteria > Burkholderiales > Casimicrobiaceae > VBCG01. The sequence goes on from CAVPBR010000003.1 coordinate 39,117, forward strand.
TTCCTCATCAGCGGCACGACGGCGTGCGCCATGTGGAAGATTGACTTGACGTTGACGGCGTAGACGCGGTCGAACGTCGCCTCGTCGACGTCGAGCATCGGCTGGTTGCGGTGCGTGGTGCCAGCATTGTTGACGACGATGTCGGGCGGTCCGAAAGCCACGGCGCAGGCATCCACCAGTGCGCGCACCTGGGCACCGTCGGCCACGTCGCAGTGCACGAATCTCGCCCGTTCACCCAGTTCCTGTGCCAGTGCGTGCCCACGGGCGATGTCGATGTCGGCGAGGACCGTGCAGGCACCCTCGGCCACGAACGCGCGCGCGATGCCTTCACCGAAGCCGCTCGCAGCCCCAGTGACGATGGCAACCTTGTCCCGCAAATGTCCCACGCCAGGTCCTATTTGATCCCCAACCGCTCCATCCGGTAACGCATCGCCCGGAAGGTGATGCCGAGCAGTTTCGCGGCCGCGGTGCGGTTGTAGCGCGTCTTCTCCAGCGCTTCGTTGATCGCCGCCCGCTCGACGCGGTCGAGGTAGTCCTGTAGCGGCCACTTCTCGCCGGCGGGCATGTGCATGTCGGACTCCTCGGCCACCGGAGTCAGGTGCAGATCTTCGGCGGAGATCCTCTGCGGATCGGCTGCGAGCGAGAGGCCGCGCTCGAGGATGTTCTCGAGTTCCCGGACATTGCCGGGAAACGGGTAGCGCTCGAGCGCGGCGACCGCCTCGGTCTCGAGCGCCGCGGGATTACCGCGCGCGAGGCGCGCAAGGATCGCGTTGGCGATCGGCTGGATATCCTCGCGCATGTCGCGCAGGCTGGGCATCGCGAGCTCGATCACGTGCAGGCGGTAATAGAGGTCCTGGCGGAACTCGCCGCCCTCGACCAATGTGCCAAGATTCTTGTGGGTCGCGCTGATGATCCGCGTGTCGACCGGCTCTTCCGTCGTCGAGCCCACCTTGCGCACCTTCTTTTCCTGGATGGCCCGTAGCAGCTTGACCTGCATCGCAAGCGGCAGGTCTGCGACTTCGTCGAGGAAAAGCGTGCCGCCGTTCGCGGCCTGGAAGAAGCCATCGCGATCGGAATCCGCGCCCGTGAACGCGCCCTTCTTGTAGCCGAAGAACTCGCTTTCCATCAGATTTTCTGGAATCGCACCGCAGTTCACCGCGATGAAAGGCTGCTCGGCGCGCGGACCCTTGAGGTGGATCATTCGCGCGGCGAGCTCCTTGCCGCTGCCCGATTCACCGTTGATGAACACCGGCGCCTGGCTCTTAGCAAGGCGCTCGATCATGCTGCGAACCTGCTGCATGGCGGGCGATTCGCCCAGGAGCTGGTAGCTGTTCGCGGGGAGCGGCTTCTCGGGGACCTTGAGCGCCTGCTTAACCAGCGCCCGCAGCTGCTCGAGCGCAACCGGCTTGGCAAGGTAATCGAACGCTCCTGCCTTGAGCGCCGCGACCGCATTCTCGGTGCTGCCGAAGGCGGTGATGACGGCGACCGGTACGTCGAGCGCCTTCTGCGTGATGTGCTCGACGACACGCAGGCCTTCGCCGTCGGGGAGGTTCCAGTCGGTGAGGCACAGGTCGAACGGTCCGGTATCGAGCAGCCGTTGCGCCTCACCGACCGATTCGGCGCGAATTGTGTCGAGCCCCATGCGCGAGAGCGTCAGCTCGAGCAGCTCGAGCAAATCGGGCTCGTCATCGACGACCAGCACTCGGGGTTGACCGCGGGTTCTGCGAGACATGTGATGGGGGAAGGTTGACGGAGGTCGGGGTGGCAGGCCGCAATTCTAGTGCCAGGTGGCAGGAGCGGGGAGCGGAGCGCGCCGGAACGTGACCCGAAAGCTGGCGCCGGGCGCCCTGGTCAGGAGCTCGAGTGCCGCACCGTTCGCATCGGCAAGCTCGCGGGCGATATAGAGTCCGAGGCCGGTACCCCCCGGACGAGTGGTGAAGAACGGCTCGAAAATCTGGGCGCGGTTTTCGGCGGGGATACCGGGCCCGTCGTCACCGAGCTCGCAGATCACCGCATCCCCCATGTAGCCTGCGCGCGCTGCGATCGCGATGCTACCTTCATGCTTCTGGCAATGCTGCCAGGCGTTGCGCACCAGGTTCCACGCAATCTGGCTCAAGTGTCCGCGGTCGAACACGACGAGCAGGTCATCGGGGATGTCGACGGCGATCCCGCGCGGGGGAATCCCTTCTCCCTGCACGATTTCCTCAATGATCCCGCGCATGAACTCGCCCAGCGGGATGGTTTCCGGTTGCTGGCGGTCGCGGCGATTCAATTGCAGGACTTCGCCGACGATACGGTCGATGCGCCGCGCGTTGTTGCGGATCATGGCCAGGAGACGCGTTCCCCCGGGCGCCACCGCGCCGTCCTCCTCGAGGAGCTGCGCGGCTTGGTTGATCGCCGAGAGCGGGTTGCGGACCTCGTGGGCAATCGACGCGGTGAGCCGTCCCATCGCCGCGAGCTTCATCTGCTGCGCCTCGCTTTGGGCGCGCCCGAGGTCCTCGAGGTAGAGCAGCGTACCGCCATTCAATCCCGAGCCGACGCGCACCAGGCGCACTCGCAGCAGGCGCTGCGAGGTGTCGACCTTGAACGGCGCTAGCGCCTCCGACGGATCCTCGTTCCAGCGGCGCCAATAATCGTGGAGGGTGGTCGAGAATTCCGCGAGCCGCATCCCGCCGCGCATGCGCCCGAATCCGCCGAGGAGCCGGGTGACCTGGGCGTTGTGACCGCGGACCACGCCGTTGAGATCTACCACCAGCACGCCGTCCTGCATATCCTGGATGATCAGCCGATTGACCTGCTCGAGGTTGGCGACATCGATTCCGCGCTGGGTGGCGAGATCCTCGGACGCCTTGGTGTAGCGGCCGATCGCGACCGCGATGCCGACCATCGCGAAATACCCGATGCAGACCAGCGCAGTCTGGAAGAGCTGCGGACCCCCGATCGCGCCGTCGAGAGTGCGCCAGATCTCGAGCCCGAGCAGGACGACCGCGGCCATCGCCGCGAGAAAGAACGCGGTGCGCGTGCGCAGCAGCCAGCCGCTCGCCGCGAGTTGCGGAAACAGCAGGATCGGCAGCGGTACACCCGAGCTGCCGCCTGCAATCATCGCCAGGCCGAGAAAGAACACGTCGCCGCCGAGGAGCGCCAGCAGCGTCTGTGCAAGGGGCAGCGGAAGGCGCTCCTGCTGGATCCAGCCGAATGCGGCGAGCCCGAACACGAAATACAGCGACGTCGCGATGACGAACGAATTCGGCGTCGTGACATTCAGCGTACGTGGATCGAGCAGCAGCGCGAGACCCAGCAGCAGCGCGCCCGAGATCGCGCGGAACAGCCCGACGATCCACAGGATCCGCCGCGACGACCCGGTGATCGACGTCGGCAGCGACGATTCGTAGCCGGGCAGGGCGGAGGCGGGGTCCAGGGCTCGCCTCAGGAAGGGTCGGCGCGGCGCCGATGCACGCACGCCGGGTCGCCGCACACCGGTCCGCGCGGGCCGTGCCCGGCATCGGCACCCGGCAGGAACACGCCGCAGTCGACACAGCGGACCATCGCCGCGGGCCGTCGATTTGCCGATCCGCGCGGGCTTCGCGGCCGGCCGCTGCCGTATTTCGCGACGGACACGAGCCGCAGCACGAACATCACCACGAATAGGACGACCAGCCAGAGCAGGAGCTTTGCCATGTCTCAGTGTGCGCGCCCGCGGTCGTCCAGCGCTGCGTGGCCGGCGCAGGTCACGGCAGGACCTTCCCCGGATTGAGGATGCCCTGGGGATCGAGCGCGGACTTGATCCGGCGCATCAGCTCGATGTCGAGTGACGGCTTGTAGCGCGCGAGCTCGGCGCGCTTGAGTTGCCCGATGCCGTGCTCGGCGCTGATGCTGCCGCCTGCGGCGACCACGCGATCGTGAACGACCCGCATCACCTGCGCCGCGTTCGCCATGAACGCCCGCGCTGACGTGCCGGCCGGGGCAGCGACGTTGTAGTGCAGGTTGCCGTCGCCCAGGTGGCCGAACACGACCAGACGCGCCTGCGGGAAGGCGCGCGTGATGGCCGGGCCGGTCAGCGCGACGAATTCTGGAATCACCGAAACCGGCAGCGCGATATCGTGCTTGATGTTCGGACCATCGCGGCGCTGCGCTTCGCTGATGTTCTCGCGCAGTGCCCACAAACGCGCCGCCTGGGCGTCCGACTGTGCCAGCGTCGCGTCGCCGATCGTGCCGTCGGTGGCAGCCTGCCCGAGCGCCGCCTCGACCTGCGCAGCAAGCGCGACCCCGGGCGCGGTGTCGTCCGCCTGCAGCAGGACGTACCACGGGTGGCCCGGAAGCGGGTCGGGGAGATCGGGATGGTGCGCGCGGGACAACCCGAGTGCGACGTCGCTGCATCAACTCGAATCCGCTCAGCCGTTCGCCAAGCGCTTGCCGCATCGCGCACAGCAGGCGAACTGCGCCGCCGACGTCGGACATCGCGGCGAGCGCGGTCACGCGGGTACGCTGCGCGGGGAACAGCTTCAGCACCACCGCAGTGACGATGCCGAGGGTGCCTTCACTGCCGATGAACAATTGCTTGAGATCGTAGCCGGTATTGTCCTTGCGCAGTCCGCGCAGACCGTGCCAGACGCGGCCGTCGGCCAGGACCGCCTCGATGCCCAGCACCAGCTCGCGTACGTTGCCGTAGCGCAGCACCGCGGTGCCACCCGCGTTGGTCGAGATGTTGCCCCCGATGGTGCAACTGCCTTCGGAAGCGAGCGACAACGGGAACAGCAGGCCCGCGTCGTCGGCGGCTTGCCTGACTTCGGCCAGCGTCATTCCCGCGTCGACGGTGATGGTTGCATTGTCGCAATCGAGCTCGCGCACCCGGCGCATGCGCGCGAGCGAGACGACGATTTCGGTGCCCGACGTATCCGGCGTTGCCGCGCCGCACAGTCCCGTGTTGCCGCCCTGCGCGATTACCGCAACGCCCGCAGCGGCGCAGGTGCGGACGACCGCCGCGACCTCGCCGGTCGTACCGGGCCGGACCACCGCCCGCGCCACACCACGATAACTTCCGCGGCGATCGACAAGGTAAGGCTCGACATCCGTCGCCGCGGTCAGCACCTGCGCTTCACCCACCGCTCCGGCGAGCTCCAAGAGCAGGGTTGCGACGCGTTCGGTCATGGCGCACGATATTAGCGCAACGCAAGGTGCGTACCGGCTCTGCGCGTTCGCACCGATCGCGGAGGAGCGATGAGCGACGAGTCCACCAAATCCGAAGGCGCGGCGAAGACCTTCACCGCCGAGGACGCAATGGCGTTCATGCAGCGGATGTGGAACCCGTTCGCCGTGTCCATGCCGGGTGCGGTGCCTGGATCCGCGCCGCAACCGGCTCCCGGCACTTCACCCTCGGGCCAGGCGTCCCCCGGTATCGCCGAGGCGAGCGCCGCGGCGATGGCGGGCATGATGCCGATGCTGCCTTTTCCGAACCCGGCGGCGATGTTCGCGGCCCTCGACCCCGCGGAAGTCGAGCGCAAGGTCGGGGAGCTCAAGGTCATCGAGGGCTGGCTGATGATGACGCTCAACCTGATGCAGATGAGCATCAAGACCCTCGAACTGCAGCGCGCGTCTCTCGAAGCGTTGCGCGCGACGCACGCCCCGCCCACGCGCCGCAAGGGTGCAGCGTCCAGCGCCAAGTAGTGGCGCCCCCGGCACGAATCGAACGTGCGACCCCGCCCTTAGGAGGGGCGTGCTCTATCCACTGAGCTACGGGGGCGACGGAGCGGGATTCTATCGTCTTGCGGGATCATGACCATCGAACGACGCCCGATCACCTGCCTCGGCCCATCGACGCCTTTCCCTCCGCTCGAGCAGGCGCTCGCCGAACCCAATGGCCTGCTCGCATACGGCGGCGACCTGTCGCCGTTGCGGCTCGTCGATGCGTATCGCCACGGCATCTTTCCGTGGTACAGCGACGGCCAGCCGCTCCTGTGGTGGAGTCCGGACCCGCGGATGGTGCTCGAAGTCAACGCATTCCGGATGTCGAGGTCGTTATCGCTACGCCTCCGCCGGCGAGAATTCGAGATCCGTGTCGACACCGCCTTCGACGCGGTCATCGAAGGCTGCGCGAGCCGCCGCCGGCCAAGCGCGGGCAGCACCTGGATCACCCGGGCCATGAGCGATGCTTACCGGCGCCTGCACGCCATGGGTTACGTCCATTCGGTCGAAGCCTGGCGTGACGATGAGCTCGCGGGCGGGCTCTACGGCCTCGCACTGGGTCGAGTCTTTTTCGGCGAATCGATGTTCACCCGCGCTACCGACGCTTCCAAGGTCGCGCTCGCGGGCCTGGTCGAAGTCCTGCGTGACCACCGCGTCCCGCTGATCGACTGTCAGCAGGAGACACGCCACCTCGCTTCTCTCGGCGCGCGCCCGATCGCGCGAGAGGACTTTGCGCGACGGCTCGCCGAATTGATACACTCGACCGCAGCCCCGGAAGGCTGGAAGCGGGGACCGATTGCGGAGTTCGGATGAGCAAGCTCAACGACCTTCCCCTGGCGGCGCTGCAGTTCTATTCGACCGCGCCCTATCCGTGCAGTTACCTCCCCAATCGTGCGGCGCGATCCCAGGTTGCGACCCCGAGCCACCTGATCGACGCCCGCGTCTATGGCGAACTGGTGCGCTTCGGCTTCCGGCGCAGCGGCGCCTTCACCTACCGCCCCTATTGCGACCACTGCAGGGCGTGCGTGCCCGTGCGCGTTCCGGTCGCCGCTTTCCGCTCCGACCGCAGTCAGCGCCGGGCATGGCGCGATAACGCCAAGTTAGCGTCAGTTCGGCGTAGTTTGACGTATGATCCCGCGCATTATGAGTTATATCTGCGGTATCAGCGCATGCGCCATCCCGGTGGGGGGATGGATCAGGACAGCCGCGAGCAGTACCAGCACTTCCTTCTTCATAGCAATGTGGCGACCGAGCTCTATGAGTTTCGCGACGACCGGGCGCTGCGGATCGTGAGCCTCATCGACCGCCTCGAGGACGGGTTGTCGTCGGTGTATACCTTCTTCGATCCGATGCCCGCCGGCGCCGGCTACGGCACGTTCAGCATCCTGTGGCAGATCGAGCTGTGCCGCGCCCTGGGGCTGCCGTACCTATATCTTGGATATTGGATCGCGGAAAGCCACAAGATGGCCTACAAGGCGAGTTTCAAGCCGATCGAGGGCTTCGACGGCGGCCAGTGGCGAACGCTATAGCACATGCTGTGCACGACAAGCTGACCAGCGCAGCGTAGCGACGGGCAGCCGGGCTTCCTCATGCAGGCGTCGGAGTTCCGCGCCCAAGCATTTGCGGGCTTTCCCTTTTCGCAACGCCTCCAGGAAATCTGCATTGGGTCCGTTGCGCCAGTTGCGCCTTTTCCCCAATTCTGATGTAGATTACACACGTGCCGCCGCGCGGCATTATTTGCCCCAGTCCGTCCATCGCGGACGGGGCAGTCCTTCGGGGGGGGTCATGAACGCCGTTACCGAGCTTCCAGCACTGGCCAATTCGAATCAACTACGCCAGATCGAAATCGATTACGACCAGGAAACGTCGACGCTCTACTGGTGGATGAAGCCGTCGCCACGCCCGTGCTTCAACGCGGCATTTCTGGAGGAAGTCTCTGCGTTTGAGCAGAAATTGGAACAGCACCATGGCTGGATCGTGTATGAAGGAACCCGCTGCAAGGTGGAGAACGCGGTCTTTGGCAGTCGCATCCCTGGCGTGTTCAATCTTGGTGGTGATCTGTCGATGTTCATCCAGGCGATCCTGCGTAAGGATGAAGAAGTGCTGACGCGTTACGGGAACCTTTGCGTCGACAATATGCACCGGCGCATCCAGGGCTTTGCGTCGGACATTACTACGTTCTCGCTGGTCCAAGGCAGGGCATTCGGCGGCGGTTTCGAATGCGCGCTGGCGAGCGACGTCTTCATTGCTGAGCGCGGCGCGACGCTGTCGTTTCCCGAGGTGCTTTTCAACATGTTCCCCGGGATGGGCGCTCTTTCATTGCTTGGACGAAAGATCGGACTCCGAAAGGCAGAGGACATCATCATGAGCGGTCAGGTGTTTACCGCAAAGGAAATGTACGATGCCGGAGTCGTTGATCACCTCGCAGAAGATGGTGTTGGCCTCGAAACCGTACGTGGATTGATCAAGTCGCGGCACCGGAAGCGGAATGCCTATCGCGCCATGTCAATGGCCAGGCGGGAATTCCAGCCGCTCAGTCAAGCCGAAATGAGAGCCGTCGTTGGGGTTTGGGTCGCTGCTGCAATGCGGTTGGAGAACCGTGACCTGCGAATGATGGCGAGGCTTGTGCGCGCTCAGGAGCGACTCCCTGCGGTGTCCCCGGATGACGAGTGCGTCGAGTTGATGTATCCGGCAGCGGCGCAGGTCGCCAACGGGTAACGGAAACAACCATCGGCCGGTTATAGCGCCGCGTGATGCCCTGACCGCAGATAGTCGCTCAGCGACCTGGACGTTGCTTCGAAGCAAGCATCAATCTGTTTCAGACTGATTGCACGGTCGGCTGGCGATAGCGATGCTGCTGACGATTCAAATTGAATCGCCAGTGCGGCGAGTTGCGTTGCGCCCACTCCGCCGGCAGCTCCCTTCAGGGCGTGCATCAGGTCGGGTATATCAGTCGAATTCGACACTGCGATGCACTGGTGTGTGCGATCGAGTATCGATGCGACGTCCCCGGTGAACCCTTGGATCAGTTCCACGAGAAACGCAGAGCTCCGTGAGATGTCTTCGAGTTGAGCAATTCTTGCTGGATCGACCAGAGACTGATCCTCGGTTGCCTTCCCGTCCAGAGATCTTGTTACAGCAATTGCGCGCGGCGCAGCCTTGCGCGGCACGGCGCGCCCAACGTTTGCCGCATCCCGGTTCTCGCCGTGATGTGGCGCTTCGACAGGCACTGCCATCACGCCGCCTTTCGCGCGCTGCGTGCGCTTGCCCAGGCGATCGATCTCCCCAATCAGGGCCGCCGCGTCGAATGGCTTGCCCAAGAATTCGTCTGCCCCGGCTCGCTTTGCGCGCTCCCTCGCCTCAGGAGCAACCGACGCGGACAGGATCATCGTTGGCATTCTCGTGCCCGGGGGCTCCAGCATGCGGATTGCTTGAATCACTTCAATCCCTGATCGCTGCGGCATGTTGAAGTCAAGGATCGCAATATCGGGTTCCTCCAATTCGTAGAGGTCAAGCGCCTCTTCGCCGTCCGAGGCCAATACGACATGATGCCCAGCGCTTTCCAGCAACCGGCTAATAATTTTCTGATTGGTCGGATTGTCCTCGGCGACGAGGATCTTGAGCGAAGTCCGCTCGCGCTTGATCTCCACCGCCAAGTCTCCGGCGCCGGCAACGTTCCGCTCGCTCCCCGCAGTCGCCGCGTGGATGGCATTCGCAAGTAGCTTGGGGGTCGCGTACTGCATCGCGAACGCTCCCTTGATGCTGTTGACTCGCGCTTTGTCGACAATCGATAGTTCACCATTCGCAACGTAGATGTACGCAACCGCCCCTTCGGAAAGGCGCTGCGCAGCGGCGGTGAACGCCGAGCACGCCTGATCAATGTCGCAGGCAGCTACGATCGCGCGAAGCGTGATGCCAGCGCTCAACAGCGCCTCCACCTTCGCTCCGATCGAAGTCATCGGCGTAACGATCTCGTAGGACTCGTGAATTTCCTTGAGCGTGGAAGTGACTCGCCCTAAACCTGCACCCGCGAGCACGAGAATGAGTCCGTTGCCTTCGGAGCCCTCGACCTGGCCCTGAGGCATTTCTGTCTGCAAACGTGTTGCCTCAGCTTCCGCGACATCGGTGAGGAACGGCAGCTCGAACCAGAACCTGCTCCCTTGACCTGGCGTGCTTTCGACCCCGATCGTCCCACCCATGAGCTCGACCAGTTGTTTCGCGATGGTCGTGCCCAAGCCAGTTCCTCCGTACTTACGGGTCGTGGACTGATCGGCCTGTACAAAGCGTTCGAAAATCCTGGGAAGCGCCTCGGGGGCGATCCCGATACCCGTATCCGTGACTTCAAATCGGGCAGTGATTCCGTGTGGCGATTCTCGTATCTGCGTCGCAGCCAACCTGACTTCCCCGTGTTCGGTGAACTTGATCGCGTTTCCGAGGAGGTTCAGGAGAATCTGCCGGAGGTGATGGGAATCACCGCGCAGGCGGTATTCGAGAGCGGGATCCACGACCGCGTGGAGCGAGATGCCCTTGGATTGAGCATGGGGACGAAGAAGGTTGATGAGTCCATTGATCGACGCGTGAAGATCGAATGGCGAAACTTCAAGTGTCAAGCGACCGGCCTCGATCTTGCTGATGTCGAGAACATCGTCGACGAGCGATCGCAATACTGAGATCGAATGTCGCAGCAGCGACACGAGTTCGCCCTGTTGCGTGGACAGAGTCGTCACCTTCAGCAGGTCGACAACGCCCACGATACCGTTCAATGGCGTACGCATTTCATGGCTCATGTTCGCCAGGAAAGACGTCTTTGCAAGGTTGGCTTCTTCCGCTTTCGCCAGCGCTTCCTGGATTCGTTCGAGAAGCGTCGCCACATAAAGAGGCAGAACACAGAGCGCGATCAGCAGGCCGATTCCAGCCGTTCGGTGCGCTTGCCAGAAGGGTACGAATGTAATGACGCCGATGTACCCGACAAGAGTCAATGCCTGACTGGCGAAGAGGTAGCGGCGTCCGTAGCGAAATCCGTTTCCAAACGTCACGAACAAGTACACACCCAGCATCGAGAAGCCGTACTCACCGGCCATCGCCATATACCAAGCGGCTCCCGCGTTATCGGCGACCATTCCGAGCAGGCGCCGCGGAACGTTGACAGCGGGCCAGATGCAGATCGCGAGGAAGATGCCAACTGCAATCGCGAAGAAGCCAGTCAGCGTCAGAACAATCGTCCAATCAGTCGGAGACCAGCGCGCCGGCAGACCGTGAAACAGCGCCATGTACGCCAGGATCAGCCCGACAATGACGATGCGCAGGCCAGCCTGCTCATGCTCGCTATCAGGGCGATCGTGCAGGCGGACGCGGAGATGATGCAGGACGGTCATTCGGGCGCCAGGTCGATCGGTCAGTCACTTTCCGGCAGCAAGGTTTGTACCAAAAGCTTGGCAATCGCCCACATTTCGTCGGTCCAAAGGAATAGAATAGTCGAGGCGACAAATGGTTGCGAGCGCCCGTCGCCATCTTTAAACATTGGCTTGTTTAATGCTGTAGAATCAAATGGTTACTTTTGCATGATCGTCTATAGCGCAGTGACGATCTGACTTGGCGCGGAGCGTCCTGTCGCATGGCGAGGAAGTCCTGGGGTCACCGATGTCGCGGGGATTTGCCCGAATCTGCATCAATCGGACGAGAATGCGACGGGAATTGACACTTGGCGACCTGTCCGGTCAAGACAGTTCGGCCTTGGTGTCGAGCGTCTCTGCGCCCGACGACTAAGCGATGCGTAGTCGAATCGTAGGCACAGGAAGCTACCTCCCGACCCGCGTGCTCTCAAATGTCGAGTTGGCCCGGTCCGTGGACACGAGTGACGCGTGGATTCGAGCGATGACCGGCATCTGCGCGAGGCACATCGCTGGCGACAGCGAATCGACTACCGAAATGGCCGCAATTGCGGCTCAGAGGGCGCTATCGGCAGCGGGGATGGCTGCTGGCGACTTGGAGCTGATCGTCGTCGCAACGATTACCCCGGATCTTGTCTTCCCTTCGACCGCCGCCATGCTCCAGGCGCGAATAGGCGCACGCGATGTCGGTTGTTTCGATCTGTCTGCGGCATGCTCCGGATTCGTCTTTGGCCTTTCCGTGGCAGACGGACTTATCGCCTCCGGAAGGTGCAAGGCAGCACTGGTAGTAGGTGCCGAGCGGATGTCGCGGCTCCTCGACTGGAAAGATCGAAGTACCTGTGTTCTGTTCGGCGATGGTGCGGGCGCAGCTGTGCTTGTCCCAAGCGCGCAGCCCGGAATCCGGTCTACGAACATGCATGCGGAAGGGTCCAGCCCAGACGTCCTCAGAACGCCGTCCAAAGTCAGCCCGTACCTTCACATGGACGGAAGCGTTGTGTTCAAGTTTGCTGTTCGCGCGCTCACGGACGCAGGGGTCGAGGCGTTGCGCGTCAACCGAATGGCGCCGGATGAGATCGACTGGGTCATTCCGCACCAGGCGAATCGTCGAATCATTGAAGCATCGGCAAAAAAGCTCCACATCGACATGAGGCGAGTGGTCATTACAGTTGACCACCACGCAAATACGTCCGCCGCGTCCATTCCGTTGGCGATGGACGAAGCGATCCGCGACGGTCGGATACGGCACGGCGATACGGTCCTGCTGCTCAGTGTTGGAGGAGGTTTTACGTGGGGATCCTGTATGCTGCAATGGTGACGTGAGACGGCGCGATTGATGCGCGACTCGCCTGCGTACCGTTGCGACAGGTTGGTATTCAGACTGCACTCACCGTTCATAATGAAAATCCTCGTCTCCATCAAGCGCGTCATCGATTTCAACGTCAAGGTTCGCGTCAAGTCCGACGGCAGCGGCGTCGAGACCGCCAACGTCAAGATGTCGATGAACCCGTTCGATGAGATCGCGGTCGAGGAAGCCGTCCGGCTGAAAGAGAAGGGCGTCGCGACCGAAGTCGTCGCGGTATCCTGCGGGAGCGCGGCGTGCCAGGAGACATTGCGCACGGCGCTCGCGCTCGGCGCCGATCGCGCGATCCTGGTTCAGGTCGACGTTGAGTTGCAGCCGCTCGCGGTCGCCAAGCTGCTGTGCGCTGTGGTGCGCAAGGAGTCGCCGCAACTGGTCATTCTGGGCAAGCAGGCGATCGACGACGACGCGAACCAGACGGGCCAGATGCTCGCGGCGTTGCTCGATTGGCCGCAGGCGACGTTCGCGTCGAAACTCGAGCTGGCCGGGACGTCCGCCACGGTGACGCGCGAGATCGACGGTGGCCTCGAAACGCTCGAGCTTGCGCTGCCGGCGGTGGTGACGACGGACCTGCGCCTGAACGAGCCGCGTTATGCGACGCTGCCGAACATCATGAAAGCGAAGAAGAAGCCGCTGGACACGCTTACTCCCGATGCGCTCGGGGTCGACGTGTCGCCGCGACGTTGCCACGCTCAAGGTGGTCGAGCCCGCGAAGCGCAAGGGCGGCGGTCGGGTCGCCGACGTTGCCGAGTTGGTCGCCAAGCTGCGCAGCGAAGCGAAGGTCCTGCCGCAGCCGTAGCGCGGCTCAAGGGTAATCCGATGGCCATCCTCGTCATCGCCGAACACGACAATGGATCGATCCGGTCATCGACGCTGCATGCCATCGCCGCGGCACGCGTGCTTGGCGCCGACGTCCGGGTGCTGGTCGCCGGCGACGGCGCGCAATGCGCAGTTGCGGCCGCGGCTGCGGTCACAGGTGTCGCGCGGGTGCTGTCGGTAAATGCGCCTTGGCTGCGTCAGCCGACCGCGGAAAATGTCGCCGCGGCGGCACTGGCGGTGCTCGCAGCGGGCAGCTACTCGCACGTGCTCGCGCCGGCGACGAGCTTCGGCAAGAACGTAATGCCGCGCATCGCCGCCAAGCTCGACGTGGCGCAGATCTCGGATATCACGGCAATCGAGTCCTCGGACACGTTCGTGCGCCCGATCTATGCCGGCAACGCTTTCGCGACCGTGCGCTCATCGGACCCAGTGAAGGTGCTCACGGTGCGCACGACCGCATTTGATGCTGCGCAGGCGACGGGCGGGGCCGCCGTGGTCGAAGAGGTCGCGGCGCCGCCGGAAAATGCGGCGTCGCGTGTGGTTGCGCAGGAGCTCACGCGATCCGAGCGCCCCGAGCTCACCAGTGCGCGCATCGTCGTATCCGGCGGTCGCGGCCTGGGTAGCGGCGAGAATTTCCGGATGCTCGAGGCGCTCGCCGACAAGCTGCACGCTGCCGTCGGCGCGTCGCGCGCAGCGGTCGATGCGGGCTACGTTCCTAACGATTACCAGGTAGGACAGACCGGCAAGATCGTCGCGCCGGATCTCTACGTCGCGGTCGGAATCTCCGGGGCGATCCAGCATCTTGCCGGGGATGAAGGACAGCAAGGTGATCGTCGCGATTAACAAGGATCCGGAGGCGCCGATCTTCCAGATCGCCGACTACGGTCTGGTCGGTGACTTGTTCGAGCTTGTCCCCGCGCTGACGCGCGAGCTGTCGGCCTGAGAAGGCGATCACCATGAGCAGCTACCGCGCACCGCTCCACGAGATGCAATTCGTACTGACGGCGCTGGCCGATCTCGACACAATCGCGGCGCTCCCCGGGATTCGTGGACGCGACGCCCGATACCGTCGCCGCCATCCTCGAGGAGGCGGGGAAGTTCGCGACCGACGTTCTCGACCCGCTCAACGCGACTGGCGACCGCGAGGGAGCGAAGCTCCTTCCCGACGGTACGGTGCGTACGCCTCAAGGCTTCAAGGCGGCGTACACGCAGTATGCCGAAAACGGCTGGAACGGCCTCACCAAGTCGGCCGAGTTCGGCGGCCAGGGGCTTCCGCAGCTCGTGGCGACGGCGGTAGAGGAAATGTGGCACGCGGCGAACATGGCCTTCGACCTCTGCCCGCTGCTGACACAGGGTGCGATCGACGCGATCGAGTTGTGCGGTACGGCGGAGCAGAAAGCATGCTTTCTGCCGTCGATGGTCTCTGGCAAGTGGACCGGAACGATGAACCTCACCGAGCCGCAGGCGGGATCTGATCTCGCTGCGGTACGCACCCGCGCGGTGCTGCAGGGCGACGGAACCTATCGTCTCCACGGCCAGAAGATCTTCATCACCTTCGGTGAGCACGACTACACCGAGAACATCATCCATCTCGTCCTCGCGAGGACGCCCGATGCCCCGGAGGGCGTCAAGGGCATATCGCTGTTCATCGTGCCCAAGGTGCTGGTGAATGCCGATGGTTCGCTCGGCACACGCAACGACGTGCGCTGCGTGTCGCTTGAGCACAAGCTCGGCATCCACGCCAGCCCGACCGCAGTGCTCGCCTACGGTGATCATGGCGGCGCAATCGGCTATCTGGTCGGCGAGGAGAACCGCGGGCTCGAGTACATGTTCATCATGATGAATCTCGCGCGATTCTCGGTGGGAATGGAAGGTGTGGGGCTGTCCGAGCGAGCCTACCAGCGCGCGGTAGCTTACGCGCGCGAGCGCGTCCAGGGCAGACCCGTCGGCGCAGAACGCGACGTCGCCGCACCCCCGATCATCGAGCATCCGGACATCCGCCGCATGCTGATGACGATGCGCGCGCTGACGGAGGCCATGCGCGCGGTCGGCTACGTGACCGCCGCAGCGATCGACATTGCGAAGCACGCGCCAGATCCGCAGCGCCAGCGCGAGCACCAGGCTTTCGCCGACCTGATGATTCCGATCGTCAAAGGCTGGTGTACCGAGACCGCGCAGGAAGTAACCTACCTCGGCGTTCAGGTGCACGGCGGCATGGGCTACATCGAGGAGACCGGAGCGGCACAGCATTTCCGTGATGCGCGGATCATCACCATCTACGAGGGAACCACCGGGATCCAGGCCAACGATCTGATTGGCCGCAAAACCGCGCGCGACGGCGGCGAAGTGGCGCGGAGTGTTGCGAAGACGATTGCGGCCGTCGCCGCCGATTGTGCGGCAAGCGCCGACGGATCGCTCGCCGCGATCGGGCGTCGCCTCGGCGTGGCGACGCGCGCGCTCGACCGCGCAATCGATTGGGTCGCGACGACGTATGCCGCCGACGCGCGCACCGCGCACGCCGGCGCCGTCCCCTATCTGCAGCTCTGGGGCTTGGTGGCGGGAGGCTGGCAGATGGCGCGGGCAGCGCGCATTGCCGTGGCCCGGCGAAACGACGCCAGCGGGGAGGCCGCGTTTCTCGCGACCAAGCTCGCCACCGCCCGCTTTTACGCTGAGGCGCTGCTCCCCCGCGCGGAGGCCTGCGTGCAGGCGCTCATCGACGGCAGCGCCAGCGCGCTGGCACTGTCCGCCGACCAGTTCTGACACGGGCCGCGGCGGGCGTCGCCATGTCGACAGCGCATCGTTCTGATTATTACGCCGAGCTCGAACGGCGGCTCGACGCCGTGCGCGCAAGCGGATTGTTCAAGGCCGAACGCGTCATCACCTCGCGCCAGGGGCCCGAAGTGACCTGCGACGACGGCGTTGTCCGCATCAATCTCTGCGCGAACAATTACCTCGGCCTGGCGGGCGATGACACGCTGGTCGCTGCGGGCGAGAAGGCGCTCGGGGTCTTCGGATACGGCCTGGCTTCGGTGCGCTTCATCTGCGGCACGCAAAGCGTTCACAAGGCGCTCGAAGCGCGTCTTGCGGCGTTCGTCGGTGCCGAGGATGCGATACTCTACGCGGCGGCGTTCGACGCCAATGGCGGATTGTTCGAATGCCTGCTCGACGAATCCGACGCGGTGATCTCGGACGAGCTCAATCACGCGTCGATCATCGATGGCATCCGCCTCTCGCGTGCGCAGCGCTTTCGCTACGCCCACGACGACATGGCGGATCTGGCGGCGAAACTCGAGGCTGCCGCGGGTTGCCGTCACCGGATGATCGCGACCGACGGCGTGTTCTCGATGGACGGGACCATTGCGCGGCTCGACGCGATCTGCGATCTCGCCGACCGGCATGGCGCGCTGGTGATGATCGACGACAGCCATGCCACGGGCTTCATGGGTCCGACGGGCCGCGGGACCCACGAGCACCATGGCGTCATGGAGCGCGTCGACATCATCACCAGCACGCTCGGCAAGGCGCTCGGCGGGGCGATGGGGGGTTTCGTCGCGGGACGCCGGGTGCTGGTGGAAACGCTGCGGCAGCGGTCGCGCCCATATCTTTTCTCCAACAGTCTCGCGCCGATGATCGCCGGGTCCACGCTGTACGTGCTCGACCACCTGGCCAAGTCGCCGGCGCTGCGCGAGCGGTTGTTCGGCAACACTGCTCGAATGCGCGCTGCGCTGGCTGGAATGGGCTACGCGGTCAAGCCGGGAATCCATCCGATTATTCCGGTGATGGTGTTCGAGGCGCCCCTTGCCCAGGCGCTTGCCGAGCGCCTGTACCACGCGCAGGTGCTGGTCAGCGGCTTCTTCCATCCGGTCGTGCCGCTGGGTGAGGCTCGAGTGCGCGTCCAGGTGTCGGCAGCGCACACGGACGAACAGCTCGATCGCGCCATCGACGCGTTCGCGACCTCCGGCCGGGAGCTCGGCATCGCGCGCGCAGGATGTTCCGGGTGAGCCGGGAGCCCGGAACCACCGGTGCAAGGCAGCGCGGATGACGCGCTCGCTGGTGATCGGGGCCAGCGGGCAGATCGGCAGCGAGCTGGTCGATGCGCTCGCGCAGGCGCACGGCGCCTCAAACGTGATCGCCGCCGACCTGCGCGCGCCTGCAACACCGCCGCGCTGCGAATTCGTGCAGGTCGACGCGCTCGATCGCGCGAAGCTGCGCGAAGTCGTCGCGCAGGCGCGCATCGACCACGTCTACCATCTGGCCGCCCTCCTGTCGGCGAAAGGCGAAGCCGAGCCGCTGAAGACCTGGTCGCTCAACGTCAACGGGCTGCTCAACGTGCTGGAGCTCGCGCGCGAGGCGCAGGTAGCGCGCGTGTTCTGGCCGTCGTCGATCGCAGCGTTCGGACCGGCGAGCCCGCGCGACGCGACGCCCCAGTCGACGGTCATGGATCCGCGGACGATGTACGGCGTCAGCAAGCTGGCTGGCGAGAGACTGTGCGACTACTACTTCCGCCATTTTGGCGTCGATGCGCGGAGCGTCCGTTATCCAGGCGTCGTCGGCGGGCGGACCGCGCCCGGAGGAGGCACGACCGATTATGCGATCGAGATGGTCCAGGCGGCGAAGCGCGGCGAGCCCTACCGTTGCTTCCTCGCGCCCGAAACGCGCCTGCCGATGATGGCGATGCCGGACGCGGTCGGTGCCGCGTTGCAACTCATGGCCGCGGAAGGGGCGCAGCTCACGGTGCGCTCGTCGTACAACGTGTCGGCATCGAGCTTCACGCCAGCCGAGCTCTGTGCGGCGCTATCGGCGTACGCTCGCCGACTGCGTGTGACCTACGCGCCGGATTTTCGCCAGGCGATCGCCGATAGCTGGCCGCGAACTATCGACGATTCAGCGGCGCGCCATGACTGGCAATGGCAACCGGGTTTCGATTTCGAGCGGCTTGTGGCCCACATGTGGGCCACGACGCCGACCGGCGCCTAGCACCAGCGCGCCGACGGAGCGCGTGCACCGACGGAGTGCGTTGCTCGCCCAGTGCCCGTAGCGTATTCTCGCGCGTGCGTCGCGGCGCAGTCGCGGCTTCAATGGCGTGTAGGTGAGTCGGGCGCTCCTGGGGAAGATTCATGTCGATCTACGGCGGACAGCGTGGCCGCAAGAATGCGAGCGATATTCATGATGGCATCGCCAGCCGTGCGCCAGGTGCGACGCCGTCGCCCCTGGATGCCGGAACGGGGCAATGGCTCGAACACCGGAAGGCGGCGCCTGCGAATTACCTGCTGCCGTCGACGCGCAAGTGGGCGGAGGCGCTGCCGCAGGACGTGCAGCCTCTCGCGCTCGCACTCCACTTTCCGCGCGTGTTGAATCTGATCGCCGCGCAGTGGAACGATCACCATGCCTGCCCGGCGCTGTTCGAGGACCTGCTCGGCGATCGCCGCGGCGGCCGCGCCGGATTTCCTGTCGACGCGTTGCGTGATGTCGCCAACCTGCAGGAGTATTGGTACAACGGTCACGCGCTGCGCTGACCGCGCTACGCAGTCGCTGCGGATACCCAGCCGGTGCGGTCAATTTCTCGCATTGCCCGGGGTTCTCGGGAACGGAATCACGTCGCGGACATTGGCGAGACCCGTCACGTACGCGATGGTCCGCTCGAAGCCCAGCCCGAAACCCGCATGCGGTACGCTGCCATAGCGGCGCAGGTCACGATACCAGCCGTAATGTTCGCGGTCGAGTCCTGCCGCGGCCATCCGCGCATCGAGCACGTCGAGGCGCTCCTCGCGCTGGCTGCCGCCGATGATCTCGCCGATGCCGGGGGCGAGCACATCCATCGCCGCGACGGTCCGGCCATCGTCGTTGGCTCGCATGTAGAACGCCTTGATCGCCTTCGGGTAGTTCAGCACGATCACCGGCTTGCAGACGTGCGCCTCTGACAGGTAGCGCTCGTGCTCGGACTGCAGGTCGACTCCCCAGGTCACCGGAAACTCGAACGACTGCTTTGCGCGCCCGAGGATCGCGATCGCCTCGGCGTAATCCATGCGCACGAATTCCGAGTCGACGATTGCCTGCAGCTTGGCGATCAACCCTTTCTCGACCCGCTCGTCGAAGAAGGCCATGTCTTCGGCGCGCTCGGCGAGCACGGTGCGGAAGACGTGCTTCAGCAGGGCCTCCGCGAGGGTCGCATTGTCGGCAAGGTCGGCGAAGGCGATCTCAGGCTCGACCATCCAGAACTCCGCAAGGTGCCGGCTGGTATTGGAATTCTCGGCGCGAAACGTCGGGCCGAAGGTGTAGACCTTCGACATCGCGAGGCAGTAGGCCTCGACGTTGAGCTGGCCTGAGACGGTCAGGAACGCCTCGCGTCCGAAGAAGTCGGATGCGAAATCCACGCTGCCGCCGGGCGTTCGCGGCAGGTTCGCGAGGTCGAGCGTCGAGACGCGGAACAACTCGCCCGCGCCCTCGGCGTCGGCGGCGGTGATGATCGGCGTATTGACCCAGAAGAAGCCACGGTCGCCGAAGAAGCGATGGATTGACTGCGCCACCGTGTGGCGCACCCGCGTCGCAGCGCCGATGACGTTGGTCCGCGGCCGCAAGTGCGCGACTTCGCGCAGGAACTCGAGCGTGTGCGGCTTCGGCTGGATCGGATAGGAATCGGGATCCTCGACCCAGCCGGCGACGCGCAGTGCGCTCGCCTGCAACTCGAACGGCTGGCCCCTGGCCGGGGAGGGCACGACACTGCCGTCCGCCTCGATCGCGCAGCCCGCGGTGAGCCGCAGCACCTCGCTTGAATAGTTCGGCAGCGTACCGGGCACGACGACCTGCAACGGATGCAATCCGGAACCATCGGAAACATGCACGAACGAGATGCCGGCGCGCGAATCGCGGCGCGTTCGGACCCAGCCCTTGACCGTGACAGGCTGGTCGGCAGGCGCGCGGCCCGCGAGGATGTCGGCGCAAGCCAGCGTGATCATCGAAGCTCCCCGGCGCAAAGCCGCAACTCTACCGCGGATTGCCGGCGTCAGCGGTCTGCTGCGACGTACGCAGCTTGCGGGCGGTACCATGCGCAATGAGCGCAGCGCTGGTGCGGGATGACGCGATGGGGCCACGGGTCGGCGTCGATCTCGGCGGTACCAAGATCGAAGTGATCGCCCTGGATGCCGGCGGGGTCACGCGGCTGCGCCGCCGCGTCCCTACGCCGCAGGACGATTACGAGGCGATCCTCGAACGCGTGGCGGCGCTCATCGCCGAGGCCGAGCGGGAATGTGGCGTCGCCCCGGGTGCGGCGCGGATCGGCGTGGGGACGCCGGGGTCACTCTCGCGTGCGACGGGTCTCCTGCGCGGATCCAATTCGGTGTGCCTGAATGGCAAGCCGATCGCACGCGATCTCGAGGCACGGCTCGCCCGCCCGGTGACGATCGTGAACGATGCGAACTGCTTTGCGTTGTCGGAAGCGACCGACGGCGCGGGCCGTGGCTTCGATGTGGTCTTCGGCGTCATTCTCGGCACCGGCGTGGGCGGCGGGCTCGTGATTCGCGGCAAGCTTGTCGACGGCGCCAATGGGATCGCTGGCGAATGGGGACACAATCCGCTGCCGTGGCCCGAGGACGACGAATTGCCGG
This sequence comes from uncultured beta proteobacterium, assembly GCA_963701885.1. GTDB lineage: Bacteria > Pseudomonadota > Gammaproteobacteria > Burkholderiales > Casimicrobiaceae > VBCG01. The sequence goes on from CAVPBR010000003.1 coordinate 59,969, forward strand.
GCCCTGCGTGCTTCTGCGGTCAGCGTGGCTGCATCGAGACATGGTTGTCGGGACCCGGCCTCGTCCGCGATTGCTGCCGAACCGCGGACGCCGCGGGCATCGAAGGCACGACCATTCGCGGAACGGCTCTTCGCGAAGCCGCTGGCGGGGCCGCGGGACGCGCGATATCGGATGTCGCGGAGATCGTCGCGCGCGCCGCAGCAGGCGACGCGCAGTGCGAAGCGGCGCTGCTGCGCTACGAACGAAGGCTGGCGCGCGCGCTGGCGCAGGTGATCAACCTGCTGGATCCCGACGTCGTCGTGCTCGGTGGCGGTCTGTCCAATGTCGATCGCTGGTACCGCACCGTGCCACGCCAGTGGGGATGCTGGGTGTTCTCTGACCGCGTCGACACGCGACTTCGGCGCAATGTCCACGGTGACTCGAGTGGCGTGCGTGGCGCGGCGTGGCTCGCGGCCGCGGTCTGAGATCGATGCCGCCGCCCCGGCTCACATGCCGCTGTAATTCGGTCCGCCTCCGCCTTCAGGTGCGACCCAATGGATGTTCTGCCGCGGATCCTTGATGTCGCAGGTCTTGCAGTGGACACAGTTCTGCGCGTTGATCTGCAGCCGCATAAGCGGCGCGGATGCTGAAGCGGTCCCCGCCGCAACCGCGTCCGCGCCCGTCGCGCTGCCGTCCACTTGAGTAAAAACTTGGTCCGTCCCGGGTTTTGAGTCGGCGGCGACGAATTCGTAGACGCCTGCGGGGCAGTAGTGCGCCTCGGGGCCGTCGTAGATCCGGAGATTGACGTCGACGGGAATCGCGGGATCGCGCAGTTGCAGGTGCACCGGCTGGTCTTCCGCGTGATGCGTATTCGACAGGAACACCGACGACATGCGATCGAAGGTGAAGACACCGTCGTACCTGGGATAAGCGATCGGCGACATCTCGGCCGCGGGCCGAAGCGATTCGTGGTCCGGCTTGTGATGGTGCAGTGTCCACGGCACGAGCCTGCCGAGCCCGAGGTCGTTCAGCCACATGTGGACGCCGCCATGCAGCGTGCCGGCCCACATGCCCCAGCGCAACCCGGGCTTGACATTGCGCACCTTGTAGAGATCGTCGTGGACCCACGATGCATGCCAGGCCGTCGCGTATTCGGAGAGTTCGTCGTGCGCGCGCCCGGACGACAGCGCGGCAAATGCGGCCTCCGCGGCGAGCATCCCGGTCTTCATCGCGTTGTGCGAGCCCTTGATCCGCGGCAGGTTGACGAAGCCTGCCGCGCAACCCACGAGCGCGCCACCGGGAAAGACGAGTCGCGGCACCGACTGCAGCCCGCCTTCGTTGATCGCCCGCGCACCGTAGCCGATCCGCTTGCCCCCTTCCAGGGTCGGCCGGATCGCCGGATGCAGCTTGAAGCGCTGGAATTCGTCGTAAGGGGATAGATGCGGATTCGCGTAATTCAGGTGGACGACGAAACCCACGGCGACCAGGTTGTCGTCGAAGTGGTAGACGAACGAGCCTCCGCCGGTCGCACTGTCGAGCGGCCAGCCCTGGCTGTGCATGACCAATCCGCGATGGTGCTTATCTGGAGCAACCTGCCACAGCTCCTTGATCCCGATGCCGTATTTCTGCGGATCGACGCCGTCGCGAAGGTTGAAGCGCTGCATCAGCTGCTGCGAAAGTGACCCGCGGCAACCTTCGGCAAAGAGTGTATAGCGTGCTCGGAGTTCCATCCCCGGCTGGTAATCGGGTTTATGCGACCCGTCTTTCGCAACTCCCAGGTCGCCGGTGACAATTCCCGCGACCGCAGCGCGCTCGTCGTAGAGGATCTCGGCCGCCGGAAAGCCCGGATAGATCTCGACCCCGAGCGCCTCGGCCTGGTTCGCAAGCCAGCGACACACGTTGCCGAGACTCACGGTGTAGTTGCCGTGATTGCGCATAAGCGGCGGCAGCATCCAGCCGGGAATGCGCCAGGCGCGCTGCTCGGTGAGGATCAGGAAGCGATCCTCGGTCACCTGCGTCGTGAGCGGCGCCCCCTTTGCCTGCCAGTCGGGGCAGAGCTCGTCGATCGCGCACGGATCGATCACCGCGCCGGAGAGAATATGCGCGCCGATCTCCGAGCCCTTCTCGACCACGCACACCGAGACTTGGCGGGCGGCCGCAGCGGCAAGCTGCTTCAGCCGGACTGCCGCAGCGATCCCCGCCGGACCGCCGCCGACAATCACCACGTCGTAATCCATCGATTCGCGTGCCATCGTGACTGTCGGGCGCGGTTGCGCGCGGGTCGGTGCGAGTGCCTCAATTATAATGACGCGATGCGAAACAAGGCCCGCGCCCAGGCAGATCCGCTCGCTTCCGCATGAAGCTGCTTGCGATCCTCGCCGCGCTGTTGATCGAGCAATGGCGGGCGTTCGGATGGCGGGCGGCGTTCGAACGCGGGTTCCGCGATTACGCGCGCATCATCGAACAGCGGCTGAACGGAGGTACGCGGGGGCAGGGCATCGTCGCGACGGTCCTCGCGATCGTTCCCGCGGTGGTCGTCATCGGGCTTGGCGCGTGGCTCCTGGGTCGCTCGCACCCGGTGCTTGGGTTGGTCCTCGACATCGCCGTGCTCTACCTGCTGATGGGATTCCGGCATTTCAGCCATGCGGTCTCGCTGATCATCGTCGCGCTTAAAGCCGGTGACCTTGCAGGCGCCCGCCGCGCGCTTGCCGCGTGGCGGGGCGTATCTTCCTCCGAATTATCGAGCCAGGATGTCGCGCGGCTCGCAATCGAGCGCGGCTTCACCGACGCTTACCGCCAGGTGTTCGCGGTGGTGTTCTGGTTCGTCGTTCTTCCGGGGCCGGTAGGTGCGGTGCTGTACCGGACTGCGGCGCTGCTCGCCGCGCAATGGAGGGGCGTCCTTCCCGGCGACGACGCAAGCGCGATAACCCGCTCGCTCGAAGCGTTCGGTGCGCCGGCACGCGAGCTTTTGCACTGGCTCGACTGGATTCCCGCCCGGCTCACCGGGCTCGCTTTTGCCGCCGTCGGTGATTTCGAGGATGCCGTGTACTGCTGGCGCACCCAGGCGATGCACTGGCCCGCGGCGCTCGGTGGGGAGGCCATCGGCATCATCCTTGCCAGCGGGGCCGGTGCGCTTGGCCTCCAGCTCGGTGGCGCGGTTCCCGGAATTGGCGGAGAGCCTGAAGCGCGGCCCGACATTGGCGCGGGTGACGTGGTCGAGCCCGAAGTGCTGCCGTCCGCCGTCGGCCTCGTCTGGCGCGCGCTGGTGCTGTGGTTGCTCCTCGTGATCCTGCTGTCGCTCGCCAACTGGGCGCCGTAGGCTATCGCGCCGGATCGCGGGCAGCCTCCCCCTCGCGCAGGAGGCTGCGCAGCAGATCGACGCGCTGTGGCGCTATCTTCCCGTCGTGTACTGCCGCTTGCACCGCGCATCCCGGCTCGGCGTCGTGCCGGCAGTCGCGGAAGCGGCACGCCGCCGCAAGCTCGCGCAGCTCGACGAAAGCATGCTCGAGTTCGTCGCGCGTGCAATGCGCAAGCCCGAAGATAGTCATGCCGGGCGAATCGACGATCCAGCCGTCGGCGTCGCGCAGGCGGTAGAGCGCCGTCGACGACGTCGTGTGCCTGCCGCTGCGCAGTGCCTGCGAGACTTCGCCGGTCTTTGCCGCGGCGGCGGGCAGCAGCGCGTTGATGAGCGTCGACTTGCCCATCCCGGATTGGCCGATGACGACGCTGTGCTCGCCCTCGACCGCAGTCTGCAGTTCGGTCACGTCCTGCAGCGCGGACACGCGAAGCACCGGATAGCCCAGCGCCGCGTAGGGTGCGAAGCGCGCGGCGAAGCTCTCACTACCCGCGAGGTCGCGCTTGTTGACGACCAGAACGAAGCGGCAGCGCTGCGTTTCCGCGGCGACGATCCAGCGGTTCAGCAGGTGCTCGTCGACCGGAACATCAGGGGCGACAACCCCGAGGATCTGGGTCACGTTGGCGGCGATAAGCTTCTCCCGCATCGCGTCCGAACGATAGAAAAGGTTGCTCCGCGGAAGAACCTCCACGATGGCAGCGCTGGTTCCGGCGCGCTCGAGCACCACTCGGTCGCCGCAGGCGATCGCCATCCCGCGGCCTTTCTGCACGCACTCGATCCGGACCGAGTCCTCGGCCTCGACCAGATAATGACGGCGAAACGCCGCGACGACGAGTCCTGCGTCGCTCACCGGGCGAGCAGGCCCTCGACCTTGGCGGCACAGATCGTGTCGTTGCGTGTAACTCCGCCCGCGTCGTGCGTCGACCAGGTGACCTCACAGCGGTTGTATGACACCGTGAGATCGGGATGGTGGTCCTCGGCGTTCGCGATGTAGGCGAGCGCATTCACAAAGCCGATCGTCCGATCGTAGTCGGCAAAGCGCAGCGTCTTCACGATTGCGTCACCGGCGCGCGACCATCCCGGCAGCGCCTTCAGATCGTGGGCAAGTTCAGCCTCGGTCAGGCGCGGTGCACCATGAGAGCAATGCAGCGCGGCGAGCGCCGTCCACGCGGAATGAGGGGTCGTCATCGGAAGTGGTAGTAGTCCTCAGCCCGGCGCAGGATTCGTGGCCAGCGCTGCCAGGCGCGCGACGCGCTGGCTCGCCGGCGGGTGCGAATCGTAGAACGCGGAATGAACCGGATCCGGCGTCAGCGTCGTCGCGTTGTCCCGATAGAGCTTGACCAGCGCCGCGACCAGGGCATTCGCCGATGCATTGCGTGCGGCGAAGGCGTCGGCCTCGAACTCGTGGCGGCGCGAGTACGCGGTCGCAACCGGAGAGAGAACGAACGCGAACACCGGAAGCGCGAGCATGAAGAGGGCGAGCGCCGCGCCGGGGCGCGCGATTGCCGCTGAAATGTCGCTCGCGCGAATGCCGAGCCCGGCATAAAGCCATCCGGCTCCGCTCAACCAGGCAAGCAGCGCGAGAAGCGCAAGCGACAGGGCCGACGACCACAGGATGCGCTTGACGATGTGGCGGAGGCGGAAATGGCCCAGCTCGTGGGCGAGGACGGCTTCGATTTCCTCCGGGGCGAGGCGCGCGAGCAGCGTATCGAAGAACACGACGCGCTTGGCCGGTCCGAAGCCGGCGAAATAGGCGTTGCCGTGCGCCGAGCGCCGCGAGCCATCGATCACGAATAAACCGGCGCTGCGGAAGCGGCAGCGTGCCAGCAGCGCCTCGACGCGCTCCCTCGCCGCGCCCGCCGGCAACGGTGTGAAGCGATTGTAGAGCGGGGCGATGACGGTTGGGTATAGCAGGAGCAGCAGCAGCTGGAACGCCATCCACACCAGCCAGACCCATAGCCACCAGGCCGAGCCGGCGCTGCGCATTGTCCAGAGCACGGCCAGCGCAAGCGGCAGCCCGAGCACGGCGCCGATTGCAACGCCTTTCGCGATATCGGCGAGCCACGCGCGAAGTGTCGTCCGATTGAATCCGTAGCGTTCCTCGAGCCGGAATGTGCGCCACCAGGAAAACGGCAGCCCGACGATCCCGCTGACCAGCGCCACTGCGGCGAGCAGCGCCACGTCACGCAGCAGCGGCGCGACCGGCAGCGCCCCGGTTGCGCGCAGCAACGCGTCGAGGCCGCCGCCGAGGGTCAGCGCAACGAGGATCACCACCTCAGCTGCCGTCTCGGCCAGACCGAAGCGTTCCTTCGCCACCGTGTAGTCGGCCGCCTTGCGGTGCGATGCGGCATCGATGCTCGCAGCGAACGCTGCTGGAGTCGTGTCGCGATGTGCGCGCACCCAGGCGATCTGGCGCCGCGCCAGCCAAACGCGCAGCGCGACCGACAGCGCCAGCGCGAAGATGAACATTGCGGTGAAGAGCGTAGCGGTCACGGGCGTAGTTTGCGAGTCGGGGCGCCGGCGCTGCCGGGGGCGCCCCATATGCTAAATTGGCCCGCCAATTCTACGCCCGTGCCCATGCCTCAGGACCCCAACCGGCTGATCTGGATCGACCTCGAAATGACCGGTCTCAAGCCCGATACCGATCGCATTCTCGAGATGGCGCTGGTCATCACCGATCACGGGCTCGAGACGGTGGCCGAGGCTCCGGTCTACGTCGTGCATCAGGACGCCGCCGCGCTCGATGCGATGGATTCTTGGAACCAGGGGACCCACGGGCGCTCCGGACTGATCGCCAAGGTCAAGGCAGCGACCGCCGCCGAGGCCGACGTCGAGCAGGCCGCGCTCGCGTTTCTGCGTGAGCACGTCCCTTCCAAGGCGTCGCCGATGTGCGGCAATTCGATCTGCCAGGATCGGCGCTTCCTTGCACGCTACATGCCGGCGCTCGAGGACTGGTTCCATTACCGCAATCTGGATGTGTCGACGCTGAAGGAGCTGGCGCGGCGCTGGAAACCCGAAGTGCTCAAGGGCGTGCCGAAGGAAGGCAAGCACGAGGCGCTGGCCGATGTCTACGAGTCGATCGCGGAGCTTCGCTACTACCGCGAGCACCTGCTACAGCTCTGATGCGCGTCCCCGGTCTTCGTCCCCGCTGAGATCGGTTGCGCGCATGGGTAGGCAAGCATGAAGTTCTGCAGTCATTGCGGTTCTGACCGCATCGAGCATCGCGTCCCCGACGGAGACGCGCTGCCGCGCTTCATCTGCGGTACCTGCGCAACGATCCATTACCAGAATCCCAAGATCGTCGTAGGTTCGCTGCCGCAATGGAAGGCACGGATCCTGCTGTGCCGGCGTGCGATTGAGCCGCGGCGCGGACTGTGGACGCTGCCTGCGGGATTTCTCGAGAACGGTGAAACGCTCGCCGCCGGGAGCCTTCGCGAGACCGTCGAAGAAGCCGGCGCGCGGATCGAGCTCGGCCCGCTCTACACGGTGATCAGCCTGCCGCAGATCAACCAGGTGTACATGATGTTCCGCGCGCGCCTCGTTGACCCGGGGTTTGCGCCGGGTCCCGAAAGCCTCGAGGTCGCGCTGTTCGACGAGGCGGCGATTCCTTGGGAAGAGCTCGCTTTCCGCACGATTGCCCGCACGCTGCGCAATTTTTTCCTCGACCGGCGCAGCGGAGCGTTCCCGCTGCACGTGAGCGCGCTCGAGCGGCGTGTACGGCTATCGCCGGATCTGCTCGCTGCCGGCTGACGCGCCGCGGCACGGGCGAAGGTCGACGACTGCGGCGGCTACTGCGCCCGCGGTCTCGGCTTCAGGCCACGACGGGGACGCCTGCCGCAGCCAGCGCGCGATGCAGCTCAGCCACATGCTCGTGGCCGGTCGTCTCGACGATGCACACGACGCGCACCTCCGAGAGCTCGGGGCCGGCGAACGTGCGGTCGTGTGCGATCTCCTTGATTGATGCTCCGGTCGACGCGATGAGCTCGGCCAGGCGCGCGAGCCCGCCGGGCCGGTCGCTGATCGACACCGTGAAGCGCGACAGGCGCCCGTCGGCGACCAGCCCGACTTCGAGCACCCGGTCGAGCATCGACAGGTCGATATTGCCGCCGCACAGCACTAGGACGACGTCCTGCCCGGCGAGCGCGTTGAGCTTGCCGGCAAGGAACGCCGCCAGCGGTGCAGCACCTGCGCCCTCGACGACGCTCTTCTCGAGCTCGATCAGCCGCAGCACCGCGAGGGCGATCGCCGCTTCGTCGACGGTGACCACCTGGTCGACGACGCGCTTCAGGATCTCGAAGGGCCGCGCGCCGACCTGCGCTACCGCAAGACCGTCGGCGAGCGTCGGCGAGAGCGCAACCACGACCGGATGGCCCGCGCCGAGCGCTGCTGTGAGGCAGGCCGCGCGCTCCGGCTCGACCCCGATCACGCGGACGTCGGGACGAAGCGCCGAGACAACGGTGCCGATACCCGCGAGCAGTCCTCCACCGCCGACCGGAGTGACGATCGCCTGCACCTGGGGCGCCTGCTCGAGGATTTCGAGCGCGATCGTGCCCTGTCCGGTGATGACATGCTCGTTGTCGAACGGATGGATGAACGTGAGCCCGTCACGCGCGGCGACCGCCTCGGCCTCGGCCCGGGCCTCGGTCAGGTCGGCGCCTTGCAGGACCACCGTTGCACCGAGATGCCGGCAGTTGGTCACCTTGACCAGTGCGGCGAATTTCGGCATCACCACGGTCACCGGGATGTCCAGCAGCGATCCGTGGTACGCGACACCCAGCGCATGGTTGCCGGCCGATGCAGCGATGACGCCGCGTTGGCGCTGCGCGGGGGAAAGCTGCAGCAGCGCGTTGCGTGCGCCGCGCTCCTTGAAGCTGCCGGTGCGCTGCAGGTAATCGAGCTTGCAATGAATGTGGGCGCCGGTGAGCTTCGACAGCGGTATCGACTCGACGCAAGGCGATTCGTAGATGCCGCCGCGGATGCGCTCGCGCGCGGCCTCGATGTCGGCAAGCGTCGGCATGGCGCTAGAAAGGCAGCACGACGCCGGGCTTCGCGTCGCTCAACACCCGCCGAAAATCGCCCTGGATGCGCTTGAGCGCCGGCGAGTCGTCGGCCTCGAAGCGCAACACGATCATCGGTGTCGTGTTGGACGCGCGCGCCAGTCCGAAGCCGTCCCGATACTCGACGCGCAGGCCGTCGATCCGGATGATGCCGCTTGCGCCGGGGAAGCGGGCCTCGGCCTGGAGCTTGGCGATCAGCGCATGCTGCTCGCCTTCGGCGCAGGCGAGGTTAAGCTCGGGCGTTGACACTGCGTCGGGCAAGGCATCGAGCACTGCCGCTGCATTCGCGCTCCGCGCGAGGATCTCGAGCAACCGCGCTCCCGCGTAAAGGCCGTCGTCGAAGCCGTACCAGCGCTCGCCGAAGAACGTGTGCCCGCTCATCTCGCCGGCAAGCGCGGCGCCGACTTCCTTCATCTTGGCCTTGATCAGCGAGTGGCCGGTCTTCCACAGGAGCGGGACACCGCCGTGGCGCTCGATCCAGGGTTTGAGGTTGCGGGTCGACTTGACGTCGTAGATGATCGTCGCGCCGGGCACGCGCGCGAGGACGTCGGCCGCGAACAGCATCAGTTGCCGGTCCGGGTAGACCACATGGCCCGCGGGCGTCACGACGCCCAGGCGATCGCCGTCGCCGTCGAACGCGAGTCCGAGCTCGCAATCGCCCTGCGCGAGCCGGCGCTTCAAGTCTTCGAGATTTGCCGGCTGCGACGGGTCCGGATGATGGTTCGGGAAATGGCCGTCGACGTCGCAGAACAGTTCGACGACCTCGCAGCCGAGCCGACGATACAGCGCCGGGGCGAACGCGCCGGCGACGCCGTTCCCGCAATCTACCGCGATGCGCAGCGGGCGCACGAGGTGCACGTCACCCGTGATGCGCTCGAGGTACGCCGCGGCGATGTCGGCGGTGCGTTCGCTGCCCATACCCGAGGCGAGATTTCCACGCTCGATGCGCGCTCGCAGGTCCTGGATCGCCGTTCCGGAGAGCGTCGTCCCGTCGATCACCATCTTGAGGCCGTTGTATTCCGGTGGATTGTGGCTGCCGGTGACCATCACCGCGCAGCCAGTGTCGAGGTGATGTGCGGCGAAATAGGCCATCGGGGTTGCCACCATCCCGATGTCAACGACGTCGACCCCTGACGCGCGGATGCCGCAGGTGAGCGCCGCGGCCAGCGCGGGGCCTGAAAGGCGACCGTCGCGCCCGACCACAATTGCACTGCACCCGCGGTCACGCGCGAGGCTCCCGAGCGCACGGCCGATGTGCTCGACCGCCTCGGGCGTCAGCGACTTGCCGACGACGCCGCGGATGTCGTAGGCCTTGAAGATTTCCGGGCTGATCGCAGGGGTTTCAGTTGCCATGAACGAAGAAGTGTAGCAACCGCCCGGGCAGCCAGCCGACGTTGCCCGGGAACGGACCGCAGGCGAATCCTGCGTGGCCGCCGTGGCGTGGCTGCTCGAGCATGATCGACGTGCTGACTTCGCCCGGTCCCGGCAGCGAGCGCGATGGAATGAACGGGTCGTTGAGTGCGTTGATGACGAGCGTCGGCAATGCGACCAGGCGCAGCCACGGCTTCGACGAGGCGCGCGTCCAGTAATCGCGCGTGCCGGCGAAGCCGTGCAGCGGCGCGGTCACCGCGTCGTCGAACTCCCACATCGTGCGCACTCTGCGAATGCGCGCCGCGTCGAGCAACCCTGGAAAGCGCGCGGCGATGGCGAGCGACTTGGGCTTCAGCGTCATCAGGAAGTGCCGCGTGTAGACCCGATTCACCCCCTTGCCGATGGCGATTCCCGCGGCCATCAGGTCGAGCGGCGTCGACACCACGGCAGCCGCAGCCAGCGAATTCTCGGCGCCAGGTCCGGCGCGCCCAAGCCAGTTCAGCAGCGCGCTGCCGCCGAGTGATACTCCGACCGCATGCACTTCGGTCGCCGGATCGACGCGCGCGCGGACTGCGCCGAGCATGGCGCCGATCTCGCCATGATCGCCGGAGTGGTAGGCCCGCGGCAGCCGATTGGGCTCGCCACTGCATCCGCGAAAGTGCGGGATCACGCCGCGCCAGCCGATGCGGGCGACGGCGCTCAGCAACGCACCGGCATAATGCGACGACGATCCGCCTTCAAGTCCGTGAAACAGAACTACGAGCGGCGCCCGGCGATCCGGGTTCGCATCGAGCCAGTCGAAGTCCCAGAAATCGGCATCAGGGGTCTCGACGCGTTCGCGGCGCAGCACGATCTCGGGACGGCGCAGCCGGTACGGCCACATCGTCTGGGCGTGGCCGCCCACCAGCCAGCGTGGCGATCGATAGGCAACCGGACAGGGCGGCACCGGCACGTCGCAGGGCGGTGCCGACACTTCCCGCTGCTCAGGGCGCGGCCGCATGCCGCTGCGCGAGCGCGGCGCGCTTCTCCCAGGTCTCGCGCGCGAGCGCCACGTCGTCGAGGAAATGCGCGAGCTCGGAGAGCAGCAGCGCCTGCGGTCCATCGACCAGCGCCTGCGCGGGATCCGGATGGAAATCCACCAGCACCAGATTGGCGCCGGCAATTACCCCCTGCGCCACGACGTGGAAGATGTCGAGGATCCCATCGGGCGCCCGGGCGCGCGTGCCGACCGAGTGCGATGGATCAATGCCGACCGGCATGCGCGTCAGGCGCTTCACCGCAGGCACGTGCGCGAAATCGACGAAATTGCGGTGCGGGTCACCCATGTTGGTCTTCATCCCGCGCAGGCAGAAAACGATCTTGCGGTTCCCTTCCGTGGCGAGGTACTCGGCAGCGTTGAGCGATTCGTCGAGCGTGATGCCGAAGCCGCGCTTGATCAGCACCGGGAATTCCTGCTGTTTGCCGACCTGCTTCAGAAGCTCGAAATTCTGCGTGTTGCGAGTGCCGATCTGCAGCATCACGCCGGTAGGATTGCCCGTCATCGCCAGCGCGTGACGGATCTCGTCGACGTGCGATTCGTGCGTGACTTCCATGGCAATGACGCGGATGCCGTATTTCCCCGCAAGCTCGAACACGTACGGCAGGCATTTGGCGCCGTAGCCCTGGAACGCGTAGGGCGACGTCCGCGGCTTGTACGCCCCCATGCGCGTGCAGACCTGGCCCGCGTCGCGCAGCGCTTTCAGCATCGCCTCGACCGAGGTCGGCGAATCGACTGCGCAAAGCCCGGCGAGCACGTTGAGCCCGTCCTGCCCGAAATGCACGCCGTTGTAATCGAACGACGACGGTCGATCGTCTCCCTGCTGATGACGTCCCAGCACGCGATACGGCTCAGACACTCGCACCACCTTCGCCACGCAGGGCAACACCTGCATCTGTTCGACCGAGAGCGCGGCGGTATTGCCGATCAGGTAGATCTCGGTCAGCGTCACTTCGCTGCCCACCTCGCGATGGGCCCGATACGAGACGTTGGACAGGCGCTCGAGCTGCAGCGTGAGCATCCGGTAATTGATGCTTTCCGGGTGGGTATTGGGCTCGAGGACCAGGATCATGGTGATCTATTTTACTCGACTTTTCAATGAGTTGTAATAGTTGGCGATCAACGCTTGCGCGTTGCGCCTCACACAGTCCATACCATGTTGCACCGCAAGAGGGTTCCCGCGCAACACGGACGTTTGCCGTGTCAGCGAATTCGTTGCCCCGCCCGTTCAGGTTGCCGTAGACTGGATTCACCGTCTACGGCGGGCGCCGCCCCAAGGCACCGTCTCTGCCACTTCACCTAGTGACGCGGTACCCAACATTCAGGGAGTTTCGATGAGCAAGTACCTTACCCTCGCTGTCGCCGCCGCACTTGGCGTTGCCTTTGCCTTGCCGGCGTCTGCTGCCGAGAACAAACAGCAATCAAAGATGGCGACCTGCCAGGCGGAGGCCGGCGCCAAGAAGCTTGAAGGCAAGGACCGCCAAAGCTTCGTCAATGAATGCCTGAAGGCCAAGCCGATGCATGCGGACAAGATGAAAGGCAAGAGCAAGCTCGCCGAGTGCAATGCCAAGACCAAGGGGATGAAGAAGGAAGACGCCGATAAGGTCAGGAGCGAGTGCATGAAGGCTGAGTAATCGCTGAAGATCTGCGGAAAACGGTCGGGCGAGCTCCTGTCCGCCCGATCGCAACTACAAGGCCGCATGGGCGCGCTGCCCACTGCGGCCTTGTTTTTGACTCGTCACCGAATCGCGCGCTGCGCGCTACTTCGGCGGCGCATCCGCGTCGGCGCGGGTTTCAGCGCGACCGCGCTCGGCGACGCCGGTAATCGTTCGTGATGACCGGGCTCGCTGGTCGCGCCGCCCGCTTGGCGCCGATCCTGCGACGATGCGTCGAACCGGTTCCGCGGGGGAGGCGACGGGGGCGTGCGCGGCCCCGCTGCCGCCTTCGCGGAACCGGCGTGGAACCGGCACGCGAATCACATTCCCGCGACGCCGATCGCGCGTCCGATCGCGAACGTCACCGCCCCGGCGAGGCTGCCGATCAGCAGCATCCGCAGCCCGGAGTACAGCGCGTTGCGTCCGGTGAACAGCGAAAGCGCCGAGCCGACCCCGAAAAGACCCGCGGAAGTGACGCCGACCGTCCACCACAGCGCATGCGCGTCGGCCCCGATCAGGAACGGCGCGAGCGGGGCGAGCGCGCCTGCCGCGAACGATGCGAACGAGCTTGCCGCCGCGCCCATCGGTGAGCCGAGCTCGCCGGGATTGAGCCCCAGCTCCTCGCGCGCGAGCGTGTCCAACGCCTGCTCGGGATCGGCGACCAGCCGCTTGGCGATACGGTCAGCCTGCTTGGGCGGCAGGCCCTTGGCGGCGTAGATCAGGGCGAGTTCCTGCGCCTCCGCTTCCGGATAGGTCTTGAGCTCGTCGCGCTCGAGGCCGATCTGGTACTCGTAGAGCTCACGTTGCGAGCGAACCGACACATATTCGCCGGCGGCCATCGCGAACGCGCCTGCGGCCATGCCGGCGATGCCGGTCAGCAGGACAACCTTGACGTCCGCGCCGGCGCCCGCGACGCCGAGAATCAGGCTGGCGTTCGACACCAGCCCGTCATTGACCCCGAACACCGCGGCGCGCAGGTTGCCCCCACCCCCGAGTCCGCGGTGGCGATGCTCGAACAGCGAACCCGCCGGCGGCGCTGCGTGGCCCGCGTCGACCGCCATGGCGCCGCCGTAGATCGTCATGCCGCGGACCTTCATTGCCGCGAGCACGTTGCGCAGGCGCCTGGGTCCCAGCCACTGGACGAGCCTTGCAACGACGCGCGTGCGGGTGTCGGGGATGAACGGTCCGGGAGCGGGATGACCCCGCGCGGTCAACTGGGCGCGCCAGATCGCGGCCTGGGCCTCGGCTTCGCCGGCCAGCCGGCGGAACAGCTCGGCGCGAACGGTCCCGGATTCGGCGTCCGCGCAGGCGCGATACAGGAACGCGGAGCGCTGCTCCTCGGACCAGGATTCAAGAGGATTCATGCGGGCGGGGCGCCGACGCTGCGTTCAGGACGATGCGAGGTGGCAGCGCATCAGGGAGCGACGATCGCGTCGATGCGCTTCATCATCTCGCCGTCGAGCTTCGCCACGACATCGAGCGCCTTCATGTTCTCGCGACCTGCGACGGACGGCTGGCGCCGGTGATCACGGTCGATACGGCAGGGTTCTTCAGGCACCACGCGAGCGCGAGCTGCGCCAGCGTGCAACCCAGCTCCCCGGCGATCGGCGCGAGCGCTTTGACTTGCCGCGATCTTCGCGCGGGATCGAGTGATGCGCTCGGCCAGCCACTCGAAGCCCTTGAGCGTCGCCGCGCGAGCCGGCGGGACGCCGTCGTCGTACTTGCCCGGTGAGCAGCCCCGACGCGAGCGGGCTCCAGGTCGTCATGCCGAGCCCGATAGTCGGCGACGAGTCGCGCATATTCCTTCTCGACGCGCTCGCGGTGAAACAGGTTGTACTGCGGCTGCTCCATCACCGGCTGGTGGAGATGGTGGCGCTCGGCGATCTCCCAGGCCGCGGCAGATCTCTCCCGCGCCCCATTCCGAGGTTCCCCAGTACAGCGCCTTGCCCGTGCGATGATGTCATGCATCGCGCGCACCGTTTCCTCGATCGGCGTTTCCGGATCGGCGCGATGGCAGAACACGAGATCGACGTAGTCGAGCCGCAGCCGCTGAGAGCGATCCGTCGATCGCCTGCATCAGGTACTTGCGGTTCAGCGTGTTCTTCTCGTTCGGGCCGTCGTGCGAACCCCCAGAAGAACTTGGTCGAGACCACATAGGACTCGCGCGCGCCAGCCCGAGCTTCTGCAGCGCCTCGCCCATGATCGTCTCGGATGCGCCCTTGGCGTAGACCTCGGCGTTGTCGAAGAAATTGACGCCGGCGTCATGCGCGGCCGCCATGCATTCCCGCGCGAGGTCTTCGTCGAGCTGGTTGCCGTAAGTGACCCAGGAACCGAACGAAAGCTCGCTCACCTTGAGGCCCGAGCGCCCGAGCCGTCGGTAGTTCATCGCAGTCGTCATTCGGCGAATGTGCGACGCGAGCGCGTCGAGGTGCCCGGGATAGAATCGCGCCTTCCATTCTACCCCGAGAGGATTTGCCCATGCCCAGGCGCCGGGTTCGTCAGGCTCGCACCAAGCCCCCGTTCGATGCCGACGCGCTGTGGGCGATCAAGCGCATCGGCAACCCGACCATCGCGCCTGACGGCGGCCTCGCCTGCGCTGCGGTGACAGCGTACGACATGGACCGCAACGACGGCTCGACTGAACTGTGGCTGTTCCCGACGCGCCAGCCGACTGGCATGCCGCGCACGGCGGCAAAGGGCCGCCGGCTCACGGCAGGCGACAAGGACAGCGATCCGCGCTGGTCGCCCGACGGCTCGCGCATCGCGTTCACTGCCAAGCGCAAGGACGATGCCGAGCCGCAGATCTATGTCATCGCCCCCGATGGCGGCGAAGCGACGCGACTGACCCGGATCGCCACCGGGGCCTCCGCAATCAAGTGGTTCCCGGATGGCAAGCGCGTCGCTTTCGTGTCGTGGGTGTGGCGCGATCTCAAGACCGATGCCGCGCAAGCGAAGCGCC
Source organism: uncultured beta proteobacterium (assembly GCA_963701885.1). Taxonomy (GTDB): domain Bacteria; phylum Pseudomonadota; class Gammaproteobacteria; order Burkholderiales; family Casimicrobiaceae; genus VBCG01. Next base: position 75,381 of record CAVPBR010000003.1, read on the forward strand.
TCAAGGCGCGCAAGGACGACAAGGTGCAGGCACATGTCGTCGAGCGCGGGGAGTACCGCTACTGGGACCATTGGCTCGTCGACGGTCGCGAGCCGCACGTATTCGTCTGCGACGTCGCGACCGGGCGTTGCCGCGACCTCCTTGCAGGAACCGGGCTTGCGCTGCCGCCCTGGGATCCGGCACCGGAGCACTACGACATCTCCCCCGACGGCCGCGAGTCGCGCTGACGATCGATCCGGCGCCCGAGCCGGGCACGATGAACCGGACCGACATCGTCGTGGTCGGCATCCGCAGTAGGCGGGCAGGAACCTCACCGCCGGCAGCGGGATGTCCGACGAGCATCCCTGTTATTCGCCGGACGGACGCTACGTCGCCTACCCGCCTACGATACGGCGCGGGCCGTCAATGACCAGGGGCACCTGCGCATTCTGGAGCGCAGGAGCGGCAAGGTCGCGCGCTAGCGCCGGCATTCGACCGCGCCACCACGCACCTGCAATGGTCAACTGATTCGCGCGCGCTCTTGTCCCTGGTCGAAGACCGCGGACGCGTTGGCCTGTGGCGCCATCCGCTGTCGACGAGCTGCCCACGCAGGTTGTTGCGGGGGGGTGGTTCGGGCTTCGCGAGGTCGGCGGACGGCAGCGTCCTCGTTTACACGCGCCACTGCGCCAAGCAGCCGCCGGCACTTTTCGCCGCCCGCCGCGACGGCAGCGCCGAGCGGCAGATCGAGTCGCTGAATCGTGCGCAGCTCACGCGCCACGCGCTCGGCGAGGTGCGCGAATTGACGATCAAGGGCTGGCACGGCGATCCGATCCAGATGCTCGTCGTCTACCCGCCGAATTTCGACCCGCCGCAAAGTGGCCGTTGATGCACTCGATCCACGGCGGCCCGCTCGCGTCGCATCATCGATGGCTGGCACTTCCGCTGGAACACCCAGGTGTTCGCCGGGCAGGGCTACGTCGTCGCCACGGTCAACTATCACGGCTCCTCCGGTTCGGCCAGGAGTTCATGGAGACGATCCTCGGACGCTAGGGCGAGAAGGAATTCGCGGACATCGAGGCGGGGACCGATTTCCTGCTGCGCCAGCGCTACATCGACCGCACCCGGCTCACTGCAACGGGAGGGAGCTACGGCGGATTCATGGTCGCCTAGATGAACGGCCACACCGATCGCTACCGCGCCTACGTCTGCCACGCCGGCTGCTACGACTGGGTCAGCATGATGGCAACCGACGCCTATCGCTTCTTCGCGCGAGGAATTGGGCGCATTCCATTGGGACGACGAGACCCGCGTGATGCGCCAGTCGCCGCATCACTATGTGAAGAACGCGAAGACGCCGACGTTGGTGATCCACGGCGAACTCGACTACCGCGTTCCGGCGACGCAGGCTCTCCAGTACTACAACTGCTCAAGGCAAAGGACGTGGCTGCGCGCCTCGTTTATTTTCCCGACGAGAATCACTGGATCCTGAAGCCGCAGAACTCACGGCTGTGGTACCGGGAGTTCTTCGCGTGGCTTGCCAGGCACGCGGGTCCCGCCACTGCGCCGGGAAGAAGCTCACGACGCGCCTAGTCCGAATCGCAACTGTGCGCGGGGCCAGCGCGCTCAGCCCGAGGCTCCTCCGCGCCGGGCTTCGGCCTCGCGCCGCGACTGGCAGGCGACGCAGCGCGTTGCGGTCGGATAAGCGTAGAGGCGCGCAGCCGGGATGGTGTTGCCGCAATCGACACATTCGCCGTAGCTTCCGTCGGCCAGCCGCGCGAGCGCCTGCTCGACCCGGGAGAGCTCGGCCAGGTCGCGGGCGACCAGCGCAATGTCCCGCGCGGCGGTCGCATCGGCGGCGGCCCAGTCGTCGGTGTCTTCCATCTGATTGCGCAAGCCGACCAGACGCGGATCGTCCTGGGTCTTGAGCTTGGTTGCGACGTCGGCTCGCAACGCGCGCTGCCGCTCGCGCAGGCGGCGGTCGAATTCCTCGCGTTGCGCGGCGGAGAGGCCGTCCGGTTCGGCGGGCCGCTTCATGGGCGGCCATTATCGGCCAGTTCTCTCGGCTGCGCATCGGCCGCCGCGAGCGTGGCCGCCTCGGCAGGTCGATCGTTCCCCGGAAATGCGCCGTGAACCACTTGAATTCGCTGCGCGGGCCCCGAGATTGGATACTGAGCCGAATGGCGCGCGAGTTCCGTGGCGGGAGTTTTCCGAAGCTCGCAGCGCGCGGGCCGGACGGCGTCATTCATCCATCACGCACAGGAAACGACCATGACTACATTGCAGATCTACGATCCGTTCGCGGATACCGCCGTCGACGGCCTGCTTCGAAGCCTGCTTCGTCCGGTCGCGGCTGATCGCGACACGCCACGCAGTATTCGCATCGACGTCACCGAAAGCGACAACGCCTACCTGATTCACGCCGACATCCCAGGCGTGGCCAAGGAAGACGTACAGGTCGCGATCGAGGGCGACCAGGTGACGATCTCCGCGGACGTGAAGCGCGCGAGCGAGCCGGTCGAGGGTTCGCGGGTGCTGCGCAGCGAGCGCTACGCTGGACGCTACTACCGCAGCTTCGTGCTTCCGGTCGAGCTCGACGAGGCGGCGAGCTCCGCAAAGTTCGACCAGGGCGTGCTCGAGTTGACGCTCGCCAAGAAGGCAGTTGCGGCGGCTCGACGGCTGACGATCCAGTAATTTCGGTCAGCGGATGCGTCGCGCCACGTATTCCTCGTCGATGTTGTCACGGTAGTAGCTCCAGGGCGAGGACGCGGTACTGAAGCGCCGCCAGACTTCGCCGGGCACGCCGCTGTATTCGAGCGTGCCCGACGTCAACTCGACCACCAGCTTGCGCTCGCGGGAGTCGTAGCCGGCGGCGCGCAGGCTGCCGCCGGTCATCCGCTTCATTTCCATCACCGTTCTCCCGTCCGCAGCGCGATCGGCGGCAGGGGCGGCGTCCGGCGCGCCATCGAATGCTAGGATGCGCGCCTTCGTCGTCGATCCTGCCCATCGATGCTACCCGGATTCGCGCGCAGTGCCACCCGCTCGTCGCCGCACTGCGGGGTGCGCGCCGGATTTCGTCACGCATTGTGCGCGCTCGCGCTACTGGTCGGTGCGGCGGTTGGGCACTGCGCCTTCGCGACCGACCCGGCTAAAGTGCTGCACGTCGCATTTTCGATCGCCGAGACGAGCTTCGATCCCGCATTCGCCTCCGACGCGGCGTCAGACGCGATCATCGATAACGTCTTCGACACGATGCTCGACTACGACTACCTCGCCCGCCCGGTGAAGCTCGTCCCGCGTGCGCTCGAGGCAATGCCAACCATCGAGGACGGCGGCCGAACCTGGATCTGCAAGGTCATCCCGGGCGTGTTTTTCACACCTGATCCGGCTTTCAAGGGCACGCGGCGCGAGCTGACCGCCGCGGATTTCGCCTACGGCATCGAGCGCATCCTCGACCCCGAGGTCAAGTCGCCGTGGCTGTGGCTGTTCGAAGGCAAGATCGCCGGCAGCGACGAAGCGCGCGCGAAGGCCTTGCGAACCGGCCATTTCGATTACGACGCTGGGCTTCCCGGACTCGAGGTCGTCGATCGCCATACGCTGCGCATCCACCTCACGCGCCCGGATCTGCGCTTTGCCTACGCGCTCGCGGTGCCCAACGTCGCGGCGCAGGCACATGAAGTCGTCGACGCCTACGGCCGCGACATCGGTGCGCATCCGGTCGGCACCGGTCCGTACCTACTTGGCGAATACCGCCGCAGCACGCGAATCGTGCTGGACGCCAATCCCGAATTCCGCGCGACCACCTACACGCCGGGGGGGCCGATCCCGGCGGCGTCGGAGCCGGTTGCCGCGGCGCTTGCCGGAAAGCGCCTCCCGATTCCCGGGCGCATCGAGATCAACATCATCGAGGAAGGGCAGGCGCGCTGGCTGGCGTTTCTGAACGGTGAGGTCGACGTGCTCGACGACATCCCCGCCGACTTTGTCGAACAGGCGCTGGACGACGGCAAGCTCAAACCCGCGCTCGCGGCGCGCGGCATTGTCCACGACGTGCTGATCCGCCCGAACACCTACTGGACCTACTTCAATATGCAGGATCCAGTCGTCGGCGGCTACACCAGGGAAAAGATCGCGCTGAGGCGCGCGATTGCAATGGGCTACGACGCCGGGGAGCTCATTCGCGTGCTGCTCAAGGGGCGCGCGATTCCGGCCAACGGGCCGATTCCGCCCGATATCGTCGGATACGACCCCGCGTTGAAGACGCAGGCGCAGCTCTACGATCCCGTCGCAGCGCGCGCGCTGCTCGATCGCTTCGGCTACAAGGACCGCGACGGCGACGGTTACCGCGAGATGCCTGACGGCAAGCCGCTGACCCTGGTCTTGTGGTCAACGCCGACTTCGGGAGCGCGGCAGGGTGACGAGCTGTGGAAGCGCGACATGGATGCCATTGGCATTCGCATCACCTTCAGGCAGGACCGCGTCCCCGAACTGCGCAAGATGGCGCGACTCGGAACGATCCAGATGCGCAGCGACGGTTGGAATGCCGATTATCCCGATGCGGAGAATTTCATGCAGCTTCTCTACGGCCCGAATGCGGCGCAGGAGAACAATGCGCGCTTCAACCTGCCCGAATTCAACCGCCTGTTCGAGCAGGCGCGCGCGCTTCCCGAATCGCCCGAACGCATGCGGCTCTTTGACCGGATGACCGAGCTGGCGATCGCCTACGCGCCCTGGCGCCTCACCTTCCACCTGATCGCCGACCCGCTGCATCAGCCGTGGATTCGCAATCTCGTCCCACATCCGATTCGCTCGGAGATCTGGGAATACCTGGACGTCGATCCGCAGCGAGGCGCACAGCGGCATTGAAGCCGGTCTACCAACGGAGCTCCGATTGCGGGCTCCCGGATTTGGCGGATCGGGCTACTTGCCTTCCTGGGAATCTCGAACGGCTTGCAGGTGAGCGAAATCGGCGACTGGTTGCGGGTGAGTTCCACTTCGATTCCCTTGCCCCGCAGCTCCATCGATCCGTTCATGTAGCGGAATCCGGAACCCGAGGGTACCTGATACAGGATCACGGGTGATTTGTCCGGCATCACGATGCGTGCCTCGCCTTCGTCAAAGCGGATGAGGTAGTGCTCTTCGGCATGTTTGCAGTCGATCGTATGTTTCGCCTCCTCAATCTCCTTCGCGGTGGGTCCGGTCTGGCAGGCGGCGAGCGCGAGTACGGTGAGAGCGAAGCAAATGCGGATCGGTCGCAGGGACATCGCGAACTCCGGGAATCGGGACGGTAGATCGAGGATAACACTGCGCTCACGCGCTTCCTGCGGCACTGACCGCGGAGGCGGGTTGCGACTTCCGACGCGCAGTGTGGCGCTACTGGCGGGCACCGACGTGAGCGCGCGCGACGGGCGGCCGGAACCGAACGCTTTCCGGATAGGACAGCACCTCGGACTGGCGCCCTTCGCGTATCGACTGCTGCATGCGCTGCCACCAGCCGGGTTCGAGGAGGTCGGCGTGGAAAGCCTTGAACGCCTCGCGCACCCGCGGATCGGTCAGGATGAACGTCGCGAACTCCTCGGGAAAGACGTCGCGCGGACCCACCGGGTACCAAACCTCGCCGGACATTTCGTCATGGCCGGGCGGTGGCGCCGGAATGCGCCTGAACTTGCAGTCGGTCAGGTACTCGATCTCGTCGTAGTCGTAGAAGACGATGCGCCCATAGCGGGTCAGGCCGAAATTCTTGAACAGCAGATCGCCGGCGAAGATATTGGCTGCGGCGAGCTCCTTGATCGCTTCGCCATAGTCGCGGATGGTGCGCATCCGCTCGCCGTCGTCGGTGGCGGAAGCGACGAACAGGTTGAGCGGTGTCAGGCGGCGCTCGATGTAGACATGGCGGATGAAGACATGATCGCCGTCATGCTCGATCTGCGATGGCGCGGCGTCCTCGATCTCGGCGAGTAGCTCGGGAGTGAAGCGCTCGCGCGGGAGGGCAACGTCCGAATATTCGAGGATGTCGGTCATGCGCCCGACACGATCGTGGTGCTTGACCAGCGCGTATTTCTGCTTGACCCGGCCACGGTCGGTATCTTTCGACGCCGCGATGTGGTCGCGGATCAACTTGAAGACGTACGGGTAGGACGGCAGGGTGAACACCGCCATCACGAGGCCGCGGATGCCGGGCGCCGCAATCAGGCGGTCGCTCGAGTGCTTCAGGTGATGCAGGAAATCGCGGTAGAAGAGCGTCTTGCCGTGCTTTTGCAGTCCGATCATCGTATACAACTCGGCCGCGGTCTTGTCCGGAAGCATCGCGCGCAGGAATGCCACATAAGCCGAAGGAACCTCCATGTCGACCAGGAAATACGCGCGGTTCGCCGAAAACAGCAACGCGAGCTCGCTCGGATCGGTGAGCACCGCGTCGACATACAGGTGCGCATCCGGGGCGTGCTTGATCGCCACGACGAACGGATGCACGTACGCGCCGTTGACCACTCGTCCGACCGCATAGGCGGTCTGATTGCGGAACAGCAGGTTCGCGAGCACCTGAATCTGGAAGTTGGCGTCGATCGTGAATGGCCGGGGAAGGCGGCGGCGCATTGCGGCGAGCGCGCGGATCAGGTCGAGCCGGAAATCGGCGAAAGGTGTCGACAGCCCCAGGTCCAGCACCAGGTCGATCAGCGCGTTGCGCAGCCCCTGCCGCCGCGGATAGTAGCTGCGGTACGACGGCACGTCGGCATCCAGGTACTCGGTCGACGCGGCCGGGCGCACAAACAGGCAGCGATTGTGGAAATAGGTCCGGTTGAGGAGCTTGCACGAGACAGTATTGAAAAAGGTCTCGGCGCACTCGGGCTGCCGGTGCTCGACGATGAGGCCGATGAATTGGCTCTTGACCTGTGCCCAGAACGCATCGTCGGCACGCTGGTCGGCGCGACGGATACGAAAGTCGCGCTCGATGCGCTCGACGGTCTCGGCGACGCGCCGGTCGTAGAAATCGATGCGATCACGTCCGACGTGGCCAATGGCGAGCCAGTTGGCCGTTTCGAAATAATGCTTTGCCGCGCGCGCGCAGTCGCGAAACAGGGCGTAATGCCGGTCGAAGCCTTCGAGAAGGACGGCTGCGATCTGCGCCGGGGACGCGTCTGGGCGGATGCGGCGCGAATCTAGTTGCGTCCTAGTTCGTCCTTGGCCTTCTGCACCGTCTCGTTGTACTCCTTGACGCTATTGTTGTATTCGACGACTGCGGCGTTGGCGGCATCGACGTGGGGCTTCGCCAGCGCCTGCTGGTCGTTGTAGAACTTCTTCAGGCAGTCGATATAGGCGACGAAGTTCTTCTGCCATTGCTTGATCCGGCTTTCACTCGCCAGTGTGCCGGGAAACTCGTCGGGGTGCGAGCAGGACGGGTTTCGGGACCGCCGTGTCGATCGCGGGTGCAGCGGTCTGCTGAGCAGCGGCTTGAGGTGCCATCGCCGCGGCGGTGACGCCGATGCCAAAGGCGAGAGCAAGGCAAGTGCGGGCAATGCGCAAGACCATGGGGGGGCTCCTGGATGCGATGGGACGCATTCTACCTGCACGCAGGCGCCTGGCGCCCGCGTGCGGAGCCCCGGGAGACGGGGCGCTACCGCTCAGCCTGCCGCGTGCGGCTTGACGAGCGGGCAGCTCAACCAGTAGACCTGCGTGTTAAAGCGCTCTGCCGCGCTCTCGACCTGAGCCATGCGCTGGACATCGCAGCTCGCACTCCCAGTGGCGTCAGCGCGGGTCATGGCGACCGGTGCGCAGCCTGATCCGACAATTGCCACGGCAAGTACGGAAAGCAGCATCAGGGTTTTCATCGCGTGCCCCTCCTTGCGCCGACCATCTTAGGCGCCCGGAGCGCGCGACGCAATGGGCGTGTGGCGCGATCGACAGGCAGCCGCGCCCGGCACGCATCCCGTGCATCGCCATACTCCGGAAGAACCTTGAGAAATTCTCGAGTCTGAACCTGAAATTTCGCGCCGCGGTTGGTGGGACCGGCGACGTACTGTGCCGGGATGCCGACGAGCGGCAGCAGCAATGACGCCAGAGCATTGACTGCGGGAGCTTCGACGTGGAAGAGCTAGCAGTTCCATCTACGCCGCCGCCGACCGATCGCCCGCCGCGGACTTGTCCGCTGCCAGGTAGGTATAGATCGCCGGCACCACATAGAGGGAGAACAGGGCGCCGATCGCCAGTCCCGAAGCGATCACCAGCCCCATGTCGAAGCGGCTCACCGAGCCGGGCCCCGAGGCGAGAATGAGAGGCACCGCGCCGAACACCATCGCGCCGGTGGTCATCAAGATCGGCCGCAGCCGGATGCTCGACGCTTTTCGCACCGCGGCAGCGCGGTCCAGCCCCTCCGTCTCCTGGATCACGTTGGCGAACTGCACGATCAGGATGCCCTGCTTGGTGATCAGGCCGATAAGCGTGACCAGCCCCACCTCGGTGTAGATGTTGAGCGTCGCCGCGCCGAGGTACAGGAACACCAGCGCGCCGGAGACCGCCAGGGGCACGGTGACCATCACGATCAGCGGATCGCGGAAGCTCTCGAACTGCGCCGCGAGCAGCAGGTACACGAGCACGATCGAGAGCGCGAAGGTCAGAGGAACGTATTGCCCTGCTGGACGTACTGGCGCGACTGGCTGGCGTAGTCGGTCCCGAAGTTGGCCGGCAGGTCCTTGCGGGCCTGCGCCTCGAGATCGTCGAGCGCCCGGCCGAGCGTCACGCCTGGGCCCGTCACGCCCTCGATGGTGGCCGAATTGAGCTGCTGCATCTGCGGCAGGAACTCGGGCGTGACGTGCGTCTCGACCGAGGTCAGGGTCGAAAGCGGGATCAAGCCGCCGGCCGCGTCGCGCACGTAGTACTCGCGCAGCCGTGAGGGATCGGCGCGGAAGCGATCGGGCACCTGAGGAATCACCTCGTAGCTGCGGCCGCTCAGGTTGAAGCGGTTGACGTAGTTGCCGCTCAGCAAGGGGGCGAGATCGCCGCCGAGGTCGGCCATGGTGATGCCGAGATCCCCTGCCAGGCTGCGGTTGATCTTCACCAGCACCTCGGGATTGTCGTACTGCAGGTCCTTGGTGAGGAACGCGAAGTCGCCGCTTTGCATCGCCTTGGCGATGAACGCGTCGGCCATCTGCTCGATGCTGCCGTAGCCGCTGCTCGAAGTGAGCACGAACTGTACCGGAAAGCCGGTGGGGGATCCCGGCAGCGATGGTTTCTGGAAGGCTGCCGCCTGCACGCCGGCGAGCCCAGCGAGCTTGGCCTGCAGGGGCGCGACAAGCTGCATCTGGGTCCTCGAGCGCTTGCTCCAGTCGACCAGCTTCGTGCCGGCGATCATGCCGTTGTAGCCGCCACTGTTGCCGAGCGACAGGCCGTTGATCTCGAATACCTGCTTGCTCTCCGGAAAGCTGTCCATGATGCGCCGGATCTGGGTGGAGTAGCCGTCCAGGTAGTGCAGCGTCGCGGTCGCCGGCCCGGTGACCGCTACCAGGATGAGGCCTTGGTCTTCGGTGGGCGCGAGTTCGCTCGGCGTGCCGAGGAACATTACCGGAATGGTGACGAATACCCCCGCCGCGACCACCAGCACCACGGCGCGAAGCCGCAGCACCGCGGCGAGTGAGCGGTCATAGAGGTCGCGCAGCCGCGCGTAGTCCCGCTTCGAGCGCGTGCGCCAGGCCGCGAGGCGGCGTGTGACGCAGCACGCGCGACGACAACATCGGCGAGAGCGTGAGCGCCACCACCGCGGAAATCGCCACCGTGAACACCAGGGTGAAGGCGAACTCGGAGAACAGGCTGCCGGTGAGGCCACCGGTGAGGCCGATGGGCGCGAACACCGCCGCGAGCGTGGTGGCCATGACGATGATCGGCGAGGCGAGCTCGCGCGCGCCAATGCGCGCCGCCTCGAGCGGCGTTTGCCCTTGCTCGATGTGGCGGTACACGTTCTCGACCACGATGATCGCGTCGTCCACCACCAGCCCGATCGCAAGCACCACGGCGAGCAGCGTGAGCAGGTTGATGCTGTAGCCGGCGGCGATCATGAACATGCCGGCGCCGACGATCGACAGCGGGATCGCCACCGCCGGGATCAGCAGCGAGCGCAGCGATCCGAGGAACAGGAAGATCACCACCACCACGACTGCCAGGGTGATGCCGATGGTGACCATCACCTCGTCGATCGAGCGCTGGATGTATTCGGTTGCGTCGTAGGGCACGACGACCCCGATGCCCGGCGGCAGTGCCGCGCTGAGCTGGGCGAACGCACGGTGCACGCCCTCGCCTACAGTAAGCGCGTTGGCCCCCGGGGTCGGGTACACGCCGATGAACACCGCAGGCGTGCCGTTGTAGTACACCGCCTGCAGGTAGTTCTGCGCACCGAGCTCCACTTTAGCCACGTCGCCGAGGCGGATCAGGCTATTGGCGCTGCGCTTGACTACCAGGCCGCGGAATTGCTGCGCGTCCTCGAGCGAGGTTTTGGCGGTGATGGTGCGCGTGACATTGCTGGACTGGGTTTGTCCCACCGCGCTGATGAAATTGTTCGCCGACCAGGGCCTGCTGGACGTCGGCCGGCGTGAGATGCAGCGCCGCGAGCCGATCCGGATCGAGCCAGACACGCATGACGAAGCTGTTGCCGTCCGCGCCGGTGCCGGCCGGCACGATCTGCGCCTGCCCCACCCCCGCGACGCCCTGGACCTTGGGTTGCGCAACGCGCAGCACATAGTCGTTCACCTGCTGCTGCGAGAGGGTCTTGCTGTAGAACGCGAGGTACATGAGCGCGGTGGTGTCGCCCACTGTTTCGTTGATCACCGGCGCCTGGGTGCCCAGCGGCAGCAGGTTCTGCACCTGCTGCACCTTGGCCATGATTTGCGCGATCGCCGCGTTGGGGTCGTAGTTGAGCTTCATGTACGTCGGTGATCGTCGACAGGCCCTCCGAGCTGCTCGAGGTCATGTAATCGATGCCCGGGGCCGCGGCGATTGCCTGCTCCAGGCGCGAGGTGACAAAGCCCTGCACGGTGCTCGGATCGGCCCCGGGATAGGCCGTGCTGACCGTCACCAGGGTGCTGCTCACCTGCGGATACTCCTGCACGCTCATGCCGGTCCAGGCGCGCAGCCCGAGCAGCAGGATGACTAGGTTGAGCGCGGTCGCGAGGACCGGCCGGCGGATGAAGAGGTCAGTGAAGCCCACGCCTTGGCTCAGTTTGCCGCGCTGGGCATCAGGCTGACCGGCGCGCCGTCATGCAGCTTGAGCTGCCCCTCCGTCACCACCTGCTCGCTCACCTTGAGGCCGCTCAGGACCTGGGTGAGCTCGTCACGCGTGTCTCCGGTACGCACCGGCGTCGCCACCGCGACCTGTTGGGCGCCGCGCGTCTCGACCCGGTAGACGAAATCGCCGTAAGTGTTGTACGTGACGGCCACGGTGGGCACCGCGAGCACCTGCTGCGGCGCCCCGACCAGCAGTTGCGCCTGGGCGAACATCCCGGGCCGCAGCCGGTGCTGCGGATTGGGCAGCATCGCCTCGACCGTGATGTTGCGCGAGGTGGCGTCGACCTCGGAGCCGAGCGCGCTCACCCGGGCGCTGAAGCTCTGCCCTGGAAATGCGTCCACGGCGATGCGCACCGTCTGCCCGACCTGGACCAGCGCGATTTCACTCTGCGGCACCGCGAACTGCACGCGCAGCGGATCCCAGGCGTTCAGCGCTGCGATCTCGGTGCCGCTCGCCAGGTACTGCCCAAGGCTGACTTCGCGCACCCCCAGCCACCCGGAAAAGGGCGCTCTCACGGCGAGCTTTGCGAGCGTCGCCCGGTCTCCGGCGACCGCGGCCTGGGTGGTGTCATAGCTCGCGTGCGTGCTCTGCACGTCGGCCTCGCTCACGGCGTGGATGCGAAACAGGCGCTGCGCGCGTTCGTAGTTGGCCCGCGCCAGCTCGACCGTGGCGCGGTCGCTCGCGAGCTGGGCGAGCTGATTGGAATTGTCGAGCTGCAGCAGGCGCTCGCCTCCGTGCACGTACTGCCCTGAATGAAAATACAGGGCGGTCACCTGGCCCGGCAGCTGCGGGGTGAGATGCACGCCTTGCAGCGCCACCAGGCTTGCGACTGCGTTGACCTGGCGCTGCCACGACACCGATTGCACCGGCGCAGCGGACACGTTCACCGTGAAGTCGCCGTGATGCGCCTGCGCGGCGCGCGCGCGCCGGTCCTGCAGGCCCTTGTAGCCGAACAGTGCTCCGAGCCCAAGGGCGACCGCGATCACGCTCAGGACCACGGCGCGAACGTTGGATTGAGCCATCAATCAGTTCTCCTTCGTCGCCCCTCGCTGTGTGTCCTCGACCACGCCGCCACCGTGGGCGAGGTACAACCCGGCGGCGTCCGTGTAGCTATGCGCTTCGGCGACGATATGAGCGCTGCGGGCTCGACGTAGGGCGGGCCGACGCTGCAGGCAGTGAGCGCGCACACGGGCACGAACGGCCACGCCGCGCGCGTCGCGACGCCAGTTACCCGCTGCAGAGCCGGACTGGTGGAGGTTGACGCCATTCTTACAGAGACCGCGTTCGTTACTCCGCTGCCGTACCTTGGCGAAAGTAGAGCAGCAGTCATATGATGTCAACAGCTGTTTACTTATTGACGAGAGGGCATCACATGGCAAGCCGGGCTGCGCACCATCCGGCGCGGCGCCGCCCTGGGCGGGAGCCGAGAAGACGCGGCGCGGCAGCGACGCGCGCGGCTATCCTGGCGGCAGCGAAGCTCGAGTTCTCGCGCAGAAGCTATGACCAGGTCGGCGTGCGGGACATCGCTGCGCGCACAGGCGTCAACGCCGCGCTGGTGAACCGCTACTTCGGCTCCAAACCGGCGCTGTTCGCAGCCGCCTACGGAGAGGACATCCAGCTGCAGGAATTGCTGCGCGGCGAGCGCACCGCGCTCGGCGAACGACTGGCGCGCCACGTCATGCGCAAGCGCGCCGCACGGGGCGGTGATTCGCTGTCGCTGCTGTTTCGCTCGGCGACGAGCGCCAAGGCGCTGCCGATGATCCGCAAGGCACTGGCCGCGCGCTTCATCACCCCGCTCGGTGACTGGCTTGGTGGACGCGACGCACAGCAGCGCGCGGCACTGATCGCCGCGTACCTGCTTGGGCTCGCGACAATGAGCGTCGTGCTGCGCAACCCGGCGCTGCGTCAGTCCAGCGCCGACACCATCGTACGCCGCGTGGCACCGGTGCTACAGCGCTACGTCGACCAGGATTGAGTCGGCCACCGAACGCCGCGCGCTCCAACATCTGGGCTGGCGCACGCGCCGCCGGTCTGGCCGAGCAGGCGCGCGGTGCCGAGCATGCCGCTCGCGCAGCCGCCCGTCGCTACAGCGCGCCCGGCTGGAAGGTATTGCAGTCGCGCAGGTTACCCGATTGCAGGCCGGTCTTGAACCAGTGCGCGCGCTGCTCGGCCGAGCCGTGGGTAAAGGACTCGGGCGCCACGTAGCCGCGGGTCATCTTCTGGATTCGGTCGTCGCCGACGGCCGCCGCCGCCTGCAGCCCGCTGTCGATGTCGTTGACGTCGATCAGATTGCGCTTTGCGGCATAGAAACCCCATACCCCGGCATAGCAATCCGCCTGCAGCTCGAGTCGCACCGATAGCGCGTTGGCCGTGCGCGGGTTGCTGTGCTGCACCTGGGCGTCGTACTGTCGCATCGTGCCCAGCAGATTCTGCACGTGGTGACCAACCTCGTGCGCGATCACGTAGGCCTGCGCGAAGTCACCCGGGGCCCCGAAGCGGTTGTGCAACTCCGAGAAGAAGGTCGTGTCGAGGTAGACGTCGCGGTCTCCCGGGCAGTAGAACGGCCCCACTGCCTCCTCGGCGCGGCCGCAAGCCGATTGCGTCGCGCCGCGGAACAGAACAAGCTTGGGCGGATCGTAGTGCGAACCCATCGCTTTGAAGATCGCCCCCCAAACGTCCTCGGTGTCGCCCAGCACACGCGCCGAGAAGTCCTTGTCGATCGCGGTCTGCGACCTGCCGCCCTGCGCTGCGGCGCCTGCTGCCGGGCCGGGCGGTGTGCCGGTCTGTGGCCCGTAGCCCGGCGCCGGCGCGCTCTGCGTCGAGGGTGCCGTGCCGGTGCCGCCGATGAGTCCGAGCATCGTGAGCGGATTGATGCCGAACAGCCAGCCGACGACAACGATGAGGATCAGCGCACCGCCGCCAATGTGCATGCCACCAATCGGAAATCCGCCGCCACCACCGCTCGAACCCTCCGGCGCCCCGTCGGTGCGGTCCTCGACGTTGTCGCTGCTCCTGAAATCACCCCAGCGCATGCCTATCTCCCGCTCGCGGCCGCGCCGGTCGCCCGGTCACGGTTTCAGCGCACGATAGAGGAACGGTAGGCTCACGTCCATCCGGTAGTCGATCGACGAATGAGTGTCGTCGAACTCCTCGTAGACGTGGGTGATGCCATGCTGCGCCAGCCGCTTTGAAAGTACGCGCGCGCCGTAGTGCAGGTGATACTGGTCGCGCCAACCGCAGTCGATGTAAATCCCGCGCAGCGATTTCAACTCGCTGGCAAACGCGGAAACCATGTTGACCGGATCATTGCGCAGCCAGCGTCTCCAGCGCGCGGGAATGAGCTCGCCAGTCTCGAGGTTGAACGGTATGCGAAAGCCCAGTGGCGCGGCCGGGTCCGGATCGTAGGTCGCGGCCATGGCGAGGTTCATCAGCGCATGCGCTTCGGCGTCGGTCAGCTTGTCGCGTGACCAGATGTGCTGCAGGAAGCGCTTGACCCGGCCGTCGTCCCGGCCATCGCCCGCGCGGTGCTCGCTGCGCAGCACGTCGATGCGTCCGGGCCGGAGGGCGCGCCGGCGATAGCGTGCGAGCTCGTTCAGCGTCCGTGGCCAATCGGTGTAGTAGCAGAAGTCGAACAGGGCGTCGCCGGAATGATCGGCCACCGCGCCCCAGTATTTCGGGTAGCGCATGCCGTGAACGATGGCGCCGTAGCCTCCTGAGGACTTCCCGAAGCAGCCGCGGTGCTCGCGTGAGGCGAGGGTGCGAAACTCGCGGTCGACGAACGGGATCAGCTCGCGCGTGATGTAGTCCGCGTAGCGGCCGATCGCACTCGAATTCACGTACTGGTTGCCCCCCATCGACGTGAAGCAGTCGGGGAACACGATGATCGCGGGGCCCATGCGTCGCTGCGCTACCAGGCGCGCCGCGCGCTCGGGGACGTTCTCGTCGAAGGGCCTCCAGTTGAGGTGCGCGAGTCCCGAGCCGGTGAAACCCACGAGGTCGAACAGCACTGGGAAGCGGCGCCCGCGTCCCGCGGTCTTCCCTCGTGACGTGCCGTCGTCGTAGCCGGGTGGAAGCCACACCGCGAGCTTGCGCCGGTGCGGGTCGCCCAGGGGATTGCCGGCGAGGACGCGCGAATCGAAATCAAGGACGACTGTCGTGCCGGTCGTACTGGCGCTGGCCTTGCGAGTCATGGGAAGTTTGTTTGAAGGTTCAGGGGACGGGCGCCCGCGATTGTGCCGGGGGACGGCGCCGACGGCAATGCACGCCCCCGCCGGCTAAAATCGCCATTTTCGCTGGACCCCATGACACCCGCTGCCTCCGGCACCGCCCGTTCGCCGCTCGAGGCAATCACGCGCAGTGCGCTTTTCGCGAGCTTTCTCAAGATGGGTCTGCTCGGTTTCGGCGGCGTGCTCCCCTGGGCGCGGCGGGTGATCGTCGATGAGCGGCAGTGGCTGAGCGATCGCGAATTCGCCGAGCTGATCGGCCTGTGCCAGGTGCTGCCGGGGCCCAACGTCGTCAATCTCGCGGTGATCGTCGGGACCCGCAGCCGCGGGATCCCCGGCGCGCTGATCGCCGTGGGGGCCCTCCTGTTCGTGCCCGTCGGCGTCATGCTGCTGATCGCGACGGCTTATGCGCAGGTGTCGGCCAACGACCTGGTACGCGGCGCGATCGGCGCGGCCTCGGCGGCGGCGGCGGGCCTCATCCTCGGCACCGCGGCGCGGCTTCTGATCCACGGACGTCCGCCGCTGCGGGGCCTTCTCACCGGTCTCGCAGCGTTCGCCGCCGTCGGTGTCCTGCAGTGGCCTCTGCTGCGAGTCATCGTCGTGTTGATCGCTGTCGGCATTCTCGCCGAATGGCGGGCCTCAAGATAATCGGGTGACCAGGTGACCAGTAACGCGCACGCGCTGACCGAGCTCGCGCTGCGCTTCTCTGCACTGTCGCTGGTGGCAATCGGCGGGATCAACGCGATCCTGCCCGAGATCCACCGCGTCGTCGTCGACGTGCAGGGCTGGATGACCAGCGCCGAATTCGCGCAACTCTTCGCGCTCGCCCAGATATCGCCCGGTCCCAATGCGATGATCGTCGCGCTGGTGGGTTGGAAAGTCGCGGGAATCGCAGGCGCGCTGGTGGCGACAATCGCGACCTGCGGGCCGTCGTCGATTGCCTGCTATTTCGCGTGGCGATGGTCGGACCGGCTGCAGGCCTCGCGCACGCGCGTCATCGTCCAGCGCGCGCTGGCGCCGATCGCGATCGGCCTCATCATGGCGAGCGGGTACACGCTCGCGCAGGGTGCCGACCGAACTCCTGGCGCGCTCGCGCTCACGCTCGCCGCCGCTCTCGGCCTCGCGTTCACCCGCGTCAATCCGGTGTGGGTGCTGGTGGCGGCCGCGCTCACCGGGGCTGCCGGGATCGCGTAGCGCAAGCCCGCGCCGTGCGCGCAGATTGCGCTCCGCTCTCACCTGCGCTGCTTCGCAGCAGGGGCCGTCGGTGCGGCCGGACCGAGCATCGTTCCTCGGCAGTGTGCCGAACCGCAGCGGCAGGCGTATGCCGCAACGAGGCGCGCGCTGCGCCTTCCGGGAACGGTCAGCTTGTAGTCGTAGGCAAGCTCCTCTCCGGCACGGATCGTCCTTCGCGCAACGATGATCACCCGGCACCGGTCGTCCTCGTAGGGCACGCAATTGGGCTTGCAACTATGGTTGATCCAGCGGGCGGCATTGCCGCGCACCCCGGCATCGATCACGCGGCCGTCGTTCAACTCGAACAGGAAAGTGTGATAGGGATTGTCAGGATCACTGTCGGGAAGAGTGTCGGCGCTCTCCCGCGAAATGCGCCGTCCGCGGTACTCGATGATGTCCGCTCCCTTGCGAATCGTGCGCACGGCAAAGACGCCGCGGCCGTGGATCGGCGAATTGCGGACCACGCAGGCAAGCTTGCGGCGAACCTGCGCCGTCGCGGGCGCCTTGCGCGGGGGAGCGGACATCGGACGCGGCAGTGGCAGTGGTGGGGAGGCAGTCAGCCGCGCTGACCGATCAACGCGAGAAACTCTTCGCGCGTGGCCTGCGACTCGCGGAAGGTCCCGAGCACGGACGAGGTGACCATTTCCGAATTCTGCTTCTCGACGCCGCGCATCATCATGCACAGGTGCCGGGCCTCGATCATTACCCCGACGCCACGGGCGTCGATCGACGACTGCACGGCGTGCGAGATCTGCTCGGTCAGGCGCTCCTGCAATTGCAGCCTCCTTGCATACATGTCGACCAGGCGGGCGAGCTTGCTCACGCCGAACACCTGGCCGGTCGGGATGTAGCCGATGTGGCAGCGGCCGAAGAACGGCAGCATGTGGTGCTCGCACAGGCTGTAGACCTCGATGTTCTTCACGATGACCATGCTGTTGGTCGTCTGCGTGAAGATCGCGCCGTTGATGACAGCGGAGATGTCGGTGCGATTGCCCGACGTGAGGAAGGACAGTGCCTTGGCGACGCGCTCCGGCGTCTTCACCAGCCCTTCGCGCTGCGGGTCCTCGCCCAGTGCCGCAAGCAATTCGCGGGTCAAGCGCTCGATCGCGGCAAGGTCGGCAGGCATGGCAGATGCGGGAGCGTGAACTACGCGAGGCGCTCATGCGCCCCGCGAATGCGCAGTATCGCCGATCGGGCAGCTCGCTGCCAACTCCGAAGCGCTCCCGCTGCGCTTCCCGATGTCCGGTCGCGGCATCGAGGCGCGCGATGTGCGATCATCTTCAGCACCGGCGCGACGATGAAGGTTCCGGATTGGAGTGGAGATCGGGCGAATGAAATGCGCGCAGTGCGGCAGCGAGGTTGCGCAGGCAGCGCGTATTTGCGCAAACTGCGGCGCGCCGCAGCCGCTGCGCGAAGGCGAACGGGTCGGCGCCGCGGATGACGCAATCCCTGCGACGGGGCCGTCGCCGCCAGGGACGCGGCGCGGTGCCTCGATTGGATTCGTGATCGGCGCCTGCGTCGCGACGGTGCTGGTCGCGGTGACGGCGTGGCAGGTCGTGAACCGGCCGAGCCCTGCGCCGATACCGGATTCCTCGGTCGAGGCGCCCGCCGCTCCCGTCGGCCAGACGCCGCCTCCCGCCAATCAGAGTGCTGCTCCGCTGCCCGCGCCCGGAGCTCTGCCGCCCGTCGATGGCAACCCGGGAACCCCCTTGGGTGACGCGGCGCAGGCGGCCGGGCAGGGAGCATCTGCCACCGATGAATCTGCCGCAACCAACGCGACGGCGCCCACCGGGAGCGCTTCCGCGCACGCCGACCGCGCAAGTGACAGCGGCGCCCCTAGCGTTGCACGCCAGGGCGAATGTGGCGGCGCAGTCCAAGGGTGATCACAAATCCCGGACCAAGGAACCAGCGGCAACCGAAGTGGATCCGCGCGCGACGGCGCGGGCGGTGCGCGCCCGGCAAGCTCGCCGCGTCATCGTCTTCAGCATCACGACTGCGGCAGCCTCCGATCGCTGGGCACGGATGGACGCGGATCTCGCCAAATGCACGCACGAGGATTTCATCAGCCGCGTGATCTGCGGGCAGCGCGTGCGCTTTCGCTACTGTGGCGATTTCTGGGGCAAGGTTCCGCAGTGCCCGGGGAGCCCTGCGATCGATCACGGTTAGCGTGCGGCGGGCGCTTCTGCGCGACCGGCACGGTCGCCTGCCGCCACGCTGGCCCGACTGCTCAGCCGAAGCGGTTCAACCGCGGCCCACGAAGGGCATCTTGGTCGCCATGACCGTCATGAACTGCACGTTCGCTTCGAGAGGCAGGCTTGCCATGTAAACGACTGCGCGCGCGACCTCTGCCACATCCATCCGTGGCTCGGCTGCGACATCGCCGTTCGCCTGCGGAACCCCCGTCGCCATCCGCCCGGTCATGTCGGTGGCGGCATTGCCGATGTCGATTTGTCCGCAGGCGATGTCGTACTTGCGGCCGTCGAGCGACGTCGACTTGGTGAGGCCGGTGATCGCGTGCTTGGTGGCGGTGTAGGGCGCCGAATCGGGACGTGGCGCGTGCGCCGAGATCGAGCCGTTGTTGATGATCCGTCCGCCGCGCGGCGACTGCGTCTTCATCAAGGCGATCGCGGCGCGAGTGCACAGGAACGCGCCGAACAGGTTGGTGTCGATGACACGGCGGATCTGCTCGACGGAAAGGTCCTCGAGCGCCACCGAGGGTGCGCTGGTTCCGGCATTGTTGAACAGGAGATCGAGGCGGCCCATCCGCGCCGCGACCACTTCGAACAGTGCGCTCACCGATGCCGGGTCAGTGACGTCGGTGGCGATGGCGATCGCTCGCGATCCGTCGCTGCCCGCGCTGCGGATCACCTGGTCGAGCGTCGCCGGGTGGCGTCCGGCAAGCGCGACGCGATAACCCTCGGCGAGGAGCGCGAGCGCAGTGGCCGTTCCGATGCCGCTTCCGGCGCCGGTGACAATCGCATTCCTGGGTTCCCGGCTCAAGGCGACTTAAACTCGGGTCGAGGATTCGCCGTCAGAAGCAGAGCCTCGCGCCAAAGTGCCGGCCGAAGCCCGCGGTGCAAATCGATCCCCAGTAACCCCATGGCTGCGGTCCCCAGTAATACGGCCCCGCGTACGGAACGTAGCCGTAGGGAACTGGCGCGTAATAGGGCGCGGGCGGCGGACCATAGTACGAAGGCGCGGGCGGAGGACCATAGTATGGCCCGGGTGCCGGGCCGTCGTAGGGCGCAGGCGCAGGCCCGACGTAATCGGGCGGAACGGGTGGATAGGAGCCTGGTTCGGGCGGCGAGACTTGCGCGTACATCGCCTGCGGGCGCAGGGCGAGTCCCGCGACCTGGCGCGCGACCTGCCACTCATGCCACTTGAGCAGCCGATTCGCTTCGTCTGTCGTGATGTCGCCACCTGCGACGCGCGCGTCGACCTCGCTGCGATACGGTGCCATCCGCGCATCGAGCTGCGTCGACTGCGCGGCAGTAAGCGCAGGCAGCGGCGGGGGCAACGACTGCGCATTGCATGGGAGTACGGTCATTGCGAGGCCGCCAGCGAGCGCCAGGGCCGCGAACATCTTGATCGACAGGAATCGAAGTTTCATCGCCAATGCTCCACGCGGAGGGCGAAAGCCGCCATGGGCTTCGACCGTGAATCAACGGGACAGGTTGCATGCCCCACCGTAGCGTCCACCTGTTGCCGGACCCCGACAGATTGGCGCCGGTGCGCACCTCGTGTCATCCTCGGAACCGCGGCGGACGTTGGTGCGGGTGTCCGCGCAGTCCTGCGCGTGCAGCACATCTGCGGCAACCGGCCGCATTCGCAATGGTCGCACGGATCGCCGGTCGGCGGCATGTCCGCAACACCTTGCAACATTCGAACGAGGCGGCAAGGATGATTCGAATCAACATGAAGATGATACTAAGGCGCGTGACGATCACCATGATGTCGCTCGCCTGCGCCTTCGCGTACGCGCAGATGCCGCCAGGTGCGGCAGACGCGGGGGATGACCCACCCTTGCGTGTCGGACGCCTGGCCACTTTCAACGGTGTCGTTAGTTATTCGCCGGCAGGCGACGACCAGTGGGTCGCAGCGCAGATCAACCGGCCGATCGTCACCGGCGATCGACTGTGGGCCGATCAGGATGGCCGCGCCGAGGTCTCGATCGACAACGGCTCGTGGTTCCTGGGCCCGCTCACCAGCGTGACGGTATCGAACCTCGATGATCGCATGACCCAGTTCCAGTTGCAGCAGGGCACGCTCGACGTGAGCGTGCGCCAAATTCCGGCGGCCTCCGACATCGAGATTGACACGCCAAACGTCGCATTCACGCTGCAGCAGGCCGGGCGCTATCGCATCGACGTCGATCCGAACGGCGGATCGACGACGGTAACAGTGCGCAGCGGTAGCGGCACCGTCTTCGGAGAATCGACGTCCTATGTGGTCACGCCGGGGCAAGCGTACCGCTTCTTCGGTACCGACCTGTCGAACAGCCAGTTCCTCGCCCCGCCGCCCTACGACGCTCTCGACCAGTGGGCGACCGAACGCGAGCGTCGCTTCGATAACGCCGCTGCTGCGCGCTACGTGTCGCCCGAAGTGGTGGGCTATGCCGATCTCGACAACTACGGGCGCTGGGACGCTGTCGCGGGCTACGGCGACGTCTGGTTCCCGAGCGGGATGGCAGTGGGCTGGGCTCCGTACCGGGATGGTCATTGGGCGTGGATCAATCCTTGGGGCTGGACCTGGGTCGACGACGCGCCATGGGGATTCGCACCGTTCCACTACGGCCGCTGGCTGTACGCCAACCGCGGCTGGGGCTGGATCCCGGGTCCGAGCAATGTGCGTCCGTACTACGCGCCGGCGCTGGTCGCATTCGTCGGCGGCGCAGGATTCGGCGTCGCGATCGCGTCGGGGCCCGCGATCGGGTGGTTCCCGCTGGGTCCGCGCGAAGTCTATCGACCCTGGTACCACGTAAGTCGCGGGTACTTCCGCAACGTGAACGTGAGTAATACGGTCGTTAACACGACGGTCATCAACAACTACTACAACAACGTCAACGTCAGCAACGTCAGCTACGTGAACATGCGTGCCCCCAATGCGGTGACGGCCGTCCCGCCGGCGGCGTTCGCGAGTTCGCGCCAGGTGCGCGAAGCGGCCATCGCGCTTCCGGCGAGCGCCATCGCCGCGGCGCGCGTCGAGCCGCTCGCGAGGATCGCGCCGTCACGCGCGGCGTTCAGCGGTGCAGCTCCGGTTGCGCGCGCGATGCCGCCGACGGCGGTCCAGCGGCGCGGCGTTGTCGCGAGGACCGCGCCGCCGCCACCTCCTGTACCCATTGCGCGTCAATTGCCGGCACTTGAAAAGAATCCCGGCCAGCCGATTCCGCGGGCCGAGGTCCAGAACCTGCGCAGGGCCGCACCGGTCGCGACGCCGGCGATCAGGATCGTCGGCGAGCGGCCGGTAGCCACGCCCGCGGCACAGCCGGGCGGCCGCCCGGTTGCCCGCCCGCCTATGCGCGCGCCGGGTGAAGTGGCGACTCCCCGTGCGGCTCCACGTGTGGCTACGCCGCCTGCCCCGCGCAACGAGTTCCGCGGAGGCGAGCCCGGCGTTGCGTTGCCACGCGCTCCCCAGCCGCGGATCGCTCCGGAATCCAGACCGGCACAAGAAGTGCGCACGCCGCTTCCGCCGCAGGCGCGGCGCGAGCCACGGCCGGCACCGATGCGCGCGCCAGCCGAGGGTGAATTGCGGGCTCCGGGACGACCCGAGGCTGCGGCGGTGCCCCACGGCGCCCCCGCCACCCGTGAACCCGCCCAGGCACGCCCCGAGGGCGCCGGCCAGAGGCACGTCCGCAGCCTCGCCCGGAAGCGCGGCCCCAGCCGCGGCCCGAAGCGCGCCCCGCACCGAAGGCTGAAGAGCCCAAAGGCGAGGACAAGAACAAGAAGGAAAATCCCTGAGCTGAATCGCCCCGACGTCCGGCCGCAATCGCCGGCGGGTTCAACCGCCCGCCGGTTTCGCGGTCGCTTGCCGGATTCACGCTGCGGCGGCGGTCGTATCTGCGCGGTGCCCGCTCCGCCACTGCCTCCACCTCGCGCGAACCGGCATCGGCGCATCGTCGCGGATTCGTTGAGGAATGGTCACGCATCGTTGCAGGTCGCCGTCGCGCGGGACCCGCTCGCCGACGCGGGTGCGCCACCGAAGTCGCGCGCAGCGCCCTGCCATGCGCCGGCGACCGAACGCGTGCTGACGACCGTACACGTGCCGGCGACCGAACGCCCGACGGCGATCAAGTCAGCCGACATACGGTGGGCGTTCCCGGAGCCCGTCGCGGGTGCCGCTGCTACAATGACATTGTCATAGCAAGCGAGCCCCGTTCCGGCGCGACCATGCGGTGCAGGATCTGCAGGAAGGCGACGCTTCCCGGCGCGAGGCTTTGCGGGCCGTGCCGGGCCGCGCTTGGTCGCGCGCGTCACGCGGACGCTGGAACAGCGCTGGGCGCCGAAATCCCTCTGGCCGCAGCCAAGCCGCGACCGGGCCAATCGCCCAGGGCCTTGACCGGCAGGTCGACGCCACGGGCCGGTCCGCTGACACGCCACTGGCCCGCCGCGGTGATGATCGCCTCGGTCGTGGGTGCGGCGGCCGCCTATGCATGGCTCGGAGGCGCGGTGGACGCGGTTCGGTCCAACCGGGACCCGAATGCGACCGCGCTCGTGCAAAGTGGCGGGGATGCGCGCCCCGGGTTGATGTCATCGAGCCGAGTCGCGGCGCCCGCGGCGCAGGAGGAGTCTCGCCCGGGTCAGGCTTTCGCCGATCCGGGCACGCAGGATCCGGCGGAGCTGCCGGCCCGCGCGCATCGCATCCCCGGACGGCAACTACGCGCGAGCGTACCCACGCAACATGACCCGATGGGCGCCATGCAAGCTGAAGATCCGTCGCCGTCAATACCGGCCCAGGTGTCAGCGGTGCCGCCGTTGAGCCTCGCTCAGGCCCAACCGGTCGACCGCGGGTCGGCGCCGACGCCCGAGGGCGATCGCATGCAGGCACTGGATGCCGCCATCGCGCGATGCGGAGGCGGGCTGTTCGAGGAGTTGATCTGCGGCCAGCGCGCGCGGTTCAAGTTTTGCGCCGGCCTCTGGGGCCGTGTTCCCGAATGCCCTTCGGGCGCCTCCATCGACGAACCGGGTCGCTAGATGAAGCGCGCCTGTCGCCGCATGCCGCGCAGCGCCTTCGCAACGCTATCCGCAAGCCTTAGCGGATCGACATGCCCGACGGCAAGCTCGAACTCGACATCGGACCGCTCGTCGCGCGCGGTACGGTGATCGCCGGTAGCTGGATGGCGCCGGCCGAGGTGTCGCCGCTGATGCCCGGGTTCCCGCGGCTGCCGTAACCCAGCGCGGGGCGCATTCCGGCGACGATTTCATCGACGGTCGCGGACCCGGTGCCGCCTGCGATGTGCCGGGTATCGACTGCCGGGCAAGTCTCGGCATTCATCGCGATCAACTGGTCGCCGCGTGCTCGCAAGTCATCACGCGCCGCGGCGCCTGCATCGCTCAGGTCGAGTGGCGATTGCGTGCTTTGATAGACGACCTGGTCATGCTGGTCGACGATGGCATAGCAATCGAACGCTACGGCCGGCGCGGCCGCGAGTAGCAGGACCGACGCTGTGGCAAAACGCAAGGCGTGAAACGCGGGCATGTCGAATCTCCGTCGGGCGCGCCGATCGAGCGCGGCGCCTCGGTTGATGCTATGCCGTCACCCCCGCAGCCGGCAACCGATTCCCGACCGGGGGATCACTGCGCCGGATAGGCTGGGGCAGGAATGACACGGACCCAGCCTTGCGGGCACACCGGAACGTAGGGGTAGTACCCGACGTCGGGGCAGTAGTACTGGACGTCCTGAGAATAATCTGGCGCGATATAGGCCGGCGCCGGGTAGTACCCGTAGGCGTAGCTCGGGTAGGCGTAGTAGGGTCCGGGCCAAAAGAACCCGTCGAATCCGAGGAATCCGAAGAACGACCGGCTGCGGAAACGCCCATCGTGGAAGCGTCCACCGTGGAAGTCCCCGCCGTGGAAGCCTCCACGCCCACCACCACGCCCGCCGCTGCCCCAGTGGCCGCCGCCACCCATGTTTCCACCTCCATGTCCGCCCGACCACTGCCCTTCTGCCGCCAGTGAGCTGCCGGCCAGCGCCAAGGCTGCCGTCGCCAACGCAATCGCTGCGAATCTGCAAAGGGTGTTCATGAGTTGCGCTCCCGAGGAAGGGTAAGCGTTGGATCGTCGCGGCTGCACGGAGGTTCGACCGGGTAAACAGTGCTGGAGTCCGGAGCCATACCGTCGGGTCGCTGCGCTTCGCTCTGATTCAGGCATGGCGCGGATCGAGGGCATCGCGCAGGCCGTCGCCCACGAGGTTGAACGATAGCACCAACAGAAAGATCGAAAGACCCGGCCAGAGCGCCATCCACGGGGCGTTGTCGAGGTAGTTCTTCGCCGTGTTGAGCATGCTGCCCCAGCTCGGCTGCGGCGGTTGCTGACCGAGCCCGAGGAACGACAGGCTGGCTTCGGCGATGACCGCTGCGGCGATTGCCAGCGTTGCCTGGACCAGCAGCGGTGGCACGATGTTCGGCAACACGTGCCGCAGCGCAATGCGCCAGGGCGGGTTGCCGATCGCGCGCGCCGCGAGGATGAATTCCTCAGCCTTGACGGCCAGCGTCGTCCCGCGCGCGAGGCGGATGAATGCCGGGGTCGCCGAGATGCCGATCGCGATCATCGCGTTCTCGAGACTGGGGCCGAGGAACGCGGCCAGCGCGATCGCGAGGATCAGGAACGGGCAGGCGAGAAGCGCGTCGGTGAGCCGCGCGATCAGCAGGTCCGCATACCCGCCCGCGTAGCCCGCGACCAGCCCGGCAGGCACGCCGATCGTAATCGAGATCAGCACCGAGACCACACCGGCGAGCAGCGACGCGCGCGAACCATAGATGACGCGCGCGAGCACGTCGCGTCCGATGTCGTCGGTGCCGAACCAGTGGGCGAGGCTCGGGGCCTGGCGTACCGCGGCGAAGTTCGTCGCGAGGGGATCCCAGGGCGATATCCACGGCGCGCAGACCGC
Source organism: uncultured beta proteobacterium (assembly GCA_963701885.1). GTDB lineage: Bacteria > Pseudomonadota > Gammaproteobacteria > Burkholderiales > Casimicrobiaceae > VBCG01. Next base: position 101,184 of record CAVPBR010000003.1, read on the forward strand.
AACCCCGATGAAAAGCACGATCACCCCGAGCGCGATGGCCGCTGATGGCCGTCGCAGCAGGCGCCGCAGCGCGCTCGGCCGGTTCGCGGCCGGCGCGCCGGGCACGCGCCCGGAACCGGCCGCCCCGGCGGAGGGTTCGACGACGGTCGCGTTCATCGGTAGCGGATGCGCGGATTGACGATCGCGTAGGTGATGTCGGCCGCGAGGTTCAGGATGATGTAGGCGGTCGCCGTGAACATCACGACCCCCTGGACGACGGCGTAATCCCGGTTGAATACCGCGTCGACGATCAGCTTGCCGAAGCCGGGAATCGTGAACACCTGCTCGGTCAGCACTGCGCCTGACAACAGCGAGCCGAGCTCCAGCGCGCCCAGCGTGATGATCGGGATCAGGCCATTGCGCAGCGCGTGCGTCAGCACAACGCGGTGCTCGGCCACGCCTTTCGCGCGGGCGGTGCGCACATAATCGGACGAAAGCACCTGCAGCATTGCGCTGCGGGTGTGCCGCATCAGCACCGCCGCGATCGCGTTGCCCAGGACAAAGGCAGGCATCACCATCGACGCGAGGTTCTCGCGCAGATTGTCGAACGGGCTGACATAGCCCGAGGCCGGCAGCCAGCCGAGCGTCACCGAGAACAGCAGGATCAGCATGATTCCCAGCCAGAAGTTCGGCGTCGAGAGGCCCCACAGTGCGACGACGTTCGCCGCGTAATCCCAGGCGCTGCCGCGTTTGACCGCCGAGATGACTCCGGCCGGAATCCCGATCGCGACGGCGATCAGCATCGCGAGCGCGCCAAGCTCGAGGGTGACCGGGAGCTTCTCGAGGATCAGCGACAGCACCGGCTGCTGGGTGCGAACCGACTCGCCGAGATCGCCGTGCGACACGCCGCGCAGCCAGTACAGGTAGCGCAGCGGCAGCGGCTGGTCGAGGTGCAGGCGCTCGCGCAGGTGCGCGATGACCGTGGGATCCTGCTCCTCGCCCGCGAGCACCAGCGCCGGATCGCCGGGCAGCAGTTGCTGCAGCCCGAAGATCAGCATCGACACGATGAACAGTGTCGGGACGATCTGCGCGACGCGGCGCACGAGGTACGTCGGCATGGTATCGCGCGATCAGGGCGGCGCCCGCCCCGGCCTGCGGCGTCTCAGCGGAACCGGAGATCCTGCAGGCGCACGAGCCCGTCGGGCTCAGGATGGAAGCCGTCGAGCTTGCTGCTGTACGCCCACAGCCAGTGCCGGTGGTACAGGTAGATGATCGGCCGGTCCTTGAGCACGATTGCTGCGATCTCGGCGTAAATTTTCTTGCGCTCGGCGAGGGTCCCGGCCGTGCGCGAGCGCTTCAGCAGGTCGTCGACCTCGGGCTTGCAGTAGCCGGCATAGTTGAGCGGCGCCTTGCAAGCGTCGAAGCTGTAGAGGTTGCCGTCCGGATCGGCACGACCACTCCAGGCGAGCACGTAGGCGTCGAAATCACCCTTGTCGGCCAGATCGAGCGAGGTTGCGAACTCCGTCGACTGGATCTTGACGTCGAAACCCGCTTCTTTGGCCATGGCCTGCACGACCTGAGCGAGGCGCTGCGCATCCGCGGTCGTCGCAGTCATCAGCGTGAAGCTCGGGTGCGGGACGCCGCGCTTCCTTTAGCAGTTGCTTCGCTCGCGCGAGGTTGCGCGCGGGGATCGGGACATTTGTCGCGTAGAAGGGATTGTTCGGCGCGACCCACTGGTTGCCGGGGTCGGCCTCGCCATCCATCGCCACCGCGACGATGCCGTTGCGGTCGAGCGACAGCTCGAACGCCTCGCGCACGCGCGGATCGCGGCCCAGCGGATTCTTCTGCGCGAGATCGCTCTTGCCGACATTGATGGTAATGCCCTGGTACCCGATCCCGGTGATGCTGGACACGCGCAGTTGCGAATCGGCCTTGATCTGCGGCAGGTCGGAGGCCGCGACGCGCTCGATGAAGTCGAGCTGGCCCGAGCGCAGGTTCGCGAGGCGCACCGTCGAGTCCGGAATCGGCACGTAGACAACGCGGTCGAAGTGGATCGCAGCCTTGTTCCAGTAGTCGGGAAAGCGTTCGAGCACGATGCGATCCTGCGCTACGCGCTCGACGAAGCGGAACGGTCCCGCGCACACCGGCTTGTTGCCGAACTTGTCGCCCTCGGCCTGCGCGGCTTTTGGCGCGACGATCATGCCGGCGCGGTCGGCGAGTTGGGCGAGCAGCGGCGCGAAGGGCGCCGAAAGGTCGAGGCGCACCGTCGATGCATCGATGACGTCGACCCGGGTCACCGGCGCGAGCTCGCCGCGCCGGTTCGATCCCGGCATCGTCTTGTGGCGCTCGATGCTGTATTTGACGGCTGCGGCGTCAAGCACCTCGCCGTCGTGGAACTTGACCCCGCTGCGCAGCTTGATCGTCAACGCCTTCCCGTCCGCCGACCACTGGTAGCCGGTGGCAAGCTGGGGAACAATGTCGAGCTTGTCGTCGATGTCGAACAGCTTGTCGCACATCGCGGCGAACACGACGCGCCCGACGAAGGTGCGCGCCAGCGTCGGGTCGAGAACGTCGGGGTCCTCGGCGAGCCCGATGCGCAGCGTCTGGGCTTGCGCCACCTGCGCGGCGCTCAGCAGGAGCGCGAAGGGGAACGCGAGGCCCAGCAGCAACCGGATCGAATCGAAGCGCGAGCGCATGAGATCTCCCGTGGACGTGACGCAGGGCCGACGCACGGAATGCGCACTTGCGAGCGCGCCCGTCGCCGTGGTGTCGGCCGTCATTGTGCGGCAAAAGCGCCCGCGCATCAGTGGGACTTGCGCGCCACGGTGGCGAACCAGGGTTGGGACGCGCGCGGCAGCCCGCTCGGGCGGTAATAGCAGTCGACCACGGTGAACCCCGCGGCGGCGAGGTGACACAGCCACGCGCCCGGCTCGTGCCAGACGCGGTAGCGGCCCCGATCCCAGCCTTCTTCATTGGCCCCGCGGGGGATCGAGGCGAACAGCACGCCGTCGATCTTCAGCGCAGCGCCCAGCTCGCCCAGGACCCGGGCCAGCGCCGCGGTCGGTACGTGCTGGAGCGTCGCATTGGCGAAGATGCCGTCGAAGCGCGCCGGCGGTAGGTCGAGCGCGAGAAAATCCTGCTGCCAGACTTCGCAGCCGGCGTGCTCGCGCGCCATCTCGACGAAGGCCGCGGTGCCATCGAGCCCGATCGGGGTGTGACCCCGCGCCTGCAGCGCGCGCAGGTCACGCCCCGGTCCGCAGCCGAAGTCGAGGATCGTGAACGGAGGCGTACCGACCACCGCGCGCAGCAGCGCGTCGAGATTCTGGCTCACGTCGTGATCGCGGGTGGACTCCCAGAACGGAGCCGCCTTGGCTTCGTAATCGGCGAGCGTGCCCGCTGACGTCGCGGTACGTTCGTGCAGCTCCGCCCCGGGTAGTGCTATATCCGGAGGCGTTACGCGGGGCTTCCCGGGATTCATCTGCGTGCCTGGCGCTCAGCGCGAGCCCTGGCTGGCTTCGCGCGGTGCGCGCGGTGCGTTTGCCGCGAGTGCGCGCTCGATGACTCGGATTGGGTGCAATGCCTCGACGCGACCGCTCATTCGTGTCCCGTCGGCGATCTGGTGGCGGCAACTTGTTCCGGTGGCCACGACGAGCGCGTCGGGCGCTGCTGCGCGCACTGCAGGCAGGAGCGCCGCCTCGGCCATCCGCATCGACAGCGGGTAGTGCGCGACGCCATAACCGAACGCGCCCGCCATGCCGCAGCAACTCGATTCGACGGGCTCCACCTGAAGCCCCGGAACGAGGCGCAGCAACGCGTGCGTCGCATCCGCCGCGTCGAAGGCCTTCTGGTGGCAGTGCGCGTGAACCACGGCGCGCGCCTGGGGCAGCGGCGCGAGCTGCAGGTCGAGCCTTCCGGCGCGCTCCTCGCGCACCAGGAATTCGTCGATCAGCAGCGCGTGCGGCGCAATGCGCTCCGCCGCAGCGGGCAAGCGCATGACCAGGAACTCGTCGCGCAGCGACAGCAGGCACGAAGGCTCTAGGCCGACGATGGTCGCGCCGGCGTCGACTGCGGGCGCCAGCGCCGCGACGACGCGGCCGGCCTCATGCCGCGCCTCGTCGATCAGCCCATGCGCGAGGAAGCTCCGCCCGCAGCACAGTGGCCGCACAGGGTCCACATCGCCCGGCGCGGGTCTCGCGGTCGCAACGCGGTAGCCGGCGGCGCGCAACACGGCAAGCGCGGCGTGCGCGTTCTCAGGTTCGAAGCGGTCGCTGAACGTGTCGACGAACAGCACGACGTCAGGATTCGCGTCGTCGTCGCGCAACTGCCGCTGGCGGAGAAACGTATCGCGTCGCCAGCGCGGCAGCGAGCGGTGCCGGGAGATCCCGGTCATTCGCTCGGTAAAGCGCGGCAGCCCCGGCACCCTGTCGCGCAGGTTGAGCAGCGCCGGGACGCGCGACGCCCAGGGCGCCCAGCGCGGCAGCCACGCGATGAGACGCTCCGACCGCGGCAGGCCGTGCCTGCGCTGCCAGTGGTGGAGAAATTCGATTTTCATCCGCGTCATGTCGACACCGGTCGGGCATTCGCGCCGGCAGCCCTTGCAGCCGACGCAGAGGTCGAGTGCCTCGCGAACCTCGTGCGAGGCAAGATCGCTGCCGAAGCGTCCTGCGAGCGCGTGACGCAGCGTGTTCGCGCGGCCGCGGGTCAGGTGGATCTCGTCTCGCGTCGCACGGTAGCTCGGGCACATCGTCCCCGCGTCGAACTTGCGGCAATGCCCGTTGTTGTTGCACATCTCGACGGCCTTGGCGAAGCCCCGCGCCGGATCGCCGCCGGTGCCCGGTTTGCCGAGACTCCCGCTCGCCGCATCGTTCTGCACGTTCCAGGCTGACCAGTCGAGTGCCGTGTCGACCGCGAGCGTTCGATGCCCGGGAGGAAAGCGGAACAGCGTCGCGTCGTCCATCCGGCTCGACCGGACGATCTTTCCGGGGTTCATCATTCCCGCGGGATCGAACGCATCTTTGATCTCCTCGAAAGCGCGCGTCAGCCGCGGCCCGAACTGCCATTCGACCCATTCGCTGCGCACCAGCCCGTCGCCGTGCTCGCCTGAGAATGCCCCCTTGAACTCGCGCACCATCGCCGCGGCTTCGTCGGCGATCTGCCGCATCTTGCGCGCGCCGTCGCGGCGCATGTCGAGGATCGGGCGCACGTGCAGCGTTCCGACCGATGCGTGGGCGTACCAGGTTCCGCGCGTGCCGTGGCGCGCGAAGATCGCGGTCAAGCGGTCGACGTACTCGGCGAGATGCTCGAGCGGAACCGCGCAATCCTCGATGAACGACACGGGTTTGCCGTCGCCGCGCAGGCTCATCATGATGTTGAGGCCGGCCTTGCGTACCTCCCAGAGGGCTTTCTGGGCGGCGGCTTCGGCAATTGGCACGATGCGCCCCGGCAGGCCAAGCTCACCCATCGCCGCGTCCAGGTCGGCGAGGCTGCGCGCAGGTCCTTCGACATCAGTGCCGATGAACTCGACCAGCAGGATCGCCGCGGGATCACCGATCAGCGCACGCTCGATCACCGGACGGAATGCCGGGTTGGCGAGCGCGAGGTCGATCATCGTCCGGTCCACGAGCTCGACGGCGGACGGGCCGAGCGGCACCAGGTGGCGCGTCGCGTCCATCGCCTGGTGCAGTGAATCGAAGTTGACGACGCCCAGCGCGCGATGCCGCGGCAGCGGGGCGAGCGCCAGGGTCAGCGTCCGGGTCCAGGCGAGCGTCCCTTCGCTGCCGACGAGGAGCTGGGCGTAATTGACGCTGCCATCGGGCGTGTACGCACGCGTGCTCTGCGGGTTGAACACGTCGGCGTTGTAGCCCCCGACACGGCGCAGTACGGCGGGGACGACGCGCGCGATTTCGTCGCGCTCTCGCTCGCCGATTTCGTGCAGACGCGTTACAAGTTCGCGCGCCCGCCCGGACAGCTCGCGCATCTGCGCCTCGGAGCCGAAGCGCGCCTCGGAGCCGTCGGCAAGCCGGGCGTCGATGGCGGTGACGTTATGGACCATGTTGCCGTAGGCGAGCGAGCGAGACCCGCAGGAGTTGTTGCCCGCCATGCCGCCCAGCGTGCATTGCGCCGAGGTGCTGACATCGACCGGGAACCACAGCCCGTGGGGGCGCAGCCGCGCGTTGAGCGCGTCCAGCACGATTCCGGGCTCGACGGTGATCGACCGGCGCTCGGGGTCGAATTCGACGATGCGGTCGAGATGCTTGCTGTGATCGATGACCAGCGCCGCACCGACGGTCTGGCCGCATTGCGAGCTGCCGGCTCCGCGCGGGAGCACCGGGACGCCAAGCTCGCGGCAGACGTCGAACGCCGCCCCGACGTCGGCGTCGGACGCCGGGATCAGCACGCCCAGCGGCTCGATCTGGTAGATCGACGCATCCGTCGCATAGCGGGCGAGCGACGCCGCGTCGGTGAGTACCGCGCCGCGCACGGCGCCGCGCAGCCGGCGGGCCAGGCGATCATCGGTGCCGAGCCGGTGGAAAATCAGCGGTTGCGCAGGATTCGGACTCACGCTCGGGACATCGATTCGCGCCAGACGCGGCCGACCCTTGTCGGTCGCGTTGCTCCATGTGTACCATGAATGGACAAGACACCGCGCCCTCCGCAGCTTCGCCGCGGGCGCAGCGGGCCGCAGGGCTGCCCACCCAGGAGGAATGCCGATGGAAATCTCGATCGCACGCGGTGCAAGGGTCGGTGCCGCGCTCGCCTCGCTGGCCGCGTTGTGCCTTGCCCTCGCGGCATGGCCGGCGTCGGCGCAGCTTGAAATCAAGTTCGGCCACGTCGGCAATCCCGGCTCGCTGTTCGACAAGAGTGCCCAGGAGTTCGCCAAGCGCGCCAATGCAGCGCTCGGGGGGAAGGCCCACGTCGTCGTCTACGGCTCAAGCCAGCTCGGCGGGGATCAGGAGATGCTGCAGAAGCTGAAGCTCGGCACGCTCGACATCGCGTTGCCGTCGACAGTGATGAGCTCGCAGGTCGACCTGCTCGGCTTCTTCGAGATGCCCTACATCGTCAAGGACCGGGCTCAGATGCACCGGATCGAGAAGGAAATCTTCTGGCCGTCGATGGAGCCGGCCATCGAGAAGAAGGGCCTCAAGGTGCTGGCCGTCTGGGAAAACGGCTTTCGCCAGATCACCAATAACAAGGGGCCGATTCGTGAGCCCGCGGACTTGAAGGGCATCAAGCTCCGGGTGCCCGAGGGGAAGTGGCGCATCCGGATGTTCGAAGCCTACGGCGCGAATCCGAGCCCGATGAAGTTTTCCGAGCTGTTCACCGCGTTGCAGACCGGCGTGATGGACGGCGAGGAGAATCCGCTGACGCAGATCTACTCGGCCAAGCTCGAGGAGGTGCAGAAATACCTGTCGCTGTCGAGCCACGTGTACACGCCGGCCTACGTCACCGTCGGCAGCGCGCACTGGAACACGCTGCCTCCCGACGTGCGCAAGATCCTCGAGGACACCGCGAAGGCGACCCAGGCTTTCGTCTACCAGACCGCAATGCATGACGACGAGACGCTGCTCGCCAAGCTGAAGGCCGCGGGGATGCAGGTGAACGACGTCGACAAGAACGCGTTCGTCGCCGCGAGCAAGCCGATCTACGAGGAATTCGAGCAGGACGTTCCCGGCGCCAAGGCACTCATCGACCACGCGGCGGCGCTGCGCCAATGACAGCGGCGTGGGCAGGCCCGGCCGCCGGCCGATGACGGCAGGCGCATTCCGGCGCAGCTACGCGCGGTTCCTCGAAGGGGTCGTGACGCTGCTGATGGTCGCGCTTGCGATCGAAGTCGCGCTGGGCGTCGTGTTCCGGTTCGCCGGCCACGCACTCGACTGGTACGACGAGGTGGCGTCGGTGCTCCTGGCGTGGCTCACCTTCTACGGCGCAGCGCTGGCGTCGCTCAGGCGCTCGCACATCGGCTGCCCGGAGCTGGTCGACGCGATGCCCGAACGCTGGCGCCGAATGCTGGGCATCGCCGTGCAGTTGCTGGTCATCGCATTCTTCGTGCTGCTGGGTGCGGTCGGCGCGGTAATCCTCCCGGTGCTCGCCACCGATTCGATGGTGAGCCTCCCGCACGTGCCGATGAGCGTCGTCCAGTCGGTGATCCCGATCTCGGCGGTGCTGATCATTCTCGCCGAGGGGCTCAACCTCGCCGACCTCGTTGCCGGTCGCGGAGCAATCGCGAAAGCGGCTGCGACGGGTCCTGACGCTACGCAGTGAAAACGTCCCGCCAGTCGCGATGAGCTCGATGCTGCTGCTGTTCGGCGCAGTACTCGCGCTGGTCCTGATCAACGTTCCGATCGCGGTGTCGCTCGGCATTGTGGCCGTCGTCGCCATGGTCGCGACCCACGGCGTCGCGATCCTGCCGAACCTTGCGCTCGTCGCCTACAATGGTGCGACGAGCTTTCCGCTGCTCGCCATTCCGCTGTTCATCCTCGCCGGCGCGATCATGAACGCGTCGGGAATCTCGCGGCGGCTGATCGCGTTTGCATCGTCGATCTTCGGCTGGATCCGCGGCGGTCTTGCCCAGGTGTCGATTGGTGCCTCGCTCTTTTTCGCCGAGATCTCGGGCTCGGCCGTGGCCGACGTCGCGGCGCTCGGTTCGATCCTGATTCCGGGAATGAAATCCAAGGGCTACCCGGCGCCGCTCGCCGCCGCGGTGATGTCGTCCGCGGCAACACTCGCGGTCATCATTCCGCCGTCGATCCCGATGATCCTGTACGCGGTGATGGCGGAGACCTCGGTGGTGCAGCTCTTCGTCGCCGGCATCGTCCCGGGCATCATCGGCGGCGCGGGCCTGATGGCGATGGCGTACGGGCTTGCGCGACGCTACAACCTGCCGCGCGAGGAAGCCTTCGCCTGGTCGCGGGTGCGGACGACGGCGCGCGACGCACTGTGGGCGTTCCTGCTTCCTGTCATCATCCTGGGCGGCATTTTCGGTGGCTTCGTCACTGCGACTGAGGGCGCGGCGCTCGCGGTGGCCGCATCGCTGTTCGTCGGGCTCGTCGTCTATCGCGAGCTCGACCTCCGCGAACTCAGGCGCGCGGTGCTCGACGGCGGCGTGCAGACCGCGGTCGTGATGCTGCTGGTCGCGACCAGCGCACTGCTCGGAACCTACCTGACCGAAGTGCAGGCGCCGCAGCAGCTCGCGCAGGCCGTATCGGAGATGACCCACAACAAGTGGCTGGTCCTGGCGATGCTCAATCTGCTGTTCCTGCTGCTTGGGATGTTCCTGCATTCCGCCGCGGCGATCATTCTTGTCGTTCCCGTCGTGATGCCGCTGGTGCGCGCGGTCGGCATCGACCCGGTGCATTTCGGGCTGATCGTGACCGTCAATCTCGGCATCGGCCAGCAGACCCCGCCGGTCGCAAGCGTCCTGATGGTCGCAAGCACCATCGCGAAGGCGTCGGTGTGGGAGGTGACCCGCGTCAATATCTGGTTCATCGCGGTGCTCCTCGCCGTGCTGCTCCTTGTCACCTACGTGCCCATCACCGGCATGGGCCTGGTCGACCTCTTCTACCGCTGAACGGGTCGCCCCCGGTGAACGCGTCTTCCGCGAAAGGCCAGGTCTGCATCGTGCGTGCGGGCGCGATCGCGACGGTGATCCTCGAGCGGGAGGACAAGCTCAATGCGCTCACCCGGGACATGTGGCAGGCGCTCGGCGCCGCGATCGACGAGCTTTCCATCGAACCGGACCTGCGCTGCATCGTCATACGCGGCGCCGGCGAGCGCGCGTTCTCGCCCGGCAACGACATCGGCGAGTTCGCCCATGAGCGCTCGAACCTTACCCAGGCGCGCGACTATGGGAGGGTGATGCACGCGGCGCTTCTCGCGCTCACCGAGTGTCCGTTGCCGCTACTTGCGCGGATCCACGGCATCTGCGTCGGCGGCGGCCTCGAGATTGCCGCGTGCTGCGACGTGAGGATCTGCGGCGAAAGCAGCCGCTTTGGCGCACCCGTCCGCAGCCTGGGTCTGGTCATGGCGCATGCGGAGATGGCCCCGCTGGTCCGCTTGGTCGGCCCGAGCGTCGCGCTTGAGATCCTGCTCGAAGGGCGCATCTTCGGCGCCACCGAGGCGTTGCGCGTGGGTCTCGTGAGCCGCGTGGTTGCAGATGCCGGCGTCGGCGCGGAGGCCGACGCGGCCGCGGCGCGGATCGCCGACGGGGCGCCGCAGGTTGCGCGCTGGCACAAGAAATTCGCGCGCCGCATTGCCGACCCGGCACCGCTGTCGCCCGCGGAAATCGACGAAGCCTTCGAGTGTTTCGACACCGAAGATTTCCGCATCGGCTGCGCGGCGTTCCTCGCGAAAGTGAAACCGCGGTTCAGCGGACGGTGAGCGTGGCGCAGGTTACGAAAGCGATGAGCGTGACGCAGGCGACGAACGCCGAAGCGCATCCTGGTCCGCTCGCCGGCATGCGCGTGCTGGAGCTTGCCCAGATCATGGCCGGTCCCACCTGCGGGATGCTGCTCGCCGACATGGGCGCCGACGTCGTCAAGGTCGAGAAGCTTCCCGGTGGCGACGACGCGCGCGCCTATCGGGAACCGGCAGTGAACGGCGTGTCAGCGCCGTTCATGATGTTGAACCGCAACAAGCGGGGGATCGCGCTGAACCTGAAGCACACCGCAGGACGCGAAGTGTTGCTGCGCCTGCTGCGCGACACCGACGTGCTGACCGAGAATTTCCGCCGCGGCACGCTCGAGAATCTGGGACTGGGCTACGGCGTCCTCGCGGCCGCGAATCCAGGCCTCATCTACTGCGCGATCTCAGGTTACGGCCGCACGGGGCCCTGGGCCGACAAAGGCGGTTTCGACCTGATCGCGCAGGCGTTCGCCGGCCTGATGTCGATCACCGGGGAACCCGGACGCCCTCCGGTCAAGACCGGCAATCCGGTCGCCGACATCAACGCCGGAATTCTCGCTGCGCTCGGAATCGTCGCGGCCTGGGCCCACAGGCAGAAAACCGGGCAGGGACAGGTCGTCGACACCTCACTCGCCGAAGCCGCGCTGCAGCAGACCTACTGGCAGGCGGCGATCCAGTTCGCGACCGGAGTCTCGCCCGGTCCCACCGGCTCGGCGCACCTGCTGACCGCGCCCTACCAGGCGTTTACCGCGTCCGATGGCTGGATCACCGTCGGTGGCGCGAACGATGCGAACTGGGCGCGCATCGCCGAAGTTCTCGGGCACCCCGAATGGCGCGGCGACCCGCGCTTTTCGACCAACTCCGCACGAATGGAGCATCGCGCGGGACTCGCCGCAGCGATGAACGGCGTCCTCGCCTCGCGCACGCGTGCCGAGTGGATCGCGGCGTTCGATGCCGCGGGCGTGCCTGCCGGACCGGTTCACTCGATCGGCGAGGCGCTCGGGCACCCGCAGACGCTCGCGCGCGGCATGGTCGTCGAGGTCGAGCATCCGCAGGCGGGGCGCACGCGCACGCTGGGATGCCCGATCCATTTCTCGGCGACGCCGACGCGCGTCACGCTGCCTGCGCCGGCGCTGGGGGAGCATACGCGCGCGCTGCTCGCCGAATGCGGCTATGCGGAACCGGAGATCGACGCGTTGCTGGCCGATGGCGTTGTCGCAGCAGCGGACGCTCGCGGCAATGCGGACACTGCAGCGGGGTAGGCAGATGCCGGATGGGTGAAGAGCCCAGGCAATCAGGCCGCGCGAAGCGTCCCACGCGCACGCTCGAGCTTCGCGCAGGCATCGCGCAGCGCCGTGCGCAGTCCTTCCTCGACGACCGGGTGGTAGAACGGCAGCGTCAGGATGTCGCCGATGCTGAGGTCGAGCTGTCGCGCCCAGGCAAGCAGGTGACCGAGATGCTCGGCGTCCGGACCGAGCATTTCCGCTCCGAGCAGCGCGCCGGTCCTGGCGTCGGCGTAAACATGCAGGCGTCCACGATTGCGCAGCATGACGCGCGAGCGTCCCTGGTCGTCGAACGAAACGGCACCGGTGACGTGGTCGATGTCGCGGACGTCACGGTGACCTCCGCCGACGATGGCGATCTGCGGGTCGGTGAAGACGATTGCGAGCCCCGCGCGGCGCAGCCCCGCGCGCACTTCCGGGAAGCGCGCGGCATTCTCGCCCGCGATGCGACCCTCGTCGGCCGCTTCGTGCAGTAGCGGGACGTCGCTGTTGGCGTCCCCGGCGATGAAGATCGGGGCCGAGCCGCATTGCAGTGTCTGCCGGTCGAACGCGGGCACCCCATGGCCATCGAGCACCAGGGAGGTTGCTGCGAGGTCGAGGCGCGCGAGGTTGGGCCGGCGCCCGGTCGCGGCGAGCAGGTAATCGAAGCGTTCGACGCGCTCGCTATCGTCGGCGCGTCGGTGACACACCACGATTTCAGCGCCGTCGCGCGAGACCTCGGCCCGCGCATCGGTGTCGAGGCTAAACTCGGCGCCGAACACGCGGCGTGCTTCGTCGAGCAGCACCGGATCCGAGAGCGGACCTACGCCCCCGCCGCGGCCGAACACCGTGACCCTTACGCCGAGGCGGTGCAGCGCCTGTCCGAGCTCGAGCCCGATCACACCCGGGCCGAACACGGCGACGCTACGCGGAAGATCGGTCCATTCAAACACGTCGTCGTTGGTGACGACGCGATCGCCGAAGTTTCTCCAGGCCGCGGGAACGGCAGGCGAGGAACCGGTCGCGATCACGATCGCGCGGGCGTCGATCGCGGTGTGTGCGCCGACCTCGAGACGGGTATCGCCGACGAACCGCGCGTGAGCGCTCAGCTTGTCGGCCGCGGGGATCGCGTCCACGCCCTGGGTGACAAAGCCCACGAAGCGATCGCGCTCGCTGCGAACGCGCGCCATCACCGCCTTGCCGTCGATCGCGAGCGGGCCGGGAAGGCGCAGCCCGAAGGCCTCGAAGCGCTCGATCGAGTGCGCGGCCTCGGCGGGCGCGATCAAGAGCTTGCTCGGCATGCAGCCGACGCGCGCGCAGGTCGTGCCGTGGACGCCACCCTCGATCAGCAGCGCGCGCCGGCCGGCGTTGCGCGCGGCGCGATAGGCGGCGAGGCCCGCAGTGCCCGCGCCGATGATGGCGACGTCGGTGGAGATCCGGTTCATCGTCGGTTTTCGCTGACTGCGGAGCTTACGCTGCCTTCCTCACGAAAGCATCGAGCGCGTCCGCGCCACCGATCAGCCGTCCGCCCTCCGGCAGCGGGTCCGCGATTTGCTTACGCCGGGGTACAGGAATGTTCTGCGGGCCCGAACGCCGGAGCCCGATCGTCACGGACGGAGGCGAGATTGAAGCAGTGCCGGATGTGCAGTCAGGTGATCCACGGCCCCCAGCGGCTTTGCCAGGAATGCGAGTGGGAGCTCGAGTCGGCGGAGCTCGCCGCAATGGGTGACGACGACGCGGGCGCCGGCCGGGGCGCCCCGGCCGCCGGTTCCGCGCAGTCACTGCCGGAAGGCGGCGCCGCGCGTGCCGATTCCGGGACATCGTTCAAATTGTGGCGCACAAGACACGCTTCGCGCGCCGTCGTCCTCGCGCTCGCAGCGTCGCTGGCACTCGCGGGTGCCGTCGCGCTGCATACCCGGCACTTCGGCACTCGCGCTGCGGTGTCGGTGATGCAGGGCTACGCGGGACCGGTCGCAGCCGCGGACGTCGAAAGCTTGCCGGTTACGTCGAATTCACCCAGCCGTTGACGGTGAAGCGCGAATCGGCAAATGCGCGTGAGGGCACGCGCACCGGCATGACTTCGTGCATGGTCCGCGCCCAGAAGCACACGATCCGGTTGTGGCACGGCAGGACAGCCTGGAACGACTCGGCCCGGGCGAGCTTGCCATTGCGCAGGACGTCGTCGTAGACGCGGAGCTCGCCGCCCTCGAATCCCTTCGGCGAACGGTTGAAATAGTAGACGTACGTCAGGTAGCGCTTCGGGACCTTGATGCGATCGGCGTCGGTGTGCACGCCGAAAAAGCTGCCGTCGATGCTTGCGGTCACCTGAACTTCGACCGTCCCGACCGTGATCGGGTCGACGTGCAGCGCGGGCAGGATGCGTGGCACCAGCGCACGCACGCGTTCGACGACCGGTGCCACAAGCTCAGGCGACGGATCGAGCACCAGCGAATGCCGGTAATCGCTGCGTGCGTCGTGGGTGCCCGAGCGCTGGAATCGCGCTTCGTTCGCGAGCACGCCCGCAAGGAGTGCCGCGCCGACGTCCCCGGGCAGGAAATTCTCGACGGCGACGACCGGATGCCGGATGACACGCGGTGATCCGCCCGCGGCCAGCGGCGACGAGGGGGGTGCGGGAGACGGTTGCACGAGCGATGGGTGATGGCAAAAACGCGGCGTGGCGGAACGCGACGACACCTCGCGTATTATCCCGTTCCTCATGCCTCCCGTCACCACTGCACTCGTTGTCGCCAATGTTGCGGTTTTCCTGCTGCAGTCGATCCTCCCGGGGCTCATCGGCCCGTTCGCACTGTGGCCGCTCGGAACATCGCAGGTCGTAGCCGGTGCCAGCTTCTATCCCTGGCAACTCGTCACCTACGCCTTCCTGCACGCGAGCCTGCTGCACCTCGGATTCAACATGTTCGCGCTCTATATGTTCGGCAGCCCCGTCGAGCAGGTTTTCGGCACGCGGCGCTACCTGATCTACTACTTCGTTTCGGTGCTCTCGGCCGCCGCCACGCAACTCATCTTCGCGATGCTGAGCGGGGGAATCTATCCGACCATCGGCGCATCGGGAGGGATCTTCGGACTCCTGCTCGCGTACGCCATCTATTTTCCCCACAACCGGGTCATGCTGCTGTTCCCGCCGATTCCGATGCCGGCACGAGTGTTCGTCCTCGGCTACGCTGCGCTGGAACTCTTCCTCGGCGTCACCGGCAGCGCGGAGGGCGTCGCGCATTTCGCGCACCTCGGCGGCATGGTGGGCGGCTACGTGCTTCTGCGCATCTGGCGCGCCAAGCCCCGCCGGCCTCTGCGCTGATCTGCGTGCCGGCGCTGAATCCGTCGGCGCAATTTTGACAGTACGCAACCGGCGCGCGTGCGTGGTACAAGCGTCGCCATGACCGTCCACCGACGCCGAACGCGATGCGGGTGCTCGATTCTCCCGCCGGAGCTGTTGCGGCGGATCGCGCTGCATGGCAGTACCGCCCAGCGCGAGGCGGCGCTCGCCACGCTTGCCTCCGACCAGACGCTGCGCCTGGCGCGCGCGACGCTGCGGGGCGCCGGTCGCGGTGCGCGGGGCCTGGCGCTTGCGATGCCCGAGTTCGCGAAGCAGCGAACCATCTTCGACGCGAGGAATACTGAGACGCTCCCCGGCCGGGCGGTGCGCGTCGAAGGCGCCCGCGCCGGTCGCGATGTCGAAGTCAACGAGGCTTACGACGGGCTGGGCGCGACCTTTGATTTTTACGCGCGGGTCTACGACCGGAATTCGATCGACGACGAGGGCATGCACCTCGACGCAACCGTCCACTACGGCAGCCAATACGACAATGCATTCTGGAACGGCAGGCAGATGGTCTTTGGCGACGGAGATGGCGACCTGTTCAATCGGTTCACGATCTCGCTCGACGTCATCGGCCACGAACTGACCCATGGCGTGAGCGCCGACGAAGCCGGGCTCGTCTACCTGGGGCAGGCAGGTGCGCTGAACGAGTCGATCTCGGATGTCTTCGGCTCGCTCGTCAAGCAGTACGTCCGCAAGCAGACGGCTGCGCAGGCCGACTGGCTCATCGGCGAGGGTCTGTTCACGTCGAAGGTCCACGGTGTCGCGCTGCGCTCGATGAAAGCGCCGGGAACCGCGTTCGACGACCCCGTGCTTGGCCGCGACGACCAGCCGTCGACGATGGCGGGGTACGTGCATACGACGATGGACAACGGCGGAGTGCACACCAACTCGGGCATCCCCAATCACGCGTTCTATCTCGCTGCGACTGCGCTCGGCGACTATGCCTGGGAGCAGGCCGGCCGCATCTGGTACGAAACGCTGCGCGACCCGCGGTTGCGGCCCGCTGCGACATTTCGGCAGTTCGCCACGCTCGCCGGCCGCAATGCGGCGCAATTGTTCGGGGCCACCGTGCAGCGGGTGATCGCGACGGCGTGGAACGAGGTCGGCGTCGAAATGGGCAGGTGAGCGGTCCCAATGCATATCGACTTTCGTGTCGACGGCGGTCTTGCGGCGTTCCCGGGCCTCGCGCGGCCGGTTCGCATCGACTGCGCCAGCTTGCCGCCGGGCGAGGCGCGGCGCTTGCAGGATCTCGTGCGCCGCGCGGATTTCTTCACGGTACTCGCGCCCGCGTCGCAGGCGCCGATGCCTGACGCCCGCGCCTACACGATCTCGGTCGACGACGGGCTGCAGTGCCGGACGCTGCGGGTCGCCGAGCCGATTGCCGACGGGGCTATGCGCTCGCTGGTGGCGGAGCTTCGGCAGCGGGCCGCCGCGCTGCGCAAGGAGGAAGGGTCGCAATGATGCGGCAGGCATGGTTGGGCGCTGTGGCGCTGTGCGCGGGATGCGCTGCGCTCCCGCCGAGCAGCGAAGTGACCGGCAAGCCGGTCGGGGAGTTCTTCGATGAGTTGAAGGCCGAGCTGCGCGAAGTGCACTGGCGCATCACGAGCAGGACGGCTGCCTGCGGCACCGACGCGCCACGCGAAATCGACCTGCGCAACGCGAACGTGACCCTCGATATGCGCCGAGTTGCCGAGGCGAGCATCGACGGCGAGCTGCGGCTGGTCGCGCTTCCCCTGGGAAGGACTGCCCTGACGCCCACGCTGTCGGGATCGGCGGCCCGCAGCGCGTCGCAGGACATCACGCTCAAGCTCGAGGTGACCGGCAACGCGCCGCTGTTCGATCTCGATGCGGCGCCGCAGGCCGCGAGCGCGCTCGCGCGGACTTTGAACGCGGCCATCGACGGTTTCATGCGCTCGAGCGCCGAAGCACCCTGCATCCGCCTTGCGTCGCTCAAGCTGCAGCTCGTCCTCGACGTCGAGCGTGGCGCAGGCGGCAGTTTCAAGATCGTCGTTCCGTCCACCTCGCTCGGCGTGGACGCGTCGCGGCGCGACGTGAACACCCTGACACTCACCTGGGACCGGATCGTCTCCAACGCGTTGCACTGAAGCTGCCCGCCCTCAGGGCTTGGTCGCCGCCGTTTCCGGTTTATCATCCGCATACCGTATATTCATACGGAATCCCGGAAATTCTCGAGCCACTTCTTTAAGCACCCAAGTCGGTGCGGCCGTTCGTGCGCGCCAACAAGCCTGGGTTGGCGCGCCTATCCATGCCCGAGCCCAACGGACAGCGGGTCAAGTGCCGACCTCCTCGTGATCCGTTGCCTCACCACGCTGTGATGGTCAAAGGACTCGGCGTAATTTCGGTCGGATTTTGTAGTGGGTCGGTCAAGGTCGATCGGTCGTCACTGCCGAAGGGCGTCTGGTTGATGCCAATGTCGACGTAGCAAAATTCTCCGTCCCATGTCGATACACCCCGCAACGTGCTCGGATCGGAGTAGGAAAACGGCCCGCCCGGGATGCCTTCCGCCACGTAGGGTTGGAGTTGCAGTGGGTCGCTCAAAAACCTCCAGCAAGTCACCGAGCCTGGCTGCCAGTTGAGACTGGGCCAGATGCTAACGTCAGTCAACATCGCGAAGCGCGCAATTCGACGAGGGGCGATCGCCGTTGGACCTGCGCCCGCGATCGTCACGGCGCTCGACCCCGCGGTGAAGGTGAAGTCTTCAGTGATGTTGTAGCAAGATGAACTGACCGAATAGTTGCCTGGAGTTCCCGATTTGCATCCAGGAGTGACATTGGCGAATAAGTCCTGGTGATTCTGCGCCAGGTCGGCGGGGGTATAGTACGTTCCATCCAGCAGTACGTAATCGGTGAAGTTCATGAAGGTGGTGAACGTCGGCTCCGAGATGTCCTGCGTGACCGCCACCACCGCGTCGGGTTCGGAACCCAACTGGCCCCGGTAGACTGCCTGCAGCGTCACGTCCCAGGCGTTGATCGGCAGCTCCTTCTCTGCAAAGGTGAACGTCAGCTCGATGCCGTTGGGCGCGGTCGGGGTGCTGAACGGGACTGCTTGATTGCTGAGCGGATCGGAGAACACGATCTCTTCGTCCGGTGATCGGCACGTCAAAGCCGCAGTGTTGTTGGCCGGCCAATCGACCAGGAGGTCGTCGTAGCAGGTGTTCCGATGGAACTTCAATACGGCAACCACGGTGCCGTTCGGCATATCCTGAGGGGCGGCAGGCGCCCCGAGGGGCGGATCGATGTCCGGCGTGGTGTTGACCAGCTTCAGCTTGAGCTTGTTGAAACCGTGGAAGCCGTTGATGTCGTCAGTCGGAGTGTTGGGCTGGCCGGGTGCGAATTGCGCGTGATCGACGATCGAATAGAAGCCGGCATCGGGCAGACTGACCTGCATGCTGCCGCGGAAGAAGTAGTCGAGCAGTCCGGCTGAGTATGCGACTGCCCGAGGCAGCAAGAGGCCGGCGTAATCATCGTAGATCGTGCGGTCGAGTGTGAACTGGGGCCCGGTCGGAGGCGTTAGCCCTGCGTCCGCTGCGGCGTCAACGAAGAGCGTCTGCTTGGTCAGATGAATGGCGCTGCTGGGCCCACCGATCGCGTCTGGAACCGAACCGTCCAAGTATCGCCAGGTGGTGCCGTCCGAGGACTGGAACGCGGTCGGGGTATAGCTGTTTGGATCATTCGAAGGGAGGTTGTAGGTAGGGGAGGGTCCTTCATCGAGGTTGTGCGCGGGCGTGAAAAATCCACGATTGCTGTAGTCCGCCATCCCGAGCCCGTTTGCGACATTGCCTCCTGGGGTGGTGCTCCAGAAGTCGCTGTAGTTAGCGAAGGTAGGGATCGTCGTAGGCGAGTAGACGAGGTCTTGCAGGGAGGCGACGCTTACACCGAATGGAGCGAAGTTCGCCTGGTAGGTGATGTTGCCAGTATCTTTCAGCGCGCGCGATTCGATATACGCTTCGTAAAAGCCACGTCCCGGCCAGATGCGTGGATGGACTTCGGGCCGAGTGTGCTGCGGCTGTGCCATGTCCTGGTTGACGTGCAGAATGTCCCCAAGGGTGCGAAAGAGCGTCGCGAAGTACGCGGCTCGGTACTCGTCTCGGACCTCGACCGGATCGGTGGAAAAGACCGCCTGGGTAGCAGCGTCGTTGGGATTCGCCTGCGGCGAAGGCAACTCCAGCATTGCACCGGTATTCGGGTCAGTCTGAAGCGCGCCATTCGTATCCTTGAATTGCTTTAGCGTCAAGGCTCTCCACTCCGCTTCCCTGGCGTCCTGAATCGTATAGTGATTGCGCCGATTCGGGTCGGGCGTGCACGGCGGCATCGGCGTGACGATTCCTCCGGGAGTCGACGTTGGTTCTTGCACCCCGAACGCCCAGATCGGGGCGGAGGTCAGATCGCTACCGAGGCAACCGGGATTGCTCAGCTTCGCGTTATAGACTGGATCATAGAAGTGATTGCAGAACCGGTTGATCTGCCCAAGCGGATCATCGAATGGATTGATGGAAAGGAGAAAGATCGTGCCATCGTCTTCGCGGATCGTTCCTTGCAACAGCCACCCCCGTACCTCTGTCGGAACAACGCCTGGTGGCATACGTCCTTTGGCTGCATCGAAGTCGAACTGCTTCCGGATATAAGGGGACGCTGCTGGCGCCCCGCCGATATCAAAGTACACCCCCCCTAGATCAGCATCGTTTCCATCGGGCAAGCCGAGCCCATTAACAATGAATCCCGAAGCCACCTGGGTCGTCGCAAGTGCGTTGAGCGAGATTCTCGCGTGCGTTCCCAACTCGTAGCAGCGACCAGGCACCGAAACTAGCACGATCGCAGCTACCGCAAGTTGCCTGAGTATTGCTCTCATTTGATTCCTGCGGCCTTCCTGCGTTGAGACCAATTGCGCAACGCCTGAAGATACGGAATTTCCAAGCTTTCAATCCGGAACTTGGCTTCGTAAAGTAGCGCCAGCTCTTCCTTGGTCGGCTCAGGTGCAAGCGTCTCCATCTCGGAGTACGCTGCCCGATAGAGAGGGAGCAATGTCCGCTTGTCGTGCTCGTCGTCACGGCAAGACACACCCAAGATGTATTGGGTCAGATATTTCATGCGCGGGATGCCTTCTCGCGCGTCCCGCTCCATCGTTAGCGGTAGCTCATTCGATTCGCTTGGCCCGAGCTGCTTGTAACGTGTCTTATATAAAATGACGAAGCGCCGTTGATTGAAGAGTGTTGGACTCACGATCCCCGACGAGGAAGACACTTCGAACCTACCTGCCGCATCCGTCTTGGCGACATCGACACGAAGACAGACAACCTCGCTTCGCACAATTTCATTCAGGTCTGCGTACCATTGTGTTATTGCGTACACGCCTTCGATGGGTTGCCCTGTCTCGCTTTCGGTGACCTGGGCCCACGACGCGCATCCGGACGTCATTCCCGTGAGTAGCAAGAAGGCGATGATCAACGTGGTCCGAGGCTTCGACATGGCTACATCCCGTCGATCCGCCAAACGCCATCGAAACCGCGCACGAGCTCGATTGGGTACGCGTAGGTGGTGCCCGATCGCGTCTTCGTAACCACGAGCTCGCCGAAGTCGAGTCCAAAGGTCGCCGAACTGATCGTGCCAAACTGCGCAATCACTGCCGGAAGATTGCTCCCCAGCTGCGAGAAGAGCGACTGATAGGTGGGCTGAACCGACGCCGAGAAGGCGTTGAGCGCCCCGGTGGAATTGCCGGCGCGCAAGCGGTCAAGCATATCGTTGTACACCTGCGTGAGCAACGTCCCCTGCTCGGCAGGGTCGAAGGCGCGCACCATACGCAGCGTGGTGTAAACCACGTTGTTATTGGCATCGAACGCCGTGATTCTCATCGTATATACGCCAGGTACGGTATACGTCACCGTCGCGGCGGGTCCGTCGCTCGGCAAACTGGTCAGCGTTGCCTCCGCGGTTCCATCGTTGTTAGTGTCGATCTCGATCCTTTGAAACGGAGCCGCGGCGCGATCCACTATCGTCAGATTGGTCGTCAATGGAGCGAATCCGTCCTGCGGATCAACGCTCACCGTGAACGGGGCAACGCCAGTGCTCGTTGCACTCGTCGTCTGCGTGAGTGGCGCACTGTCGAGCGTCGTCACCGTGACCGTAATCGGATTGGCCCCGGGTTGCAGCGAAACGTTGTTCGCGAAGAAGTTCCCGCTGACGTCGACAGCAGCGGCGATGCCGTTGACGAACACTCCGGAGTTGGGTGGCGCCTGGACCGTGCCGGTAACCAAAACGTTGTCGTCGCTGACGCTGGCGCCGTCGGCGGGACTCGTGACCGCCGCCACAATCCCGTTGACAATGATGCTCACCGGAATCGAAGTGGTCACAGCTCCGTCATTATCGGTTGCCTGTGCGGTGAGAAGGTAGGTTCCAGCCGCCGCGTTGAGCCAAGCGATACTGTAGGGCGCGGTGGTCGATGTTCCGATCAATGTGGCGCCACTATAGAAGTCAACGCGCGCGATGCTGCCATCAAAGTCGTTGGCGCTGGCCGCCAAGGTTATCGTTGCGGGCGTGAAGTAAGTTGTACCAGGCGTCGGTGCTGTGAGCACTACGCTTGGCGGCGCATTTGCAGTCACCGTAATGTTGTTTGCCGATGAGGTCGTGATAGCGCCGAGATGTCGGTTGCTTTGGCGGTGATAGCATAGTTACCGGCGGCAACATTCGACCACGTGGCGGTGTAAGGAGAGGTGGTCGCGGTGCCGATAAGCGTTGAACCCTGATAGAACTCGACTTTTGCCACAGTTCCATCGCTGTCGCTGGCGGTCGCCATCACATTTACAATCGCGGGCGCTCGAAATGACGCACCATTAGCTGGAGACGAGAGTTCCGCTGAGCGGACGGTTCACGTTGACGGTTATGTGAACCGGTGCAGAGGTCGTTGCAGCGTTGAGATTGTCGGTGGCGATAGCGGTGAGCGTGTGATTTCCGGAAGGGACTCCGTTGTACGTGAGCGACGCATTGACGCTGGACGAGCCGCCGTTGACCGTGCCGAGAAGGGTCGCGCCGTCGTAAAAATAGACCTTGGCCACCGTTCCGTCGCTGTCGGATGCGCTGGCGCTTAGAAGTACATTCGCACCCGCTGCGAAGATCGCGCCTTCCAACGGTGTTGTGAGGGTAATGGACGGAGGACTGTTAGGCGACGAAACGTTGAGCGTGACCGGGCTGGACGTGGTCGCGGTCCCCAGGTTGTCGGTTGCCTGGCCGTCAGCGAATAACTGCCGGAAGCGACATTGGTCCAATCGGCCGTATACGGCGCCGCGGTCGCCGTGCCGATCAAGTTGGTGCCCTCATAGAAATCGACGCGGGCGACCCATCCATCCGGATCTACGGCGTCAGCCGTCAATACCACATTGGCCGGCGCCTGCAGCGACAAGCACGCCAGCGGCTGGGTCAGCACCACCAGTGGGGGTGTGTTGACCGTGATGGTGACCGTCGCACTCGTCGTGGCGCCGGCATTGTCGGTCGCGGTCGCTTTGAGGGTGTGCGCACCGACGGGAACGCTGTTGTAGGGCCAAGTGGCGTTCAGCTTTGCGGTGCCGCCATTGACCGTTCCCAACAGCGTGGCGCCATCGTAGAAATCCACCTTGCTCACCGTGCCATCGCTGTCCGCGGCCGAGGCGTTGATGGTGACGCTGGCGGGGGCATTGATCACGGCTCCGCTGGCCGGGCTGGTGATGGAGATCGTCGGCGGGTTGTTGGCCGGCGTCGTCACCGTGATGTTGACAGCCGGCGAGGAAGTGGTGGTTGCGCCTTGTTGTCGGTGGCTTTGGCCGTCAGCGCGTAGCTACCCGCAGGTACATTGTTCCACACGATCGAATAGGGACTCGTAGCAACGGTACCGATCAGCGTGGTACCGCTGCGATAGAAATCGACCTTGCTGACGGTGCCATCGGAGTCAGCAGCGTCGCGGTCAAGGTGATGTTGGAACCGGGCACGAAGGTCGCGTTGTTCGCCGGAGCGGTCAGGCTCGACCATCGGCGGATTGTTCTTCGCTTTCTCGACGACCAAACCGCGCGCGGGTTCCAGCAGCGTCCAGTGCGTGCTGATCGCATTGCTCGCGTGGCCGAAGCGGTCGATGGCTAGGGCCGAAAACCGGTTGTCACCCAGCGCGAACGGGTGCTGCGGAGTGAATGACGCCTGCCCGAGCACGGCATCAATTCGCAATCCGTCGGTAATCGGCGCACCGTTGAGGGAGGCGGTCAGTCTGAGCGTCGCAGCGTAGCTGGGCGGGACGACGCAGGGTGCGTCGTTGCAGAGCGCTTCCAGCCGCACGATGACGTCAGGCTGCGGCTCACTGGTCGACGCGTTCTCGGGCGGGCGGGCCACTGTAATGCGGGGCAGCAATTGAAACGGTGCTCCCGCAAAACTCAGATGGTCGTCGGCGAGCGTGACGCTGCTGATCGGTTCACCGCTACCGTCAAGCAAGGTAAGCGCGTCGGGCGAACCCAGCAGCAACGTGTCAGTCGCGGCGTCATACACGACTGACCGAGCATCCACAAGGTCGTGCGCGCTCAGAATCTACTGACGCGACCAGAGTTGTGTCACCGTCGTAGGCCAGAAGGTTTGCGTCGGTCAAGATCCACAGGAGGCCCGTCTTGGGGTCGATTACCCCGTCGCGGATTGCGCCGATGTCGACTACCTTTGACGCCGAAGGTGAGCTGCTGTCTAACATCAGCGTGCCAACCGCGCTTCGGCCCACCAACCAGAGTCGCGAATGCAGCGAGTCCACCGCAACTGAGGTCACGGGCTGTGTCCATTCGGAGCCGTAAATCCGCGTGTCAACGAGCGTGCCTGCGACGAGAAGTGCCAAAGCGCGCCCCCGCCGGCGATCCAGACAGGTTTGATCGAGCGCGACGCCTATCGCCGATGCAGGTCCTGGCAGTGTGTAACCGATCTGGAGGCGGCCGGTTTTGTCAAAATGGCCAAGGAGGCGTTGCGTGGTGATGACCCAGACGCTGTCATCGAACGGATCGACGGCCAAGTGCACGCCTTCGCCGTAGCCCAGGTTCGCAACGTCTATGCTTGCCGACGTTTGCGCGGCGGAATCGACGTAGACCAGTAGCGGTCCATCCAGCGCCCAGACGCTGCCGTCGCTCGTGTGGGCAAATTGTTTGATGTCCGAGAGCGATACGCGGCCTGTGATCTGCCCGCTTGAGGCCTCAACCCGCAGCATCTCCTTGTCATTGCCCATCCACAGTGGCGCCCCGATGCTTTGCGAGGCGATGACCACCAGAAGGAGCGCAAGAAGGCTGCGCCAAACGGCACCTCTGGTCGGTGGAGCTTTACGGGCGCTTATCAGACGAATCATGAATGTCGCTCTTCCAGTTTGTGCGGGTCAGTTGCAGACCACCGGAGGATTGACAACCTGGAAGAGCAGCGCGGAATCGGCTTCCGCGCTTCCGTTGCGATAGACCGCGGTGAGCTTATGAATACCGACAGGTAGCGTGAGCGAGAGGGTCGCGACGCCATTGCTGACCGACGGAGTGCCGAGGACATTAGCACATCGAGAAAACTCACCGTCCCCGTTGAACCGACGCCGGATATTGTCGCGGTGAGCGTGACAGGCTGGCCGGTTGCTGCGGGGTTACCCGACGAAGTGATGGAAGTGGCCGGCGACGAGGCGATCAGCTTATAGACAAACGAATCTAGATTTTGGCCATCCGGGCTGCCATGATTGATAGTTTGCAGCGCCCGGGCGTTGTGGGGAAGTTGCTCTGCGTCACGTACCCCGCCACGTATGCGCCGGAATCGCTACCGCAATACCCCACGCCCCGTTCGCGTAGTTGGTGGTTACCAGCTATGCTCCAATAACTGTGCTGTAGAGGAGTCCTCCCCCGTTGGCCGCAATTTTGGCCACGAAGGTTCCGCCGCCTCCATGCGGGGGTTCCGATCCCAACCGAGTCGACCAACGGAAACACTTCCGACCCGGCGGTGCCCGCGACGTAGGCGTGGCCGGTGTTGTCGACGGCGATGGCAAGCCCCCGATCCGCGTCGTTAAAGCTACCGTTGGGACACAGAGAGCCGTTGGATCCACAGCCACCGCCGAGGTAAGACGAATAGACAAGCGTGTTGCCGCGTAGAGAACTTCGTTACGAAGGCCAACGTGGAAAGCGTTGGCGCGCCGGCATAGGCCGTTTGAAATGCGCCCTTGAGCGGAAAATCTACTGAATAGGTGTAGCCGGTCACATAGGCGCTGCCCGCGCCATCAACGGCAACTGCCAGCGCCGCATCATCTCCGGATGAACCGAGAAATGTGAAAGATCAGCGCGCTGCCGCTCGGATTGAGCTTGGAGACGAAACCGTGGGAGAAGATGGGCGCAAACGTAGACTGAAATGGGTTCGCAAGTGGAAAGTCGCCGGAATCAGTTTCGCCGACGACATAGGCGTTCTCTGTTCCATCGACGGCGATCCATGCCCGTGTCGAAGGTCGTGCTACCCAGAAACGTCGCATAGGCGGCGGCTGTACCGGTTGCATTGAGTTTCACCACAAACGCGTTGTAGCCGAACTGCTCGGTGCTGCGAAGGGCAGTCTGGAACGCCCCCGCCGTGGTCACAAACCCCGCCGTCGCGGTCCCGGTGATGTACGCGTTTCCTGCCGCGTCAACGGCAATTGCCGTCGCCTGAGTGTTTTGCAGAAAGGTCGAATAGGCGAGCGTGTTGCCGGCCGCACCAATTTTGGTCACGAATGACTGAGAGCCGGACGCGGCGCCTGGTAGGCGCCGTTGTAACCGGAAAATTGTTATTGCGCTTGGCGTACGTTGTTCCAGTCACATAGGCGCTGCCCGTGCTGTCGATTGCAATACCCGCCGCGATCTCCTCCCCACCGCTCCGCCTAAATACGTTGAGTAGACCAGGGCCGTGCCGCTGGGATTCAGCTTCGAGACGAATAGATCCCAGTCATTGGTGCCATCCGAACTGTCATACGCATTCACCATCGGGAAATTGTTTGTTGTCGTTGAGTAGGTGTAGCCGACGAGTAGGCGTTGCCGTTCGCATCGACAGCGATACCTACGGCGAAATCGTAGCCACTACCCCCCAGATACGTCGAGTAACTCAGAACCGGATCGACCACCAGCGGCTTCGAGGCGTCGTAGTGCTCAACCTGAAGACCAATCTCGCGCTCCCCAACCTGCACATAGCGGCCTGCAACAGCTTGTTGCCGTCCGGCTACTTCCTGATAAATCCTGGGTCGGTGTTGTACAACATCACCGAGTGCGGTCCGCAGGACGAGGTTGCCGGCGGCATCGATGGTGATCGCATCCGCTCCCTCGTATGCGAGTTTGATGCGCGCCGGATCGGCGCCTGGCGCAAGGACAAAGTCAAATTCGAGCTGCTGCTGGTTGCCGTAATAGACGAGATCGGTGCCGGGAAAAAGTTCGGCATAGCGAACTTGCGCATAGTGCGGCACATCCATGACGTATCGCTCCGGATCGTTGCCGACAAAGTAATTGCTCCTGCTCGCAAGCGGTGCTTCTCCCGACATGGCGGGAGTTGGGTTCGCGCCGACGAAGTGAACGCGTAACGTCGCGCTCTGGCTGGTCGCGCCAGCGTGATTATCGTTGCTCCCTTCGGGTCGCGGCGCCTGCAGTTTGATTACCGCCGCATCGGCGGTCAGAAGCATCTGATAACCCACGCCGCGTGCGAGAAAATGCACCGAGGGTTCGGCCTGGCCCCGGTTAATCTCGAAGGTCAGCGGGAGCTTGCCGTACGCGCCGGCTACCGCGATGGCGCGCGATGGGTCCGTTGCTTCTGCTTGGGCCGGTGTCGCGGCTGCGCAGAGTAACGACATGGCGGCGAGTGCGACGGCCACCACGCAATTGATGCAATAGGAGCCCCTGGCCGCCAGCAGCGGCGAACAACGACTGTGCATGTGACTCTCCCTCGTGCCGATTCTTGCTGTCGACTACCCCAGCGGTCCCTCCGCTGGCACCGCTTCGTCGGTGCAATTTTCTGACCGCAGTGTGCGCGGCGCACTGCATTTGTCAATGGGAAAATTACTGATCCGAGCCGCGGCGCCAGCCCATCCCTGCCACCCAAGTGCGGTCACGCGCCCAAGCTGACGAGCGATGACACGGAAGCACTCACCCGCCAATGGCCTTTGTTCCTGAGCGCTCGCCACTGTCGCGCGGAGACCACCGATGCGGATCCCGAAACGGAGTATCGGCAGGGATGACATCGAGCCACCACTCAGTTCGGCGATGGCCATTGCGTATTTCCAGTTGAATGAATTACGCTGCTCAGGCCGCATCCGGCAATTTCGCTCGCCCAAGTGGGAGACCATTTCATGAAAGGTCAATTACCGCTGCGCGCATTGGCTTTGATCGTCGGTGTTGCTGCAGCAAGCTTGGGCTATTCGAGGGTGCCTCTGGGATCTACCGGACAGTGCAAAGATGGAACCTATACATCGGCGAAATAGAAGCTCGGTGCGTGTCCGGCCATGGTGGTGTCAAGGATTGGTTCGCCGACAAACAATCCGTCGTCGCTTCGAAGAATTTGACTCCGTTCGCGGCTACGGCCGCTGCATCAAGTTCGACCCAGGCAAGGGCGGTGCCAGCGACTGGCGCAATGCTCGCAACACCCAAAAATTAGTTCCTCGCCGGTCACCGTGCACGCGCTGGCAAACGCTCTCGCGCGCTGCGTCGCCGCTAACGGTCACGAGCGCAGTCCCTCTTGCGCGATCGTCACTGAAGTTGCCCGCCCTCTTGCGCGATCGCGCAGGCGCGCTATGCTGGCCCCGCTGTGCCGCCCTGCAGCCTGACCGGGAGCCACGTATGCCGATACGCTCGCTGCGCTCGATCGTTGCCAACCAGCCTCCGGTCACGGCCCCCAGGACGACGACCGTCTCCGACGCGGCGCGGCTGATGAAGCGCCACAATGTCGGTGCGCTGATGGTCGTCGACGGCACCCGGCTGATCGGGATATTCACCGAGCGCGACGCGCTGTTCCGGCTGCTCGCCGAAGGGCGCAATCCGGCGATGACCCGGCTGTCCGACGTGATGACCGCGCAGCCGCAGACGATTCATCCCGACGAGCCGTTCGTGCGCGCGCTGCGAACGATGCACGAGGGCAAGTTCCGGCATCTGCCGGTGGTCGAGTTCGACCGTCCGCTCGGCATGGTCTCGGTGCGCGATGCGCTCGACGAGGATCTCTATGCGCTGCGCATCGACCTCGAGCAGCGCGAAACCATGCGCGATTGACGGACGCGCGCCGCAGGGTGCCGGCGGCCGGCCGGATCGCGACGTCAGTGCGCCGGCGGCTATCCGGTTGCGGGCGCCGGCTTCGCCGCGCGCAGGATCCGGCGGCGTTCGAGGCTCTCCGGCGGCCACGTCGTGGCGATGTCGTAGAACTCGGCGACCGCGCGTGCACCGGGCGGCAGCACCACCCAGGGCTGCTTCGACGCGGTGAAGATGTGGATGTCGGGGGGCAGTCGCGCGGGCTCGTCGAGCGTGCCGACCCGGACGAAGCGCACCGCATCGCCTGCGCCGGCGTAGTTGCTCCAGAGCGCGATGCGGCACTGCCCGCAGCGCGCAATGCGTTGGCCCCTGCCGCTGAAGGATGGGGTCTCGACGACCTCAGGCTCCCCTTGCAGCAGCAGCACCCGATCGGCCTCGATCAGCGCATTGAGGGCGAAAGACGCGCCGGTCTCGCGCTGGCACCAGCGGCAGTGGCAGCAATGCACGAACAGCGGAACTGCCGTCATCCGGTAGCGGACGTTCCTGCAGGTACAGCCGCCGTCCGCCGCGTAGGAGCTGTCGGGGGTCATGGCGAATCTCCCGGTGAGGAGCCGCAATGTTAGTATATGCATTGCATATAGTGATCGAGCAATGGATCCGATCCCAACCGTGCTTGCGCTGCTTGCCGGGCGCCCTGCTCACGGTTACGAAATCAAGACCGTCGCGGACCGCGAGCTGCGGCCCTTCTGGCGCGTCGATTTCGGACAGCTCTACCGGGTGCTGCACCGCGCGGCAGGCGAGCGCCTGATCGCCAGTTCCGCGCCCGTGCGCAGCGGCGGAGGGCCGGACCGCAGGCAATATCGATTGACGCTCGAGGGTCGCCGTGCGCTCGCCGCGTGGTTCGCACAGGCGGCGAACGACGACGACGAGCTGATGGTCAAGCTCGCGCTGGCGGCCCGGGGAGCGGGGGATGTCGGCGTCGTCATCGCCGCCAACCGGGGAGGCTTTTCTGCCCGAACGGACGCCGCGCGTGCCGCCTACCGGCGCGCCTGCGGTGTGCAGGATCGGGTCGGCATCCTCGTCGGGGATGCTGCGCTGCGGCGCGCCGAAGTCTGCGAGGCGGCGCTCACCCTCGCCGGAATTTCGATCCCGGCCAGGGTGACGCGAGAACAACGGACGGGCGCGAAGCGCCTGGCTCGCGGCGGCAGCCGTACGGCTACGCTGCGCATCGCGGGCAGCGACGATCCACTCTTCGGCCGGCTCACGCGCGAACTGGGTTTCACCACGCAGCTCATCGGCAGTTACGGCGGCATCTGGGCCCTGCAACGGCGCGACGCCGACGCGGCGACGCTCCACCTGCAAGACGCCGACACGCATGAATACAACGCGCCGTTCGTGAGGCACCTGCTGCCGGAAGGCGACTGGGTGCTGGTGAATTTCGCTTGGCGCGAGAACGGCTTGATCGTCGCGCGCGGGAATCCGCGGCACATACGTGGCGTGCGCGACCTCGCGCGCCGCAGCGTGCGCATCGTCAACCGGCAGCGCGACGCCGGTACGCGGGTGCTGCTCCTGCGCGAGCTGCGCCGCGAAGGAATCGACCCTGCTTCGATCCGCGGATTCGAGCACTGCGTCACGACGCACGGCGCGGTCGCCGACACGATTGCCCTCGGGCTTGCCGACGCGGGCCCAGGGTTGCGTGCGGCGGCCGCGGCACGGGGTCTCGATTTCGTCCCGCTTGCGCCCGAGCGCTACGACATCGCATTCCCTCGCGCGGTTTTCGACTCGCGACCGGCGCAGGACCTATTGGATGCGTTTTGCAGCCGCACATTTCACGACGAGGCCGCGCGCCTGCCGGGTTACGACCTGCGCGATTGCGGGCGGGTCGTCGCCGAAGCGCGTGGGCAGTGAGTTCGGCCCTGAAGGTTCACCCGTCATGATTCAAGGAGGAGTGTGATGTCGAAGTCGGGAAAATGCGCACGGTATCTCGTTGCGGGAATGGCCCTTGCACTTGCGGCGGGGGGTGTCGGCGCGGCGGAGCAGGGACAGGTCGACGTGACGGTCTATGCGGCGGGGACGCTCGCCAAGCCCTTCACCGAGATGGCACGCGAATTCGAGCGGACCCATCCGCAGATCGTGATCCAGCCGCAGTTCGGCGGCAGCGTCAAGATGGTCAAGCAGGTGACAGTTCTCGGGCAGCAGGCCGACGTCGTCGCAGTCGCGGATTACACCGTCATACCGAAGTACATGTTCGGCGACGGCGGCAGTACGAAGTTTGCCGACTGGTACGCCGGATTCCTTGGCAATGCGATCACCTTCGTCTACACGCCGAAAAGCAAATTCGCTTCCGCGATCAATGCCGACAATTGGTACGACGTCCTCGCGCGCCCGGGCGTCGAGATCGGCCGCTCGAATCCGGACACCGACCCTTCCGGCTACCAGACGCTGCAGATGCTCGCTCTCGCCGCGCAGCACTACCACCGCAGCGGCCTCGACGCCGCAATCCTGAAGAACGCGCCGGAAACCAACATCCGCGACACCGAGACCGATCTGA
Organism: uncultured beta proteobacterium; assembly: GCA_963701885.1. Lineage (GTDB taxonomy): Bacteria > Pseudomonadota > Gammaproteobacteria > Burkholderiales > Casimicrobiaceae > VBCG01. The sequence continues at coordinate 131,930 of CAVPBR010000003.1, forward strand.
TTTCGGCATTGCAGCTCGGGCAGATCGATTACCTCGCGATCTACCGCTCCGACGCGTTGCAGCACCACTTCCGCTACCTCGAGCTGCCTGCGGCAATCGACCTGAGCGACCCGCGGCAGGCGAAGGATTACGCTCGTGCGGTCGTCCATACCCGCAACGGCGCACTGACTGCCAGGCCGATCGTCTACGCGCTGACGATCCCGCGCAATGCGCCGCACCCCGACGCCGCGCTGGCGTTCGTCGAATTCGTGCTGGGGCCCGAGGGCCGGGCGATCTCCGCGCGGGACGGCTTCAGGACGCTGTCTCCGGCCTATGCGGTGAATCGCGCGCACATGCCGCCAGGGCTCGAGGCGCTGACCCAGCCCTGGGACGGAAAGTGACTCAGAGCCGCGGCCTGAGATCGGCACGCCACGGCGGCGCCCGTGCGACGTCCGCTCCTGTTCCTGGTCTTCTGGCTGTGCGGCGGGGTGGTGCTGGCGTTCGTCCTGGTACCGCTCGGTTCGCTTATCGCCACGCCGGGCGTTGCGGGCCTGGTACGCGCGGCGGGCATGCCCGATGTACGCGCGGCGATCACGCTGAGCCTCGCAGCCGCGGGGCTGGCGGCGGTCCTTGCCGGCGCGTTCGGCGTGCCGCTCGCCTATGTGCTCGCGCGGAGCCACTTTCCCGGGAAGGGGGTGGTCGAGGCCATCGTCGACCTGCCATTGACCGTGCCGCATACCGTTGCAGGGCATCGCACTGTTGCTCGCATTCGGCCGCGAGGGCGTATTGGGTGCACCGGCAGGCGCGTGGATCGGGCTGCGCTTCTGGGGAACGTTTGCCGGCATCGTCGTCGGCATGCTGTTCGTCAGCCTCCCGTATGCGGTCAATGCGTCGCGGATCGGCTTCGAGGAAGCCGTCGACCCACATCTGGAGAAGGTTGCACGCACGCTCGGCGCGGGTCCGTGGAAGGTTTTCGTGCGGATCGCGTTGCCGCTTGCCTGGCGCGGCGTGATGGCAGGCCTCACGCTGACGTTCGCTCGCGCAGTAAGCGAGTTCGCGACAGTTGCCTTGCTCGCGTACTACCCGATGACCGCGCCGATCAAGGTCTACGAACTGTTCCTGCGCTTTGGCCTCGACGACGCGGCCGGGGCCGCAGTGCTGTTCCTCGGGGTGGTCCTGCTGCTCTTCATCGTGCTGCGCAGTTTCGCCTACGGCCGCGGCGGCGCGCGCGGATTCGGCCGATGAGCGACAGCGGCCTCGCGGTCGAAGGGATCTCGCTGACCCTCGGCGCGTTCGGATTGCGCGCGGTCTCGCTCGAGGCGGCGGCGGGGAGCATCCTCGTGCTGTTGGGGCCGAACGGCGCCGGCAAAAGCGTGATCCTCGAGACGATCGCCGGATTCCATCGGCCGCTGCGCGGACGCGTACGGATCGGCGGTCGCGACGTCACCCGCCTGCCACCGGAGGCGCGACAGGTCGGCTACGTGTTCCAGAACTTCGCGCTCTTTCCGCATCTCACCGTGGCGCAGAACGTCGCATTTGGACAGCGCGCACGCGGCACAAGCGGCACGCACCGCGGTGCCACGAAGCGTGGTGGAGCGCGGCAAATCGACGAATGGCTCGAACGATTCGGGCTGTCGCGCCTCGCCGGACGGCGACCGGCTGATCTTTCAGGCGGCGAGAAGCAGCGCGTCGCGCTCGCCCGGGCGCTCGTCACCGATCCGGCGCTATTCCTGTTCGACGAGCCGTTCTCAGCGCTCGACGCGGCGACGCGCGAGACATTGCGCGACGAGCTCGGCGATTTCCTGCGCGAGGCCGCGGTGCCTGTCGTCTACGTGACCCACGACTACGCCGACGCGCTTGCGCTCGGTGATCGGATCGCGATCGTCGATGGCGGCACGATCGTCCAGGCAGGACCCGCCGCAGCGGTCTTCACTGCGCCTCGCACCGCGCGCATCGCCCGCCTGCTCGGGGTGGAAAACGTGATCGAAGCCGAGGTCCGGACGGTCGGCGCAGCGACCGCGACGATCGCGTTGGGCGCGGTACGCATCGACGCGCTGCTGCGTGCCCGCCGGCCGCAGGTGGGGGAGAAGCTCGCCGTCAGCATTCGTGCCGAGGACGTGTCTATTCTCGCAGGCGGTACGCTGCCCCCGCAGGGGGAGATCGCACTTCCCGGAACAGTGACGCGGCTGGTGCAACAGGGTCCGGTAATGCGGGTGAACTGCGACTGCGGCTTTCCGATCGTCGCCCACGTCGCCAAGGCGCAGGCGCGCCAACTCGGGCTCGCGCCCGGTTCGGCAGTGGTCGTGGCCGTCGAGGCGCAGGCGCTCAACCTGCTGGAAGACTGAGCGCCGCGTCCGCCCAGGCTCGGCGGCAGCGGGCCGGATGGAGGAGGGTGTCCGGTGCGCTGGTCAGGTCACCTGGAACTCGGACCCCCGCTCGACGTTGCAGACCTGGATCCGGTACTCGGAGTAGAACGCGGCCCGGCCTTTCTTCTTCGCCTCGACGTGTTCCGGGTGCAGGCTCCAGCCTCGAACTGCGTCCATGGTTTCGAATTCGACGAGCGTGACGCGCTCGCCGTCATCGGCAACGAAACCCTTGTGCGAAACGTAGCCGGGCATCGTCTGCGCAAGTGCGCTCATCCGCTCGGCCCATTGCGCGTATTCCTGCTGGGCGCCGGCCCTGAGCCTCGAGCGAAATACGATCACCACCATGGCGGTCTCCGGGATCCACCGGTCCGGCAGAGGGAATCAGTGTTGGAAAAACGTCCCGGGCAACCATAGCACGATCTGCGGGAACACCGAGATCAGCACCACGAACGCCAGGATGATCACGATGAACGGCAGCACGCCCAGCACCAGCTCCTTCAGGCCGATGTCAGGTGCGATGCCCTGGATCACGAACAGGTTGAGACCGACCGGCGGATGGATGAGCCCCGTTTCCATGAGGATTGTCATGTTGACGCCGAACCAGACCGGATCGATGCCGTTGGCGAGCAGCCCCGGCAGGATGACCGGCGTCACCATCAGGATGATCGCGACCGGCGGCAGGAAGAATCCGAGGACTACGACGAGCAGGTCAATCCAGAACAAGTACTGCCACTTCGACAGGTGCAGCGCGACAAGCCACTGCGTCGTGTCCTGCGTGATGTGCAGATAACTCATTACGTAGGTGAACAGGACCGACATCGCGATGATCATCATCAGCATGCATGACTCGGTCGCGGTGCCGAGCAGGATCGGCTTTACGTCCGACCAGCGCCAGACCCGGTAGACGACCGCAACCATGACCAGTGTCGCGAGCGCACCGACGCCCGCGACCTCGGATGGCGTGGCGAAGCCGCCGTAGAGCGTGATCATTACGATGGTGATGATGACGACGAACGGCAGGAGCCGCGGCAGCGATTCGAGACGCTCGCGCAGCGAGAAGGTCTCGATCACCCGGGAACCTCCGCTGCCGGAGCTACCCGGGACGGCGACGTGGCCCTGCTCGCGCTGCGCTTTGTAACCGACCCAGAACGCGAAGAGCATCGCGAGCAGGATGCCGGGCACGACGCCCGCGATGAACAGCCTGCCGATCGACTGCTCGGCGACGATGCCGTAGAGAATGAAGGTGATCGACGGAGGAATGAGGATGCCGAGCGTTCCGCCCGCGGCGACCAGTCCGCCGGCGAGCCCCCCGAATACCCGCGCTTGCGCATCTCCGGGATGCCCATGGCCCCGATCGCTGCGGCGGTGGCGGTGCTCGAGCCACACATCGCGGCGAAGATCGAGCAGCCGATGACGTTGGCGATGCCCAATCCACCGGGCAGCCGGTAGAGCCAGCGGTAGACCGATCCGTAGAGATCGGTCGCGGCCCGCGTCTTGCCGATCGCATCGCCCATGAGCAGGAACAGCGGAATCGCGAGCAGCGTGAAATCGCTCATGCCGTGATACAGCATCTCGGCGAGGTCGGCGATATTGGCGGCCGGCATGAACCCAACCATGAATGCGAGCGACACGACGCCGAGCGCAAACGCGACCGGCATTCCCGACAGCAGCAGGATCAGCGCGCAGGCAACAAACAGCAGTGCGATTTCATGCGGGGTCACGGGTCACCGCCGGTTCTGCGCGGTGGCCCCGCGTCACTTCATCCACGACCTGCACCACATACTCGAGCGCGAGCAAGGTCATGCCGACAGCGATCAGTACATAAGGTATCCAGAGCGACGGCGCCCACACCGAATCAGTCGTCCAGCCCTCGCGCCAGGCCTCTGCGGCGTATTGCCAGACCTTGACGGCGATGAACGCGCAGAGCACCAGCGACAGGACATCGCCGATCAGGATGCGGCGCCGGTTCCAGCGCGCCGGCATCAGCGTTTCGAGCACCTCGGTGCCCACGTGCGCTCGGCGCATCTGGGTATAGCCCGCCGCCAGGAACGTCGCCCCGATCAGCAGGAAGATGTTGAATTCCAGCGACCAGGTATGCGGCGACTTGAGGTAGTAGCGCCAGAACACCTCGCTGGAGATCGCGGCACAGGACACCGCGATCAGGATGCCGCCCACGAGTCCGAGTATGGAGTTCACCCACCGGATCAGTCGGGCGAATGCAGACCATGCGGATTGCACGACCATATTCTCCGGGACCATCGAGCGGTGGGCATGACGGGGCTGTAGCCCCGCCGTGCCCGCGGCGGTTCAGTTCCCGGTCACTTGACCGCGTTCGCCATCTCGATCAGGTGCTTGCCGTCCTTGACGTTATCCTCGAAGTTCTTCCACGCGCTCTGTTCGGCGAGCGCCTTCCAGTCGCCGAACTGGGTCGCGTTCATGTCGTAGACCTTGCCGCCCTCCTTGCTGAAGGCTTCGGCGACCTCCTTGTCGTCTTTCTTGCAGGCCTCGAGGGCGTAGCCTTGCAGCGAGTGGCCGACCTCCATCACGATTTTCTGCTGCGCCGGCGTGAGCTTGTCGTAGGTTGCCTTGGACATCAGCAGCGGCTCGAACATGTACCAGAACGTATGGTCGCGCGCGGTCGTGACGTACTTGGCGACTTCCGGCAGCCGGAAGCTCATCAGCGACGCGCTCGAGGTCCACAGCGCGTCGACGACGCCGGATTGCATTGCGTTGTAGGTTTCGGTCGACGGGAAGGTCGCGATCGAGGCACCCGCGGCCTGCAGCATCAGCTCGATTTCCTTGCCTGCGCCGCGCGTCTTGAGGCCCTTGACGTCTGCGGGCATCAGGATCGGCTTGTCACGCGACGCGACCCCGCCTGCCTGCCAGATCCAGGTGATGATCTTGACGCCGTGCTCGTCGAGGTACTGGTCGAGCCACTTGCCGATCGGCGCTCCTCCCAGTCGTAGGCCTGCTTGTAGCTGCTGATCAGCGCAGGCATCAGCGTCAGGTTGGTTGCCGGCAGCTTGCCGCCCGAGTACGCCAGCGGGTACACGGACATGTCGAGCGCGCCGTTGGCCATCGCGTCGAACTGCTGCGTCGCCTTGTACAGCGACGCACCGGGGTAGATCTGGAACGTCACTTCGCCATGGGTGCGCTTCTCGACCTCCTTGGCGAATTTCTGCGCGACCTGGTCGCGGAAATCGGTGTTGGCAGGGAACTGGTGCGAGATCTTCAGCACCAGCGGCGCCGCGGCCGCCGCCGGGACCGACGGCAGGACGCAGAGCGCAACAGCACAGGCGATGGCAGACAGCCTCCAGGAACGCAGCTTCATCGTGACTCCTCCTCGGGTTGGGTGTGCGGCGGCGCCGTGGACGATCGCTCGCACCGGCGCTTCGACTTCCCAGTTTACGCGATCGCGGCGGTCCTGGCGCACTCTGGGGCCGCTTCCACGCGCGGCGGCCCGTGGGTCAGCCCGTGTCGCGCGTGCCGATGTGTCGCCGCTGCGCAAGCCATGCGTAGATCGCGATGTTGACGAGATACGACCGCGATGGCGAGCGCGAACTGAGATCTCCCGGGTGAGACCTGCCGGGTAGATGATCTGCGAGCAAATGGTGCTCGATGAAGCTTCCGGCATAGCCGGCCTGCCCCGCACGCATGCGGAAATCGTTTTCCAGGTAGGTCAGCGGGCAGACGCGGCCCGCGATCTCGATGTAGGCACCCCACGCCGCGCACGGAAGTTGAATCCATGGGACCCATCGGTAACTCGCCGCCAGGCAGGCGCCGAAAATCGCGAACAGGATGAAAGCGAGATGGGCGACCAGCACCACGTCGGCGGCCAGGCGATGGGACACGGCGGTTCCCGGCGTCCTGCGTTGGCCGCAGACCTGGCAAGTATCCCGGGATCAGCCCGGGCCGGCCAGTTGCCTTCGGCAAGCACTCCAATCGAGCTACTCATCGGTGGGTTCCTCCCCGGAGGAGAATACGTGTGACCTTCTGCCGAGTGCATACTACCCTCGCGCGGCGAGGGTCCTGCGCCGGCCGCCCGCGCGCCGATCGCCGGGCATCTCGAAAGAGGTTAACCGATGATCAAGGTCAGCGTGATGTATCCGAACACCCCGGGCGCGCGATTCAATCACGAGTACTACCGCGACAAGCACATGCCGCTCGTGAAGGCCCGCATGGGGGATGCGTGCAAGCGCTACACGGTCGACCGCGGCCTCGCGGGCGGCGCACCCGGTGCGCCCGCCACCTACATCGGCATGTGCCACCTCTACTGCGATTCCGTCGAGTCGTTCCAGGCCGGCTTCGGTCCGCACGCGAAGGACATCATGGCCGACATCCCGAACTACACCGATCTGACGCCGGTGATCCAGATCAGCGAGGTCGTCGTCGGCTGAGGCCTGCGAGCGCAAGGACCCTCGAAGGAGCGGGATCAGGCAGTTGCGCGCTTCGCCGAGCGGGTTACCGTCAGCGCAGGTGGATGCGCCAGCGTCTGGTACACGACGCAGTACCGTTCGGTGAGGCGTAGCAGCGTTGCGAGCTGCTCCTCCGATGGCGTCGGTGTCGAGCGTGACATGCAGGCGAATGTTCTGGAATCCGACCGGAACATCTTTGGACAGACCCAGCGTTCCCCGGAAATCGAGATCGCCTTCGGCCCGGAGCAAGGCGTCCCGCAGCACGATGCCAAGTGAGGTGGCGACGGCATTGAGTGTCACGCCCGCGCAAGCCACCAGGGCTTCGAGCAACATGTCGCCCGAGCAGGCAGCTTGTCCGTCGCCGCCGGTCCCCGGATGCAATCCCGCGACGACGAGTGCCTTGCCGGTCTCGATCCTGCAGCTCACACCCTCGCCGATGCGGCCTTGCGCACGCAGCGTGATCAGCGCTGTCACCGGGGCGTCGCGATAGCGTTCCTTCAGTGGCGCCTGGATGGATCGCAGGTCATCAGCGTTCATTCGCACGTCCTATTGCGCAGGCAATGCCGGGATCGGCACACGGGAAAAGCTCGCTTCGAATATCCGGCGCTCCTCAGCATTGGGTAGCGATAGCCCAATCGCCCTGGCCAATGCGTAGTGCCGGGCATGGATCGCCGGATTCTACTGCTGCCGAGGCCGCATTGGCGAGAACGGCGTGGGCCAATGCAATCTCCCAGTCGTCGCTCTCTCGCGAGGTGACCGAAGAAAATGCCGACCTGGCGTAACTCATCGCCAAGTCACCATGGCCAAGCAAGGCATGCACCTGGCCAAGCAGCATGTCCGCTCGGGCCGCCTGGATTTCCGTGCCGATTTTGTCCCAATGGAAGGCGGCTGCATGCGCGGCCAGAAGCATTTCGCGGTCTTCCGCGGCAGAGCGCGTTCGGGCCTCCGACAGGCTCCATGCGCGGTTGTTGCATTCCGAGGCGAACCTGCGGTGCCACGCCCGCATCTCCTCGTCAGGGATCGGGTCTGGCATGTCAAGCACCTCGATGGAGAGACGGGTTGGGTGTCACTCGCATTTGCGTAGAAATACATGGGTTGCACGTTCACCTGCGACGCATCTCGCGCATTCGTATCCCAAATCGCGCATGTCGATGCCATGCAAGAGATGCTCCCCGGAACCAAGCAAGACGGGCCGGATGGCGACATGCAACTCGTCAATCAGGCGCTGCCCGCAGATACTGGCGAACAGTGGATACGCCTCCCCCGAGGCGGACGTCGCGACCGCCGGCTGCAGCGCTCGCCTGCTCCAAAGCGGCGTAAATGCCTTCGGTCACGAAGCGAAACTCCGTGCCTCCCGCCATCATGAGCGGTGCCCGGGGGTGATGCGTCAGCACGAAGACGGGCGTGTGATACGGAGGCTCGTCGCCCCACCAGCCCTTCCAGTTGTCATCCGGCCACGGGCCCCGGACGAGGACCGAACATGTTGCGTCCGAGAATCCAGGCGCCGATTCCGGCAAAGCCCTGTTCCGCAATTCCGTTATCGACTCCGGTCTCTCCATCATCATGGCCGTGCATCTTGCGCCAGACGCGCGTATGGAAGAACCACGTCCATCAACTCAGGGCCTCTGAGTCCGAGCGGATTCTGAAGATCCTGATTCGGCCCGGCACCGTAGCCGTCGATGGAAATTCCGAAGCTTTGGACGCGGAGTTTCGACATTGCATTCTTCGCTGTCCGGTAAGCGATGGTTTCGCTTCACCCCTCGAAGAAATCGACGACACCGGTCTGCAGGCTGTACATGGCGCCCGCTATCTTGATCGCGCCACCTGACTCCATGCCGGCGAGCACGGGACTGTCTTTGCGGATATTGGCCACCGTGAATTCAACGTTCTTGCGCGCGACGGCATTGACAAACGCGTAGTTCTTCGACGTCCTTTCGCCTGCGTAGGCGTTGCCGCGATCGCCGGCTTGATTTTCGCCAGGAGGCCCGTGAGATTGCCGAGCTCGGCATTGTCGATCGCGCCCTTGATGGCGCCGCACGCCGTATGGCCCATGACGAGAACCACTTTCGCCCCTTCCAATTTGCAGGCGAACTCCATGCTGCCAAGAATGTCCGGACTTTCGACATTACCTGCCACGCGGCTATTGAAGATGTCGCCGATGCGCAGATCCATGATTGTTTCGGCCGGAGCGCGCGAGTCGATGCAGCTAAGCAGTATCGCGAATGGGTATTGCCCTGCCGCACTGGCGCGTTGCTGCGCAAGGAAATTATGATCCTCACGCTTCCCGGTGCTGAAGCGCTTGTTGCCTTTCTTCATGAGCGCCAGGATATCGTCCGGAGTCAATTTGTCACGCTGCGCCTTGGTCAGCACATCCGCGCGAGCAATCGCGCTGAGCGTGCCGCCGCCAACGAACGCCAGCGTAGCCATTGCGAATGAGGCGCTCAGAAAACCGCGACGATCGAGAGCGTGAGGAACTTGACATGATTCACATTGAGCAGACATCAAGGATCTCCGGGAAATATGGTCTTTCGTCATGGTCTGACATGTGCGACGGACGAAGTACCGACTGCGAAGGTACATCGCCTGCGAACGAAGGATACTACCGCATTCTGCGCGGGTACGGTCGGACCTCACCGTCGTCGTCCGCTATGAAGCCAGGCGCGCGAGGAGAATGAACAATGCGGTGCCGACCAGCATTACCGTAAGGCGCGTACTCGCCTTCAAAGCGGGCCAAAGGGCGAACGTTGAACCAGGAGCTCATGTGACGCTACGACTGCCAGATGAGTGCGATCTGCCACGTATTGCCCCACTGGTCTTCGATCATGCAGCGGCGATCCCCGTACGGAGTGTCAAAGGGCTCTTCGATTGATTTCGCGCCACGTTCAAGGGCGCGGCGATAGGTTGCGTCGGCGTCTTGAACGTAAACATACAGGAAGGCCTGATTCGGGCTACGAGTTCCCACTTCACTGATCATCACGTTCGAATTGCCGATCCGGATGATGGACGGCGCCGAAGAACTGCGCTCTCCAGCAGTTCCTCCGAAAACATGCAAGAGAAACTCGACCAGCGCGCCCGCGTCGTGAGCCACGATCCTTGGCGTTACGGGAAGCTGGCGGGAACGAATTCATCTGCGTCTATTGGTTCGGCCAACGGGTGCTCGCGACATTGACCGTTCAGGCAAGCTTGATACGAACGATAGGACGCTGCGGTTTGCGTCGCGCGACCTCAGTGAACCCGGCGTTGTCATACATGGACTTGGCCCCGAACCACATGCAGTCGTCGTTGGATCGATTCAGCTTGTCCACCGGGTAAGCTTCGAGCAGCGTTACCCCACGCTTCCTCGCGTAGGCGATTGCTCCGTCGAGGAGTGCTCTTGCGATGCCTTGGCCCCGGTACTGGGCTGGAACGACGAAGCAGACGATTGACCAGACAGCCTTGTCGTCGACTGGCTTTAACACTGGAGACCGCTTGAGTTTGGCGTAGTCTTCTCGCGGACCCAGTGATACCCAGCCGACTGGCACTTTGCCGCGGTAGCCGACGAGCCCCGGGGGATTGTTCGCTGCGTCGACGAGCGCCTTCAGCTCCGAGCGATTCACCTGCGCGTGCGTGGTTCCGGAGGCAATGGACCACGTGAGCCGCCGCCGGCGGTAGAACATGCACCAGCAACCGCGAGCACCGACAACCCTTCGCGTTGAACAGCGTTTCGAGGTCGGACCACCGCTCCGGCGTAACCGGCAACACAGTGAGCTTCATGCTGGCAATTTGGGCGTGTAACGTCCGAGTCATCAGCTATCGAAGGCGGTCGGCTCGCGCGAAGAGTTCGACATCATTGCCGTATTCGCATACCGGTTCGGTCGCCATGGCGAGCCCTCTTGGAAGGTCTGCGGGGGCATTATCTACCTGGCTTCAACGGATGCACTGTTTCAGCGCCAGCGAGTCAGCTACGACCCACGCGGAGCCGATGAGGGCGAGATTCAGGGTGTTCTCTAGTCTTATCGATGGCTGGAGGGATCTGCCAGGTACTCGACGGCCGCGCGCGCGACGAGCATGGCGAACGCAGCGGCACCACAGGCCAGGGCGGTGCGTTCGGGAAAGTCCTCGGGCAGCGGCTGCCCCGGGTCAAACGCAGCCAGAGCGATAATCGGGCCGAACAACACCATGGCCCTGCCAGTGTCCACCAGGGCCTGCGCACGCGCAAAGTCTCCTGCGGACAATTGCGATCCCCGACGATCGCCTCAAGCCGATGGCGATCCTCAGGCGTGATGGAAAGGTCGGTCTCTGCGTGCGTTCCACGAGCATGAACCGCGTCGGTCCGTCAGCGGATCCTCTGAATCCCCCCCCTACCAGCGAAGGTCGTCAAGGACTGGATTGGTCAGATCCGAGTGGCGTTGGCGGTAACGGGCGCGTCACGGGAAGGGTCGCCATGTAGAAGTCATGACTCGGCGCGTCCGGTTGACCGTAATGGTGCGGGCGGCGCATCGGAGACCTCGCGCTCAGTCAGGCCTGGCATCGGAGTTGGCGTGACTAACGAAGAAAGCGGTGACGGCCGCCGCCACACGCGGCGCGAACAATTCCAGTCCACCGAGCAAACCACATCCTCGGAACTCGGACCAGAGCGAAGGAATCATGCCGGATGGCGGACGATAAAGCGGCCGTGCGTGCGCGACTAGTGCGAAGAGCGGGAGTAGGATCGTAACAATCGTCACGACTCACAATGCGGCAACTCGACAATCTCGAGCATGCGTCATTGTAGTGGGGAGCGCAATTTGCCGTCCAACGTTTGACATCAGCGGCGGGCTATGCGGCCCACCCCCATTCCGCGGATTAGCTTTGGGCTGCGGACGTGTTCAGGAGCGCGGCGGCGCGAACGAGAGTCTTCAACGCCTCCTCGTCTATCTTCTCGCCCTCGTGGAAGTCGATGGCACGCCTTGTGTTCCCGTAAAGACTGGCGTTAAAGAGGCCCGAAGGGTCCTTCAGAGCCGCCCCTTTGGCGAAGGTCATCTTCACGACGTTCTTGTAAGTCTCGCCTGTGCAGATCAATCCGTCATGCGACCACACCGGAACCCCTCGCCACTTCCACTCCTCGACGACTTCGGGATCGGCATCCTTGACCAAGGTACGGAGCCGGCTAAGCATCTTGCCCCGCCAGTCGCCTAGCTCCTCGATTCTCACTTCGATCAGCTGAGAAGCAGACTTGCTTCTGCGGCCTGCTCTTCTTCATCCCCGTTTCTCTTCCTTAGTCCCGAGGCTCTGATCAATGGCGCTCACCACCACCGTGCCGCTTCTACCTGGGTTGTTCTTCTGCATGAACGATTCATGCACGAGGCGATCTTCCTCAGGCGTGCGCTTGACCTTCGCGATCAAATCCCAGGCCTTGTTGGAGCAGTGAGCGGCAAAGTACTTGCGACCCGCAATGGCATCAAACTTGGACTTCGCCGGCAAGGCTACTCTCTGGGCTTGAGCCGGCGCGTCCGGATGCCCTCAGGGTTAACCGGAAAGCTGAATTTCGAGTGGCGAATTCCAGCCAAGCCGGCGCACCAGGGCCAAACCTCCGTCCGGGGTCTCCCAGTTATCGGTTCCGCGAAGTGTCGCACCCAACCGCGAATAGAATGCCTGGGCGCGCTCGTTTGGGTCGACCACCCAAAGATAAACCGGACGAGCGGGAGATACCTCAACACAAAAGTCCCGTACGGCAGACATGAGGTGCGTGCCGTAGCCGAGGCGCAATCGATCTTCGGCGACATGCAAGTTATTCAGGAAAGAACCGAACTCCGGATGATGCCCCGCATAGACGCACGCGAAGCCGATGAGGCGAGCGTCGTCCTCGAGGACGAAGACACCCCGATCGGGTGCCAGCGTGCTGAGTCTCGCTTGCCAAAGATCCGAACGATCGCGGTCCGCTTGGAGGTCAAGGTAATCGTCGCTGAGAATGCCACGATACGCGAGACGCCAGCTGTTGGCGTGAAGTCTTGCAATGGCGGAAGCGTCGGAATGCGTTGCCGCGCGGAGTTTCATCATGGCTACCGTAATGTAACCGGCAGCCACGGCGCGGACGAAGCCCCGCCGGTGGGCGTCCGTGTTGACCGATTGGAAAGGATTTCGCCTCCTCGGTTCGGCATCGAAGTGCCAAGATTGAAGTGTCGATAACAATCGGTGAGAGGGGAAGTCCATATAGAAGTCCACATAGCCAGGTTAGAGCGCGGCACCCTCCATTGGGGCCTTTTCAACATTCGACAATGACAACGTGCGCCTGAATCTTGCCGTCGACAGGACCCGGCCCGAACCGCTGGGCGATAGCTTCCGCTGCGATGTCGGTTGCTTCGCCAAGCCGCGATTTGTCGCGCGCCTCGATCTCATTTCGTAGCGGTGTCCCTTGGCAGTATGCGATCGCAGGGATCTGCGCAGATGGTGCCTGACTGCGGGCCGCAACCGTTCTGGTCTGGGGTGACGCAAGGAACCCGCCCTGTTTCAGATCTCGCTCGATGGTCGCGAGGTCGTAGTAGCCATGTGGCGTGCGGGCCATGAAGCGCGGCGGGTCCTTCGGGAAGACCGATTCGAGCGCCTTCGTCACGGTGTGAGCGAATTCGTTCTCCTCGATTCGGTCCCACACGTTGAACATGAAAACGCCTCCTGACCTGAGGACTCGCCGCGCCTCCGAAAACGCCTTCGCCTTTTCGGGAAAGAACATGACTCCGAACTGGCACACCACAGCGTCGAACACTCCGTCCTCGAAGGGCAGTTGCATGGCGTCTGCCTGACGCCACTCCACGGGGCGCTTGGTCCCGACCTCGGAAGCCAGGTCCAGCATCGGCTGATTCAAGTCCGTGGCGACAATGGAGACGCTTTCCGGTAGCACCGAGGCCAGATTGCGAGTCACAACACCTGTGCCGGCGGCAATCTCGAGCACGCGAGCAAGAGACTGCGAAGCCAGCCGATTCACCAGGTCCGCAGCATACGGCTCAAAGATCAGCGGAACGAGATACGTCTTCATAGAGCTTCGGAATTGAGCCGGTGAAGACTTTGTCGGTATCGGGACTGCTCAAGCTGTTCTCCTTCGCGTCACGGCCATTGCGCTCTAACGCCGTCGCGTAAGCTGCAAGGCGCCGCAAACATGCCAGGCCGGGCGCGGAGCGCCGGCATGCCATGTCAGTTTCATGCAGTTGCTAGGTAGCCGTTCGCAAGCCGCTGACCGGAAACCACTCGTACTCTGACCTGCGGAGGTACGGCCGCCGAGCCCGTGCGGCGATCGGGCAGGATGCCTCACGTGCGTGCGATGGCTTCCGCGTCCACGAGATAGACGTGCTCCCGCGTGGTGCCACCGCGCAAGCGCACGCGGCACGGGTAATACGCGAGCGTGCCGCCGCGGCTCGGCTGTATCGCTCGCACCTGCGCGGGCACGTCGGCGAGTTGGCCAAGCGCTCATATGTACTTATTCCAATCGCGCGTCAGCAGCAACGGGTCGTTAGGGAGCCCTGTCGAGGACTGTATCGCACGTGGTGATCGTCACGGATTCTCGCGTGCGAATTCGCGCCCGAGGGCGACGCCTTCGCCTTCCTCAGGGACGTTTCAGAAATCTGAAGTAGAAGGCTGCGAATACTAGGACGATTCCTACGTTCACCATTAGCCGCTCCCAGAGTCGGTTTTTGAAGAACAGCAAATCGACCGCCACGATCACAGCTGCCATCAAGACTACGTAGAGTGCGGTGGCCATTTGGCCTCTCACTCCAGTCTCCCTTCAAATGTTCCGCGCTCGAGGGGCTGCCTTGTATATTGGAAATTGACTGACCGATTTGTCGCCCTCGCTGCGGACGGTGGAAACTATCGTTTCTCCGCGGAGGCCGCTGTGGCCTTAAGGCTTGGATCTTGTACGTTAGATCGGCCTCCGCCTTCTTTGCCAATACCGTGGAGTATCACAGACGCGAGAGTCTGCATCACAAGGTCGGTTTCGCAAGGGTGCAAGGTCGAGGGAACCGGAGTTCAGCGTAGTACGGGAGCCGCCATGAAGCAAGTCTGCCAGGTTGGGGTCGATGTGGATTCGGAAAAACTGGTGTGCGCAATGCAGCATGCGGGGCACCGGATGCCGTTGGCGACGTTTGCAAACACCGCAGCTGGGCACAGGAAATTCATTCGTTGGGCGACCAAGGGCGCGCGCGGCGCGGGTGTGTCTGGAGGCAACCGGGATTTACAGCTTGCCGTTCGCGCTCGCCTTGCACGACGCCAGGAACGTGGAAGTGATGGTGGTCTATCAGCGCCCGATCAAGGATTTTGTCCGGGCATGCATGCAGCGGGCCAAGACCGACGCCGTGGATGCCGGTGGGATTCTGGAATATCTCGAACGGATGCCGTTTACCGCATGGCGACCACCAACGCCGGAGTGCTGCCGTCCCGGTCCGGGCAGCTATTTCAGCCGTTCAAAACGCCACCCTAAAGGGACAAGAGGCGCTCAAAAAACGAACGGTATCGACGCAGCGCGACGCGTAAATCTTCGGTGGACGTCTTGTCTGTTTGGCCTACCTGACCTTCAATTTTCGCGCGCTCACTGGAAAATGTCTCCGCCAAGCTCTTCATCACTTGGGCAACCAGCTCGTCTCCTTGCCGCACGGCCTGCCGCGGATCGTCGACAAAACTGCTTTGAACGCCATCCCAGCGCGAGCGAAAATCTTTCGCCATGTTAGGCAGGAACAGCGGCGCCAAGTGCTCCTCTTCTATCTTCACATCAGAACCCTTGGTCGCGATCACTGGCGATTCGACATCCCGAACGACCTCCCGTTGCGCCGTCGGTATCTCCGCAGCGGCAGGCGGATCTGCGGTTGTGAGGCTTCTTTCCTTCAACTCTATGTTCATGATTGCGCCTCCATTTGCATTGGCGGGATGACTTCTCGCTTGCCTTCCCTTACCTCAAGCAGTTCGTCGAAGAGGGCACGGTAATGCACCACTGCTTTGCGTAGCTCCTCGGTGTCGGCTTCGCCGCGCTCGTTGCACACCACGATGGCCTGTGCCGCCCGGTAATGTTCCACGACGGCAGGGTGATCGACTGAGATGTCGGCCGCGCGGCGCTCGAAATCGCCCAGAGGGTAACCACGCTTTGACATCAACTCGCGAACCAATTGGTCCGCCTGGACGAAGACCCCTTTGGGGTCATCGACGAAGCGACCCTGCAGCACCTTCCACGCTTCACTGAACTTGGCGGCATCGGTTGGCGCCAAAGGCAGGATATTGAGGCCCTCAATCCGCTTTTCGCGCGCCTTGAGTTCCGATTCGGCCTTTGTTCGACTTCCTAATTCATCAACGGCTCGGCCATATTCCGGGCCGAAGCGTTGTTGGAGCCCCTGCGATTGCTTCCTCTGGTAGAAGAACCATGCTGCAAATGCAATCAAGGCAAGGACCACAATGCCCACCAGAATGGTCCAAGTTTGTGTACTCATCGTATCCATCCGTATCTCCGATTGTCATTGCTCCGCTAGTGGGATACTGCGCGCAGATAGACGCTCAATCTCGCCCCGCGCCGGTCTGTGAAACGGACGAAACGCCGCCGAAGGATTGGGGCGCAATCGGCCCCATGCGGATGGGCGCAAGAGCCGCCTTGGGTTACCGCGATGCACGGGGGAGCCTATGACACCGTGGTCGTGTCGTCTGCGCGCTGTCGCACATAAGTAGTCGGTCGGACCGACGAACGACTATGGCACTGAGAGCGGTGCGCAACCGGGGTGCTGTCGCGCTCATTGTGTGTCGACGCACAGACTCCCGTGTTCCCAAGTGTTCACATGCCTGGTGTGGGCGGGCATTGGTTCAGTTCGTTCAGCGATGCGTGGCGGGCAGGAGAACTGATGGAGCCACGAAGTACGAATTGGCAAATCACGTTCCAGATCACAGCCGGTAACGTTTCAGGACCGCAATGGTGGCAACTATGATCGATGGCAATTTATTATTCTCGCTCGAACTGAGTGCGCTGGCTGTACTGGTCGGCGTTGGAGTTTGGCGTATTTCCGCAATCCGGCAGTCGGCAGCGATCAACGCATCGGCCCCGGTGGCGTATGACATGCGCCGAGATGGGCAACGGTTGGGCGCCCAGGCCGATCCTTGATGACGCGTTCGGCAATGTGAGCCCGCGCAATTGTTCGATCCAGTTCAGCGTGACCTGCGTTGAGAGTTGCGTTCTGCGCATCGCGGACCGATCGCTGAAAGCCTTCGCCGGTGCTCCCGATATCGAGGGAATTGCTTGACCAACTTGTGACCGCGCCGACGGCGCGTGGCCAGTTCGAGAATAGTTTCTGGGGCCGAAGGAGGCCGCGGGCCTGTCGTTGCGAAGCGGTTGCTATCGCACTGCTCGCGCTGGCATCGTGGCAGCATGCACTCGGCGGATCCCGAACCGCGGCAGTATCGACCACCCGCCGACAACGGTCCCGAGCTGCACGTGCAGGGCGGACGCGCATCGCCCAGCATTGCGGCGGACGAGCGAGACCCAGTTTGCGTGTTCGTGCGGCGCCACATAATGTGGTGCGGCGCGGCACGGCACTTCTTTCAGATGCGCAATTCGCAATCTGCGCCCTCAGCGACGGGCGCTTCTTGCTTTGGCGCCGTTCAGCCGCTCTTCTTTGCTGACGGTTGCGGGGGCCGGTGCCTGAATACCGCGTCGGCGTTCTTCTTCTGCGCGTCAGACATCGTACTGTAAAGCGCCTCCATCACCGGAGTGAGTTTCTTGACGCCCGCCACGTGGGCCTCCGCGATCGCTTCATAGGAATGCAGATCGTCAATCGCTGTCATCGTTTTCGTCTTGGCCGCCCTCTCCTCGATCAGCGCACCGGTTGTCGTGGCGTTATCGCGCATCACGTCGGCAACGGCTTGCCATTGCGGCTCTTGGGCCGCGGTTATGTGCAACGAGTGGTGGAGGGACTTGATGCGCGCCTCGACGCGGTTGCCCGCTGGCATGACTTTCTTGGCCGAGGTCGCCTTTGCTGCGGGCGCGGCGGCTGCGGGAGTCTGCGGCATCGCAGCTATGGGGAAACTGAACAGAATCGCGCCGAGAACTGCCGCCGCAGTCAAGCCGCTACTGATATAGGGGTGCCGAAAAGCTTCATGTGAATCTCGCTCCGTGATATTCCGCTTTTGCAGTAGCCTGGGCGGTCAGCGATGGCCGGGCTCCCCGCCACCGCGTCCTCCATCTCCGCGTCCGCCGTCTCCCGTTCGCCGTTTCCGCGTCCTCCGCCACCATGTCCTGCTCTACCACCGCGCTCACTCCCTATGCGGCCGTCAAAGCCGATGCCGAGGGAGAACCCGTCGAAGACCACCGGCGGTTGATAGACCGGCGGCGCGACCGCATAGACTGGCAGCGGGTAGACGGGCTGCGACGCGCTTGGGTAGCATTGTCCGTCGGATGCGTAAAAATATCCTGGGGGACACACCGGTGTCTGCGCATCGGCGGTCGCGGCACCAACCAATGTCCCGATGGCCAGAGCGATAATTCTTGGCAGCGAAGCTGTCTTCATCGGCTGACCATCCTGCGGCTCATTTGGAGTGCCCTACACCGGGTTGCACTGAAGGGTGCGGCATTCTTCGGTGCCCAATCAGCGGTTAAATTCCGATAATGCTGTAGGACTTTCTCCCATCGACCGTTGTGGGGGTGCTCTTGTGAACCGCTGGTCAGATCGAAATGCGTTGCGGACTCGTGGCGGACATATTTGATAAATCACGAGAGCAGAAGCATAGAAGTAACTGATTGTAAGGCGTCCAGAACCGGGTTTGAACTGGTGTCATCGCCATCGAGGAGCGGCGTAGCGAACTCTTGAGCATCGAAAGGGCGTCCTGCTCGAGGGTAGTGGGTCAGTTTGAGATGACGGATTGAGCGGCGCGCTTCTAGTACGGGTCGAGTAGGTCCGATGGCGTGCGGTGCGACGGTGCGTCTAGCTTGGCGTTGCTATACGTGGGGATGCCTCGCCCTTAAATTCTGAACGTTCCTTTCGCTAAGCAAATACTGTCGGAATTACTGATAGCGATCGGTCACGCTGCGACCGACAGCGGAGCAAGCCCGAGCGTCGTTGCTGGCCAACGCGGCCGGGTTTGTTGAACTTATTGACTTCCCGCTGCTGTAAGCTTGGGCATGTTCCCAATCGCAGAACGAATTCGCGGGCCGTTGTGTCAGTTGAGTCTCGCGCTGGTGCTCCTGGCCGGAATCCGCATCACGGACGCGGTCGCGGACGGCCGGATTTGCACGACCGCCGACACCTTCATGTTCGGTAACCAGGCGGTCGGCAGCAGCACTACAGCCAACGCAACGGTGACCAACTGCGGCGATGCGCCCTGGTCGTTTACTGACGTCAGCGCCGATCCGGCAACGGGCCCGGCGTTTCAGGTGAGTACAAGCTGCACGACCGGATCGACCCTCACGACCGGCGGGACATGCATCGTAAGTGTCCGTTTCGCACCCACGACGGTGGGGCAAACGTCCGGAGGCTTGTGGTTGCACAACACCACGACCACTCCCGATCAGCTGATCACGTTCTACGGCCGCGGCGTCGACGCGCAGAGCGGCAGCGCGTTGCTGACGTTCGTTCCAGCGACTGCCGATTTCGCATCCCAGGCCGTTGGAACCCAGTCGACGCCGCTCACCGTAGTGTTGCACAACCAGGGACCAGCGGCCCTGACGCTGAGCGCAATGGTGCTCAACGGACCCGCGGTGTACGACTTTTTCGGCTACGACGGCACCTGTCAGGTCGGCGCCCCGATCGCTGCCGGAGCTTCGTGCCAGCTCTCGCTCTCTTTCCGGCCGCAGGACACCGGCGTCCGTCTCGCAAATCTGGTCATCGATTCTCCGCAGCTCGCGTCGTTGGCGATCATGCAGATTTCAGGTATTGCGGCCACCACCACTGCGTCGAAGGTCCAGGTGATCGAGTTCTACAACGCGACGCTTGATCACTATTTCATCTCGATCAATCCGCAGGAAATCAGCGATCTGGACAACGGAGTTCACCCGGGCTGGGCGCGTACCGGACTGACCTTCAACGCCTATGCCGCGGCGACGGGCGCGACGAATCCTGTATGTCGCTTCTACATTCCGCCGCAGCACGGAGATTCGCATTTCTACTCCGCCGATCCAAATGAATGTTCTGCGGTCCTGCAAAAGACGATGACCGATCCGAACTACAGCGGCTACGTGTACGAGGCACCCAATGTGTTTTATATCGAACTGCCGGACACGACCACTGGAGCCTGTCCGGCGGGGACGATCCCGGTATTTCGCCTGTGGAACGATCGCGCTGATTCCAATCATCGCTACACGACGGATGCGAGCGTCAAGGCGCAGATGATCAGTCAGGGATATATCGCGGAAGGTTACGGACCTGACGCAACGATCATGTGCGCACCACAATAAGGCGCCCCTCGAATGCCGACCGTTGCACTGGCGCGAGCAGTCGTCGAAGAAGCACGGCCCGAACGGGAAGCGCGCCGCTCAATCGGTCATTTCGAACTGCCTTTATACGCCGGCCCCGCATTCCAGAGACCATGCCGGATTTTGTCCGGCACATCAGTGATTGGCAGGGATCTGTTACGCGACGCTACGTGAGCACGAGCCGTACGGCACCACCCGACTGAACAAGAAGCTCGCACGCACGGCGGTTGCGTTGCCGGCCTGACAGCTCCTCACCCTGTATTCACCCCACCCCGCGCCTTGCTGAGAGATTGATCGCCGATCATGGCAACCCGGGTCGTCCCCACCTCGCTTGACGCCGATAACTCTGCCGGCAGCCGCACGTTTGCCGCTTGTACCGATTCGCGCAGCAAAATCGATCAACCTCCTCCTTTGTGGGGGGAGTCCATATAGGAGGAGTTAGGCCACCTCATGATGCCGACGAGTAGGCAAGAGAAGGTAGTAGAGACTGGCAAGCGAGAACAGCGTGTAGATCGCGACTGAGCCCCAGACCATTTCACTTTGTAGGCCGGTAAGTGCCGCCCATACACTGATGCCAGCGCCCAGGACATTGCCGACAATGCTCGCCTGCAGAATTGCGCGTAGCACAACATCGTCGCGCGTGCCGCGTGCGAGCCAAACGACCAAGCCAAAGGCCAATAGCGTTTCACCGAAGTAACGCGCTTGCATCAGGTTGTGCGGCTCCGTGGGTACGGCGTACTGCCGGAGCGCGAAGCCTGGAACGAGCAGGAACTCGAGCCCGAGCAGGACGGCAACGGCACCTGCGATTGCGAGGTATGTCGTGAGCTTCATGTATTTCTCCGTGGTGCTGATGTGACCGGCCAGGGTGCCTAACGTTGGAGGTAACCGGCCCGCCGCGCCGATGGTCGCGAACGAGAAGCCATGAACCGGCGCGTCCGGTTGACCGAATGGAAAGGACTTCCCCAACTCAGTTCGGCATCGAGGTGCCAAGATTGAAGTGTCGACAACAATCGGTGAGAGGGGAAGTCCATGGACAAGATTACTACCGTCGGTGTGGATTTGGCAAAGCAGGTGATGGCCGTGCATGGGGTCGACGCGGATGGCCGGAGGGTGGTGCGCAAGGTACTTCGGCGTGATCAGCTGCTGCGCTGGACGGCGACGTTGCCGCCGTGTGTGGTGGCGATGGAAGCGTGTGGCGGAGCCCACTACTGGGCGCGGGAACTGACGCGGCAAGGGCATACGGTGCGCATCATCGCGGCGCAATTCGTGCAGGCATTCCGCAAGAGTGGCAAGAACGACGCCAATGATGCGGAGGCGATCGGTACGGCAGTGCGGCAGCCGAACATGCGCTTCGTGGCAATGAAGTCGGTGGAGCAGCAGGCGGCATTGTGTGTGCATCGGCTGCGCCAGGGCCTGGTGGAGGAACGCACGGCATTGATCAATCGGCTGCGCGGGCTGCTCACCGAGTTCGGCGTGGTGGCGCCGCTGTCGCCGGAGAAGCTACGCCGCGAACTCGCCTGCTGCCAGGACCCGCAAGACCCGCGCTTGCCGCTGGCGGTTCGCCAGCTCGTTGACGATCAGCTGGCAGCACTCGATCAATTGGAGACCCGCCTGGCGGCCTACGCCGATCAGATTGCCGCGCAGGCTGCGCACAGCGACGTCGCACGACGGTTGCAGACCATCGCCGGGATCGGACCCACCACGGCGGCAGCGATGGTGGCAACGGTTGGCAAGCCGCAGGAATTCCGCAACGGTCGGCAGTTTGCCGCGTGGCTTGGCTTGACGCCGAAGCAGCACAGCACCGGCGGCAAGACCCGCTTGGGACGCATCACCAAGCGCGGCGATGCCTACCTGCGCACGCTGCTGATCCTCGGCGCCAAGAGTGCCTTGCAATCAGCCCTGCGCAAGCCACCAGAAGGACGACATCGCTTGCAGCAGTGGATCGTCACCGTGTTCAGCCGCATCGGCTATCACAAGACGCTGGTGGCGATTGCCAACAAGCACGCCCGCATCATCTGGGCACTGCTGGTGAAAGGCGAAGCATTCGATGTGCGGCGCTTGGCGCCGGCAACCGCAGTAGGAGCAACAGCAGCGTAAGCGAAGCCGCAAGCTCAACCGTAAGACTGCGCGCGAGGCGAATGCGATAACAGGTCAGACCGACGTTTGCAGACCCAGACTAACCTGCCGGCAGCCAGCAAGGCCGATGACCGAATGTGGAGCAAACGGGCGGTTTTCCATCGTGGCCCTCACCCGAACCAAGGTGATGAGGCCGGATATAGAGTTGCAGTCTGTCCTTCGTTATCGCCAGGACAAATCGCGTTGCGCAAACGGGGAAGTCCATATAGCGTGTTAGGTCTAGGGCGCAGATAGAAGAGTTGTCTAAGCACGATGCGCTTGAGAACAGCGACAAAGTAGCGCGATCTGGAAAGGCACCTGGTACGGCCGAGCACGGCGTCCGCGCCAGCTTCAATGAAACCTCTAATAGCGACATGGCGGGGTTCGCGTGGAGAACCACGACAATTGAAACATGAGCTCGTTCATGGTGCCGAGAACGCGACGATTGCTCGTGCGACCGAAACCGAACAGTTCCATCTCGCGCTGCTCGTTTGCGATGTGACCTGGCTCGACACCTAGCCGAGCGAGCAATTCGCCAAGTGATTGAGCAAGACGCAATGGCAAAGCAGCGGCAGGTCGCGCTGGAACAACAACGGAGAGAAGGCTTCGCTCACTTACGCAGAGGATAAGCTGCGCGGGGCGCGCAAAGAGGATATTGGCGTACCAATCACCCAGCCGCGTTGTGGGACCGGTGATCGATGCTGCAATTGGCACTCTGCGGAGTAGCTTCTGTGTGCATCGGATTGTAACCACCGCAACTGCGCCCTAACGTAATGTTGCCATCCTAATCACCGCGCATGCCGTCCTAATCGACGGAATGTAATGCGTACTTCGGCCAAACGGCCGATACGGACCGGCGTGGTCGGCCCTCCGAATCAACGGGGTGATCTCGTTTCGCACGTCCTAAATCCATTGGTTGACCCGTGTTGCCGCAAGGCCAAGGTCCACGCCTGCTCGACCGCGTCCGCGACCAGATCCGGTTCAGGCACTACAGCCTTCGCACCGAGCAGGCGTACGTCGACTGGGTCAGGCGCTATGTCCGCTTCAACGCGAATCGCCATCCATCGGAGCTCGGGGCCGCGGACCTGGAGCGCTTCCTCACCCATCTGGCAGTGGATCTCGACGTTGCGGCGTCAACCCAGAACCAGGCGCAGAGCGCACTGCTGTTCCTGTACCGGGAGGTGCTGGCGATCGACGTACCGTGGCTCGGCGGAATTGTCCGTGCCAAGACGCCACGGCATTTGCCGGTGGTGCTCACGCCGGACGAAGTCGCGGAGCTGATCAGGCGCTTGCGCGGGTCGCATCGGTTGTTGGCGGAACTGCTCTACGGCACCGGCATGCGGATCATGGAGGGTCTGCGGTTGCGGGTCAAGGACGTCGACTTCGCCCGGAACGAGATTCTGGTTCGGGATGGCAAGGGCGCGAAGGATCGTGTGACGATGCTCCCGCAGGCCGTTGCATCGGCGCTGCGGCGACAGCTCTGCCGCGGTGCAGGCCATCCACCAGGACCGACCTGGAGGACGGATACGGCGCGGTGTGGCTGCCGACGGGGCTCGCGCGCAAGTACCCGAACGCCGCGCGGGAGTGGGCATGGCAGTACGTGTTCCCGGCCGATCGGCAATCGGTCGATCCGCGCGGCGGGCTCACGCGGCGCCATCACATGAGTGACCAGTCGCTCCAGCGGGCGATGCGCCAGGCATTGCGCGACGCCGGCATTGCCAAGCCGGCGACGCCGCACACGCTGCGGCATTCGTTCGCCACGCACCTGCTCGAATCCGGCCACGATATTCGCACCGTGCAGGAGCTGCTCGGTCATTCGGACGTCAGCACGACGATGATCTACACCCACGTCCTCAATCGCGGCGGCCGCGGCGTGGTGAGTCCGCTCGATCGTTCTGCGGGCAAAGCGGCTCTGACAAATAAGGGCCCGTTTCCGGGCCCTTTCATCGCGATGCGGCCGGCGAAACGGCCCTTTCACTCCCAGCTCAGTGCGCCTCCGGTCTGGTACTCGGTCACGCGGGTCTCGAAGAAGTTCTTTTCCTTCTTGAGGTCGATCATCTCGGCCATCCACGGGAACGGATTGTCCGATTTGTCGAACAGCGGATCGACGCCGATCTGCTGGCAGCGCCGGTTGGCGATGAAGCGCAGGTATTCCTTGAACATCGTCGCATTGAGACCCAGCACGCCGCGCGGCATCGTATCTTCGGCGTAGGCGTACTCGAGATCGACGCCTTTCTTCATCAGCGCACGGATTTCGTCGCGGAATTCGGACGTCCAGAGCTGCGGATTCTCCATCTTGATCGTGTTGACGAGGTCGATGCCGAAATTGCAGTGCATCGACTCGTCGCGCAGGATGTACTGGTATTGCTCGGACGCGCCGGTCATCTTGTTCTGGCGGCCCATGGCGAGGATCTGCACGAAGCCGACATAGAAGAACAGCCCCTCCATGATGCAGGAGAACACGATCAGGCTCTTCAGGAGCTGCTGGTCGGCCTCCAGGGTCCCGGTCTTGAAGGTCGGGTCGGTCAGCGTCTCGATGAAGGGCAGCAGGAATTCGTTCTTGTCGCGGATCGACTTCACTTCGTGGTAGGCGTTGAAGATCTCCGCCTCGTCGAGACCGAGGCTCTCGACGATGTACTGGTAGGCATGAGTGTGGATCGCCTCCTCGAAAGCCTGCCGCAGCAGGTACTGCCGGCATTCGGGGGCGGTGATGTGCCGGTAGGTGCCGAGCACGATGTTGTTGGCGGCAAGGCTGTCGGCGGTCACGAAGAAGCCGAGGTTACGCTTGACGATCAGGCGCTCGTCGGCGGTAAGGCCGCGCGGATTCTTCCACAGCTCGATGTCGCGCTGCATGTTGATTTCCTGCGGCATCCAGTGGTTGGCGCAGCCGGCCAGGTATTTGTCCCAGGCCCAGCGATACTTGAACGGCACGAGCTGGTTGACGTCGGCCTGGCCGTTGATGACGCGCTTGTCCTCCACGCGCACGCGGTGGAAGCCGTTGGCGAGCGCTTGTTGCTCGACACCCAGGTCGTGCACCGGCTCGTGGGCCAACTGAGTTGCCAACCGAGTTGCCAACTGCGTCGACAACAGGGGCGACAGGATGCCGCCCGGTATCTGGGCGCGAAGGGTCTCCGGCGTCCGCGGCGCCTGCGGTGCGGATGGCGCGGCGGTGAAATCGTCGTCGAAACTCAGCATGGCGGCAATCTCCGAAACTCGTTCCTGATCCGTCAGTTCACGGCGCTCAGCTTGTTGTAGAGAAACTCCGGCGCGAAATCCTGGCCGTCGAGCCAGGCAATCGAGGCGAGACCGTAGTCGAGGTAGAACTGCGAAAAGCGGTCGCGGTCGCGCAGCGGCTCGAATTGCTCGCCGTGCAGCTCGTCCGCGAGGTCGACCACGCCCTTGCGTCCGTCGTTGAACTCGAGCCAGACCTTGTAATCACCGAGATACCGCGCTTCCACTACGTGCCGGGGGGCGTACTCGTAGCGGGCCAACGTGAACCTCCTTTCGCGAAGGGGACCATCGTGCGCCTGGGAAAAATCGGCGCGCGGCGGCGGGCAAACAGTGCCCCTGCTCGATCCGCGCGCCCCCAGTACAACGGCACAAGCGAGCCGTCGCCGGCTCCTTCGGTCCTGCTGTCCCCGGCGCGTCCACGCGCACTTCGCGTCCTGTCTGGGTTCGCGCGGGTCCATCGTCCCGGCGTCGCCGCGCGATGCTCTCGCAGGCCATCGCTGCCGTCGCTCGACCGGTTCACCGAATCGTCTCTGCTGCTCAATGCCGTACGCCCGTCATTGACAGGATTCACAATCGGGTTGGCCGATTGCGCAGAACCGGGGCCCGGTCTGCGCGTCGGCGCTGGCACGCGCAGCGGCGCCGGCATTCGCACCGGACGCCGCGCCGCCCTCGGGAACGGCATTCAGCTCGCCGCCTTGCCCGGTCGACTTCTCGGCCGACGTCGCCGCGAGCGAGCGCAGGTAGTACGTGGTCTTGAGTCCGCGTTGCCACGCGAGCTTGTAGGTGTCGTCGAGCTTCTTCCCCGACGCCCCGGCCATGTAGATGTTGAGGCTCTGCGCCTGGTCGATCCACTTCTGCCGCCGCGCTCCGGCCTCGACGATCCATGCCGGCTCGACCTCGAACGCGGTGGCGTAGAGCTCACGCAGGCCGGCGGGAATGCGGTCGATCCGCGCGAGCGAGCCGTCGAAGTACTTGAGGTCCGCGACCATCACGTCGTCCCAGAGGTCCAGTGCTTTCAGATCCGCAACGAGCTGTTCGTTGACAACGGTGAACTCGCCGGAGAGGTTGGACTTCACATAGATGTTCTGGTACTCGGGCTCGATCGACGCGGCGACGCCGACGATGTTCGAGATGGTCGCCGTCGGCGCGATCGCCACGCAGTTGGAATTGCGCATGCCATGCAGGGTGATGCGCGCGCGCAGCGCGTCCCAGTCCAGCGTCGACGACTCGTCGATGTCGACGTAGCCGCCGCGCTCCTCGCGCAGGAGCTTCAGCGTGTCCTGCGGCAGGATGCCGCGATCCCACAGGCTTCCACGGTACGACGCGTAGCGTCCCCGCTCCTCGGCGAGCCCGGTCGACGCCCAGTATGCGTGGTAGCACACTGCCTCCATCGACGCATCGGCGAACGCGAGTGCCGCGTCCGACGCGTAAGGCACGCGGATCAGGTGCAGGCAGTCCTGGAAGCCCATGATCCCGAGGCCGACCGGCCGGTGCCTGAGATTCGAGTTGCGCGCCTTGCCGACCGCGTAGTAGTTGATGTCGATCACGTTGTCGAGCATCCGCATCGCGGTGGTGATCGTTCGCTTGAGCTTGGCCTGGTCGAGTACCCAGCCGGCGTCGGTCTGCGTCATGTGCGCGCGCAGGTTGACCGAGCCCAGGTTGCAGACAGCGATCTCGGACGCGCTGGTATTGAGCGTGATCTCGGTGCAGAGGTTCGAGCTGTGCACGGTGCCCACATGCTGCTGCGGCGAGCGCGCATTGCAGGCGTCCTTGAACGTGATCCACGGATGCCCGGTCTCGAACAGCATCGACAGCATCTTGCGCCAGAGTTGAATGGCCGGAAGGGTCTTGTGGAGCTTCAGCTCCCCACGCGCGGCTTTCTCCTCGTAGCGGACGTAGGCGTCCTCGAAGGCGCGGCCCCACTTGTCGTGGAGGTCGGGAACATCCGAGGGCGAGAACAGCGTCCAGTCGCCACCTTCGACGACGCGCTTCATGAACAGGTCGGGCACCCAGTTCGCCGTGTTCATGTCGTGGGTGCGTCGACGGTCGTCGCCGGTGTTCTTGCGCAACTCGAGGAATTCCTCGATGTCGAGGTGCCAGGTCTCGAGGTAGGTGCATACCGCGCCCTTTCTTTTCCCCCCTGGTTCACCGCTACTGCCGTGTCGTTGACGACCTTCAGGAACGGCACTACGCCCTGGCTCCTGCCGTTGGTGCCCTTGATGTGCGAGCCCATCGCGCGGACGTTGGTCCAGTCGTTCCCCAATCCGCCCGCGAATTTGGACAGAAGCGCATTTTCCTTGATGGCCTCGTAGATGCCGTCGAGATCGTCGGACACCGTCGTCAGGTAGCACGACGAGAGCTGCGAGCGATGCGTGCCCGAGTTGAACAGCGTCGGCGTCGAGCTCATGAAGTCGAACGTCGACAGCACGTCGTAGAACTCGATTGCGCGCGCCTCGCGATCGACTTCGTTCAGCGCGAGCCCCATCGCGACGCGCATGAAGAAGCACTGCGGCAGCTCGAAGCGGCGCCCCGCATTGGCGTGTACCGCGTACTGGTCGACGAGGAAATAGCGGTCGTAGAGCGTCTGCAGGCCGAGGTAGCCGAATTGCAGGTCGCGCCCGGGCTTGAGCGCGGCGCCAAGCTTCTGCACGTCGAAATGGGCGAGGTTTTCGTTGAGAAGCCCGATCCTGATGCCATGCCGGATGAACTCGGGGAAGTATTCGGCGTAGCGCGCCTCCATGTCCGCCTGGCTCGTCTCCACGCCGAGGGCCTCGAAGCGCAGCGCGTCGAGCAGCAGCCTCGCGGTGACATACGAGTACGCCGGGTCTTTTTCGATCTGGGTGCGTGCGGCGAGCACCACGCACTTGCGCACTTCCTCCATCGGCACGCCGTCGTAGAGGTCCTTCAGCGTAGCTTTCAGGATCCGGTCGGGCTCGGTCGCTGCGAGCCCGTTGCAGGACGCGTTCACGAGATTGGTCAGGCGCGCGAAGTCGAGCGGCTTGCGCACGCCGTTGTCGACGATGTGCAGCGTCGTGTCCTCGGCCTTCGCGCCTTTCTTCTTCTGCTTCTCCTGTGCGCGCTCCTGGCTGCGCTTCTCGCGGTACAGCACATAGGCGCGGGCGACCTCGTGCTCGCCGCCGCGCATCAGCGCGAGTTCGACCTGGTCCTGGATCTCCTCGATGTGAATCGCCCCGCCGTCGGGCTTGCGCTTCAGGAGCGCGGCGACGACGGCGTCGGTCAGCCGGGTCACTTCGTCGCGCACCCGCGCCGACGCCGCACCCTGGCCGCCGTTGACGGCGAGAAAAGCCTTGGCCATCGCGATCGAGATCTTCGGCGGGCTCGAATGCGACGACCGCGCCGTTGCGCCGAATGACCTTGAACTGCGCGAAGCGCGGGTCGCCCCCGCCTGCAACCGCGCTACCGGGCTCACCCACGATCAAGTCGCGCGGCGGCTGGGAGGTTGACGAGGCGGACGCAGGCGCGATATGCATGGGCATGGACGAAACTCCCGGATGAAGCTGATGGTTTGTGCCCTCGGGCAGCGAATTTCACGGTGGAGATGCGAATTGCGCATCGTCGCGGGCGTCGCGGCGCTCCGGACAGGGCCCGGAACGTGGTGCCGACCCTCCGTTGCCGGCACCGGGGCGCCCAAGATGGCGCCCGAAATAGCGCTTGCGAATCAACACCTACTAGATATTGTGTGCAACTCGGCTTGCAACACCAAGCATAGTGGCTACACCCTGCAAGTGCAAGCTTTTTTTGATCCACAGTATTCCGGCCGCGAAAGTCATGGAAAAACAGCATCCTGGCCCCGTCCCGGCGCGTAATCACCTGGTTTTCCACCGGTGATCCACTGCGCGGTCCACAGCGGGAGGGCTTCGCCGCGCGGGCGCTTCCGCTATGCTTGGAGGGGCAAAAACTCATGTCGCAGATGGATTTCGACCCCCGCCTCATTCAACCAAGGACGACACGTGGCACTGGCATTCAAGGCATTGACGCCGGACTTTGCCGTCGCGGGACAGCTCGCGCCGGACGATCTCGCGCAGGCGGCGCAGGCGGGCTTTCGCAGCGTGATCAACAACCGGCCGGATTTCGAAGGCGGTCCGGGGCAGCCGACCTCCCAGACGATCCAGGACGCCGCGGCCGCGGCCGTGCTCGATTACGCGTTCCTGCCGGTGCAATCCGGATTCCAGACTTCCGAAGAAATCGCGCAAATGCACGAGCTCCTGCTGCGCTTGCCCAAGCCCGTGCTGGCGTTTTGCCGCTCGGGCACGCGCTCGACCAACCTCTACTACGCGGCGCAGGCGATCCGGCAAGCGCGCTAGGTCGATCCAGCCTCAATCCGCGGCAACAGGTGTTGCTTGTGGTGCGGCGGTGGCCTTTCGCGCGCCGCGAAAGCGCTCGAGGAGCGTAGCCTTTTGCGCCTTTGCGTCCTCGAGATGGCGCTCCTTCACGTAGCCGTAGCCACGGATGTGCTCGGGGATCGATGCGAGCTCGACCGCGGTGCCGTAGTTCTGCGGGCCGAGATCGGCGAGCAGCTCGTCGACCAGCGTCTCGTACTCGCCGATCAGCGCGCGCTCGGCCTTGCGCTCGGCGGTTCTGCCGAACACGTCGAGCGGTCCGCCGCGTAGACCCTTGAGCCGCGCCAGCACGCGAAACGCCGACATCATCCACGGGCCATAGGTTGTCTTTGTCGCCATCCCGGTCGCGGGGTCGGGCTGGTTGAAAACCGGCGGAGCGAGATGGAAACGGAGCTTGTAGTCGCCTTCGAACTGGGATGCGATCCGCCCGAGAAAATCGGTCCCCGCATACAGTCGCGCGACCTCGTATTCGTCCTTGATCGCGAGAAGCTTGAAGTAATAGCGGGCGACGGCCTCGGTCAAGTCGGTGCCGCCGGGCTGGCGGGCAGCCTCCGCCGCGCGCACCTTCGCGACGAAGTCGGTATAGCGCTTGGCGTAGGCCGTGTCCTGGTAGTCGGTGAGGAAGGCGCGCCGGCGCTCGATGATTTCGTCCAGCGACTGCGACAGGCGCTGTGATGCAGGCTTTGCCTCGGGAATCGCGGCGGCCGCAACCCGTGCCGGATCGACTGCGGCGAGCCTGCCCCAGTGAAAGCTCTGTGTATTCGCGTCGACTGCGGTGCCGTTCAGCTCGATCGCGCGGAGGATTGCAGCGTCTCCCAAGGGCAACAGGCCGCGCTGCCATGCGTAGCCGACCATGAACAGGTTGGTTGCGATCGAATCGCCCATCAATCCGGTCGCGAGCTTGGTCGCGTCGAGGAATTCGGCGTCGCCGGGTGCCACGCCATCCCGGATTTCCTGCTCCATTGATCCGGTGGGGAAGGCGAGGTCGGGATCGCGGGTGAATTGCGCCGGCATCACCAGCGCCGTGTTGACGAGCGCCTTGGTGACGCCTTTCTGCATCTTGGCCAGCGCCTCGTCGCTGACCCCGGTCAGCAAGTCGCAGGCGAGCAGCAGCCTGGCTTCGCCTGCGGCGATTCGCGTCGCGTAGAGTTGCTCGGGTGACGCCGCGATGCGCACATGCGAGACCACCGCACCGTTCTTCTGCGCGAGTCCGGTCATGTCGAGCACCGATACGCCCTTGCCCTCCAGGTGCGCGGCCATTCCCAGCAGCGCGCCGATCGTGACCACGCCGGTGCCGCCGATGCCGGTGACGAGGATGCCGTAGGGTGCGCTGCACGAGGCAAGCGCGGGCTCCGGCAATGCGGAGAAATCCGCCGCATCGGCCTTCTTCGGCTTGCGCAACCGGCCGCCCTCGACGGTGACGAAGCTCGGACAGAAGCCGTTGACGCAGGAATAATCCTTGTTGCACGACGACTGGTCGATCGTGCGCTTGCGCCCGAACTCGGTCTCGATCGGCGCCACCGACACGCAGTTCGACTTGACGCCGCAATCGCCGCAGCCTTCGCAGACGAGCTCATTGATCACCACGCGCTTGGCGGGATCGGGGTACTTGCCGCGCTTGCGCCTGCGGCGCTTCTCGGCGGCACAGGTCTGGTCGTAGAGCAGCACCGTCGTGCCGGTCGTCTCGCGTAGCGCTTTCTGCACCGACTCGAGATCCGACCGGTGGTGAACCTCGATGCCGGAAGCGAAATAGCCCGTGGGATATTTCTGCGGTTCGTCGCTGACCACGACGATCTTCGACACGCCTTCCGCCGCGCACTGGCGGGCGATCGCTGCGGGGGAGATCGGTCCGTCGACCGGCTGGCCGCCGGTCATCGCCACCGCGTCGTTGTAGAGAACCTTGTAGGTGATGTTGACGCCGGCAGCGACTGCGGCGCGGATCGCGAGGATGCCGCTGTGATAGTAGGTGCCGTCGCCCAGGTTCGCGAAGATGTGCTTGGTCTCGGTGAAAGGCGCCTGGCCGATCCACGGCACCCCTTCGCCACCCATGTGCGTGAACGTCGACGTCCTGCGATCCATCCAGATCGCCATCACGTGGCAGCCGATGCCAGCGGTGGCGCGGCTGCCTTCCGGAACGTTGGTCGAGGTGTTGTGCGGGCAGCCCGAGCAAAAGTAGGGGATGCGCGCGAGACTGATCTTGGTCCGCGCCAGCGCACGCTCCTTCTGGTTGATGAAGTCGACGCGGCTGCCGGATGCGCTCGGCGTGCTTCGGATGCAGGTCGAGGCGGGCGATGCGCTGCGCGATCACGCGCGCAATCATCGCCGGAGTGAGCTCGGCATGCGGCGGCAGCAGCCAGTCGCCGTGCGGGCGCACCCATTCGCCCTTCTCGTCGAACTTGCCGACGACGCGCGGGCGCACGTCGTCGCGCCAGTTGTAGAGTTGCTCTTTCAACTGGTATTCGACGATCTGGCGCTTCTCCTCGACGACCAGGATCTCGGCCAGTCCTTCGGCGAAGTGGCGCACTCCTTCGGGCTCGAGCGGCCAGGGCATTGCGACTTTGAACACGCGAATGCCGATCTCGGCGGCATCAAGCTCGCTGATGCCGAGGTCCTCCAGCGCCTGGCGCACGTCGAGATAGCTCTTGCCGCTGGTGATGATCCCGAGCCGCGCCCTGGGCGAATCGACGACGATGCGGTTCAGGCGGTTGACGCGGCAGTAGTGCAGCGCCGCGTAGATCTTGTAGTCCTGCATCCGTGCCTCGGTGGCGAGGAACGGATCGGGCCAGCGGATCGACACGCCGTCGGGCGGCAGCGGAAAATCGTCGGGAACCACGATCCGGACCTGCGTCGCGTCGGCATCGACCGAGGCCGAGCTCTCGACGGTGTCGGACACGCACTTGAAGCCCACCCAGCAGCCCGAATAGCGGCTCATCGCGAAGCCGTGCAGCCCGAGATCGAGGATGTCCTGCACCGAGGACGGGTAGAGCACTGGCATCATCGCCGCGGAAAACTGGTGATCAGACTGGTGCGGCAGCGTCGACGACTTCGCCGCGTGGTCGTCGCCGGCCAGCACCAGCACGCCGCCATGCTTCGACGTTCCGGCGAAATTCGCGTGCTTGAACACGTCGCCGCAGCGGTCGACGCCAGGGCCCTTGCCATACCACATCGCAAATACGCCGTCGACCGTGGCGCCGGGGTACAGCGTCACCTGCTGCGAGCCCCAGATCGCAGTCGCCGCGAGGTCCTCGTTCAGCCCCGGCTGGAATTTGATCTGCGCACGCTCGAGGAATTTCGCCGCTTTCCACAGCGCGAGGTCGAGCCCACCCAGCGGTGAGCCGCGGTAGCCGGAGACGAACCCGCCGGTATTGAGTCCTGCCTCGGTGTCGCGCTCGCGCTGCAGGATCAGCAGGCGAACCAGCGCCTGGACCCCGGTGAGGAAGACCCGGCCGGAGCCGAGTTCGTACTTGTCGTCGAGGGTAACCGCGCGCAACGCGGCAGGGGTGCCGGCAGGGCTCATCATGGAACTCCGCAGTGTTCGTGTCTTTTGGACCCGTCAGCGACCGGAGAGGTCCCGGTAGGTGTCGACCGGCAGGCTCGTGGCCCCGGTCGTTTCGGCGCGGATGATACGCCTCAACGCCTTGCGTCGTCCACGCGCGCGGGGTCTGCGCTGACCCCGCCGCCGGGCCCGTGGCGCCACGGTAGAATCGACCTCAGTTCCACTCGATGCCGCAGCGATGACGCCACGCTTCGTCCCGATGCTGCAACGATGACGTCGTGCTTCCTCCCGAAGACGCCACCATGACCGACGCGCTGCTGCCCGCCATCGAGATCGAAACTGCGGCTGACCCCGACGCCACGGTGATCTGGATGCACGGGCTCGGCGACGATGGCCGCGGCTGGTCGGAGGTCGTGCCGATGCTCGGGTTGGCGGGCAATCTCCGCGTCCGGTTCCTGTTTCCGCATGCGCCGGCGATGCCGGTGACGATCAACAACGGCATGTCCATGCGTGCGTGGTACGACATTCGGCAGGCGAATTTCAACGAGCGCGCCGATCTCGACGGCGTGCGCCGCTCGCAAGCGCTGGTCGGTGCCTTGCAGGCGCGCGAGATTGCGCGCGGCGTACCTGCTGCGCGGACGGTGCTGGCCGGCTTCTCGCAAGGCGGGGCGATCGCCCTTTACGCGGGTATTCGCAACCGCGAGCGGCTCGCCGGCATTGTCGGCCTGTCGACGTACCTGGTCGACACCGAGCGCGCCGTCGCGGAAGCGAGTGCGGCCAATCGCGACGTGCCGATTCTGATGGCGCATGGCACGCACGATCCGGTCATCCAGTATGCCTGGGCCGAGCATTCCCGCGACGTGCTGCGCGCCGGTGGATGGCCGGTCGATTGGCACCGCTACCCGATGGAGCACTCGGCCGTGCCCGAGGAGCTCGCCGCGGTCGGCGCATTTTTGACGCGCGTGCTCGCGCCGCGCTGAAAGGAGACCGACGCACGGCGGGACGGTGCCCGCGGGCTTCGGTGACGCACCCGCGTCGTCGCGCGGGTCCCGGCGCGACTGCGGTCGTCAACCCACGACTCCCTTGTCGCACCACCCGCCATACGACGACTGCGTCACAGGCGCCCTCGGGGCACCGTCCCGCCGCGCGTCAGTAGGCGTGGGTCGACACTGCGGCGCGCCAGCGCCTCGCGGAGCAGGAATTCGACCTGGGCATTGGCGCTGCGCAACTCTGCCTGCGCTAGGCGCTCGATCGCCGCCCACAGCGCCGGATCGACGCGCAGCAGGAAGGATTTGCGCTCGGTCATCGCACCCGGCGGAAATGCAGCTTGGTCGCGATCGCGGTGCCGGCGATGGTGACGATGCCCGCGCCCATCAGCACGATTGGCACCGCGATCGGCGGCGCAATGCCGCTCGTGTTCCTGACCAGCACCAGCAGGTGCACTCCGAGTGCGAGCACTGCTCCTCCGAGCGCTTGCAGAAGCGCGCGGCAACCGAGTTCGCGCAGCGTCGCGGCCCTGCGCTCGGCCGCGAACCAGTAGTCACGATGGGGCAGCTTCGCGGCTCGCGGCATGACGCGCGGCAGGGCGCCCACCAGCAGCAGCAGGGCCAGCGGGAGGCCGAGCGTGAACGCGTCGATGAAAATCGTGTACCACTCGCGCGACATCCAGCCGTTCGGGCCGTCGAGACTCCAGTGGGTCGCCACCACGGGCGGGAGCGCCCCCGATGTCGCGGTGATGACGGTCAGTGCCGCTGCAATGACGACGACCAGGGCGACGCCGAGGATACGGTTCATGGCCGGTACCCGCGAATCTCGAACTTCAGTGGTAGAGCGTGCCGGTGTTGATGACCGGCTGGACATCGCTCTCGGCACACAGCACCGTCATCAGGTTCGACACCATCGCCGCCTTGCGCTCGTCATCCAGCACCACGACCTCGCGCGCGGAGAGCTCGGCCAGTGCCATCTGCACCATCGACACTGCGCCGTGGACGATCTTCTGCCGCGCCGCGATGATCGCTTCGGCCTGCTGCCGGCGCAGCATCACCTGGGCGATCTCGGGGGCGTAAGCGAGGTGGGAGAGGCGCGCTTCGTCGACGACGACTCCCGCCTGGTCGAGGCGCGCCTGCAATTCGGCGACCAGCGCCTGCGCGATGATGTCGGCGCTCGCCAGCAGCGTCGGGGCTTGGTCGTCGGGTTCGCCGTCGCCGTGATCATAGGCGAACGACGATGCAAGATGGCGCACCGCGGCTTCGCTCTGGATCTTGACGAAGTTCTCGTAGTCATCGACGTCGAACGTCGCCCTGGCGCTGTCGTCGACGTGCCAGACGACGACTGCGGCGATCTCGATCGGATTGCCGCGCCGGTCGTTCACCTTGAGGCGCTCGCCGTTCAAGTTGCGCGCGCGCAGCGAAATTTTGCGGCGCGTATAGAAGGGATTGGTCGCGCGCAGTCCGGAAACGCGCGTGGTGCCGCGGTAGGCGCCGAAGAGGAGAAACAGCGCGCCCTCGTTCGGTTGCAGGGTGTACAGCCCCGCGAGCAGCAGCGCGCCGGTCGCGATCGATCGTTCCTGATGCGCCGTGGCGTTGCCGGGTGGTGTGCGTTCCATCGAAGCCTCCACTAGGGCGGCGCGATGGACGGGACGTCAGCGCCGGTATCGAAATGATATCATTCCGATAACAGTTGTCAAACCCCCGATGGAGAATCGAATCTCACGCTCCAGAACCTGACTCCGGTTCCGAGTCGAACTTGAGCGCGCCCGAATTGAGGCAATAGCGCAATCCCGTGGGCTCGGGGCCATCGTCGAAGATATGGCCCAGGTGCGCGTTGCAGGCCGTACACAGGACTTCGGTGCGGCGCACCAGCAGCGAGCCGTCGCCTTCTTCGCGCACTCGATCCTGGGCGAGCGGCGCGAAGAACGACGGCCAGCCGGTGCCGGAATCGAACTTGGTGGCCGACGAGAACAGCGGCGTTCCGCAGCAGACGCAGCGATAGGTTCCCTGCGCGTGGTTATCCCAGTATTGACCGGTGAACGCGCGCTCGGTGCCTTTCTGCCGCGCAATCCGGTACTGCTCGGGAGTCAACTGCGCTTGCCATTCGGCCTCTGACTTCTGGATGGTGCAGCCGCCGCTGGCGGTGGATTCGTGGGCTCGGTCATGGTCGGTCATCGCAGTGCTCCGGGAAGACGAGTGAGTGAGGGTGATCGCCGCGCCGCGCGCGGTGGGGCATGCGCTATAGTGGATACTGAAGTTCGCATCCTTACCGCGCTCGACCCCCATTGGATACCGTATCCGTCGCGTCGTTCCGGCGCGACGCTCGCGTCATCGGCGTCGTGAGCCTTGGGCATGCGCTGTCGCATTTCCTGCAACTCGCGCTGCCGCCGCTGTTTCCACTGCTGAAGGCACAGTACGGCGTGTCGTGGACGTTGCTGGGCGCAATCGTCAGCGTATTCTACGTGGCGAGCGCGCTGGTCCAGTTCATCTCGGGATTCCTGGTCGACCGCCTGGGCGCGAGGCCGGTGTTGCTCGCCGGCATGGCGCTGCTCGCCGGCGGGACGCTCGTCGCCTCGCTTGCGCCGAATCCGTGGTGGCTCATTCCCTGCGTCGCCGTGATGGGGGCGGGCAACGGGGTCTTCCATCCGTCCGATTTCGCCATTCTGAATGCCAACGTCCTGCAGGCGCGCCTCGGCCACGCCTACTCGTCGCATGGCGTCGGCGGCAACCTGGGCTTTGCGCTGGCGCCGATTGTCAGCTACGGCATCGGCGCCAGCTTCGGCTGGCGCTATTCGCTTGCCGCCATGGGCGCGGCGGGACTGGTCGTGCTCGGGGTGCTCGCGTCGCAGCAGCGTCTGCTGACCTCGCACCGTGCAGCCGATGCGAAGGCGCACGCGCTGAAAGGCAGCACCGCCCTGCTGCTGCAGACGCCCATCGTGCTCTGCTTCTTCTATTTCGTGTTCCAGACGATGGGCAGCACGGGTGTGCAGACATTCCTTCCTGCGGCGCTGCACGTCGGTCTCGACGTTCCCTTGGCCGTAGGAACCTCGGCGGTGACGGCCTACCTGCTCGGCGGCACGGCGGGGATCGTCATCGGGGGCTTCCTCGCCGTGCGCGCGTCGCGGCACGACCGGGTCGCGGCGACCGGGCTTCTGCTGGGTGCGGCGCTGATCACCCTCGCCGGCGCGGGAGCACTGGGCGGCGAGGTCCTGCTACCGCTGCTCGCGCTCGCCGGGCTGTGCGTCGGCGCCACCGGTCCGTCGCGCGACCTGATCGTGCGCAACTCGACGCCGCGCGGTGCGGCCGGGCGCGTCTACGGTTTCGTCTACTCGGGCCTCGACGCCGGTGCGATGCTGGCGCCACTGTGGTTCGGGATGATGCTCGACCACGGTTATGCGCAGGAAGCGCTGTACATGATCGCCGCGTTGTTCGTCGTCGCGATCGGGACCGTCGTGCAGGTGCGCCGCGCGGGCGTGCTGAAGGCGGCCTGATCACGCGACGGATAACGTGGCGCCTCCCAGGCACGTTCTGATCCGCCTCGCGTTTCGCCACTACCACCCAACTTGATCCCGACAACTGACGATGCTCGATCTTTACTACTGGACCACACCGAACGGCCACAAGATCACGATGTTCCTCGAGGAGACCGGCCTCCCATACACGCTGAAGCCGGTCAACATCTCGAAAGGCGAGCAGTTCGCCGCGGACTTCCTCGCCATCGCGCCCAACAACCGCATTCCCGCGATCGTCGATCATGCGCCCGCGATCGGCGGCGGACCGGTGTCGATGTTCGAGTCAGGCGCGATCCTGCTCTATCTCGCCGACAAGTCGGGGCGACTGATCCCGGCGCAGCCACGCGCACGCTGGCAGTGCATCGAGTGGCTGTTCTGGCAGATGGCGGGCTTGGGCCCGATGGCTGGCCAGAATCACCATTTCACAAGGTACGCTCCGGAGCCGATGCCCTACGCAGTCGACCGCTACGTGAACGAGACCAGCCGGCTATACGCGGTGCTCGACCACCGCCTGCGCGGGCGCGAGTTCATCGCCGGCGAGTACTCGATCGCCGACATCGCCTGCTATCCATGGGTGCTGCCCGAGCGCCAGCGGCAGGACATCGACGACTTCCCCGAGCTCAAGCGCTGGAAGGCGGCCATCGCGGCGCGCCCGGCGACGCAGCGGGCCTACGCGCTCGCGAAGACCGTCAATGCAACGCCCGCGGTCAGCGACGAGGCCTCGCGCAAGATCCTGTTCGGCCAGGACCGCCACACGGTGCGCTAGCGCGCGACGGCGAGCGGTATCTCCGGCGGTAGCGACTCCGGCGTACGCTCGAGCGCGTCGTCGCCGTCAAAGGCCCGGTCGCCGTCGGGGAACGGGAGTCCGGTCGCCCGCACCGCCGCGAAGTCGTGGAGCGTCCGGTCGAGCAGATGCGACGGCGCGACGTTCGCCATCGCGTTGAAGATCGATTCGATACGCCCCGGAAAGCGCTTCTCCCATTCGGCGAGGAGCGTCGCAATCTGCCTGCGCTGCAGGTTGTCCTGCGATCCGCACAAGGTGCAGGGAATGATCGGGAATGCGCAGGCCTCGGCGTAGCGAGTGAGATCGCGCTCGCGCACGTAGGCAAGCGGACGGATCACGACGTGCCTGCCGTCGTCCGAAACCAGCTTGGGCGGCATCGTTTTCAGCCTGCCGCCATGGAACAGGTTGAGGAAGAATGTTGCGAGCAGATCGTCGCGGTGATGGCCGAGCGCGATCTTCGTTGCGCCGAGCTCGCCCGCCACGCGGTAGAGGACACCGCGCCGCAGCCGCGAGCACAGCGAGCACATCGTCGCCCCCTCCGGGATCACCCGCTTGACGACGCTGTAGGTATCCTGCTCGGCGATGCGGTACTCGACGCCGCGGCCTTCGAGGTAGCGCGGCAGCACGTCGGCCGGGAAGCCAGGCTGCTTCTGATCGAGATTGACTGCGACAATCGAGAACCGCGTCGGCGCGCGCGATTGCAGCGACAGCAGGATATCGAGCATCCCGTAGCTGTCCTTGCCGCCCGAGATGCAGACCATCACGCGATCGCCTTCGCCGATCATCGCGTAATCTGCGATCGCCTCGCCGACCTGCCTTCGCAGGCGCTTCCGGAGCTTGCCCAGCTCGAACGCGGCCTTGCGCGGATCGCGCGCGCTCCGCACCGCCGAGGGCGGGTCGACGCGCACGCTGCTGCAGCCGCGCCGAGCGTGTGTCCATCCACGAATTTTACCTGCCGGTTGGCCTGCGCGCTCGCGCGGGAGTGCCTATTGCAGTCGGCGTGCTGGGCGGCGCCGGCTCTTTCGCGATGTCAGTCGCGATTGAATGCAACGTCGACGTCGGTCGAGCGTCCTGCGGCTCCCGGTGGAAACTGCCAGCGAACGAGCGCCGTGCGAACGGCGCCCTCGAACACCCCACGTGGCGAGGCCTGGAGAATGGCGACGTCGGTGACTTTACCTGCGGCGTCAATGGAAAGGCGTGCCTTCACCCTTCCGCGGTCGATCTCGCGCCGCAGGGCTTCGCGCGGGAATTGCGGATCTTCGCGCAGCAGCGGCACGAGCTTCGACGGCGCGGCGGCCCCGGTCGCGGCGGCGGGGGAAGCAGCCATCGCAATCTGCGCGGGTGAGCGATCGAGCGAGGGCTCTGCGGCTGCCGGAGCGCCCTCTGCGGACGCCCGCGCTACAACGGCAGGGACGCCTGCGCGCTTTGCTTGCTCCGCCCGCGGCGCAGTGGCCGGCGTGCTGCCGGCGGGTCTGGGGCGAGCGCCGCTACTCGCGTGTCGGGTCGGGCGGCCAGCCGGGGTGGGTGCGGCCGGATGTGGGTCAATTGGGTTGTAGCGAGATGGGAGGGCAGCACTTCGCGCTGGGGCGAGTCGGAAGGCGATTCGCGACTTGCGGTACGGACGCCAGGTTCGTGTCTTGTGGCATTCGCCGTGGCGCGGGCGTTCGCAATGCCGGGAGTAGAACGCGACGACGCAGTCTTCAGGCTACGGGAGGCGGCCCCGTCGGTCCGGTCCGCGACGCTCTCTGCGTCGAGTGCCGCGGCGACAGCGGGGGGTGCTGCGCTTGCGGGACGGGTGGTCGTGTTGTCGCCCCAGCCGTGACGGCAGGCGGTCACGGCACTGATTGGCGTCTTCGGATGCGAAGGGCCAGAAGCAATCACCGCGGGTGAGGATGGCCATCGCAGACCGGCGGAGGCTGCGCTGGAAAGCATCGTCCACCCGAGCCACGTAGCGGCCGCGAGGCCGCTCACCGCTGCTCCCACTGCCACAGCAACGCCGATGCCTCGGCGGGGTGCCGCGAAGCTCTCATTGGCGGGTGATCGCGACTGCAGTTCGCGCGGCGGCGGAAGTGCCGCGCCGCCGGCGTCGACCAGCCCGATCTCGGTCAGGCGGGCCAGGTCTCGCTCGAGCTTCTGCGGTTCGAGGTTGCCGCGGGCCGCAAGCTCCGCGAGCGATGCAGGCGTGCCGAGTTGCGTCAGCAGACGGCGCTGAGCCAGCGAAAGTCCGCTCGACGGGCGCGCAAGCTCGCGGTCGCCAGCCGCCAGGCGCTTGATCGGTGAAGATGCATCCAACGTTTTGATTCCCGACAGGTTTGATCGATGGTCCCCGGAGGGATGGGTGCCGCTGGCCGCAGTCGCCGCCGCATGCGTCGCCCCTCCGGGCGCACAACTGCGCATTGCAACCTGCAAACCGAGTGCCAGCGGGACGGGCGGTCGACGCGGCGCTCGTGCGCGTGACCCGGCGAGATATCGTAGACTCGTCGCCTTGCACGCCCGCCAGGCGCCCGCGATGCCCGACATCCTGATCAATTACGCGCGCGAAGACGAAGCGGCGGCCGAACGGCTGCGTGACGCGCTCGCGGGGCAGGGCTGGGACGTCCTGGGCGACGCCGGCAACGATGACCGCAACCCTGAGGGCGTTCCACCGACCCGGGGAATCAGCGACGTCCTCAATTCGGTGCGTTGCGTGATCGTGTTGTGGTCGGACGCGGCAATCGGATCGAAAGCCGTCCGGCTGGGGGCACGCCTCGCGCGGCTTGCGGGAAAGCTCGTGCCCGTGCGCATCGACAGCGCAGAGGTCCCGAGCGAGTTGCGCGAAGGGCGGCCGGCGAATCTCGCTGGCTGGAAAGGCGACATCGCCCATCCCGAGTTTCGGCGGCTGACGCAGGCGCTGGAGAGCGCCGTGCGCAGCCGGCGCGGTCAGGAGGCGATGCGATCGCGTCGTGGGAGGCGGTGGCGTTACGGCGCACTTGCAGCGGCTGCGCTGTTGGGCATCGGCGTCGCCGCCGGATTCGGGGCCGCGAATCTCGCGCGGAGCCCAGGTTCTGCCGCCCACGATACGCTCGAGCAGGGCTTGAACGAATTCTTCGACGGCAAATACGTCGAAGCGGAATCCGACCTGCGCGCCGCGCTGCGCAAGGGCCAGGGCGCGGGGGGCTACTACCTCGCACGAATGTACCGTGACGGACTGGGTGTGCATCGCGATCCGGCGCAGGCACTCGCGTGGGCGAAGCAGGGTGCCGCGCATGGCAACGCGCTTGCGCAGAACATGGTCGGTCTGCTCGAAGACGCGGGTCGCGCTTCGGCCGCGAACGACAAGTCCGCACTCGCGGCGTATCTCGCCGCCGCTGACCGGGGCCTCGCCTGGGGCGCGTTCAATGCGGGCTATTTCTACGAATCGGGACGGGGGCTCGGGGTGCCCGACGCCCGCAAGGCCTTCGAGTACTACCGGCGCGCGGCCGACGACGGCAATGCTGCCGCGGGGAATGCGATTGGCGACCTGTTCCGCGCCGGGCGCGGCGTGCCGCAGGATCTTGATCGCGCCATCCAGTGGTATCGCTGGGCGGCCGATCGCGGCAGCGCTGCGGCCAACCTGTCGCTGGGTTACCTGTACGCGAATGGCGACGGCGTTGTGCAGGACGATGCCATGGCCCTCAGCCTCTACCGCCACGCGGCTCGGCAGAACCTGCCGGGTGCGCTCAACAATCTTGGCTACATGCTGGAATATGGGCGTGGCGCTGCGCAGGACCTGGCCGCGGCCGCGTCGTACTACCGGCGTGCTGCGGAATACGGCGACAAGGCGGCGATGGAGAATCTCGCGCGGGCGTTGAGCAAGATCAAGGCGACGTACCCGGCGCCCGCTCGGCGGCCCGAGTAGCCGCGCGCACCGTACGGTCGTTCGCAGCCGCCTGCTGGCGTCCCGCTGAGCGCCGGTGGGTGCGTGCTCGGCGCCCTGCCGCACGCCGAGCGATCGATCGCATGAGGCGACGGACGCGCCGATGACGCTACCAAAAAAGACGGCCGTCGCGAGGACGGCCGTCGGTTCGCAGTGCCTGTGCCGAGATTACTTCTGTGCCGGCTCCGCAGGCTTCATCGCGTCTTTCGTGGCGTCGGCAGTGCCCGACACGGCGTCCTTCGCTGCATCGGCAGTGCCCGAAGCAGCGTCCTTCGCACTGTCAGTGGCCTTCGTCGCAGCGTCCTTGGTCGCGTCTGCAGCACTTGACGCGGCGTCCTTAGCGGCATCGGCAGCCTGACCGGCCGCGCCCTTGGCAGCGTCGGCGGCGCCCGAGCGCGGCATCCTTCGCAGCGTCAGTGGCCTTCGCTGCCGCATCCTTGGCTGCGTCGGCAGCCTTGGCTGCGGAATCCTTTGCCGCATCGGCAGCTTGTTGAGCCTGCTGGCCGCACGCCGCAAGCGTCGTGGCGAGCGCCATTGCCGTCAAGGCGGCGAGCGTACGCATCTTCATCTGGTTTCTCCCGGATATCGCAAATCGAAGTTGGTGGAGGGCATCGGCGGAAGGATCGATCGCATAGGCCTCCCGTCAGCCCGACATTATAGCGGATTCCCGGCACTCGATATCGGCCACCCCAAGCCACGCGCGGGTGCGGCAAGTGCCACCTACGGGTGCGCCCGGATGCTTCAGAGCAGCCGCGCCCGCGAGCGCTCCCACAGCGCGAGGCCGACGCCGCTCGCGATAATGACTGCCATGCCGAGCGCGGAACCGGCGTCGGGATGCTGGCCGAAGATCAGGTAGCCAAAGGCCGTTGCCCAGATCATCTGCAGGTAAGTGAATGGAGAGAGGAGCGACGCCGGAGCCCGGAGGTAGGCCGCGGTGATGAACCAGTGTCCGAGTGCGGCCAATCCGCCGAGCAGCACCAGTGCGGAGATTGCGCCCACACCCACGCGCGGACCCTCGACGTCCCACGGGAGCAGCAGCGACAGCACGAGCGTGCCAATGCTCGCGCTGTAGAACAGCGTCGTGTGCGCGCCTTCGTCGAGGAGCCGGCGCGTCAGGAGCTGGTAGAGCGCATTGGAGAGCGCTGCGCCCAGCAGCAGCAGCACGGCGGGGTGCATGACTGCCGACCCCGGGCGGAGCAGGACCAGGATGCCGATGAAGCCCGCGATGGATGCAACGCTGCGCGCCCGCGTCGCGCGTTCGCGCAGCAGCGGCCATGACAGCGCGACGACGATCATCGGCGCGAGGAAGTTGATCGCCGAGCCTTCGGCCAGCGGGAGGTAGCGCAGGCCTCCCCAGAAGCCGAGCGTCGCAAGCAGCAGGAAAAGCGAGCGCAGCAATTGCAGC
This sequence comes from uncultured beta proteobacterium, assembly GCA_963701885.1. GTDB lineage: Bacteria > Pseudomonadota > Gammaproteobacteria > Burkholderiales > Casimicrobiaceae > VBCG01. Next base: position 175,865 of record CAVPBR010000003.1, read on the forward strand.
CGGGCGTTGCCCGTGCGCCAGAAGCCCGGACCGGCGCGATGCCAGGCGAAAGGCGTGACGACGAGCATCTGGCCCGCATACCGCGCCCAGACCACCAGCAGTAGCGAGTGATCGCGGACGAGGAATTTTGCGGTCGCGTCAAGCGAGCTCAGGCACAGCCCGGCGAACAGGAACTCCGGCAGCGCGCGGCGCAGCGGGTGTGCGGCGTCGTCGCGTGCCGTCACGCTCCGGGTCCGGTCACGCGGCTTTGTGCATCAACTCGCGCAGCACATAGGGCAGGATCGCCGCCGTGGCGGTAATAGTCGGCCTCGATCGGGGTGTCGATCCTGCAGCGCACGGTGATCTCGCGGCGCGTTCCGTCGGGCTTCGTCATCACCAGCGTCAGGTCCTGCTGCGGTTTGATATTCGCCGGCACGGCGATGTCGAAGGTCTCGTCGCCGCGGATGCCAAGCAATTCGGCACTTTCGCCCGGCGCGAACTGCAGCGGAAGCACCCCCATCCCGACGAGATTCGAGCGATGAATGCGCTCGAAGCTCCGCGCCACGACGGCCCGGATCCCGAGGAGCAGCGTCCCTTTCGCAGCCCAGTCGCGGGAGCTTCCCGTGCCGTATTCCTCGCCGCCAAACACGAGCGTCGGAACGCCCTGTTGCTGGTAGCGCATCGCGGCCTCGAAGATCGACATGCGCTCGGCGGCCCTGCCATTGCCGGCGTGATAGAGCGTAACGCCGCCTTCGATGCGTGTGCCGTCGTCGTTCGGCGGCAGCATCAGGTTCTTGATCCGGACGTTGGCGAAAGTTCCGCGCAGCATCACTTCGTGGTTGCCGCGGCGCGAGCCATAACTGTTGAAGTTCGCGACCGACACGTCCTTCTCCTGCAGGTACAGGCCCGCGGGGGACGTCGGCTTGATCGATCCGGCGGGGGAGATATGGTCGGTAGTCAGCGAATCGCCGAAGATGCCGAGTACGCGCGCGGCCCCGATGCTGGCGATTGGCCCCGGCGCCGCGGTGAAGCCGTCGAAGAACGGCGGGCGGGCGATGTACGTCGATACAGGCCAGTCGTAGACCTGGCCGGTCGATCCGTGAATGGTCTTCCACATCGGGTTGGCATTGGCGACATCGCCGTAGAGCCTGCGAAACGTTGCCGGGTCCCGCGCAAAGGCGAGGAGATCGGCGATCTCGCGCGAGCTGGGCCAGACGTCGCGCAGCCACACGGGACCCTCCTTCCCGGTGCCGAGCGGCTCGGTTGCGAGGTCCTTCAGCACGCTGCCGGCAATCGCATAGGCGACGACCAGCGGCGGCGACATCAGGAAATTGGCTTTGAGATTGGGATGGATGCGGGCCTCGAAATTGCGGTTGCCCGAGAGCACCGCCGCGCAGACGAGATCGTTCTCGCTGATGGCGTCATTGATCTCCGGGGCGAGGTCGCCCGCGTTGCCGATGCAGGTGGTGCAGCCATAGGCCGCAACGTCGAATCCGAGCTGCTCGAGGTAGGGCAGCAGTCCGGTCTTGGTGAGGTACTCGGTCACCACGCGTGAGCCTGGCGCGAGCGAGGTCTTCACGTGCGCCTTGACGCTCAGGCCTTTCTCGACTGCCTTCTTCGCGAGCAGGCCCGCGGCGAGCAGCACGCTCGGATTCGACGTGTTGGTGCACGAGGTGATGGCGGCGATCAGCACATCGCCGTCGCCGATATCCACCGGACGCGGCGTCGGGGGCGCGATGTGGTTCGCCGTCGGGCGATTGTCGACCATCTCGACGACGTTGCGCGGCAACCCGTTTTGAGCGAGCTGCTGCGTGGCATCGTTGGCCACGCCACGTCCGGCGCGGGTCGGTGCAGTGTGGAAGCGGCGGTGCAGGCGATCGGCCGGCTGGGCGAAGCCGTTATCGCTCATCGATGCACTGAAGAGCTCGCCAAAGCGCGTTGCGAGTTGCGGCAATTCAATCCGGTCCTGCGGCCGCTTGGGACCGGCGACCGACGGCGTGATCGACGCGAGGTCGAGCTTGAGCGACGTGCTGTAATCGATGTCACCCGCCCGCGGCATGCCGAACATGCCCTGCGCCTTGTAATAGGCGGTGAAGGCGTCGATCTCGGCGTCGCTGCGTCCCGTGGCGCGAAGGTAATCGACGGTGGCCGCGTCGATGGGGAAGAAGCCCATCGTCGCGCCGTATTCCGGCGCCATGTTGCCGATCGTCGCGCGGTCGGGGACCGACAGCGTCGCGGTGCCTTCGCCAAAGAACTCGACGAACTTGCCGACGACCTTCTCCCGGCGCAGCATCTCGGTGACCGTCAGCACCAGGTCGGTAGCGGTCGCGCCTTCGGGGAGCCGTCCGGCGAGTTCGACTCCGACGACGTCGGGGGTCAGGATGTAGACCGGTTGCCCGAGCATCGCGGCCTCGGCCTCGATACCGCCTACGCCCCAGCCCACGACGCCGATCCCGTTGATCATCGTCGTGTGGCTGTCGGTGCCGACCAGCGAATCGGGATACCGAATCCCGTCGCGCGAGTGAACGCCCCGCGCGAAGTACTCGAGATTTACCTGGTGCACGATGCCAATGCCCGGTGGCACGACCCGGAAGGTGTTGAACGCCTGCATGCCCCATTTCATGAACTGGTAGCGCTCGGCGTTGCGCCGGAATTCGAGCTTCATGTTGAGGTCGAGCGCCTCGGGTGAGCCGTAGTAGTCGACCATCACCGAGTGGTCGACGACAAGATCGACCGGAACCAGCGGCTCGATGATGCGCGGATCCTGCTTGACGCCCTGCGGCCGCATTGCGCATCGCCGCGAGGTCGCACAGCAGCGGAACTCCGGTGAAATCCTGCAGCACCACCCGGGCCACGATGAAAGGAATCTCGTCGACGCGGGCGGCCGCGGGTGCCCAGTTGGCAACCTGCCGCACGTGCTCCTCGGTGATCCGCGTCCCATCGCAGTTGCGCAATACACTCTCCAGCACGATGCGCATCGAGACCGGCAGCCGGGACACTTTGCCGATGCCGCTGGCCTCGAGTGCGGGCAGCGAGTAATAACGGCCGGTTGTGCCCGACGCGAGCCGGAGTTCTTTCATCGTGTTGAATCGATGGTGTGCCATGTCGCTTTCCTCTCGCCTGCGGGTTTGTCCTGCGGGCCCGCCCGGCTCTGCCGCGATTACTTGGAGCCGTTGTCTTTCAGCGCGTCGCGGATGTTGAAGGTCCGCCCGTTCATCGTCATGTCGCCGGGGCGCTGTCCGGGCCGGCACGGCCCGCTACGGTGCGCGATCAGCACGCTGTGGCTCTCGCGCATGTTCATGAACGGCGGCTCGAAGGTCGACTGAACCTCGGTCCGGTAGCTGCTGTCCCCGTTCATCACCATCGTCGATTTCGAGTGCATCGTGCTGCCGCCCATGTCGCAGACGAAATCGCCGGTGCCGCGGCCGCCCGCGAACCGGAAATCGTGCTTGCTGCACATTCCCTTCATCGCTCCGGTGCCCATGTCGAGCATTTCCTTCTGTACCGATTCGTCGAGGCAGAGCGTCGTTGTGGTGGACCGCGGTGCGGCGGCCCCAGGCGCGCCTGGTGGATGGTCGGTCGTGCGCGTCATTTCCCACAGCCCGGGCTTGAGCTTCGGGTAATCCTGGGCGGCCGCGACCTGCGGCAATCGCGAGTGCGCAGAAGGCCAGCACGGAGAAAGTGCGGGGGAAGAGGGTAGCGCATCGTGGCTCCGGGATCGGCAAGTGCGGGTGGGGTGGGGCGCGAGCTTGCGATCAGGTCACCAGCAGATCGACGAACTCGTGGACCGGCGTTGCCGCCAGCCGCTCCAGATTGAGCGCAACGTCGATGATCGCCTGCTGTTGCTTCGCCGCGAAGCGGCGCGCGAGGTTGGTTCGGAACTTGTCGAGCAGCAGCGGAATGCCCTCGTTGCGCCGCCGGCGGTGACCGACCGGGTACTCGACGACCACCTCGCGCAACTTCGTGCCGTCGTTGAATTCGACACTGATGCCGTTGGCGATCGAGCGCTTGTCCGGGTCGAGATAGTCCTGCGAGAACTGCCGGTCCTCGACGCAGGTCATCCGCTCGCGCAAGGCGTCGATACGCGGATCGGCGGCGACCTCGTCCTCGTAGTCGGCCGCGGTCAGGCGCCCGAAGATCAGCGGCACCGCGACCATGTACTGGATGCAGTGGTCGCGATCGGCGGGATTGTCGAGCGGCCCCTGCTTGTCGATGATGCGTAGCGCCGACTCGTGGGTGCGGATGGTGATCCTGGCGATGTCGGCCAGGCGATCCTTCACCTGCGGATGCAGCGCCATCGCGCATTCGACTGCGGTCTGGGCGTGGAATTCGGCCGGGAAGCTGATCTTGAACAGCACGTTTTCCATCACGTAGCTGCCGTAGGCGCGATCGAACCTGAACGGCTCGCCCCTGAACAGCACATCGTAGAAGCCCCAGCGTCTTCGCGGTCAGCACCGACGGATAGCCCATCTCGCCGGTCTTCGCGATCAGCGCGAGACGCACTGCGCGCGAGGTCGCGTCGCCCGCTGCCCAGCTTTTGCGCGATCCGGTATTCGGCGCGTGGCGGTAGGTGCGCAGGCTCTGTCCGTCGACGAAGGCAAGTGACACCGCGTTGACGATCTCGTCGCGCGATAGCCCGAGCATCGCCGCGATCGCTGCGGTCGAAGCGACCTTGACCAGCACGACATGGTCGAGCCCGACGCGGTTGAAGCTGTTGGCCAGCGCGATCACGCCCTGGATTTCGTGGGCCTTGATCATGGCCGTCAGCACGTCGCGCATCGACCAGCGGCCGGCGTCCTGCGGCGATTGCGCTGCGTGACAGCCAGTCGGCGCACATCAGGATGCCGCCCAGGTTGTCGGACGGATGGCCCCATTCCGCCGCGAGCCAGGTGTCGTTGAAATCCAGCCAGCGGATCATCGCGCCGAGGTTGAACGCCGCCTGCACCGGATCGAGCTGGTACGCGGTCCCGGGAACCTTCGCGCCATGGGGCACGGCGGTGCCCGGCACGATGGGGCCGAGGAGCTTGGTGCACGCCGGGTACGCGAGCGCCTCGAAGCCGCAGCCCAGCGTATCGAGCAGGCAGTAATGCGCGGTCGCGTAGGCCTCGCGGCTGTCGATTGCAGCGCCCGCGGCGTAGTCGGCGATGTCGACCAGCACCTGGTCGGGCTTGGGCCGGATGTTGGAGATCTGCGCGGACATGGAGGGTCGACGATCGAGGGCGAGAGGCGAGCGGGCGGCCGCCTTCAGCTCCGCTTGGCGAGAGGCACGAAGACGCGATCCTCGGGACCGGTGTAGTTCGCCGAGGGGCGGATGATCTTGCCGTCTTCGCGTTGCTCGATGACGTGCGCCGCCCAGCCTGAAGTGCGCGCGATCACGAACAGCGGAGTGAACATCGCCGTGGGCACGCGCATCATGTGGAAGCTGACGGCCGAGAACCAGTCGAGATTCGCGAACATCTTCTTGGCATTCCACATCGTCGTCTCGATCCGTTCGGCGACGGCGAAAAGCTGCGTGTCGCGGCCGGCCGAGGACAATTCGCGCGCGACTTCCTTGATGATCTTGTTGCGCGGATCGGCGGTGGTGTAAACGGGATGGCCGAAGCCGATGACGACCTCGCGCGCCTCGATCCGCCGGCGGATGTCGGCCTCGGCCTCATCCGGGGTCCGGTAGCGGCTCTGCACTTCCAGCGAAGCCTCGTTGGCGCCGCCGTGCTTCGGGCCGCGCAGCGCGCCGATCGCACCGGTGATCGCCGAGTAGAGATCCGCGCCGGTGCCGGCGATCACCCGCGCGGCGAAAGTCGATGCGTTGAATTCGTGCTCGGCATAGAGGTTGAGCGACGTGTTCATCGCCTTGACCCATGCCGGCGGGGGCACGCGGCGATGCAGCAGGTGCAGGAAATGGCCGCCGATGGAAACATCGTCGGTCTCGACGTCGATGCGGCTGCCGCTGCGGCTGTAGTGGTGCCAGTAAAGCAGCATCGAGCCCAGTGATGCCATCAGCCGGTCGGCGATGTCGCGCGCACCGCCTGCGTCGTGCGCATCGCGCTCCGGCAGCACAGTGCCGAGCGTCGATACTGCGCTGCGCATGACGTCCATCGGATGCGCGGCCGCAGGGATCTGCTCCAGCACGACGCGAACCTGTGCGGGAATGCCCCGCAGCGTGCGGAGCTTGCGCCGGTAGGCGTCGAGCTCGGTGCGATTGGGCAGCTCACCATGGACGAGCAGGTGGGCGATTTCCTCGAACTCGCATTCCCCCGCGATGTCGAGGATGTCGTAGCCGCGATAGTGGAGGTCGTTGCCGGTGCGCCCGACGGTGCACAGGGCGGTGTTGCCGGCAGTCACTCCGGACAGCGCGACCGATTTCTTGGGCTTGGGCGCCGCGACCGGCGCGTCGGGGATGGTCGTCATCGAGGGCATGGGCGTGGTGGATCGCATGAGCGGTCAGTTGTCGCGCGGCGCGAAGAGCAGGTCGAGCTTGCGTTCGTAGGCGTGGTAGCCGAGGAAGTCGTAGAGATCATCACGCGTCTGCATCGTCCCGACGAGCGCCTTTTGCGTGCCGTCGTGCCGCAGTGCGCGATAGACCGCAAGCGCAGCCTGGTTCATCGCGCGAAACGCCGACAGCGGGTAGAGGGCGATCGCGACGCCCGCACTCGCGATCTCGCGCAGCGTGTAGAGCGGCGTCTTCCCGAACTCGGTCAGGTTCGCGAGGACCGGTACCCGGACCGCGTCGGCAAAGCACCGGTACATCGCGAGTTCGGTCATCGCCTCGGGGAAGATCATGTCGGCGCCGGCTGCCGACGTAGGCGCGCGAGCGCTCGATCGCCGCGTCGAGACCCTCGACCGAAAGCGCATCGGTGCGCGCCATGATGACGAACTCGGGGTCGCTGCGTGCGTCGACTGCAGCCTTCACGCGATCGACCATCTCGTCCTTCGCGACAAGCTCCTTCCCGGGTCGGTGGCCGCAGCGCTTGGCGCCGACCTGGTCCTCGATGTGCATCGCCGCCGCACCCGCCTTGAGCAGCGACTTCACCGTGCGCGCGACGTTGAACGCCGATGACCCGAAGCCGGTGTCGGCGTCGACCAGCAGCGGCAGCGCACAGGCGTCAGTGATCCGGCGCACGTCGGTCAGCACGTCGTCGAGATTGCTGATGCCGAGGTCGGGAAGACCGAGCGAGCCGGCGGCGACGCCTCCGCCGGACAGGTAGATTGCGCGGAAGCCGCTCTTCTCGGCCAGCAGCGCGTGGTAGGCGCAGATCGTGCCAGGTACCTGCAGCGGCGCCTCGGCTTCGACCGCGGCACGGAACCTGGCGCCGGCGCTTCGGGTGGGCATGGCGCGATCAGCCCAGCAGCGCGGCGACGCCGGCGCGCTCTTCCTCGAGTTCCTTCAGCGTCGCGTCCATCCGCTGGCGCGAGAAGTCGTCGATCGGCAAATCGGTGACGCGCGCGTACTCGCCGGCGCTGGTCGTGACCGGCACACCGTAGACGACGCCTCTGGGGATGGCGTAGCTGCCATCCGAAGCGATCCCCATCGTCACCCACTTGCCGCCACTGCCGAGCATCCAGTCGCGGACGTGATCGACCGCGGCATTCGCAGCCGAGGCCGCCGACGACAGGCCGCGCGCCTCGATGATCGCGGCGCCGCGCTTGCCGACCGTCGGCAGGAACACGTTGCGGTTCCAGTTCTCGTCGCTGATCAGGTCCTTGATGGATTGGCCGTTCGATGTCGCAAACCGATAGTCGGCGTACATGGTCGGCGAGTGGTTGCCCCACACGACCATCTTCTCGATCGATGCCACCGGGCGTCCGCTCCTGGCCGCGACCTGCGACAGCGCGCGGTTGTGGTCGAGGCGCAGCATCGCAGTGAAGTTGCGCGCAGGCAGTTCCGGCGCGGATTTCATCGCGATGTAGGCGTTGGTATTGGCCGGATTGCCGACCACCAGCACATGGACTGTGCGCGCAGCGACCGCATCGAGCGCGTTGCCCTGTTCGATGAAGATCTTCGCATTCTCGAGCAGCAGGTCCTTGCGCTCCATGCCCGGGCCGCGCGGGCGGGCGCCGACGAGGAGCGCGACCTCGGCATCCCGAAATGCCTGCTTCGGGTCGGCCGCGCCCTGCATCCCGGCGAGCAGCGGAAATGCGCAGTCCTCGAGTTCCATCATCACACCCCTGAGGGCGGCTTGCGCTTTGTCGAGCGGCAATTCGAGCAACTGGAGGATGACCGGCTGGTCCGCGCCCAGCATCTGGCCGGAAGCGATGCGGAACAACAGGCTGTAGCCGATCTGGCCGGCGGCGCCGGTGACCGCGACGCGGACGGGTGCCTTCATCGAGTGCTCCTGCGACAAGAACGTGACGCCGGGCGAAGGCGTGGGCGAGCGCCCGGGCCCCGCGGCGTCCCACGGGGTGGCAACGGTCCGCTCGTTGTTCGATGGTAGGCGCGGCCGCGTCGCCTGTCAATGCAGTCATCTAAATGATATAAGACATAATACCAGCCGTTCAGCCGTTTGTCAGTGGAGGCCGCCGATGACCCGGGCCCAGGTGCACGCCGCACCGACATTCCAGCCGTTGTACCTGCAGATCAGGGCACTCGTCGAGCGCAGCCTCGCGGCGGGCGAATGGAAGCCCGGCGAGCCGATCCCGCCGGAGACCGCGCTGGCGTCGCGCTACGGCGTGGCGCTCGGGACCGTGCGCAAGGCGATACTGTCGCTCGCTGCGGAGAACTTCGTCGTGCGCCGTCAAGGCAAAGGGACGTTCGTCGCGACCCACACCGAGGAGAGCAGGTCCGATTTCCGGTTCCTGCGCATCCGCGCAGACGACGGCAGCGACGAGCATCCGGCGAGCCGCATCGTCGACCTGCGGCGCCTGCGCGCGGCCAGCGAGGTCGCGCGGTTGCTCGAACTCAAGCCAGGTGCGGCGATCTTGGTCTTGCGCCGGGTGCTCGAGTACGGCGGGGTGCCGGCGGTGCTGGATGAGATCACGCTGCCGGCGGCGGTGTTTCGCGGGATGACCCGCGAGCGTTGCAGCGCGCACCGCGGGTCGATGTATGCCTTCTTCGAGACCGAATTCGGCGTCACGATGCTGAACGCCGCCGAGCGCCTGCACGCAGTCGCGGCCGACGCTGCAAGCGCGGCGCTGCTGGCGGTCACTCCGGGTACGCCATTGCTCGCAGTCGATCGTGTGACGCGAACCTATGGCAATCGGCCGGTCGAGTTCAGGCGCGGACTGTGCGCGACGCTGCGGCACCACTACTGGAATGCGTTGTCGTGAACGCAATGGCCGACCGTCTCGCTGCCGCGCTATAATTTCGCCCTGCGCAAGCAACGACAGGCGCGTTCCGCACCGTACCCCTGCCATATCACCCTGGGTTGATCCATGGCCGTCAGCCATCGACCTGCAATCAAGCCGCGCCCGACCTATCTCAACCTGCTCGCGATCCGGCAGCCGCTGCCCGCAATCGTTTCGTTCCTGCACCGCGTAAGCGGCGCACTGCTGTTCGTTGCCGGGATACCGCTACTCCTCGGGTTCGTGCAGGCGAGCCTCGCCACGCAACAGGGTTATGCCGCGGCTTTCGGCCCGCTCGCGTCGTGGTTCGGCAAGCTGGTGCTGCTCGTGCTCGCCTGGTCGTACCTGCACCACGTGCTCGCGGGATTGCGCCATCTCGCCCTCGACGTGCACATCGGCACCGACCTCGAACCCGCGCGGAGGTCCTCGGCCATCGTCCTCATCGTGTCGCTCGTGCTGACGGTGATCGTCGCGGTGCGCTTGTGGTAGGTCCGGTCGACAAGCTTGCGGTCGGCGCCCATTACGGGTCCCGCGACTGGCTGGCGCAGCGCGTCACCGCGATCGTCATCGCGCTCTATACGCTGCTGATCGCGCTGGTCGTACTGTGGCACGGCGGGCTCGACTATCCGACCTGGACCGCGCTGTTCGCGGGCACCGCGTTTCGGGTCGTGTCGTTCGTTTTCGTCGCGTCGCTGCTGTTTCATGCGTGGATTGGAGTGCGCAATATCCTGATGGACTACGTGAAGCCCATCGGTCTGCGCCTCGCGTTTGAGATCGTCGTGGTCTGCGTGCTGATCGCGTACGTCGGCTGGACCATCGAGATCCTGTGGGGTCACGCTTGAGCGCGGCGCGCGGCGAGGCCAACGCGTGAGCCTGCCGTCGCGCCGTTTCGACGCGGTGATCGTCGGCGCAGGCGGTGCCGGCATGCGCGCGGCGCTGCAGCTCGCCGAGGCCGGCCTGTCGGTCGCCGTGCTGTCGAAGGTTTTCCCGACGCGCTCGCATACTGTTGCCGCGCAGGGAGGCATCGGCGCGTCGCTCGGCAACATGTCGGAAGACCACTGGCTGTGGCACATGTACGACACGGTCAAGGGCTCCGACTGGCTCGGCGACCAGGATGCGATTGAATACATGTGCCGGATGGCGCCGCAGGTCGTCTACGAGCTCGAGCACTTCGGCATGCCATTCGACCGCAACGCCGACGGCACGATCTACCAGCGGCCCTTTGGCGGTCACTCGGCGAACTTTGGCGAGAAGGCGGTGCAGCGTGCCTGCGCCGCGGCCGATCGGACCGGCCACGCGATGCTGCACACCCTCTACGAGCGCAACGTCCGCGCGCATACCCATTTCTTCGTCGAGTGGATGGCGCTCGACCTGGTCCGCGATGCGGACGGCGATGTTCTGGGTGTGATCGCGCTGGAAATGGAGACCGGTGAGGTGATGATCCTCGAAGCCAAGGTGACGCTGCTCGCCACCGGCGGCGCGGGGCGCATCTTCGCCGCGTCGACTAACGCTTTCATCAACACCGGCGATGGTCTTGGCATGGCGGCACGCGCCGGGGTGCCGCTGCAGGACATGGAATTCTGGCAGTTTCATCCTACGGGTGTCGCGGGCGCCGGTGTGCTGATCACCGAGGGCGTGCGCGGTGAAGGCGGCATCCTGCTCAATTCGCAGGGCGAGCGGTTCATGGAGCGCTATGCTCCGAACCTGAAGGACCTCGCGTCGCGCGACGTCGTCAGCCGCTCGATGGACCAGGAGATCAAGGAAGGGCGCGGCTGCGGGCCGCACCAGGATTACGTGCTGCTGAAGCTCGACCACCTCGGTCCCGAGGTCATCAACAAGCGCCTGCCTTCGATTCGCGAGATCGCGATCAAGTTCGCGAACGTCGATCCGGTACGGGAGCCGATCCCGGTGGTGCCGACGATCCATTACATGATGGGCGGCATCCCGACCAACGTCCACGGCCAGGTCGTCGCGCCCCGGGGCAGCGACCGCGCAGTCGTGGTCCCGGGACTCTATGCAATGGGCGAATGCGCCTGCGTCTCGGTCCACGGAGCGAACCGGCTCGGCACCAATTCGCTGCTCGACCTGCTGGTCTTCGGGCGCTCGGCCGGCAACCACGTGGTCGCGCTGAACCTTCCGGCACACGCGCACAAGCCGCTGCCGAAAGACGCTGGCGAGCTCTCGCAGGCGCGACTGGCGCGCCTCGACGCCGCGACTGGCGGGGAAAGCGTGGCCCGGGTCGCGGCCGACCTGCGCAAGGCGATGCAATCACACTGCGGTGTGTTCCGCAACCAGCAGCTCCTCTCTGAAGGCGTCGCGCGAGTGCTCGAGCTGGAAACACGCGTGCAGAGGACGACGATCGGCGACAAGAGCAGGATTTTCAATACCGCGCGGCTCGAGGCCCTCGAGCTCGACAACTTGATGGAGACCGCGAAGGCGACGATCTTTTCGGCCGAAGCGCGGCGCGAGTCGCGGGGAGCCCAGGCGCGCAGCGATTACCCCGCGCGCGACGACGTCAACTGGCTGAAGCACACGCTGTGGTACCGGGATGCGAACCGCCTCGACTACAAGCCGGTCAACCTGAAGCCACTTACCGTTGATACGTTCCCGCCGAAGGCGCGCACCTACTGACCACACCATGAAATTCCGCATCTACCGTTACGATCCGGAGAAGGACGCCAAGCCGCGGCTCCAGGACTACGACGTAGTACTCGATCCGCACGACCGGATGCTCCTCGACGCGCTGATCCGGCTCAAGGTCACCGACGATTCGCTCGCGTTCCGCCGGAGTTGTCGCGAGGGCGTCTGCGGCTCCGACGCAATGAACATCAACGGCAAGAACGGGCTTGCCTGCATCACCAACCTCAAGACGCTGAAGGAGCCGGTCGAGTTACGACCTCTGCCCGGGCTGCCGGTAGTGCGCGACCTGATCGTCGACATGAGCCAGTTCTTCAAGCAGTACCATTCGATCAAGCCGTACCTCGTCAACGACGAGCCGCCGCCGGAGCGGGAGCGCCTTCAGTCGCCGGAGGAGCGCGACAACCTCGATGGGCTCTACGAATGCATCCTTTGCGCCTGCTGCTCGACGGCTTGCCCGTCGTTCTGGTGGAATCCGGACAAATTCGTCGGACCCGCGGGACTGCTCAACGCCTATCGCTTCATCGCGGACAGCCGCGACCGCGCCCTGAACGAGCGTCTCGACAACCTCGAGGATCCCTACCGGCTATTCCGCTGCTACGCGATCATGAACTGCGTCGACGTCTGCCCGAAAGGTCTCAATCCCACCCGCGCGATCGGCAACATCAAGACCATGCTTGTCAAGCGAAGCCTGTGAGGAGGAGCCGATGGACGGCGGCCGGCATCGCATCGATCGGCTGCGCTGGCGCTGCCGGCGCGGAATGCTCGAAAACGACCTCGTGCTCTCCCGCTACCTCGACGCCCGTGGCGCGGAGCTGTCCGGGGACGAAGTCACGCAGCTCGACCGGCTGCTCGCCCTGTCCGACAACGCCCTGTGGGACCTGATCGCGGGGCGTGCCGAGCCGGCCGATTCCCGGGTACTCCCGCTGGTCGAGCGGCTGCGGTCGATCTGAAGGTACCTCCGGCAACGCAGCGGAGGATCCCGCCGGGCGCGCTACCCGGCCGCAATCCGGAATCGAAGGACGCAGATGAACGAACGCACCGCCACCCTCACCTTCTCCGACGGAGCGCCCCCGGCGACGTTGCCGCTGCTGGCCGGGACGATCGGCCCCGACGTGATCGACATCCGCTCGCTCTACGCGAAGACCGGCCGGTTCACCTACGATCCGGGCTTCCTCTCGACGGCGGCGTGCAGCTCGGCGATTACCTTCATCGACGGCGACAAGGGAGAGCTTCTCTACCGCGGTTACCCGATAGAAGAGCTCGCGGTCCGCTGCGACTACCTCGAGACCTGCTACCTGCTGCTGTACGGCGAGCTGCCGAACCGGACGCAGAAAGCCGACTTCGCCGGCCGCGTAACCAACCACACGATGGTCAACGAGCAGATGCAATTCTTCATGCGCGGCTTCCGCCGCGACGCCCATCCAATGGCGGTGCTGACCGGGCTGGTGGGCGCGCTCTCCGCGTTCTATCCCGATTCGATCAACCTGAACGACGCGCACCAGCGCGACATCTCCGCGATCCGGCTGATCGCCAAGATGCCGACCCTGATCGCGATGGCCTACAAGTATTCGGTCGGGCAGCCCTACATGTACCCGCGCAACGAGCTGTCCTACGCGGCGAACTTCATGCGGATGATGTTCGCCACGCCCTGCGAGGACTACAAGGTCAACGACATCCTCGTGCGCGCGCTCGACCGCATCTTCATCCTGCATGCCGACCACGAGCAGAACGCGTCGACCTCGACCGTGCGGCTGTGCGCGTCGTCCGGGACCAACCCGTTCGCGGCGATCGCCGCCGGAGTGGCCTGCCTGTGGGGGCCGGCGCACGGCGGTGCCAACGAGGCGGCGCTGAACATGCTCTACGAGCTGCAAGCCCAGGGAGGCGTGGCCAAGGTGGGCGAGTTCATCGCCAGGGTGAAGGACAAGCATTCCAGCGTGCGCCTGATGGGCTTCGGCCACCGGGTCTACAAGAACTACGATCCCACGCGCCAAGCTGATGCGCGAAACCTGCTACGAGGTGCTCGAGGCGCTTGGGCTCCACGGTGACCCGCTGTTCAAGCTCGCGATGACGCTCGAGAAGATCGCGCTGGAGGACGACTATTTCCTCTCGCGCAAACTGTATCCGAACGTCGATTTCTACTCGGGCATCGTCCAGAAGGCGATCGGCATCCCGACTTCGCTCTTCACCGCGGTCTTCGCGTTGGCGCGCACCGTGGGCTGGATCGCCCAGTTGAACGAGATGATCACCGATCCCGAATACCGGATCGGCCGGCCACGGCAGCTTTTCACGGGCATGGCGCGGCGCAGCGTCAAGGCGATCGCCGAGCGGTGAGGCACGGACCATGGGCACGATGAAGGAGCTGGAGTCGACCGGCGCGTTGTTCGGGGGCAACGCCCCGTTCGTCGAAGAGCTCTACGAGACTTATCTCGCCGATCCGGGCCGCGTTCCGGATGAGTGGCGCGATTACTTTGACGTGCTCAGCGGTGGCGCGGCCGACGTGCCGCATGCACCGGTCGTCGAGTCATTCCGCGAGCTGGCCCGCAATCGCCGCGTCGCCGGCGCAATGGTCGACTCGACGACGATGCACAAGCAGGTGCTCGTGCTCCAGTTGATCGGCAAGTACCGCACGCTCGGGATGCTGCACGCCACCCTCGATCCCCTCGATCGGCGCGAGCCGCCGTACATCGCGGACCTCGACTTGCGCACGTACGGCTTCACCGAGACCGACTTCGACACCGAGTTCGACGTCGGCTCGTTCCGGGCGGGGCCGGCGCGGATGCGTCTGCGCGACATCGTCGACGCGCTGCAACAAACCTACACGCGGACTTTCGGCGCCGAGTACATGTACATCTCGGACACGCCCACCAAGCGCTTCGTCCAGGAGCGCCTCGAGCCGATCCGCTCGCATCCGAGCTACACTCCGGAGCAGCGCCGCCACATTCTCGAACGGCTGAGCGCAGCCGAGACGCTCGAGCGCTACCTGCACACCAAGTACGTCGGGCAGAAGCGCTTTTCGGGCGAAGGTGGCGACTCGATGATCCCGATGCTCGACCGGCTGATCCAGCGCGCAGGCGCTGCGGGTGTCGGTGAACTGGTGCTGGGCATGGCGCATCGGGGGCGGCTCAACGTGCTGGTCAACACGCTGGGCAAGATGCCGGCCGACCTGTTCTCCGAGTTCGAGGGCAAGAACGAGGAGGTGCTGCCCGCCGGCGACGTCAAGTACCACCAGGGCTTCTCGTCTGATGTTTCGACGCCGGGCGGCCCGGTGCACGTGACCCTCGCGTTCAACCCGTCGCACCTCGAGATCGTCAATCCGGTGGTCGAGGGCAGCGTTCGCGCGCGCCAGCATCGGCGCAAGGACGCGCGCGGCGACCAGGTGTTGCCGGTGCTGATCCACGGCGACGCGGCGATCGCGGGGCAGGGGATCGTCCAGGAATGCCTGAACATGGCCCAGACGCGCGGCTACTACACTGGCGGCACGGTCCACATCGTGATCAACAACCAGATCGGTTTCACCACGTCCGATCCGCGCGACACGCGCGGAACGCTCTATTGCACCGACGTGGGGAAGATGATCGAGGCGCCGATCTTCCACGTCAACGGCGACGATCCCGAGGCCTGCGTGCTCGCCACCGAGATCGCGCTCGACTACCGGCAGAAGTTCCACAAGGACGTATTCATCGACCTGGTGTGCTTCCGGCGCCTTGGCCATAACGAGGCCGACGAACCGATGATTACCCAGCCGTTGATGTACAAGAAGATCAACCAGCATCCCGGTACGCGCAAGCTCTACGCCGACCGGCTGATCAATGAGGGCGTGGTCACCGGCGAGGATGCCGACGCGATGATCGCGACCTACCGGACGGCGATGGACAAGGGCTATCACACCAACACGACCATCCTGTCGAACTACAAGCCGCCGTTCATCGTCGACTGGACGCCGTACCAGGGCCGGCGGTGGACCGACCCTGCCGACACGACGGTGCCGCTCGAGCATCTGCAGGCACTGGGCGTGCGCGCGACCACCGTCCCGGCCGACTTCAAGCTGCATCCCCGGGTCGAGAAGATGATGGCTGACCGGCGCGCCATGGTCGAGGGACGGCACCCGATCGACTGGGGCATGGGCGAGATCCTCGCCTACGCATCGCTGGTCGATCAGAACTACGGCGTTCGCATCTCCGGCGAGGACGTCGGGCGCGGCACGTTCTCGCACCGCCATGCAGTGCTGCACGACCAGAACCGCGAGACCTGGGACGAGGGCATCTGGATTCCGCTGCAGCATATCCGCGACGGCCAGCCCGACTTCGAGATCATCGACTCGGTGCTGACCGAGAGCGCAGTGCTGGGTTTCGAATACGGCTACACGACGTCGGAACCGAGCCAGCTCGTGATCTGGGAGGCGCAATTCGGCGACTTCGCCAATGGCGCGCAGGTCGTGATCGACCAGTTCATCAGTGCGGGTGAAGTGAAGTGGGGGCGCATCTGCGATCTGGTGCTCTACCTGCCGCATGGCTACGAGGGGCAGGGTCCCGAACATTCGTCGGCGCGGCCCGAACGCTACCTGCAACTGTGCGCGCAGCACAATATGCAGGTCGCCGTGCCGTCGACACCGGCGCAGGTGTTCCACCTGTTGCGCCGGCAGATGATTCGGCAGTTTCGCAAGCCGCTGATCGTGTTCACGCCGAAGAGCCTGCTGCGGCATAAGGAAGCCGTGTCGACGCTCGACGAGCTTGCCGGCGGCCAGTTCCAGAACGTGATCGGCGAGGCCGGGCGAATCGACCCGAAGAAGGTGCGGCGCGTGGTCGTGTGCTCCGGCAAGGTGTACTACGAGCTTGCCGCCCACCGGCGCGAGCACGGGATCGACGACGTCGCGATCCTGCGCCTCGAGCAGCAGTACCCGTTCCCGCACGACGCCTACCGGCGCGAGGTCGCGAAATATGCCGCGGCGAAGGAAGTCGTCTGGTGCCAGGAGGAGCCCCAGAACCAGGGCGCCTGGTATCGCCTGAACGCGTTCATGCGCGCCGACATCGAGGACCGGAAAGTGCTGGCCTATGCCGGGCGGCCGGTATCGGCGTCGACTGCGGTCGGCTACGCCAGCATGCACCATGCCGAACAGAAGCAGCTCATCGAGAGCGCATTCGCCGAAAAGCTGAGCTCCGGAGAGATGCTGCTCGCGCGCTAGGGAAAATGGGGTCAGAGCGATTATGAAAATCGAAGTCAAGGTTCCGCAATTGCCGGAGTCGATCACCGAAGCGACGCTCCTCACCTGGCACAAGAAGGCAGGCGAGGCGGTCAAGCGCGACGAGAACCTGATCGACATCGAGACCGACAAGGTCGTCCTCGAGCTGCCGGCGCCGACTGACGGCGTGCTGGCCGAGATCGTGCGCACCGACGGCACGACGGTCACCTCGAACGACGTGATTGCCGTGATCGATGCCGAAGCGAAGACTCCTGCGGCCTCCGCGGCAACGGCCGAGCGCTGCAACGGCGGGAACCGGTGCGCCCTGCGCAGTGCGTGGCAGACCTGCGCCAGCACCGCGCGCGCAGGCCGGGAGCGAGGCGCCGGCAGCGCTTCCAGCGGCACGCAAGATGATGGCTGAGCAGGAGATGGCGTCGACGGCCGTTGCCGGAACCGGGCGCGGCGGCCGGATCACCAAGGCCGATGTGATTGCAGCGGTCCGACCGCCGGCGGCCCCGCCTCTGGTACCAGCCGCGGCACCGGCCCCAGAGCCGGCCGCGTGGGCGCCCCCGGCACCAGCGGCGCGACCGGCTCCCGTGGCGCCTCTCGGCGCTGCGCTGGGGGTGCGTCCCGAGCAGCGGGTGCCGATGTCGCGGCTGCGCCTGCGCGTCGCGCAGCGGCTGCTCGAATCGCAGTCGAACGCCGCGATCCTGACGACCTTCAACGAAGTCAACATGCAGCCGGTGATTGAACTGCGCCAGCGTTACAAGGAGCGCTTCGAGAAGGCGCACGGCGTCAAGCTCGGCTTCATGGGCTTTTTCGTCAAAGCTGCGGTGCATGCGCTCAAGAAGTTCCCGCTGGTCAACGCGTCGATCGACGGCAACGATGTCGTCTACCATGGCTATTACGATATCGGCATCGCGGTCAGCAGCCCGCGCGGACTGGTCGTGCCGATCCTGCGCGACGCCGACCAGATGTCGATCGCCGACATCGAGCGCCAGATCGCCGACTACGGCAAGCGTGCGCAGGACGGCAAGCTGACGGTCGACGAGCTGACCGGCGGGACCTACACGATCAGCAATGGCGGCGTGTTCGGCTCGATGCTGTCGACGCCGATCATCAATCCGCCGCAAGCGGCGATTCTCGGCGTGCACGCGACGCGCGAGCGAGCGGTCGTCGAGAACGGCCAGGTCGTAGTTCGACCGATGAACTACCTCGCCCAGTCCTACGACCACCGGATCATCGACGGCCGCGAGGCGGTACTGTCGCTGGTCGCGATCAAGGAAGCGCTGGAGGATCCCGCCCGCACGCTGCTTGACCTGTAGTGGACGGCAGTCGCAAGGCGCACGCATAAGGCACATGAGCACATCCCCTTTCGACGTCGTCGTGATCGGCGGCGGTCCCGGCGGCTACATCGCCGCGATTCGTGCCGCGCAGCTCGGATTCGCGACGGCGTGCGTCGATGACTGGACTCGCGCGAACGGCAAGCCCGCGCTCGGGGGAGCCTGCACCAATGTCGGTTGCATTCCTTCGAAGGCGCTGCTGCAATCGTCGGAGAACTACGCGCAGGCGGGCCATGCTTTCGCCGACCACGGAATCGGGATCGCAGGGCTGTCGATCGACGTCGCGAAGATGCTCGCGCGCAAGGACAAGGTGGTCGGCCAGAACAACGACGGGATCCAGTATTTGTTCAAGAAGAACAGGATCGCGTCGTTTCACGGCCGCGGCTCCTTTGCCGGGAAGGAGGGAGAGCGCTGGCGCATCGGCGTCGACGGACCCGCTGCGGTGTCGCTCGAAGCTCGCCACGTGATCGTCGCCACCGGCTCTGCGCCGCGGCCGCTGCCCGGCGTGGCGTTCGACAATGTTCGCGTCCTGGACAATGCCGGTGCGCTTGCGCTGCCGCAGACGCCAAAGCGACTCGGTGTCGTCGGTGCCGGCGTGATCGGCCTCGAACTGGGCAGCGTGTGGCGGCGCCTCGGCGCCGAGGTGACGATTCTCGAGGCGCTGCCCGCATTCCTCGGCGCGGTCGATGAGGCCGTGGCGAAGGAAGCGCTGAGGGTTTTTACCCGGCAGGGCCTCGCCATCAGGCTTGGCGCGAAGATCAGCGCGGTGCGTAGCGGCAGCGACGAAGTCGCGGTCGACTATACCGACGCCTCAGGAAGCGCCCAGTCGGTGAGCTTCGATCGGTTGATCGTGTCGATCGGACGCGTGCCTTTCACCTCGGGCCTCGGCGCCGGAAGCGTCGGCCTCGAGCTCGATGCGCAAGGCTTCGTCGTGGTCGACGGCGAGTGCCGGACGAATTTGCCGAATGTCTGGGCGATCGGCGATGTCGTGCGCGGGCCGATGCTGGCCCACAAGGCGGAGGACGAAGGTGTCGCGGTCGCCGAGCGGATCGCCGGTCAGCACAGCCACGTCGATTTCAACACCATTCCATGGGTGATCTACACCGCCCCCGAAATCGCGTGGGTTGGCAAGACCGAGCAGCAGTTGAAGGGCGACGGCGTCGATTACCGCAGCGGGAGCTTCCCGTTCTCGGCGAACGGCCGCGCGCGGGCGCTGGGCGACACCACCGGCTTCGTCAAGATCATCGCGCAGAGGTCGACCGACCGCATCCTCGGCGTGCACATGATCGGCCCGATGGTGAGCGAGTTGATCAGCGAGGGCGTCGTGGCGATGGAGTTCGGGGCGGCCAGCGAGGACATCGCGCGGATCTGCCACGCGCATCCATCGCTGTCCGAGGCGACCCGCGAAGCCGCGCTCGCAGTCGACCAGCGGACGCTCAACCTGTGAGCGTGTGAACGCGGCGGACTTTCCGGGCCAGATCGCGCGCCGCCAGGGCGCGCTGTTCGACTACCTCGAACCCCTGCTCGATCGCCGTCACGCCGCGCTCGACCACACGCAGGTCGCCGCGCTCGAGCGGCTCCAACTCCTCGCCGACGAGCTCGCCGCTTTCCGCGTTGCGCGGCAGTCGAGGCTGCGCCGACTCCTCGCGACACCCGAGTCCCGCGCGGTGTCTGGCTGCGGGGAGGGGTCGGCCGCGGCAAAACCTTGCTGCTGGATGCGTTCCATGCGGCCGTCGCCGTGCGCCGCAAGACGCGGGTCCATTTCCACGCCTTCATGCGCGACGTCCACATTGCGTTGGCCGGTCTGAAGTCCGAAGTCGATCCGCTGGCCACGGTCGCGTCCCAGATCGCGCGTCGCCATCGCCTGGTCTGCTTCGACGAGTTCCATGTGTCGGACATTGCCGATGCGATGATCCTCGGCCGTCTGCTGGCCGGGTTGTTCGAGGCCGGGGTGGTGCTGGTGGCCACGTCGAATGATGCGCCCGACGATCTGTGGCCCGACGGCGTGCAGCGCGAGCGCTTCCTGCCGGCGATCGCGCTGCTCAAGCGTTGGCTCGACGTGGTCGAGGTCGACGCAGGCGTCGACTACCGCCTGCAGACGCTGGAGCGCCTCACGACCTGGCATGTGCCGGCAGGGCCTGCCGCCGATGCGACGATGCTTGCGGAATTCGAAGCGATGCGGGCGGGACCCGAGGGCGAGTCGCGGCTCGCCGTCGATGGGCGCTCGATCGCGGCGCGGCGGAGGGCAGGGAGCCTCGTCTGGTTCGATTTCGCCGCATTGTGCGACGGCCCCCGATCGCAGCGCGACTATCTCGAGATCGCAAGGCGCTTTGCCGTCGTGTTCCTGTCGAATGTCCCTGCGTTGGATGAGGACTCGGCCGACCGCGCCCGGCGCTTCACCTGGCTCGTCGACATCCTGTACGATCATCACGTGAAGCTTGTCGCATCCGCGGCCGCGCCGGCCGAAGCGCTCTATCCGGACGGCCCTCACGCACGCGAGTTCCCGCGCACGGTCAGCCGGCTGGTCGAGATGCGCACGCGGGATTACCTCGCGCTGCCCCACCTCGCCGATGCTGCGCAGGTACCGGTACCGCCCTAGGTCCGCAGCAGCATCGCCACAGCACTCCGATCCCTTCACCGTCGCGCCCGCGGGCGCCAGGAGATTCCCGTGCAGACATTCAAGGCCTACCGCACGTTCTCGGACAACGGCGCCGTCAGCAGCCGCTTCGTCACGCTCGGTCTGGACGAGCTCGATCAGGGCGACGTGGTGATCCGCAGCAAGTATTCGACGATCAACTACAAGGACGCACTTTCCCACAACGGCAGCGGCAGGATCATGCGCCGCTTCCCGACGGTCGCGGGAATCGACGTGGCCGGGACCGTCGAATCGTCGGCCGACGTCGCGGTTCAGGCGCGGCGACAAGGTGCTGGTGACCGGCTACGACCTGGGCGTTGCTCATGACGGCGGATATGCCGAGTTCGTCCGGGTTCCCGCGGACTGGGTGGTGCGCCGGCCGGAGAGCATGACCGCGTTCGACGCGATGACGATCGGAACGGCCGGCTTTACTGCCGCGCTCGCCGTCCACCTGATGCAGCACAACGGCCTCGTACCGGCGAACGGGCCCGTGGCGGTGACCGGGGCGACCGGGGGCGTTGGCTCGGTCGCGATCGAAATCCTCGCGAAGATCGGCTTCGACGTCGTCGCGATCACCGGCAAGGGCGAGGAAGCGGCGTACTTGCGTGGCATAGGGGCGCGTGAAGTTTTGCTGCGCTCGGCGCTCGACCTCGCGAACATCCGCCCGCTCGAGAAGGCGACTTTCGCCGGAGCGGTCGACAACCTGGGCGGCGACATCCTGGCGTGGCTCCTTGCCAGCTCGAAGATCGCGGGCACCGTCGCCGCAGTGGGGCTCGCCGCGGACATGAAACTCCCCACTACGGTCGCGCCGTTCATCCTGCGCGGCGTCCACCTGCTCGGCACCGACAGTGCCAATACGCCGATGGCGCTGCGCCAGCGACTGTGGAACCGGCTGGCGGCCGAGTGGCGCCCGGATCGCGTCCACGACCAGGTGCGTACGATCGACTTCGATGAACTGCCGACCCATTTCGATGCCTACCTGAAGGGCATGGTCCGCGGACGGACGGTCGTGCGGGTCGGCGCCGATTCGCATCCGTGACGGGCCGAAGCGAATCGCGCTGAGGAGGACCAGGTGATGGTGAGCAGGGGCGGCGGTCGAAGGGGCGCAGGTGGCATTGGCCGCGTATGCGCAGTTCCATCGGCGGTCGATCGAGGACCGCGACGGATTCTGGCGCGAGGAAGCGAAGCTCATCGACTGGCACGACGCCATTTCGCGAGGTGCTCGATTACTCCCGTCCGCCGTTCGCGAAATGGTTCGTCGGCGGCCGGACCAACCTGTGCCACAACGCGGTGGACCGCCACCTTGCGCTGCGCGCCAGCCAGCCGGCGCTGATCTACATCTCCACCGAAACCGGACAGGAGCGCAGCTACAGCTATGCGGAGCTGCACGCCGAGGTGAATGCCTGCGCTGCGATGCTGAAGGCCGAGGGTATCGGCCAGGGTGATCGCGTGCTGATCTACATGCCGATGATCGCCGAGGCGGCGTTCGCGATGCTGGCTTGCGCGCGGATCGGCGCGATTCACGCCGTCGTCTTCGGCGGCTTCGCCCCGTCGAGCCTCGCCGCGCGCATCGACGACGCGCGTCCCGCGCTGCTGTTCACCGCGGACGCCGGCATGCGCGGCGGCCGCAGCATCCCGTACAAGCCGCTCGTCGACGAGGCGCTGGCGATCGCGAAGCGCCCGCCTGCACGCGTGATCCTCGTCAATCGGGGCCTCGATCCCGCGCTGGCATTGCGCGTCCCGCGCGACGCCGATTACGCGAGCTTGCGCGCGGCGCACGCAGGCACGAACGTGCCCTGCACCTGGCTCGAATCGTCCGCGCCTTCGTACATCCTCCACACGTCGGGAACGACCGGAAAACCCAAGGGGGTGCAACGCGACACCGGTGGCTACGCAGTGGCCCTCGCGTCGTCGATGCGGCGGATCTTCTCGCTTGCTCCCGGCGAAACGATGTTCACGACCAGCGACATCGGCTGGGTGGTCGGACATTCGTACATCGTCTACGGGCCGCTGTTGAACGGTTCGCCGACGATCTTCTACGAGGGCCTGCCGATCCGGCCCGACCCGGGAATCTGGTGGAGCATTGTCGAGCGCCACCAGGCGCGGACGATGTTCAGCTCTCCGACGGCGATCCGCGTGCTCAAGAAGCAGGATCCGGCGTACATGCGCAGTCACGACCTGTCGTCGCTGCGCTACCTGTTTCTCGCCGGCGAGCCCCTGGACGAGCCGACAGCACGCTGGGCGGCGGAGACCCTCGGGGTGGCGATCGTCGACAACTACTGGCAAACCGAGACCGGCTGGCCGATCCTCTCGGCGCAGCCCGGAGTGGCCGAGACTGCGCGCAAATTCGGCTCGCCGTCGTTCCCGGTCTACGGCTACGACGTGAAGCTCGTCGACGACACCACGGGCGCTGACGCGTCCGGGAGCGACAAGGGCGTACTCGCGATCGCACCGCCATTGCCGCCCGGATGCATGAGTACGGTGTGGGGCGACGATTCGCGCTTCGTGTCGACCTACTACGCGACGGTTCCGGGCCGCGAGCTGTATTCGACTTTCGACTGGGCCACCCGCGACGGCGACGGCTATTACTTCGTGCTCGGACGCACCGACGATGTCATCAATGTCGCCGGCCACCGGATCGGGACGCGTGAGATCGAGGAGGCGGTGCAGGCGCATTCCGGCATTGCCGAAGTCGCGGTCGTTGGCGTGCAGGACGCGGTCAAGGGACAGGTGCCGATCGCGTTTGCCGTGGTCAAGGATCCGGCGCGGATCGCCGATCCTCGCGCAACGTCAGCGCTGCAGCAGGAGGTGATGCAGACCGTCGATCGCGAGCTCGGTGCGATTGCGCGGCCCGCCCGCGTGCATTTCGTGGCGCTGCTGCCCAAGACCCGCTCCGGCAAGCTCCTGCGCCGCTCGCTCCAGGCACTGGCCGAAGGACGCGATCCAGGTGATCTCACGACGATCGAGGACCCGGCCGCACTCGAGCAGATTCGAAGCGCGCTCGCTGCGCCGTAATTCTCGCCGCGATTCCCGTCACAACTCTCGCTGCAATTCTCGCTCGGACGGTGCTCGGACGAAGCAATCGGCGATAATCTCCGGTTGATCGTTGCCCGCCCGATGCCGACGAACACTGCCTGCCACCGCCGAGCCCGGCCTCGCTGCGCCCCCGGCGCGGCTGGCGGAGGTGACCCGCGGTACGATCGTCGAAAGCCTGCACCTGGGTTCAGTCGCCGTCGTCGACCGGCATGGCACTCTGCTCTACGCGGCGGGAGATCCGTATTGCCACGACCTTCGCGCGGAGCGCGCTGAAACCCTTGCAGGCGCTTCCTTTCGCTGCCGCGGGGGGCGTGGCGCACTTCGGGCTCTTGCCCGCTGAGGTCGCGTTGCTCTGCGCAAGTCATTCGGGCGAGCCGCGGCACGCTGCGGCGGCTGCCGCCATCCTGTCGCGCGCCGGCTGCAGCGCTTCCGATCTGCAATGTGGCACGCATGCGCCGAAGTTCTACGAGGTGCTCGGCGAGGTCCCGCCGCCGCCGCCGTATTCGCCGCTGCAGCACAACTGCTCAGGCAAGCACAGCGGCATGCTCGCCTGTTGCGCCCTGCAGCAGTGGCCGAAGGGCTCGTACCTCGCGTTCGAGCACCCGCTGCAGCAGGCGATCCGGCGCGCGGTGGCAGCCTTCACCGGGGTGCCGGTCGACGCGCTGGTGGCCGGGATCGACGGCTGCTCGGCGCCCAATTACGCGGTGCCGCTTGCGGCGCTGGCACGGGCGTTCGCAAGGCTCGCGAGCGCCGGGATCGACCCCGATTACGGAGCCGCTCCGCGGCTGCTCGCCGACGCGATGGTCGCGCACCCGGAGATGGTGTCAGGCGCAGGCCGCAGTGATCTCGCACTGACGGCAGCGGGACGCGGCGACTGGGTCGCCAAGGTCGGCGCGGAGGGCGTGCAGGCGATCGGCGTACGCAGCCGCGGGCTCGGAATCGCGGTCAAGGTGGCTGACGGCCAGGCGCGGGCCCTGATGCCGGCGGTCGTCGCAGTGCTCGACCAGGCAGGACTGCTGGATGCCGAAGCCCGCGAGAGCCTCGCGGGATGGGGGCGGCGCGCAATCCGCAATTACCGCGGAACGCTGACCGGCGAGATTCGCCCTGCGGTGGTGCTCCGCAGGCTCGCGCCGGTGGCCGCCGCCAGCGGGCTCGGCTGAACTATGACAGCAGCGGGCGGTCTGTTGCTCCAAGCGTGCGCAAGGTACCGCCGCGGGGGTCCCGAGCCCGGACCGCCGATGGTTGCCCGGCAGCCGCGCCCGCCGTCCGGCGGGTATAACAACGATCATGCATCAGGGACTACCCGCGGATGGGTGATCGCGAAGTCGATCAGCAGCTCGTTTTGCGAGCACAGAAAGGTGACAAGCACGCATTCGAGCTGCTGGTGGCGAAATACCAGCGAAAGCTGGGACGGCTCCTGTCCCGGCTGGTGCGCGACCCCGCGGAGGTCGAGGACGTGACGCAGGAGGCATTCATCAAGGCGTACCGGGCACTGCCCAGCTTTCGCGGCGACAGCGCGTTCTATACCTGGCTGTACCGCATCGCGATCAACACCGCAAAGAACTATCTCGTTGCAATGGGCCGCCGGGCGCCGACATCGACGAGCTACGACCACGAGGACGCGGAGACCTTCGAGGACGCCGAGCAGTTGCGCGAC
The DNA here is from genome assembly GCA_963701885.1 of uncultured beta proteobacterium. Lineage (GTDB taxonomy): Bacteria > Pseudomonadota > Gammaproteobacteria > Burkholderiales > Casimicrobiaceae > VBCG01. The sequence continues at coordinate 201,613 of CAVPBR010000003.1, forward strand.
ACGGCAACGCCCGAGGCGGAACTGCAGGGCAAGCAGATTGCCTCGACGGTGAACCGGGCGATGGACCGCCTGCCCGAGGATCTGCGGAAGGCGATTACGCTGCGTGAAATCGAAGGCCTGAGCTACGAGGAAATTGCAACGGTGATGAGCTGCCCAATCGGCACGGTCCGGTCGCGTATCTTCCGTGCGCGGGAGTCGATCGCGGCCGAGCTGCGGCCGCTGCTCGACATCGACGACAACCGGAGATGGTGATGAACGAAAGCATTTCGCGGCTGATGGACGGCGAGGTCAACGCGACTGAACTGGACGCGATCTGCGCGTTGCTGAAGAGCGGCGAAGCGATGGCGACCTGGACCTGCTACCACGCAATTGGCGACGCGCTGCGGGGCGAGGTCGCAGTGACGCGCGACGTCGGGGCTGCGGTCTGGCGCGGCCTCGCGGCCGAGCCCACGGTGCTCGCGCCGCAGCGTGCTCTGCCGTCGCGGCCGGCGCCGTGGGCCTGGGCCGTCGCGGCAACGCTCGCTGCGGTCGGCGTCGTCGGCTGGACCGCGTATTCGCTGATCGATTCGGCTCCGGCAGGCGCTTGCGCGGGTGGGAGCGGCCGGCACGATGCGCGCCGTTGATGTCCGGCAGGCGACCGTGCCCACTGATCTCCTGTTTGCGCACCAGGAATTCGCTCCGTCCGGCATGCTCCACGGAGCCGGTCCCTACCTGCGCGATGTCGCAGTGACGCGCGATATCAAGCCCTGAGCGATTGCCGATGCAGCGCACGCGCCGCTTCTTCTTCCCGCCGGGAATCGGCTCGCCTGGGCCGCCTTCGCGCTCGCCTTCGTTGCTTCTGCTGCGTGCGCCGACGAGGCGATGCAGTGGCTCGCCCGCGCAGCGAAGGCCGCGCAGGACCTGAATTACGTCGGTACGATCGTCTACCAGATCGGCGCGCGCGTCGAATCGTCGCGCATTACCCACCTGAACGACGCCGGCAAGGAATTCGAGAAGCTGGTCAATCTCGACGGGCCGGCACGCGAGCTCATTCGCACTCAGGGCGAAGTGCGCTGCTATTACCCGGACGCGAAGCTGGTCCGGGTCGAGCCGCGGACGTTCCGAAATGTCTTTCCATCGCTGTCGACGGAGCAGCGCCAGTCGCTGTCCCGGTTCTACGACTTCCGCGTCATCGGCCACGATCGTGCCAGCGGGCGCGCAGTCAAGGTTGTCGTGTTCGCGCCACGCGACGGCCTGCGTTACGGGCATCGCTTCTGGTCCGATGCCGAGACCGGGCTCCTGCTGAAGGCGCGGCTCCTGAACGAGCAGGGCGATGGCATCGAGCAGTTCGCATTCACCGACATCTCGATCAATGTCCCGGTGGATCGCTCGATGGTCGCGCCGTCGTGGCCGGTTGCGCCACCGGACTGGCGCGTGCTCGAAGGCGCGTCGGCGGACGTGGTCCGCCAGGATACCGGTTGGGTCGTCACCTGGGTCCCGGCCGGTTTCGAGAAGATCATGGAAGGCTTCCGCAGGCTGCACGGCCACGGCGAGCGCGTCGCGCACCTCGTGTACTCGGACGGACTGGTGTCGGTGTCGGTGTTCGTCGAGCCGCAGGGGGCGCCGGCGGCTCCGATCGGATTCGTGCACCAGGGAGGGCTCAACGTCTACAGCGTCAGGCACGATGATCACCTGATCACCGTCATGGGCGAGACGCCGGGCGCGACCGTGCGGCAGATCGCCGATTCGGTCCAGCGCCGCTAAGCGCACCGCCGCGGCCCGGCCAACTATCAGCGAGGGATACCATGCACCGCGCACTGTCACCCATGCCGCAGGCGCTTCTCTGCGCCACGTTTATCGCGCTTCTGTCGCTCGCCGCCGCTCCCGTAGCGGCGCAGGGCAGGAGTGCGCTGCTTCCGGATTTCACCGAGCTCTACCAGCGCCAGGGGCCTGCAGTGGTGTCGATCGACGTGACGCAGAAGCCGCGCCATTCGCGCGCCCCCGCCACTTCCGAGGACGACCCTTTCGATGAATTCTTCCGCCGCTTCGGGCAGATTCCACGCGAGGGCCCCGGCGGGCAGCAGCGGCAGTTCGAGACGCAGGCGACGGGTTCCGGGTTCATCGTCTCGGCAGACGGCTACGTCGTCACCAACGCGCACGTCGTCGACGATGCGAGCGAAGTGACGGTGCACCTGTCGGACAAGCGCGAATTCGTCGCGCGCGTCATCGGCAAGGACGAGCGCACCGACGTCGCGCTGCTCAAGATCGCCGGCACGGATCTTCCGCGGGTGATGATCGGCGATCCGGGCAAGCTGAAGGTCGGGGAATGGGTCGTCGCGATCGGCAAGCCTTTCGGACTCGACAACACGATGACCGCAGGCATCGTCAGCGCCAAGGGGCGCGACCTGCCGCAGGAAAACCTGGTTCCTTTCATCCAGACGGACGTCGCGATCAATCCGGGCAACTCGGGCGGCCCGTTATTCAACATGCGCGGCGAGGTCGTCGGCATCAATTCGCTGATCTACTCGCGCACGGGCGGCTACATGGGCCTCGCATTCGCCGTTCCGATCGACGTTGCGATGAACGCGGTTATGCAGTTGAAGGAGAAAGGCCACGTCACGCGCGGGCGAATCGGCGTGCAGATCCAGGAGGTGTCGACCGACGCCGCGGCCGCGTTCGGGCTTCCGCAGCCGACTGGCGCGCTGGTCAACGCGGTCGAGAAGAGCGGTCCTGCCGCAGCCGCCGGCATCGAGGTGGGCGACATCATCCTGAAAGTCGACGGGCGCGACGTTCCGTCGGCGAACGACCTGCCACGGGTCATCACTGCAATACGTCCCGGCATCGCGATCGACCTGACGGTGTGGCGCAAGGGTATGGAGAAGCGCGTCCCGGTGACAGTTGCCGAACTGAAGGATGACGCCGGTACGATCGCGTCCCGTGGCGCACCCGCGCCGAAGACGAAAGCCAAGCCCAACCGGATGGGCCTGGTCCTGTCCGATCTCGACGCGGAGCAGCGCAAGCAACTCGACCTCGCGAGGGGAGGTGTGCTGGTCGAGGATGTCGTCGGCGTGGTGCGCGGCAATGTTCAGCCGGGCGACGTCGTGCTGGCGATCGTCCGCAACGGCGAGTTGATGCGTGCCTCGAGCGCGGCGCAGGTGAACGAGACGCTGGCGCGGCTCGATAAGGGTGCGTCGGTCACACTGCAGTTGCGGCGCGGCGACAACCAGTTCTTTGCGACGGTCAGGCTCGGCGAAGGGGACGCCGGCTGAACTCTTCCGGCAGCGACTGCGCCCGGCTGACCCTGCTGGTCCGCGCCTATTGCCATCTCTGTGACGACATGCGGGCGGCGCTCGCGCCGCTCGCGCGTCGCTACGGTGTCACCATCGCGGAACTTGACGTCGACGCCGATCCGGCGCTCGAGGCGAGTTTCGGCGAACGTGTTCCGGTGTGCTGCTAGGGTCGCCTGGAGGCGGCTTCGAGCTCTGTCATTACGTGCTCGATCGAGCGCGCGTCGCCGCCGCGCTCGATCGCCTGTGGCCACCCGGCCAAGGGGACGGTGCAGCGCAGTGACCCGCCGGAATCGGAGTCAGGTGAACGGTCCGGGTGCGTCTCACGCTAAAATACATCGATTTTCAGCGCGCGGGCCGATGCATGCAGAACATCCGCAATTTCTCGATCATCGCGCACATCGACCACGGCAAGTCGACGCTCGCCGACCGCTTCATCCAGCGCTGCGGAGGGCTGGCGGAGCGCGACATGGAGGCGCAGGTCCTCGACTCGATGGCACTCGAGCGCGAGCGCGGCATCACCATCAAGGCGCAAACTGCTGCGCTGTCGTATGTGGCGCGTGACGGCACGACGTACCAGTTCAACCTGATCGACACTCCCGGTCACGTCGATTTCGCCTACGAGGTGTCGCGCTCGCTCGCGGCCTGCGAAGGCGCGCTGCTCGTCGTCGATGCGTCGCAGGGCGTCGAGGCCCAGACGGTCGCCAATTGCTACACGGCAACCGAGCAGGGCGTCACTGTGGTGCCGGTGCTGAACAAGATCGACCTGCCGTCGGCAGACCCCGACCGGGTGATCGAGGAAATCGAGGACATCGTCGGGATCGACGCCCACGATGCGCTTCGCGCGAGCGCCAAGACCGGCGAGGGGATCGACGACATCCTGGAAGCGGTGATCGCGCGCATTCCGTCACCCACAGGTGATCCGGCGGCACCGCTGCAGGCGCTGCTGATCGATTCGTGGTTCGACAACTACGTTGGCGTGGTGATGCTGGTGCGCGTGTTCCAAGGGACGTTGAAGCCGCGCGACCGCATTCGCCTGATGGCCACCGGTGCGACCTACACCTGCGAGCAGGTCGGGGTGTTCACACCGCGCTCCGCGCTCCGCGATGCGCTTGCCGCGGGCGAGGTCGGCTTCGTCGTCGCCGGGATCAAGGAACTCAAGGCGGCCCAGGTCGGCGACACGCTGACCACTCTCCTGCGCCCGGCGTTGACGCCGCTGCCGGGCTTCAAGGAGGTCAAACCGCAAGTCTTCGCCGGTCTCTATCCGGTTGAATCCAACCGGTACGAAGCGCTGCGCGACGCGCTCGAGAAGCTCAAGCTGAACGACGCGTCGCTGCGCTACGAGCCCGAGATGTCACAGGCGCTGGGCTTCGGATTCCGCTGTGGCTTCCTCGGCTTGCTGCACCTCGACATCGTCCAGGAGCGCCTCGAACGCGAGTACGACATGGAACTGGTGACGACGGCGCCGACCGTCGTCTACCAGGTGCTGCTTCGCGACGGGTCCGTCCTCGACATCGAGAATCCCTCGAAGCTCCCCGATCCGTCCCGAGTCGAGGAGATCCGCGAGCCGGTCATCACCGCGACGATCCTGATGCCGCAGGATTACGTCGGGCCGGTGCTGACGCTGTGCACTGAAAGGCGCGGCACCCAGAAGAACATGCAGTACGCCGGGCGCCAGGTGCTCCTCACCTACGAGCTGCCGCTGGCCGAAGTGGTGATGGATTTCTTCGACCGGCTGAAATCGGTGTCGCGCGGCTATGCGTCGCTCGACTACGAGTTCAGGGAGTTCCGCGCGGCAGACGTGGTCAAGCTCGACATCCTGATCAACGGCGAGCGCGTCGACGCGCTTTCGGTAATGGTCCATCGCTCGATCGCGACTCACCGCGGGCGCGAGGTGGCGGCAAAGCTCCGCGCGCTGATCCCGCGGCAGATGTTCGACGTCGCGGTGCAGGCTGCCATCGGCGCGCAGATCATCGCCCGCGAGACGATCAAGGCGCTGCGCAAAAACGTCCTCGCCAAGTGCTACGGCGGCGACGTGACCCGCAAGAAGAAGCTGCTGGAGAAGCAGAAGGCGGGCAAGAAGCGGATGAAGTCGGTGGGGAGTGTCGAGATCCCCCAGGAGGCGTTTCTCGCCGTGCTGCAGGTCAGCGGGAAGTGAGATTTCCGCGTGAGACAATACCGCCCGCCGGGCCTCCGGTGCCGCATCGCAACCCGATATTTCCGCCGCTGACCGGTCTCCAATGGACTTCGCCCTGATCCTCTTCATCCTGACCTGTGTTACCGGCACCGCGTGGCTCGCCGACCGCCTGCTCCTCGAAACGAAGCGCGCCCCCGGCGTGCGCGAGCCGATCTGGGTCGAGTATGCAAAGTCGTTCTTCCCGGTGCTGCTGGTGGTGTTCCTGCTGCGCTCGTTCCTCGCCGAGCCGTTCAAGATTCCGTCGTCGTCGATGCGGCCGACGCTCGAAGTCGGAGATTTCATCCTGGTCAACAAGTTCATCTATGGCATCCGGCTGCCGATCATCGAGCAGAAGATCATCCCAGTCCATGACCCGCAGCGCGGCGACGTGGTCGTCTTCAGGTATCCGCTCAATCCGTCGCAGGATTTCATCAAGCGCGTGATCGGCGTCTCGGGCGACGTGGTCGAGTACCGCGACAAGAAACTCACGGTGAACGGCGTGGCGTGGCCGCAGCAGTCCGACGGGTCCTACAGCTACCTCGAGGGCCTGCGCTTCGACACCCTCGAGCGCGCAACCGAACTCACCGACGCGGAACGCGGCGAAAGCGCATTCGATCGGCATCAATGTCGACGCCCAACCGGTGTACGCAGAGAACGTCAGGGCGTTCCCGGGGCGCGAGAATTGCGACTACAATGTGCACGGCTTCAGGTGCAAAGTGCCTGCCGGCGAGTATTTCATGATGGGCGACAACCGGGACAACAGCGACGACAGCCGATACTGGGGCTTCGTCCCCGACGCCAACCTGCGCGGCAAGGCGTTCCTGATCTGGTTCAACTGGGACGATATCGCGTCGTTTGAATTCAAGCGCATCGGCAGCACGATTCGTTGAGCCCGGTCACGCTGCACATTCTGGGAGGGGACATGGGGTCTGGAAATCAGCGCGGGCTGTCGATGATCGGCTTCCTGTTCACGACCGCCGTTGTCATCGTCGCGGCGCTCGTCCTGTTCCGCGTGGGACCGGCCTACATCGAGTATTTCACCGTCCAGAAAGCGCTCGATGAGACGATGCGCGACGTCCAGGATCCGAGCGCGGCCGAGCTCCGCCGAGCGATGGACCGCCGGCTGTCGGCCGCCTATGTCGATTCAGTCCAGGCCATCCGACCTCGTTGTCGGGCGCGAGGGCGACCTGATCGTGGCAACGATGACGTGGCAGCGAGTGCTGCACATGATCGGCAACGCGAGCATCCTCCTCGACTTCGAGGCGCGCTCGACCCGCTGACGCGCTGCCTTGCCGCTCGCGATCGACCACGCCTTCCGCAATCCCGACCTGCTCCGCCAGGCGCTGACGCACCGCAGCTACGGCGCTGCGCACAACGAACGGCTGGAGTTCGTCGGCGACGCGGTACTGAACTGCGCGATCGCGCTTGCCCTGTACCGGCAATTTCCCGGGCTTCCCGAGGGCGACCTGTCGCGTTTGCGCGCGCACCTGGTCAATCGCGACACCCTCGCACGCGTCGCGCGGGGTCTCGGGCTCGGAGCATCGCTGCGGCTGGGCGAGGGCGAGCAGAAGAGCGGCGGCGCCGAGCGCGCGTCGATCCTTGCCGACACGCTCGAAGCCGTGTTCGGTGCGGTCGCAATCGATGCCGGCTTTGCCGCCGCCGAGGAGGTGATCGGCAGCGTATTCGCCGAGCTCCTGCGCAATGCCGATCCCGACCTGCTCGGAAAGGATCCCAAGACGCGGCTGCAGGAGTGGCTGCAGTCGCGCCGGTTGCCGGTGCCGGAATACGTCGTCGTCGCTACCCGCGGGGAGGCGCACGCACAGCAGTTCAGCGTCGAGTGCCGGATTGGGGCGCTCGCGATCGCGGCTCCGGGAAGCGGGACAAGCCGGCGTAGTGCCGAGCAGGAGGCCGCGCTGGAGGCGCTCACGCTCGCCTCGCAGACGCCGCGTGCGCCCGGTCATGGCTAGCGCAGCGCAGGTGACGCGAGCGCTGTGGTCACATTGCGATCGTCGGGCGCCCGTCGGTCGGGAAATCGACACTGCTGAATGCGTTGGTCGGAACCCGGATCAGCATCACCTCGCGCAAGCCGCAAACCACGCGGCATCGGATCACCGGGATTCTCACCGAAGCCGATATCCAATACGTGTTTGTCGACACCCCGGGGGTCCAGACCGGGCATCGTTCGATCCTGAACGAACGGCTCCAACGCGCGGTGCGCCAGGGCCTGGCCAACGTCGATGTCGTGGTCCTGGTCGTCGATGCCAGGCGTCAAGTGGAGGCCGACCGCGAGGTTGCCACGCTGTGCCCGGCGGCGCGGCCGCTCATTGCGGCGCTCAACAAGATCGACGCCGTGCCGGACAAGCGTCGCCTGCTTCCGCGGATCGCACAGATCGCGACCTGGCGGGATTTCACCGCGATCGTTCCGATTTCCGCCGAGCGCGGCAGCGGCCTTGACCAACTGAAGGGCGAAATCGAGCGGTATCTGCCCGTCGCGCCGATGCTCTATCCCGAGGACGAAATCACCGACCGCGACGAGCGCTTCCTCGCCGCCGAATTCATCCGCGAGAAAATCTTCAGGCAACTGGGCGATGAGGTCCCGTACTCGACCGCGGTGACGATCGAGACCTTTGAGCAGCAGGGCGCGTTGCGGCGCATCCGGGCAGCGATCCACGTCGACCGGCCGGGCCAGCGCGCAATTCTCGTCGGCACCGGCGGGACGCGGATGAAGGCGATCGCATCGGCGGCGCGCGCTGACATGGAGACGCTCTTCGGCGGCCAGGTGTTCCTCGAAGTGCATGTGCGCGTCGACGCAGGCTGGATGCGTAACGCCGCGATGCTGACGCGGCTGGGCTACTAGGAGTGCGTTCACACCATGTCCATAGGCGCGACCAGGTTCTGACATGGCGGCGCTGCGCGAGCGTCGCGAAGACGAGCCGGCGTTCGTCCTCCATACCTATGCGTATCGCGAGACGAGCCTGATCGTCGAGGCTTTCACCGAGCGCGCCGGACGGGTCGCGATGGTGGCGCGTGGCGCGAAGCGGCCGCGGTCGGAGCTTCGCGGCGCGCTCCAGGCGTTCCAGCCGCTTACGCTCGCGTGGGCGGGTGTGGGCGAGTTGAAGACACTGCTCACGGCCGAATGGCAGGGTGGAATGCCGCTACCCGCCGGCGCCGCGCTGCTGTGCGCGTTCTACCTGAACGAGCTGCTGCTGAAGCTCTTGCCGCGGGAAGATCCCCATCCTGGACTCTGGCCCGCGTACGAGGGCGCGCTGCTCGGGTTGACCGCTACTGCGCTGCCCGCAGAACACGCCGGCATCCTGCGGCACTTCGAGTTGCGGCTCCTGGCCGAGCTCGGCTACGCGCTTGCGCTCGAATGCGAAGCCGGCACCGGCGTGCCGATCGACCCCGCAGGACGCTACCATTACGTATTCGACCGCGGGCCCCGGCGCTTCGCCGCCGAACCGCCAGGGCAGTGGCCGGTCGTGCACGGGGCAGCGCTGATCGCGCTTGCCACCGAGCACTACCCGGATGCCGAGGTCGCGGCAGAGGCCAAGCGGCTGATGCGAAGCGTCCTCGACCACCATCTCGACCAGCGTCGTATCTTCAGCCGGCGCATCGTGCAGGACCTGGCGGCCTTTGACGAGGACGCCGACGGACATTGAGCGAAAGGATTTCGCAGTGATCGAGCTGGGCGTCAACATCGACCATGTCGCAACGCTGCGCGAGGCGCGCCGCACCTACGAGCCCGATCCGGTATGGGCGGCGGTCGAGGCCCATCTCGGTGGCGCCGACGGCATCACCGTGCACCTGCGCGAGGATCGCAGGCACATCCAGGATGAGGATGTGCGGCGGCTGCGCGACCTGGTCCATATCAAGCTGAACCTGGAGATGGCGGCGACGCCCGAGATGATCGGCATTGCGTGCAAGCTGCGTCCCGAGATGGCAATGCTCGTGCCGGAAGGCCGCCACGAAGTGACGACCGAGGGCGGGCTCGACGTCGCCGGGCAGGAAGAGAAGCTGGCGGCGGCGATTGCGCGCCTGGGCAGCGCGGGCATCGTGACCTCGGTGTTCATCGACGCCGAGACGCGGCAGGTGGAAGCCGCGGCGCGGGTGGGCGCGCGAGTCTGCGAACTGCATACCGGTCCCTACGCGCACGCGTTCCATGCGCGCGGTCGCGACGCGGAGAGTGCTCCGGTCCGGGCCGAGCTCGAGAAGCTGCGCGTCGCGGGCCACGCCATCCGGGAACTCGGCATGCGTTTCAATGCCGGCCATGCGCTGACCTACGTCAATGTCCAGCCGGTCGCGGCGCTCGCCGGCGTGCGCGAGCTGCATATCGGTCACGCCATCGTCGCGCGCAGCGTGTTCACCGGCCTGCGCGAGGCGGTGCACGCAATGAAGCTGCTGATGCGCGAGGCGGCAGCGAAGGCGTGATCGCGACCCGATGACTGGGGTTCCGACGGCCCGCGTTGCAGGTGCCGGCTGCGGACCCGTCATGCTCGGCGTCTCGGGGTTGACGCTCGCCGCAGCGGACTGCGCGCGACTGTTGGATCCGCGGGTCGGAGGCGTGATCCTGTTCACGCGCAACTTCGAGTCATCACGGCAACTGCGGTCGCTGACTGCGGCGATCCGGGGCCTGCGGCCGGAGCTCCTGATCGGCGTCGACCACGAGGGCGGGCGCGTTCAGCGCTTTCGCGGCGGCGGCTTTACCGAGCTCCCGCCGATGCGAAGCTTCGGCGAACAATGGGATCGCGATCCGCAACGCGCACGGGCCGCGGCGGAGCGCTGCGGCGAGACGTTGGCGCGCGAGCTGCGCCGCCACGGGGTCGATTTCAGCTTCGCGCCGGTCCTCGATCTCGACCATGGCAGAAGCGCGGTGATCGGCGATCGTGCGTTCCATTCCGATCCACTCGTCGTCGCCGATCTCGCCGGGGCGCTGTTGCGCGGCATGCACGCCGGCGGCTGCGCGGCGGTTGGCAAGCATTTTCCCGGGCACGGCTTCGTCGCGGCCGATTCCCACGTCGATACGCCGGTCGATCCGCGTTCGCTCGATGCGATCCTCGCGGCCGACGTGCTTCCGTTCGCCGTGCTCGGGCAGCAGGGCATGGAGGCGGTGATGCCGGCGCACGTCATCTATCCGGCGGCCGATTCGCGCCCGGCGGGTTTCTCACCGGTGTGGATCCGCGACATCCTCCGCAGCCGGCTGGGTTTTGACGGGCTGGTCTTCTCCGACGATCTCGAGATGGCGGGGGCGCATTCTGTGGGTGATATCGTTGCGCGTGCCGAGACTGCCATCGACGCGGGCTGCGACAGCGTGCTGGTATGCAATGCATTCGATGCGATGGACACGTTGCTCGAGCGCTGGAACCCGCCGCCGCAGCCAGCGCTTGCCGCCGCACAGCGCGGATGCGCGGACGCTGATCGGCGTCGTGCCGCGGTCAATGCGGATGCGGCCAGCGTCCGCCAAGCCGGCGGGTGATTTCCTCGGCGATATGCGACACCAGCGGCCCCAACTGCTTGATCCGGGCGTCGGGCAGGCGTGACGTCGGTCCCGCGACCGAAATCGCACCGAGCGGCTCGGCGTGCTCGTCGTAGAACGGCGCCGCGACGCAGCGCGTGCCTGGCAAGTGTTCCTCGTCGTCGAAAGACCAGCCGCGCTGGCGGATTACGCGGATGCTCGCCCACATCGTCTCGGGCGACGTGATCGTATTTTCGGTGATGCGCGGCAGGCCCCGCACTTTCAGCATCGCGTCGATCTGGTCGTCGGGCAACGACGCGAAGATCGCCTTGCCCACGCCGGAAGCATGCAGCGGAACCCTGCTTCCCAGCCTGACGATGGTGCGCATCGTCTCGCGGCATTGCACCTGGTCGATGAACACGGCCTCGGTGCCGTCGAGGATCGCGAGGTTCGTCGTCTCGCTTGCTTGTTCCATCAGCCGGCGCATGAACGGGTGACTCTGCGCGACGAAATCGCGATTCGAGAGAAAGCTCGCGCCGACCGTGAAGGCTTCGATGCCGATGTACCACAGGCCGAGATCCCCGGCCTGGAAGACGTAGCCCGTGGCTTCGAGCGTCGACAGCAGCCGGTGTGTCGTCGACGGCGGCAGCTCGACCCGGTGTGCGATGTCGGTCAGCGTGAGGCCGCCTTCGGTGCGTGCGAGGCAGTGCAGGATAGACAATCCTCGCGTCAGACTCTGCACCTGGACGATCTCGCCGCCAGGCTTGGATGGGATGCGCCCGCGCCGGGCGGGTGGGCTCGCGCGATGGAGTGCGGTCATGGTGGACGCAGAGGCTACAGCTTGAGGGCCGCGATGCCTGCGACGACACTCGCTGCGCCGGCAAGGCGCATTGCCCCGAATCCTTCCTTCAGCCACAGTGCGCCGATGAGTGCGGCGAACAGCACCGAAGTCTCGCGCAGCGCCGCCACCGCAGCAACCGGCGCGCGGGTCATCGCGAACAGCACGATGCCGTAGGCCGCAAGGCTGCAGGCGCCGCCGAGCAGGCCGCGGCGCCAGCCGGCGCGCAGGTACGCGAACGCGGGACGACCGCGCCGCCACGCGATCCAGGCGAGGAACGGCAGGCCTTCGAGGAAGATCAGCCAGGTGACGTAGGCGACGGCGTTGCCCGAGGCGCGCGCGCCGCTGCCGTCGACCAGCGTATAGCAGGCGATGATTGCGGCATTGGTGAACGCCCAGCGCGCAGCCGCAGGCGGGTGCCGGTGCCTGCGCAGGAACGCGATGCTCATGATCCCCGCGCAGATCAGCAGGATGCCTGCCGCCACATGTGCGCTCGGCAGTTCACCGAGGAACACGATGCCGAGCACGGCGACGATCAAGGGCGCGGTGCCGCGCATCAGCGGGTAGGCGAACGACAGGTCTCCGGTCCGGTAGGCATGGGCAAGGGTGATGTAATAGGCAAAGTGGATCGTGGCCGAGCCGGCCGCGAACTTCCAGGACGCGACCGCAGGAATTCCCACCCACGACAGCAGAATCAGTGCGCAGATCGACGATCCTGCCACCACCGTCGCCATGTCGAGCATCGGGTCGCCGCCTGGCGCTGCTTTGAGTAGAGCATTCCACCCCGCATGCAGCAATCCTGCGCCGAGCACGGCGAGCGTGATGCCCAGCGACAACTCGGGCGCCGGCACCGTCATCGCGATCGCGCGAGCGTCACGCCGCCTGCCGCCGGGCGGCTTCGAGCAGGGTCACGTAACGTGCGAGGGGCGGCGTCGGCGCGCCGGCAAGCTTCGCGAGATCGTCCCACAACCTCACCCGTACGGCATCCTCCGCGTGGGGCTGTTCGATGAACGCCTGTGCTTCAATCGGAGCGTAGATCCCACCCTGCAGGCTTAGGCTGCGCTTCGAATCCGTGGACAGCGCCGCGTAGTAGCCGGGGCGGGTCGCGCAGAGGTAGCGCTTGGCGTCGACGTGCAGCCTGATCGGCTCGAGCACGTCGTCGCCAAAGGTATTGCGCAGGAACGGCAACGCCGCGTACTGGTGCAGGTCGTCGATGCCGCGCAAGGTCGGCGTGTCGCCCTGGTCGTTCAGCAGGTGCCCGAGATCGTGCAGCAGTGCGGCGCAGGTGAGCGCGGGCGGCGAACCTTCCGCTTCCGCGCGCGCTGCGCACTGCAGCGCATGTTCGAGTTGCGTGACGGGTTCGCCGTCGTAGGCGCGCCCGCCCTTGCGGGCGAAGAGCAGGCAGATGTCGGAGACCGTAAGCGCCATTGCGGTCAGGCCGTCTTCGCCTTGTGCTTCTGCCAGCCTGTCGTGCCTTCGGCGGGCACTGCAGGTTCGGGCACAAGCGCGTCCAGCGACTTCAGGCGGGTGCGCGCCAGCGCGCCGGCCTGCTCCAGGATCGGATAGGCGATCGAGCAGATGTGCGAGTTGATGCGGCGCAGATCCGAAATGAGGTCGAGGTGCAGCGACGAGGTCTCGATGCTCTCGATCGTGTGGCCGGCAAGCCGCGCGAGGTGCGAATTGGCGTAAGCGCGCTCGAGGTCCCTGAACACCACCTTCTGGGCCAGCAGTTCCTGCGCGTTCTTCAGGTCCTGGTTCAGGAACACCGACAGGCCGAGGCGCAGGGTCGCCATCACCCGCGAATGCAGATCGACGATCTCCGCCATTCCGGCCTCGGAGAAATTGCGTCCCTTGTCGATTTTCTTGTCCTCGACGTCGGTGAGGATGCGCTCGATGATGTCGCCGATCTGCTCCATGTTGATCGCGAAGGAAATGATGTCAGTCCAGCGGCGCCCTTCGGCCGGCTCGAGCGCTTCGCGCGGAACCTGCGTCAGGTACAGCTTGACCGCGGTGTAGAGCTGGTCGACGACGTCGTCCATCTTGCGCAGGCGCTCCGCCAGGGTCCTGTCGTTGCTCGTCAGCACGCCGAGCGTGCCGGCCAGCATCTGCTCGACGACGTCGCCTATGCGCAGCGCCTCGCGCGCAGCACAGCCGATGGCGAGGCTCGGAGTGTCGAGCGCCGAGGGGTCGAGGTGCCGCGGCTTGGCCGGGTCCTCCGACTCGGGGCGCGCGGGAAGCAGGCGTTCGGCCACCCGCGCGATGCGCTCGGTCCAGAAGAACAGCAGCAGCGCGAGCGCGACGTTGAAGAACAGGTGAAAGAGCACGACCTCGCGTGCCGGGTCGACCCCGAGCGCGCTGACCCAGCGGTCGATGTGGGTAACGAGCGGCAGCGCGAGCAGGCAGCCGATCAGCTTGAACAGGAAGTTGCCCAGCGTCACCCGCCGCGCCTCGGGGGTTGCGCGCAGCGTCGACAGCATCCCGAGTATGCCGCTGCCGAGGTTCGCGCCCAGCACCAGGCCGAGGACGACCGGAAGGGACAGCACGTGCAGCGCGGCCATCGACGCGAACAGCAGGACCGCGGCGAGACTCGAGTAGCACAGGATCGTGAACAATGCGGCGACCAGCATGTCGAGCAGCACGTCACCGGTCAACGAAGCAAAGATCACCTTGACACCTGCGGCCTGCACCATCGGCCGCGCCGCGACCGAAATCCATTGCAGCGCGAACATGATGAGGCCGAGGCCGATCAGGATCCGGCCGAAGCGGCCCGCTGCGGTCGCCTGGCTCGACATGTAGAGCACGATGCCGGTGAAGATCAGCAGCGGGGCGAGCCACGACAGGTCGAACGACAGCAGTACCGTGATCAGCGCGGTGCCGACATCGGCACCGAGCATGACGGCGAGCGCGGGCGCGGTTCCGATCAGGCCCTGTCCGGCGAACGCCGCGACGATCAGCGCAGTCGCGGTGCTGCTCTGGATCAGGCCGGTGACACCAAGGCCGGCGAAGAACGCCGACGCGCGTCGCGATACGCTACGCCGCAGGATCCGGCGCAGGTCGCCCCCGTACATGCGCAGGATGCCGGTGCGCACGATATGAGTCCCCCAGACGAGGAGCGATACGCCCGCCAGGAGGTTCAGCAGGACCTGCATTCAGGCTCACCACGGGAGCGAGTAGGTCTTGACGTTGGTGAAGCTCTTCATCGCCTCCTGGACGCCTTCCTTGTAGCCCAACCCCGAGTCCTTGATCCCGCCAAAAGGCGTGAGCTCGAGGCGGTAGCCGGGGACTTCGCGCACGTTGACCGTGCCGACGTTGAGCTCGGCAATGAGTCGCGTGATGTAGTCGAGCCGGTTGGTGCACACCGACGACGAGAGTCCGTAGGCCGTCCCGTTGGCGATGCGAAGCGCGTCGTCGAGGTCCTTGAAGCGAATCACCGGCGACACGGGTCCGAAGGTTTCGGTGCGCACCACGTCCATTTCCGGCGTCACGTGGTCGAGCACGGTCGGTGAATACAGCGCTCCGTCACGGTCGTTGCCGGCGAGCAGCGTCGCCCCTTCCGCAACCGCGGCATTCACCTTGGCCTCGAAGCCGGCAGCAGCCTTCGCGTCGATCACCGTGCCCATGTCGACCTTCGGGTCCGTCGGGTCGCCGTGGGTCCAGGCCCGCGTGCGGGCAAGCAGGCGCTCGACAAACGCGTCGGCGACCTTCTCATGGACCAGCATCCGCTTGACCGCGGTACAGCGCTGCCCGGAGTTCTTGTACGACCCGGTCGCCGCCAGCGTCGCGGCTTCGTCGAGGTCGGCATCCTCCATCACGATGATCGGGTCGTTGCCGCCCAGTTCCAGCACCTGGCGCTTGTAGACCGCTTTCGCGGCGATATATTTGCCCACCGCTACACCTCCGGTAAAGCTGACCAGGTCGACATCCGGGTGGGTCAGCATCTCGTCGGCAATCTCGCGCGGGTCGCCGGTGACCACCGAGAACATCGGCGGCGGCAGACCGGCCTCGTACAGGATGTCGGCGAGCGCGAGTGCTGCGAGCGGAGTCTTCTCGGTGGGCTTCAGCACCATCCGGTTGTTGCTGGCGATCGAGGGCGCGACCTTGTGCGCGACCTGGTTCAGCGGATGGTTGAAAGGCGTGATTGCCGCGATCACGCCCAGCAGCGGCTCGCGCAGCGTATAGACCTTGCGCGACTTGCCGTGCGGCGTGAGGTCGCAGGAGAACACCTGGCCGTCGTCCTGCAGTGCAGCGTTGCCGGCGAAAGTGAACACGTCGCAGGCGCGGCCGACTTCGTAGACGGAATCCTTCTTGCAGATCCCGCATTCCGCGGTGATCAGGTCGGACAGGACCGCGGTTCGCGCACGGATGATTTCCGCCGCCCGGCGGCAGATCTCGTAGCGCTCGTAGCGCGTGAGCCGCGGCCGGTAGGCCCGGGCAAGGCGAGAGCGCGCGCCGGATGTCGTCGACGCTCGCTTTCGGCACGGTGCCGACAACCTCGCCGGTGTACGGATTCATCACCTCGAGGACGCGTGCGCTGGCAACGCGCTCGCCGGCGATCCGCATCGACTCGTGCAGAACCTGGGGCGCGCGCCGGCTGCGCGCGCCGGCGGCCGTGTTCATTGCCATGGAGGGGTGGGTCATGCGAGGTGGTTGAGACCAAGGTCGAAAGCATCGAAATTGCGCCAGCGCCGGGACGGCAAGTCAGGGGCAGGGCGGTTGGCGATCAGCGGCACGCGTTGTTCCGACGTGCCGCCATGCGAGCGCAACGGCGCATCCAGGCCGGACAAGTCGTGGCGGCTTGCAGCACTTCCGATCACCGTGAGCCGTTCGGCGACGACGACGAGATCGCCGACCCGGTTCTCCGGGAGCTCGAAGCGCTCGCAGCCTTCGCGGCGCGAAAGTACCAGCTCGATGCCGGCGAGGCCGGCGATGCGCTCGCGCGCGGCGCCGGCGTCGACGCCCGCACCGAGGTAGACGGTGGCGAAGGACCCGAGCGCCCCGTGGTGCACGACGTAGGGGTCGGTGATCGGCAGGATCACCCGCGTGCTGGCGCTTCCGTACCAGGCATCGAGGACGTCCTGCAGGTACACGATGTTCGGGCGGCCGAAGGCATCGGTCTTGGCCCCCATCCCGTGGTCCGCGGTGAGCACGACGGTGGCGCCCAGTGCGTCGAGGCGGGCGAGATAGCGATCGAGCATGCCGGTGAAGGCGTTGGCGGCAGGCGTCCCGGGTGCGTGCTTGTGCTGCACGTAGTCGGTCGTCGACAGGTACATGAGGTCGGGACGCTCGCGCTCGAGCAGCGCACAGCCCGCCGCGAACACGAACTCCGACAATTCGGCGCTGTATACGGACGGCACCGGCATCCCGGTCAGTGCCAGCGCGTCGGCGATGCCATTGTCGGCAAGCGTCACGCAATCGGCTTTCTCGGAGGAAAAGCAGATGCCTTTCATCCGATGGCCGAGCAGCGCGCGCAGCTTGTCCTTGGCAGTGATGACGACCACCTTGGCGCCGGCATCGGAGAACGCGGCGAGAATCGTTCCGGCGCGGAGGTAGCGCGGATCGTTCATCATCACTTCGGCCTGCGCGTCGGCATCGAAGAAGTAGTTGCCGCAGATGCCATGCACCCGGGGCGGCACGCCGGTGACGATCGACAGGTTGTTCGGGTTGGTGAACGATGGCACGACGCAGTCGGCGGTGAGGCAGGTCCCGCGGCCGTCGAGCGCGGCGAGGAAAGGCGCGCTTCCCGCGGTGATGGCCTGGTTCACGTAATCGGGTTCGCAGCCGTCGACGCAGATGACAACGAGCGGGCGCTCCGGCCACCGGTAGCTGCGTCCGTTGATGGTGATCGGCGCTCGCTGCTGCGTCATCGATTCTTTCCAGGTGACCGCGGCGCCGAAGTTGCGCCACTGCGCAGGCGATGAACGCGGTCGAGGCTCGCCATCGCGTGCTCGCCGAGCGCGCGTCCGGCTGCCGCGGCCTGACCGGCGGCGATCAGCTCCACGATCTCGCGATGCTCGCGCATCGACGCCGGCAGGCTGCCGGCCTGGCCAAGTGCCGCACGCCGGTGGAGATGCAGCTCGTTGACCAGCCGCCGGTAGAGCAGCGTCAGCTTGGAGTTGCCGGCAAGCTCGACGATTCGGTCGTGAAAGGCGAGATTCGCTGCGAGGTAGCGGTCGACGTCGCGCCGCCTGACGGCGGCCTCCATGCGCTCGACCAGCGCACGGAGCTCACCCGCCTGGGCCGGCGTGGCATGCTGCGCAGCGCGGCGGCCGGCGAATTCGTCCAGCACTGCGCGCAGCTCGAAGATCTGGTCCGCCTCCTTGATATCGATCTCACGCACGAATACGCCGCGGTTCTTTTCCAGCCGGACGAGCCCCGACGCTTCGAGGGCCCGGAACGCTTCGCGCACCGGGCCGCGTGACACCCCGAGCATCGCCGCTACTTCGGCCTCGCGCAGCTTCGCACCTGCAGCGAGATCGCCGGCGAGGATCATCCGCTCGAGTTCGCGCTGGACGAGTCCGGGTAGCGAATGCGCCTGCATCAGGGTGATCGGGTGATTGGCGCCGACGCGCCTGCCGGTTCCCGCAGCGGGGCTGCGGGGGTGGCGTCGGGCGGGGGGTGTCGGGTTTCAGCATGTTGCCATTAGACGATGGCAAGTGTAGATTGTCAACAATCTGCAATAGCAGGTCCACCCAGGGAGGAGTGCGATGAAGGCGAAGCTGATGTTGATCGCAGGTTGCATGTTCGCGGCATGTGCAGGCGCCGCGTTGGCCCAGTCGGACGTGGTCACGATCTACGCCGCTGATGGACTGCACGACGGCAATCCGAGCTGGTTCGGGGACCAGTTCGCCGCATTTACCAAGGCCACCGGCATCAAGGTGCAATACATCGAGGCTGGATCGAGCAGCGTCGTCGACCGGATCGCCAAGGAAAAATCCAATACGCAGGCCGACGTGCTTGTCACGCTGCCACCGTTCATGCAGAAGGCTGCCGTCGACGGGCTGCTCCAGCGCTATACCCCGGCGGGTGCGGACAAGCTTGCCGCGGGCGACAAGGACCCGCAGGAGCTCTACGTCGTGATGATGAACAACTACCCAGACTTCATCTACAACGCCGGGGTCCTGAAGGAGGCGCCCAAGACCTACGACGATTTGCTCGAGCCGAAATTCAGGAAAAAAGTTCAGTATTCGACTCCCGGCCAGGCCGGCGACGGCACGGCGCTGATGCTGCAGGCCTTCCACGCTTTTGGCAGCAAGGAAGCGGGTCTGGCTTATCTGAAGAAGCTGCAGGTGAACAACCTCGGGCCGTCGGCGTCGACCGGCAAGCTCACCGCGTTGGTGAACAAGGGCGAGATTTATGTTGCCAACGGTGACATGCAGATGAACCTCGCGCAGATGCGCGACAACCCCAATGTCCAGGTTTTCTTCCCGGTCGGGCCAAACGGCAAGCGTACCGCTTTCGCACTGCCGTATTACATCGGGCTCGTCGCCAACGCCCCGCACGCGGCCAACGGCCGCAAGCTGATCGATTTCCTGATGAGCGAGGCGGCGCAGAAGGAGATCAGCCTGGTGGCCCAGGGCTTCCCGGTGCGCAGCGACGTGCATCCGACCGACGAGAATTTCAGGAAGCTGAACTCGATGCTCGAGGGCGTCGAGATCTGGTCGCCCGACTGGGCCCGTGTGCTCGCCGATTTGCCGGCGGACGTGGCGGCGTACAACAAGGCCATCTCGGCCAATTGACCGCCGCCGCCTTCGGTGGCGCCGGCTCCGTGCGCGCGAATGCGGCGGCGTTCATGCCCGTCAGCCGGTAGCGGCGCGAGCGGGATCGGCTTCGAGGACGTCAGCGTCGCCTACGGCGACACGGTCGTCCTCGAATCGCTGACGCTTGCGGTCCGTCCCGGCGAGATCGTCGCACTGATCGGACCTTCAGGGTCGGGCAAGACGACTGCGCTGCGCGCTGTCGCCGGATTCGTGCGGCCGGCGCGTGGGCGCATCACCATCGGCACGCGCGAGGTGACCCACCTCGCGCCTCACGCGCGCAACATCGGCATGGTGGTGCAGAACTATGCGCTGTTTCCGCATATGCGCGCGGATGAGAACGTCGCTTTCGGGCTGCGCGCCCGCGGCGCCGCGAACGATGTCATTCGCGAGCGCGTGCCCGAGTGCCTGCGCCTGGTCGGCATGGCGAGCTATGCCAAGCGCTACCCGCGCGAGCTTTCCGGCGGACAGCAGCAGCGCGTGGCGATCGCCCGTGCGCTCGCCATCCGGCCACAGGTCCTGCTGCTCGACGAGCCGCTATCCGCGCTCGACGCCCAGATTCGCCGCTCGATGCTGGACGAGCTGGCCAGGCTGCATCGTGAACTTCCGTCGCTCACTGTGCTCTACGTGACGCACGACCAGACCGAAGCACTGACGCTCGCCGACCACATCGGCATCATGCGCGACGGCAGGCTCGTCGCTTTCGGCGCGGCGCAGGCGCTCTACCGGCATCCGCCGAACCGTTTCTCAGCCGAGTTTCTGGGACGGGCCAACCTGCTCCCGGTGCGCTCGGTGGCGCCGGCAGGCGATGGCATGGCGCAGGTACGTTTCGGCGACGTCGCGCTCGGCGCGCGCAATCATCACGGCGTTGCGGAGGGCAATGATTGCCTGCTTTGCGTGCGCCCGCACGACCTGCGCCTGCACCCGGGTGAGGGTAGCGGCAATGCGCTGACCGCAGTGGTCAAGAGCGTCCAGTGGCAAGGCGACGCGCAATGCGTCGAGCTCGATGCAATGGGCCATCCGTTGCGACTCACCTGTGCGCCGATGGATGAGCCACCGCGACTCGGCGCGGCGCTGACCGTCCACTTCAGCAGCATGCAGGCGACGCTGGTCGCGGAGACCGGGTCAGGTGGCTGATCTCGTCCTTGCCGCGCAGCGGACCGTTGCAGGGCCGCCGCGCAGCCTGGTCATCGCCGGGCCACTGTTGTTGCTGGCGGCATTGTTTCTGTATCCGCTGGCCCTGATTCTGCGCCAGGCCCTGGCTGGGGACAGCGCAACCGCGATCGCTCGCCCATTTCGCGCAGGTGCTTGCGTCGGCAATGTTCAGGGACGCGCTCTACCACACGATCGTCATCGCAGTGATCGCCACGGCGGGCTGCCTCGTTCTGGGCTTCGTTCTGTCGACCTTGATCGCATTCACGCCGTTTCCCGGAGTGAAGGTCCTCGCGCGGTTGATCGATACGTTCATCGCATTGCCGACGTTCCTCGTGGCGCTCGCCTTCACGTTCATCTATGGCTCCGCCGGAATGCTGAACGAAGCGCTGATGCAGGTGCTGCACCTCGGCCTGCCTCCGGTCGACTTCGTGTATTCGCAATGGGGAGTGATCCTGTCCGAGATCACGGTCTACACGCCGTTCGTCATGCGTCCGCTGCTCGCGGCGTTTTCGCTGATCGAGCCGGCGCAAATCGAGGTCGCGAGCAGTCTCGGAGCGCGTCCGCTGCGTATCGTCGGCCGCGTCATCCTTCCGGCTGCGCTGCCGGCACTCATTGCCGGCGGCAGCCTGTGCCTGCTGCTTACCGTCAACGAGTTCGGCATCGTGCTATTCATCGGCGCCAAGGACGTGATCACGCTGCCGCTGCTGATCTACGACAAGGCCATCCAGCAGTTCGACTACACCTCGGCTTGCGTGATCGCGCGTCGTCAACGTTGCGCTCTCGCTGGGGTTATTCACACTTTACCGCCTCGCCATTGCCCGCTTCGGAGGCCGCCGTGCTGGTCTGGTCTAGGCTTGGGCGAGCGCTGACCTGGGCGCTGGCCGCGTGCGCTGTTCGCCATCGTCTACGGCCTCCCGCTCGGCGTCATTGCGCTGGCGAGCATCAGCGGCCAATGGAACGGCGTGCTGCCGGTCAAGCTCACGCTGATTCATTTTGCGAATGCGCTGCAAGGTGATTCCCTCGACCAGTTGCGCGTGAGCCTCGTGACCGGGTTTCCTGGCAAGCCTCGTCGCTCTGGTGAGTGGCACCTGGGCGGCGCTGACACTGCGCGGCGTGCGGCCCGTCGGAAAGCGCGTGCTCGACGCGATCTTCTTCATGCCCAGTGCCGTGCCGTCGGTCTCGGTGGGCCTTGGCCTGCTGGTCGCGTTCAGTCATCCGCCGGTGCTGCTGAACGGCACCACGCTGATCGTGTTGATTGCGCACTTCGTGCTGATTTCGGCGTTCACCTACGGTACCGTTTCCGCCGGCCTTGCGCGGCTGCCCGCCGATTACGAGCAGGTGGCCGAGAGCCTGGGTGCGCGGCCGTTCTATCGCTTGCGCCGGGTGACGCTGCCGCTGGTGACGCCCTACCTGGTCGCAGCCTTCAGCCTCAGCATCGCACTGTCGATGGGCGAGCTCGGTGCGACGGTGATGGTCTATCCGCCCGGGTGGGTCACTCTGCCGGTCGGGATCTTTACTCTGTCCGACCGCGGTGCCGTCTTCGACGCCGCGGCGTTGACGATGGTGCTGGCATTCAGCACCCTGATCGTGCTGATCGGTCTGGCACGCATTCCAACCAGGGCATCGATGCGCTGAGCGCGCGGCCGGGCACGATCGACATTCAACCTGCAACGAGGAAGCACCATGGCCAACGCAAGCCGCGATCCGATCCTCCTCACGCCGGGGCCATTGACCACCGCATTGCCGACGCGAGTGGCGATGCTGCGTGACTGGGGTTCATGGGACTCGAATTTCAACGCGATCACCGGGGCCGATGCGCGAGCGCTTGCTCGAGATTGTGTCTGCGTCAGGCTCGCACACCTGCGTGCCGATGCAGGGCAGCGGGACTTTCGCGGTGGAGGCGGCGGTAAATACGCTGGTGCCGCGTGACGGGCATCTGCTGGTGCCGATCAACGGCGCCTACGGCACGCGCTTCGCGAAGCTGGCCCGGATGATGGGCAGGCACGTGAGCGTGTTCGAGACGGCCGAGGATTGCCCGACGACGGCGGCCGATGTCGAACACCTGCTTGCGGGCGACGCGACGATCACCCACGTCGGGCTCGTCCATTGCGAAACATCGACCGGGATCCTGAATCCTCTGACCGAGATCGCTGCCGTGGTCGCCCGGCATCGGAAGGGGCTGCATCGTCGATGCGATGAGCTCGTTCGGAGCGATCGCGATCGACGCGACGCGCATGCCCTTTGACGCGCTGGTGGCGTCGTCAGGCAAATGTCTGGAAGGGCCGCCGGGAATGGGCTTCGTCATTGCACGCAAGGAAGCGCTCGAACGCTGTGCGGGCAACTGCACTTCGCTCTCGCTCGACCTCCACGATCAGTGGCAGTACATGGAGAAGACGACGCAATGGCGATTCACGCCGCCGACCCATGTCGTGGTCGCGCTACACGCCGCGCTCGACGCGTTCGTCGCCGAAGGAGGGCAACCTGCCCGGCTTGCGCGCTATGCACGCAACTGCGACACGCTGGTGCGAGGCATGGGGGAGCTGGGATTCCGCCCATTCCTCGATCCGCGCATCCAGGCGCCGATCATCGTGACTTTCCACGCGCCGCCGGATGCCCGCTACGCTTTCCGCGACTTCTACGATCGCGTGCGCGACAAGGGATTCATCCTGTATCCGGGCAAGCTCACGCAGGTCGAGACCTTCCGTGTCGGCTGCATCGGCGCGATCGGACCCGACGAAATGCGCCATGCGGTCAACGCGGTGCGCGATACGCTGCGCGAAATGGGCGTCGAGCGCGTCGCGCCGGCGCTCGAGGCGCGCGCTGCGGCGTAGAGCCCCGCTCGGCGCGCAGCGCGGCGGCGTAGCCCGGCTTCAGGCGCCGCGCGGCGACGTAGCTCCGCTTCAGACGCTGCCCGGCCGGGTGTCGGGGCCGGTGCTGCACCACGCCACCAGGGCCGTGTGCAGCGGCGAATCGGCGGCGACGGTCCCCTTGCGCAGCAGGCAGTCGAGCACGACGAGGCTCGCATCGACCGTCATCTCGTCGGGACCTTGCGATTGGGCAATGATCCGCGCAGCGTCGGCGAAGTCGACCAGTCGGTGCGCGACCGCTTCGCCGTCCTGGTTCGCGGGAACGAAATCGGCGGGCAGGTCGAGGTCATGGACGTAGAGGGTCTCGCGCTGCAGCCCGTCGGCAAGCGCGCGCTTCACGTGGATGGCGCCGGTGGGCGCTGTCCTGCGTGCCAGATCCGCGGCGATGCCGGCCTCCTCGAAGGCCTCCTTGACCACCGTGCCGGCAATGTCCATTCCCGCCGCAATGCCTCCGCCGACCAGGTTGTCGAGCAATCCGGGTCGACCGCTTTCACCGGGCTGCGACGCGCAAGCCACATCCGCGGACGGCCTGCACGCTGGGAGAGGCCATTGACGTGGGCAGCGTAGGTGTGTACGCCGAACCAGCGCGCAGCGCCGCGCTCGAGCACGAACGTGGCTTGCGGTGCCGAACGCGGGTGCCACCGAATAAAGTTCGTCACGCCAGCCGGGAAGTGCGCCTTCGGCGCGCAGCGTCAGCGCCACCTCGGCGATCGCTGCCGAGCGCGCGTTGGAATTGCGCAATCGGGGCGCGAAGCCAACGGCGGCGGCATCGACCACAAAGCTCGCCGGGGCGATCTGCGCCAGGCGGATGGCGCGAGCGTCGTCGAGCCAGCCGAGCGCGATGCCGTCGACGACGAGCGGCCGGTAATGCAGGGTGGATTGCGCCAGCGCATGCGCAAGCCTCACGTGGATTGCGGTTAGAATTGCGGCCTCGATCACTTTCGCATTCTAGAGCGTCCCGCAGTTTCACAAGGCCCATCGATGAGCGCGCACATCCTGGATGGCAAGGCCGTCGCCGAACGCGTGATCCACGAGGTTCGCGGGCGCGTCGCGGCACGCGTGGCCGCGGGACAGGCGGCGCCGGGGCTCGCCGTCGTGCTGGTCGGCGAGAACGCAGCGTCGCAGATCTATGTGCGCAACAAGCGCAGGACAAGCGACGCCGCCGGCATACGCTCGCTGGCGATCGATCTGCCGGCCAGCCACGACGACCGGCGAATTGCTCGCGCACATCGCGAGGGCTCAATCGCGATCCTGCGGTGCAAGGTATCCTGGTCCAAATGCCACTGCCGAAAGGCATCGACTCCGAGCGCGTGATCGAGGCCATCGACCCCGGCAAGGACGTCGACGGCTTCCATCCCTACAACGTCGGCAGGCTGGTGCTGAAGATGCCGACGCTGCGCCCCTGCACGCCCTGGGGCTGCATGCGCCTGCTGGCCGAGACCGGCGAGGATCTCGTCGGGAAGCACGCGGTCGTGGTCGGCCAGTCGAACATCGTCGGTCGGCCAATGGCGCTCGAGCTGCTGATGGCGCGCTGCACGGTGACGATCTGCCATTCGGCCACGCGCGACTTGCCGCGCATCGTGCACGAGGCCGACATCGTCGTCGCCGCAGTGGGCAAAGCCGCTTTCGTGCGCGGCGAATGGATCCGGGACGGTGCGATCGTGATCGACGTCGGCATCAACCGCGGCGACGACGGCAAGCTGCGCGGTGATGTCGACTTCGCTGCCGCCTCGCAGCGCGCGTCGTGGATCACGCCGGTGCCGGGCGGCGTGGGGCCGATGACCATCGCGACCCTGCTCGCCAACACGCTCCGTGCTGCGGAACTGCAGGACGAACGAGCAAGTGTGAAAGCGGCTCAGGCACTGCTTGCAAATGCCAGGCCTTCGGGCGCGCGAAAGCCTCGATGCCGCGCGTCGACAGCGTGAGCCCGATACCCGAGTGCCGCCTGCCCGACCACGGCAGCCGGGGGCTCACGCGATCGCAGCAGTTCCAGTAAACGCTGCCTGCATCGACGCGCGACAGGATGCGTCGCGCACGCCGTGCATCGCGCGTATAGACGCCCGCGGTGAGGCCGTAGTCGGTGTCGTTCATCAGGCTCACCGCTGCGTCGTCGTCGGCCACCGCCTGGATCCCGATGATCGGGCCGAAGCTTTCGTCGCGCATCACCTGCATCGAGTGGTCGACCTCGGTCAGCACGGTCGGCGCGAACCAGTTGCCTTTGCGCCTGATGCGCGCCCCGCCGGCAAGTAACGTCGCGCCCTTGCGCAGCGCATCGACGACCTGGCGGCGCAGCAGCTCGACCTGGGGCGCACGCGTGAGTGGGCCGATATAGGTGCTTTCGTCGAGAGGATCGCCAACCGCGTAACCACGAACCTCTGCGACGAACGCGTCGACGAACGCATCGTGGATCGCTTCGTGGACGTAGACGCGCTCGACCGAGCAGCACGACTGGCCGGTGTTGTAGAAAGCGCCATCGGCGACTGCCGCCGCAGCCGCCGCAACATCGACATCATCGCAGACATAGACCGGGTCCTTGCCGCCGAGCTCGAGCTGCATCCTGATCAAGCGCCGGCCGACTGCGGCAGCGATTTTCGCCCCCGTGGCGTAGGACCCGGTGAAATACACGCCGTCGACCGGCTGTCGCAGCAACGCGGCGCCGGTCGCGCTGCCACCGATGACGGCGATGAACACGTCTTCCGGGACGCCGGACTCGTGCAGCAGGCGCGCGATGTGCTGGCCGGTCAGCGTCGCGAATTCCGAGGGCTTGTAGAGCACGGCGTTGCCGGCGACGAGTGCGGGAACGAACACATTGCTGCCGACGAAATAGGGGTAGTTCCACGCCGAAATGTTGGCGATGACGCCGAGCGGCTCGTGACTGATTCGCTCGTCGAGATGCTGGGATGCGTCGATGTGAACCTTGCGTTCGCGCAGCGCCGCCGCCGATTCGGCGAGGAAGAAGTCGAGGCGCGCGAGCAGGCCCTTCAGTTCGTTGCGCGACTGCCGGATGGGCTTGCCGACTTCCTGGGTCAGCGTCCTGGCGAGGGTCTCCGTCTGCTCAACCACCCACCCCCGAAAGCGCTCGACGGTCGCGAGGCGTTTGCGCATTGACGTGGCGGCCCAGCGGGGCTGGGCGGCGCGCGCCGCTTCGTAATGGCGGCAGACTTCGCGCGCCGTGTCGGCGGCGAGCCGCGCGATCACTGCGCCGGTCGCGGGATTGGTGACGGTGACGATCGCGGCCAAGGTCGCGCAGCGTGAGTCAGCGCTGACTGCTTGCGAGCGCGTGCGGCGTCGAGAAACTCGTTCAGGATCGGCGCGCCGTCGAGGTGGCTCGCGTCCATGCCAGGACCGAACATGAACTCGGGGTGCCATTGCACGCCGGCGACATAACTGGGTCCGCGCCAGCGCAGCGCCTCGACGATGCCGTCGGGTACCGCCTGCGCTTCGACGATCAGTCCGCGCCCAAGCTTGTTGACGGCCTGGTGATGGATCGAGTTGATCAGCGCTTCGGGGCGATCCGGATAGAGCTTCGCCAGCGCGGTTCCCGGGACGAATTTGACGAGGTGGAATTTCTTCTCGTACTGGCTGGTATCGCGGTGATCGATCGCGCCGGGCACCTGGGTCGGAATGTCCTGATAGAGCGTGCCGCCGAAGGCAACGTTGATCAACTGGCAGCCGCGGCAGACTCCCAGCACCGGCTTCCCTTTGCCGACGAAAGCCTCGAACAGTTCGATCTCGTAGCGGTCGCGCACCGGGTCGCCCGCCCATTGCGGGTCGCGCGCGTCCTCGCGATAGGTTGGTGGCGCGATGTCCGCGCCACCCTGCAGCACCAGGGCATCGAGGGCTTCCGCATAGTGGTACAGGCGCATGTCGCTGCGCTTGACCAGGCTTTCGGCCTCGATGGCCGGGATCATCATCACCAGCACATTCTTCGACATCACCCACTGCGCGACCGACTGCTCGAGGTAATGCAGCGTCTTGGTGTAGACGCCGCCGAGAGTGCGGGTGAGCTCGCTCGGATGGTGGATCCGCGCGGACATGCCGATCAACAGGGGACGCGTCATTGACTCTACCGGGCAACGGGACGGAAGTTGGACATGCGATTCGTGGCGCCGTTTCGACCTGAAGTGCCGTTTCGATCTACAGCGCGGCTTCGAACAGCTGCCGGAAATCCTCGGAGCCGCACGGCCGGGGGTTGGTCCGGTGGCAGGTGTCGGCGGTCGCGATCTCGGTCAGTTTTGCGATGTCCTCGCGCGTGACCGGACGGGCGCTGCGCAGGTCGGACAACCGGGCCGGAATGCCGATGACGCGCTTGAGCGCGCTGAGCCATGCCACGAATGCCTGCGCGCGCGCCTCCGTGGTACCGCGCTCGCTGCCCGGGACGCGGGCGACGTGCGCTAATTCCGCAAGCTTGCCGCTCGCCGCGGGGAGGTTGTAGCGCATCACGTAATCGATCATCATGCCGTTGGCCAACCCATGATGCAGGTCGGCGACGGTCGACAGCGCGTGGGCACACGAGTGCACTGCGCCCAGGTCCTTCTGAAACGCGATCGCGCCCATCATCGAGCTCATCAGCATGTCGCTTCGGGCGGCGAGGTCGTGACCGTCGCGCACGGCGATCGGCAGTGCGCGTGCCGCGATCCGTGACGCCCTCGAGCGCGATCCCGTCGCAGATCGGGTGGTAGGCCGTTGAGAGGTAGGACTCCACGTTATGGGTGAGCGCGTCCATGCCCGTCGCGGCCGTGATCGCGGGTGGCAGGTCGAAGGTCAGTTCGGGGTCGGCGAATACCGCGTCGGCGAGCAGGGCGGGCGAGAAGATGATTCGCTTGACATGCGTCGCGTCGTCGGAAATGACCGCCGAGCGCCCCACCTCCGAGCCGGTACCCGCGGTGGTCGGAACCGCAACGAAGCAGGGCAGCGGTTGCGTGATCGGGCGCGCTTGCGGGTGGTCCCACGCGTACTCGAGAATGTCGCCGGGGTGTACCACCATCAGCGCGATGGCTTTTGCGACATCGAGCGCGGCTCCGCCACCGACTCCGACGACGCTGTCGGCGCCGTGCGCGTGGTAGGCCGCCACGCCTTCCACGACCTGGCCGCGGACCGGGTTTCCCAGGACGCCCGGGAAAACGCCGTATTTCACGGCGCGCAGATCGCCCAGGAACGCGGCGAACACCGGTAGCGCCGCCAGAGCCGCGGTCGGTCACCACCAATGGCCGCGTTGCGCCCTGCGCAAGCAGGTGGTCGGCGACGAGCCTACGCACGCCGGGTCCGAAGTGGATGGCGGTTGGAAAGCTGAAGCGCTGCACGGCGGGCGTGCGCATGGGATGCGGCACTCAGATGATCTCGAAGTAGCGCTTGCGTTCCCAGTCGGTGACGGCGTCCAGCCACTGGCGCCACTCCCATTCGCGCGTCGCGGCGAAATGGTCGACGAAGTCGTCGCCGAACCAGTCGCGTGCGCGTTCAGACGCGCGGAAGATCCGCGTCGTCTCGATCAGCGTGCGCGGTGCGCGCGCAATATTCTCGGCACCAACGTTGGTGCCGGCGATCGGCCTGACCGTCAGCTTGAGCTTCCTTTCGACCCCGTCGAGGCCGGCGGCGACGCAGGCTGCCACCGCAAGGTAGGCGTTGACGTCGGCACCCGGGCAGCGGGTCTCGAGGCGAGTCGATTTCGGTGACCCGGTCAGCACGCGGAAGCTGGCGGTGCGGTTGTCGATGCCCCAGGTGGGTTTCACCGGCGCCCAGAATCCGTCGACCAGACGCTTGTAGCTGTTGACGGTCGGCCAGAACATCGGCGCAAACTCGAGCAGCGTTTCAAGCTGGCCCGCGAGGTAGCTTTCGAACAGCCGGCTCATCCCGTGGCGTCCGCGAGCGTCGTGGAACAGATTCTTCGTTCCGTCCGACAGTGACTGATGACAGTGTCCCGAGCAGCCCGGATAGTGCTCGCTCCATTTGGCCATGAAGCTCGGCATGATCCCGAAGCGTGCGGCGATCTCCTTCGCTCCGGCCTTGAACAGCAGGCCGCGATCGGCCGCCTCGAGCGCTTCCGAGAACACGATTGCTGCTTCAAAGACACCGGGGCCGGTCTCGGTATGCAGACCCTCGATCGGAACGCCGAACGCCGCCATTTCCTCCGACAGTGCCTTGAAGTATTCGCGCGAATGATGGGCGCGCAGCAGCGAATAGCCGAACATGCCGGGGGAAAGCGGTGTCGGACCGATTCCCGCTTTGTCGGCCCAGGATTGCGGAGTCTCGAGGAAATTGAACCATTCGAACTCGAGACCGCACATCGGGATCACGCCGAGTTTCGCGGCGCGCTTCAGCACGCGCTTCAGCACCTGCCGGCCGTCGAGCGCAAATGGCGTCTCGTGCCCGTTCTTGCGCAGGACGAACTCGCCGAGGAAGAAATCGACGCCGTCGTCCCACGGCACTTTCCGATGCGTGCCCAGGTCGAGCCGCGCGAGCGCATCGGGGAAGCCTTTGTGCCAGCCGGTCAGCGTCGTGTTGTCGTAACAGCGGTCGTGACAATCCCAGCCGTAGACGACATCGCAAAAGCCGAGGCCGCCATCGACCGCGGATTCGAACTTGTCCTTGTGGATGTACTTGCCGCGCAGAATGCCGTCGATATCCGCGACTGCGATCTTGACGCGATGTCCCGGGGACTTGCGGACCGCCGCGAGGGTCCTGGCGGCGGTGGCAGGAGCCGGCATGGCGAACATTCTATCGCAGCCGAAGAGCTGCAACTGCTGCAGTGGCTGCAGCGGGTGCAGTTCCGGCAGCGGCCGCCGCGGCTGGCACAATGGCGAGTGACCCTTCGCTCGCCATTGCTCGCGCTGCACGTTTCGGTGGTGCTGTTCGCATTCGCCGCGCTGTTCGGAAAATGGATCGCGCTTCCTGCAACGGCGATCGTGGTCGGCCGGACCACCTTTGCCGCGCTCGCGCTGGTCGCAGGGTTGTATGTGCGCGGGCAGCGTGCCGGACGCCCGAGCGGGGCACTGGCCGCCAACGGCGCACTGCTGGCGCTCCACTGGTCCGCGTTCTTCGCTGCGGTGCAGGCGGCAGGCGTTGCGATCGGACTCCTGGGCTACGCAAGCTTCCCTCTATTTGTCGTCATACTGGAGCACTCGCCCGCAACGCATGCGGAGGAACGCGGGCGCTACGCGGTCGCCGGTCTCGTCGTTCTGGGGTTGCTGCTCGTCGTCCCTGCCTACTCGTGGTCCGATCGGGCGACGCAGGGCCTCGTACTGGGGCTCGTCTCGGGCCTCGCTTTCGCGGGCCTTGCGGTGCGAAATCGCCGCCTCGTTGCGACGCGGAGCGCGACGCAGATCGCGCTGTGGCAGAACGTGTTCGCAACTGCGTGGTTGCTGCCGGTGGCCATGCTCGGCGGTGCGCATGCACGGCCGTCCGCAAATGATCTAGCGTTACTCGCGGTACTCGGTGTCGCGTGTACTGCCTTCGCGCACACGCTGTTCATTGCCAGCATGCGGCGCGTTTCTGCCCATGTCGCGAGTGTCGTCGCAGCGCTCGAACCCGTGTACGGCATTGCGCTGGCGGCATGGCTACTGGGGGAGCTACCCGAAGCGCGCACGCTGGTGGGCGCCGTGCTGATCGTCGCGGCATCGCTCGTCGCTTCGTGGCGGGCGTCCACCGCAATTGCCGGGTCGTGATGCGTAGTCGCACACTGGCGCATTGGCACATCGGCGCGTTGTCACATTGGCGCAGCCTGCGCCGATTGGGTAGCATCGCGGCTTTCGGAGCCCACCAAAGGGATGCAAATAGCCTGGGTCACGACCGCCAAAGCCGGGTCCACGGTGTTCGGCGTCGTGCGCCTTGATTCTTATCAAGTTCCCGGATGGACGGATAACCTATAGTCGCGCCGTCATCCACGTCACGGAGCATGGTCATGGGTACAGTTATGGATGGCGTTACCGAGGCCCCCCTCTCACCCTGGTGGGTGCGCAGTATCGTTGTGGTGATGGTGCTCGGCTTCGCCGTACTCATTCTGATTACGGTGTTGGCCTATCGGAATGCGCCGCCGATCCCGGCAAAGGTAGTCGACGCGCAGGGCGCAACCCTGTTTACCGGCGAAGACGTCGGCAGCGGTCAGGCGGTGTTCCTGAAATATGGGCTGATGGACAACGGCAGTATCTGGGGCCACGGCGCCTACCTCGGCCCTGATTTCTCCGCGCAAGCGCTGCACCACATCGGCGAGGACACTGCCGAGGCGCTCGCACAACAGCAGTTCGGCAAACCGCTCGCGCAATTGACGGCGATGCAGCAGGCGGCGGTGCGCTCACAAATTGCGGTCGAGCTCAAAACCAATCGCTACGACCCTGCTACAGGTACGTTGGCGCTGACACCCGCAGAAACTGCGGCGTGGCATCAACAGATTACCCACTGGACCGATTACTTCAAGAATCCAGTCGGCAATGGTGGCCTCAAACCGGACCTGATCACCGACCCGGCCGAGCTGCATCAGTTCACCGCCTTCGTCACGTGGGCGGCGTGGGCCTCAGTGGCCAATCGGCCCGGCTACGACTACTCCTATACCAACAACTTCCCCTACGACCCGCTGGTTGGCAACACCCCAATCTCTGGTGCTTTGCTGTGGAGCGCGTTGAGTCTGCTGGTACTGCTGGCCGGCATCGCCGCGGTGCTGTTGATGTTTGGCAAATTCGACTATCTCGGCTGGATTTCACGCGGAAATCGCCCCCACCCCAGCATCGGTCCAGGCCTGGCCAGTCCCGGACAGCGTGCACTGGTCAAGTACTTCGTTGTTGTGGCGCTGTTGTTCCTGTTTCAGACCCTGGTCGGAGGCGGTGTCGCACACTACCGCGCCGATCCGGGCAGTTTCTATGGCTTCCAGTTGGAAACCATCTTCCCCAGTAACCTGTTGCGTACATGGCACCTGCAGAGTGCGATCATCTGGATTGCAACCGCCTATGTCGCCGCCGCACTGTTCCTCGGCCGTGGGCTGCGCGACAACGAACCGCACGGATTCGCGCTGTGGGTCAATCTGCTATTCGTCGCGTTCGTCGCGGTGATCGTCGGCAGTCTGCTCGGCGAGTGGCTTGGCATCACGCAGATGCTCGGGCAATGGTGGTTCTGGCTCGGTAATCAGGGTTGGGAATACCTGGAGCTGGGACGCATCTGGCAATACCTGTTGGTGATCGGGCTGCTGGTGTGGTTCGCGTTGCTG
Source organism: uncultured beta proteobacterium (assembly GCA_963701885.1). Classification (GTDB taxonomy): domain Bacteria; phylum Pseudomonadota; class Gammaproteobacteria; order Burkholderiales; family Casimicrobiaceae; genus VBCG01. Next base: position 234,314 of record CAVPBR010000003.1, read on the forward strand.
TGGTGGGTGGCGCGGCCACGTGAGGTGGCCAATGCCAGCGCGCGCCCGATCGTGCGGATGTTCCTGTTGGCATCGCTCGCGATCCCGCTGTTCTACCTGCCGGCGCTGTTCTACGGCGCGAAGACCAACTACACGATTGTCGATACCTGGCGCTTCTGGATCATCCACCTGTGGGTTGAGGGCTTCTTCGAGTTCTTCGCCACCACGATCGTCGCGTTGGTGTTTTTCCAACTCGGGCTCACTAAGCGCAATACCGCGCTGCGCGTGATCTATCTGGACGCGATCCTGTATTTCCTGGGTGGCCTGATCGGTACCGGTCACCACTGGTACTTCGAGGGCCATACCCAGTTCAACATGGCGATGTCGGCGTTGTTCTCGGTGCTGGAAGTGGTGCCGCTGACCTTACTGACGCTGGATGCCTGGGATTTCGTCAATACCACCCGTGGAACGGTCGATGTCGACGGCAAGCCGCGCCGCGTACCACACAAGTGGACCTTCTACTTCCTTATGGCGGTGGGTTTCTGGAATTTTGTCGGCGCCGGCATGTTCGGCTTCCTGATCAATCTGCCGATCGTCAGTTACTACGAGGTCGGCACACAGTTGACGCCCAATCACGGTCACGCCGCGATGATGGGCGTGTTCGGCATGCTGGCGATCGCGCTGATGGTGTTCGTGCTACGCCAAACCACCGATGAAGCGCGTTGGCCCGGTATCGAGAAGTACGTCAAAGTAGCCTTCTGGGGTACCAATGTCGGCCTGGCAATGATGATCGTGATGAGCCTGTTTCCGAGCGGCGTGTTGCAGGTGTGGGATGTGGTACAGCATGGCTACTGGCACGCACGCAGCCTCGAATTCACCGGTACCCATCGCGCGCGCGTGATCGAGTGGTTGCGCTTGCCGGGCGATCTGGTGTTCATCTTCCTCGGTGCGCTGCCGCTGGTAATCGCTGCGATCAAGACGTATTTTGGCATGCGGCGGGATCGTGCCGCGGAGGCTGTTCCGGCAGTCCGAATCGGGACTGAATTGCCGTGACATTGCTCGGTGCTGTCGTCGCCGTGCATGTGCTTTCCGTATTGTGGTGGGTCGGCGGGCTGGCATTCGTGACGACGGTGGTATTGCCATCGCTGCGCAAGGCGCAACTGGGCGACCGCCGCACCGCGTTCCACACTATCGAAAACCGCTTTGAACCTCAAGCGCGGATTGCGGTGCTGCTGGTGGGAGTGTCGGGCCTGTATCTGCTGATCCGGCTGGATCTGTGGGCCTGGTTTCTGCAAGCCCGGTTCTGGTGGCTGGACGCCATGACCCTGTTCTGGCTATTCTTTGTACTTCTGCTGTTCGTACTTGGACCCACGGGAATGCTCAAGCAGGCTATGAACCGAAGCGGTGACGACGCGGCTGTCTGGCGGCGTATGCACCGCATTCATCTCATCCTGCTGGTCATTGCATTGGTGATCGTCGCCGGCGCGGTCTCCGGCAGTCACGGTTTTTGATAATGGCCATGTTGAGCTTCGATCCGGTCACAACATTGGCGGATGAAATGGGTCAGATTCTCCGGGCTCCGGTAGGATGTGGCCCAACCAGAAGCTATTCGTTGAGCAACATGCCAAGCAATTGTGTACTGCGTGGTTACTTCCCCTGTCACTCCGCCCTGGTTGAGCTTGGTGCCGGCCGCTGGCTGCCCATCTCGCCACGGCAGGCAGCCAGTACGAGACCCGGCTCGATCAGCGCATCGATCAGGAAATGCGCAGCGATGCAGGGCATGAGCTGCCGGCCCTGCTGCCAAATAGATCACCGCCAGAGCCGTGCCGAGTACGCCGGTCACGAGGGTCGCGCCGAGGGTGGCGCGCAGGCTCTTTCCGAACAGACCCCATACGCCGTGCGCCAGACCGAACGCTAGACCTGAGACCAGCACTTGCACAGCTACACCGGCGCCCTGGTGCTCGATGTAGTTCATGAGCGTCGAGCGGAATACCGATTCTTCCAGGATGCCCGCGAAGAGCGCCATGGGTAGCGCCAGGAGCTTGAGCCACGAGGGCCTGAAGAGGTTTTCCCGCACCGAAGGCAGGCGCAGGCTGAAAGCCGTGAAAGCCGCCGTGACCACCAGCGCCAGCAGCCACCCGAGGGGCGCCCCGTGGCGGCCGGCGGCGAAACCGATGTAGGCCATGAATTTCGCCGGAGCCCCGAGGAACCCGAGCACCACGATCGCCCCTTCAGTGACCGCGAAACCGGCTAGGATCAATGCGGCCTTTCTCTCCACACTCATTGGCTTTGCCACGGCTGGAACCCCTTCTCGTTATTGGCTGTGCTGCGAGCCAGCATGCCATCCACCCCATGCGCGGTGGCAGGATAGATCATCACTAGTTGAAGATGACAACTGTCATTGCTTGAGGGGCCTTACGCCATTTCCCGAAGACTTTCTTCCACGCTTTCTCGAACTCATCCGGGTCTGTAATTCCCACAAGATCCGTGGCACTTAGCTCTGAAGGTCAGGAAATCCAACGCCACGACACGTCATCGCAAGCGGCCCGGCACGTCTTGACTTGCCCGGAGCGACGGGGAGCCGAGGCGCACCGGCGTCGTGCGCGGCGGCGCGGTGGGTTGGCCCAGGTGCGCAAGGATCGCGCGCGCGTCCACCGCGATCGCCTGGTCGTGATGGCAGTCGCGCATGGTCACATTGGCGCAGCCGGCGCCGATTGGGTAGCATCGCGCCTTTCGGAGTCCGCCGATGAGCGATCAACCGCAGCAGCGCCCAGCCACCCGCGTCATCCATGCCGGGCGCGAGCCCAAGCGCTTCCTCGGCGCGGTCAATACACCGGTGTTCCGCGCGTCGACGATCCTGTTTCCCACGCTCGCCGATCTGGAGCGGGCGACGCGCGGCGAGTACGAAGGCCTTACCTACGGACTACATGGATTGCCGACCGTGCACGACCTGCAGGTTGCGCTGGCCGAGATCGAGGGCGGGGAGGCCGCGCTGGTGGTGCCTTCGGGGCTTGCGGCGACCACGCTTCCGCTCCTTGCGCTGGCGAGCCCCGGCGACCACGTGCTGGTCACGGACTCGGTCTATGGTCCGACGCGGCGCTTCTGCGACAACCATCTGCGCCGTCTCGGGGTGGACATCAGCTACTACGATCCGCTGATCGGCGGCGGGATCGCGGGGCTGATGCAACCGAATACGCGAATCGTGTTCACCGAGTCGCCAGGATCGCTGACCTTCGAAGTGCAGGACATCCGCGCAATCGCCGATGGAGCGCACGCTGCCGACGCCATCGTCGTGCTCGACAACACCTGGGCAACGCCGCTGGGCTTTCGCGCTTTCGACCATGGCGTCGACATTTCAGTCCATGCAGTGACGAAGTACATCGGTGGTCATTCCGACGTGCTGCTAGGCGCCATCGTCGCCAACGCGAAGACGTTGCCGGCGCTTTCCCGCTTGTGGACCGACATCGGCGTCACGCCATCGCCCGACGACTGCTTCCTCGCGCTGCGGGGGCTGCGCACGCTGGCAGTTCGGCTTGCGCGCCACCAGGCAAGCGCGCTGCGCGTCGCCCAGTGGCTCGAGTCGCGTTCGGAGGTCGAGCAGGTGCTCTATCCGGCGTTGCCCGGTGCGCCGGGCCACGCGATCTGGAAGCGCGATTTCGCGCTGGCCTCGGGGCTCTTCGGCGTGGTGCTGAAGCCCGCTGCGCACGACCGGCTTGCCGCGATGTTCGACGGCATGCGGCTTTTCGGCATTGGCTGGAGCTGGGGCGGATTCGAGAGCCTGATCATTCCGACCTGGCCCGAGCGCTCACGCAGCGCGACGCACTGGCACACCAATGGGCCCTGCATCCGGATTCATGTCGGTCTCGAGGATCCCGACGACCTGATCGCCGACCTCGCCGATGGTTTGGCGCGATTGGGGGCGTGAGTTGCGGCGCGCGCTCAGAGTGAACTGACGAGGTGGCCACCGTCGACCGTGAGCACCGCGCCGGTGGTCCACGAGCCGGCGTCGGACGCAAGCAGGAGCAGCGCGCCGTCGAGTTCTTCGGGCCTGCCGATGCGCCTCTGCGGCACGCGTTTGACGATCGCGGCCCCGGCCTCCGTGTTGAAGAAGCCACGGTTCATCTCGGTCTCGACATAACCGGGTGCGAGTGCATTGACGCGGATCCGATGGCGCGCGAGCTCGAGGGCCATCGCCCGGGTCAGGTGGATCAGCGCGGCCTTCGACGCCGCATAGCTCGGCACCTGCGATGCCACGCGTAGGCCAAGGATCGACGCGATGTTGACAATGCTGCCGCCCAATCCGTGGGCGACCATGTGCCGCGCCCCCGTTTGTGCGACGCGCCAGGCCCCGTCGAGATTGACGTCCATCACGCGCCGCCAGTCGTCCTCGGTATGCTCGAGCAGCGGCTTGGTGATGGCGATTCCGGCGTTGTTGACGACGACGGTGATCGGTCCCAGTGCCGCCGCAGCGGCGTCGTAGGCATGGGAAACGCTTGCGGCATCGGTCACATCGCAGGTGACGGCAAGCGCTCGGCCCCCGGAGGCTTCGATCGTGCTCTGCAGCTCGCGCAGCGATTCGGGCCGTCTCGCGGCCAGTGCGAGCGCCGCACCCGCTTGCGCGAGCGTCTTCGCGAAATGACTTCCCAGGCCGCCGTTGGCGCCGGTCACCAGCGCGGTCTTTCCGGCAAGGCTCAGGTTCATCCTACCGGCTCGCCAACGCGCGTGGATTGGAAATCGCCACCTGGTCCTCGGCGGTACGGAGCAGGTGCTCGTGCAGCGCGCGCCTGCGCCCGCGTTCGTCGAACGCGCCGTGGCGAATCGCCGCCGACAGTGCCTGGCGCAGCGCGCTCGTCTGCGCGTCCTGCTGCGCGGATCCTTCAACGGGGGCCGCTTGCCTCTGGGCCCCGAGCAGTTCGCGCAGGCGTCCGGCCTCGCAGGCGCGCGCGCGCGCACCCGCCGCGTGCTCGCGCGAGGCGATCGAGATCGCATTGGCGATCATTCGCGCCGCGTAGCGCTGCTCGGCGGGCAGCGCCGGTACCAGCTCGCGCAGCACGCTCTCGCGGGCAATGGCGAGGAGATCGGAAGCGTCGGAAACGTCGCTCATGCGACGGTGGCCGTGGCGCCGGCCCGGTTCACCGCAGCGTCAGTGAGGCGCAGCAGCGCATGCTCGAGTTCGGGGACGAGGCGGCCGGTCAGCGCAAGCTCCAGCGAGCGCTCGCCGAGGACGAGGTGGCGCCGCGCCTGCTGCAGTGCAATCACCGCCCAGCGCAAGTGGGCGAGCACCTGCCAGTAATGGAGCTCCTCGCGCGTGATCGTACCGCCCGCGATCGACGCGTAACCGGCGAGGAACGAAGCGAGCGGACCCACGCCGCCTGCTTCGCGCACGGCGACGCCAAAGCGCCAGCACCCGGCAGTAAACCAGCCCAGGTCTTCACGCGGATCGCCAAAGCCCGCGAATTCCCAGTCGAGCACGGCCGTGAGATGCCCCGCGTCGACCAGGTAGTTGCCGGTCCGGTAATCGCGATGGACCAGGGTGATTGCCGCGGGCGTCGGTGCATGCAGTTCGCACCAGCGCAGCCCCCATTCGAGGGCAGGATGGGCTTCGTCCATCGCGTCGAGCCAGCCGCGATACTGCGCAATCGCAGCCCGTGCAGGATCGGCCGCGGGCGCGGCGAGGGTTACGAGACCGTCACACGGTGGCGCGAGGGCATGGATGCGGGCGAGGTTGACGCCAAGCTCGTGCGCAAGCGCGCCTCGGTCGGGAACGAGCGTGTCGTCGCGGGCGAGCTCGCGTCCGACAGCCACGCCGGCGACGCGGCGCATGACGAAGAAATCGCTGCCGATGATGGTGTGGTCGGTACACAGGAACAGTGCTTCCGGCGCCAGCACGCCCGCCGCGTGCACGCCTCGCAGCACCGCGAATTCCTGTGCGCGGGTCAAGCTCGCGGTGACCCTCGAGGCGGCGTCCGCTCGCAACACCAACGCGTGCTTGCCGTGCCAGGCACCGCCGTCGACATCGACGTCGAGGGCGAAGTTGGCTTGGATCGCGCCTCCGGCGAGCCGCGCCCGCCGCAGCACGGATACGCACGTCGCGTCCATCTCCTGCGCCAGCCAGACCGCGAGGGCTGCGCTATCGGACGGCACCGGGCGGATCCTTGAGGATGCGTCGCGCAAGGCTGTAGCGATGGACCTCCGACGGCCCGTCGTAGATCCGGAATGCGCGCAAGTCCGCGTAGATCCGCGCGACGATCGTTTCTCCGCTGACACCCTGTCCGCCGAGTACCTGCACGCATCGGTCGGCGACCCGGCCCACGGCCTCGGAGACGATCACCTTGGCACGGCTCGATTCCTGCAGCGCAAGGCCGCCCTGGTCCAGCACCCACGCGCAATGCCAGATCACGAGCTGCGCAAGGTGCAGGTCGATGTCGTTGTCGGCAAGCATGAAGCCGACGCCTTCGTGCTCGCCGATCGTCTTGCCGAACGCGGTTCTGCTCCGCGCGTAGTCGACCGCGATGTCCTGCGCCCTGCGCGCGGCTCCCAGCCAGCGCATGCAATGGGTGAGCCGCGCGGGCGAGAGGCGGAGCTGCGCATGGCGCATGCCGGCTCCCCGCTCGCCCAGGATGTCACCCGCAGGGACGCACAGCCCGTCGAAGCGCACGACGCCGTGACCGCCCGGGAAGCAGGTGTCGAGGCTCCACATCGAGCGCTCGACGGTGATTCCCGGTGCCCGCATGTCGGCCAGGAAAAGGGTTGGGCCTTCCCCGTCGACTCGCGCCATGATGATCGCGAGCCGCGCGCCGTCGGCGCCGGTGATGAACCATTTGCGCCCGTCGATACGGTAGTGGTCGCCGTCGCGCTTCGCCGTCGTCGCCAGCATCGCCGGGTCCGATCCCGCGCCCGGTGGCGGCTCGGTCATGCAGAAGCAGGAGCGGATCTCGGCGGCGGCGAGCGGGCGCAGCCACTGCTCTTTCTGCCCGGAGGTGGCGACCGTCTCGAGCAGGTGCATGTTGCCTTCGTCGGGTGCGGCGAGATTCAGCGCCAGCGGCCCCAACGGCGAATAGCCCGCGGCCTCGAATGCGACTGCGCGGCCACGATGCGACAGCGCGAGGCCGCCGTATTCACGCCCGACCTGTGGCGCGAGCAGCCCCGCTAGCCGCGCGCGCGCGTTCATCTCGCGACGCAGTTCATCGGTCGGTCCGTGGGCGTCGCGGCGCGGATCCGATTCCAGCGGAATGACTGCGTCGGCGATGAAGCTGCGAATGCGCGCCTGCAGCGCGAGTAGCTCGGCGGGGATGGCGAAATCCATGGCTAGCGGAGCCTGTCGCGCAGCACGTTTTTCTGGATCTTGCCGGTGGAGGTCTTTGGCAGCGGCCCGAACACGACGCGCCGCGGCGCCTTGAAGTGGGCGATCCGGCCGCGGACATGGTCGATCAGTTCGCGCTCGGTGGCCGTGCGCGCCGGACTTGAGCGTGACAAAGGCGACCGGGATCTCGCCCCACTTCGGATCGGGACCCGCGACCACTGCGACCTCCAGGACCGCGTCATGGCCGGTAATCGCCTGCTCGACTTCGACCGAGGCGATGTTCTCGCCACCCGAGATGATGATGTCCTTGGCGCGATCGCGCAGCTCGACGTAACCGTCGGCGTGCATCACGCCAAGATCGCCGGTGCGAAACCAGCCGTCGGGACAGGCCCTGCGCGTCGCCTCGTCATCGCGGTAGTACCCCAACATCACGTTATTGCCGCGGATCGCAATCTCGCCCATGGTTCTCCCGTCGGCGGGAACGTCGGCACCATCGGCGGCGACGACGCGCAGCGGCTCGCCGATCACATTGCACACTCCCTGCCGGGCCTTGAGCCGCGCCTGCTCGGCGAGCGGCAGCGTATTCCAGTGGCTGCGCCATTCACAGATCACCGACGGACCGTAGGTTTCGGTGAGGCCATAGAGGTGCGTGACGTCGAGCCCCAGCTCAGAGGCCCGTTCCAGCAGCGCCGGTGTCGGTGGCGCACCGCCGGTGGCGATGCGTACGCGGTGGCCGAGCGTCGCGGCAGCAGGATCCCATACCGCCATCGTCAACAGCGTCGGCGCGGCACAGAAATGCGTCACGTTCGATTCGCGTAGCTGCCGCCAGATCGAAGCGGCATCGACCCTGGGCAGGCAGAGGTGACACGCCCCCGCCGCGGTGACTGCCCAGGGAAAGCACCAGCCGTTGCAGTGGAACATCGGCAGCGTCCACAGGTAGACCGAATCGCCGTCGAGTCCCATGTGCATTGCCATCGCCAGTGCCTGCAGGTAGGCGCCGCGATGGTGATACATGACGCCCTTGGCTTTGCCGGTCGTGCCGCTGGTGTAGTCGATCGCGAGGAGCGTGCGCTCGTCGTCCACCCGATGCCTGATGGGCAGCGCGTCGGCGATCTGCGCTTCGACCTCGTCGGCTTCCCCGCCCGCGCGCCACACGGGAACGCGTCCCGAAGCCATCGCCGCGGCTTCGCGGGCCGCGTCGAACAGCGTGTGGTCGCAGATCAGCAGCGACGCGTCCGCATGCTCGAGGATGTACGCAATATCGGTGGGCGTGATCCGCGTATTCAGCGCGACCAGCACGGCCCCGGCGAGTGGCACCGCGTGATGGGCCGCGAGAAGAATGTGGGAGTTCGGTGCGAGGAGCGCGACGCGCTCGCCCGGCGCGACCCCGGCGGCACGCAGCGCGCCGGCGAAGCGCGCGCAGTAGAGGTCGAATTCGGCCCAAGTGTAGCGCCGGTCGCCGTCGACCACGCCAATGCGATCACCGAACACCTGCGCCGCACGGTGCAGGAATGCCGTCGGGGTCAGGGGTTCGTAGTCGAAGGGCAGCGGCATCGGCATCCGATTCTGCACTGCTATCAATATAGACAGGTGCCTCGTCGTGTCAACCCGCGCCGCCGAGATAGGCCGCCTGCACCGCGGGATTGGCGCGGATCGCCTCCGGCGTTCCCGAAGCGATGATCACGCCGCGATCGAGCACAATGACACGCTGCGCGAATCCGAATACGACGTCCATGTCGTGCTCGGTGAACAGCACCGCAACGCCGTGGCGGCGCGCACGGGCGAGCGCGTGGCCCATCAACTCGCGCCGGCTGGCCGACGCCAGCCCTGCCGTCGGCTCGTCCATCAGCAACACGCGGGGCGTGCCGGCGAGCGCCAGGGCAAGCTCGACCCGCTTGGCATCGCCATACGCAAGCGCGCCGCAATGGATGCCGGCGAGCGCGGCGATACCTAGACCCTGCAGCAGCGCATCGCAGCGCTGCGAATGCAGGCGCAGCATGGGCGCGGCCGCGGCGCCGTCATGCCCGTCGCGTGCAGCGAGCGCCAGGGCCACGCTCTCGCGCACGGTCATCGACGCGAACGTCGCGGCGACCTGGAACGTACGCCCGACGCCGCGGCGCGCAATTGCGTCTGGGCGAAGGCCGCTGATCGATCTGCCGTCGACGGCGACGTCGCCGGCGTCGGGGGCGAGTTCGCCATGGATCAAGTTGAAGCAGGTGGTCTTGCCGGCGCCGTTGGGTCCGATCAGCGCGACCACTTCACCTGCCGCCAGCTCGAAGGTGACTTCGCGCAATGCGTGGACGCCGCCGAAGGCCTTGGTGAGCGCGCTCACCTCGAGCAGCGGTGTGCCCGGTGAAGTCGGTGACGCTTCCATGTCACTTCGACACCAGCCGCCACCGCCGCCCGAAGCGGTCGAGTCCGGCAATGCCCCGCGGGAAGAGGCTGACGATCAGCACGATGCCAAGGCCCATCCAGGCGCGCCAGTACTCGGTGCTTCGCGCAAGCGTGTCCTGCAGCCAGGTGAACGCGGTGGCGCCCAGCAGCGGACCGAACAGTGCGTTCTGTCCGCCGAGCAACATCATCACCAATGCGTCGACCGAGCGCGGGATCGACAGCGCTTCGGGCGTAACGCCACCCTTGGAGAACGCGAAGAGACCGCCGGCGAGCGCGGCGAACGCCCCCGAAATGGCGAGGGCCTTGCGGCGCCTCGCGCGCGCGTCGATGCCGGTTGCCGCCGCGCGCAGCGGCGAATCGCGCGCAGCCCGCAGCGCATAACCGAAAGGCGTGAACGACACGACTGCCAGCGCCACCGACGCGACCACCACAACGCCGAGAACCAGCAGGTAGTAATGCGCTGGATCGGCGAGCGCGCCCGGGGGCCAGACACCGGTAATGCCGTTCGAGCCGCCGGTGACCGAGTCCCATTGCAGGGCGACCGACCAGGCGATCTGGGCGAAAGCGAGGGTCAGCATCGCGAGATGGATGCCCGAGATGCGCGTGCAGACGGCACCAAAGGCGAGCGCTGCGACGATTCCCGCCAGCGGGGCGAGCGCCAGCGCGACGGCAAACGGATAACCATGCGTCGCGGCGAGCGCGGCTGCGTAGGCGCCGATCCCGAAGAATGCTGCATGCCCGAAGGACGCGATCCCGCCGGTCCCGGTCAAAAGGCGCAGGCTCGCGGTGAAGAGCGCGGCGATCAGGATGTCGGCCGCCAGAATCGGTGCGTAGCGGTCGCCGGTCAGCGGCAGGAGTAGCGCCGCGCCGACGATGATCGCCGCGGCGATCGCGCTGCCGCGACCAGGCCGGCGGACCGGAGCGCGATCGACCGCCATTGCTGCCGACCCGAACGTGTCGGGCCGCCCGAGCAGTCCTGCCGGACGCACCAGCAGCACCAGCGCCATCACCACAAACTCGATGACCAGCGTGAGGCTCGGCAGCACCAGCTCGATGCCTGCAACATTGACGGTACCCACGGCGATGCACAACGCCTTGGCGATGCCGATGATGAGCGCGGCGATGAACGCCCCGGGAATCGAGCCCAGCCCGCCCAGGACCGTGACCACGAACGCATCGGTGACGGCCGCGAGGTCCATGCCGAGCGTCGCCGGCTCGCGGGGAAGGGTCAGCGCACCGGCAAGCCCGGCGAGGAACGCCCCGAGCGCGAAAACCGTGGTGTAGAGCCGCGATGAATCAATCCCGAGCGCAGCGGTGAGGGTCCTGTTTTCAGCCGCGGCACGGACGATGACGCCGAAGCGCGTGCGCCGCAGCAGCCAGGTCAGCAGCACCAGCACGACGGGGCCGACCGCGATCAGCAGCAAGTCGTATTGCGGCACCGCGTTTCCGAAGATGGTCGCGGCGCCGTCCCAGCCCGGCACCCGCGGACCCAGCCGGTCCTCCGGTCCCCAGCCCCAGAGCACGAGATCGCGCACGATCAGCACGATTCCGAAGGTTGCAGTGAGTTGCAGCAGTTCGGGAGCGGCGTAGAGACGCCGCAGCACCAGGACCTCGACCAGCGCTCCCACGATCGCGACTGCCACCGCCGCTGCGGCCGCGGCGGCCCAGAATCCGAGCGACGAGCCTGGAAAGACCGGCGCCAGGAAAGAGACTGCGGACCCGGTGGCGTAGGCGCCCAGCATGAACAGCGATCCATGGGCGAAATTGACGACGCGGGTAACGCCGAAGATCAGCGTGAGGCCGGCGGCAACCAGGAACAGCGACGACGCCGACGCAAGCCCGTTCAGGAGCTGGGCGGCCAGTGACGCGAGCGACACGCGATCGCCGCCCGCGCGCTACCTAGCGGTCTGCCGGGCGCAATTTCCGCACGACGTCGTCGGGCGGGAGGTAATCCTTGCCGTCGGCGTAGTGGAAATCGACCATCACGCCCTTGCCGTCCTCGAGCCCGATGCGCCCGACGAAAGCACCCATCGTCGACTGGTGATCGATGGCGCGGAACACGATCGCGCCGAAAGGCGTCTCGACGTGCAGGTTCTGCATTGCCGCGAGGAGCCGCGAGGTTTCGGTCGAGCCTGCGCGCCTGATTGCCGCAGCCGCGGTCTTGACGGTGCTGTAGCCGACGACCGAGCCCAGCCGCGGATAGTCGTGGAACTTCGCCTGGTAGGCGGTAAGGAAACGCTGGTGCGCCGGGGTGGTAATCGCGTACCACGGATAGCCGGTCACATACCAGCCGACCGGCGCCTCGTCCTTGAGCGGATCGAGATACTCGGGCTCACCGCCCAGCAGGTCGAACACGGGCAGGTCCTTGAGCAGGCCGCGCAGCTTTCCTTCGTGGACGAAGCGCGCGAGGTCGGGGCCGAACAACGACGAGAAGATCGCATCGGGATGGGCGTCGATCAGGGCCTGCACTACCGCACCCGCCTCGATCTTGCCGAGCGGAACCGGCTCTTCGATGAACTCCAGACCTGAACCTGCGCGCGCGATCATCTGCTGCTTGAAGGTCTCGGTCGCCGCCTGGCCGTATTCGTAATTCGGGTAGACGATTGCCCAGCGCTTCTTGCCCGTCTTGACGGCGGCGGGAACGAGCATCGCGGTCTGCATGTACGTCGATGCGCGCAGCCGGTAGGTGTAGGCATTGCCGTCCTGCCAGACGATCTTGTCGGTCAGCGGTTCCGCGGCGATGAACAGCGTCTTGCGCTGCCGCGCGAGATCGGCCACCGCCAGGCCGACGTTGGACGCGAAGGTCCCCATCAGCAGCGTGACGTGCTCACGCGCGATCAACTCGTCGGCAACGCGGACCGCGTCGCCGGGGTCGCCGTTGTCGTCACGCGAGACGATTTCTATCCTGCGGCCGAGCACTCCGCCCGCAGCATTCACTTCGTCGGCGGCGAGTTCCATGCCCTTGCGGTAAGGCTCGAGGAACGCCGGGAATTTCTTGTAGGCGTTGAGCTCACCCAGCTTGATCGTCTGGGCCCGCGCGCATGGCGCAAGCGAGACGCTGGCGATGACCGCAGCGATCGCAACAGCAGCGCAGGCAACAAGACGCGACATTCGGGCTCCGATCATGAAGGCAGTCGCGGGCATCGGAGGCGACTGCGGGCGGCTGCCGGGTACGCACAAATCCGGGGTGGGCACGATGTTAGCAAAACCCCGGCGGCTATTAGGTTAGTGCAGCATATTCCTTGTCCTGGTGCCGGCCGGTCGATATCGTCACCCTTATGCTCGACCTCGCCTACGACCTCAGGTTCGGCGACCTCTACACGACGGAAGGCGCTGCGCGCATCGACGCCCAGTTCACCGCGCATCTCGAAGCCGCTGCGCCGGAACTTGCGCAGCGCTACGCCTGCGCGCGCAGCGATCCGCAGGCACTGGCGGCGAGTGACGAATCGGCGCTGCTGATTGAAGTTGCCCGACACCTCGAGGACTTCCTGGCCAAGCTCTTCGGCATCGTCGCGGCGGTGCGCGCGCTGGAGGCGCGGCATCACGCGCTCGCACCGCTCTACGCAGTCAAGCGCCAGTTCGTCCAGCGCCGGGCAACGCATGCCTACGCCGCTGACGCGGCAGCGGCATTCGACGGCGCGGGGCATCGCGCCGCGCTCGATGCGTTGATCGGCCGCCACGACGCCGTGCAGGCCTTCGAACTGGCGTTCGCAGAGGCGGTGGTGTGTTGGCAGGAGAACGAGGCGGGGAACGCTGCCGCGCTGGACCTCGCGCTGCGCTATGCCGCGTGGGCCACGCATACGACGCAGGGGCGCGCGGCGCACCGAGGCGGGGTGCTGTTTCGCGCGCCGCGCAAGCTCGACGCGCTGCGCCTGGTTCCCGTCGAGGGAACTCGGCAGCAGGGAGTGGAGATGCTCGAGATCGCGCGTTCGCACGGACTGCGCCGACGCGAGGGCTTTCGCCTGACCGACCCGGGGGCCGATTTCGCCGCCGCGCTCGACCAGGCGCATTACTGCATCGGCTGCCACGCGCAGGGCAGGGATTCCTGTGCGCACGGACTCGTCGAAAGACGGTCCTCGCCGGTTGCCGCGGCCGGCCGCAATTCCGCGACCGGCGCGGGCGATGCCGCCGATCGCTTCAAGCGCTCCGCCTTCGGCGTTCCGCTCGCCGGCTGCCCGCTCGAAGAGCGGATCTCGGAGTTCAACGTGCTGCGCGCCGAAGGCTGGGCGCTCGCTGCGCTGGCGATGATCTGCATCGACAACCCGATGGTCGCGGCGACCGGGCACCGCATCTGCAACGACTGCATGAAGTCCTGCATCTTCCAGAAACAGGAGCCGGTCGACATCCCGCAGTCCGAGACGCGGGTGCTGAAGGACGTGCTCGCGCTCCCCTGGGGATTCGAGATCTATTCGCTGCTGACGCGCTGGAATCCGCTCGACCTGCGGCGGCCGTTGCCGCTTCCGGCGACCGGGAAGCGTGTGCTGGTGGTCGGACAGGGCCCGGCGGGCTTCACCCTCGCGCATCACCTGCTGAACGACGGGCACACTGTCGTGGCGATCGACGGCTTGAAAATCGAGCCTCTTGCATCCGAGCTCTCTGGGGTTCACGTCGACGGCGCCCGCGCAGCGTTCACGCCGATCGAGGATTTCGCGACCTTGACCGAATCGCTGGACACTCGCCAGACGGCCGGTTTCGGCGGTGTTGCCGAATACGGGATTACCGTGCGCTGGGACAAGAACTTCCTGAAGGTCGTGCGGCTGCTGCTCGAGCGTCGCGCGGGCTATCGGCTCTATGGCGGCGTCCGTTTCGGGGGGACGCTCGACACCGACGAGGCCTTTCGACTGGGCTTCGACCATGTCGCGCTGGCCGCGGGCGCAGGGCGGCCGACGGTGCTCGACCTGCCGCAGGGGCTGGCCCATGGCGTGCGCACCGCGTCGGATTTCCTGATGGCGCTGCAGTTGACCGGTGCGGCGAAGGCCGACTCGATCGCCAACATGCAGATTCGCCTGCCGGTCGTCGTCATCGGGGGCGGATTGACCGCCATCGACACGGCGACCGAAGCGCTTGCCTACTATCCGGTTCAGGTCGAGAAGTTTCTCGCGCGCTACGAAGCGCTGGTGGCGGCTAGCGGCCGCGCCGCAGTCGAATCCGCGTGGAACGTTCACGAGCGCCTGATCGCCGAAGAGTTCCTGTCGCACGCGCGAGCGTTACGCGTTGAACGGGTGCTGGCCACAGCCGCGGGTCGCGCGCCGGCGATCATCGAGTTGCTGCATGCGTGGGGCGGCGCGACCATCGCCTATCGCAAGCGCCTGATCGACAGTCCGGCCTACACGCTCAATCACGAGGAGGTCGAAAAGGCGCTGGAGGAAGGCATCCGCTTCGCCGAAGGCCTGACGCCACTCGCCATCGAGGTCGACGAGGCGGGACATGCGATCGGTGTCACCGTCTCACAGCAACAGCGCGACCCCGACGGACGCTGGCACGAGCATGCACGCACGCTGTTGCCCGCGCGTACGGTGCTGATCGCGGCGGGGACCCAGCCCAACACCGTGTTGGCGCGCGAGGATCCCGCGAACTTCAGCCTTGACGGCAAATACTTCGAATTGCGCCACGAGGACGGCTCGATCGAACGGCCGCAGCCGGGCCTCGCCAAGCCGGCACGGGCGGCGGTGCTGACGGGGATTCGCCCCGACGGCCGCGCGACGAGCTTCTTCGGCGACCTGCACCCGTCGTTCCACGGCAATGTCGTCAAGGCGATGGCGAGCGCCAAGCGCGGCTATCCGGTGGTGAGCCGCATGCTCGCGCGCATCACTCCTGCCGATACCCGCGCCGACGCGGCGTTCTTCGCCGATCTCGACGACACGTTGCGCGCGCGGGTCGAGCGCGTCGTTCGCCTCACACCGACCATCGTCGAGGTCGTCGTGCACGCACCGGCCGCGGCCCGGCGCTTCCGTCCGGGACAGTTCTACCGGCTGCAGAACTACGCGTCGCTGGCGCGCCGAACCGGAGGCACCCAGCTCGCGATTGAGGGCCTCGCGCTGACCGGTGCCTGGGTCGACCGCGACCGCGGGCTGGTGTCGGTGATCGTACTGGAGATGGGTGGATCGTCGAATCTCTGCGCGCGGCTCGAGCCCGGAGAGCCCATCGTGCTGATGGGACCGACCGGTACGCCGACCGAGATCGAGGCCGACCGGACCGTCGCGCTGGCCGGCGGGGGCCTGGGCAATGCCGTGCTGTTCTCGATCGGCCGGGCGTATCGCGAAGCCGGGTCGAGGGTGCTGTACTTCGCCGGTTACCGTCGGCTCGCCGATCGCTACAAGGTCGAGGAAATCGAGGCCGCGGCCGACGTCGTCGTCTGGTGCTGCGACGAAGGACCGGGATTCACCCCGAGGCGCAAGCA
This sequence comes from uncultured beta proteobacterium, assembly GCA_963701885.1. Taxonomy (GTDB): domain Bacteria; phylum Pseudomonadota; class Gammaproteobacteria; order Burkholderiales; family Casimicrobiaceae; genus VBCG01. Next base: position 250,390 of record CAVPBR010000003.1, read on the forward strand.
GGATCACACTTATGTCGGTAACATCGTCGGCGCGATGCGCGCCTGGGCGAGCGGCGCGCTCGGTCCACAGTCGATCCCGCTTGCATCCTGCAGCCGGATCATCGCGATCGGATCCGATCGGATGATGGCCGCCGTCGCCGCTGCGCGCCACAGCGTGCTGGCGCCGTACCTGGCGCCGGACCACGTCGCGCTGGGATCGATCAACTCCCCGATGCAATGCATGATGAAGGAGATCTGCGCGCAGTGTCTCCAGCCACAGCGCGATCCACTGACCGGCAGGACGAGCTACGTGTTCTCCTGCTTCAGCCAGGACCAGCCGCTGGACCACGTCGATTTCCCTGCGCTCGAAGCGCGGCTGAATCAGAACTCGGTGCAGGAGAAGCTCACCTCGCGCTGGGTCGCGGAGATCGCTGCATCGGCGGCCGCCGACTGACGGTCTCGACCTGTTGGACACAATGCGTGGCCACGGCGCGTGGCGCGCAGCCTTTCCTCGCACGTCGGCGCATTCCACGCGTGGCATGCGACTTGCTCAACGTAGCATTGCCATGCCGAGCGCACACGCCGATGATGTCGTCTGGATCGAAGCGCTGTGCGCGCTTGGCCAGCAGGCCGCCCATGGCGCGCATCCGCAACAGACACTGCAGCAGATTGTCGAGCATGTGGTAAGCGGATTCGACGCCGACAGCGGATCGCTCGCACTGATGGTCGAAGGTGCCGCCGACGAACTCGAGCTGGCGGCGGGCACGGATTTACTGCCAGGACGGATTGGAACCCCGCTGCCGCGAGCAATGGGGGTCTACGGCCACGTCATTGCCACCAGGCAGCCACTGCTGGTGAACGGCGATGCGGCCGAGACCGGTTTGCCGCTCCCGCTGCACGCCGTAGGTCGAAGATCGGCCCATTCGGCGATGTGCTGGCCACTGGTCGCCGCCGGACGCACCGTCGGCGCCCTCGCCGTGACCCGCGCCGGCAGCCATCCGCGCTACACTCGCGACGACCTCGAGCGCGGCGAGACGCTGGTTCGACTCGTTGCGCTTGTGGTTGCCAATCACGGCGCGATTGTGGAGCGCGAGAGCCGCATCCTCGAGTTGTCGACGTTGAGCGCGACGATGCAGCGGATATATGCGCTGCTCGAAGATGCGAGGGTCCAGGCGGTGGTACCCGAGCCCTCCGCCGCGACGGAACCGATGGAGGTCGGCGCTTCGGACATCGTCGGTGCCTCTTCAGACATTCCGGCCGGCTCCCTGCGGTCGAGCTTTGACGCGCTCGCGAATGCGCGCGCCGCCGCCGGGATCGATTGGGAAACCGTCGACCTCCACCGCACGCTCGATACCACGCTTGACCTCGTACGTCACGAGATCAGGCACAAGGCGAAGCTCGTCCGCTGCTACGGTGAACAGCCCGTGGTCGAATGCATGCCGTCACGGTTGGCGCAGGTGTTCCTGACCCTGCTCATCAACGCAAGCCAGGCCATCGAGGGCAAGGGGATCATCACCCTCGAGACCGGCGCCGATGAATCGACGGCCTGGGTTTCGATCGACGACACCGGTTGCGGTATTGCTCCGGTGAATCTCGGGCGGCTGTTCGAGCCGTTTTTCACGACCCGGCCCGTTGGGCAGGGCGCGGGGCTGGGCCTCGCAATCGCCAACTCGATCGTGCGCAAGCACGGCGGCCGTATCGACGTCGAGAGCGAATTGGGTCGTGGAACTCGCGTCACCGTTCGCCTGCCGCTGCGACAGGCGCCGCCGGGGCCGATCTGCGCTGGAAGCACGCCAGAGGCTGCGGACTTGCGCGCGGCGTGAATGGTGACCAGTGGGATGGCGAAACAGTGCCGGCAGAAGCAACTCCAGTGGGTAGGGATGTCGACCACCTCCGGCGAGCGGATAGAACGGCTCGATCAGGTTCAGCAGCGACGACCACGGAATCACCTGCTCGATCTCTTCGAGAAACACTTCACGTCGCGTCTGCTTCCGCTTGCCGGCGTAGTCCGCATCCCCGAATGTCATATGATTCATCGCTCGCCTCGCTGATCAGCGTCCGACGATCTAACCACAATCAGACGGACTTGTTCAGACGTTCCTTTGCAGCAGCATGCGACTCATGTCGATACAAATTACATGACTTCTTACCACGGTTTCTTAAACGGGCTTGCCGGCTCGTCGATCGCGCGCTCTCGGCGAAATAGCGCCCACTCTCCGTTCTCATACAGTGCCTCCTCTCCAAGCGCACTTGCTAATCGCCTCACGGAGTCCGCAGTGCAGCCAGGCAGTTTGGCTTCGGCCCTCGAGTAAACGGCGAGCATCCTTGAGTAATGTTTTGCTTCGTATAGGAAACCAGACTTGTTGGCGAATCCGACGATAGCCGCCGCAATCGCGGGGCATAGGAAACTCATGAAGCTAACCGCCTTAACGTACGGACCCAGCCCATGGGGTGCGGATTGGAAAAAGACCGCTAACGTAGCGCAAACGCCGAGCAGAAATACCACTCGAACCATGAGGTGTGCGCTTGCTTCGGCACGTTTGGCCCCTGCAAGCATGCGACCAAAATATCCCTTTTGATTCGATATCCAGTGTTCAACGATCTCGTATGGCTCAATCGATCCCATTCCTCCGGCGCGTGGCGCCGAACAATGCGCAAACGTCAATATTCGCATGGCCTGTCGAATCCAGTCTAGGTTGCCCTGCTGCTTGCGCAGATAGTAGTCGGAGGCGTTTCTCTGGATACCGCAAGCCGCCCAAAAAAATTGGACGCGAATACCTTCGGCCAGCGCTCGGTAATCGACGTACCGGTCATCAATTTCTTTCACTTTTGCGACATAGTAAATGATGTAAGCGATCAGCAGGAGCAATAGGTACGGGCCTAGGACGAAGTTACCAAAGTGGAAGATAAGAAAAATGGCGTAGCAGACCGCCGCTGCGGATGCAGTCGAAAAAATAAGTCGGATTGTCAAGCGCACTTCCCTCTGATACTTCAATGCGAGCGCATCCGCAGAAGCAAAAACGTCGCGTAGCCTCGTGATACCGGGATTGACTTCGACGATCCGAGAGGTTGAGAGTTGCTCAGCGCACCTGGAAATCGTCGTCGCGAGCTTTTTCGCGGCATTCACGGCGTCACGATTGAACAGATCGATTCTTTCCAAGCTCTTGTTCGACGGGGCTTTATTTGCTGTCCCGGGGGGTCGCGCAACGTAAGATGCGATCCTTGACACCACGCAAGGCTCGCTTCCCGTGCCGCTATACAGTACCACGACGAATGAGCTGCGCTCCATCGGCAAGATCGAGGTCAACCGCCTCGTCTAGCGAAACCAGTTGCACGTTCTTTGCGGAATAACAGGGACCGTGCGAACGTGACACGTCGATTACAAGATGGCAGCATTGCGCAAGCAATCGCTGGATATTCGATAAAGATCCAGGTGGAGACCCGGTGCTGCCGCGGTGTTCAACTGACTCAGCTATTATGGCCTCGTCCGTCGTACCTCCGCGCATCGACGACCTTAAATCAAGAACTACGATTCCTTGGATCACCGCCACCGCTAGTGTCGCCTTTAAAAGCGCATCACTCACAGTTGTCACAAGCATGACGGTCGAATTCGGGTAGAGGCTCCTGAGCGAACGTACCTCACCTTCAACGAGTAATACGACCTGCGCTGCTTCGATCTTTGTCAGTTCCACGTCGCATCGCAATCCGACCACGACAGGAAGCGTCGATTGACCCACGTCAGTTTCAAACATGACTCAATGTACGGACTTTGGTCATCGAATTGTGGCGGTTTGCAGTCGGGCCCAGGCCGACCTCCAATGCCTCAGTTGCCGAGAATGCCGCGCTAAGGGAAGGACTTGGACGTACGGCGTCGCGCGTATGTCGGAGGCAGATTTCTGCAAATCGACTAGCTGATTTACGATCGACAGAAGCTCGAGGGTATGATCCTTCGAGGGTACTTTCGTGTCTAATTGGGGTGCCTCGCTGGGAGGACACGAAAATTCCTGCTGCGCCGTGGCGGTGAGCGAATTATAGTTGGCAACAGAATACTGTTTGCGTCTGTAGGTGACCGTGAAGCGCGCATCGCACGAATCGCGGCGAAGATTGAAAAAAACATCATCGCACCCAGTTGTTTGTTCGTCAGAACAGTATCCAAACGTGACGGGATCGTTGAGGCGAAATATTATTTCTGGATGTTCGCGACGATATTTCGCCATCTCATCCTGATATTCAAGCAGATCTCCCAGAAACTGAATGATCTCTCCGACCGACCGAGTTTGGAGTCGCAATTCCGCAGCGGGCTTGTCCGAAGGTCGTTCTGCGTTGCCCGAATCGATAAATCGGTTGTATTGCGCGCAGTAGCTGGAGGGCTGCGTTGGAGTAGGCGAGCCCTTGTACGGCGCTGGCATTCCGCTTGAGGCGGATTGACTTGAATCTCCCGTAACATCCACGACCGATTGATAGCAGCCTCTTTTGTCACCCAGGGTGCTCGTACCCGCATCCACAAGTAAGACGCCACCGGAGTCGGCAATGCACAATGCTATCTGCTGATTGCCGGATACGGCATAGAGATCATACGTGCCGCCCTTGCTGGTCCACTGAAACTTTGTCGGATCAGACTCCGCAATAACTTCCAAATCCTTGATGTCGTTTACGGAAATGTTTTCCGCAAGGAGTCGGCGCTCCGTATACGAGTTGGCGAAGAATGTCTTTAGCGAATTGATAAGCTTGAGATAGCGCTGGAAATCCGATTCGTTGTCGCATCTCAGTTCGGCGCGCGCATCGGCGGAATTGCCAAACGAAGATTGCCTTATGACGTCTATCGCAGCCCGCGGATCATTCATTATCCGTATAGTGGTTGTCTGGCCTTTTGCATTCGTTTCGACGATCTCTGCGGCGGAAAAAAACAGAAGAAGAACGATACGCCGATCGAGCCCGCGATCCAGCCAATATTTGACGAACTTGGGATCGATTGGTGACGCAATCCCAGTTACAAAGTCTTTCGCGTCGAGGTGAACAACATCGAAGCTCGGTGTCGTTTGAACGCCCACGACAGCCGTCGCAGTATCGCGAAGCGTCGATGTGCGGGGAACGCCGAACGGGAAAACAGCTTGCAAGGACGCCGTTTGCTGGATTGATTCGTGAATCAGGGGAATATCGGCGAAATGCAACGGAGCTTTGTCTCGCGCACGCAGGATGTTGAGTACAAGCAGCTTGTTCGTTGCGTCCTCGATGGTGTCGTCGTAGGACATCGCCTCCGATTTAATGATCGACGAGGAAAGCCCGCACCCAGACAGACACACGGACAAAACGAGAGCCCAAGCGCGATACATGGTCGCCTCCCTTCGTGTGTGTCTGGCGCTCGCCAAGGCGCTGAGACGGTGCTGGCGGGACGCAATTAAAGTCATTTTACCCGACCGTGCTTGCGGAGTAGTATAATACGCGCGATCGATACGCGCGAGCTGATCGGCGTAGCGATGAGGTGCCGAGGCCGCGGCCAGAGACTTCACCCGATACGGCAGGCAGGCGCCCCTCGCGGACGTGCAATGGCAATGGGTCGCTGCATGATGGGGCGTGATTGTGGTTGCTCGCATCGGCTGCGTTTGCTCACCTGCGTGTTTGGCCAATTGCGCTTGGTGACCGGCGACGGCGCGTGCCGCTACATTCGCACGGCCTCGCTCGTCTCAGCGTTCCAGTCGGCACCAGTTAGAACGTTCTATCGACAATGCTGGGATGAACTTGTTGCCGCCAGGAACCGCCGATTTGCTCGTATGAGCGACCACCCAAAATTAATTTTGGCGCGAAGGAATAGTTTGGTGTTGTGTAGGGGCAACGCCCAGAAGCTGTCGATCGGTGGCGTTGCCACTTGCAGAGGGGCATAACGGTCTCGTTCGCGATGCAGTGCAAATTCAAATCTCCGGTCGCCTGGCTCAGCGTTTGGTTCGGTATCCCATCGTTGCCTGTCCTTGGATCCCGTCGGATTTGGCCGCTTTCGTGAAAGGTCGGCGCTCCTGAACGTCAAAATACGTTCCAGAAAAGTTTAAGCGCGTTACACATCGCTTCAGAGGTCACGCAGCCCCGGGCTGACGGCTAATTCTGACGCCAGTAGAATGAATCTGTCCCTACCCCGATAGCGCAAGGAGACTCGCGTGCGTGGGATTTTCATTAGCTACCGGAGGGACAACTCCGCAGGTGAGGCGGGGCGTTTGTTCGACGATCTGGCTGCCCAATTCGGCCCCGACAAGGTATTCATGGATGTCGCGGGCATCGCGCCGGGACGCGACTTTCGCAAGGCGATCGATCAGAACGTGGCATCTTGTGGCGTCGTGCTTGCCATGATCGGCAAAGACTGGGTCGATGCTAAGGATGATGCTGGCCGACGTCGCCTCGATGACCCTTCGGATATCGTTCGCCTCGAAACCGCTTCTGCACTGAAGCGAGACATTCCGGTCATTCCTGTATTGGTGCATGGGGGGCAAATGCCGCGGGCGGGAACAACTACCCAAGGATCTCACGGAGCTGGCCTATCGCAACGGGGTTGAACTGACCCATGCTCGCTGGCGCTCCGATGTTGACCTCTTGGTCAAAGCGCTACGGTTCCATCTAAGGGATGCGACAGAGGAATCGGGTAGCGTGAAGACCGAATTGGTGCCGCGCGAGGCGTCAGTGGACGGTGGCACTGTGTCTAACACGCGGAGCTTGAGTTCCATGACTGCCGTGGGCGGAAAGCCCACAATTCTCATCGTAGATGACACGCCAGGCAATCTCACTCTGCTGAGCGATGCTTTGAAGTCCGATTATCGTACCAAGGCCGCGGTCAATGGCGAGAAGGCTTTGAAGCTCGCGTGTTTCGGTCCCTCTCCGGATCTGATTCTGCTCGACGTCATGATGCCCGGTATGGATGGGTATGAAGTGTGCCGACGCCTCAAGGCAAACTCGGCAACGAGCGACATTCCGATCATCTTCGTGACGGCAATGAACGAGGTCGAGGACGAAACCAAAGGGCTGGAGTTGGGAGGGGCAGACTACGTCACCAAGCCGATAAGCGTGCCGATCATGAAGGCGCGGATCAAGACCCATCTCGCGTTGTACGACCAGGCCCGAGACATGAAAAGCATGATTGCCAAGCTCGAGGTGCAAGCATCTGAACTCGCGAAATGGAATCACACTTTGGAACAACGCGTGGCGGAAGGAGTCAGCCAAGTCGATCGTCTGGGACGCCTGAAGCGGTTCTTTTCGCCGTCGGTAGTGGACCTCCTGTTATCAGGTTCTGCGGAAGATCCGTTGAAGAGTCACCGCCGCGAAATCGCAGTTGTGTTCCTCGATTTGCGCGGCTTTACTGCGTTCACAGAAAGATCGGACCCCGAAGACGTGATGGGCGTCATCGGCGAGTATCACGAAGCGATGGGCCAGTTGATCATGGCGCATCGCGGCACACTCGAGCGCTTCGCGGGCGACGGCATAATGGTCTTTTTCAATGATCCAGAACAGGTCGACAACCTTGCGGCCAAGGCCGTGAAAATGGCAATTGCCATGCAAGAGTGCTTTGCGACGCTGGCAAACGGATGGCACGAGCGCGGTTATGACCTTGCCATGGGAATCGGCATAGCGCAGGGATACGCAACAATCGGTGCCATCGGGTTCGAGGGACGCCGCGATTATGGGGCGATCGGGACCGTTACCAATCTTGCCGCACGGTTGTGCGGCGAGGCTGCGGGTGGGCAGATCCTGATATCACAGCGCGTACAAGGACTGGTCTCGGATTTCGCTAAGACGGACCCGATCGGCGAGCTTTCCCTCAAGGGATTCAGTCGTCTAGTGATGGCCTACGCGGTGCACAGCTATATCGAGGCGCCGGGCCGGCCACCGACCTAGCGAACGCGAACGCGTGCGACTGAGTAGAGCATCGTCGTGGTTCTTCCCGCTTGTGCTATTCGCGCTCGCTGCGAACGCCATGCTTCTGGTCCTGATCAAGCAGTCCTATGACACCGTTATTGCCGCGCAGGGGCATCGGCAGAGCGCGCTGGAACTTGCGAACGAGTTGTATCAGGAGACTGAGCAGCTTGCGAGATTGGTTCGTGCGTACGCAGCCACCGGCGAATCGCGCTACCTGTTCTACTACTACGACATTCTGAAAGTTCGCCAAGGGGAAAAGCCGGCGCCGCAGAATTTCAACCCGAGGACCTACTGGGACGACGTGATTGCTGGGCGCCTCACAGTCAACTTCCCAAAGGAGGGAATCAAGCACTCGATCGAGGATCTTATGAGATCGGAAGGTTTCAGCGAAGACGAGTTGCGTGCGTTGAAACGGGTTCTTGCCGTCACTGCGGCAATGGAAAAGATCGAGCAGATTGCATTTAATGAAACACAGGGTCTTTACAACCCAGAGACCCAAAAAATCGTGCCCGATGCCCCGCCTCGCCTTGACCTTGCCACCAAGCTGGTCAACGGTGACGCATATAGTACCCTTACGGCTGATTTATCGACGGCGGTCGACGAGTTGGTGACCATGACTGATCGTCGCACCAATGCCGAAGTCGATGCCGCGCGAAGGATGGTCGAACGCTGGATCCTGCTATCTCTGATCAGCATGGGGGTGACCATCGTGATGGTTTTGCTGGCGCTGCGTGTTATTCGGCGGCAGGTACTGATACCGATTCACCACCTTGGAAAAGCCGCGGATATGCTCGCTTCAGCCGATTATACGGCGCGAATAGGAGAGCTTCGCGGAGTTGATGAACTGACCACGCTGGGGCGCACTTTTGACTCCATGGCGCAGGCGATAAACGATGACATCGGCCGTCGCCACATCGTACAGAAGGAACTCGAAGTGGCCCGGAAGCAGGCGGAGGATGCGACTCATGCCAAGTCGATGTTCCTCGCCAATATGAGCCATGAGATCCGAACGCCGATGAACGCGATACTCGGGATGGCCTATCTGACATTAAAAACCGACTTAACGGCGCGGCAGCAAGAGTATGTGGGCAAGATCCATGACGCGGCAAGGTCGCTGGTCGGCGTCATCAACGACATCCTTGACTTCTCAAAGGTGGAAGCCGGCAAGCTCGAACTCGAAGTGGGGCGATTCCGCGTCGAGGATGTCGCAGGCAATTCGCTCTCACTGCTTCGACAACGCGCTCATGAAAAAGACATTGAATTGCTGTTCGATGTGGTCGAGCCGCAACTGCTTGGAGAAAGCGGTGCGCTCATGGGTGACGGATTGCGTCTCGGTCAAGTTCTCACTAATCTTTTGTCGAACGCCGTGAAGTTCACGCACCGCGGCTATGTCAAGCTCACGATCGGTGTCGAAAACCGCGATGCGGACACCCAGATGTTGCGCTTCACGGTGTCAGACACCGGCATCGGCATGACAAACGATGAGATCGGTCGATTGTTTCAGGAATTTACACAGGCAGACGGTTCCACCACACGCAAGTACGGCGGCACCGGTCTTGGTCTCACCATTTCCAAGAAAATCGTCGAATTGATGAGTGGAAGGATTTGGGCCGAAAGTTCTCCGGGTGAGGGCTCACATTTTATCTTTACGGCGCGCTTTTCTTTGACCAAACCACCTGCGCCACCCTCACCACCCTTGGCTCAGGCGGATTCAATACGAGTGCTGGTAGTCGACGATCAGCTCGTTGCCCGTCTCGCGCTAACCGACTTGCTGGGTGCACTGGGCGTTGGCGCTACCTTTCCTGGAGGGATCGATAGTGCCGATGACGGCGACACTGCCCTCGCGACGATCGAACGTGCGGAGCACGATGGGCGCCCCTACGATCTGCTGTTGGTCGATTGGGTGATGCCACGCCTCAACGGTGAGGACGTGTTGAAGGCGCTCATCGCGCGCGCCGGTCCGAAAAAGCCGGTGCCAGTCATCGTCTCCGCCTATGATTCGGAGAACATGCACCGCAAGGCAGAGGAACTCGGCGCCCGACACTTCCTGCCCAAGCCCGTGCTCCCCGAATCGCTGCGTAGCCTGGTCAAGTTGTTGGCAGGGAAAGAAGTGGTCAGCCCCCCGCTCGAGGAGCACGCGGCGACGACCATCGATCAGGCTGGGCCGCGGGTATTGGTGGTCGAAGACAATCCAATCAACCAGCAGCTTGCTATCGAGCTTCTTGAAAGCAGGTGCGTGACAGTGGATATCGCTAACAATGGACAGGAGGCGATCGAACGCATAAATTTCCATTCCCCGACATATTACTCGGTCGTGTTTATGGACCTTCAGATGCCGGTGATGGACGGTTACGAGGCGACGCGCCTTTTACGCCTTGATTCCCGCTACGTGAATCTGCCGATCGTCGCGATGACTGCACACGCAATGGCGGACGAACGCGAGCGTTGCCAGGTTCTCGGCATGAATGGGCACGTCAGTAAGCCGATCGATCCCGAGATGCTTTATGCCATGCTGGCACGGTTCAGCACGCCGGGCGCCGCCGCGCGCCCCGGCCCGACAACCTCGCCAAAGGTGCCTGCCGCCCCGGCGGTGCACACCGACGCTTCGATCCTACCGTCAATCGTCGGCTTGGATGTGCGCGTCGGACTACGCCACGCTGGCGGCAAGTTCTCCTTATACTCGCAGCTGCTACAAGCGTTTGCGCGTGACTTCGCGGAAATCCAAACGACCGTCGAGTCCTTGCTAGCCGCCGGCCGTTGGGACGATGCGGCACGGCATGCTCACACGTTGAGGGGCCTTGCCGCGAGCATAGGCGCGAACGAAGTTCTACCTTGGGCCGCGGCATTGGAAAATACGGCGCGCGCCCATGACATCGCCGGGGCGCGAGGTAATTTGGCACGAACTAGCGAATGCGTTACGCCATTGGTTTCCGCACTCCGCGTCCACTTTGCCATTGAGGAACGTGTGGATCTGCGGTTCAATGGGATTTGCGCAACGAATGGCGCGCTGCCCGTTACCGATTCCATCGCTGCGCGTTCCGATTGGTTTGCTCGCTTTCGTAAGCTGCTGCAGGAAGGAGACGTCGAAGCGAAAGAACTGTGGGAGTCCAAGCAGGAGGAGATCGCCCGCTACCTGCCGTCTCACCTGGTCCAACGCATATCGTTGGCGCTTGCTACTTTTGAATTCGACACTGCGTTGAGTCTGTTGCCCGGCGATTCCGCAGAAGAGCGGCCAAGCCCTGGCTCTCAAGCGATAAAATGATGCGGCAGTGTCAAAAAAGATGCACGCTATGCAATCCTTTGGCACATTTTCTCAAAGTGCTCGTGCTTCTCTCGGGTGACGCTCGTGCGACCGCTGCATCAAATGACTGAGGACTTGGTGGAGCACCCAAGACTCGTCGCCGGATCGCTCTGGGGAATCCTCTGGATGGCACTGTTGCTGGCGGTCTTGATGAATCTGGCTGCACGCCCAGTAGCGGCGGCTGATTTCTCGGTTTCGGCATTCGGCACGCTGGGCTACGCGCGCTCCGACCAGCCCTACGCGTATGAGCGCTTCATCGACAAGAGTGGCACCTTAAGGCGCGATTCGCTCGCCGGTATGCAGGTCGATGCCCGGTTTACCAACCAGTTCGGAGCCACGGTGCAGGCAAAAGTGGCCCCCGATGCAACCAACGACAACAGCTACGCCGGCACGGTCTCATGGGCGTTCTTGTCCTATCGCCCGACCAACGATTGGCTGATTCGCGCAGGAAAGCAACTCATTCCCTTCTACCTCTATTCGGAGACCATCGATGTCGGGGTCACTTATGATTTTGCACGTCTACCGACGGAGATGTATTCGATCATCTCGGCCAATGACCTGACTGGCCTTTCGTTCAGCAAGAACTGGGTAATGGAAGGTGGCGACCTTTCCCTTGATGGCTACTGGGGCCAGGGAACCACCGACTACCGCTTTTGGATACGCGACAGCATTCCGCTAGTGCAGCATTCAGGTGCAATCTTTAAGCAAGAGGATGTCACGGGCGAAGGGCTCGTCCTATCGTACAAGCGGAAAGAGGATACCTATCGCATCGGTGTCCACCGCGGCGTCGGCAAGCTGCGAGATGGGGCTCTGCTGCCGACGACCTACCCGTTCGTGATGCTGAATCCCGGCATTGGCTATTATCAAGTTAACCCAATGCTCCCAGGCCCTGGAATACCAAGAACCGCCAGCGACACCGGCACGGTCATTACTCTCGGGGCAGATGTTGAGCTTGGCTCCGATTTCCGCGTAGTAAGCGAATTCGCACGCACGTTCCTCCCGAATGACATCTCTTTCGCTTCTACGCGCGGCTATGCGTCCCTGCTCAAGCGTGTCGACAAGTGGACGCCCTCATGTCGTCATACGCGTTCCTGCGGTCCGCGCCAGGCCCTCGCAATTTCTACAACGCTGTCAACTACAAGACGGTTCCCAATTTCATTCCTGACGCCGCGCTGATTAATGCCTCGCAACGCGTCGGCGCGGACGGTCTCTTCGCCTGGGATCAGAATTCCTGGGCCGTTGGAACCTCGTACTCGATCTCTGCAACCAACAAAATCAAGGCCGAGTATCTGCGGGTGCATATTGGCCAGATGTCGACCCTGGTCGACGCACCGCCTGGAAGCAACATTCGTGATCAAAGCATCAACGTGTTCTCGCTATCTTACAGTTTCGTGTTCTGATGAGCGCGCCCGTGTTCAAGGCAAACATCCGAACACTGTTCCTCGTACTGATGTGTGTGGCGAGCGAAGCAGAGGCTATTGAGGAGTTGTAGTGATCGGTCACTCGAATCTCGCCCCACTAGATGTCGGCACGCTCCAAAAGATCTACTTGCGCAAGGTCATCGAAGCAGCCGGTATCCCTTCAGTGCGTCAACGCGGACAGCGGTAGCTCCGTTCGAAACCACTTCCAGCGAAACCTTCTTTAACGCGTACGAAGACAATATCCCGCGTATTGGATCGTGTATCGCTATGAAGGGTTTGTGGCGCCGCCGCGCGAATACTTGAGCAGCGACGATATTATCAATTTTGTGAAATCGACGCCGGACGCGAACGCTTACATTGACAGAAGTGGACCACCCGCCCGACGCGAACGTGTTGTTGAAGTAGGGCAATACACTTTAGGGGAAGGTCTGATCAAGCTGCTCAACGGCCGATTGGTGGGTCGCTCGCCCGCTCTCGCTGGCGACGTCGGTGCTTGAATCGCGGTTTTTGGGTCTCGCGACCCAGCTTTCGCTTCGGGATCTCGCCTTTTCGACTGCTGCGGACGCAACTATCCCGTCATCGCCAACAACCGCCGTCGCGCCATCCACAGATTCGACAGCGCGAACAGCGTGATCACGTGCGCGGTGTTCTTCGCCAGGCCGCGAAAGCGCACCTTCATCAAACCGAACTGGCGCTTGATCACCCGGAACGGATGCTCGACCTTGCGCGCGCATGCTCGCCTTGCGTCTTCTCGATCTTCTCGAGCGCGCGCTTCTCGCGACCGTCCTTCATCGCCTTGATCCTGCCGCGCTTGGCCGCGATCTGCCAGCGCAGGTCCTTGCGCTCCACGCGCTTGTCCGCGCCGGTGTAGCCGGCGTCGGCATGCACCACTTCTTCCTTGCCGTGCAGCAGCTCCTCGACCTGCTCGACATCGGCCTCGTTGGCCGGCCGTGGTCGTCACCGTGTGCACCAGCCCCGAGTCGGCATCCACGCCGATGTGCGCCTTCATCCCGAAGTGCCACTGGTTGCCCTTCTTGGTCTGGTGCATCTCCGGATCGCGCTCGCCCTCCGCGTTCTTGGTCGAACTCGGCGCCGCGATGATCGTCGCGTCCACGATGCTGCCGCGCTTGAGCAGCAGACCCTTGCGCGCCAGGTGCGCGTTCACCCGCCTCAGGATCTCCGGCGCCAGCTCGTTCTCCTCCAGCAGGTGCCGGAAGTTCAGGATCGTCGTCTCGTCCGGAATCGGCTTGGTCAGCGTCAGGCCGCGCGAACGCGCGCATCGGCGTGATCTCGTAGAGCGCCTCTTCCATCGCCGGGTCGCTCAGCCCGAACCAGTTCTGCATCAGGTGCACCCGCAGCATCGTCTCCAGCGGGTAGGGCTGACGGCCGCGGCCCGCCATCGGATAGAACGGCTCGATCAGATCCAGCAGCGACTTCCACGGCACCACCTGCTCCATCTCGGCCAGGAACACTTCGCGCCGCGTCTTCTTGCGCTTGCCCGCGTACTCCGCGTCCCCAAAGCTCATCTGACTCATCGCTCGCTCTCGTGTTGTCTGCAGTTGACGAATCAGACCACAATTCACGGCGACTTGTTCAGACTTTCCTTAGATGCGGCCCGAGAATTGTAGCCCGCAATGGCTGAAAAGATAGCAACAAGGTCCGCGGCCACGTCTGCATTATCGCGGCATTAGCCGCGCGAAAACGATCCTGGGCCCGTTGTCGCGAGCCAACAGTCGGTCACTGTTGAGAAAGTCGACGGTGCCACCGGCCTGCACGACCACCACGCGTGGAATGAAAGCACAGCCCTTCTGGTCGATTTCGACCTTGCCGCCCGGTTGTGGCGTGGCGTGCCCCGGCGGCGGATTGTCGATCCATACGACGGCGTTCTTCAGTCCCTGTGCGCGGCAAGACCAGCAGGTCGCGGGCATGCTTTGTCGTTGCCGCAGACGTATTGGGCGATGGTGACGGCGACCTTCCTCTGCGCTGGCATCGGGGCTGCGTAGGCTACCGATCCGCGGATCGATTGCGCTGCACTTTGTGCATGCGCACAGACGCTGAACAGTTCCGCTGCCATCACCAACGAGCTGTCGCATAGGCCGGATAGCATTAACTCATCGGCAACGTGGCGCAATCCGCTGGGCGCGCTGCCACTGCCTCGCGCGGGACGCGCGGCAGACAAGCAGTCGAGCGTAGTCCGGGCGTACAACGCGGTCAAGCGCAGCTTCGGTTGGCGACATCTACCCTTAGCGTATCGCGTCCTGTCCGACGCCTTCGGTTTCACCCTCAATCCCCACCTGCACTTCCGTTGCGTGGTCATCGCCGGCGTGTGGATCGACGAGGACGCCGGACGGTTCTCGCCACGCCTGTGGCTGAGCAACTGCAATCACGCGCAAGCATTTTGGAGCTGCACGTCGGGTTTTGTGAGATGGTGCCGGTGGAAGGAGTCGAACCCTCGACCTTCGCATTACGAATGCGCTGCTCTACCAACTGAGCTACACCGGCAGGGAGCGCGCGATTATAGCAGCGGGATGGGGCGCACCGCAGGCGTCGACGAGCGCGGCGCGCGCGATCCAAACCGCTATGACTTCGGCAGGCTCCGCAGCAGCGCCGAGACGCCGTTCCATGCGATCTGCACGCCGATGCACAGCAGGATGAACGACGACATTCGCACCAGCACGACGGTGCCGGTCGGTCCCAGCCGGTGCAGGATTCGGTCGGCATAGCGATACGAGACGAACACGCTGATGGCGACGAGGACGATGCCCGCGGTATGGGCAAGCGATTCGATGATCAGCGAGCGCACGCCCTGCGCGTGGTTGGCTCCGAGCGTGATCGCGACCGAGATCGATCCGGGACCAACGGTAAGCGGCATGGTGAGCGGGTAGAACGCGCGCGTTCCGAGATCAGCGCGTGTCAGCGCCTGGGTCGCGTCGTTGACCGAGGCCGGTGGCCGCTCGGGTTGACTCAGAAGCGTCCACGCGAGCGAGCACACGACGAGGCCGCCGGCGACCTGGACCACCGGAATCGACAGTCCGAAGAAATCGAGTACGTAAGCGCCGATCAGCAGCGACACGAGAAGCAGCAGGAAGCAGTTGATCGCGACTTTGCGCGCGAGATCGGCGTGCTGCGCCTCCGAGAGGTCGACGGTCTTCGCGAGATAAACCGGCGCACTGCCGAGTGGGTTGACGATCGGCAGCAGCGCGGCGAGCGCGAGCAATACCCATTCGATGAACTGGCGCAGGTCGGCGATCACGGCGGTGGAAACTCCGGCACGGTCAGCAGGCCGGACGGATTCTGGCACAACGCGCCGGCCCGGTAGAATCGCGGCACGCTGCGCCTGCGGCCGAGGGTGTGGCGGCACTGCTTCAGTACATGCCCGCCACCCGAGCAATTTTCGGATTCCACGCCGTGACCGCGCGGCTGCGCCAGCACGCCGAATCTGTGGCGGAAATTTACGTCGACGCTGCGCGGCATGATCCGCGGGCCCGCGAGCTGAGCGCGCGTGCGGCGGTGGCCGGGATCCGCGTCCATGCGGTCGACGCGGCGCGCATCGACGCGCTGGCGGGCGGTGGACACCACCAGGGCGTGGTCGCGATCGTCGGGGGAGCGCGACCGCAGCTTCACCTCGACGACGTACTCGACGACCTCGCCGAGCCCGCACTGCTCCTCGTGCTCGACGGCGTGACCGATCCGCACAATCTTGGCGCATGCCTGCGCTGCGCCGACGCATTCGGCGCGCAGGCGCTCATCGTGCCGAGGGATCGCGCAGTTGGAGTCAACGCAACTGTCGCCAACGTCGCCTGCGGCGCCGCCGAGACCGTCCCGGTGATCGCGGTCACCAATCTTGCGCGCACATTGCGAGGGCTGAAGGAGCGTGGGGTGTGGATTCTCGGCGCTGATGCCAGAGGCGAAAACCTCGCCACCACTGACCTGTCCGGGCCGCTCGCCTGGGTGCTCGGCTCGGAGGGCCATGGACTGCGCCGGCTCACCCGCGACACCTGCGACCGCATCGTCGGCATCCCGCTCTCGGGCAGCGTCGCAAGCATCAATGTTTCGGTCGCGGCCGGCATCTGCCTCTAT
The DNA here is from genome assembly GCA_963701885.1 of uncultured beta proteobacterium. Taxonomy (GTDB): domain Bacteria; phylum Pseudomonadota; class Gammaproteobacteria; order Burkholderiales; family Casimicrobiaceae; genus VBCG01. Next base: position 267,067 of record CAVPBR010000003.1, read on the forward strand.
GCGACCCGCGCCGCGCGCGAGGGCAGCGCGAGCCGTGATAGGCTTTCATCCTCATGACGCGTGCCTCGCCGGTCGACGCCATTCGCCGCTGGTCCGACGAATTGATCCAGGTCCGCCGCGACCTGCACGCACATCCCGAGCTGGGCTTCGAGGAGCACCGCACCGCTCGCCTGATCTGCGATTACCTGGGCGCGCTCGGCATCGAGCATCACGCCGGCGTCGGGCGCACCGGCGTCGTTGCCGTCGTTCCCGGGCGCAGTGACACGAGCGGCCGCCGTATCGCGCTGCGGGCCGACATGGACGCCCTGCCGATGCAGGAGGAGACCGGTGCCGCCTGGCGCTCGCGCTACGACGGGCGCATGCACGGCTGCGGCCATGACGGACACACGACAATGCTGCTCGCGGCCGCGCGCTACCTCAACGCCACGCGTGATTTTGACGGTATCGCATACCTGATCTTCCAGCCGGGCGAGGAAGGCTACGCCGGCGCGAAGGCGATGATCGACGATGGGCTGTTCGTGCGCTTTCCAGCCGAGCGCGTGTTCGCGCTCCACAACTGGCCGTCGTTACCGCCCGGGCGCATCGGCGTCACCCCCGGCCCGGCGATGGCGGCCGCCGATCGCATCGAGATCACGATTGACGGACGGGGTGGGCACGGTGCCCATCCGCATATCGCAGTCGATTCGGTGCTGGTGGCGGGCCACATCATTACTGCGGTGCAGTCGATCGTCAGCCGCAATGTGAGTCCGCTGGACACTGCCGTCGTCAGCCTGTGCGCGATGCAGGCGGGCAATCCCGGCGCGATGAGCGTCATCCCGGCGCACGCCAAGCTGGTGGGAACCGTGCGCACGTTCAAGCCCGCGACGCAGGACCTGATCGAGCGCCGGCTGAAGGACCTTGTAGCGTCGATCGCCGCGGCATTCGGGGCGAGCGCGACTCTCGATTATCAGCGTGTCTATCCGCCGACGATCAACCACGCGGCGGAGGCGAGTTTCGCCGCCGATGTCGCGGAAACACTGATCGGTCGGGACAACGTCGTGCGCAATCTCGATCCTTCGATGGGGGCCGAAGATTTCGCGTTCATGCTCCAGGCGAAGCCCGGCGCGTTTGCGCGCCTCGGTCAGGGCGGAGCCGAACACGGCTGCTTCCTGCACAGCAGCCGCTACGATTTCAATGACAGCGTGATTCCGCTCGGTGCCGGCTACCTCGCGTCTCTCGCCGAGCACGCGATGCCGGCCACGACGCCGGCGAATGACCCGCGTTCGGCGTGCACTGCGCTCACATCCGACGATGAATCCCCTTGCCGACGCCTTTGCTGCAGATTACGCCGACGCACGCCGCCGCTTCGTTGCCGCGGCGGCGGCGCTTGACGTGCCGCGCGAACACCACGTTCATCCGACGGCGCGCGGCGCCGACGGCGAAGACCTGTCGGTCGACACCGGAATGCTCGGTGATCCCGACGCGCCGACATTGCTGCTGCTGACCTCGGGAATGCACGGCGTCGAAGGCTTCTGCGGTTCGGGCTGCCAGGTCGCACTGTTGCGCGATGAGGCAATCGCGACCGCGATCGACGCGAGCGGCGTCGCGGTGTTGTTCTACCATGCGGTCAACCCGTTCGGCTTTTCCCACCTGCATCGCACTAACGAGGACAACGTCGACCTGAATCGCAATTTCCGCGATTTCTCTCTGCCGCAACCGCATGACGCCGCCTACGCCGAGGTCCACGCAATGATGGTCCCTGACGTTTGGCCCCCGACGCGCGAAAACGCCACGGCGATCGCAGCCTATGTTGCGAAGCGCGGGCGCGCTGCGCTGCAGGCCGCCGTCTCGCGCGGTCAGAGCGACCGGCAGGACGGTCTCTTCTACGCCGGAACCGCGCCGGCGTGGAGCAACCGGGTCCTGCGCGACGTGCTCGTGCGGCACGGAGTACCGCGCAAGCGCATCGGCTGGATCGATTTCCATACCGGACTCGGGCCTTGGGGCCACGGCGAGAAGATTTTCTCCGGGCCGCCCGACGCGGCGATGATCGCGCGGACCAAGGCTTGGTATGGGTCTGACGTCACGTCGTTCTACGACGGTTCGTCGACCTCCGCGGCGCTTTCGGGCGTCGCGTATCAGGGCGCGCTCGACGCCTGCCCGCACGCCGAGTTCACCGGCATGGCGCTGGAATACGGAACGCTGCCGCTCGATGTGACGCTCACCGCGCTGCGCGCCGACCAGTGGCTGCGCAATCATCCCGACGCTCCTGCAGCGACGCGAGCCGCCATCAAGCGCCAGCTCAAAGCGGCGTTTCACGACGAGAGCGACGCATGGAAGGCGATGGTCTACGCGCAAGCTCGGGTCGCCGTGCTGCAGGCGCTGCGAGCGCTGCGCGGCTAGCGGCGCATACTGAGAGCGTGCAACCAACCCGCGACGACGCTGCCTGATGCGCTGGGTTTTCGGCGGGCAGCGTGGACGTCGGCGAGCGCAGGACGGCGCGAAAGGAGATCGACATGAAATGGCGTGCATGGGCATTGGCGGCAGGCGCAGTGGTCGTGGCAGGGTGCCAGACCTGGGGACCGACATGGAGCGAGGTCACCGGGACGCAGTACACGCGTACCTCGATCGATCGCCGGCCGGGAATCCTGATCCGGGTCGGCGACGAAAGTGTGGGCAGCGTGACGCCGTTCAAGGTTGCCCCGGGAACCTATGAGGTCCAGGTGCAATCGCCGAAGCACAATCAGTTCCAGGGCAGCATCCAGTCGATGACGCTGAAGGTCGAACCCTGCCGGCGCTACTACATCAACGCCCAGTTCGAGAACGCGGTGAGTCCGACGTGGCGGCCGGTGATCGACTACGTCGAGACCATCACGGGCTGCCGCATTCCCGGCTGATCAGCGCCGCACGTGGCAGTGCAGCCCGACCATTACGATGTCATTGTCATCGGCAGCGGCCCTGGAGGGGCCTCGCTGGCGCACAAGTTGGCACCTACTGGCAAACGAATATTACTGATCGAACGCGGCGACTGGCTGAAACGCTCGATCGACAACTGGGATCCGCACAAGGTATTTGTCGAGAACATCTATCAGGCCGACGAAACCTGGTACGCCAAGGACGGCAAGGCGTTCCATCCCGGATTGCATTACTTCGTCGGCGGTAATTCCAAGGTCTACGGCGCGGCTTTGTTCCGGTTGCGCGAGCACGATTTCGAGACACTGCGTCACGCCGACGGCATCTCGCCGGAGTGGCCATTGAAGTACGACGTGTTCGCACCGTATTACGACGCAGCCGAACGTCTGTTCCACGTCCACGGCGCGCGTGGCGAGGATCCGACCGAGCCGCGCGCCGGCGGACCGTATCCGTACCCACCGGTGTCGCACGAGCCGCGTTTGGCGAAACTTTCCGACGATCTCGCACGCTCGGGACTGCATCCGTTCCACCTGCCGCTCGGGATTCTGCTGGATGAAGAGAATGGCAACGTCGCGCCCGGCAGCCCGTGCATCCGCTGCGGCGCGTTCGACGGCTACCCTTGCCTCACCAACGGCAAGGCCGACGCGCAAGTGATCTGCGTTGACCCGGCACTGGCGGCGCACCCCAACCTCACACTCTTGACCAACGCCTACGTCTCGAAGCTCGAGACCGATGCCGGTGGCGGAGCAATCAGCGGGGTGTACGTGACACGCAATGGACAACCCGAGCGCTACAGCGCGGATATCGTGGTGGTCGCCTGCGGCGCGCTGTCGTCGGCTCTGCTGATGCTGCGTTCGGCCAACGACAAACACCCGCACGGACTCGCCAACGGATCCGATCAGCTCGGGCGCAATTACATTCGCCACAACCAGTCAGTGCTGATGGCGATTTCGCGGCGAACCCAACGACACGGTATTCCAGAAGACCCTGGCATTGACCGACTTCTATCGCAACGCGCCGGATTGGGAATACCCGCTCGGCCTGATCCAGATGACCGGCAAGTCGCACCCCGACACTATCCGCGGCGAAGCGCTGCCGGGCTGGCTGGAATGGCTGCCGGACATGCCGTTCGAGGAATTGGCGCGGCATTCGCTGGACTTTTGGCTATCCAGTGAAGACCTGCCGCGCCCGGAAAACCGAATCCGCTACGACGGCGCGCGCGTGGTACTGGAACAAACCGACAACAACGTGGAAGCGCACGCGCGTCTGAAAAGGAAGCTGGAAGGATTGCTAGGCGCCGCCGGTGCGCATCCGCATCTGTTCGAGCGCAAGCTGTACTTTGGGAAAGGCATCCCGGTTGGGGGCACTGCTCACCAGGCCGGTACCGCACGCTTCGGCAGCGACCCGGCGACCTCAGTGCTGAATCTGGATTGCAAGGCGCACGAATTGGACAACCTCTACATGACAGACGCCAGTTTCTTTCCTTCGATTGGTGCAGTGAACCCGACCCTGACAATCATCGCCAACGCGCTGCGGGTCGCCGACCACATTGCCACGCGGCTGGGCACGCGACTGCTGGCGAGTCCGCCGGTGACACACGCGCGCCATCCTTCGGGCACAACACCCAAGTAATCCCATGCCCTGGATTATTGTTTCCGTGATTGCGCGGATATTGCTGGTGGTGTTGTTTCCGTTCAGTGCGCTCGACAAGATCGTGCATTGGAGCGCTGCCTTGCAACAGGCGGATTCCTCGTTCCTGCCGCGTGCCAGCGGGCCGCCGTTGCTAATGGTAGCCATTGTCGTGGAGCTGCTCGCGCCAGCGTGCATCATCGCCGGCTGGCATGTGCGCGTCGCGGCCCTGGTGTTGGCGGCATTCTGTGCGGTCACGGCGGTTCTGTACCACCCCTTCTGGACATTTCCGGATTTCTGGTCACGCGATGCCGAAGGACGCAGCCACTTCTGGGATTTCCTCAAGAACTTCGGACTGGCCGGAGGTCTGCTGTTGCTCGCCATCGTTGCGGGACTTGCACCCGCAGTCACCCTACTGTGACGTCCGCCAAGCGCGCGACTGTGCACACGCCGGATGAGTCGCGAGCGCAATCGCTACCTGATATCAGCTACTGGCATCTGTGGACCGATAACGACGGCGTCAGTCATCAGATGCGTTGTAAACTTGCCGCGTTCGAGTTGCAGAGTGTCGGCAATGCCGCGCCGCAGTGGAACCACAAACAGGCCACCAGCGACGCGACTGTGGTATTCGTTGTGTTGCCGGCTTCTTGGGTCGGCGAGTGGCACGAAAACCCGGCGCCGCAATGGATAGTGCCGCTGTCCGGACGCTGGTTTGTGGAATCCATGGATGAAACCCGCGTGGAGTTTGGGCCCGGCGAGTTGTCGCTGGGCGAGGATCAGCATTGCGTCGAAGACGCCAAGGGCCGCAAAGGTCATCGCTCCGGCACCGTCGGTGACCAGCCGTGCATGCTGCTGTGCGTGCAGTTGCGCCGGGCACCAATGCGGAAACCGTGCCATGCCGATTGAAGAACCGGCATCGTTTGAAAATTGACCCGCTCGCGCTGAGCGAGCGGCGATAGACCGCGGAGTCGAGCGAAACGTACTGCCGAGGAGCGAATCGCATGGACGACTTCGAGATTTGCGATCCGCGTTTTCTTGCATGCGTGCTGCCGAACGCGCCGCTTGAGAAGCTGGGTGAGGGCTATCGCTGGCTGGAAGGTCCAGTGTGGTTCGCCGATCTGAATTGTCTGCTGTTCAGCGATATACCAAGTGACTGTATCCTGCGCTGGAGCGAAACAGGCGGCGTGTCGGTATTCCGCCAACCTTCGCACTTCGCCAACGGCCACACCCGCGATCGCGAGGGCCGTCTGATCGGCTGCTCGCACCGCGACCGCTGCATCACCCGCACGGAACTGGACGGGTGCATCACGGTGCTGGCCGATCGCTATCAGGGCAAGCGGCTCAATTCTCCGAATGACGTCGTGGTCAAGAGCGACGGCAGCATCTGGTTCAGCGATCCGCCGTATGGCATACAGACGGATTACGAGGGTGGCAAGCAGGTGACGGAACTACCCGCCAACCTTTATCGTCTCGATCCGCGCAGCGGCGAATTGCAGGTGATGGCCGACGATTTCCAGGGTCCCAACGGCTTGTGCTTCTCGCCCGACGAGCGCCGGCTTTACGTGTCCGAAACCGGATTGCAATTCGCCTGCCGACCCGGTGCAACACATCCGCGTCTTCGACGTATCGGAAGGGGGATTGCATCTGTCCAAGGGACGCGTATTCCACAAAATCAGCCCCGGCTATGCGGATGGCATGCGCTGCGACACGCAAGGCAATCTCTGGAGCAGCGCTGGCGATGGCGTGCATTGCCTCGCAGCATCCGGCGACCTGCTCGGCAAGATATTGGTGCCATCCACGGTGGCCAACCTGAGCTTCGGCGGCCGCTACCGCAGCCGGTTGTTCCTGTGCGCTTCGCACACGCTGTATGCGATCTACGTCAACTGTCGCGGTGCGCAATGGCCGTGAATGGCCGCGTACTGCACTTGTTGCGTGTGAGCCGCAACGTTACGGATCTGGCACGCGCTGCGGCGTTTTACCGCGAGGCTCTGGGTTTTCGCATTGCGGAAGAATCTGATCAGGTTCGTCCGGCGTGGGCACAACTGCCTGACGCTGCCAGGATGTCCTTACAAACTACCCGCTTGCGTCTCGGCCAGCAGGAAATCGAACTGACGGCGTTCGAATCGTCGGGAGCACTGCTATCCACCCGGAAGTAACGCCAACGACTTGTGGTTCCAGCACCTCGCGATCGTGGTCAGCGACATGGATGCGGCTTATCAGCGCTTGCAAGCTTGCGCGGCCGAACCAATCAGCGCACATGGCCCGCAACGTCTGCCTGCCGCCGCAGGCGGCGTGACCGCATTCAAGTTCCGCGATCCGGATGGTCATCCGCTGGAACTGCTCCAGTTTCCGCCCGGTACCGGTAACGCAGTCTGGCATCAGCAATATGCGGACTCAATCATCGGCATTGACCACACCGCCATCAGCGTCGCGGATACCGCCCGCAGCACAGAGTTCTACTGCGGCCTGCTGGGTCTGAGGGAAATCTCCCGGCAGATGAACAACGGTCTCGAGCAACAGCGGCTCGACGCGTTGCCGGATGTGGCGGTGGAGGTGGTCGCGTTGCAACCGGTCACCGCCACGCCACACCTTGAATTGCTCGACTACGTTACATCGCGCGGACAGACAGCGGCCGCCATGCAACTGCGCGACATCGCCGCGGATCGGCTAGTGCTGCAAGTGCAAAATCTGCCGGCGCTGATCGCAGCCTTGCAAGCCAGCGGCGCCCACATTCTTGCTGCCGGCCCGGTCACCTCCGCAGATGGTTCGCATGCGGCTCTGATACGCGATCCCGACGGCCACCTGCTGGTGCTGATCGAGTAACCGCTGCCGGGAGATTCGTTTAGGCCCAGTGACCACCGGGCCAGGAGAGTGACATGAGCGCGCAATCGGTGCCCAAGCCGACGATCATGGGCAAACTCGGCCGCGGCCTGATCGTTACGGCGCAGGCAATCGTGGGCTACGCCGTCAGTCCGCGCGAACTCGGTAAATATCAGGGCATATCGCTGGCGGAGTGTTTCCTGAGACACGACTTCGGCGATTTCCTGCTGTCCGCAAAGGCTCGCATGCACGCAACCGCACATCCGCCATGAGAGGAGGCTTGCGCACATACCATTGCGCATCGGTGCGCATCACGATGGATGGCCGTTCATTTTTGCATCCTGAATCGAGGCGCTATCCGGTATATGATATTCCTTCATGCATGTTCACCAGGGACAATCCGACCTTGGTACCAACATTATCGGGCTTGCGCAAGCATTCGGACTGGCTCACCCGTATCGTAATCCGCAGGAGAATTCGACACGCCTGAATTCCATTGTGATCTGAACGCCAGCGGCACGCCCATGGAACATATCTGGTCGCACACCATCGGCAGCGATCATGCGCGCATGACCTTGCGCGCAGACTGGCAAGAGCAGATGCGGCGTACCCATGCGGAGCTGGGGGTACGCTACGTGCGCTTCCATGGCATTCTGGATGACGATATGGCTGACCTGCTGGATGAACAGAACCAGCTGTTGTACGGCTTTTACAACGCGGATGTGGTGCTGGATTTCCTTCGCAGTATCGGCATGCGGCCATTCGTGGAGCTGAGCTTCATGCCCAGCGTGCTGGCATCCGGCGACAAGGTGGTCTTCAACTACCGCGGCAATGTCACGCCGCCGAAGGACACGCAGCCTGGGCCGATCTGATCGGCCAGACTGTGCGGCATTGGCTTGAGCGTTACGGACTCACCGAACTGCGCCAATGGTTCTTCGAGGTCTGGAACGAACCCAACCTGGATGCTTTCTGGACCGCCGGCCAGGCTGACTATTTCGAGCTGTATCGGCACACCGTCACGGCCATCAAGGCCGTGGATCCGGATTGCGCGTCGGTGGCCCGGCTACCGCCAACGATGAATGGATCGCTGATTTCATCAACTTCTGCAAGCGTGAGAAACTGCCCTACGATTTCATCTCCACTCACCACTATCCGACCGATGCCTTCGGCAAGCCCGGCGACGACACCGAGACCCAGCTCTCGTTGGCAACCCACGAGCATCCTGCGCCAGCGCAACCCAGAACGCGCGCCGCCGCGGGCGATACGCCTTTGTACTATACGGAATGGTGCAGTTCCTCAAACCCGTTCTTTCACCGTCACGATGAGCCCTACGCTGCGGCTTTCATTGTCAAGAACTTCATGGATGTGACCGATCTGGTGCAGGGGTACAGCTACTGGACCTTCTCGGATATTTTCGCGGAGAACTACTTTTCCTCGGTGCCGTTCCACGGCGGCTTCGGTCTGTTGACCATCAACGGCATCGCCAAACCGACGTACCGCGGCGTGCAGTTGCTGAGCCGGCTTGGCCGTGAACGGCTGACGGTCGGCGGCACTCACGCCACCGTGGATGCATCCGTGGTGCGCGGCGAACATCAGCTTGTCGTGCTGTTGACCAACCACGCATTTCCAAAACATCCGATCGCAACCGAGCAGGTGCAGATCACGCTGGGCGGCGCGCAGGCGCCGACTGAAGTATGGCTGGAGCGCATAGACGAAGACCACTGCAATCCGCGCAAGCTCTGGGAGACCATGGGTTCACCACAGTGTCCGGATCCGGACCAGTTGCTGCGGTTGCAGGACGCCTCGGAACTGCGGCGTGAAGCCGCGAAATGGAAAATGGACGCGGGCAGTCTCGTGCTGCAAATCGATCTGCCGCCGCATGCGGTCGCGGCCATCACGCTGGAATATCCGCATTGATCCTGCCGCGAGTACTCGGCATGCTCAAGCCTGATAGTACTGGTTCTCGCCGGAGTGGGATTGTGAGAGCCGGCTAGCCGCCGTGCTGAAAGCCGGGGTACAGCAGCATTCCGCCGTCCACCGCCAATGTGCTGCCAGTGACGTAATCGGATTCATCCGACGCCAGCCACACCACGGCCCTGGCGATATCCTCGACCGCGCCGACGCGGCCGTAGGGGATCAGCTTCAGCAGTTGGCTCTTCGCGGCCGGGGTATCCCAGGCCGGACGGTTGATGTCGGTGGCGATGGCACCAGGGGCGACCGAATTCACGCGGATGTGCTGCGGCGCCAATTCCTGTGCGATGCTGGTCATGAACATGTGCACGCCGCCCTTGGCCGCCGCATAATTGGCGTGACCAGCCCATGGGATGATCTGGTGCACCGAACTGATGAAGATTATCTTGCCGGCCGCGCATGATATCTCAGGGTTGATTTTGTGCGCGAGGAATTCGCGGGCGGCTGCGCGCGCACACAGAAAACCGCCAGTGAGATCAACCTGCAAGGTCTTCTGCCACTGCGCCATGGTCATCTCGGTCAACTTGGAATCGGCCTGCACGCCGGCATTGCTGACCAGGATGTCCATGCCGCCGAAACGCTGCTGCATCTGCGCGAACAAACGTCCGACTGAGGCTTCGTCCGACACATCGGCTTCAACAGCCACTGCTTGGCCGCCTGCGGCGGTGATGTCCGCGGCCACTTTCATGGCCTCGGCGGTATCGCCCAGATAATTGACCATGACGGCCGCGCCGGCCTGCGCCAGCGCTGTCGCACAGGCGGCGCCGATACCGCGACCGGCGCCGGTCACGAGTGCCTTCTGTCCTGCAAGGAGGTGTTTGTCCATAGGTCATAGCTCTCAATGTGGCGACAGAGAAGCCGCTCGACATCAAGAAAATGAGCAATCGGTCCGTGCCCGAATCCGGTCCAGTATATCTCGCAACCGCAACTGCACTGACTCAAACAATGGAACGTCAGCGAATCTGTGGGTAGGTGGCGGCCGGCAATCGACGACGTCGAGACCATCACCGGCTGTCGCATTTCCGGCTGATATGCGCGCGGGATGCGCGCAGCGTTCCGCTATAATCCGACGCGCCTTTCCGGTGCCGGCGTGGCGAGCAGCCTGCGCCGGTTCGCTTTTTTTGCGCCCGGCAAAGCGCCTTTACACCTGCACATCTCTTGCGCCTCACGCAGATCAAGCTTTCCGGGTTCAAATCCTTCGTCGATCCGACGACGATCGACGCGCCGGGGCAACTCGTCGGTATCGTCGGCCCCAACGGCTGCGGCAAGTCGAACGTCATCGACGCCGTCCGCTGGGTCCTGGGCGAATCCAGGGCATCGGCGCTGCGCGGGGAATCGATGGAGGACGTCATCTTCAACGGAGCCGGCGATCGGAAGCCGGTCGGCCGCGCGTCCGTCGAGCTGACCTTCGACAACAGCCAGGGCCGCATCGGCGGTCCCTGGGGCCAATACGCCGAATTGTCGATCAAGCGGATGCTGGCGCGGGACGGAGATTCGACTTACTACATCAACGCCATTCCGGTTCGCCGGCGCGACATCCACGACCTGTTCCTTGGCACCGGCCTCGGTCCACGTGCCTACGCGATCATCGAGCAGGGCATGATCACGCGGGTGATCGAGGCCAAGCCCGAGGAGCTTCGCATCTTCCTCGAGGAAGCGGCGGGCGTGTCCAAGTACAAGGAGCGCAGGCGCGAGACCGAGGCCCGGCTCTCCGATGCACGTAAGAACCTCGCGCGCGTTGAAGACATCCGGCTCGAGCTCGGCAGCCAGCTCGCGAAGCTCGACCTGCAGGCCCAGGTTGCCGGGCAGTACCGTGACCTCGAACTGCGCCATCGCGCGGCGCAGCACCTGCTGTGGCACGCCAAGGCCCAGGACGCCGCCCGTGCCAGAGAGCGCTGCGCGAACGAGATCGCGACGCTCAATGTCGAACTGGAAGCGTTGCAGGCCGGCATGCGCCAGGCGGAGACGCGGCTCGTCACGCTGCGCGAGGACCATTTCGCCGCGGGTGATTCGCTGCACGCAAGGCAGGCCGAGTTCTACGCGGCCAACGCCGAGGTAACGCGGCTCGAGCAGCAGCTCGCTTTCGCGCGTGAAAGCGCGACGCGGCTCGCCGAGCAGGTCGCGCAGATCACCCAGGCCGTCGTTACCCTCGCAGGCGGAGAGACGGCACTCGGCGGCGAGCACGCCGCGGCAATGCAGGCGCTTGCCGACGCGCTTGACGCAAGGGAGCGCATGGCCAGCGACGAGCGCGCTGCCCAGGCGGCGCTTCCGGCTGGCGAGGCGCTGCTGGCCGAGCGGAGCCGGGCGCTGGCCGAGCTGCAGGACACCATTGCGCTGACGGAGCAGGACCTGCGCGTCGCCGAGGCCAGGCGCGACAGCATGGTGCAGTCGCTCGCGTTGATCGACGAGCAGCGCGACAAGCTCGCCTCCGAGCTCATTGCAATCGCGCCGCCGCCCGAACCGACGCTGCGGGAAGTCGAGGCGCAGCTTGCGCAGGAAGCGTCCGAGCTCGCCGCACGAGAGGCATTGCAGGCGCAACGGCAGCGAAGCGTCGCGTCGCTGCAGGAGCGCCACCGTGAGGCCGCGGAGCACTGGCAGCGCCATGCCCGGGCGCTCGCTGATCTGGAAGCGCGCTCGGTGGCGCTCGCGGCGTTGCAGGCGAAGATCGGGCGCGGCGAAGACATCGACCCCTGGCTGGATGCGCAGGGTCTGGGCAATGCCAGTCACCTGTGGCAAGCGCTGGATATCGAGCCCGGCTGGGAGGATGCGCTGGAGGCCGTAATGCGCGAGCGCCTGAATGCGCTTCAGCTCGTTCGCCTCGACGACGCGCTGGGATTCGCGCGTGACACCAGGCCGCCGGGCAGGCTTGCCGTGTATGCCGAGACCGGCGCAGGAGCGGTCGCGCCCGAGACTGGCGCGCCCGAGACTGGCGCGCAGGCACTGCCTGCGGGCGCTGTGATCCCGGCGCCGGCCGGAGATGCGTTACTCACGAAGGTGCGTACCCGACGGCCGGGTGCGGGCGCTTTCTCGCTGACAGCCTGCATGGCATCCGCTGCCGCGCCGATCTCCCCACAGCCCTAGCGGACCGGGCGGGGCTCGCGGCCGGCGAGGCATTCGTCACGCCCCAAGGCCACTGGGTCAATGCCCAGGGGATCGCGTTCTTTGCCCCCGACAGCAATCTGCATGGGGTTCTAGCGCGCCAGCGCGAACTCTCCGAGCTCGGGGCGGCCATCGAACCGGCCCGAATCTTGGCGGGTGCCGCGCGCGCCGGCTTCGACGCTATCGAAGCCGATCTCAAGGGCCGGCAAGACGAGTACCACCGCGAGAGCCAGGCCCTCGTGTCTCAGCAGCGGCGCTGCCACGACCTCGAGCTCGAAGTCGTGCAGTTGCGGCAGCACGCCGAGGAAGTTGCCCGGCGCCGCGCGCAGCTTACGCAAGAGGCCGAAGGCCTGGCCGCGAGTCATGCGCAGGGCTCCGCGCAGCAGGGCGAGCTCGCGTCGGAGATCGCTGAACTGCAGTTGCGATTTCACGGCCGGGTCGAAGGGCGCGAGGCGATGCGCGACGCCCGCAATGAAGCCGAGGCAGCGCTGACCCGTGCGCGCGAGCGACTGCGTGCCGCCGAGCGCGCCGCGCAGGAGGCCGATTTCGCTGAACGCAGTTGCCGCGAGCGGCTCGCCGAGATCGGCCGGCGGCGCGAATTGCTTGCCGCCCAGGTTGCGCAACAACAGGGCTTGCTGTCGCAGATCTCCGAGCGAGCGCCAGTCGATCGATTGGTCGCCGGTCGAGGAGGCGTTACAGCGGCAGCTCGACGAGCGGGCCGCGGCAGAGCACGCGCTGCAGGCGGCGCGCGAGCATCAGGAGTCGCTCGCGGCAGAACTGCGTTCGGCCGATGAGGAGCGGCTTGGCGCCGAGCAGAAGCTCGACCCCGCCCGCGCAAAGATCCATGACATGCAGTTGAAGGAACAGGCGGCAGCGCTGGCCGAGCAGCAGTTCGCCGAGCAGCTCGACGAGGCGCGCGCAGACCTGGGCGCACTGCCCGAAGCGCTCAAGGTCTGGGGAAGTCCACGCACCCTGCCGGCGGAGATCGAACGCCTGGCGGGCGAGATCTCGGCGTCGGGACCCGTGAATCTCGCCGCACTCGACGAGCTTGCACAGGCCACCGAGCGCAAGGGGTATCTCGACCGCCAGGCAGCAGATCTCACCGTAGCGATGCAGACGCTGGAAGCGGCGATCCGCCAGATCGACCGCGAATCGCGCGAGCTGCTGCAGCAAACTTTCGATGTCGTGAACACCAACTTCTCGAAGCTCTTCCCCGTGCTTTTCGGCGGCGGCCAGGCTAAGCTCCTCCTGACCGGCGAGGAGATCCTGGATTCCGGCGTGCAGGTGATCGCCCAGCCACCAGGCAAGCGCAACACGTCGATCCAGCTCCTGTCGGGTGGCGAGAAGGCGCTCACCGCGATCGCATTGATCTTTGCGTTGTTCCAGATCAATCCGGCGCCGTTCTGCCTGCTCGACGAAGTCGACGCGCCGCTCGACGATTCGAATACGCGATCGTTTCTGCGACTGGTGAAGAGCATGGCGGGCGAGACACAGTTCCTGTTCATCTCGCACAACAAGATCACCATGGAAATGGCGCAGCAGCTCGTCGGGATCACGATGCCCGAGCCCGGCGTCTCGCGCGTGGTCGCCGTCGACATTGCCGAAGCGCTGGAGCTCGCCGGAGCCGCGCAGCCGGCCCTCGCGACCTGAACCGTCGCGGCGGCGGCGTCATGTTGCGCGTTATACTGCGCCCCATCATGGCGAACCCCGGCAATCTGCGCCTGATCCGCGTCGCGCCGTGCGCTAGCCACGGATGAGTTCGCTGCAGATCGCGCTGATCATTGCCGGCGTATTGCTCGTCGCCGGCGTCATCGTCTACAACGGCTGGCAGGAGCGCCGCTACCGGAGCAATCTCGCCGCGACGGGCGCAAGCGAAGCGCACCCCCGTCGATTCGCACGCCGGTGAACGCGTCGAGCCGACGCTTTGCGCCGGCGGCACCACGGCCAGCGAACTCGAACGGGGACGACGACGAGGACGCGAACTCGGGCACCGGCGCAGACGCCGCCGTCGCGAGGGTCACCCCCGCGGCGACTCCGCCGGATTGCTGGCACCGCAGCCTCCGGCGCGGGCAGCGGCGTGGCAGCACCGGATTCAGAGATCGAATGCATCATATGCGCTGCAGCCGGTGCGGCCCGTGACGGCAGGCGCGCTGGGAGCGGGGCTGCATGCGCGTCTGGGCAGACCACTGCGCTGGTTCGGATCCAACGGCGAAGGCGCATGGTGCCAACTTGCGAGCGACACGACGGGGCGATACACCGAGGTTGCTGCCTGCATGCTGCTCGCCGACCGCAATGGCGCAGCATCGGCAGCGCAGATCGAGGCCTTTTCGCGTGTTGTCGGCGAGATTGCGCCGACGCTGCCGGCTGCTTTCGTGCCGCCCGACGTCCCGCGCGAGGCGGCGCGCGCCGAGACGCTTGATCGCCTCTGCGCGGACCTCGACGTCCAGATCGGTCTCACCGTGCAGACGTCGGAACCCGGCGCGATCCCGGGAACGCGGCTGCGCGGGGTTGCCGAAGCGGCAGGGTTCCATCTGGCCGCTGGCGGTCGCTTTGAATTCGTGAGCGACGATTCGGAGGCGGTCATGTATTCGCTGCAGAACGTCCGCGCCGAACCGTTCACCGCGGACTCGCTGCGGCTGACTGCGACCCATGGCGTGGTCTTCCTGCTCGATGTCGCGCGGGTCGCCGCACCGGCGCGCGCGTTCGACCAGATGAAGCTCGCCGCCAAGCGGATGGCCGCGACGCTGGACGGGGCGTTGGTCGACGACAACGGGCGAGCGCTCGACGACGACGCGCTCGCGTTGATCCGCGATCAGGTGCAGGCCGCGAGCGACGCGCTGAGCTCGGTCCACATCGATCCGGGCAGCGCCCGTGCGCTGGCGCTGTTCGGCGCCTAGCCCGTGGGCGTGGTGGGCCGGGAGTCCTCGGCGGGGGCCGCCCGGCGCGTCGCGGAGTTGCGCGCCGCGATCACGGCTCACGACCACCGTTACTACGTGCTCGACCAGCCGGCGATCAGCGACGCAGAGTACGACGAGCTGTTTCGTGAACTGCGGGCCCTCGAAGATGCGCATCCGGCGCTGCTCGCGCCCGATTCCCCGACCCGGCGCGTCGGTGGCGCGACGCGAGCCGAATTTGCGCCGGTCCGGCACGCCGTGCCGATGCTGTCGATTCGCACCGAAACCGACACGACCCCGGCCGGCGCGTTGCAGTTCGACGCGCGCATCCGGCGTGAGCTGGCGCTGCCTGCGGACGCCCCGCCGGTCGTGTACATGGCGGAGCTCAAGTTCGACGGCCTCGCCATCAGCCTGCGCTACGAGGGCGGCCGACTCGCCCAGGCGTCGACGCGCGGCGACGGCGAGACCGGGGAGGACGTTACGCGCAACATCCACACTATCCGCGCCATTCCGCTCCGCCTCGCGTCCGATGCCCCACCCGCGGTGCTCGAAGTGCGCGGCGAGGTGTACATGACGCGGCGCGATTTCGAATCGCTCAATGCGCGGCAGGGCGCCGCGGGACTCAAGCCTTTCATCAATCCGCGCAATACCGCAGCCGGGGCCGTACGCCAGCTCGATCCCGCGGTTACCGCGCAGCGCCCGCTGCGCTTTTTCGCCTACGGGATCGGAGAAACGACGGGCTGGACGCTCCCGGCGACGCATTCAGACCTCCTCGACGCGCTCGAGGCCCTTGGCGTGCCCGTCAACGCCGACCGGCGCGTGACGCGCGGTGCCAACGAACTGGTCGCATTCTACGTGTCGACCGCGGCGCGGCGCGACGCGCTACCGTTCGAGATCGACGGCGTCGTCTACAAGGTTGACAGCCTGCTGCTGCAGCGGGAACTGGGCTTCGTGACGCGGGAGCCGCGCTGGGCCGTTGCGCACAAGTTCCCCGCTCAGGAAATGCCGACGGCGGTCGAAGCGATCGACGTCCAGGTCGGGCGCACCGGCGCGGTGACTCCGATTGCCCGACTTGCGCCGGTGTTCGTCGGCGGGGCGAATGTCACCAACGCGACGCTGCACAACGAGGACGAAATCCGCCGGAAGGACGTCCGCGTCGGCGACTGGGTGCTGGTACGACGCGCGGGCGATGTGATCCCGGAGGTGGTGCGGGTTCTGGTCGAGCGGCGCCCAGCGGACGCCCGCAGCTTCGTGATGCCGACCCAGTGCCCCGAATGCGGCTCGGCCATCGTGCGACTTCCCGACGAGGCGATTGCGCGCTGCAGCGGGGGACTGGTGTGCCCCGCCCAGCGCAAGCAGGCGCTGCGCCACTACGCGAGCCGGCATGCGTTGGACATCGACGGCCTGGGCGAGAAGCTGGTCGAACAGTTGGTCGATGCAGGCAGTGTGCGAACCGTTGCCGACCTCTACGCGCTGGCAGCGCAGGACCTGGCGGAACTCGAGCGGATGGGCGACAAGAGCGCGGAGAACGTCGTCAGCGCGATCGCGGGGAGCCGCAGGACAACACTGGCGCGCTTCATCTACGCGCTGGGAATCCGGCACGTCGGCGAAACGACTGCAGCGGACCTGGCACAGCACTTCGGCAGCCTCGATCGCCTGCGGCGCGCGACCCACGAAGAACTCCTCGCGGTGCGCGACATCGGCCCGGTACTCGCCGAATCGATCCGCGATTTCTTCGCCGAGGCCCACAATGCAAAAGTCATCACTGCACTGCAGCGCGCGGGCGTTCGCTGGGACGAGCACGCGCCCCGACCAAAGGCCGCGACCGGGCCGCTTGCGGGCAGGACCGTCGTGCTGACCGGCACGCTGCCCACGCTCTCCCGCGACGCGGCGAAAGCGCTGCTCGAGGCGGCCGGCGCGACGGTTGCGGGGAGCGTTTCGAAGAAGACCCATTACGTGGTCGCCGGCAGCGACGCCGGGGCCAAGCTCGTGCGGGCCCGGGAGCTCGGCGTCGAGATCCTCGGCGAGGACGAGCTGCAGGCACTGCTCACCCACGGACGCGAAAAGCCATGAAGAAAATTACCAAGGCGGTATTTCCGGTGGCAGGGCTCGGCAGCCGCTTCCTGCCGGTCACCAAAGCAAGCCCGAAGGAAATGCTGCCGGTCGTCGACAAGCCCCTGATCCAGTTCGCGGTGGAGGAGGCCGCAGCCGCGGGCATCACCGACATGATTTTCATCACCGGCCGCAACAAACGGGCGATCGAAGACCACTTCGACAAGGCCTATGAGCTCGAGACCGAGCTGGCCCTGCGCAACAAGCAGTCACTCGTCGAGCAGGTGCAGGCCGCTACTCCGCCGGGAATCAACTGTATCTATATTCGCCAGGCCGAAGCACTCGGGCTCGGACATGCGGTGCTCTGCGCTGAGCCGATTGTCCGTGACGAGCCTTTCGCGGTGCTGCTCGCCGACGACCTGATCGATGCTGGCGTGCCGGTGATGCGGCAGATGGTCGACGTTGCGGCGCGCGAAGCCGCGCCGATCATCGGCGTGATGCACGTCGCGCCCGAAGCGACCGGCAGCTACGGCATCGTCGAAACCAAGCCAGAGCCGGTCGACCCGCGGCTGGGGCGCGTCTTGCGGATCGTCGAGAAGCCTGCGCCCGGAACGTCGCGGTCAACGCTTGGCGTTGTCGGGCGCTACGTGCTCTCGCCGCGAATCTTCCACCACCTGCGCAGTATGCCGGCTGGCGCAGGCGGGGAGATCCAGTTGACCGACGGCATCGCGCGCCTCCTCAACGACGAGCGCGTGCTGGCCTGGCAGTTCGACGGGCGCCGCTACGACTGCGGCAGTCGGTTGGGTTACCTCGAAGCCACGGTCGACTTCGGGCTCAAGCACCCCGAGACAGGAGCGGCGTTCGCGCGTTTCCTCGCTGCGCGGGGGCGTTGAGCCGCGATGACACTCAACGAATTGCGCTATCTGGTCGCGGTCGCGCAGGAGCGCAATTTCGGGCGCGCGGCGACGCGATGCTTCGTCAGTCAGCCGGCACTTTCGGTGGCGATCCAGAAGCTCGAAGACGAGCTGGGGTCGGTGCTGTTCGAGCGCGGCAAGGGAGAGATCAGCGTTACGCCACTCGGCGAGCGCATCGTCGAGCAGGCACAGAAGGTGCTAGAGGAGGCCGCCCGCATTCGCGAAATCGCGGTCGGCGGGCGCGATCAGCGGGTCGGCATGCTGCGGCTGGGCGTCATCCATACCGTCGCGCCCTACCTGCTTCCCGACCTGATCCCCGAGTTGTATGACATCGCACCGCAGATGCCGTTGGAAATCGAGGAGACCCTGACCGAGAACCTCGAGGCCGGGCTGCGCAGCGGACGCCTCGACGCCGTGATCATCGCGTTGCCGTTCGAGGTGCCGGGGATCGCGACGCAGTTCCTGTACGAGGAACCGTTCCAGGTCGTCGTGCCGCAGGGCCACAAGTGGGCTAAGCGCCGAAGCGTCGCGCCCGGCGAGCTTGCGGCCGAGCACACGATCCTGCTCAATGTCGGGCACTGCTTTCGCAACCAGGTACTCGACGCCTGCCCCGAGCTCAACCGGCCTGACGCGCTTGTTACGCGCACCAATTCGCTCGAGACCGTGCGCAACATGGTCGCGTCGGGCCTCGGCGTATCGGTACTACCGCGCGATGCACTGACGCCGCGTTACCACAGCCGGCGGGTGGTGCCGGTACCTTTCACGTTACCTGCGCCGACGCGGCGGATCGGGATCGCCTTCCGGAAAAGCTTCCCGCGTCCGGACGCGATTGCCGCGCTGCGCGAGGCGGTCGCGCGCTGCCGGGCGAAGCCGGCATCGCGCAGGGCCGGGCGCAGCGGTCAATGATCGAGCGCAGCGAATTCCGTGAGCGATGCAAGGATGAAATCGGGCGCCGGCGCGTGCCGCTCGACCGGCAATCCCAGGCGGTTGATCCAGAACGTCGTGAAGCCGAAGGCCTTCGCGCCGGAGGCATCCCAGCCGTTGGAGGACACGAAGCCGATTTGTGCCGGGGCGAGCTGCAGCCGGTCCGACGCAAGCTGGTAGACGCGCGGGCTGGGTTTGTAGATGCCTGCCACGTCGACCGACAGCACACCGTCGACATGCGGCGCCAGCGCCGAGCGCGCGATGAGCGGATCGAGCATCGCGCGCGTGCCATTGGACAGGATCCAGCGCGGGCGCGGTGCGAGCCGTGCGAGCGCCTCAGCCGCATCGGAGAACGGCACGAGCTCCTGGTAGCCCGTGAGCAGTCGGCCGCGCCCGGCGCTGTCCAGCGGGATCATCAACTGCGACAGCGCGTAGTCGAGCGCCTTCGCAGTCAGCACCGAGAAGTCATCGCGAGGACTGCGACGGCGACAACATCAGCGACTGCAGCCAGGAGTATTCGACCTGCTTCGTACGCCACAACTGCGACAGGATCGCGCCCTGGCCGGGGCGCGAGCGCCTCGGCAAGTGCGGTGATCGAATGGACGTCGAACAGCGTTCCGTAGGCATCGAAGACGAAAGCGTGAACGGGGCTCATGACCGGAGGACCGAAAAAAAAGAGGGGTTACGTAGACGCGTAACCCCTTGGTTCATGTGGTGGGCGATACTGGGTTCGAACCAGTGACCCCTGCCGTGTGAAGGCAGTGCTCTACCGCTGAGCTAACCGCCCCGCGAACCCAGACAGGAGCCGCGATTTAACCACAGTCGGGGGGTCAGTTCAAACCCGATGAAGGTCAGCCGAAGGGCCAAGGAAGGCAAATACGCACCAAACTGGTGCGCTACCGGACCCGGTCGCATTGCCACCGGCAGGCCCCCGGAATGCCGCCGAATCCGGCCCCTTGATTCCAAAAGAAAATAGATTCGGCGCTCGGCTAAAATCGCAACGCCACAGCCAGTCCTCGACTACCCGGCCACGTTTCCTTGGATTCCATCCGCACCCGCTTCGCGCCGAGCCCGACCGGCTTCCTGCATCTTGGGAGCATTCGCTCGGCGCTTTTTCCGTGGGCGTTCGCACGCCATCACCGCGGCGTGTTCATCCTGCGCATCGAGGACACCGATCTCGATCGTTCGACGCCGGAAGCGACCCGCGCCATCGTCGACGCGATGGCCTGGCTGGGGCTCGACTACGACGAAGGCCCGTATTTCCAGAGGCAGCGGTCGGAGCGCTACCGGGAGGTGGTCGCGGACATGCTCGCACGCGGGCTCGCCTATCGCTGCTACACGACGCCGGCCGAACTCGAGGCGCTGCGCGCGGCGCAGATGGCGCGTGGCGAGAAGCCGCGCTACGACGGGCGCTGGCGTCCCGAGAACGCGGCAGCCCGCGCGATGACACCTCCGCCCGGCTTCCCGCCGGTGGTGCGCTTTCGCAACCCCGATGCCGGCGCGGTGGCGTGGAACGACGCGGTCAAGGGTTCGATCGCGATCGCCAACGCCGAGCTCGATGACCTCGTCATCGCCCGGGCCGACGGCGCGCCCACCTACAATTTCTGCGTCGTCGTCGACGACATCGAGATGCGGATCACCCACGTCATCCGCGGCGACGACCATGTCAACAACACGCCGCGGCAGATCAACATCATGCGCGCGCTGGGGGCCGAGCCGCCGATTTACGCCCATCTGCCGACGGTGCTGACGCCCGACGGCGAGAAGCTCGCCAAGCGCCGCGGCGCGCGCGGAGTGCTGCAATACCGGGATGACGGCTACGTGCCGGAGGCGGTTCTCAACTACCTCGCGCGGCTCGGCTGGGCGCATGGCGACGCCGAGGTGTTCGGTGTGGACGACTTCGTTGCGTGGTTCGATCTGGCGGGGCTTTCCTCGGCGCCCGGGCGCTTCGACCCGGAAAAGCTCAGGTGGGTCAATCACGAGCACTTGAGGCGTCTGCCGGATCGGGAGCTCGGCGCGCGGCTCGTTCCATTCCTCGTTGCCGCGGGGCTCGATCCTGACCGCGGACCCGCGGCCGAGCGCGTCGCCGCGCTACTCAAGGATCGCAGCGCAACGCTGGTCGAGATGGCCGATGCGGCGCGCTACTTCTACGCTGCGCCAGAGGCGACCGCGACGGACATCGCCGCGCAGATTACGCCACAGAACCGCGGGGTAATCGAGGAAATCGCCCGCAGGCTGGCAAGCGTCGACTGGTCACGCGAGGCTATCGGCACGCTGCTCAAGACCGTCGCGGCCGAGCACCAGCTCAAGGCCGGCCAGGTGATGATGCCGCTGCGCTGGCTCGTCACCGGGACGTCCCGCACACCCGCAATCGACGCGGTGCTGGCGCTCGTCGGGCGCGACGAGGCGCTCGCGCGGATGGAGGCGGGGCTTCGTACCTGACGCGCTTGGTGCCCGGCATTGCTTCCGGTAAAATGGCAATTTCCGGAACTGGCCACCCATGACCAAGTTCGTGTTCGTGACCGGCGGCGTCGTTTCCTCGTTGGGAAAGGGCATTGCCGCCGCGTCGCTGGCCGCGATCCTCGCTTCGCGCGGCGTCCGCGTCACCAATCTCAAGCTCGATCCGTACATCAACGTCGACCCGGGGACGATGTCGCCGTTCCAGCACGGCGAGGTGTTCGTCACCGACGACGGCGCCGAGACCGATCTCGATCTGGGCCATTACGAGCGCTTTACCGACGTCAAGATGGCGAAGCGCAACAATTTCACGACCGGCCAGATCTACGAGAGCGTGATCCGCAAGGAGCGCCGCGGAGATTACTTGGGCGGGACGGTGCAGGTGATCCCGCACATCACCGACGAGATCAAGTCGTGGATCATGGCCGGCGCAGGCAACGGGCCCGATGCGCCGGAGGTCGCGGTGGTCGAGGTCGGCGGCACCGTCGGCGACATCGAATCGCTGCCGTTCCTCGAAGCGATCCGGCAGATGGGGATCACGCTCGGCCGCGACAACGTCTGCTACATCCACCTGACCCTGGTGCCGTTCATCCCGGCCGCGGGTGAGATGAAGACCAAGCCGACCCAGCACTCGGTGAAGGAGCTGCGCGAAATCGGCATCCAGCCCGACATCGTTCTGTGTCGCGCCGACCGCCCGATCGCCGACAGCGATCGACGCAAGATCGCGCTGTTCACCAACGTCCCGCCCGAGGCGGTGATTCCTGCGCTGGACTTCGATTCGATCTACAAGATCCCGGCGGCACTGTCGGCCGAGGGGCTCGATGTCATTGTGTGCCGGAAGCTCGGCATCGCTCCGCCCCCGGCTGAGCTTTCGAACTGGACTCGGCTGGTCGAGGCGCTTGAGCACCCGGAACGCATCGTCGACATTGCAATGGTCGGCAAGTACGTCGACCTGACCGAATCCTACAAGTCGCTGTCCGAGGCGCTGACGCACGCCGGCATCCATACTCGTTCGAAAGTGCAGATTCATTACGTCGATTCGGAGGCGATCGAGCGCGACGGCATCGACGCGCTGAGCGGCATGCACGCGATCCTCGTTCCCGGCGGCTTCGGCAAGCGGGGCGTCGAAGGCAAGATCGCGGCTATTCGTTACGCGCGCGAAAACGGCGTGCCCTATCTCGGCATCTGCCTGGGCATGCAGCTCGCGGTGATCGAATATGCCCGTGACAGGGCGGGGCTTGCCGGGGCCAACAGCACCGAATTCGACCCGGGGACGCCGCATCCGGTGGTGGCGCTGATCACCGAGTGGCAGCAACACGACGGGACGATCGAGCGACGCGATGCGGCCTCTGACCTGGGCGGGACGATGCGCCTGGGAGCCCAGCCCTGCGAGGTTGTACCGGGCACGCTGGCTTACCGGATCTACGGCGCCCCTCGCGTGGCCGAGCGTCACCGGCATCGCTACGAGGTCAACAACCACTACCTGGCGCGCATCGAGGCGGCGGGCCTGCGCGTAGGTGCGTGGGCGAAGAGCGCGACGGCAGGCGACTTGTGCGAGATGGTCGAGCTGCCCCAGCATCCATGGTTCTTCGGCTGCCAGTTCCACCCGGAATTCACGTCGAATCCCCGGCGCGGACATCCTCTGTTCGTAAGCTTCATCCGCGCCGCCATCGAGCATCAGCAGCGCAACAGCGCGGGTGTCGCGGCGCCGGTTGCCGAGCTGGTTGCCTCGGACTGAAGCGCACGCGATGAAGCTCTGCGGTCATGACGTCGGACTCGACCGGCCATTCTTCCTGATCGCGGGTCCCTGCGTCGTCGAATCGCGGCAGTTCCAGGTCGACGTCGCGGGTGAGCTGAAGACGATCTGCGCCGATCTCGATATTCCTTTCATCTTCAAGTCGTCCTACGACAAGGCCAACCGCAGCTCGGCCGTTTCGTACCGCGGCCCCGGGATCGACGAGGGTCTGAGGATCCTCGCCGACGTGCGCCGCCATGTCGCGGTTCCGGTGTTGACCGACGTCCACGCCGAAGGCGAGATCGCCGCCGCGGCTGCGGTGGTCGACGTACTGCAGACTCCGGCGTTCCTGTGCCGCCAGACCGATTTCATCCAGGCGGTGGCACGCGCGGGCAAGCCGGTCAACATCAAGAAAGGCCAGTTCCTCGCGCCCGACGACATGCGCCAGGTGGTCGCGAAGGCCAGGGCCGCAGGTGGCACCCGCGACATCCTGGTGTGCGAGCGCGGTGCCTCGTTCGGATACCATAACCTCGTCTCCGACATGCGCGCGCTTGCGATCATGCGGGGGACCGGCTGCCCGGTCGTGTTCGACGCGACGCATTCGGTCCAACTTCCGGGCGGCCGGGGCTCGTCGTCGGGGGGACAGCGCGAGTTCGTCCCCGTGCTCGCGCGCGCAGCCGTCGCTGTCGGCGTCGCGGGGCTCTTCATGGAGACGCATCCAAATCCCGACGTCGCGCCGTCCGACGGCCCCAACGCCTGGCCGCTGTCGCAGATGCGCGCGCTGCTCGCAACACTCAAGGATATTGACGCTGCAGTCAAAGCCGCGGGCTTTCCCGAGGATGCGCTGATCGCAAGCGGCGACGAAGCTTTGACCCCTGTTACCTGATTCCTGATCCCTGCCCATGAGCGCCATCGTCGACGTCATCGCCCGCGAGATTCTTGATTCCCGCGGCAATCCCACGGTCGAGGCCGACGTGGTTCTCGAATCCGGCGTCTCGGGGCGGGCCGCGGTGCCTTCCGGAGCGTCGACGGGCTCGAAGGAGGCGGTCGAGCTGCGCGATGGCGACGCGGCGCGCTATGGCGGCAAGGGCGTCACCCGGGCGATCGAGAACGTCAATACCGAGATCTGCGAGGCGGTGCTCGGCCTCGATGCGACCGAGCAGGGCCTCATCGACCACACGCTGATCGATCTCGACGGCACTGACAACAAGTCGCGGCTGGGCGCCAACGCGATCCTCGCCGTGTCCTGCGCAGTCGCCAAGGCGGCTGCCGAAGAATGCTCGCTGCCGCTCTATCGCTACCTCGGCGGTGCCGGGGAGATGCAGTTGCCGGTACCGCTGATGAATGTGATCAACGGCGGCGCGCATGCGAACAACAAGCTGGACCTGCAGGAGTTCATGTTGGTCCCGCTTGGCGCGCCGACCTTCCGCGAGGCGCTGCGCTACGGTGCCGAGGTGTTCCACGCCCTCAAGGCACTGATCAACGCGCGCGGCATGCCGACGACCGTCGGTGACGAAGGTGGCTTTGCTCCGAGCCTGCCCTCGAACGAATCGGCGCTGCAACTGCTGGTGGAGGCGATCGACAAGGCCGGCTACACACCGGGCACGGACATCGCGCTGGCGCTCGACTGCGCGGCAAGCGAGTTCCGGCGGGAAGGCGCCTATCGGCTCGAGTCGGAGAACCGCGCGCTGACGTCGAAGGAATTCGCCGATGTCCTCGCCACCTGGTGCGACAAGTATCCGATCGTCAGCATCGAGGACGGTATGGCAGAGGATGACTGGGACGGCTGGAAGATCCTGACCGAGCGCCTTGGCAAGCGCGTGCAACTGGTCGGTGACGACATCTTCGTCACCAACACCAAGCTCCTGAAGCAGGGCATCGCGAAAGGCATCGCCAATTCGATCCTGGTCAAGATCAACCAGATCGGGACCTTGTCCGAGACCTTCGCCGCGATCACGATGGCGACGCGGGCCGGCTACACGTCGGTGATCTCGCACCGTTCGGGTGAAACCGAGGATTCGATGATCGCCGACATCGCCGTTGGCACCAACGCCGGGCAGATCAAGACCGGCTCGCTGTCGCGCTCCGAGCGCGTCGCCAAATACAACCAGCTCCTGCGCATCGAAGAGGACCTGGGCGACGCGGCGAGGTACCCGGGGCGGGCTGCGCTGTTCAACTTGCGCTGAGCCAAAGCATGCGCTGGCTGGCACTTGCCCTTACAGCCCTGATTGTGGTCATCCAGTACCCGATGTGGCTGGGGAAAGGGGGCTGGCTGCAGGTGCGCGAATACGATCGGCAGGTTGCGTTGCAGCGCGACGCGAACGCGAAGCTTGCCGCGCGCAACGAAGGCATCGACGCCGACGTGCGTGATCTGAAGACCGGCTACGAAGCCATCGAAGAGCGCGCACGTGCCGACCTCGGGATGATCGGGCAGGACGAAGTGTTCTTCCAGCTCCAGACGCCCACGGATACGCCACCGACCGCTGGGCGCTGAGCGCGCGGCATGCGCGCGATCAAAAGCGGCCAGAATCCCCGGCTGCGCGAAGTCGCCCGCCTGATGGCCTCGTCTCGTGAGCGGCGCAAGTGCGAGCGCTGCGTTCTCGAAGGCGCACACCTGATCGACGTCTATTGCGATCGCATCGGCGCGCCCGAAGCGCTGGTGGTCGTCGACGAGCTGGCCGGTCGCCCGGACATCGCCTCCCTTGTCGCGCGCGTTCCCCCCTCTCGCGTGCTCGTGGTCTCGCGCGCGCTCTTCGCGGAAATTGCGACACTGCCCGCCGATGTCGCCGTGCTGGCGGTGATTCCGACTCCGCGGATGATTGCGCACGGACCCGGAGTGTTCTGCCTGCTGCTCGAGAACCTGCAGGACCCTGGTAACGTCGGAACGATGCTGCGTACCGCCGCCGCTGCCGGGGTCGACCAGGTCCTGCTTTCGCCAGCTTGCGCTTTTGCCTGGTCGCCCAGGGTGCTGCGTGCCGCGCAGGGGGCCCATTTCCTGACGGCGATTGTCGAGGACGTCGATCTCGAGGCGTGGTCGCGCGATTTCCGCG
This sequence comes from uncultured beta proteobacterium, assembly GCA_963701885.1. Lineage (GTDB taxonomy): Bacteria > Pseudomonadota > Gammaproteobacteria > Burkholderiales > Casimicrobiaceae > VBCG01. The sequence goes on from CAVPBR010000003.1 coordinate 293,501, forward strand.
CATCCGGCGGCCGCGTGGTCGCCACCGTAGTTCGCGGTGGCGAGGCTATCGACGCGTCGGATCTCCGCGGCCGCATGGCGATTGCGATCGGCAACGAGGGCCACGGGCTGTCGGCAGGGCTTGTCGCCCGCGCCGATTTGCAGGTGAGCGTCCCGATGGCTCCGGGAAGCGAATCTCTCAATGCCGCGGCCGTCGCCGCGATCGTGCTTTTCGAGAGCCTGCGGCAGCGACGCTCCAGCGTCTAGTAGATATGCCGCGCGAGTTTCGCCCGATGCAGGATGGTCGTCGCGATCTCCTCGATCGACTTCGACGACGTGTCGAGCATCGGGATCGAGTGCTGCTGCATCAGGTGCTCGGCCTCGCGCACTTCCTGGCGGCAGGTCTCGAGCGCGGCATAGTGGCTCCCCGGCCGGCGCTCCTCGCGGATGTCGCGCAGGCGTTCGGGCTGGATCGTCAGGCCGAACAGGCGCTCGCGGTAAGGCAACACCGATGCCGGCAGGTGATGGTCGGCGAAATCGTCCGGGGTGAGGGGGAAGTTCGCCGCGCGCACCGCGAACTGCAGCGCGAGGTAGAGCGAGGTCGGCGTCTTCCCGCAGCGCGAGACTCCGACCAGGATCACCTGGGCCTTGCCGAGATCACGCGTGACTGCGCCGTCGTCGTGCGCCTGGGCGAAGTTGATTGCCTCCATCCGCCCGAAGTACTCGTGCCAGTTCGCCACCCCGTGCGAGCGTCCAGCGGCATGCGAGCTTTTTGCGCCCAGCTCGGCTTCGAGCGGCTGGATGAAGATCTGGAACATGTCGAGGGTCAACGCCTGCGCGTCGCGGCGGACCATCTCGCTCATTGCCTCGTCGACGATCGAGCTGACCACGATCGGCCGCTGCCCTTCCAGCGCGGCGATCGCGTTGATCTGGCGTATCGCTTCGGCGATCTTCTCGGTCGTGTCGACGAACGGCAGGGTGACCCGCCTGAAGCGGATGTCCTCGAATTGCGTCAGCAGGCTGTTGCCGAGCATTTCGGCGGTGATGCCGGTGCGATCCGAGATGAAGAAGACGGTGCGGGGATCTGCCATGGCGCCGTCCTGCGCGCGCCTACCAGTGCGCCCAGACCGGGTCGACCGACGCGGGCACCGGCGGAAGCTGGCCGAGTTCCCAACGGCTTTCGCCAGGACCATGCCAGTCGGATCCGCAGGAAGCCGCGAGCCCGTGGGCGCGCGCCGCGGCCGCGAATCGCGCCGACTGCACCGGGGTGTGGGATGGCGACACGACCTCGATCGCGGCCCCGCCCAAGTCCCTGAATTCCGCGAGCAGCCGGCGCAGCTCCGGCGCGCTCAAGTTGTAGCGCCCGGGGTGCGCGATCACCGCTTGGCCGCCTGCGGCGTGGATCCAGCCGACGGCCACAGCGAGGGTGGGCCAGGCGTGCGCAACATACCCCGGTTTGCCGCGGGTCAGGAATCGCCGAAACGCATCCTTCAGGTCGCGCGCGTGCCCCGTGTCGACCAGGTGGCGCGCGAAATGCGTGCGTGCGATCTGCTGCTCGCTCTGCGCATGCGACCGCGCGCCCTCGAAGGCTTGCGGCACACCTGCAGTTTCGAGTGCGACGCCGATTCGCCTCGCGCGCTCGTCCCGACCGCGCCTGACTGCGACGAGACCGTCGACGAGGACCTGATTCGACGGATCGATGCGAAGACCGACGATGTGGATGGTCTCGTCCGCCCAGGTGACCGAGAGCTCGGCGCCGTCAATGAACGCGAGGCCCACCTCGCGTGACGCCGCCCGGCCCTCGTCGAGCCCGGCCAGCGTGTCGTGGTCGGTCAGCGCAATCACCTCGACGCCGCCCGCCGCTGCGCGCCTCACGACCTCGGACGGCGACAAAAGCCCGTCCGAACAGGTCGAATGGCTATGCAGGTCGTAGCGAAGCACAGGTCGATATTATCAAGGCGGCGCCTCGGGCTGCACTTCGGCCCCGGGGCAAGACCTTAAGTGAAACCCGGAACATTTGCCGGGAATTTGCCGCCATGGCGGCATCGCGGCGGATTTGCGCGCATTTCATTCCCCATAATCCACCGCCCGTCGGTCCCCCTTGCATTGGCCACTGGTTCGGACAAGGATATGCCATTGGTATAGCATCTGGCGCAGGGAATCAATCGAATCGGGAGTTTACGAAGTGAAGTTCTTCGATCGTGTACTCAATCCGCGCGAGATCCGGCGCCGGCTCGGCATGAACCAGGAGCAGTTCTGGACCCAGATCGGCGTGACGCAAAGCGGCGGTTCGCGCTACGAGAGCGGCCGCGAAATGCCACGACCAGTCAAGGAGTTGCTGCGGCTTGTTCATGTCGAACAAGTCGATCTCTCGCAGATCAAGCGCGTGGATTTCGAGATCATCGCCTACCTGAAGGAAGCGCACCCGGATCTCTACCGCAATCTGCGCAGGGCAGCACGCGGCCACGGGGGTGCGCCCATCGCCGATACGTCTGGCGTGCCGGGCGGCGATACTGCGGATGGCGTTCCGGCAAGCGTGTCGAGCACTGCGCTTGCCAACGGGTCTGACGAGTAGCTTCGCAGGGGAACTACGCGCGGTTTGTCCGCGATTTGAAGCGTAGCGCGCCTGGCCGAAGGCTCCCTTCGGCTTGCTAGAATTCGCTGTTCCACGCGCGATGTCCTGCGCCAGCCCGATTGGATTTGTCAGAGGTTTCCCATGTCCGACATCGTCCGCGTCGTTCCCCTCGATCGCCTGCGCATGCGCGATCTTGACCAGGTCGGTGGCAAGAACGCGTCGCTGGGAGAGATGATCGGCGAGCTCGCGCAAGCCGGAATCCGGGTCCCGGGAGGCTTTGCAACGACTGCGGCGGCGTTTCGCGAATTCCTTGCGCAGGACCGCCTGGGCGAGCGCATCGACGCCGCACTCGCGCGGCTCGACATCGAGGACGTCAAGGCGCTCGCGCAAACCGGCGCAACGGTCCGCGGCTGGATCAGCGCCGCGCGCCTGTCGGAGATGCTTGTCAGCGAGATCGAGCGCGCCTGGGCGAAGCTGGGCAGCACGGGCGAAGTGTCCTTTGCCGTGCGCTCATCGGCCACGGCGGAGGATCTGCCGCAAGCTTCATTTGCAGGGCAGCAGGATACATTATTAAATATCAGCGGCTTAGATAATGTAATTGAAGCAATACGTCATGTGTTTGCTTCCCTATACAACGATCGGGCCATCGCCTACCGCGCGCACCAGGGGTTTGCCCACAAGGACGTTGCATTGTCGGCAGCGGTGCAGCGGATGATCCGCAGCGACAAGGGCGCAGCCGGCGTGATGTTCACACTCGACACCGAATCCGGGTTCGACCAGGTTGTATTGATCACGTCGGCCTACGGCCTCGGCGAGTCGGTGGTCCAGGGCGCGGTGAATCCCGACGAGTTTGTGGTCTTCAAGCCGAATCTTGCGGCCGGACGTCCGGCGATCCTGCGCAAGAGCGCCGGGAGCAAGGCAACGAAGATGATCTTCGCCAGCGACGGGTCGACCGGAAAGTCGACTCGCGTTGTCAGCGTCGACGACGCTGCGCGTGCACGCTTTTCGCTCGGCGATGCGCAGATCGAGGAGCTTGCGCGCCATGCGCTTGCGATCGAGGCGCATTACCGCAGGCCGATGGACATCGAATGGGCGCTCGACGGTGAAGACGGCAAGCTCTACATCCTGCAGGCTCGCCCGGAAACCGTGAAATCGCGCGCAGATGCTAAGGCGATGCGGCGCTATCGCCTCAAGTCGCACGGCAACGCGATCGTATCGGGTCGCGCGATCGGGCAGAAGATCGGGCAGGGGAAGGTCAAGCTCGTTGGGTCGGCCGCAGAAATGGATCGCGTGAAGCAGGGTGATGTGCTGGTTACCGACATGACCGATCCGGACTGGGAGCCGGTCATGAAGCGTGCAGCCGCGATCGTCACCAACCGCGGCGGGCGGACCTGCCACGCCGCGATCATCGCCCGTGAGCTTGGCATTCCCGCGGTCGTCGGTTGCGGGACCGCCACCACCGCGTTGCATGATGGCGCGCCGGTCACGGTGAGTTGCGCCGAAGGCGACACCGGTCAGGTCTATGCAGGATTGCTCGAGGTCGAGGTGGTCGATCTCGCCCTCGACCGGATGCCGCCGTCGCCCACCAAGATCATGATGAATGTCGGCAATCCCGAGCTTGCCTTCGAGTTCCGGCAGCTTCCCAACGAAGGCGTCGGGCTTGCGCGCCTCGAATTCATCATCGCCAAGAACGTCGGCATCCATCCGAAGGCGCTGATCGAGCTCGAGCGCCAGCCCGAGGACCTGAAGCGCGACATCTCGAAGAGGATTGCGGGCTACGCGAGCGCGACCGAGTTCTATGTCGCGAAGATCGCCGAAGGCATATCGACGATCGCCGCGGCGTTCCACCCGAAGCCGGTCATCGTGCGGCTGTCGGATTTCAAGTCGAACGAATACACGAACCTGATCGGCGGGGCACGCTACGAGCCCCACGAGGAAAACCCGATGCTGGGCTTCCGCGGTGCGTCGCGCTATCTCGCGCCCGAGTTCTACGACTGTTTCGCACTCGAATGCGAGGCGATAAAGCGCGTCCGCGACACGATGGGCCTCACCAACGTCGAGCTGATGGTGCCGTTCGTGCGCACGCTGGATGAGGCGGCAAAGGTGGTCGCATTGCTCGCAAAGAACGGGCTCGAGCGCGGGAAGAACGCACTGCGAGTGATCATGATGTGCGAGCTCCCGTCGAATGCGGTGCTAGCGCCGCGCTTCCTCGAGTTCTTCGACGGTTTCTCGATTGGCTCGAACGATATGACGCAGCTCACGCTAGGCATCGACCGGGACGCGGGCGGGCAGATCGCGGCGAGCTTCGACGAGCGCGACGACGCGGTCAAGGCGATGCTGAAGCTTGCGATCGACGCTTGCCGCGCCCGCGGCGCCTACTGCGGCATCTGCGGCCAGGGTCCGTCCGACCACCCCGATCTCGCGCAATGGCTCGTCGCACAAGGCATCGAGAGCATGTCGCTCAATCCGGATACCGTCGTGTCGACCTGGATGCTGCTGGCGAAAGGCGCAGCCGCCGGCCACGCTGCCCGCGGATTCGCTCGCGGCGGATTGATTCGGCGCGCAGATTCGATCGCGGGCTGCGTCGGCGGCGACGTGCTCGCGGCGATCACTGCGCCGATCATCGCGCCGAATGGTCGATAGCGCGAGCCCCGTAGCCGTGATGCTATCGGCGGGTGAGCCGCGCCGCCCCGGTTAAGGTCACGCTCCTCCGGTCGCGGGATGCAGCGATGCTGATCACTGCGCTCGCGCTCTTCGCCGGTGCAATCGTTGCGACGCTTCCTTTGGGTGCAATCACCACAGGCCTCGCGTGGGCGGCCATTCTCGCGTGGATGGTCAATTGCATGCGCGTCGTGGCCTTGCGCCGCGGCGGGCGCGCAGTACGCGAATTCGTGCTGCGGGAGAACCTTCGGGTCGTCGTCACGACCGGTGGCGGAATGCAAGCGGAGGGTCGGGTCTGCCCCGAAACGTACGTTGGCGCGCGCATCACGAGCATCGTTTGGCGTCCCGATGGAGCGCGCTTCTCGCAGGCGATCCTGCTGCTGCCCGACATGCTGCCGCATGACGATTTCCGCCGGCTGCGCGTGCTCCTGCGTTACGGGCGCAGCGACGTGACGCAGGCGGATCCCGCGAGCCATGCCTGAGCGTCGATCAGCGCGTCGCTGTCGGCCTTGGCCTGGCCGGCGATCAGGTGCAGGTACAGCGGGACGAGCAACTCCGGCGCGGGCAGGCGGCTGTGGTCCTCGCCAGGATGACTTTGCAGCCGCAACGGTGTGCGGATCGGACCGGGAATAATCGCATTCACGCGCAGGTTCAGGCGGTGCTCCCATTCGTCAGCCAGCTCGCGCGCGAGCGCGGCGATGCCCGCCTTGGTCACTGCGTAACCGCCCCAGTACGCGCGCGGTGCCTGTCCGCGGCTGTCGAGCGTGAACACGACGCTCGCGTCAGGTGCGTTATCGAGCAGCGGCAGCATGATCCGCGTGAGGCCCATCGGCGCAGCAACATTGACGCGCAGCATCGCGAGCCAGTTGTCGAACGACTGGTGTTCCAGGGGCCCGAGCGAACCCAGCATCGCCGCGGTATGGACGAGCGAATCGAGGCGCCCGAGCTGGGCACGCAGCGCGCTCGCCGCATTCGCGAAGTCGGAGGCTTCGGCGCGCGCGAGGTCGAGCGGCAGGATGATCGGCTCCGGCGCCTTTGCGGCAACGATCTCGTCATAGAGCGCCTCGAGCTTGCGCACGATCCGCCCGTGAAGGATCGTGGTCGCCCCGCCGCGGGCGCAGCCGAGCGCAATCTGGCGGCCGAGCCCACCGGTCGCGCCGGTGATCAGGACGACGCGTCCTTCGAGCGGCGCGCGAGTCAGTTCGGTAGCGGCGCCGAGCGCAGTTGCGGCCGATTCCATCCGCGGATTGTAGCGGCGCGGGTCGAGCCGTCGTTGCGCGGGCATATCGGCTCCGCTATAATTTTCCGTTCGCCGTGGGGGTATAGCTCAGCTGGGAGAGCGCTTGCATGGCATGCAAGAGGTCAGCGGTTCGATCCCGCTTACCTCCACCACCGGTCTGGTCACCGTCGAATGGAATCGCGGCGACTGTCGTAGAGGTCCCCATCGTCTAGAGGCCCAGGACATCGCCCTTTCACGGCGGTAACACCGGTTCGAATCCGGTTGGGGACGCCATAATTATCAAAGCATTGCACGTGATATCTGGCTTATATTCTTACTCGTTCCCGCTACATTCCCGTTAGACGTTCCGACCGAACGAATATGCGCAACGCGGTCGTTTCCGATGGACACCCGGGCGGCCGTCGCCGAGCTGAAGGTCGAGTGCCCGAAATGCGGCGCGATCACGACGCAGGTGCTCGAGTTAACCTGGCGCGTCCGAATGGTCACCTGCACCGAATGCTTCACGTCCATGCCCCTAGACGGCGGTGCGCTCAACGCCCTGCGCAAGCAGGCAGCCGAAGCGCAAGCGGCAATCGACCGTCTGGCGCTCAGCGATCGGCCGGCGAACGACTGACATTCCACGATGGCACGTCAAGCGACCGGCTCGATCACGCCCGCGTCGTCGTTCTTTGGGTAAGTGTCCGGGCAGTACCGTATTGAGTCGAAGCCTCGGTACGCGTGAAGATGGTGTCCGCTACGATATAGGCAGACACCATGGACGAAGCGACAAAGAAGTATGGAAGCGGAGCGGCTGCGCGAGCGCGTAGACCACGGCGGCGACACTCGTCTGCGCAGAAGGTGGCGAGCGTGCGCGAATGTCTGGAGCCAGGGGCGTCGTTGGCTGGCGTGGCGTTGGCGCATCGGGTCAACGCCAACATGGTGCGCAAGTGGGTAGTGAAATATCAAGACCGCGCATACGGTCAGCCAGCCGCGCCGGGGACAGCGCTGTTGCCGGTGGTGATGCAGCGCTCTTCAACGCCTCGGTCACCGGCGAGGGCAATCGACCCCAAGCCTGCGATTGAAATTGAACTTGCGCGCGGCACACTACAGTTGAGCGGCGCGATCGATCGCCGCGAGGCCCTCAAACTGCCGGGCGCTGCGGTCGGTGGACCGTGTTGCAGCGTAAAGTAGAAAGTGGCGCCTTCGCCCGGCTTCGCATCGGCCCAGATGCTTCCGCCGTGGCGATTAATGACCCGCTGGACGATTGCGAGCCCGACACCGGTCCCAGGAAACTCTGCGGAACTGTGCAACCGCTGAAACACGCCAAACAGCTTTTCGTAGTACTTCATGTCGAAGCCCGCGCCATTGTCCTTCACGTAGTAAACAGCGGTATCGTCCGCGTCGCTCTCACTGCTGCAACCGATCTCCACGACGGCAGGATCTCTGTCGCGCGTGAACTTGATCGCGTTGCTCAGGAGGTTCGACAGCGCATGCTTGAATAGTGTGGGGTCGACGTCCGCGCTGCCCAGTGCGCCGATGGCGAACTCGATCTTGCGGCCATTCACGTCCGGGCGTAGCTCGTTCACGATCTGCTGCACGAGCGGCTTCATTTGCACCGGCTGGGTCCGGAGCGGAGCGCGCCCAAGGCGCGAGAACGCGAGCAGATCGTCGATCAATTGCCCCATTTTCTGGCTGTTCGCGCGTACTGCATCGAGTAGACGGGCTCCCTCCGCGTCGAGCTTGTCGCCGTAATCCTCTTCTAGCATCCGCGCATATCCATCCACTGCCCGTAGCGGCGCGCGGAGGTCATGCGACACCGAATAGGAAAACGCTTCAAGCTCCTTGTTCGCAGCCTGCATCTCGGACGTGCGCTCCTCGACACGCAGCTCAAGCTCCTCGGCATGGCGCTTGATGCGCGCGACGAGCCGGGCTTGGGTGATCGCGATTGCGAGTTGCGTTGCCACCTCCTGGGCGATGCTGACTTGCTCGACGGGGAACGGCCCTGGCTCGCCCCCAAAGCTGACTGCTCCGATCAGCTCGCCGCCCGCGATCATCGGCATCGCCATGTAGAGGTGAACTCCGGACGCGAGCAATGCGTCGACCTCCGGTCCAGGAGGCAGGCTGTGCGTGTCGATCACCTGGGGTTCGCCTCTCTTGAGCGCACCGATGTCACCCATCAGACGTATCGAATGACGCACCCCTGGTCCAAGGTGGGTCCGGCGGCGTCCGGCCGCCGCCAAACATTCCACTTCGCCCGCCGCGAGGTCGAAGATGTTGACGATCGCGCGCGGCACGCCGAGCAGTTCGCGCAGCGGCTGGATCACGGCCGCGGCGATGGCTTCGGGAAGTTCTTCGGCCACGATGGCTCGGTCGATTTCCCGCATTATCCCCAGACGCTTGACGCGCCTTTCGTCCGCCTCGGCGAGTTGTGCGTAGAGCGTGCCGTTCTCGAGTAGCAGCACAAGAAGCACGAAGCTCGAGGCCAGCAGGCCGTAGATCCGTCCGCCATAGAAGCCCAGATCGAAACGGCCGGCATTCAGAACCGCGGAGAGTCCAATGTCGAATACCCACGCGCACATCACGACCATGAGCCACAAGTCGAGCACGGTGTGCCTGCGCCGACGCCACAGGAAGACCAGCGCAACAACGCTCGCGACCCACACTCCCGACACGACACCGATCATCGCCCGCGTGTAGTGGTTGCCCTCCATGATCGCCGGAAGGGTCGCGCGGCCAGTGGTTGCGAGCAAGGTCAGACCCGCGACGGCAAGGAGTGCCACCGCAACGCACGACAGGATCGGGACGCCTGCGCGCTGCCGCGGCGAACGAATCGCGTGCGTGCCGCGGTCGAGGAGGGTGTACGCGATCACCAGGAGCGGGAAGCCCCCGTGCCAGAACATGTACAGCCAAGCGGTACTTTGCGGCCCGGCGCCGAGCAGGCCGGTCGGCGAGAACAACCCGGGAAAGGTAAGCGCGTGCGCAGCAGCCATGAAGGCGGTAAAGAGATACCCGCCGGCCAGAACCAACAGCGCGCGCGATCTCAGGATGCTGAATTGACCGAGCAGCAGAACCGCGGTGATCAGGTCATTGATGACAAGCGCGGATTCATAGATCGGGATGAACGCCCCAACGGGCGCGAGCTGCACTTTGGCAAAAGGTACTGCGGCAGCAAAGATCGCGATGGACGCCGCCACGACTGTGATCGCGAGCCGGCGATCACGGCGTCCGGCTGGCAGCGTCGACAGGAAAAGCGAGCGCCCGTCCGTCAGCTCTGGCGACATTCCTCTCCCCCGACCGCGGCCAGCGTTACTGGCAAAGTGCCGCGCCCAAGGAACGCGCGCATCTCGTTTGCTGGCACCGGGCGCGCGAAGTAGAAACCCTGCGCTTCGGCGCAGCCGTGGATCTTTAGGAACTCGACGTGCTCCGCCGTCTCCACGCCCTCCGCGGTCACGGTGAGCAACAGCTCCTGTGCCACCACGATGATTGCGCGCACGATCGCCGCGTCGTCGGGCTCGGAGGCGACGTCACGAATGAACGACTGATCGATCTTGAGCCCGGTGACAGGTAGGCGCTTCAGATAGCTCAGGCTCGAATAGCCGGTGCCGAAATCGTCAAGCGAGATCCGGACGTTCATCGCGCGCAGTCGAGTCAACGTGTTGATCGCGGCTTCGGTGTTCGACATCACCGCGCTTTCGGTGATCTCAATTTCGAGATACTCCGGCGAAAGGCCGGTGCTCTCGAGCGCGACGCGCACGGTCGTCGCCAGATCCTGTTGGTGAATCTGCCGTCCGGAGATGTTGACGGCGACGGGCACTCGCCGTAATCCCGCGTTTTGCCAGGCCCGGTTCTGCGCGCACGCCTCGCGGATCACCCAATCGCCGATCTCGGAGATCAGGCTGCTTTCCTCGGCAATTGGAATGAATCGGCCGGGCGGAATCATTCCCTTCGCGGGGTGCTGCCACCGCAGTAGCGCTTCCATGCCGACGATGCGGCCGGTCTTAAGCTCGACCTTGGGCTGATAGTGGAGGACGAACTCGTTGCGCCTGAGCGCGTTCCAAAGGTCCGTTTCCAGTGTCAGACGCTCATCCAGCTTAGCGTGCATCTCGGCCGAGTAGAACTGGAAGGTGTTGCGACCGAGATCCTTGGCCCGATACATTGCGGTGTCGGCGTTGCGAAGCAACGTGTCAGCATCCGTGCCGTCGCGCGGGAAGCTCGCGATGCCGAGCGAGCATGTCATCTTAAATTCTCGCTGATCGATCACGAACGGTTCCGAAATAGCTGAGATGACGCGCTGCGCCACCCGAAGCGCGCTGGCGTCTTGTCTATGCTCGGCGACCAGCAGAATGAACTCATCGCCACCCAACCGCGCCACGGTATCGCCCTCCCGAATGCACGCGGAGAGCCGCTCGCTGGCGATCCTGAGCACGTGGTCGCCAATGCCGTGACCGAGACTGTCGTTGATCAACTTGAAGTTATCGAGATCGATGAACGCCACACTGAATGGGCGCGCGTAGCGCTGGGCGAGCGCTATGCTTTGTTCCAGTCGGTCCTTGAGCAAGTTGCGATTGGCGAGCCCGGTGAGCGCGTCGTGGTTCGCCTGGTGCTCGAGCTCGTCCTGGTAGCGTTTGATTTCGGTCATGTCGTATTGAACGCCGACGAAATGCGAGACCTGATTTGTCCGCGGATCCCGCACTGGCGTCACATAGAGCATGTTCCAGAACAGGCTGCCATCCTTGCGGTAGTTACGCAGAAGCGCCCGACCGTCGCGCTGCTCGGCAATGGCGCGACGGATCTTGTCGAGATCGGGTTGAGAGCGATCGTCGCCTTGAAGCAGACGGCAGTTGCGTCCGATCACTTCCTCTCGGTGGTATCCGGTGACTTGCTCGAACGCGTGGTTGACATACACGAGCGGCATCTCCGGATCGGTTGCGCTCACGATCAGGACTGGATTCACGCTCGCTTCGACGGCGCGATCGCGCAGGCGCAGCGCCTCTTCGGTTTCCAGGCGCTCAGCGCGCTCGGCCGCATCACTGAGCGCACGCCGCACCGCCGTTGGCAGCCGAGACAGGTTGGTCTTGAGAACGTAGTCGTTCGCGCCGCTGCGCAGGGACTGAATGGCCGTTTCCTCCCCGATCGTTCCCGATACGAAGATGAATGGAACCTCAGGTCGGATGCGACGCACAACCTCGAGCGCGGACATACCGTCGAAATGCGGCATGGCGAAATCAGATAGCACAATGCCGGGCGCAAAGTCGATGCATTCGCGGTTCAACTCGGCTTCGGTCTCCACGCGACGCCACTCGAACTCTAGTGCCGCGCGCTTGAGTTCGTGCACCGTGATCTCGGCATCCGCGAGGTTGTCCTCGACCAGCAGGATCTTGAGCGGGTCCATCACGTTGCGCTATCGGTTTGCGCCTAGTGCCGCGCCGGGCATCCGGTTGACGAGCACCCAATAGCAGCCAGCTTTGGTAACTTCGTCGACAAACTTCGCGAAGTCGACCGGTTTCACGATGTAGCTGTTCACCCCTAGCGAATAGCTGGCGACGATGTCCCGTTCCTCGGCGCTTGAGGTTAGCATCACGACCGGCATCGTCTTGGTCTCATCGTTGGACTTGACCTCTCGTAACACCTCGATGCCATCGACTTTCGGCATCTTGAGATCGAGCAGCAAGAGTTTGGGCAGCGCCGCGGATCGCTTCGCGTAGGCACCTCGCCGAAAGATGAAATCTAGCGCTTCGGCGCCGTCCTTGACCCAGACGAGCCGATTGGCGAGATTGTTTCGCTCCAGCGCCCGGATCGTCATCTCGGCGTCGGCTTCGCTGTCCTCGGCCAACAGGATCTCGATAGTCTCAAACGCGTTCACGACACTCCTTACCCGTTCCGACCATCGCCCGACCGCGGCGGACTGTCGCCAACATGACGGGTCCCTGGTGGGCAGGCGAAGTAATCCATTCACGTCAATTCGTGACCGACAGCGACATCCGAACGCCCTACGCCTCTCGCTGACCGGAGTTCACGTGAGAGGGCGCATGGGCCGTGCCAAACACATCGCGACACGCCGATAATTCCGACACGCGGGCTATGCGGGTGGACGAACGTGCGCCGTGGAGAGAAAAGAGCGCGACCACCGGGATCCTTGCAACCAACCGCGTAGAACGGCCCAAGAGCGATTCTGCGAAGGTCCCGGCTATGTATTTGGGCGTCCGCAACCACCTACCCTGCCGTGCGGGCGCCGCAGGACGCTTCCGCATGAGTCAGGGGAGCCAACATCAACCCTTCCGCGAAGCCGCGTGAGTGGGAACCGCGCGTCCACCCGCCACGGCGACCGCAGGTCGCGAGGTCGCGGATTCGGCACTGGAGTCGATCGATGCGCTCGCCGCAGGCTCGATCATGTCCGGGTCATCGTTCTTTGGCGCGTTGACTCGCGTCGAAACCGGGTAGGCCCGCATGTGCTCGGCAGGGTAGGGTCGTAGCAGCTCTGTCGCGTCGGGCTGATCGAGGTCGAGCCAGCGTGTGTAGTCCGCGGGCGCGAGGATCGCCGGCATCCGGTTATGGATCGGCGCGCACAGTGCATTGGGCTCGCCGGTGATGATCGTGCAGGTATCGAGCGGCTCCCCATCCTTAGGGAAAGTCTGAACAAGTCATGATGATGGTGGTCGTAGGTGCGGATGCTGACCAGCGAGGCGCGCGATGGCTCAGATGACATTTGGGGATGCGGAGTACGCGGGGAAGCGCAAGCGGACGCGGCGCGAGACGTTTCTCGCCGAGATGGAGCAGGTGATTCCGTGGCGGTCGCTGTTGGAGCTGATTACCCCGGTGTATCCGCTGGCCGGCCGGGGTCGCCACCCGTACCCACTGGAGGTGATGCTGCGGGTGCACCTGATGCAGAACTGGTTCGGGCTGTCGGATCCGGCGATGGAGGAGGCGCTGTACGAGATCACGCCGCTGCGGGTGTTTGCGGGACTGTCGCTGACGCAGCCGATCCCGGACGAGACCACGATTCTCAACTTCCGGCACCTGCTGGAAGAATACGAACTGGCGCCGGCGATTCTGGCGCGGGTGAATGGGTACCTGTCGCGCAAGGGGCTGCTGCTGAAGCGCGGGAGCATCGTGGACGCGACCATCATCGCGGCGCCGAGCTCGACCAAGAACGCGAGTGGCGAGCGCGACCCGGAGATGCACCAGACCAGGAAAGGCCAGCAGTGGTACTTCGGGATGAAGGCGCACATCGGGGTCGATGCTGATTCGGGGCTGGTGCATACGGTGGTGACGACGCCGGCGAATACCGCGGACGTCGAGGTGGTGGACGCGCTGTTGCATGGGAAGGAAGCCGTGGTGCACGCCGATTCGGGTTACACCGGGGCGGCGCAGCGGGTGCGGCGCAAGCAGCTCACCTGGCAAATCGCCGCCAAGCGGGGGCGGATCAAGGCGCTGGCGGACGGACGCGAGAAGCGTGCGCTGGAGAAGATCGAGAAGGCGAAGGCGAGCGTGCGCGCGAACGTCGAGCACCCGTTCCGGGTGATCAAGCGGCAGTTCGGCATGATGAAGGTGCGCTTCCGCGGGTTGGCCAAGAACACCGCACACCTGATCACCCTGTTCGCGCTGTCGAATCTGTGGATGGCCCGACGAAGATTGTTGGTGTCGCCGGGATAGTTGCGTCCGCTGAGCGCCGAATGGGCGGCTGCGGCGACTCTCAACAGCTCGCGAACACCCTCCATGCTGTTTCAGTCGGTGAACTGCGACACAGAAACCGATTCGCACGTATTGAACCCAATCTCAAGCGACTTGATCAGACCTTCCTTAGAAGCAGTTCATGGCGCGTACCGCGCACGGGGTTCCCTGTTGAGGTCATTTGGCACGATCGGCCGGGAGCTCATTGCCGTCTACTTCCTCAGCCGCTTGAGCTCATCGAATACCCGCACCACATTGGGCTGCTTCATGACGTACGCTACCAGGGCCTTGCGCTGCCCGTACGATCGCACGCAGCCCTCTAGCGACACCCAGCCGCGGGAAGTCGATACCCAGACCGACGTGCCGCGAAAGCGTGGGTTCGCACTGATCGCAGCGATCACCTCGGCATTGATTTCCGGGTCACGCCGGTAGGCACCGCCAGGCGCGCAGGTTCTTTCCAGCGCGCAGTACGTGCCGCGCTCGACCCGGACGTGCGCTTCCGTGCGCATTTCTTCCTCGGTCAGCAGCGGAGCCTTGACGACAGGACACGCGGCGCTCCCGTGCGTGGCCTGACCGAATGGATCGAGTTGAAAGCCCGGTTCGCCGGCAAGGGCCACGGCGGCTTGGAAGCACACTCCCAGAATTGCCGCAGCCGCACGACATAGAGTCATAGCCTGCGTGCTCCCGCGTTGTGCCCCTTCTTCTTCGTCCTGCCATCAAGCGCATTCAGGCGGGCACGAGCCTCCCTGTTGCCGGCCGAACGAAGCCGAGCCAGCGCGACCGGCTGCTCGGCCCGTGGCTTGGCGTGTCCGTGCACCCAGTTGTAGATCGATTGCACCATTGTCTCAAGTTAGGAATGGTCCGAAAGATCTGCGCAGGTCATTGGCAGACCTTCGGCACCAATACCAAAGTGACGACCGCCAGGGAGGGCAACAAGATCCCCGAAAGAGCCAATGGCGCGCCAACTGTTGCCGACGCGAGTATCGCCGCAGCTCAGAGGGTGGCGTTCGCGATCACGTATTTTCGTTGCATTCCGAGCTCCTCGGATGTGTTTTTAACGCCCTACGTTCAGGGTAACGGGTGCGCGGCGTCGGCGGCGACCGTCGATGAATGCATAAACGCGCAGGGGATCTTGCACCGCTTTAGTTGACACATCCAGCAGCCGACCGACGGTGATTGAACCAGGTGACCCACTCGAGAGTCGCGTATTCCACGGCTTCGAGATGCCCCTATGGGCCGCGTTTCCAGCGCACGATCCGATAGCTCGATGTCAGAGCGATTCCCATGTCACGCAGCGCCCTGTCTTACACGACGTTCATCCGCCGCGCGATACGCCGTCGCGCAAAATCGGCGCATCGTCTAACGGACATCGTTCGCCCGGAGGCGAACTCAGGACGAGGAGAAAACCATGAAACGTGCGCTGCTGATTTCCCTCTTGGCGGCCTCGCTGGGCGGCTGCGTCATCGCGCCGTGGGGGTACGGCCATCGCGATTATGAGCATTATCGCGGCGACGCCTACCACTCATGGCACGACGGCGGTGGCTGGAACGATTACCACAACGGTTACCCCTATAGGTGGCCCCGAGACTGAGCCCGCAGTCGAGGCCCCACCGGGGCCGCATGGCTGTCGGACAACGGGTAACACCATGTGACGTCCGCGGGCATCGCCCAGCGCAGGCGCGCGCTGACCCAAGAGTACGAGCTGGCGCCGGAGATCCTGAGGCGGGTGAATGCGTATCTCACGCGCGACGAACGCACGCTCAAGCGCGGGAGCATCGTGGACGCGACGATCATCGTGGCGCCGCGTTCGACCAAGAACGCGGCGGCCGAGCGCGATCCGGAGATGCACTCGACGAAGAAGAGGAACCCGTGGCACGTCGGGATGAAGGCGCACATTGGGGTGGATGCTGATTCGGCGCTGGTGCATAAGGTGACGACGACGTCGGGAAAGCGTGGCCGGATCAAGGCACTGGTGGAGGGACGCGAGAAGCGTGCGCTGGAGAAGAACGATAAGGCAAAGGCGAGTGGGCGGGCGAAGGTCGGGCATCCGTTCCGGGTGATCATGCGGCAGTTCGGTTTGATCAAGGTGCGCTTTCGCGGGCTGGCCAAGAACACGGCGCAGGTGATCACCCCGTTTGCACTGTCGAATCCGTGGATGGCACGACGGCGGCTGATGGCGATGACCGGATGGTTGCGCCCGCAGCAGCCGAAAAGGCGCGATCCCGAAGCGAAACCGCGTCGCGAGACCCGAAAACCGCGCTTCAATCACTGGCGATGCCGGCGAGAGCGGGCGAGCAAACCAGGAATCGACCGTTGACCAGCTTGACCAGACCTTCCCTGAGCAAAATGTGCCGGTCGCAAAGTACAACACCAAGAGCGCTTCGGTCGGTAGGCGGCTACACTACGCCATGCGGTGCGGAGAAAGCCGGATAGGTCGCCCTTGAGCGAGGACAGAATTCAAGTACGCGTGACTGCCAGCGGCCAAATGCTGGATGTCGTCGTCCTGAGCAAGCGTCTGGATAGGATCGAGATCGTGCTCGGGGAAGGCATCCATAACGTGCGATGCGATCTGGTACCGACCCGCAACGCGTCGGCCTACGTCGGTAACGCCATGGGGCGCGAAATCGTTTATGAGCGCAGTCGCGATGACGTGAAGGCGGACTTGGCGCGCGCCGCGGGCTTTCGCGATTTCAAGCGGTAACGGATTGGGCGGGTGATGCGCGGTATCCGTCGACATCTTCCCGGCATGCATTTCGCAAATCGCAAGCCCCGTTTTCGCGATCGTCTCGGTGCGCGACTTCGACGAACCTTCCCGATGAAATGAAGATCAAAACAGCGATCTTCACCGGCTGTGGCGCCTTCCCAGGCGTATCGCCATCAACAAAGGGAGATTTCGATGCCGACTCGTGACGTATCCAATCGCCGTCGCTTGCTCGCCGTCGGCGGGGCGGTGGCCCTCGTTTCATCGCTGCGTCCCCGGCGCGCCCTTGCGCAGTTGCCTTCCGGCGCGAAGATACGCATCGGCATTATTGGCTCGGGCCGGATCGGCGGGACCGTCGGAGGTCTGTGGATCAAGGCCGGCCATCCGGTGTTCTTTTCGTCCCGGCACCCGGAAGAGTTGAAGGACATGGTGGCGCAGCTCGGCCCGCTCGCCCAGGCCGGCAGCGTGGAACGGGCGATCGATTTCGGCGAAGCGCTCTTTGTCGCAGTGCCCTATGGCGCACTTCCTAAGATTGGGCAGCACAATCACAGCGCACTCGACGGGAAGATCGTTCTCGATGCGTGCAACGCGGTCGCGTCGCGTGACGGCGACATCGCGAGCGAGGTCGAGCGCAATGGCATCGGCGTCACGTCGCAGAAATACCTGCAGGGTACGCGCCTGGTTCGCGCGTTCAACACGCTCTCGTACATGATCCTCGCCCGCGAAGCGAATCGCCCCGACCCGAAGCTAGCGATCCCCATCGCTGGCGATGACCCCGAGGCCGTTCGCGTCGCGGCGCGTCTTGTCCGGGATGCGGGGTTCGATCCGGTTGTCGTGGGCAAGCTCGCCGACGCGAAACGCTTCCAGCGCGGCGGACCGGGTTACGGGCAGAACGTCACGGCGGTCGAGCTCAAGCGGACGCTGTCGCTCGCGCCGTGACGTATCTCAATTGGAATCGGTGGGCGTTGCCGACGACGCGCAAGGAGCGCGCGGCCGCGTTGCCCGCTGTTTACGTCGCGGGCTTCGCAGTCTTGGCGCTCGTGCCGACACTCGCCGTCGTGCTGGTATTCCAGGTCGCGCAACGCTGGATGAACTTCGCCATTGCCGACCCGGCGCGCCAGATCTTCTTCACCGTCGTCGGACGCGAGGAAAAGTACAAGGCGAAGAATTTGATTGATGTCGTGATCTACCGTGGCTCCGACGCACTGTACGGATGGGTGTTCGACAGCCTGCAGATGCTCGGGCTCAAGCTCGCAGGCATCGCGCGCTGGTCGCTGCCGGTGGTCGCGGGATGGCTCGTGCTGTCGGCTGCATTAGGACGCACGCACGAGCGCCGCGCCGCGCGGCAGGTCGCGCTAGCTCGCGGAGACTGACGCCGATGCGCATCAGCCGCCGCAACTTCGCCGCCGGGATGGCGGCCTCGTTCCTTGTGCCGCGCGCGTTCGCCCAGACACGTGAAGCGTCGATTCTGACGCGCGCTATTCCCCGCTGCAGCGAGCGGTTGCCGTGCGTGGGACTCGGCGCCGCGAGCGTGTTCGACAGCAATGGCGACGACACGCGTCGCTCGGCAACGCAGGTCGTGCATGCGCTGGTCGGCGGCGGCGGTCGCCTGATCGACACTGCATCGACCTACGGCGACGCTGAGATCGTGCTCGGCAGCGTCATCACATCGGAACTGCTGCGACGCAGGTTCTTCATCGCCACCAAGCTCGATGAACCCGACGAAGCCGAGTTGAAGCGCTCGCTAGGGCGCCTGCGGACGTCGCAGCTTGACCTCCTGCAGCTACACAACGTGCGCGATCCGCGGCAATCGCTGGCGAGGTTCCGGGCGTGGAAGGCGCAATGCATTTGTCGCTACATCGGCATCACGTTCACCTATCACAGCGACTTCGACGCCGTCGCGGCTGTGCTCGAAAACGAGAAGCCCGATTTCGTGCAGATCGACTACTCTATCGACGACCGCGCCGTGGAAGGACGGATCCTGCCACTTGCTACAGAGTTTGGCGCTGGCGTTTTGACTGCGCTTCCGTTCGGTCGTGGACGGCTTTTCCGAGCGGTGCGCGGCAAGTTGCTTCCTGACTGGGCAACGGGATTCGCGGGAAGCTGGGCACAGTTCTTCCTCAAGTGGCTGCTTGCCGACGAACGCGTGACCGTCGTCATCCCCGGCACGAGCAGCGCCGAGCACATGGGGGACAATCTCGGCGCGATGCGCGGACGCCTTCCCGATCGGGAAGAGCGCGCGCGGATGCTGTCGTTCGTCAGCAACCTGTAGCGGCCACGAACTGGGTCAAACGAACTGGCAAAGCACCGTCTAGCGGATGACCACCTCGAGCGCAGGCTCGTCCATCAGCGCGATCTGCTCGCGCAATTCGAGGATGCGGTCCTGCCAGTAGCGCGGAGTTCCGAACCAGGGGAAGGCCGCCGGGAATGCGGGATCGTCCCAGCGCCTGGCGATCCACGCCGAGTAATGGAGCAGTCGCAGCGTGCGGAGCGCCTCGATCAGCGCGAGCTCGCGCCGGTCGAAATCGCGGAATGATTCGTAACCTCGCAGCAGCACACCGAGCTGCGCCTCCATCGCCGCGCGGTCACCCGAGAGCAGCATCCACAGATCCTGCACCGCGGGGCCGTGGCGGGCATCGTCGAAGTCAACGAAGTGGGGGCCATCGTCGGTCCATAGTACGTTCGCGCTGTGGCAGTCGCCATGCAGGCGCAGGGCGCGCACGTCGCCGACTGCCTCGAACACTCGCCGCACCTGCGTCAGCGCAAGGTCGGCCGCCGCGCTCCACGCGTCGCGCAGGTCGGCCGGAACGAATCCACCGGCGAGGAGAAATTCGCGCGAGGCAGCGCCGAAGGACTCGATCGTCAAGGCTGGACGGTGAACAAAAGTATGCATTGAACCGACCGTATGCAGCCGCGCGATGTAGCGCCCGAGCTGCTCCAGGGTGGCATCGCGATCGAGTTCGGGGGCGCGCCCGCCTTGTCGCGGATACACGGCGAAGCGAAATCCGGCATGCGTGAACAGCGTCGTGCCTCCGATGGCAAGCGGCGCCACTGCAGGCACGTCACTAGCGACAAGCTCGTCGACCAGCGCGTGCTCCTCGAGGATCTGAGCGTCGGTCCAGCGCGCGGCCCGGTAGAACTTGGCAACCACGGGCGGCGCGTCCTCGCGCCACACCTGGTAGACGCGGTTCTCGTAGCTGTTGAGGGCGAGGAGGCGCCCGTCGCCGCGGATGCCCACCGCGTCCAGCGCATCGAGCACGCTGTCGGGGGTCAGGCCCGCGTAAGGCAAGCGTTCGTCACCACCGGATGACTGCGCCTGAGCGCTGGTCGTCGATGATGGGTGAAGTTCGTCCACCGGACCGATTCTACGTGGGCCCGCGTTTGGTATCGTTCGTCCTGTCCTCAAACTCTACGGGCGCAGGCCGATGACGATGTCCACCGCCGCAGAACGCATTGCCGAGCAATGGGACCGCGAGATCGTTCCGCGCCTCGTCGAATACATCCGCATTCCCGCGAAGTCCCCGCATTTCGATGCGACATGGGAGGCGAACGGGCACATCGAGCGGGCGATCCGTCTCGCCGAAGCCTGGGTGCGGGCGCAGCCCGTGGCGGGATTGAAGGTCGAGATCGTGCGCCTTCCGGGCCGCACGCCGGTGCTGCTGTTCGAGGTGCCGGGAGCGGGCGACAAGACCGTTCTGCTCTATGGGCATCTCGACAAGCAGCCGGAAATGACCGGATGGCGCAGCGACGGCGGTCCCTGGGTGCCGGTCTTCGAGGGCGAGAAGCTCTACGGCCGTGGCAGCGCCGATGACGGTTACGCGGTGTTCGCCGCGCTGTCCGCGATCGGCGCGATGCAGGCAGCGGGCATGACGCACGCGCCTTGCGTAGGCCTGATCGAGACCTGCGAAGAGAGCGGCAGCTACGACCTGCCGGCCTACCTCGAGTTGCTGAAGCCGCGTCTGGGTCGCGTCGACCTCGTCGTCGGACTCGATTCGGGTTGCGGGGATTACGAACGGCTGTGGGTCACGACGTCGCTGCGTGGGCTCGCGGCCGGAACGCTGCGGGTCGACGTGCTGACCGAGGGGGTGCATTCCGGCGACGCCAGCGGCGTCGTGCCGTCGTCGTTTCGCATTGCGCGCAAGCTGCTCGAGCGCGTCGAGGACGCGAGCAATGGCTGGATCCTTCCCTCCGCTTTTCACGCACAGATCCCCGCCGAACGGGTGGAGCAGGCGGGCAACGCGGCGGCGATCCTGGGTGAAGTCGTGTTCACCAAGTATCCGTTCGCCGGAGGAACCCGGCCGATGGTCGACGACGGCGGTGAGGCACTGCTGAATCGCACCTGGCGGCCGGCGCTGTCGATCGTCGGCGCCGACGGACTGCCTGCGATCGCGGACGCGGGCAATGTCCTGCGGCCATCGACGTCGCTCCAGCTTTCGCTGCGCCTGCCGCCGACCGTCGACGGCCGCGCGGCGACGTCGGCATTGAAAGCATTGCTCGAAACCGATCCGCCGCACGGGGCGCAGGTCCTATTCACGCCCGACCAGGGCGCGAGCGGGTGGAATGCGCCGCCGACCCAGACATGGCTGGCGCAGGCGCTGGAAAGCGCGTCGCAGGCGCACTACGGCAAAGCGGCGGCGGCGATGGGCGAGGGCGGCACCATTCCGTTCATGGCAATGCTCGGCGAGCACTTTCCACAGGCCCAGTTCCTCATCACCGGCGTTCTTGGTCCACATTCCAACGCACACGGACCGAACGAATTCCTGCACATTGCCTACGCCAAGCGGCTCACCGCCTGCGTTGCCGACGTCCTGGCCTCGCACGCCGGGAGCGCCTGAGACGCCTGGACCGAAGAGCAGTTGAGCCCGTCCCTCGCAGGCAGCAACACGCAACTTGACTTCCGAACGTTCGTTCCGTATTCTGCGTCGATGTCGAACGATCGTTCCTACCTTGGCGCGCTGCAGGATTACTATGCGCGGCACCGCGCGCTGCCTTCGTATTCGTCGATCGGCCAGCTCCTCGGGCTGCGCTCCAAATCTTCCGTCGCCGCGATGGTCGCCCGCCTGAAGCTCGGCGGCTTTCTGGAATCGACCCCCGACCGCAGGCTCGCGCCGACCAAGCGCTTTTTCGCCCGGCCGCTGGCAACGGGGGCTGTCCGCGCGGGTTTACCGGATCCGGTCGAAGACACGGCGTCCGACACGGTCACGCTCGACGACTACCTGATCGAACGCCCGTCGCAGACGGTCCTGATTCGCGTCAAGGGTGACTCGATGATCGACGCCGGCATTTTTGAAGGCGACCTGGTCGTCGTCGAAAAGCGCGCCGCGGCGCAGCGGGGCGATATCGTTGTCGCGATCGTCGACAACCAGTTCACGCTGAAGCGCCTCGATCTGGAGGGCGAGCGTTTCGTGCTGAGGCCCGAAAACCCGGCCTACCCGGTCATTCGCCCCGAGGGCGCGCTCGAGATCTTTGGCGTGATGGTGGGTCTGGTGCGCAAGCTGTAGCGTTACGCTGGCGCCACCTCGACCAGGCAATCGTAGAACGTCGGACCGCCACCCAGGTCGGTGAGCGCTTGGCTCGTCACCGCGTTCGCGTTCTCGCCGCCGGGTGCGAGCTTGCGCCACCACAGCGACGGCGCAACCACCACGCCCGGGCGCGCGCGGTCAGTCACGCGGGCAGAGGCGAGCAGGTTGCCGCGATCGTTGAACACGCGCACCGAATCACCGCTGCCGATGCCTCGCACTGCCGCATCGTCGGGATGAATTTCGAGCCGGGGCATCTTCTCCTCGGCGAGCGAGCTGGGCAGGTTGGCAAACGACGAGTTGAGAAAGTTGCGCACCGGCGGAGAAATGAACGCCAGCGGGTAGCGCCGCGCAAGCGCGGGATTCGACGCCGTCGATTCGTGGGGTGGCACGTAATCCGGCAGTGGATCCTCGCCTGCTGCCTGCATTTGCTCGGACCAGAATTCGCATTTCCCCGAAGGCGTGGGAAAGCCGCCTTGCGCAAAAGGCGCCCAGGGCCGCGGCAACTCGAGCCTGCGCCAACCCTCGGTCTTCAGAGTGTCCCAATCCCATCCTGCAATGCGTGGGTCGTCGGCGTTGAAAGCCTGCCGTGCGAGATCTTCGTCGCTATCACGGAAGCAGGGCTCGTCGAAGCCCATGCGCAGTGCGAGGCGCCTGAAGACTTCAGTATTGGGTAGCGCTTCGGCGAGCGGTGCGATGGCCGGCGTGTTGGCCAGTGTATAGAGATGTCCGTAGGAACTGTGTACGTCCCACTGCTCGAGCTGGGTCGTCGCGGGGAGCAGGATGTCGGCGTAATCGGCGGTGTCGGTGCGAAAGATCTCGTGCACGACGCAGAACAGGTCCTCGCGCGCGAAGCCTGCGGTGACTCGCGACGACTCGGGCGCGACTGCGACCGGATTCGAGTTGTAGACATAGATTGCGCGCACCGGCGGGTCACTGATGCGTGTCAGCGCGTCACCGATGGTCGACATGTTGATGGTCCGTGGCGTGCCGCGAATGAGATCCGGTCGCTCGAGTGACTGCCGATCGACGGGGTAGGTCCCTGACGACGACAGCAGCGCGCCGCCCGCAGGATCGCGCCAGGCGCCGACGAGCGCGGGCAGGCAGGCGATCGCGCGCACCGCGTTGCCTCCGCCGTGAACCCGCTGCATGCCGTAGTTGAGGCGGATCGCTGCAGGCTTCGTCGTCCCATAGTCGCGGGCGAGTTGCCGCACCTGCTCGGGCGCGATGCCGCAGGTGCGCGCGCAGCGCTCCGGCGTCCACCCGGAAGCGCGCTGCGCAAGCGCTTCGAATCCCACTGTGTAGCGCGCAATGTAATCGCGGTCGAGCAGCTCTTCCTCGATCAGCACGTGCATGATCCCGAGCGCGAGCGCGCCGTCGGTGCCCGGGAGGATCGCGAGGTGCTCATGGCATTTTTCCGCGGTGAGGCTGCGGTACGGATCGATCGCAATCAGCTTCGCGCCGCGTCGTTTCGCCTCCTGCGCACGTGACCAGAAGTGCAGGTTCGAGGTGATCGGATTACTGCCCCAGATAAGGATCAGGCGGCTGGCGACGTATTCCTCGAGATCCATGCCCATCGACGCGCCAACAACGGCGCTCCAGCCGGCTTTGCCGGCGGCCGAGCAGATCGTGCGGTCGAGCAGTGACGCTCCCAGCCGATGGAAGAACCTCCGGTCCATCGACGAACCCTGCAGCAGCCCCATCGTCCCGGCGTAGCTGTACGGGAGGATCGCCTGCGGGCCGTCTGCGGACTCGGCGATGCTGCGAAAGCGCGTCGCGATCTCGTCGAGGGCCTCGTCCCAGGTGATCCGCTTGAAGCGACCTTCACCCTTGGCACCGGCCCGGCGCATCGGATGGCGCAGGCGGTCGGGCGAATACGTGCGATCGAGATAGCGGGCGACCTTGGTGCACAGCGTCCCCGCCGTCGTCGGATGGTCCGGCGCGCCCCGGATCTCGATCGCCCGCCCGTTTTCAACCGTCACAAGCATCGCGCAGGTGTCAGGGCAGTCATGCGGACACGCCGCCCGCACGATGCGGCGCGAAGTCTCCGGAGACGAGTCGAGAGGCATGATCGTGCCATTCTACGGGAGACCGGTCGCGGACGCGTTATGCTCGTTGGCGGACGCATGGTGCTCGTTGAGATGGCTCCTGACCATTGGCTCCCGACAATTCAGCCTCCAGCTCCCAGGACGATGGGCGGCCCACTTCCGGTTGTTGCGCTATCCGACGGCACGTCGGTCCCGGCGCTCGGCCAAGGTACTTTCCGGCTCGGCGAATCGGCGCGGTGGCGCAGACGCGATGCAGCCGCAATCTCCACCGGCATCGCGCTCGGGATGACCCTGATCGACACCGCCGAGATGTATGGCGACGGGGGTGCGGAAGAAGCGGTCGGAGACGCGATCGCACTGGTGCGCGACCGGGTGTTCGTCGTGAGCAAGGTCTACCCCCACAACGCCGGCGCGACGAGCGCGATCGCCGCGTGCGAACGCAGCCTGAGCCGGCTGCGCACCGACCGACTCGACCTTTATCTTCTGCATTGGCGGGGGCGGATTCCGCTGGCGGAGACGATCGACGCCTTCGAGCGCCTGCGCCAAGACGGCAAGATCCTGCGCTGGGGCGTGTCGAACTTCGACGTCGCCGACATGGAGGAACTGCTCGCGTTGCCACAGGGCCAACATTGCGCTGTGAACCAGGTTCTCTGGCATGTCGGCGAGCGCGGCGTCGAATGGGCACTTGAACGCGTGTGCCGCGGGCACGGAATTGCGCTAATGGCCTATTGCCCGCTGGGTGAGGGCCAGTTGCTGCATGACCGCAGGCTGCGCTCGATTGCGACAACTCAGCACCTGACGCCCGCACAACTGGCCCTCGCCTGGCTGATCCACCGCGGCGCGATTGCGATTCCGAAGTCGGGCACGCTCGCGCATCTGCGCCAGAACCGGATGGCTGCCGATGTCGCGTTGTCGGTAACCGCACTCGACGCAATCGACGCTGTGTTTCCGCCGCCGACCCGCGCCACGCCGCTTGCGATGGTCTGACGCGCGGCCGGCGCAGAGGATCGCCTGCGCGTTGCGGTTTTCGTACACCACGAACTGTGTAAGCCACATTGCGTCGTGAGCGTGTGCGTTTCGGTTCAACGACTTACTGCGGTCCGATCGACGGACTCGGCACGTGGCACGGTTGCTGCTCAACTTGGTGCAGCCGGTGGTAACCCACCGATTCAATGGGAGAGGACCGTGAATTACACGCACTACGATTATCTCGAGGTTGCACCTTGCGCAAAGGCAGACCGCATCGAAGCCGCCTACGGTGCGGTCCTCGAGCGATTCCAATATGGCGCGACTGACGCCGGCCAGGACCTGTCGGGGCTGGTACGGATGATCCACGCCGCGTACGCAGTGTTGTCGGATCCGGAACAGCGCCAGCACTACGACGCGCAACTGTCGCAGGAAGCATGCGACGCGGATGCCGAGCTTCAATCGCAACTCGAAGCGCAACCGCTGCCTGGGTTCACGCGCGTGCAGCAGGTGCCCGAGGCACTTGCCGTGGCCATTGCACCGCTCGCTGCCTAGCGTGCTCACGCACTGGTTTGCGGTCGCCGGGGATATTTCCATACTGCAAACAGCGATGCGGTCGGCGGCCGTTTTTTTTCCAATGCCTGCTGATCGCGAGCAACGCCTGCCATGACAGGCGGCACTCCGCGATGGGTCATGACGATACGTGTGGGAGACCTCCGTGCGCAAATGCATTAGTTGCCAGTACTACGATCGTGACGACGGCCGCTCCGACGACGGTTCCGCCCAGCGCTGGGGGCGCTGCAGGCGCGCGCTGCCGACGGTGAATCCCACGCCCGCGAAGGCATACATGGTTGAAGGTGTTTGGCCGCAAATCCGCGATGACGACTGGTGCGGCGAATGGACCGCAGTCGAGCACCCTGCGATGCAATCGGGGCCCGCACTGGAAACGCGGATGCCGGAAGTCGGTCCGGTGCCGCGCGCGCCGCTGATGACGCCACCGGCGGCCCCGAAGCCAGCGGTCGCGTTCGCTGCGCCGCCGGTCGCGGCCGTCGTAGAATTGCAGCCGATGGCCCGGTCCGCAGGCATCGCGTTGGCAGCAAGCAGCGCTGACTGATCGCCCGCCAGCGCAGGGCGCGGCGCCGTGTGCGACTTTGGTCGCCGCCGGCAGGCGTTCGCGCCATGAACCTCGCGCCTGTGCAGTGAGAGCTGCGCGGCCTGGCGTCTGCTAGAGTCGCAGGATCGTCATCCGGCTGCCTCGCGCGACGAGCGCAATGGCAGCGCAACTGCCGCATGTCCCGATCCGAGCTGACCGATGCGCTTGCTGCGGGCGCGTGGGTCGTCACGCCGAATGAAAGACTCGCACGCGAGTGCAGCCTGCGCTTCGACGCACTGCAACGTGCGAGCGGGGCGGTCGCGTGGCTCGCGCCGCGTGCCGTGTCCTGGTCGGCGTGGCTCGATCGGTTGTGGCTCGCGGCACTCGCCGGTCGAGCAGTTCCCGATCCGCGGACGCTGATCTCCGCAGATCTCGCCAGCGAGCTTTGGCGCTGGTGCGTCGGTGCCGGAAGTCCCGACCTCCTGAACTCGCGCGGCGCGGCGCACGAGGCTGGATTGGCATGGACGCTGTTCCATGCCTGGCGCGATCCCGGCGAGAGCGATTTCTCCCTGGCGAAGAGCGGGTCGGGTGAGGTCGCGAGCTTTCTTCGCTGGACCAGGAAGTATCGTGCGCAGCTCGACGCGCTGGAAGCCGTGGATCACGCGTCGTTGCCTGACCTAATCGCCGGTGCTGCGTCTGCTGGCTGGGCACCGAACTTCGGGCGCGTCGTTCTTCATGGCTTCCTCGACTTGACGCCGCAGCAATCGCGCCTGGTCGATGCTCTGCGGCGTGCAGGCATGCCTGTCACCATGGCGCCGCCAGTGCGCGCCATGGTGACACGCTGCTGTCGAGTCGCCTGCGCCGACCCCGCCGCCGAGATTGCCCAGGCGCTCGCCTGGGCCCGCATGAGAATCGAATCCGATCCCGGGACTCGAATCGCAATCGTCGTCGCCAATCTCGACGCTCGGCGCAGCGACGTCGTCGCGCTGGCTGAGAAAATCCTCTGCCCGGAACTGCTCGCGCCGATGGCACCCGAGGCGACGCGGCCCTACGGGATCTCCCTCGGTGTGCCCCTGGCGTCGGTGCCGCTGGTGGCGACCGCGCTCGATCTGATTGCGGCGGGTTGCGGTCCGATCGACGCCGCGACCGCAGGAACCGTTCTGCGCTCGCCATTCCTGCCAGACGCGCGCTCGCGCTGGTCCGCGCGCGCACAAAGCGAGCGCAGGTGGCGCGCAACGAGCGTGCACGAGCTTCGCTTCGATGATTTGCTCAGCGCACTGAAAACCACCGACCCGCAGTTACGCGAACGCTGGCGTGCGGCTCTCCGATTCAATCTGGCTTCGCGTCGCCCGCGCGACTGGGTCCGGACGTGGTCCGATTGGTTGGACGCGCTGGGCTGGCCAGGCAATGAAGCCCTGTCGAGCGCACTGTGGCAGGCACGCGACGCCTGGTCTGCTCTCCTTGCAAATTTCGCTTCGATGGGATCGGTCTGCAGCACGCTTTCCGCATCCGATGCGCTGGCGATGCTGCGCGGTGTCGCCGGCGATAGGCTGTTCCAGCCGGAAGCGCCACCTGCACCGATCCAGATCCTTGGGTTGCTCGAAGCCGCCGGTCTGCAGTTCGATGCGGCGTGGCTCGCCGGACTCGACGCCGAGGCGCTTCCGGCACCGCTCAGGCCGAATCCGTTCCTGCCGCTTGCCTGGCAGTACGCCCACGGAGTTCCCGCCGCGAATCCGGCGGGTGCACTCGCCCGCGCGAGGCGACTTGCCGAACTGCTGTCGGGGATGGCTCCCGAGGTCGTGGCGAGTCACGCCGCAAGCATCGATGGTGCCCCGCGCAGAGTGTCGCCGCTGATCGAATCCTGGGCGGCGATCAAGGTCGAGGATCTCCTTCAACCTGGGCCGCCGGACATCGCAGCCACCGGGGCGAAACGCGCAGATTCGCGACGCTATGCCGACGCATTGGCAGGAACTGCGCTGCTCGTCGGGCGCTCCGATGCAATCGCGCCCCCGGTGCCGGAGGCTGGCCGCGTGCACGGTGGCGCTGCGCTGCTCGAAAGCCAGTCCACCTGTCCGTTCCAGGCATTCGCTCGCTACCGGCTCGATGCCGATGCGTGGCCGACCCCCGCCACCGGCCTGTCGGCCGCCGAGCGCGGCATGCTCCTGCACGCGACGCTCGCGGCGTTCTGGAGCGAGGTCCGCGCTCAGTCGACGCTTGCCGGCCTCGACGAAGCGGCGCTCGACGCCGCCATCGGACGTGCGGCCGGCGCAGGCCTGGCGAAGCTCGATCCCGCGCGCCGGCAGTCGCTGCCGCCGATCGTCGCGGGCAACGAAGGATCGCGCCTCGTGGCGACGCTGCAAGCGTGGATCGCCGGATGCGAACGCACTCGAACACCGTTTCGCGTACGCGACATCGAGCGCCGGCTGCAACTCGCGATCGAGGGACTTGCCCTCGAGCTTCGCGTCGATCGCATCGACCAGCTCATCCCGGAAGGGCTCGCGATCGTCGATTACAAGTCCGGGCGAGCAATTCCGCCGTCGCGCTGGTTCGGGGAGCGCCCCGAAGGTCTGCAAGTTGCGATCTATGCGATGGCACTCGATGCGGACGACGCGCCCCTGCGCGCGCTTGCCTACGCGCAGCTCAGGACAGGCGAAATCCGCGTACGCGGCATGGCCGCCGATCCGGACGCGTGGCCCGGGCTCGACGGGCCCCGGGCGGGAGAATCCGACGGGCCCGGATGCAACGCCTTTGGCACCCGAAGGGTCGGGAACTTCCGGTGCGTCCTGGGCCGTATCGCTGTCGCAGTTGCGCGCGGAGATCGGCGCGCTTGCGCGGGATGTCCGCGAAGGCAACGCGGCAGTGGAACCGCGCAACGCCGAAGCCTGTCGCTACTGCGGGCTGGACGCGTTGTGCCGGATTCGCAGGCTCGACGACTCGGTGGAGCAAGTGCTACGCGATGACAACCGCGATGAGGAAAATGGTACCTCGCCTTGACGCGCAGGATCGCGAGGCCCGCGAGCGAGCGCTCGACGTCGCGCGTTCGTGGCTTGTGCAGGCTCCCGCAGGATCGGGCAAAACCAGCCTCCTGATCCAGCGCTTTCTCGCGTTGCTCGCCAGGGTCGACCGGCCCGAGCGCATCGTGGCGATGACCTTCACGCGAAAGTCGGCAGCCGAAATGCGCGACCGGATCCTGGGTGCTCTGACTGAATCTGCCAGGGCGACGCACGTGCCCGATTCGCAGCACGCGCGAACGACGCGCGAGTTGGCGATTGCGGCGCTGGCCCGGGACCGCAGCCTTGGCTGGAATCTTCTCGAGCAGCCATCCCGCCTGCGGATATCGACAATCGATGCGCTTGCCGCCGCCCTGGCGCGCCAGGCTCCCGTCGCGGCCGATCTGGGAGCGATGCCAGGTATCACCGAGAAGGCGCAGCCGCTGTACGACGAGGCTGCCCGGACGGCGCTGGCGCGTGCCTCAGCCGACGATCGCCACTGGCAGGCGTTTCTGCGCGGACTCGACAATGACGCTACTGCGGTAACGCGACTCATTGCGCAGATGCTCGCCGGACGCGAACGCTGGCCCTCGTCGCTGTTTACCGACAACCCACAGGCGCTGCGCAGAGCAGTGGAGCGCGTCCTCGAGCTCGAAGCCGCGCGCGCCGCCGAAACGGTGCGCAGCCGGATGCCCATGGAACTCGCGTCGTCGCTGCCGCCGCTCGCGGGGATTGCCAGCGCGCATTACGCCACGTGCGGCAACCCGCCGCCATTTGCCGGGGCCGTTGCCTCGCTTGCGAATCACGGGGCACTTCCGGATCCGCAAGCAAGCGGAACCTGGAGCGGCATCGCCGGGTGGCTTCTCACGCAAGACGGACACTTCCTCCAGCGGGTCACGACAGCCCAAGGCTTCCCGGCCAAAGGCAGCGGCGTGGATGCGGCGAAGCGCGCCGGGGACAAGGCAGCCTTCGTGCAATGGCTGGCCAATGCGGGTGCGGTGCCGGGGCTCGCCGAGGCAATGCAGGGACTGCACCAGATGCCGCCAGCACGATTCGCTGATCCTTCCTGGAATTTCGTCGAAGCGGCGATGCACGTGCTCGGCGGGGCGGTCGACGATCTGCAGCGGATCTTCGCAGAGCGAGGCAAGGTCGATTTCGCCGAGGCGACACTGCGCGCACTTCAGGCGCTGGGCAGCGCCGACGACCCGGGCGACCTGCTGCTCGCCATTGACTACCGGCTGTCGCACCTGCTGGTCGATGAATTCCAGGACACCTCCGCCGCGCAGCTCGCATTAATTGCGCGGCTGACCGCAGGGTGGGAGGCAGGCGACGGGCGCACGCTGTTCGCCGTCGGCGACCCGATGCAATCAATCTACCGCTTCAGGCAGGCCGAGCTGGGAATCTTCATCGATGCTCAGGTCCGCAGATGCATCGGCGATATTCCGGTTGGAGTGCTCGATCTCGCGCGCAATTTCCGTTCGCAACCCGGGTTGATCGCGTGGGTGAACCAAGTGTTCCAGGCAGTGCTTCCTCCCGTCTCGGATGCCAGCCGAGGCGAAGCCGCGTATCGGCCGTCGCAGGCCGCGGACAGCGGCAGTAGTAGCGTGATGCCGACGATTGATCTCGTCCGATCGCGAGCCGACGAAGCCGACGTGGTGGTCACGCGAATCCGCACCGCGCGCAACGCCGGCGCCGCAAGCATCGCGGTGCTCGTTCGCGCGCGCAGGCACGCGCAAGCGTTGCTGCCGGCCCTCCGGCGAGCGGATATTGCGTACTCGGCAGTTGAGCTCGAGGGGCTGCACGATCGCCTCGCCACGCGCGACCTGCTGACGCTTGCGCGGGCGTTGGTACAGCCCGCCGATCGGCTGGCGTGGCTCGCTTTGCTGCGCGCCCCTTGGTGCGGCTTGGCGCTGGCGGACCTGCTTGTGGTCGCCGAAGCTTCACGTTGCCGCGCGGTCATCGACGCGATCGGCGACCCCGAGTGCAACGCAACCCTCTCTTTGGAAGGCAGCCTCGCGCTTTCACGTCTGCGCGACGCGCTTGCACCCGTGCTCGCGGCACGTGGCCGTGCGCCGTTTGCGTTGCGCCTGTGCTCGGCATGGATCGCGCTTGGCGGACCGGCTTGCGCCGAGACGTCACTGGACCGCGATGGTGCCGATCGCGTGCTCGCGCTCGCCGGGGCGCACGAACGGGGAGGAGAGATCGCCGACTACGATGCATTCGCTGCCGAGGCGGCAGGTCTCTTCGCGCAGGCCGATGAAGCGGAAGCCTGTGCGGTGCAAGTGATGACGCTGCACCGCGCGAAGGGACTCGAATTCGACGCCGTTGTCCTTCCAGGTCTCGATCTCACGACTGGCCACGGCGACGCACCGCTGTTGCGCTGGAAGGCCCGCCTACACGACGGCGTCGCTGCGGTCGTGCTTGCCCCGCTTCGGATGCGAGTCGGCGAGCGCAGTGAAAACGATCCGGTGTATGCGTGGCTCGCAGGACTCGACACCAGGGAGGAGGCCGCCGAGCTCGCGCGTCTGCTCTACGTCGGGACGACGCGCGCGCGCCGTTGGCTGCATCTCGTCGCCGTGGCGCAGACCGTTGCTTTGCCAGAGCGGAAAGTGGATCACGAAGTCGAGTCCGCCGACCAAGGGCAGCGGGTTCGCGCCCCGGCGTGGAGGCGGCCGCGGCGTGGCTCCGCCCTGGAACGGTTGTGGGATGGCGTCGCGCCCCTGCTCCCTGTGCCACCTGCGGTCGCGACAGGGTCAACGGATGCCGGCTTGCGCACCCCCAATCCCGCGAATGTCCTGTGGCGCCTGCCCGCGCATTGGCGGGCACCTCCGTTTCCACCACCGCTACCCATCGGATCGTCGCGGGTGCGCTCGGACGCCGTGCCATTCGATTGGGCCAATGCTACCGCCGCTGCCATTGGAACCGTTGCGCACCGGCTGCTCGCGCAGATCGGGGTCGAAGGACTGGATGCCTGGGATGAGCGCCGGCTGCAAGCCGAGCGGAGCAGGATCGTCGCCGAGCTCGGTGCAGAAGGAGTCGAGCGGGACCAGCTAGCGCGCGCTGCGCAACGTGTTGCGGCAGTCGTTGCGCGCACGCTCGCCGACGCGCGCGGACGCTGGCTTTTCGATCCGGCGCACGGCGACGCGCATGGCGAGTGGGCGCTTTCCGGCATCGACGATGGAGCCGTCGTGCACATCGTCATCGACCGCAGCTTCGTCGCTGATGGCAGTCGCTACATCGTCGATTTCAAGACCGGCGAGCACCAGGGCGGCGACCCAGGCGCATTCCTGCAACGCGAATTCGAGCGTTATGGTCCGCAGCTTGCGCGCTACGCGCGGATCGTCGCTGCGGTCGACCGGCGCCCGCTGGTGCTTGCGCTCTATCATCCGCTGGTCCCCGGTGGTTGGCAGGAGCACGCAGCGGGGATTGCCACTGGGGCCGGTCCGGAGGGCGAGCAGGGATTGCGTTAGAATACTCAGTTTCCCGACGGAGATACCGCAGCGCGGAACGGGCGTTTCGCCGCGGTGGGTGAAACGTGCGTGTGAAGCGTGACCTGAAGAGCGCGCCGGGCGTGCCGGTCGCGCTCACGATCGGAAACTTCGACGGCGTCCACCGCGGACACCAGGCGATGCTCACCCGCCTCGTCGAGGCGGCCGAGGATTTGCAACTTGCCCCCGCGGTGCTGACCTTCGATCCGCATCCGCGCGAATTTTTTGCCGGCTCCGATGCGCCGCCGCGTCTGTCGAGCTTGCGCTCCAAGCTCGACCTGTTCCGCCGCTACGGCGTCGCCACGGCCTGGGTCGCACGCTTCGATACACGACTGGCTGCGCTCAGCGCCGAACAATTCATCGACGACGTCCTGGTGCGGGCACTCGATGCCCGTTGGGTCCTGGTGGGTGATGATTTTCGCTTCGGACGCGGACGCAGCGGCGACCTCGCGTTGCTGCGCGCGAAATGGCGCCCGTTCAGCGTCGAAGGGATGCGCACCGTCGATGTCGATGCCGAGCGCGCATCGAGCACTGCGGCGCGCAACGCGCTCGCGGCCGGCAACCTCGGTCGCGCTGCAGAACTCCTGGGGCGCCCATACGCGATCAGCGGGCATGTCGCTCACGGCGACAAGCGGGGCCGCAGCCTCGGCTTTCCGACCGCCAATGTTCCGTTGCGGCATCGACCGCCGCTTTCCGGCATCTTCGCCGTTCGTGTCCACGGCCTCCCCGGGGGGCCGCAGCGGGGCGTGGCGAGCGTTGGCGTCCGGCCGACCATCGCGGCCGGAGGCCGGCCGCTGCTCGAGGTCTTCGTCCTCGAATTCGATCGCACGATCTACGGGCGCCGGATTACCGTCGAGTTCCTGCACAAGCTGCGCGACGAGCAGCGCTTTCCCGATCTCGACACGCTCGCGCGACAGATCGGCGATGACGTGAGGTCCGCGCGCGACTATTTCGCCGCCCACGCCTGACCCCTCGAGACACGCTCCGCGCGCCTTCATTCCAGCGAACCGCTACGACACCCAGCGCTCATGCCCGACGATACCCGCCGCGACTACAAGGCGACACTCAATCTCCTGGACACCCCATTCGCGATGCGCGGCGATCTCGCGCGCCGCGAGCCCGCGTGGGTCGAGCAATGGCGCGACCACCGGATCTACGAGGTGATTCGAAGCGCGTCGCGCGGGCGTCCGCGCTTCGTCCTGCACGATGGTCCGCCTTACGCCAACGGCGACATTCACATCGGGCACGCGGTCAACAAGATCCTCAAGGATGTGGTCGTCAAGTCGCGCAGCCTCGCGGGCTTCGATGTGCCCTACGTTCCGGGATGGGACTGCCACGGAATGCCGATTGAGGTCCAGATCGAGCGCACGCATGGCAAAAATCTTTCTACCGCGGAAACCCAGCGCCTGTGCCGCGCGTATGCGCGCGAGCAGATCGAGCGCCAGAAGAAGGACTTCCGTCGCCTCGGCGTGCTGGGCGACTGGGACCGCCCCTACACGACGATGGATTACCGCAACGAGGCCGACGAGGTCCGCGCGCTTGGCGGGATGCTCGAGAAGGGCTACCTGTATCGCGGACTGAAGCCCGTCAATTGGTGCTTCGACTGCGAGAGCGCGCTGGCCGAGGCCGAGGTCGAATACGAGGATCGCACCGATACCGCGATCGACGTGGCATTCGCTCTACAGGATCCAGAGCAACGTGAGAAGCTCGCGCGAGCCTTCGGCCTCGAAGAGGCTCCTGGTGGCCCGATCCGCGCGGTCATCTGGACGACGACCCCCTGGACGATCCCGTCGAACCAGGCGCTGAACATTCACCCGCAGATCGAGTACGCGTTGGTGGCGACTGCAAATGCTCACCTGGTGCTTGCGAAGGACCGGGTCGACGAATGCCTTGCACGTTACGCGCTGAAGGGCAAAGCCGTCGCGACGGCGCCGGGGGCCGCGCTGGAGAAAATCAATTTCCGTCACCCGTTCTACGACCGGGTTTCGCCCATGTACCTTGCAGAGTTCGTAACCCTGGAGCAGGGCACCGGCATCGTCCACAGCTCGCCTGCCTATGGCATCGACGACTTCGTCTCCTGCCGCCGCTACGGATTGCGCGACGACGACATCCTGAGTCCCGTCCAGGGCGACGGCAAGTTTGCCGCGTCGCTGAAGTTCTTTGGCGGGATGGGCATCTGGGAGGCCAATCCGCACATCGTCGACAAGCTGGCGGAGACGGACACCCTGCTGCACGCCGAGAGGCTCACCCACAGCTACATGCATTGCTGGCGGCACAGGACGCCGATCATCTACCGCGCGACGACGCAGTGGTTTGCCGGGATGGACGACGTGCCCGGTTATCGCGGGATAAAGCCGGACGAGCCCTTGCGCACCACCGCGCTGCGCGGTGTCGAAGCGACACGGTTCTTCCCGGCCTGGGGCAAGGCGCGGCTTTCCGCGATGATCGCGAACCGCCCCGACTGGACGCTGTCGCGCCAGCGACAATGGGGAACGCCGCTGCCTTTCTTCGTCGATCGCAAAAGCGACGAGTTGCATCCCAACACGCCGGAGCTGCTCGAGCAGGCGGCGAAACGGATCGAAGAAGGTGGCATCGAGACCTGGTTCGCGGCGAGCTGCGCGGATTTCGGCGTCGACACCGAGCGCTACCGCAAGATCAGCGACACCCTCGACGTCTGGTTCGATTCCGGAACGACTCACCAGACGGTGATGGGCGGCCCCGAGGGGCGCGCGGAAAACCTGGGCTCGCGGCCGCAGGACACGGGCTTCCCGGCCGACCTCTATCTCGAAGGCTCCGACCAGCATCGCGGCTGGTTCCATTCGTCGCTGCTCACCTCGTGCATGTTGAACGGCGTGCCGCCTTATCGTGCGCTGCTGACTCATGGCTTCGCCGTCGACGGCGATGGGCGCAAGATGTCCAAGTCGAAGGGCAATGTCGTCTCGCCGCAGAAGGTCGCGGGGACCCTTGGCGCCGAGATCCTGCGGCTGTGGGTGGGCGCAACTGACTATTCGGGCGAGCTGTCGATCTCCGACGAGATCCTGAAGCGCGTAGTCGAGGGCTACCGGCGTATCCGCAACACGCTGCGCTTCCTGCTCGCCAATACTTCTGATTTCGACCCGGCCCATGACGGGCTGCCGGTCGAGGCGCTGTTCGAAGTCGACCGCTACGCACTCGCGCGGGCGCAGGAGGTGGCGGCGGCCATCGAAGGCGACTATGAACGCTACGACTTTCACCTGGTCGTGCAGCGACTGCAAACCTACTGCTCGGAGGATCTCGGCGGCTTCTACCTCGACGCGCTAAAGGATCGCCTCTACACGACCGCAGCCACAAGCGCCGCGCGCCGATCTGCGCAGACCGCTCTTGCGCTAATCCGCGACCGCCTGCTTGCGCTCATGGCGCCGATTCTGTCGTTCACCGCTGAGGAGGCATGGAGGATCGTCCACCCCGGCGACGCGACGATCTTCACGCGGACCTGGAAGGGCGACCTGCCTGCGCTGCCCATCGGTGACGCGCTGCTTGGCAAGTGGGTGCGCATTCTCGCGGTGCGCGCGATCGTGCAGAAGGAGCTGGAGGCCGTACGCCAGACCGGGGCGATCGGCTCGTCGTTGCAAACCGAAGTCGATATCGTCGCGGGAGGTGACGACTACGCCGCGCTTGCTTCGCTCGGCGATGACCTGCGCTTCGTGCTGATCACCTCGGCAGCGCGGTTGCGCCGCGGCGATGCGCTCGCCATCGCCGTCGCGCCGAGTTTGCATGCGAAATGCGAGCGCTGTTGGCACAGGCGCGCCGATGTCGGAAGCGATCCCACGCATCCGGGATTGTGCGGTCGCTGCCTCTCGAATCTGTACGGCGCAGGCGAGATGCGCCGCTATGCGTGACGCTGCAACAATCTCGCGCCGCAGCGGCTTCGCGTGGCTCGCGTTGTCGCTCGTGGTCGTCGCATTCGACCAGGCAACCAAGCACCTGGTCCTCGCCGGACTGCCGCCCGGGCGGGAAATCACGCTTGCGCCGTTCCTGAGCCTGGTGCTCGCACTCAACACCGGTGCTGCATTCAGCTTTCTAGCTGGGGCGGCGGGCTGGCAGCGCTGGATGTTCATGGGCATCGCAATCGCCGCCTGCGCGATCATGGCGTGGCTGTTGCGTCGCGGCGGCAACGCGCTCTACTGTGCGGGTCTCGCGCTCATCATTGGCGGCGCGCTTGGCAATCTTTACGATCGCGCGACGCTCGGGCAGGTGGTCGATTTCCTGCTGTTCCATTACCAGCACTGGTATTACCCCGCATTCAACGTGGCCGACACCGCGATTACCCTGGGCGCTGCCGCGATCATTGTTGACAGCTTCCGGGACCGCGGCGCAATCTCCGGCGCAGCCTCACCGCAAGTGAAGGATCGCTGAGATGGACGTGCTGCTCGCCAATCCGCGAGGCTTCTGCGCCGGCGTCGATCGCGCGATTGCGATCGTAGAGCGGGCGCTGGCGCAGTTCGGTGCACCGATCTACGTGCGCCACGAAGTGGTGCACAACCGCTATGTTGTCGACGCATTGCGCGCCAAAGGCGCGATTTTCGTCGAGCACCTGGACGAGATTCCCGATGGCTCGACCGTGGTGTTCAGCGCCCACGGCGTGCCGCGCGCGGTGCGAACCAAGGCTGATCAGCGCGGCCTGCGGGTATTCGACGCGACCTGCCCGCTGGTGACCAAGGTGCATGTGGAAATTTCCAAGATGCACGAGCAGGGACGCGAGATCGTCATGATCGGCCACGCGGGCCACCCCGAAGTCGAGGGCACGATGGGGCAGTGCGACGGTGGTGTCTACCTGGTCGAGACTCCTGCGGACGTCGCGCGTCTCGAAGTGCGCGATCCTTCACGGCTCGCGTACGTGACGCAGACGACGCTCTCGGTCGACGATGCTGCGTCGGTCGTGGCTGCACTCAGGCAGCGCTTCCCGGAGATTGTTGGCCCCAAGCGCGACGACATCTGCTATGCGACCCAGAACCGGCAGGATGCGGTGAAAGAGCTGAGTCCGCGCGTCGACGTCGTCATCGTCGTGGGGAGCCCCAACAGCTCGAATTCGAATCGGCTCCGCGAAGTTGCCGCCCACCGTGGCGTGCCCGCATATATGGTCGACGACGCAGCGGCGCTCGAGCCGGCGTGGATCGAAGGCAAGCATCGCGTCGGCGTGACGGCAGGTGCCTCGGCGCCGGAGCTTCTGGTGAAAGAAGTTGTCGACCGCCTGGGTGAGCTCGGTGCCACGTCAATCACCGAGATCCCTGGCGTCGCCGAGCGAATCGCCTTTCCGATGCCCAGGGGCCTCGGCGCGGGGGCGCCGGCGAAGGTCGCGGATACCGAGACTTCGACCTAGCTGCGCACGGGCGGGCGGCCAAGGCGCGCACCGCGTTCCGCACGAAACCAGCCCAGCAGCGCGAACAACGTCAGCGTTGCGATCGCGCATGCCGCGCCGGCGACGACTGCGTGTCGTCCTGGCTCTGCGAAGGCGCGAACCAGTCCTTCAGCAGCATATAACGGCAGCAGCAACGCAAGCCACTGGCGCGATCTGCGCGCCCCGCGCGCAAGCCCAGGCAGCAACAGCGCAAGCGGCAGCGCTTTCAGCGCGAGCCAGGTTCCATGCGGAGTGAGCGGCGCGAGCACAATTTCCCATAAGAGCTCGAGCAGCGTCAACGCAAACGTACCGGCAACGGCCCCGCGCGCGCTGGCAACAACGGAAGCGGCAGTCATGCCGCGCTCAGTTGACGGGAACGAACTCGTAGAGATCGAACCCGGGACCCTGTTCAACCAGCTTGGTTAGAACCGCGAAACCCGTCACATTGCCCCGCCGCAGGCTGACCGCCTGCTCGAGAGTGAATGCGCCAGCAGGTGCCGCAAGCTGGGGTGACGGGCCGTTGGTTTCGGGGTCGGGATCCTCAGGCAGAACGATGACAGGAAGCAGATCGGCGTCGGCGGCGTTCTCGGGTGCGGCGGCGGCAGCTTCAGGAGAATCGGACAGGAGCTCGCAGCCGAATTCCAGCACGCCATTGCTGAGTGCGTTGCGAAACCAGCGAACCATCGCGACCTGCAGTCCGCTGCGTCCTTCGATGCGCAGCGCAATCAGGTCACCGACACGGAGTGTCGCCGGAGTCGCGTCGACCTGGCGCAACGCATAGCCGCCCGCCGTGTGGTTGACGACCTGGCACTGCGTGACCGGCGGCGCTGCGACCGTGGTACGTGCAGCGCCATTGAGGCGCCGGCTGTATTGCCAAACTCCCTGGAGCCCCGCGCACACCGCGACGCGCGCGCGGGACGGGAGCCGGTTGAACTGCCGCGCCGGAGGAATGGCCCACTGACGTAGCAGTCGCCGAAGCAGAATCGTGTAGTGGTCGCGGGCTTGCGGGTCGTCCGCGAACTCGCGCGGACCGGCGCCAGTCTCGAGCTCGCGGATCTGCTCTTGCAACTCGAAGGCGAGGTCGAAGGTAAGGAGGTATAGCCGAGAACCTTCGGTCGCGCCGCCCTTGTTGGCCGAGAACGGAGGAAAGTCGTGTCCCACCGGCACGATCGCGACGGCCTTGGCCATTCGGTGTACCGGCGGAACCGGCGTGAGCTTCGCAAGCTGGGCGTGCTCCTGCAGGAACTGCAGCACCGTTTCGAGCTGGCTTGGCAGGAAGCCGTAGGGATTGGCGAGCGCGAGCAGCAGCGATTGCAGGTAGACGCGCTCGAGCGTGATCCCGGGCTGGTCGAGGGTCACCGGATGACGGTGGATCCTCCGCTCGCGGGTGAACATGTAAATGTCGTGCGCGTCGAACCAGGTGTGCGACGGAACCGGCGCGTAGGACAGGTAGCTGTTGGTCAGCACTCGCAGCGTCGACTGGAAAGTGCGCCGGATCAGCGCCACCATGCGCCGTGGCCCGCCCAGCGAAAAGCGTCGCGCCGCCTCGTGCACGAGCAGACGCTTGTAGGCGATGGAGATCTCGTTGGCGAGCGTCAACGCGGCCTTGGCCGCCTCCAGGCTTCCGCCGGACAGCGGATGCGATGCCGCAACAAATTGCTGCTCGAGACGGGGCCACAACAGCGCCGCGGTTCTCCAATAGTGCTCCGAAAGCTCGAGCCGTCGCCCATCGCGCAGCGGCATGCGATTGGTCGCTGCGAGCGCTTCGCCCACCAGCCGCGCCGCGACCTGTGCGTCATGCGCAACTGCGCTGGCTAGCCATGTCGCCAATCGCGATGCTCGGGTCTCCGGCGCCGGGGTCGAGGGTTCCGAGTACGGCGGCAGGCGCAGCGCGAGGGGCATTGTCTCGTAGGGTCGCGGTCAGCGAAGTGTGGGTGGTTTCGGGCGCGACGATTATACGTCGCGCAGGAAGTCGGCGACGACGCGCACCTGGCCCGGATCGAGGAGCATCGGCGCGTGTCCGACGCCTTCGAACTCGACCACTTGCGGATGAGGGCCGCGCGCCGCCATTGCGCGCGCCGTTGCCGGGGAAAGCAGGTCCGATTCGGCGCCCCGAAGCACCAGTGTCGGGCAGCGGATCGCATCCCACAGCGGCCACAGGTCGGGAGGCGAAGGTTGCGTGCGAAACGGCACTGCGATGCGCGGATCGTAGCCCAGCCCCCAGCGTCCGTCGGGGCGCTGCCGCGCATTGGTCAGAACGACATGGTCCCACTGCGCATCGGTTAGCGGCCCGAATGGCGCCGATATCGTTCGCACATACGCCACCAGCTCTGCATACGTTGCGAAAATGGGGTCAGAGCCAAAATATTCGCCGATCCGCACCAGCGCCGCAGGCTCGACGACGGGGCCGACGTCGTTTACGGCGAGCCGCACGACCGGAGTCTTGGGCTGGGCCGCGGCGACGATACCGAGCAGGCCGCCCATCGACGTTCCGACCCAAGAAACCTTCTCGACGCAGCTCGCCGCGATCAGCGCGGTCAGCGTTGCGAGGTAGATCGGGAACACGTAATCCATCGGCTCGGCGAGCCAGTCGCTCGCTCCGCGCCCCGGCATGTCGATTGCCAGCACGCGGTGCGTGGGTGCGAGTGCCTCGCCCAGCACGTCGAAATCACGTCCGTTGCGTCCGACACCGTGCACGCAGATCACGACGGCGGGATTGTCGCGCGCTCCCCATTCGTAGTAGGCAACCCGATGGAATCCGTGTGGCGAAAGCCCCAGCAGGTGGCGTATCTGCGGCAACGAACGTGTCAGCATCGGATGGAGCCCCCAGCATTGGCGCGCGTCAACTCAATTGCTCCCAGTTGAGGGGTACGAGCCGGCTTCGCCGCGGGTCGAGAAATGGCACGATCTCGTCGCGGCGAGCGAGAGTGTCGTGATAGCCTTGCCGCAACAGCGCACGACAGAATCCTTTGTCGAACAGCAGGTATGACAGCAGATTGGCGCCACTGCCGCGCGTGCTGCCGAAGCCGCGCAGCAGCGCGCGCACCCCCGCGGGAAGCCGATCGGCATAGCGCAGCGACAGCGCTCCCAGATCGACCGAGGGCGCAAGGACCAGAGCGTCGACATGATGCAATTGCAAGCGGTTTTGCGCGAGCCGCGCTGGTGGGAGCAGTCCAACCAGGCGATTCATGTGGGTCAGGCGCTCGAGGTCGGCGCCGAGGTTATCGAGAAAGATCGACGAAAGTGCATGGCCGGTCACCTGCGCGAATGACGGGTATTCGGGCCGCTTGCCCGTCTGGACGCTTGGCTGTCCGCCGAAGCGCCCGGTGCCGACGACGACGATGCGCCGTGCGCCCAGATGCAGCGCCGGCGAAAGGGGCGCGACCTGTCGCACCGAGCCGTCCATGTAGAAGTCG
Source organism: uncultured beta proteobacterium (assembly GCA_963701885.1). Classification (GTDB taxonomy): domain Bacteria; phylum Pseudomonadota; class Gammaproteobacteria; order Burkholderiales; family Casimicrobiaceae; genus VBCG01. Next base: position 335,203 of record CAVPBR010000003.1, read on the forward strand.
TCGTCGATGCCCACGGCCGGGAAGATGAACGGAATCGCCGTTGATGCCATCAAGTGGGTGGTCGTCAGCACGCAGCGTGTGCCCAGCCGCCGCGTGCGCCGCCATTCGACGCGGTCGGGCCGTGCCTCGAAGAAGGTCACCGCGTTGCCCGTCGCGTAGCTGGTCGCGTTCACCGCAATCGCGACGAGTGCGCCACTGTCGATCTGCCCGGCGATGCGCCGCAGATCGAGAACTCGGTCGAGCAACCCGGCCAGCGGAGCATTGTCGAGCATCGATGCCGCCCGCTTGGGCGCGCTGACGGTTCCAACGGCCGCAGCAAGAAACTGCAGGCCATGACGCGACAGCGTCCGCAGGTCCGCGCGATACACATCGGTGACGCGAATCCCGCGCCACAGTCGCGCGAGTCGTGCGACACCATTGCGGAAGTCGTCGGCATGCGATGCGATCATGGCGGCGTTGATCGCACCCGCCGAAGTGCCGCAGATCACCCGGAATGGCGCAATCCGCTTCTTGCCGAGAACTCTCGCCAGCGCGATCAGCGCACCTGCCTGGTAAGCCCCTCGCGCGCCGCCACCGGACAGCACGAGCCCCGAATGGTGGATTCGTGCGCTCACTCGCGGCCGGACAAGATCAATTGCCGCCGGACAGCGTGCGCTCGAGAATCAGCAGCATCGACGCCGTCGCGCCCCAGATGTAGCGGTGGGACCAGGGGATCGCCCAGTAATCGCGGCGCGTTTGGCCCAGCATCCTGGAATGCCGCTGGTGATTGGCGCGGTCGAGGACGAACTCAAGCGGAACCTCGAAGGTGTCCGCCACTTCGATCGGATCGGGCGCGAGATCGAACGGCGGCTCGACCCACGCGACAATCGGGCGTACGCGATAACCGGTGACCGTGTCGTAGCTGGGCAGCTCGCCCAGGACTTGCACGTGCGACGCGGCGAGGCCGATTTCTTCAGCGGTTTCGCGCAATGCCGCCGCGGCGAAGCCTGCGTCGCCAGGCTCGACCCGACCGCCGGGAAAGCTGATCTGGCCGGGATGGTCAGGCAGATCAGCGCTGCGCTGCGTCAGCAGCACCTGCAATCCCGACGGGCGATTGACGAGCGGCACCAGCACCGCGGCAGAGACGGGTTCGCCCTCGCGTCCGGCGAGCCTGAAACCGTCGCTCATGCCCTGCGCCGAGCGCGGCGCGGGATGGGCGAGACGCTGCGCAAGCCATTCGCGCTGCAGCGGCGGGGAAAGTTCGAACAGTGGGAGCCGGGATGTCGCTGCCATCGAGAGGCGGCCACCGCGACGACGACGGCCTCGCCTGATGATAGCTCACCCGGTCAGTGCATGCTCCGTTGCGAACGACAGCGACAGTGCGCCTGCCGCCGGTTCCGCGCACTCAATCTGCGCGCGCGATGCACGTGCCGCGAACTGCGGACCGACGAACAGCAGCGCCGGACCCGTGATTGCGTCCAGCGAAAGCGCGTGCAGCGCCGCAAGGGTCGTGTAACGCATGCGCCGCGTCGGAAGCGACGCGCTCTCGACCAGCGCGACGGGCGTCGCAGCGGAGCGGCCCGCGGCAAGCAAAGCCGATGCAACAGCCGCGCCTTCGCGCGCGCCCATGTAGATTGCTGCGGCATCGGCATTGCACGCAGCGCGAACCCAGTCGCTGTCGGTCTCGCCCACGCCGGTGCGTGGCGTCACGAAAGCGATCGAGCGCACATGCCCACGCTGGGTGAGCGATGTCGCGATCTCCGCTGCGGCGGCGGTCGCGGCGGTCACTCCCGGAATGATCTCGAAGGGGACTCGCGCAGTCTCGAGGGCGGTGATCTCTTCCTGCGCGCGGCCGAAAAGCATCGGGTCGCCGCCTTTCAGGCGAACGACGACCGCATACAGTGTGGCGGCGTCGATCAGCCGCTTGTTGATGAAACGCTGGGCAGTCGATCGCGCGCCGCAGCGCTTTCCTACCGCAACCCTCAAGGCATCTGTGGCAAGCGCCAGGACATCGGGATGAACGAGATCGTCGTGGAAGACGATATCCGCGCGGGCGAGAAGCCGCGCTGCGCGGAGCGTCAGCAGGTCCGCCGCTCCCGGGCCAGCGCCGACCAGGTAGACGGTCCCCCTCACGATCGCAGCGGCTCGCCCGAGAGCACCGAGGATTGCGCCGACACTCCGGAACCCGCCGCGAACTGCCGCCGGCGGAACCAGGGCAGTCGCGCCCGAGTTGCCTGGTAGCCATCGCTGAAATCGTCGAATGCCTTGAGCGCATCGTCGGCGTCCCTCGCATCCGGAAGCGAGAATGCGTCGAAGCCGCATTGCACCAGGTAATAGAGCTGGTCGCGTCCGATGTCGCCGATTGCCCGCAGCTCCCCGCAGTACCCGTGGCGCTGACGGAGCAGGCGTGCCAGCGAGTAGCCGCGCCCGTCGGTGAAGCTCGGAAAGTCGATTGCGATCAGTTCGAGCTGCGCGGCGTCCAGGGCCAGCGCGCCTGGATCGTCTCCGGGGCCAAGCCAGACCCCAACCTCGCCGCGAGCGATCAGCGGTTCCCGCTGCGCGAGCCACAGCGCAATGGGAACGATTGCAGGCCCGCGGTCCGGCAATTCAGCAACGGTGGCCGGGTTGCGCAGAAGAACGTGGCGGTCTACTACGATCGCGCGGCCCCTAATCAGCCGTGGCATAGACGCGCTCCTTGAACGGTTCGAGTCCGATGCGGCGAACGGTGTCGACGAAGCGCTCGTCCGGATGGCGATGCGCAAGATAGGTCTGGATCAGGGTTTCGACGACGTCGGGCATGTCCTGCGCGGCGAACGACGGTCCGATCACCTTGCCCAGCGCCAGGTCGTAGCCCTGTGAGCCACCGATCGAAACCTGGTACCACTCGTCGCCGCCCTTGTCGACTCCGAGGATGCCGATGTGGCCGATATGGTGCTGGCCACAGGCGTTCATGCATCCGGACATGTTGATGTCGATCTCGCCGATGTCGTGCAGGTAATCGAGGTCGTCGAACCGGCGCGTGATCGCATCGGCAATCGGAATCGATTTCGCGTTGGCGAGTGAGCAAAAATCGCCACCAGGGCAGCAGATAATGTCGGTCAGGAGCCCGATGTTCGGCGTCGCGAGACCCAGAGGCTTCAGTCGTGACCAGAGGTCGAAGAGATCGGCCTTACGCACGTCGCGCAGGATCAGGTTCTGCTCATGTGAGACCGCGATCTCCCCGAACGAATAGCGGTCTGCGAGATCGGCAATCGCGTCCATCTGCTCCGAAGTGATGTCGCCGGGCGGCACGCCGGTGCGCTTCAGCGACAACGTGACGATCGCGTACCCGGCAACCTTGTGCGAATGAACGTTGCGTCCGACCCAGTTGCCGAACGCCCGGTTGTCGGTGATGCTGGATTTGAAAGATGAGTCATCGTCCGATACCTGCACGTAGAGCGGCGGCGCGAAGTACGCGGCCAGCCGCTCAAATTCCTCTTCCGGGACCGTCGCCGGGCCACCGGCGAGCTGTCCCCACTCGGCCTCGACCTCGCTCGCAAACGCGGATGGCGAGCGTTCCTTGACCAGGATCTTGATCCGTGCCTTCCACTTGTTGTCACGCCGGCCATAGCGATTGTAGGCGCGGAGAATCGCGTCCAGGTAGTTGAGAATCTCCGCGCGCGGCAGGAATTCGCGAATGACGTGGCCGATGATCGGCGTGCGCCCGAGACCTCCGCCGACGATCACGCGAAAGCCAGGTTCACCTGCTGTACTGTTCACCAGCACGAGGCCGATGTCGTGGACCAGCACCGCGGTCCGGTCATCGGCCGACGCGGTAATCGCTATCTTGAACTTGCGTGGCAGGTACGCAAACTCCGGATTGAGTGCCGCCCATTGACGCACGAGCTCGCAGTAGGGGCGCGGATCGGCGATTTCGTCACCGGCCACCCCGGCAAAGGCGTCGCTGGTGATATTGCGCACGTCGTTGCCGGACGTCTGGATTGCGTGCATCTCGACCGTGGCAAGCTCGGCAAGGATGTCGGGGACGTCCTCGAGGCGCGGCCAATTGAGCTGCAGATTCTGGCGCGTCGTGAAATGACCGTATCCGCGGTCGTATTTGCGCGCGACGTGGGCGAGTTTGCGCAACTGGCGGCTCGCCAGCATTCCGTAGGGGACCGAAATCCGGAACATCGGCGCATGGCGCTGGATGTAGAGGCCGTTCTGCAGGCGCAGCGGCCGAAACTCGTCCTCGGAGAGCTCCCCCGCGAGAAAGCGGCGCGTCTGGTCGCGGAACTGGGCGACGCGCTCGTCCACGAGGCGTTGATCGAAGGCGTCGTAGCGGTACATGTCGATTTCGTGGGCAGGCTCGCTCAGGGCGTTGACCGGCGCCGCCACTAAGGACCCCGCCCGACGATAGAGGCCCTTCGACGGCAGGGGAAGGAATTTCAAGCTATGGCGTTATCACCTGCGCATATATTGAAAGCGCACCGGCAGCGTTAAGATCGCGCATGTCCGGTACCGGCCTGATTCTCTATGCCCACGGCGCGCGCGACCCGCGCTGGGCGGAGCCGCTTTTGCACCTGCGCGACCGGATCGCTTCCCGCGCGCCGTCGCTCCCGGTCGCGGTCGCGTTTCTCGAGCACATGGCGCCTGACCTCGAGCACGCAGCGGTCGCAATGGCCGCGAATGGAATCGATCGGATTCGCATCGTGCCGATGTTTTTCGGGCGCGGCGGGCACTTGCGCGAGGACTTGCCGCGGCAAATCACGGCGGTGCGCGCGCGCCTTCCCGCGGTCCGCTTCGACACTACGGATGCGGCGGGCGAAAGCGAGTCCGTGCTCGAGGCGCTTACAGTCTTCGCCCTCGACGGAGTGGAGGATATCCCGCGCGCGGCGGTCAGCGTTGTTCAGCCGAGCAGCAAATAGCCAGCCAGCATTGCGACAGCAAGGAAGGGCATCGAGTAGGTGTGGAAGCTGCGCCATGCGCGTGGATCCCCCGAGAGCCTGAGTGCGATGAGATTGGCGAGAGAGCCGAGCATGAGTCCGAAGCCGCCGATGTTCACTGCATGGGAAATGACGCGCCAGTTGTGCGAATACTCGGCCAGCGCGATCGTAGCAGGCACGTTGCTCACCACTTGAGAGGCGGCGATGCCGGCAATGAAAAGATGGGCCGGAGTGTCGAGGTGCAGCGACGCGACCCAGCTTCGCGCCAAGGCAGTGTCAGTTAGCGTTCGCAGATCGACGAACATCAGCACGAAAACCAGCAGCAGCCCCCAGTCGACTTGGCGCAGCAGCCGCGGTCGCAGCAGCGCACAGACCACAAACACGCCCGCGAAGGCCAATCCGGCGCGATGGCCATCGGCGAGGAAGAGGAACGGCAAGTAAAGCAGCAGCGAGACGGCGAGCAGGGCCGTGTCGATCGCATCGTTGCAAGCGTCACCGCGCGCGCGGATTCGAAGCGCCGGAAACGCCCAGGCGGTAAGCGCCAGGAGCAGCACCAGCAGGATGCTCACCAGCGGCAGCATCTGCGCGACAAACGCGCCGAACGATATCCCCCACTGCTGCCAGATGAAGATGTTCTGCGGATTGCCGATCGGCGTCAGCATCGACCCGGTGTTGACAGCCAGTGCTTCGAACACGATGAGGCGTGTCGATGGCAGATGCGCAATCCGACACAAGCCGAGCGTCAGCGGGATCACGATGAACAGCGCGACATCGTTGGTAAGCAGCATCGACAGCAGCGCTGCTGCAACGACCAGCCCCAGCGCTGCGCTACGCTCCGACCCGACCCGCTCGAGCAACCAGCGCCCGAGGCGCTGCAGCGCGCCACTGGCATCAACGCCCTGGGTCAGAAGCAGCAGACCGGCCAGCGTGCCGATGGTCGGCCAGTCGATCCGGGACGGGTAGCGCGCAACCCTGGCAGGGTCGAGCAGCGTCAGGATTGCGAGGACAGCAAGCAGGCTAAGAAAGAGGCGGTCGCGACCCAGCGCATGGATCGACGGCGGCAACCAGGGTGGGGAGGGGCGATCGGCCCGGCCGCTCACGCCGGCGGCCCGAGCAACCGGTTCAGATCGGCATAGGACACGGCATCGCGCGCATAGCCGAACGTGCCGCTGTCGCGAATTTCACGCGCCGCGCGAAGGAATGCTCCGCAGGCGGCGCGAGCGAGCGACGAACCGACGCTCACCCGCTTCACCCCCAGCGTCTCGAGCTCGGCCAGGGATAGTGTCGTCCCAGCGAGGCCCATGATCACGTTGACCGGCTTCGGCGCCACCGCGCTGACGACGGAGGCGATCTGCTCCGGCGACCGGATGCCCGGGGCGAACAGGACGTCCGCACCTGCGTCGGCATACGCCCGCAGCCGGCGCAACGTGTCGTCGATGTCGGGGCGCCCGTGCAGAAAGTTCTCGGCGCGCGCGGCCAGCATGAAGGGGAAGGGCAAGCTTCGCGCTGCCTCGACTGCGGCACGCACGCGGGCCACAGCGTGAGCAAAGGGGTAGATCGGATCGTCGTCGCGACCGGTCGCATCTTCGATCGAACCTCCAACCAGCCCGGCCTGCGCTGCAAGGGCGATCGTGTGAGCGCAGACCTTTGGGGCGTCGCCGAAGCCGTTTTCCAGGTCGGCGCTCACAGGGAGCGACGTGGCAGCGGCGATCGCGCGCGCGTTGGCGAGCGTTTCCTCGCGCGAGACTGCGCGCTGGCCATCGGGCTTGCCGAGCGCGCAGGCGAGGCCCGCGCTGGTCGTCGCGAGCGCCTCGAAACCCATCTGGGTCAGCAGCATCGCGGTGCCCGCATCCCAGGGGTTCGGGATGGCGAAGATCCCGGGACGTTCATGCAGGGCTTTGAAGAGTTCGCCGCGCGCGGTCTGGGTCATCGGAGGCTCTTGCCGACCGGAAGGGTCCCGGACATCATCGCACGGGTACCAATCGCCCGTTGTTCGCCGCCCGCCAATCGCCGTTGACCGGCACCCCCGAAGCCACGATACTTCCCAGTCGCGCCGCTCGCCCGGTACCCGCGGGCACGCAGCGCATGATCTTAGATGAGGGAGAGCACAATGAGATGGACCGCGACACTGGGCTTGTTGTCGGCTTGCGCCCTGCTTGCAAGCTGCGCCACCGACCAAACCGCAATGAAAATGGGCTCGGAGGACGCCAAGACCACCGCAACGGGGTCGGCGGGCGGTGCCAACAGCGCCAATGCCAATACCGAGCTCGAGAAATGCACCAAGTCCTATGGCACGATCGCGATGGTCGAGGATCAGTCCGCCGACTGGTATCTCCGCCTCACCCGCGACTACCAGTTGACGTCGACGGTTCCCGTACTGCGTCTACTCGTACAGCAATCGAATTGCTTCATCGTTGTCGAGCGCGGCCGCGCGATGGCCAACATGCAGCAGGAGCGCGCGCTGTCGCAATCGGGTGAGTTGCGCGCTGGCAGCAGCTTCGGCAAGGGGCAGATGGTCTCGGCCGACTATTCACTGACGCCGTCGATCACGTTCAGCGCCAAGAACACACAGGGCGCAGGTGGGGCTCTCGGCGGCCTGGGTCGCGGGCTCGGCGTCTTCGGCGCAGTGGCCGGCGGCTTCCACAAGAACGAAGCTTCGACCTTGCTGCTGCTGACCGACAACCGCTCGGGCGTGCAGGTCGGCGCGGCAGAGGGCAGTGCGTCGAAGGTCGATTTCGACGTCGGCGCGGTGCTGTTCGGCGGGGGCGCGGGCGGGGGCCTGGGTGCGTATACCAACACGCCGCAGGGCAAGGTGATCGTTGCGGCGTTTACCGATTCCTACAATCAGCTTGTGCGCGCGGTGCGCAATTACCAGCCGCAGACGATGGGAGGGCAGGGCTTGGGCACCGGCGGCAAGCTCGGCGTCGAGGGTGCGGCGGCGCCGTCACCGGTGGCCACGCACATGTCGGTCGCCGACGCCCAGCGCAAGCTTGCGAGCCTCGGCTATCAGCCGGGAGCGCCTGACGGCGCGATGGGCGGGCACACTGCGACTGCACTGCGCGAATTCCAGAAGGACCACAATCTACCGATTACCGGACGGCTCGACCCGGGGACGATTGCCGAGCTGGCGAAATGACCGCGCGGTAATTCCATAACGAACGGGCGGCGCCGGGGCACGCCCGCGGCGTTCGTCACGGGCACTGCTCGGAAATGTAGTGGCTGATTTCTCCGGGCGCCGCAAAGACGACGGACGCGCGATCTCCCTGCATGCCGGCTCCGATGATCACGGGCTTTCCGGGTGCAGGACCGAGTTCACTCGAATCAGTCTTCAGGCGCAGATTGAATTCCCAGACCTTGTTGACCTTCCCGTCGGCCGTCTTGACGGTGTAGGTGTCCTTGCAGTGCATGAGTGATGTGACCCGGCCTTCAGGCGGCGCGTTCTTCAGGTCCTCCCTGGGTGATTGCATTCGCGTCATGGCGCCTGCGGGCTCCGTGGACTGCGCAGCCTTTCCTTGCGAGACCGAGTGCAGGTAAGCGGCGAGGTCTTTCCGGGTCTGGCCATTTCGGATGCCCGGGAACGTCATGGTCGTTCCGGGGATGAAAGCATCCGGATCCGCGAGCCATTTTTCGAGCGTCACCTCATTCCACGTGAGATCGGCATGCTTCATTGCGTCGGAATAACGCGCGAAGCCCGGGACCGTACCTGCCTTGTGTTCCCAGATTTTCGCGAGGCTCGGTCCGGTCATCTGCACGCCTGGCGCAATCGCGTGACACGCGATGCATGCCTGGAACAGCGTCGCGCCGCGCACCGGGTCTCCTGCCGCCTGCGCCGGCAGAGCCTGCAAGGCGAGCAGGCCAGCGCCTGCTACCGTGACGCACCAGCGACGGTTTATGTTCAATTCATGACTTGCGCGGCCGCCTCGCGTCGCTTTTCACAAGTTGTTCCAGACGCAGACGAGCATCGCGTTTGCCGAGACTTCGAATCGCAGCGATCGCGGCGAGCTGCCCGGCGCGGGGCCTCGCATGCTCCTGCTCCCAGTTGTAGACCGACTGGGCACTGACCCCGACCAGCCGTCCATATTCCGCCGCGGACAGAGCGAGGCGCTTGCGCTGTGCACGCAGGCCCTTGGCAACAAAGCGAACCTTCGATTCGCCGGAGCCATTCGTGACGATAGTGGATTCCCTCAGTGGTCGCCGATGCAGCGACGCCAGTGCGCGCTCCAGCGCCGCGACCTGGCGCTTGAGCGTCGCAATGTCGTGGCGGTATTGCACCGACGCCTTCTTTGTCGTGCGTACCCGACCGTTGATCTCGCGACGTGCGAGACGGGAAATCTCCTGTTTCAGTACTGAGCCGATATTAGGCATAAAGACCTTTGTTTAGAGCGTCCGCAGTGCGCCATTGAGGTCCTGGACCTTCACGTCGCACAGCTTATCGCGATGGCTGGCGTTGGCCCCAGGATGATTGCTTGCCTTCGCACTGCGTACGAATGATAGACCATGTCCCTCACGGACAAGTCGCATGACGAATCGGGGCGACCAACGCTTGCCCGACAATTTAGAAATCCGTTGACCTTGCCACTAATCAGCAGGTAGCTCGCGCAAAGATTGCAATGGCGCTCAACAGAATCGAACTCTGGCGCAGTAGGCGGTCCTGTAGTCCGTTGTACGTAGACATGGCGTCATCGGGCGAATGGAAGGACGCGATGTTCCAGATTTCGCCCTGGTTCTGAGTTGAGCTAAACCATTGTACTTGACATAATATCAATTATGCGCAGTATCGGGCGCCGCGCTTCGAGAGTGCAACGAGCCCTCACCACGCCACTCCACGCACTCACCCCATCCCTTGCGGCGACGGACCCGAGCGGGGCCTGCCGCTGCTCATAACGCCCTAGGGCGGCAACCCAAGCGCAAGCCAAAGCTTGTGCCCAGCCGCGAGAGCGTCGGCCTGGAACCCAGCGGCCCCGACAAACCCATCACCGCGCAAACGCAACAACGACCCACCCACCATCCGCGAGAATTTCGCCGGTGCTGCCTTACATCTACCCGCGGCCAGACCAACCCCGACAACGAGAGCAAAAGCCTCGCGCTCCGTCAGCTCGACAACCACCTTGCGCATACCCAAGGCTACACCTCCTCCCCAATCGCACGACCGCCACTGAAGCAGCCGGTACCAAGGTACCACCGACCGGTACCCGCGCGCTTACTTGGTTCGCTGCCCCGGAGAATGCCTTTGCGATTGGGTGCCGGCTCCCGCGGCCCTGCCGACGCAGGATTTCAACGCGGAGATCGTAAAACTCCCGCTGGATCTGAGACCTGATCATGGCGATGCCGATAACCGGCGGAATCCAGCGATCCGGGATGAAGTGTCCGTGATTGATGATCGCCGTCGCGCCGCCGTCGGTCACCAGGCGGGTCGTGAACACTGACGCCTTCATGTCGCCTTGCACGAGCGTCGAGCGAATTTCTTGCAGCGGGACCAGTTCGATGTCGCGTACGCTGTCGAACTTGAAATCGAAGAGGCCGAAGTCAAACCGGCTCGTCTGCGCCACCTCGAGTCGTCCATTCACGCGGCCGATGATCCGGCTCCGCGTCAGGCCGGAGACGAACCGGGCCATGTTGTCGTAGTCGGTCAGAACGTCCCACGCCTCCTGCAGCGTCGCATCAACAACGAGACGCACGTCGACCACGATCGCGTCTCCTTCGCGATGGACTGCGACGGCGATTTCCTGGGATTGTGACGTTGCCGTGGCTGCGCTCGGCAACGCGAGAATCGTTGTGATTGCCAGGAGAGACTTGCAAGTCAGCCGGCATTTTGCCGTTGCGGGAACGCTCGACGGCGGTCCACGCCACGGACCCAACACCGCCCTACAACTCGCCATCGACCCGCAACAGTGACAGAAAGTCGATCTTCATCCGCCGCAACTCGCTGCGTGCCGGCTCCGACTGGTACTCCACCGGCCGGCCCTTTTCCCGAGTGCGCCAAACGAGCGCCGGCGGGCCACCTGCAGAGTTCGCACGCAGCGCGAGTTGGTAGCTGTCAGCCGGCGACGCGATCGCTTCGAAGCGTGCCGCAGCCTGTTGCGCAAGCTCGGGACTGTCGATGATCAACCCGATCTCGGTATTGAGATGTCGCGAACGCTCGTCGAAGTTCATCGAGCCCACATACAGCCGCTTGCGATCGAACACGAACAGTTTTGCGTGCAACGCGTAATTCCCGTAATGCGCTTCCGTCTTCGATTCCCCGCTGCCGCGCGCATTCCCGAGCTGCGCCCGGACTTCGTACAGGTCCACGCCGTCCTCGAGAAGCGCGCGGCGATAGTGCATGTAGCCCGACTGTGCAATCGGTTCCGGCGTCGAATCGAGCGAATTGGTGAGAACGCCAATGCGCACCCCGCGGCGGCGCAGATCGGCCAACAGTCGCATTCCCTCGCGGCCCGGAACAAAGAATGGCGTGACCACCAGCAGTTCCGATTGCACCGCCCTCACCGCGTCAGCCACTGCACGATGCATCAGGCTTCCCGCCGCCTCGCCATGCTCAACTCGCTTTTTGTCAGGACTGTCGTAGAGGAGATGCGCGTGCGCCCAGATCAGCGGCAGCTTATCGGACAACATCCCGGCCAATGGCTCGCCCGTCGAAATGCGGCGTGCGTAATCCCGGCCGTCGGCCTTCAGCTCTCGGCGGTGAGCGTCCAACGTTGCCCGATAGGTGGTCAAGGTCGCAGCGGTCGGCTTCGCCCCCTGCAACGCTGCAACCGGAATCGCGAGTGCACTGTTCCAGTAGTCGTCGAATGACTGCGAAAGCTGCTGCACGATCGGGCCGGCAGCGAAGACATCGTCATCGCCAAATTGCGAATCCGGGTCGACCTGGAAGTATTGGTCGCCGATGTTGCGGCCACCGACCAATGCAATGACGTTGTCGACGACCATCAGCTTGTTGTGCATCCGATAGTCAAGGCGTGAAGCATCGAAGGCAAACTCGAGGTCGCGAAACAGCTCGACGTGGCCTCGATAGGCAAACGGATTGAAGATCCGGATGTCGATCTTCGGATGCGCGCTCAATGCCGCAATCTGATCGTCACCTTCAAGCGTGTCTCCATCATCGATCAGCAGCCGTACGCGGACGCCACGGTCAGCCGCGCGCAGCAACGCATCGGCCAGCAACTGCCCAGTGTCGTCCTGGCGAAAGATGAAGTATTCGAGATCGAGCGTTCCCTCGGCAGCGTTGATCATCTGCGCCCGGGCGAGGAATCCGTCGACGCCGGCAGAAAGCAGGCGAAACGCCGAATCGCCTCCGTGCCCGCGTGCGGCACCTTCAAATTGGCGGCCGAGCCGTGTTTGCTCCGGATGCGTCAGCGCAGCGGAGTGAGACCGGGGAGCGTCAGACCCGGGCGGCAGCGACGCACATCCGGCTGCAGCCAGTACCAATGCGCCAAGTTGAAAGCACCGCAGGACGCGGGTAGTGAGTGGCATGTTCCCCTCTCCGTCCCCGCGCCCCGGCGCAGGCCACCGCTGCCTTCATCAGGCTGGTGTCCTCAGCGGTCTTGCTGGACCTTGAGGTCGCTCGATACCGACTTCACGCCCTCGGTATTGCGCGCGATTGTGATGGCCTTGTTTGCATCCTCGCGACTGCCGACGGTCCCGCTCAACCAGACGATTCCATTGGCGTCCGCGTCAACCTTGATGTGCTTCAAGCTCTCGAGATTTTCCGCCGCCAACTTCGCCTTGACCTTGGTCGTAATGACCGAATCCTTGACGAACGCCGCCGGATGCGCACGGTCCATATCGGCGTCCGCTGCGCAGGCAGCAACAGGTACCAAGACCGATCCGATGACGAAACAGGCTGTGGCAAATTTGCATCTCATGATCATCCCCTTTCGGTGTTGATAAAGCAGTGGGGATCGTAACCGTTACCGGTCCGCAGGTACGTCGGTGATATGCGCATTTCCGTGTAGGACATTGGGCAGCGTCACGACGCCGCGCTTATACCTCATCCACCCAATAATCCACAGCCTGATCCGCGCGCGTCATGTGGCGCAGCCCACCGCCAAAGGCGCCGATCTTGTTCGAATCGGGATATTCGCAAACTTCCGCTGGCATCATGGTGCTGACGGAAAGATAGGTGAGCTCGGCCTTCGAGTCATTGATGATCTGGTGCGCCGTCTCGGGCCCGCCGGTCGGGCAGCAGATCACATCGCCCGCGCGAATCTTCCTCGTTTCTTCGCCGTAGCGCAGCGTGCCTTCACCCTTGACGATGAAGAACATCTCTTCCTCTCCGCGATGGCTGTGGAATGGGCACGAGCGCTTTCCCGGCGGGACGACATCGTAGGAATAGCCGAGGTCCTTCGCGCCGAGAAGCTTCCCGATGCGCACCGCGTTGCACTCGAACTGCCCACCTTTCTCGAAATGCTCGAGTGTCAGCTCATCGAGATTGATGACGTTCGAATTGATTGCGCTCATGGTCCATGTCTCCATGTGCGATGCGTGATAACGGATTCTGCCCAAGCGTGCCGCGATGAGATTAGCACGGGTTGATGCCGTTCGGCCTAGGCGCCTGAGTCGCCCGCGCGCGTGATGCAAACCGCCGCGAATGGTAACCTCGCGGCGGTGGCGCGACGCTTCGCTCGCGCGGGATCTCCTGCGATACCGACGATGAGCATCACTTCCGAATTCGAGCGCGCCTATCGACTGCACCAGCAAGGGAAATTGCGCGAGGCCTTCCTGCGTTACGACGCGGTGCTGGCGGCCGACCCGGGTAACGCGCCTGCCTTGCACTACTCCGGCGTTGTGCTGTTCCAGGCGGGCAAGATTGCCGAGGCGGCGGAGCGTATCCGTGCGGCGCTCGAGATCGCCCCCAAGTCGCCCGATGCATGGTCCAATCTTGCGCTGGTACTCGAGTCAGCCGGCCGGCGTGAGGCTGCGCGCAATGCGCTGAAGGAGGCGGCGAAGCTCGCGCCGAATTCGGCGGAGATCCACGCCAATCTCGCCGCGACCGAGCTCGGCCTGGGCAGCGCTGCGAATGCAGAGACCGCTGCCCGCGTAGCGATCGCCGCCGACGCTCGCTACGCCCCGGGCTGGCACAACCTGGCGCTCGCGCTCCAGCCGCAGGCACGCGTCCTCGAGGCACTCGACGCTGCCGGACGCGCCGTGGGGCTGGCACCCGCTGAGGTCAGTTACGCCGGTCTCAAGTCCCAGCTCGAGGTCAACGCGGGCATGGGGGCGCGAGCGCATGCGACACTCGATGCGGCGCTGGCGCGCAATCCGCAAGCGGCGCCGCTGCGCTACGAGCTTGCGGGTCTGCTCGAGCGCGAAGGTGACCTCGACGCCGCGATGACCGCCTACCAGGATGTCGTTCGGCTCGAGCCGGGTCACGGCGCAGCACTCTCGCAGCTTCTGTTTCTGCGGCAGCGCGTCGCGGACTGGCACGACCTCGATCGATTGCGCACGCAGTTTCGCGCCGGGATAGCCACAGGCGCTCCGCTGCTGTCGCCGTTCGTGCTGCTGTCGCAGCCTTCAACGCGCGCCGAGCAACGGCGCTGCGCCGATACATGGGTGGCGGCGCTTGCGCCGGGCGTCGCCGATGCCGGGCGCCCTGCCCTGGCGTCCGACGGCAAGCGTCTTCGTCTGGGTTACCTGTCGGCCGACTTCCACACGCACGCGACGGCGTATCTTGCGGCCGGATTGTTCGAACTACATGATCGGGAACGCTTCGAGGTCGTCGCGTATTCCACCGGTCCGGACGACCGCAGTGCGATGCGTACGCGGCTCATTCGTGCGTTCGACCGCTTCGTCGACGCCGCGGGATTTTCCGCCGAACGCCTTGCGCAGACGATACGGCGCGACGGGATCGACATTCTGATCGATCTCAAGGGGCATACCGAAGGCGCTCCTCCGCAGGTGCTCGCACTTAGGCCGGCGCCGATCCAGGTCCACTACCTGGGCTACCCCGGAACGCTGGGGGGCCCGCTCGCCGATTATCTCGTCGGGGACGCCATCGTGACGCCGCCCCAGCATGCGGCTGATTATGCGGAGACGCTCGCGCTGCTCCCGGGGAGCTACCAGGTCAACGATCGCGCGCGTCCGATCGCGTCCGCTCCGTCGCGCGAGGAACTCGAGTTGCCGCCGCAAGCGGTCGTGCTTTGCTGCTTCAACAATAGCTATAAGATCAATCCGGAAGTCTTTGATGCATGGATGAAAATTCTCGCGAGCGTTCCGGATGCCGTCCTCTGGCTGCTGTCGCCGCGCGATGACTTGCGCCTGACCGGCAACCTGCGCCGCGAAACGGTCAGGCGGGGAATCGATGCGCGACGCCTCGTGTTCGCGCCTGCACGACCGAACCCGGAATACCTCGGCCTGTATCGAGTGGCCGATCTGTTCCTCGACACCTGGCCCTACAACGCTCACACGACGGCGAGCGATGCGCTGTGGGCGGGTTGCCCCGTCGTGACCTGGCGTGGAGAAACATTCGCGGGCCGCGTCGCCGCGAGCCTTCTTACCGCGGTCGGCTTGCCGGAACTCGTCTGCGACGACGTCAAAAGCTACATCGCGACGGTCATCGCCCTGGCGCGCGACCCGAAGGAGCGGCAAAGGATGCGCGAGCATCTCGACGGTCCCGCACGCCAGAGTCCACTGTTCGACACCGCCGCGTCGACCCGCGCCCTCGAGGCCGCCTACCTCGCGATGGCGGATCAACATCGGCGCGGCGTGCGCGAGCCGATCCGGGTCGGCGCGCCCTGACTTCGCCGGCGTTCAGCGCTGCAGGATCTCGAGCGCCTCTCCGACCCGATCCACGCTCAAGACCTCCATGCCTTCAATGGCCCCGCGGGGTCGATTGAGCCGGGATATCAAGGCGCTGCGAAAGCCGAGTTTGGCGGCCTCGCGCAACCGTTCCTGGCCACGCTGAATCGGCCGGATCTCCCCCGCCAGCCCAACTTCACCAAAAATCACCAGTTTCTCTGGCAATGCCTTGTTTTTTATTGATGAACAGACTGCGGCTAGCACGGCAAGATCGGCCGCAGGTTCGACGATCCTGATGCCACCGACGGCATTGGCGAACACGTCGTAGCCCGCGGTATCGACCCCGCCATGACGATGCAGGACCGCGAGCAGCAGCGCGAGGCGTTGCGCATCGAGCCCGACCGCGAGCCTGCGTGGGGTGCCGCCCTGCACCGGGTCGACGAGGGCCTGCACTTCCACCAGCAACGGGCGCGAGCCTTCGAGCGTCGCGACGACCGCCGAACCGGGAACGCCCTCGGCGTGCTGCGACAGGAACAATGCAGAGGGATTGGCGACGCCTTTCAGGCCCCGCTCGGTCATCGCGAACACCCCCAGCTCATTCGCGGCGCCGAAGCGGTTCTTGATCGCGCGCACCAGTCGAAAGCTCGAATGAGTGTCGCCCTCGAAATAGAGCACGGTGTCGACGATGTGCTCGAGCACGCGCGGTCCGGCGATCGCGCCATCCTTGGTGACGTGACCGACGAACACCACGACGATCCCACGTTGCTTGGCCAGCCGCGTAAGCCTTGCGGCGCATTCGCGGACCTGCGCGACACTGCCGGGCGCCGAGGCGAGCGCCTCGGTGTAGATGGTCTGGATCGAGTCGATGACGACGATCTCGGGCGACAGCGTCGCGATCGCCGCGAGGATGGCCTCGAGCTGAACCTCGGCCAGAAGCTCGATCGGCGCATTCACCAGCGCAAGGCGCTGTGCGCGTAACGCAATCTGTTGCGTCGATTCCTCGCCCGTGACGTACAGCGTGCGATGCGCAGCGCCCAGCGCAGCGCCAGCCTGCAGGAGGAGGGTCGACTTGCCGATGCCGGGATCGCCGCCCAGCAGGATGACGCCGCCCGGGACGAGCCCGCCACCCAGCACGCGGTCGAATTCCTCCAATCCGCTCGCGATGCGTGCGCTTGCGCGCGCGTCGACCGAGGCGAGCGGCGTGACCACGGAGCGCGTGCCGGCGACGTTCGCGAAGCGTGCGGGGGCCGGCGCGGCGAGGCTTTCGACCAGCGTGTTCCAGGTCCCGCAACTCGGGCACTGGCCCTGCCATTTGGGAGCCTCCCCGCCGCACTCGGTGCAGGCGTATACGGTCCGCGCCTTCGCCATCAGCCCAGCTCGGCGGGCGTGACCGTCGCTGCTCCCAGCTTGCCGACGACGATCCCCGCCGCCCGGTTCGCGATGATCATTGCGTCCGCGACCGGGGTCCCCGCCGCGAGCAGCGCGCCGAGCGTGGCAATCACGGTGTCGCCGGCACCCGAGACGTCGAACACCTCTCGTGCCTGTGCCGGAATGGTCAGCGTCGCTACGTCGGAGTAGAGGCTCATGCCCTCCTCCGAGCGGGTGACGAGCAGCGCGCCGAAGTCGAGCTCGCGCCGCAGAGTCTGCACCCGCTGTTCGAGATCCGCCTCGTCGCGCCAGCGGCCGACCACCTGTCGCAGCTCACCGCGGTTGGGTGTCACCAGACTCGCCCCGCGGTACTTGTCCCAGTCCTCGCCCTTCGGATCGACCAGTACAGGTGTGTGCGCGGCGCGCGCGCGCTCGATCATCGTCCCGATGTGGGCGAGGCCCCCCTTGCCGTAGTCGGACAGCACCAGGGCGTCGGTGGCAGCCAGCAGCGCGTCGAAATCGGCGAGCTTGGAGGCGAGGAGCTCGTGCGGCGGCGCAGTCTCGAAGTCGATGCGCAGTAACTGCTGCTGGCGACCGATAACGCGCAGCTTCACCGTCGTCGTCAACGCCGCGTCGCGCAGGAATGACGTGCGCACGCCGTCCGCGGCCAGCATGCGCAGCAGGGTGCGCGAGGGCTCGTCGTCGCCGGTCGCGGAGAGCAGCGTCGTCTGCGCGCCCAGCGCGGCAGCGTTGCGCGCGACATTCGCCGCACCGCCCGGGCGTTCTTCCCAGCGTGCGATTTTCACGACCGGAACCGGCGCCTCGGGCGAAATGCGCTCGACGTCTCCGAACCAGTAGCGATCAAGCATGACGTCGCCCACCACCAGCACCCGCGCTTTCGCGACGCGCGCCCGCCAGGCAGCAAAGCTGACCTTCATCGGCGTCCGATCCCGATATATTCGAAACCTGCGCTGCGCACCACGTCGGGCTCGTAGAGATTGCGCCCGTCGAAAATCACCGGCCGCTTGAGCTGCCTGCGCAGAGCGTCGAAATCGGGGCTGCGGAATTCCTTCCACTCCGTGACGACGACGAGTGCGTCCGCGCCTTCGCAGGCGGCGAGCGGGCTGGCGGCAAACGACACACCCGGCGCAGCACCGATCACCCGCTGCGCCTCGTCCATCGCCACCGGATCATAGGCACACACCGTCGCGCCGCGTGCGACGAGAGCGTCGATGATCACGCGCGAAGGCGCTTCGCGCATGTCGTCAGTGTTGGGCTTGAACGCGAGGCCCCACAGCGCGTAGCGGTGCCCGGCGAGGTCAGCGCCAAAACGCGCGACGATCTTCTCGACCAGCACCCGCTTCTGCGTCTCGTTGACGGATTCCACTGCTCCCAGGATCCGCAGCGGAAGACCGTGGGATTGCGCCGCGTGCTGCAGTGCCTTGACGTCCTTGGGGAAGCAGCTTCCGCCGTAGCCCGCACCGGGGTACAGGAAGTGATAGCCGATCCGCGGGTCCGAACCGATGCCGTGACGCACCGCCTCGATGTCGGCGCCGAGGCGGTCGGCCAGGTTGGCGAGCTCGTTCATGAACGAGATGCGCGTCGCGAGCATCGCGTTGGCGGCATACTTGGTGAGTTCCGCCGAGCGTGGGTCCATCACCAGCAGCCGTTCGCGGTTGCGCTGGAACGGCGCATAGATGCTGCGCAAGATCGCAATCGCGCGCTCGTCGTCGGCGCCGATGACAATGCGGTCGGGCCGCATGAAGTCCTCGACCGCCGCACCTTCCTTGAGGAATTCCGGGTTCGACGCGACGGCATGAGGGACGTCGACCCCTCGCAGCTTCAGCTCGTCGGCGATCGCCTCACCCACCCGCTCGGCCGTACCCACCGGAACCGTCGACTTGTCGACGATGAGCGTCCACTGGGTGATCCTGCGGCCGATGTTGCGCGCAGCCTGCAGCACATACCGCATGTCGGCACTGCCGTCTTCGTCGGGCGGGGTCCCCACTGCGATGAACTGCACGCTGCCGTGGCCGACCGCGGCATCGATGTCAGTGGTGAAGCGAAGCCTGCCCGCCAGCGCGTTGCGGCGGATCATTGGCTCGAGCCCCGGCTCATGGATCGGTACACCGCCTTCGTTCAGCGTCTCGATCTTGCGCGCGTCGACGTCAACGCACAGCACGTCGTTGCCGACCTCGGCGAGGCAGGTGGCGGTGACGAGCCCGACGTAGCCGGTGCCGGTCATCGTGATCTTCATGCTGGTATTCCAAGCGAGCGATTGATGGCCGCGAGCGCTGCGACCGGATCGGGCGCTCGGGTGATCGGGCGGCCGATAACCAGGTACGTCGCGCCCCGCGCGAGCGCATCGGCCGGCGTGACCACGCGCGCCTGGTCGTCGTTCGAGCTGCCCGCAGGGCGGATGCCGGGGGTGACAAGCGCGAAATCGCGCCCAAGCGCCGCACGCAGGCTCGGCGCCTCTGCGGCCGAGCAGACGACACCGTCGAGGCCGCATTCGCGTGCGAGCGACGCGAGACGCAGCGCCTGGACCGCGGGATCGGCGGCGATGCCGACCTCCGCCAGTGCGGCACGATCAAGGCTCGTCAGGACCGTGACGGCGATCAGCAGCGGCCGCGCTTCCGCGCCGCCGGCAGCGGCGGCTGCGATCGCCTCGCGCGCCGCCACCAGCATCGCACGTCCACCCGCCGCGTGGACGTCCAGCATCCAGACGCCGAGTCGCGCGGCGGCGGCACAGGCGTGTGCGACGGTATTGGGAATGTCGTGGAACTTGAGGTCGAGAAAGACCTTGAAGCCCTGCGCGACCAGCCTGCGCACCGGCTCGGGCCCCTCCGCGACGAAAAGCTCGTTCCCTACCTTGAGCGCGCATTCGCGCGGATCGAGGTGCGCAGCGAACGCCAGCGCCTCGCCCGGATCGGCGAAATCCAATGCGACGATGACGCGTGGAACGATCGCACCGGAACGCGTCATGTGTAACCGTCCGGCATCTCGGAGCGTCGTGGCGGATAGGTTTCCCATTTCTGGCAACCCGGGCACCGCCAGTAGTATTGCCTGGCGCGGAAGCCGCAATGGTCGCAGCGGTAGAAACCGAGGCGCTTGATGTGCTGGCCGACGAGCCCCTTGACGAGCTGCAAGTCATGGCGCCGTTCCGGCGGCGCTGCGAGCAGTTCGGCCTCGAGCAACCGGTCGAGCCCGATCAGCGTCGGATTGCGCACGAGCTCGTCCTTGATCAATGCTGCGGCCGCCGCCGGGCCTTCGTGTTCCAGGACCAGCGCGAACAGCGCGTTCAGGATATCGAGTGACGGATACTGCTGCTGGTAGTTCCGCAGCTGCCGGATGCCGGTCGCGAGCTCATGCAGCTTCCGGTACGCATCGGCGAACCGGTCTGCGGCCAGCGCAAGATATGCCGGGTCCTGCGACTCGATCCTCTGCCACGCCCCGAGCGCTCCACGCACGTCGGCTTCCTGCAGCGCAAGATCGCCATGCAGAAGATTCGCGCGCGTGCACCCGCGATGCATCGCAAGCGCGCGCTCGAGCTCGGCGAGCGCCCCCGCCCGGTCTCCATTGAGCATCGCCGCCTGTGCCAGCTCGCAGTGGTATTGCGCGATTTCCTTGTGATAGGGCTGCTTGGCGAGCGTCTCCATCCGCTGGGTTGCGGCGATGGCCTTGGGCCAGTCCTTCTCGGTCTCGTAGATCGAGATCAGGTGTGCGAGCGCGGAGTGCTCGAACGACGAACCATCGAGCTTGCGGAACAGGTCCTCGGCACGGTCCAGCATCCCGGCACGATGGAAGTCCTGTGCGAGCTCGTAGCTCGCCATCGTGCGCTTGTCGGCAGGGAGCGTCGACCGATCGAGCAGGTTCTGGTGCATGCGGATGGCGCGGTCGGTCTCGCCCTGCCGGCGGAACAGCGACCCGAGCGCGAAATGGAGGTCGATCGTATGCGGGTCGACCTCGACCACCTCGATGAACGACTCGATCGCCTTGTCCGGCTGCTCGTTCAGCAGGAAGTTGAGACCCTTGAAATACGACAGCGGCAACGCCCGCGATTCATGCAGCAGTTGCTTGATGTCGATGCGTGCGGCGATCCAGCCCAGCGCGAAGAACAGCACCGGGATCGGCAACAGCCACCACAGCTCGAATTCCATCGACAGGCGGATTCCGCGTCGCGCGAAATCCCGTCACACGCCGCCGACCGGAGGGTGGAAATCCGGTCCCGTCGCCGGGGCCGTGCCCGCAATCGCGCCGTGGGACGATCGCGGCGTCGGCAGTCCCCGCTGTTCGCGTCGCATGCGGCTCACCTGCCGCTTGAGCCGCGCGACCTTGATCACCGCCGACAGCAGGCCGAGTGCCACTCCGGCCGCGAATGCGACGAGAATCACGAACACCAGTGGCGCCTGCCAGGTGTAGAAGCTGAAGATGCTGACGGTGACAGGCTGCGCATTCTGCAGCGAGATGAATAGCAGGACGACGAAGACGATCGCGGTGACGATCCAGCGCAGCACGCTCATGGGGGTCAGTCCTGCGTGGCTTCGAAATCGACGCGTTCGCGCAATTCCTTCCCGGCCTTGAAATGCGGCACGAACTTCTCTGGCACCTGCACGCGCTCGCCGGACTTGGGATTGCGCCCGGTGCGCGGCGGCCGATGATTCAGGCCGAAGCTACCGAACCCGCGGATCTCGATGCGTTCGCCCTTGGCGAGGCTTTCGGCCATCGCGTCCAGGACCATCTTCACCGCAAGCTCGGCATCCTTGGCGACCAGTTGCGGGAACTGCACCGCGAGGCGGTCGATCAGCTCCGATTTGGTCATTGCGTACGCTCCGCCGTCAGCCGTTGGCCTTGTTGTCGAGCTTCGCCTTCAGCAGCGCACCGAGGTTGGTCGTCCCGGTACTGGCGCCGGCATTCTCCGAAGTCATCCGCTGCATCGCCTCGGACTCGTCGGCATTGTCCTTGGCTTTGATCGAGAGGTTGATGCTGCGGTTCTTGCGGTCGACGTTGATGATCATCGCGGTTACTGGATCGCCGTCCTTCAGGCGGGTACGGATGTCTTCGACCCGGTCGCGCGCGACTTCCGACGCACGCAGATAACCCTCGATCTCGCCGTCGAGCGTGATGACGGCTCCCTTGGCATCGAGGCTCTTGACCGTGCCGGTGACGATGCTGCCCTTGTCGTGACTCGCGACGAAGTTGGTGAACGGATCGCCTTCGAGCTGCTTGATGCCCAGCGAGATGCGCTCGCGCTCGACGTCGATCGCCAGCACGACGGTCTCGACCTCCTGGCCTTTCTTGTAGTCGCGCACCGCCGTCTCGCCAGGATTCGCCCAGGAGAGATCCGACAGGTGCACGAGGCCATCGATGCCGCCCGGCAGCCCCACAAAGACGCCGAAATCGGTGATCGACTTGATCTGTCCCGCAACCTTGTCGCCCTTCTTGTAGTTCATCGCGAACTCGTCCCAGGGATTGGGCATGCATTGCTTCATCCCCAGCGAGATGCGCCGGCGATCCTCGTCGATTTCGAGGATCATCACCTCGACCTCGTCGCCGAGTTGCACGACCTTGGTCGGATGGATATTCTTGTTGGTCCAGTCCATCTCCGAGACGTGAACGAGCCCCTCGATGCCCGACTCGATCTCGACGAACGCGCCGTAATCGGTGATGTTGGTGATCTTGCCGAACAGACGCGTGCCGGGAGGGTAGCGGCGCGAGAGCCCGACCCAGGGGTCGTCGCCGAGCTGCTTCAGTCCCAGCGATACGCGGTTCTTCTCCTGGTCGAACTTCAGCACCTTGGCAGTAACCTCGTCACCGACAGCGAGCACCTCGGACGGGTGCTTGACCCGGCGCCACGCGAGGTCAGTGATGTGCAGCAGGCCGTCGATCCCACCTAGATCGACGAACGCGCCGTAATCGGTGATGTTCTTGACGATACCCTTGACAATCGCACCTTCGGAAAGCGTCGCGAGGAGCTTCTCGCGCTCTTCACCGAGACTCTCCTCGAGCACGGCGCGTCGCGACACGACCACGTTGTTGCGCTTGCGGTCGAGCTTGATGACCTTGAAATCGAGCGGCTTGCCCTCGTAGGGCCCGGTGTCCTTGACCGGACGAATGTCGACCAGCGAACCCGGCAGGAACGCCCGGATGCCGTTGATCATGACGGTAAGGCCGCCCTTGACCTTGCTGGTGACGAGTCCCTGCACGACGGTGCCCTGCTCCATCGAGGCTTCGAGATCGTGCCAGGCCTTGAGGCGCTTCGCCTTGTCGCGGGACAGGCGGGTCTCGCCATAGCCGTTTTCGAGGCTTTCGATGGCGACGGTGACAAAGTCGCCCGGCTTGACCTCGATCTGGCCGTTGTCGCTCTTGAATTCTTCGATGGGGATGAAGCTTTCCGATTTCAGCCCGGCGTTGACAACCACGATGTTGTAGTCGACGCGGATGACTTCGGCGGTGATCAACTCGCCCTGGCGCATTTCCTGGCGCGCGAGCGATTCCTCGAACAGTGCAGCGAAATTCTCCACGCCCGCGGGGGCGATGGAAGGTTGCGTGGCAATGACCATCGGGGTTGGTTCCTTTGTCGATGAACGCCGCCCGGGACGAGAACCCTGTATCTCGCCCGGGCCGGGGTGGTGGTTGATCTTCCGCAAGCCCATGCGCCGACTTGCGCGCGTCGCTGCGGTTCGTTGCCTCAATGCCTTTCACGGTAGAGCGCCACGACGGTGTCGGTGACTGCAGCGACGCCCAAGCCCGTCGAGTCCAGGACCACCGCGTCCGGGGCTGCGACCAGCGGGGCTACCGCTCGGGCCGAGTCGCGGGTGTCGCGATCGCGGATCTCGCGCAAAAGGTCGTCAAGTTTAGCCGAGATTCCTTTTTCGATCAACTGCTTATGACGCCGTTCCGCACGCGCCTCGGCGCTCGCCGTCAGGAATAGCTTGACCGCCGCGTCCGGGAAGACGACGGTGCCCATGTCGCGGCCTTCGGCGACGAGCCCCGGAGGGAGACGAAATGCCCGTTGCTTCGCGAGCAGCGCCTGGCGCACCGCCGGATGCACGGCAACCCTGGAGGCCATCGCCGAAACCGCCTCGTCGCGCAGGTCGTCGGTGACGTCGCGGCCGGCGATGCCGACCCGGGCTCCCGCGAATTCCGGAGCTAGCGCGGCGGCGATCCGCGCGAGGCTCGGAACGTCCTCGGGGGCCACTCGCGCGGCAAGGGCTCCGAGGGCGACCAGACGGTACAGCGCGCCACTGTCGAGATAGCGAAATTCCAGCGCCTGCGCGACGCGTTCGGCGACGGTGCCCTTGCCCGAGGCGGCGGGCCCGTCGATGGCGACCACCGGCGGCAACGCGGTTGCGCTCACGGCCGCTCCAGCGTGATCTCGGCGAAGCGCTCGAAGAACGCTGGGAAGGTCTTGCCGACGCAGACGGGATCGTTGATGGTGACGCCCGCGCCGCCGAATGCCGCCAGCGCGAAGCACATCGCCATCCGGTGATCGTCGTAGGTGTCGATCGTGGCGCTGCGGAACACGGCAAGCGGCGCGATCTCGAGCCAGTCGGCGCCTGACACAACCTTCGCACCGAGCTTCGCGAGCTCGGTTGCCATCGCCGCGATGCGATCGGTCTCCTTGACGCGCCAGCTTCCGATGTTGACCAGCCGAGTCGGCGCCTGTGCGAACAGAGCAACGATCGCAAGCGTCATCGCGGCATCGGGGATGGCAAGGCAGTCGATCGTGCCGCCCTCGAGAGGAGTGCCACGCCCGGCTTCGATCCAGCCAGGGCCGTAGCGGATCTCCGCGCCCTGCTGTGCCAGCACCTCGGCAAACGCAACATCCCCCTGGATCGAGTCGCTGCCGGCACCCAGGACCCTGACCGGGCCCCCACCCAGGACGCCCGCGGCGAGGAAATATGACGCCGAGGATGCGTCGCCTTCGACGTGCAGCATTCCGGGACTCAGGTAGCGCGCACCTGCATCGACGCGAAACGTCGCTGCATCCGGAACGGCGGTGTTGACGCCGAAGCGCTGCATCAGCCGGGTCGTGATCTCGACGTACGGGCGCGAGATCAGCGGCGTGACGACCTCGACGCTCGTCGCTGATTGCTCTGCTCCTTGCGCGACCGGCAATGCAAGGAGCAATGCCGACACGAACTGGCTCGACACATTGCCGCGAATCGGAATGCGCCCGCCCGCACGGCCACCCGAGCCGCCGATGGCGAGCGGCGGACAACCGGGCGTGCCGAGGTAGCGCAACTCGCAGCCCTGATGTCGCAACGCATCGACCAGGTCACCGATCGGGCGCTCGCGCATCCGTGCCGCGCCGTCGATTACGTAATCGCCCCCCTGCATGGCGAGTACCGCGGTCAGCGGCCGCACTGCGGTTCCCGCGTTGCCAAGTGTGAGCGTGGCGGCACGAACCGGGAACCGGGGTCCGGCGCCGGCAACGACGCACTCGCCCGTGGCCCGGTCGTGGTCGATCGTCACGCCGAGCGCGCGCAGCGCCGCGACCATCCTGCGAGTGTCGTCGGCATCGAGCACTCCGGTGAGCTGCGTGCTGCCTTCCGCCAGTGCCGCGAGCAGCAGGGCCCGATTCGAAATGCTCTTCGAGCCCGGTAGCGCAATGGTTCCCCGCGCGTGGGTGACCGGTGCTAGTGGCAGCGCGGGGGGAAGATGCCCGGCCATCGGCGCGTGCGGCAGCGTGCGAGGATGATGCTCGCTCATCGGCGAAGGCAGGTCGCAGCGACGCGCTTCAACGACCCTCGGCGGCCGCGTCGAACGCGCCGACGCCGGAGGCGCCCCAGCGCCGGCGCGCATTTGCCGCGCGCGTGATCAGTGCGTCGATCGCCTTCACGTCGCGGTGCTCGATCGACAGCGCGAGCGCATCGAGCGCATTGCGATAGGCCGCGATCTCGGTCAGCAGCGCATCGCGGTTGGCGAGCGTGATATCGCGCCACATTTCGGAGGAGCTCGCCGCGATCCGCGTGAAATCGCGAAAACCACCGCCGGCATTGGCGAGGTACTCGGTGCCGTCGGGTCGCGAATCGAGTTCGGCGACC
>CAVPBR010000004.1:0-234657 GCA_963701885.1 uncultured beta proteobacterium
ATGCCGTCGATGCCGCCTATGCCGCCGCCGTTGCGCGGCTACCGACGCCGCGGCTGACGCGGACACTGCAGTTGGCGGTCGCCCGCCAGCAGCCGCCTCGCGCCGGCATCGTGCGGCCGAAGCTGCGCTACGCGCACCAGGGCGGCGTCAACCCACCGCTGGTGATCGTCCACGGCTCGGCGCTGCGCCATGTTCCCGCCGCGTACCGGCGGTACCTGGAACATTTCTTCAGCGACGCGTTCCAACTGCGCGGCACCCCGCTTAGAATACAATTCAAGACGGGTGCCAATCCCTACGCGGATTCCACCGCACGCCGCTAGCGCAACGGGCCCCGGGGCTACGTTCGCGCGCTCCCCGGAGGAAAGCGTCAACCGGCGGGGCATGGACAACGATGCGGAATTACAAGCGCGGAGCCGATCGATGAGCAACAAAGGGCAAATGCTACAAGACCCGTTCCTGAACATCCTGCGCAAGGAACACGTGCAGGTATCCATCTACCTCGTGAACGGCATCAAGCTGCAGGGGCAGATCGAATCCTTCGATCAGTACGTCGTGCTGCTCAAGAACACCGTCACGCAGATGGTCTACAAGCACGCGATCTCGACCGTCGTGCCCTCGCGTCCGGTCGCGATGCCGCACCATAATCACGAAGCCGAAGGCTGAGGCCCGCGACCGCGCCGTGATCGTCGCGCTCGAATTCGGACGCGGCCGATGACGGCGATCGGCTGCAGGAGATCTCGGCGCTCGCCACGTCGGCCGGCGCTGCCGTCGTCGGCAGCGTCGGCGGTCGCCGCGCCCGGCCCGACGCGGCGCTGTTCGCTGGCAGCGGCAAGGTCGAGGCGATCGAGCGGATCCGCGGCGACCTGCGCGCTGACCTCGTCATCTTCGACCATGCGCTATCCGGCGTCCAGCAGCGCAATCTCGAGCGCGCGCTCGGCTGCCGCGTCGTCGACCGCGTGAGCCTCATCCTCGACATCTTTGCCCAGCGCGCACGCAGCGCGGAAGGAAAGCTCCAGGTCGAGCTCGCGCAGCTCGCGCACATGTCGACGCGGCTCGTCGGCGGCTGGACCCACCTCGAGCGGCAGAAAGGCGGCATCGGGCTGCGCGGCCCCGGCGAGACCCAGCTCGAAACCGATCGGCGGCTGATCACCCGGCGCGTGCGCCTGCTGAAGGACCGTCTGCGACAAGTGGCGACCCGCCGGTCCACGCAACGCCGGGCGCGCGAGCGCGCGGCGGTGCGCACCGTTGCGCTGGTCGGCTACACGAATGCGGGCAAGTCGACGCTGTTCAACCGCATGGCCCGGGCCAGCGTGTACACCGCGGACCAGCTCTTCGCGACACTCGACACGACACTGCGGCGCATCCACGTGCGCGGCGCCGAACCGATCGTGCTGTCGGATACCGTCGGCTTCATCCGCGATCTGCCGCACGATCTGGTGGCGGCGTTCTCGGCGACGCTGGCCGAATCCGCCGACGCCGACTTGCTGCTCCACGTCATCGACGCCGGCGCAGACAACCGCGACCTGCAGTCCGAATCCGTCGACCGCCTGCTTGACGAGATCGGCGCGGCCGGCGTGCCCCGTATCCGCGTCCTCAACAAGTGCGACACGGCGGGGATCGATACCGGGATCGAGCGCGACGGCTGTGGTACCATTTCGACGGTTCGCATAAGCGCGGCGACGGGCGCCGGCGTCGCCGATTTGCGCGCCGCACTGACCGAACGCTTCCCGCTCGAGCCCGTCCTGGATGCCGCGGCAACGCCGGCAAGTTCCGGCTGATCGTCGTCTCCTCGCCCAACCTGTCGCAGGTCATGCTGAAAACGGGAGCTTCAACGCCATGTCGCTGAACGACCCGCAGTGGGGCAAGCGCGGCGGCGGCGGACCGCCTGACCTCGACGAAATCTGGCGCAACGTCAATCGCCGCATCGGCGAATTGCTCGGCCGCAAACCGCCGCGCGACCCGCAGGACGGCGGTGGCGGCGGCACTCCGGGTCGCCACATTCCGCTCTCCGCGCTCGGCTGGGTGGTCGTACTGATCGTGCTCGTCTGGCTCGCGAGCGGCTTTTACATCGTCGATGCAGGCAGCCGTGGCGTCGTGACGCGCTTCGGCCGCTATACCGAGACGACGCAGCCGGGTCCTCGCTGGCATCTGCCTTACCCGATCGAGGCGGTGGAGCTCGTCCAATTCTCGCAGGTGAAGACGATCGAGGTCGGCTACCGCAACACGCCCAAGAACAGGATCGACACGGAAGCGGTGATGCTCACCGAGGACGAGAACATCATCGACATCGAGTTCGCGGTCCAGTACAACCTGAAGAGCGCCGAGGACTATGCGTTCAAGAACCGGAACCCGGATCGGATCGTCGCCTACGTCGCGGAATCGGCGATTCGCGAGGTCGTCGGCAACAGCAAGATGGACTTCGCGCTCTACGAAGGCCGCGAGCAAATCGCGAAGCAGACCGAGGAACTGATGCAGCAGATGCTCGACCGCTACGGCACCGGCGTCTTCGTGCAGAAGGTGACATTGCAGAACGTCCAGCCGCCCGACAAGGTGCAGGCGGCCTTCGACGACGCGGTCAAGGCGGGCCAGGATCGCGTGCGGCTCACGAACGAGGGGCAGGCCTATGCGAACAATGTCGTGCCGCGCGCCCACGGGACAGCGGCGCGCCTGCTTGCGGAAGCGAACGGCTATGCGGCCGAAGTCGTGCAGCGCGCGCAGGGTGACGCCGATCGCTTCGGCAAGGTGCTGGTCGAGTACGACAAGGCCCCCGGCGTCACACGTCAGCGCCTCTACCTCGACATGATGCAGTCGGTGCTCCGGAGCACCAGCAAGGTGCTCGTCGACCAGAAGGGCTCGAACCTGCTCTATCTCCCGCTCGACAAGCTGATCGAGCAGCCGGCTCGCCCCAGCGGCGTCGAGCGCAGCACCCGCGCCCGAGGCCGGGACGGCAAGCGCGGTACCGCGTGCGGCAGCAGCGGCCGCCGCGGACGCGACCGAATCGCTCGATCGTTCGCGTGACGCGCTGCGCGATCACGAGGGCTGCCAGATGAAGATCACGCTGCCGATCCTCGCGGTCATCGTCGCGATTCTGCTCGTCGCCTCGCAATCGATCTACACGGTCGACCAGCGCAAGTACGCGGTCAAGTTCCAGCTGGGCGAGATCATCGACACGCAATCGAAGGCCGGCCTCTACTTCAAGTGGCCGCTGATCCAGAACGTGAAGTTCTACGACAAGGTCAACCTGACACTCGACACTCCAGAGCCGGACCGGATGACGACGTCGGAGAAGAAGCCGCTGCTGGTCGATTTCGTCGTGCTGTGGCGCATCGTCGATGTCCGGCAGTATTACGTCTCGGTGCAGGGCGACGAGGAAGCCGCGCGCAGACGCCTGACGCAGACCGTGCGCGCGAACCTCGCCCAGGAGTTCAACAAGTACGACGTCAGCGAAGCGATCTCGACGGCGCGCGACAAGATCACTGCGGTCACGCAGCAGAAGGCGAACGCCGACGCGAAGTCGATCGGCGTCGAAGTAGTCGACGTCAGGCTGCGCCGCGTCGAGCTTCCGCCCGATGTGACCGGCCCGGTGTACCAGCGCATGGAGTCGGAGCGGCTGCGCGTCGCCAACGAGCTGCGCTCGACCGGTGCCGCCGAATCCGAGCAGATCCGCGCCGATGCCGACCGCCAGCGTCAGGTGATCCTCGCCGACGCCTATCATCAGGCGCAAAAGATCAAGGGCGACGGCGACGCCAAGGCGTCGGCAATCTACGCGCAGGCGTATGGCAGGAATCCCGAGTTCTACGCGTTCTACCGCAGCCTCGACGCCTACAAGTCGACCTTCCACAGCAAGAGCGACATGCTGGTGCTCGATCCGGGCACAGAGTTCTTCCGCTACTTCAGGCAATACGGAATCGCACGCACACCGCCGCCGTCGTCACGCAACGCGGCAAAGTAGCGTGCCGCACACACCGCACCGAGGGGGATCGGCGTGGGCTACTCGCTCTGGACCGCACTGGCGCTGCTCCTCGTTCTCGAGGGCTCTGCTGCCATTTGTCGCTCCGCGGCTTTGGCGCGACTCCTTCCGCAAGCTCACCGAACTGACCGACGGCCAGCTCCGGTTCGTCGGCATGCTTTCGATCGGCATCGGCCTGCTCGGGCTCTTCCTGTCGCGCAATGCATAAGTGGCTGCTTCCCGAGGCGATCGACGACGTGCTTCCCGACGAGGCCGCGCGCGTTGAAACGCTGCGCCGCGCGCTGCTCGATCATTTCGCGGAGCGGGGTTACCGGCTGGTCACGCCGCCACTGGTTGAGCACCTCGACTCGCTGCTGACCGGGAGCGGCCGCGACCTCGACCTGCAGACATTCAAGGTCGTAGACCCGATGTCGGGCCGCATGCTGGGACTGCGCGCCGACATCACGCCGCAGATCGCGCGCATCGATTCGCACCTGCTGAACGAAGCGGGGCCGGCGCGGCTCTGCTATGCCGGAAGCGTGCTGCGCACTGCCGCAAGCGGACCGGGTGCGAGCCGTCAGGTGATGCAGATCGGCGCCGAGCTCTTCGGGGTTCCCGGCATCGACGGCGACCGCGAAGTGATCGCGCTTCTCGTCTCGTCGCTGCGCGTTGCAGGGCCTCGACGGCCTGCACCTCGACCTCGGGCACGTCGGCATCTTCCGCGCGGTGGAGAGCGGCGCGGGACTCGCCGGAGACAGTGGGAACGGCGACCTGTTCGACGCGCTGCGCGCCAAGGATCGTCCCGCGGTCGTCGCGCTGGTCGCGCGGCTGCCGCGCGTCTGGCGCGACGCGCTGGTCGCGTTGCCGACCCTTTATGGCCCTGCCGACGAGGTGCTGCGCGCCGCGCGGACCGCGCTGCCCGACACGCCGGCAATCGCCAACGCTCTGGCCACGCTCGACGCGCTGGCCGCGGATGCGGCGCCGCGGGTCGACGCGCTGCACGTCGACCTTGCCGACCTCCGCGGCTACCACTACCACAACGGACCGATCTTCTCGGTATTCACTGCCGGCGAGGCCGACGCTGTCGGCAATGGCGGGCGCTACGACGGCATCGGCAGGGCATTCGGACGCTCGCGGCCCGCGACCGGATTTACACTCTACCTGCGCCAGCTCGCCGACGTGGTGTCGCGCGACAGGTAGCGCTCCTCGGTCAGCAGAGCAGATCCAATGGGCAAGAACGTGGTCGTCATCGGCGCCCAATGGGGCGACGAAGGCAAGGGCAAGGTCGTCGACTGGCTCACCGAGAGCGCGCAAGGCGTCGTGCGCTTCCAGGGTGGCCACAACGCCGGCCACACGCTGGTCATCGGCGGGCACAGGACCGTTTTGCGGCTGATCCCGTCCGGCGTGTTGCGAGAAGGCGTCGCGATCCTGATCGGCAACGGCGTCGTCCTGTCGCCTGCCGCGCTGCTGCAGGAGATCGAGGAGCTCGAGCGCGCCGGGGTCGAGCTTCGCTCGCGGCTTTCCATCTCCCCCGCGTGCCCGCTTGTCCTGCCGATCCATGTCGCGCTCGACCAGGCGCGAGAGGCGGCGCTCGGAGACGTGAAGATCGGCACCACCGGGCGCGGCATCGGACCCGCCTACGAAGACAAGGTTGCGCGCCGCGCACTGCGCGTGCAGGACCTGCTCGATCCTGCGCGGTTCGCGCAAAAGCTCGAGGCGCTGCTCGAGCTGCACAATTTCATGCTGGTGCACTACTACAGGCACGAGCCGGTCCCGTTCGCCGCGACATGCGACGCGATGCTCACGCTCGGCGAGCAGATTGCACCGATGGTCGCCGACGTCGCTGCGGCGATCCAACAGGCGCGAAGCCGCGGGGATTCGCTACTGTTCGAGGGCGCGCAGGGCGCGCTGCTCGACATCGACCACGGGACCTACCCGTATGTAACGAGCTCGAACTGCCTCGCCGGCGCGGCAGCTTCGGGCAGCGGCGTCGGGCCGGGAATGCTCGACTACGTCCTCGGCATCGTCAAGGCCTACACGACGCGCGTGGGCACCGGCCCTTTTCCCACTGAACTTACCGACGATACCGGCGCGCTGCTCGCGAAACGCGGCAATGAGTTCGGATCGGTCACTGGTCGCCCGCGCCGCTGCGGCTGGATCGACATCCCGGCGCTGAAGCGCTCCTTCCAGTTGAACGGCGTCGACGGCCAGTGCATCACCAAGCTCGACGTCCTCGACGAACTGGACGAGATTCGCATCTGCACGCGCTACGACGTCGACGGCACTCTGGTCGACCTGATTCCGACCGGGGCCGATGCCGTCGCGCGCTGCCGGCCCGTCTACGAGACGATGCCCGGGTGGCGGGAAAGCACGGTCGGCGCGAAGAGCTTCGATGCGCTTCCGATGGCCGCGCGCGCTTACCTCGCAAGGATCGAGGAGCTGACCGGCGTCGCGATCGCACTGGTGTCGACGGGCCCGGATCGCGACGAGACCATACTCGTGCGCCATCCGTTCCACTGATCGCCCGGACTTCCCCTGGGAGGCGGCGTTGACCCTGCAGATCGATTGGCCGCAGTACCACGAGCGCGTCGAGCGCCTCGCGCTCAAGGTTCACCAGTCGGGATACCGGTTCAACCAGATCATCTGCATCGCACGCGGCGGCCTGCGTGTCGGCGACGTGCTGTCGCGGATCTTCGACCAGCCGCTCGCGATCCTGTCGACGCACTCCTACACGGCGGAGGGCGGAACCGATGCGTGGCGAGCTGGTCATCGCCGAGCACATGACGATGACGCAATCCGCGGCTCGGTGATCGCGTGTTGCTCGTCGACGACATGGTCGACTCCGGACACACGCTGGCCGCGGTGCATGCCGAGAGCTGCCGCGGCGCTTTCCGCTCATCACGGAACTGCGAACCGCGGTGCTGTGGTGGAAAGCCCGCTCGGTGTTCAAGCCGGATTACTGGGTCGAGTATCTACCCGACAGTCCGTGGATCCGGCAGCCGTTCGAGATGTACGACAAGCTGGATCCGGCGACGCTTGCAGGCCGGCCTGCGTCGTCGAGTCCGGCGCGAAATGATCAACCACCATCGCGCCGGGAGGCCGCTCACGGTCGCGGGAATGACCTCGTTCGCGTGAATCCGCGCGCGCCGGACGACGCGCTGCACCTGAATTGGCGTCAGACGTGGCTGCCGACGCTTGCCATCGTGCGCAATTCCTCGGGGTCGAGCTTCGGCCCGTCGAGCGTGCATCGCCGATCCTGCGTGTCGTTGGTCCGAAAACGCGCCATGATCGGCATCAGCTCGGACTTGAGGTGTGTTTCGTCATAGCCGTTAAAAAGATGTCCGAGCAGGCCGCGGTTCAGGTCGCTGGTGTTGAGCAGCCAGTCGGCGATCGGGAACGTGAGGTTCATGTTGAAATGCATCATGATCCCCATGTTGTGGTGTGCCGTATGGTGCCGGCGGATCGTGTTGATGAACGGAATGTTGCGAACGAATGCGTTGTCGTGGACGTGGCAGCAGTAATGGAACGTCTCGTACGTCATGTAATAGCCGACCATCGTCATGAACACGATGTACCCGGCATTGGCGTTGACCACGAAACCGGTCAGCGTGCCCAGGATCGTGCCGAACACGCCGAGCACCATCAACACACGCCATGGGAAAAACACGATTCGGAACTCGCGTGTCGTGTCGTGCGTGACGTCGTTGTCCGTGAAGTACTGATGGTGCTGCCGCGTGTGGCGGTCGTAGATGGCGCGTAGCGCATAGACGTCGATCTTCCGGTGCATCACGTAGCGGTGCATTGTCCATTCGACAAGATTGCCGCCGATGAACGTCGGGATGACGAATAGCCATTCCCACGTCGCATTCTGGAGCCGTAAGGCACAGTACGCGATCGCGGCGATGCCGGCTGCGTACATCACGCCGATGTGCACCAGCCCGCTGTAGAGCGGGCTGACGTTCGAAATGTACTGCTCGCGGAATCTGCGTTGGCGCTCGGTCATCATGATCAGTCTCCAGCTTGCATCCTGCCTCGTGCTGCTGATATATTAGTCGTCGATCAGTCGACTTGTCAATCGCCGGGCATGTGTTGCCACGGATGCCGGCGTCGCTGGTGACCCGGCGGGAACTGCCGCCGTGAAAGGAGGTGCAACCGATGGAATCACCGAAGCGCAAGAAGCGGACAATCGGCGAAATACGGGAGTCGAAGACATCCGGCGAGAAGATGGTGTACACGTCGGTCCCTGACTACACATCGGCACGCTGGGCGGAGATGGCGGGCATCGATGTCGCCGTTGTCGGCGACAGCCTTGCGATGGTCGCGCACGGACACCCGAATACGATTCCCGCGACGATGGACATGATGGTGTTGCACGCCGCCGCCGTGCGACGCGGTGCACCCAACACGTTCGTGCTGGGCTGCATGCCGTATCAGAGCTACAGCACCGTCGACCGCGCGCTCGCCAACGCGGCGCGATTCATGCAGGATGCGGGCTGCGATGCGGTCAAGCCACAGGGCGGACAGTCGCAGGCGCATATCCTGAAGGCGCTCGTCGACGCGGGTATTCCCACGGCCTCGCACATCGGACTAACGCCGCACACGATTGCCGTCTTCGGCGGCTTCAGGATCCAGGGACGTACCGCCGTCGCGGCGATGAAGATTCTGACCGACGCGCTCGCCATCCAGGACGCCGGCTGCTTCATGCTCGAGTTCGAAGCGGTGCCGG
This sequence comes from uncultured beta proteobacterium, assembly GCA_963701885.1. Lineage (GTDB taxonomy): Bacteria > Pseudomonadota > Gammaproteobacteria > Burkholderiales > Casimicrobiaceae > VBCG01. The sequence continues at coordinate 8,676 of CAVPBR010000004.1, forward strand.
CCGCGATCGCGCGGGTAATATCCCAGCAGCTCGAGATTCCGACGATCGGCATCGGCGCTGGCCCGGGCACCGACGGGCAGATTCTGCTCAGCTACGACCTGCTCGGCGTTTTCACGGACTTCAAGCCGAAATTCACCAAGCGGTACGCGAACCTCACCGAGGTCGCCGTCGCAGGACTCGAGAAATACGTGGCCGAAGTCAAGGCAGGTCAGTTTCCGGACGACGACCACAGCTACTCGGTCGATCCGAAGGAGTACGAGGAATTTCTGAATCTCGTCGAGCGGCGCAAACACGCGTGACGACGAGCCGCAACCTTGGGCTGCAAGCGCGGTGAAGTACGCGGCGAAGGCCGCGGGCGGCGGCGCCGGAGCGACCTTGTTCCCGGACAACGAACCGAGCCGTACCGACCAGGCGTATTCGATGCTCGAGGAAATGATCGTTACGCTGAAGCTTCCTCCGGGAGCCGCGGTCTCCGAAGCGCGGCTGGGCCAGGTTCTCGGCATCGGTCGCACGCCCATTCGCGAGGCGCTGCAGCGGCTCGCGCGCGAGCGGTTGGTTACGATCCTTCCGCGGCGGGGCATCATCGTGTCGCAGATCAACGTCAAGAGCCAGTTACGCCTCCTCGAAGTTCGGCGAGAGGTCGAACGGCTGATCGCGCGCAGCGCCGCGCGCCGCGCCCTTCCCTCCGAACGCGCGCGGTTCATCGAGATCGCCCGCATTTTCGAGCAGTCCGCGAAGACGAACGACGAAACGACGTTCATGCGTGTCGATCGCGAGTTCAATGAGCTTTGCTCGACCGCGGCACGCAACGAGTTCGGCACCGGTGCAATGGCACTAATGCATTCACTGTCGCGGCGATTCTGGTTCATTCACTACCAGGAAGCTGCCGACATGCCCGCGACAGCGAAATTGCACGCGAACATCGCGCGCGCGATCGCCCGGAGTGACGCGGAGGCCGCCGCCCGCGCGCTCGACCGCCTGATCGATGAAATCGAGAAGTTCACGCGCGCAACAGTGGGCACCGACACCTGAGCGGCGGAATGCGAGGCTTTCCATGACACCCGAGCAAATTCTGGCGATTCCACCGCGGGTACTCTTGCAGCGCCAGCGGGAACGTTATTTCGAGGACGGCTTCATCCTCCTAGAGAGCATCGTGCCGGAAAACTGGCTGGCGAAGCTGCGTGCGGCCACACAGACGCTCGTCGAGCGCAGCCGCGCAGTCACGAAATCGAGTGCGGTGTTCGATCTCGAGCCTGACCACACGCCCCAGAACCCGAGGCTGCGCCGGGTTTCGAGTCCCGTCGACCAGCATCCGGATTTCTGGGACTACGTCACGCAGTCGAAGCTCGGTGACATCGTCGCCGACCTCGTCGGCCCCGATGTCAAGTATCACCAGTCGAAGCTCAACTTCAAGTGGGCAAAGGGTGGCGAAGAGGTGAAGTGGCACTACGACATCCCGTTCTGGCCGCACACCAACTATTCGCCGCTGACGGTGGGAACCTATCTTTACGATTGCGAGATGGACCAGGGACCGGTGGGATTCCTGCCCGGCAGTCATCGCTGGCGGATGCCGAGCCAGTACGATGGCAAAGGCCGATGGACCGGCTGCCTGTCCGAGTCGCGACGTCACCGCCATCGATCTTTCGAAGGCGAAGTACATGGTCGGTCCCGCGGGTTCCGTGACGATCCACAACTGCCGCACGCTGCACGGTTCGCCGGTCAATACGTCGGACAAAGGTCGGCCGCTGCTCTTGTACGTCCTCACCTCCGCCGATGCCTTTCCCTATACGCCAAACCCGATTCCGTCCCCGCGATACGGCGCCGCAATGATTCGCGGCACGCCAGCGCGTTACGCTCAGATCGATCCCGAGCCGTGCGAAGTACCGCCCGACTGGTCGCTCGGCTACACGTCGATTTTTGCCCTGCAGCAGAAAGAGAATTCGCAGCCAAGCGCAGACGATGATGTAGATTGAATCCAGACGCAGCACATTACTGCGCTACCAACGGAGGAAACATGAAGCGGTCACTGAAGTTTCTTGCAGTTTCCATGGGATTCGCCGCATGGACGAACGTCGCCAGCGCGCAGAACGTCGTGAAGATCGGCGAAATCGAGGCGCAGACCGGTTCGCTCAACACTTACGGCTGGATGTCGTCGCAGGGTATGCGCATGGCGGTGGACGAGATCAACAAGGCCGGCGGCTTCCAGGTGGCGGGCAAGACGTACACGCTCGAGCTGATCAATCCGGACACGCAAGGCAACCCGCAGCAGGCGCTGATCCAGTTGAAGAAGCTTCTCGAGGAGGACAAGGTCAAGTACGTGTTCGGGCCGTTCCTGACCAACGTGTTCAAGGGCATCGAGGGCTATGCGAAGCAGCATGATGGCCAGTTCCTGCTGATGGGCGGGGCGACGCAGATCCATTACGAGCTCGGCAAGCCCGGCAACGACTACCTCATGCGCACGTGGAACTGGGACGCCGGTCCGAGCGGCTTCGGCACGCTGATGGTCGAGTACCTGAGAACAGAAAGGCGTGAAGAAGGTGGCGATGCTGATGCAGAACGACGCGTTCGGCCACGTCGCCGCCGACATCTACCGGGAAGCATTCAAGGGAGCGGGAATCGAATTCCAGGAGAACTGGTTCGAGCCCGGTACCAAGGATTACTCGGCGGTACTCGCAAAGATCAGTGCCGGCAAGCCCGATTACCTGTTCCCCGGGTACACCGACGCCGTGTTGTATGACATCGTGCAGCAGGCTACGCAGCTCGGACTCACCAGGTTCTGGCTCGTGCGCGGCTCGCTCGGGCCTGCGCTCAAGAACAAGGACTACATCGACGACTACGTTGCGTACATCCCGAAATACTTCGAGGAAGCGCAGAAGACGGAGCCGCAATGTCGCCAAGTTCGTCGAAGCGTACAAGGCCTACTACAAGACGAAGGATTTTCCGTACGACCAGGCGCCGCTTTGCTCGTCGTCCTGCTATGACCACGTCTACATGCTGGTCGACGCGATGAAACGGGCCGGGACGGTCGACGACGTCGCGAAGGTGCGTGCCGCGCTCGAGGGGTTCACCTACGACGGCCTGTGGAAGATCCGCTTCGACAAGACCGGCGAGGAAATCTTCAATTTCGACATCGTCGACGTGCAGAAGGGAGGCAAGATCACCGTTACCCACGAACAGCCGAAATAGCGCATGCTGCAGCTCGTCATCGGGCAGCTGCTCAATGGCGTCATCGTCGGAACGCTCTATGCCATCATCGCCCTCGGCGTAACGCTGACGTTCGGCATCACCGGCATCGTGAACTTCGCCCTCGGCGCGTTCATGATGCTGGGGGCCTATTTCACGTGGTACCTGACTGACGGCATCGGCATTCCCTATCCGCTTGCGATTCCGCTCGCGGTTGTCTTCATCGCGCTCTTCGGGCTGGTCGTCGACCAGGCGCTGTTCCGCTTCACGCGCAACAACCTGATCAACGGGCTGATCGTGTCGATCGGCCTGATCTCCGTGATCGTCGCGGTGGTGCTGATGATCTGGACGACAACGCCCCAGAACATGCACTACGTACTGCCCGGCGTGTTCAGGATCGGCGGCGTCATCGTGCCCAGGATGAAGGCCGTCGTGTTCATCGTCCTGCTGCTCGTGATCCTGTTCACGTATGGAGCGTTGACCCGTACGTGGGCCGGCCGCGCCGCCTATGCCTACGCGCAGAACCCGGAGGCGGCCGCGCTGATGGGCGTACGGACAAATGTGCTGCAGGCGGGCGTGGCCGCGTACTCGACGGCGCTGGCGGGCCTCGGTGGCGCGCTTTACGCCAGCCTCTACTCGATCACGCCGGAGATCGGCAGCGGCTATATCCTCAAGGGCGTGGAGGCGGCGATCCTCGCCGGCATTGGCAGCGTGATGGGCTCGTTCGCGGGTGGCATCATCATCGGCGTCGCAGAGGGCGTCGGCTCGATCTTCCTCCCGTCCGCGTACAACGACGCCTATGGCCTCGTCTTTCTGGTGCTGATCCTGCTGTTCAAGCCGGCCGGGCTCTTCGGTTCGAACCGATGAAAGCGCTGCTGCTCTGGATTCCTCTGCTCTTCGTGCCGGCCATCGTGCACAGCAACGTCGTCCTGACGATCCTCATCTTCACGTTCATCCTCGGGATCCTCGCCGTCAGCTTCAACCTCATCTTCGGCTTCACCGGTCAGTTGTCGCTGTTCCATGCAGCCGCGTTCGGGTTGTCCGCGTACGCGACCTATCTGTCAATGGCGTATTGGGGCATATCGTTCTGGCTCGGCGCGATCGTCGGCATCCTGTTCGTCACGCTGATCTCGATCGTGATCGGCGCGATCTGCTTTCGGTTCAAGCTGAAGGAGCTGTACTTCGCGATCGTCACGCTCGCGTTCTCGGAGCTCGCCCGCCTCGTCATCCTGAACTGGAACGGCTTCACGAACGGCTCGCTCGGAATCAACTTCACGCTGACACCGACACTGTGGGTACCGGGTCGCGGAGTGATACCGGTCACCGGCACGCTGATGTGGTACTACCTGAGCCTCGCCGCCGCAGTGCTCGCGGTGCTTTTGTATTCGCGGATCGTGCATTCGTGGATGGGCCGCTGCTTCGCGTCGATCCGGCTGAACGACGAGCTGGCCGATACGCTGGGAATCAACGTCTTCCGCTACAAACTGATCTCCTTTGTCGCCGGCAATGTCGGTGCCGCCGTCGCCGGCAGCCTGTACTCCTTTTACATCAGCTACATCGATCCGAGCTATTTCTCCCTCGACCAGTCGCTCGCGATCATCGCAATGGCGTTGCTGGGCGGCCGCGAATTCGTCGCTGCACCGATCGTCGGTGCGCTCGTGCTGACCGCACTGCCGCATGTCATCAACGTCAATGCCGAGGCAAGACTTCTCGTCTACGGACTGATCCTGATTCTCACCATCCTGCTGATGCCACGCGGCATCGTGGGCCTGCTCGCGAGGCGCACGGCGTGCTGCTTGAGGTGCGCAACCTGACCAAGCGCTTCGGCGGCCTCACCGCAGTGTCGGACCTTTCATTTGGCCTCGACGAAGGCGACATCGTCGGCGTATTCGGCCCGAACGGTTCGGGCAAGACCACGCTGCTCAATCTCATTTCGGGCGTGTATCCGCCGACCGAAGGACAGTTGCTGTGGAAGGGCCAAGAGCTCGTGGGCAGCAAGCCGCACGAGATCGCCGAAACCGGCATCGTGAAGACGTTCCAGAACCCGCAGCTCTTCGGCGAACTCTCCGTGTTCGACAATGTCGCGATCGCCGGGCATCTTCGGCTGAAGCGCCGCGCAGGATGGCGCCGCGTTGCGACACTATTCCCGCTGCGCCAGCACACCGATCTTGCGGAACGCATCCATCAAATCCTCCGCCTGTGCCGGCTTGGAGGCCTTTCGCGACCAGCCGGCGGCGAGCCTGTCGTACGGCGGCGAGAAGATGCTGGGCGTCGCCATGGCGCTCATGTGCGAGCCGAAGGTCCTGCTGCTCGACGAGCCGGGCAGTGGCCTCGGCCACGACGAGATCCGCAATCTGGACGAGGTGCTGCGCGACCTGCGTCAGCATGGCACCACGTTGTGCGTCATCGACCATCGGGTCGGTTTCCTGGGGAAGCTCGCCGATCGCGCCATCGTCATCCATCACGGCGCCAAGATCGCCGAAGGTCGCCCGGACGACGTGCTGCGCGACCACGCGGTGATCGAGGCGTACCTGGGTCGCGGCCATGCTTGAACTGTCCCGCATCGACGTTCATTACGCGAAGAATCACGTCCTGAAGGGCGTGACGCTCACGGTCAAGGAACGGGAAGTCGTGTCGCTCGTCGGCGCCAACGCCGCCGGGAAAACCACCACATTGCGCACGATCATGGGCCTGAAGGCCGCGACCGCCGGCACGATCGTGTTCCAGGGCGCAAAACTGAATGACGTGCCGACCGACGAGCGCGTGCATCGCGGCATCGTGCTCGTACCGGAGGGCCGGCAGATCTTTCCCAAATTCACCGTGACCGAAAACCTGCTGATGGGAGCGTACCACCGGCGTGATCGCAACGATGCCCTGGGCGATTTCGCCACATTGTTCGGCATGTTTCCGCGCCTGGCCGAGCGGCGCCATCAGGTGGCAGGATCGATGTCGGGTGGCGAGCAGCAGATGCTTGCGATCGCGCGGGGTTTGATCGCGCAGCCCAAATGCCTGCTGCTCGACGAGCCGACTCTCGGTCTCGCGCCGATCATCGTGCAGGAGATCAGCCAGATCGTCCGCAGGCTCGCGCGCGACGGCATGACGATCCTGCTCGCCGAGCAGAATGCGGCCATGGCTCTCGACGTCGCGGATCGCGCGTACGTGCTGGAGACCGGTCGGGTATCGCTCGAAGGGCACCGGCGCCGATCTCGCCGGCGACGAAGCGGTACGGCGAAACTATCTTGGCACCTGAGCAACCCGCACCGGAGGTTGGCATGCCCAATGTTCTTGCGCAATCGCAGATCGATCGGTTCTGGCGCGACGGCTGCATCTTTCCAATTCGCGTCATACCCGAAGCCGACGCGCTCGAGCTGCGGCGCCGGCTCGAAGCGTTCGAGGCGCAAACGGGCGCGCCCCTTGGAGGTGATCTGCGCCACAAATCGCACCTGTTGTTTGCGTGGCTCGGCGATCTTGTCCGTGAAAGCCGCATCGTCGACGCGGCGGCCGACCTGTACGGCCCGGACCTCCTGTGCTGGACGACAAACTTCTTCATCAAGGAGGCGAACAATCCCGCATTCGTCTCCTGGCACCAGGACTCGACCTACTGGGGACTCGAGCAAGCCGGACGTCGTCACGGCCTGGGTCGCTTTCACGCCAAGCCGTCGGGCGAACGGTGCGATGGAGTTCATCCCCGGAACGCATACGTCCGACCAGATTCCGCACCGCGACACGTTTTCGCGCAACAACCTGTTGACGCGCGGCCAGGAAGTCGCCGTCGATGTCGACCGCTCGAAGGCAACGGTCATCGAATTGCAGCCGGGCGAGATGTCGCTGCACCACGTGCGTCTCGTGCACGGCTCACCGCCCAATCCTTCGGATGATCGCCGCATCGGCTTTGCCATTCGCTACATTCCGACAAGCGTGCGGCAAGTCGCGGGCAAGGACAGCGCAACGCTCGTGCGCGGCGTCGACCTGTACCATCACTTCGAGCCGGAGCCACGCCCGGTACGCGACATGGATCCCGAATTCGTCGCCCTCCACCAGCGGATCGCCGAGCGCAACGCGCAGATTCTCTACCGCGGGACAGACGTCAAGAGCTACAACGACCCCAAATCGTTGCCGAACCGAGCGGCCTGAGCCGGTATCGAGTGAAGCCTGCGGCGAGACCCTGTCCCCGGGCTTGCAGCAAGTGGCAATGCGGCGATGGTGTAAATTTGGTACGAGAACGATGAAGCATCGCGGCGGCTGCCGCGATAATGTGTCGTGGTGCCCGGAAGAGGACTCGAACCTCCACAGTCTTGCGACCGCTAGGACCTGAACCTAGTGCGTCTACCAATTCCGCCATCCGGGCAAGCCTGATCAACCCACAATTCTAAAAGCCGCGACGATCGTTGTCAAAATCGATTCCTCTCCGCCGGCGTGCCGCGATGATGCCCCGCTCGAGTGCGCGCGGGCGGGCTTCGCCCACGCCCCCTGGCGGGTCGAACCCGACGTGCGAAGCCATCCTGCGCGAGCTTTCCGATGCGGGGGTGCCGCTCGCTCCCGCGGAAGTCGCATCCCGTCTCGACATCAGCCGCAAACAGCAGCATCTGTTCGACGCCTGCGTCGCAACGCTGGAGCGTAACGGTCAGCTTCTGATCAACCGCAAGGGCGAGCTCTGCATTGCGGCCAAACTCGATCTGGTCACCGGAACGATCCAGGGTCATCCCGACGGCTTCGGCTTCCTGCTTCCGGACGCGGGCGGCGGGGACCTGTTCCTCTCACCGCGCGAGATGCACAAGGCGCTGCACGGCGACCGTGCGAGCGCGAAATTGATCGGCGTGGACCGCCGCGGCCGGCCCGAGGGCGAGATCGTCGACGTGCTGATGCGTGCGAACCGCGAAATTGTCGGGCGGGTGCATGAAGAGCGTGGCGTCTGGTTCGTCGAGGCCGAGAATCGGCGAATCAATCAGGACCTGATCATCCCGCCGGACGAGCGCAATGGCGCGCAGGCGGGGCAGGTTGTCGTGGCCGAGATCGTCGAGCAGCCGAGCGCACATCGGGAGGCAATTGTCCGCGTCAAGGAAATCCTCGGCAGTGTCACCGATCCCGGGATCGAGATCGAGATCGCTCTGCGCAAGCACGCGCTGCCGTTCGAATGGAGCGCCGCGGCAACGCGCCAGGCGACGCGCCTGCCCGGCGCGGTTCGCCCCGCCGATCGCCGCGACCGCCGCGATCTGACCGGATTGCCGCTGGTGACAATCGACGGCGAAAATGCGAAGGATTTCGACGATGCCGTCCATTGCGAGCCTGATGGCGACGGCTGGCGCCTGATCGTCGCGATCGCCGATGTCTCGCACTACGTTCACGACGGCGATGCGCTCGATGCCGATGCGCGCGAGCGCGGAACGTCAGTGTACTTCCCCCGTCGCGTGATCCCGATGCTTCCCGAGGCCCTGTCGAACGAACTGTGCTCGCTCAAGCCAGACGTCGACCGGCTATGCGTGGCCTGCGACATGCGCATTGATGCCCGGGGCGAGATCGGCGCCTACACGTTCTACCCGGCGGTCATGCACTCGCGCGCGCGCCTCACCTACACGCAGGTCTACGCGTGGTTAATGTCAGCGACGGCACCTCCTGCGTTGCGTGCACCCCTCGCGCATCTGCACGCGCTTTACCAGGCGCTCCTCGCCGCTCGCGCGCGGCGTGGAGCGATCGATTTCGACACCCCCGAGCTCGCGATCGAGTTCGATCCCGAGGGACGGATCACCAGGATCGTGCCCGCGCCGCGCAACGACGCCCATCGGCTGATCGAGGAGTGCATGCTCGCGGCGAACGTCTGCGCTTCACGGCTTCTCGAACAGCACCACCAGCCGGCACTGCACCGCGTCCACGAAGCGCCGCCCCCCGACAAGCTCAGCGCGCTGCGCGATTTCCTCGGCGGCTCGGGTCTTTCGCTGGCCGGGGGTGATTCGCCCACCGCGCGCGATTACGCGAACCTGATCGAACGCATCCGCGATCGCGACGATTTCGCGCTGCTGCAAGCGGTGCTGCTGCGCTCGCTTGCGCAGGCGCAGTACAGTCCTGACCATGTCGGGCACTTCGGGCTCGCCTACGAGAGCTACGCGCATTTCACCTCGCCGATCCGCCGCTACCCGGATCTCCTTGTGCACCGCGCAATCAAGGCCGTGCTTTCCCGCAAACTCTATACTCCGAGTGGCGCGTCGTGGTCCGAGCTTGGCGTGCATTGCTCGATGACCGAGCGACGCGCCGACGACGCGTCGCGCGACGTCCTGCAATGGCTCAAATGTCATTACATGAGCGACAAGGTCGGCGAGACTTTCGCCGGAACGATTAGCGGGGTCGCGAGCTTCGGCATCTTCGTGACGCTCGACAGCCTCGACATCGACGGCCTGGTTCATGTCACCGAATTGCCGCGCGATTATTTCCATTTCGACGCGGTCCGGCATGCGTTGATCGGCGAGCGCAGCGGGCGCGTCTTTCAACTCGCAGGACGCGTCAACGTCAGCGTCGCGCGAGTCGATCTCGAGCAGTCGAAAATCGATTTCACGCTGAACGAGCCGGCACTGGCGCCTGCCGGCGATTCCGCGCCGCGACCGGACTATGCCGAGCCGCTCGCGCGCGGACATCGCACTCGCGGCAAAGGCCCGCGCCGCTGACGCGCGCCAGCGTCTGCATGGGGCGGCAGGAGGCGTGCGCGGCGCCTGGCCGCCTGCCGCGCGCCGGCGACCGAAGTCGCAACGGCGATGCAGCAGCGGTGAAGAACCCTACTTGTTCGGCTGCGGCGTCATGCGCAAGTACGGTCGCAGCGTCCTGAAGCCCTTGGGGAACTTCTGCTTCAGTACCTCCGGATCCTGAATCGACGGTGCAATCACCACTTCGTCGCCCTGCTTCCAGTTTCCGGGTGTAGCCACGCTGTGGTATTCGGTGAGTTGGAGCGAATCGACGACCCGCAGGACCTCGTCGAAATTGCGGCCGGTCGACGCGGGATAGGTGATGATCAGCCGCACGACCTTCTTGGGATCGATGACGAACAGCGAGCGCACCGTCTGCGTCGCACTCGCGTTCGGATGGATCATGTCATAGAGCGTCGATACCTTGCGGTCGGGGTCGGCGATGATCGGGAAGTTGACCCGCGTCTTCTGCGTGTCGTTGATGTCCTCGATCCATCTGCGATGCGAGTCGACCGGATCGACCGACAGAGCGATCACCTTGGTGTTGCGCTTCGCGAAATCATCCTTCAGCTTTGCCGTCAGTCCGAGCTCGGTCGTGCACACCGGCGTGAAATCCGCCGGATGAGAAAACAGCACGCCCCAGCTATCGCCCAGCCACTGATGGAAGCTGATCGTACCTTCGCTGGATTCCTGGGTGAAGTCGGGGGCGGTGTCGCCGAGTCGCAGTGTCATGGTCGTCTCCTATGGGGTCCATCGAGGATCGATGAACATTAGCGCAACGCAGAACACCGCGTCAAAGCGCCGATGGCACTATGATATTCCTTCTGTCCACCCCGGGCTGAGCATGTCCCCTGAATCGCCTGCCGCATCCTCGCCCTGCGACCTCGTCGTACAAGGTGAGCAGATCCGCGACGAGGACCTCGCGATTCTGCTCGCGCTGACGCACGCAGAGGAAGTCGAGCCGCTCAACCGCGCGCAGTGCGCTGCATATCGGCTGCACGCGCCGCGCGACCTTGCCGGCGTTCCCGAGGCCTGCGCCGCGGCAGCATGCGATTGGGCGCGGGTGCCGCACGATCGCCGCCTCGACCGGGTGGGACTGGTAGCGATGGACATGGACTCGACCTTGATCGCCATCGAGTGCGTGGACGAAATCGCTGGCGTCATGGGCATCCAGCCCGAGGTCGCTGCGATCACTGCCAGAGCGATGCGCGGCGAGATGGATTTCCACGCGAGCCTCGAGCACAGGCTCGCACTCCTCGAAGGGGTTCCCGTCGACGCGCTCGAGCGCGTTTATGTCGAACGCCTGCGACTGTCTCGCGGTGCCGAACGCCTACTGGAAACGCTGCGGGCGATCGGCGCACGCACGCTCCTGGTATCCGGCGGATTCACGTTCTTCACCGATCGCCTGCAGGCGCGACTCGCTATCGACTGCGCGCTCGCGAACGTGCTCGAGACGTGCGAAGGCAGGCTCACCGGCCGGCTGGCGGGCGAGGTCGTGGATGCCAACCGCAAGGCGGCGCTCTTCGCGCGGCTCGCCGACGGCTGCCACGCCGAGGGCCGCATCACAGTGGCGGTCGGCGACGGCGCGAACGACCTGCCGATGCTGGCCGCGGCCGACGTGTCGGTCGCGTACCGAGCCAAGCCGAAGCTGCGCGCGCAGGCGACGCACGCCATCGACCACTGCGGCCTCGACGCGGTGCTGAACCTCTTCGCCTGACCCCAATCTGCGCCGCCTGCCGGCAACCCTCAGCACTCGTCGATCCAGGCCTGCTGGATCGCTTCCAGGATCTTCTCGCCGCTGTGCTTCGGGTCGTCGTCGAAGCCGGGCAGTTCCCGCACCCAGTTGTAGAGATCGGTGAAACGCACTTTCTCCGGGTCGACGTCCCGGTGCGCGTCGGCGAGCGCGATCGCGATGTCGCGCGAATCGGTCCATTTCATAGTGTGCGCTCCGGGTCGGCTGCCGCGTTCATCCCTTGACCTCTTTTGCGTAGTTGATCGTGTACTTGGGAATCTCGACCACCAGGCGGGTGTTGCCGACGATCGCCTGGCACGAGAGCCGGGATAGCGGCGTCAGCCCCCAGGCGCGATCGAGGAGATCCTCCTCGTCTTCCGATGCCTCCGAAAGGGAGTCGAAACCGTCGCGGACGACCACGTGGCAGGTCGTGCAGGCACAGGATTTCTCGCAGGCGTGCTCGACTTCGATGCCCTGGTCGAGCAGATTGTCGAGCACGGAGACCCCGGGCCTGGCGTCGAAGGTCTTTCCTTCGGGGCAGATTTCCGGATGCGGAAGGACGACGATTTCGGTCATCGCGCGCTAGCCCAGCGCATCGACGCGACGGCCTGCGAGCGCGCGCGCGACACCGCGATCCATGCGTCGCCCGGCGAATTCCTCCGTAGCAGCGTTGAGGACGGCAATGGCGGAGGTCAACGCCGCGCGATCGTCTCCGGCGGCGGCCTGGCGAAGCGCAGCCAGCGCGCGCTCGATCGCCGCACGCTCGGCCGCGTCGACCAGGTCGGCGTCGGCCGCGAGCGCGCCTTCGGTCGCAGCCGCGATTCGCTCGGCCTCGACCCGCGCCTCGGCGAGTGCGCGTAGTTGCGCATCGTCGGCAACGTGCGCGATTGAGTCTTCGAGCATCCGCGCGATTTCCGCATCGGTCAGCCCGTACGATGGCTTGACCGTCACCGTAGCCTCGACACCGGTCGTCTGCTCGCGCGCCGACACCGACAGCAGGCCGTCGGCGTCGACGTCGAACGACACGCGGATGCGCGCGGCCCCGGCCACCATCGGCGCAATCCCGCGCAGTTCGAAGCGCGCGAGCGACCGGCAGTCGGCGACCTTGTCGCGCTCGCCCTGAACCACGTGCAGCGCGATCGCACTCTGGCCGTCCTTGAAGGTCGTGAATTCCTGTGCGCGCACGACGGGAATGGTCGAATTGCGCGGTACGATCTTCTCGACGAGCCCACCCATGGTCTCGATGCCGAGTGACAGCGGAATCACGTCGAGCAGCAGCCAGTCACCGTCGCGCTCGCGGTTGCCCGCGAGCTTGTTGGCCTGGATCGCGGCACCGACCGCGACGACCTCGTCCGGATTCAGATTGGTGAGCGGCGGTTGCCCGAAGAACTCGGCGACTGCGCGCCGGACCTGCGGCATCCGCGTCGCGCCACCGACCAGCACGACGCCGCTCAGGTCGCGGGCTGCAAGCTTCGCGTCGTGCAGCGCGCGGCGTACCGGGATGAACGTCTTGGTAACGAGCGTGCGCGTGATCGCGGAGAAAGTCGCCGCGTCGAGCGTGAGGTCGACGCGTGTGCCGTCGGAAAGCACGCTCGCGACGGGTGCCGCGTCGTGCCCGGTCAGCATCTCCTTCGCCTCGCGCGAGCACATGAGCAGCCGCCTCGCGTCGGCGGCAGCGAGTGGCGGCAGACCTGCCTCCTCGATCGCCCAGCAGAACACGCGATGGTCGAAATCGTCGCCGCCGAGCGCGGAATCGCCATTGGTCGCAAGTACTTCGAACACGCCCCGCGACAGACGGAGAATCGAAATGTCGAAGGTGCCCCCGCCGAGGTCGAACACCGCGTAGGTGCCCTCGGCGGCGTTATCGAGGCCGTAGGCAATCGCCGCCGCCGTGGGCTCGTTCAGAAGCCGCAGCACCGGCAACCCGGCGAGCTTCGCGGCATCCTTGGTGGCCTGGCGCTGTGCGTCGTCGAAATAGGCGGGCACCGTGACGACGGCAGCCTCGATGGTTCCGCCGAGCGACGCCTCGGCCCGCCGGCGCAGCGCCTTCAGGATCTCGGACGATACCTCGACCGGCGTGCGCACCCCCGCTCGCGTCACGAGCCGGACCATCCCATCGCCCTCCACCAGCCGGTAAGGGTAGCGCCGGTCGTCGGCAACATCCCCGTAACCCCGGCCCATCAGCCGCTTCACCGACGGGATCGTATTGCCCGGATCTTCGGTCGCCCGGGCGAGAGCGGCGTAACCAACGTCGATGCCGTGCTCACCGTAACGCACAACGGAGGGCAGCAGCACGCGGCCTTCGTCGTCAGGGAGCACCACCGGCGAGCCATGGCGCACCGTCGCGACCAGCGAGTTGGTGGTGCCCAGGTCGATGCCGACCGCGCGCTTCGCCGTGTGCGGTGGCGCGGAACGCCCGGGCTCGGAAATCTGGAACAGGGTCATCGGTCGAAGTCGGCGACCTGCATTTCGCGCAAATCGCTTTCGAGCTTTGCCAGGAAGCGGAGCTCGCGCACGCGCACGCGCGCCGCGTCGCGATCGTCGCCGTCGAGCACATCCTCGATCCCGCTGGACAGCGCGCCGGCGTCGCGGCGAAGCTCGGCGATCAGCACCTCGAGCGCCGCGCCATCGTGCGCGGAGTGCGCCTGGTCCGCGGCTTCGCGCCGCTCGAGTTGCCGCATCAGAAAATCGACCGGCAGTTGCGTGTTGGTCTCCGCAGTTGCGTCGATGCCACGAAGCCGCAGCAGGTATTCCGCGCGCCCGACGGGATCGCAGAGCGTCCGGTAAGCCTCGTTGACCCGCGCCGACGCCTGAAGGGCGAGGCGCTTGTCGTGATCCGGTGCGCCCGCGTAGCGGTCCGGGTGGATCTCGCGCTGCAGCTCGCGGTAGGCGCGCTCCAGCGCCAGCGCGTCGATGCGCCAACGCACGGGCAATCCCAGCAGCTCGAAATGGTTGCGGGTGAAGTCGATCATCGGGCGGTGATGCGCGATTCTGTGACTGCGCTCACCGCCTTCGCGCCGCCGCGCCAGGGGCTCAGCGAGCCGGCGTCGTCGCGCGTACTTCTAGACGTTGAACGATTCGCCGCAGCCGCACGCGTCCTTGACGTTCGGATTGTTGAACTTGAAGCCTTCGTTCAGCCCTTCCTTCGCGAAGTCGAGCTCGGTGCCCTCGAGATAGGGCAGGCTTTTCGGATCGACGACCACACGCACGCCGCGGCTTTCGAACTGCGCGTCCTCGGGCCGAATTTCATCCGCATACTCGAGCTTGTAGGCGAGCCCAGAGCAACCGGACGTTCGAACGCCCAGCCGCAGGCCCACGCCCTTGCCGCGGCGGGCGAGGTGCGCGTTGACGTGCTTCGCAGCCGTCTCGGTGAGGGTAATCGGCACGACGTCAGTCCGCGGCGCGCAACTCGGGCGCGTGCTGCTCGGCCTGCCCGTGCTTCGCCCGGTAATCGGCAACCGCAGCCTTGATTGCGTCCTCGGCCAGGATCGAGCAGTGGATCTTGACCGGCGGCAGCGTGAGCTCCTCGGCGATCTGCGTATTGCGGATCGTCATCGCCTGGTCGAGCGTCTTGCCTTTCACCCATTCGGTGACGAGAGACGACGACGCAATCGCCGAACCGCAGCCGTAGGTCTTGAACTTGGCGTCTTCGATCACGCCGTCGGCGCCGACCTTGATCTGCAGCTTCATCACGTCACCGCAGGCCGGTGCGCCCACCATGCCGGTGCCGACGTCGGCATCGGCCTTCGCGAACGAGCCGACATTGCGTGGATTCTCGTAGTGATCCAGTACCTTGTCGCTGTATGCCATGTCTGTCTCCTAGTGGGCCGCCCACTGGACCGTGTCCAGGTCGACCCCTTCCTGGTGCATTTCCCACAGCGGCGAAAGCGTCGCGCAGCTTGGCGATCTTGCGCTGCACGAGATCCACCGTGTAGTCGATCTGTTCCTCGGTCGTGAAGCGGCCGACGGTGAAGCGGATCGAGCTGTGCGCGAGCTCGTCGCTGCGCCCGAGTGCGCGCAGCACGTAGGAAGGCTCGAGCGACGCCGACGTGCAGGCCGAACCGGACGACACCGCGACATCCTTGATCGCCATGATCAGGCTCTCGCCTTCGACGAAATTGAAGCTGATGTTGAGGTTGTGCGGCACGCGGCGTTCCATGTCGCCGTTGACGTAGACCTCCTCGATCTTCGAAAGTCCGGCCAGGAGCCGGTCGCGCAGCATCCGGATGCGCTCGCTCTCCGCAGCCATCTCGAGCCGTGCGAGCCGGAATGCCTCGCCCATGCCGACGATCTGGTGCGTCGGCAGCGTGCCCGAGCGCATGCCGCGTTCGTGGCCTCCGCCATGCATCTGCGCCTCGATGCGTACCCGCGGCTTGCGCCGGACGAACAGCGCGCCGATGCCTTTCGGCCCATAGGTCTTGTGCGCCGAGAACGACATCAGGTCGACCTTGAGCGCGGCCAGGTCGACTGGGATCTTGCCGGTGGCCTGCGCGCTGTCGACGTGCAACACGATCCCGCGCGCGCGGCAGATCGCGCCGATGGCGGCGATGTCCTGGATGACGCCGATTTCGTTGTTGACGTACATCACCGACACGACGCTGGTGTCCGCCCGCAGGGACGCCTCGAAGCGCGCCAGGTCGAGCAAGCCGTCGGGAGCGACGTCGAGGTAGGTCACCTCGAAGCCGTCGCGCTCGAGCTCGCGCATCGTATCGAGCGTCGCCTTGTGCTCGGTCCTGACCGTGACGAGGTGCTTGCCCTTTTCCTTGTAGAAACGGGCTGCGCCTTTCAGCGCCAGGTTGATCGACTCGGTCGCCCCGGAAGTAAAGACGATTTCCTTCGCGTCGCAGCCAACCAGGTCGGCGACGTGCTTGCGCGCTTCCTCGACCGCGGCTTCGGTTTCCCACCCGAACGCATGTGAACGCGACGCCGGATTGCCGAAGTGCTCGGTCAGGTACGGGATCATCTTCTGCGCAACCCGAGGATCGACCGGGGTGGTCGCCGAATAGTCGAGGTAGATGGGAAGCTTCATGGATCGTCGCGGTTCGAATGTGGTGCGATCTAGACCGCCGTCTGCAGGCTCGGGCGAATGGGCACCGCCGGGCGGCTGACGATGGTCCTTGAGAATCGCCACTTCGGTGCCGCGGGTTGCTGCTCGCGCACGAGGTCGGCAACCGTCACCGAGCGCAGGTAACTGAAGATGTGGGCGTTGAGTCCCGCCCACAACTCGTGGGTCATGCAGCGGCGATCGTCATGGCAGTTCTCGCGCCCCCCGCATTGCGTTGCGTCGATCGGCTCGTCGACGGCGAGAATGATGTCGGCAATGGTCATGATCTCAGCCGCCCGCGCGAGGTTGTAGCCGCCGCCGGGCCCGCGGACACTGTCGACCATGCCGTGCCGGCGCAGCTTGCCGAAAAGCTGCTCGAGGTAGGAAAGCGAGATTCCCTGGCGCTCGGAAATCCCGGCGAGGGTCACCGGACCCGGCGCGCCATGCATCGCGACGTCGATCATCGCCGTCACCGCAAAGCGTCCTTTGGTGGTCAGTCGCATCGCTGGGTTGGGCTCAGTCCCTGGTTGGGTTCAGCCGCTCGTTCCATGGTTCATTTTAGAATACCCGAACAATTTAGTCAACTTATTCATCATGAAAGTTCAGTCGAGCATCCGGTTGACTTTACCGGGGTCGAAGGCGTCGGCCACAGCCCTCGCATCGCCGCATTCGACCCCTCCCTGCTGGAGCTGGGCCAGCAGACGACTCAGCCTCTCATCGGTCGCGGCTGCGTGGTCGAGCAACTGGTGGATGGCCTGGATGATCGGGTCGTTCAAGCCTGGCGTGACGGCATAGGACGAAAAGACCCGCTTCGCCGCTTCGGGCCCGTGCGGGCCGGACTCTTCGGCGGCGACAACGCGGGCCGGAATGCCCACCGCAGTCGCCATGGCAGGAACGTCGCGCACGACGACGGCGTTGGAGCCGATTTTCGCGCCGTCCCCGACCAGGATCGGACCGAGCACCTTGGCCCCGGCGCCGATGACTACTCCGCGCCCGAGAGTGGGATGGCGCTTACCCTTGTTCCATGACGTCCCGCCCAGCGTCACCCCATGGTAGAGCGTACTGTCGTCGCCGATCTCGGCGGTCTCGCCGATCACGATCCCCATGCCGTGGTCGATGAACACCCTACGACCGATCGTTGCTCCGGGATGGATCTCGATGCCAGTCACCCAGCGACTCCAGTGGGCAAGCCAACGGGCCAGCCAGCGCAGGCGAAGCTGCCACACCCGGTGCACGACGGCGCGGTGCCAGACCAAGGCGTGCAGCCCGGGGTAGCAGGTGAGGACCTCCCAGACACTGCGCGCGGCGGGATCGCGGTCGAACACCGCCCGGACGTCTTCGCGAAGGCGGGCGAACATGGGAGGATTATGCCATTGTCCGACTAAATTTGATCGGCTATTCGATCGGCCCCGGGGCCTGTGCCACGCCCGGAGGCAGCCCGTCAGCGCAGCGCGATCGCGGCAACGACGAGTCCGGCGAATCCGACCCCGTAGAAGATCAGGTAGACCACGTCGACCAGCGCGCTGCGCAGGATGGTCCGCTCCAGCGTCCGCCGTAGACCTTCTTCATGCCACCACCCCATATCCGATCGCCCACAGTACGAGTGGCGTTCGCAGAAACTGCGGGAGCACCGCGAACAGCATCGCTACGACGAACATGAACGCGTGCCAGTGCGCGGCGAACACCAGGTGGGCCGCGTAGCGCCGTGGGCGCCGGGATGACGGCGCGCGCGTCCGGCAAAACTCCACTGCAGCAGCAACGTAACACCGGCAGCAGGACGATCGCCGCATAAGGCGCGTAGCGCAGCACCCCGTGATAGATCTGGTCGACCTTGGCCTGCGCGCGGCAGACGATTGTAGGCGTCGATCTGCCGGCGCAGTGGCGCAAAGCGCCGGGACGCGCTCGCGCCGAGAATGAAATCAAGATCGATAGCGGTATCGTCCCGGACAGCGGCACCCGGCCCGTGATCGGATTTCGCCGGTTTCGCTTCACTGCCCTTAACGACGGCCTCGCGTTCGATGAGCACCGGCGCATGGCCCACGATACGAAACACCGCGAACATCGCGATGACAGCGTGATGAACAGCTTCGCCGGACGCACGTAGCGGCGCCTGCGACCGGCGAAGTATTCGCGCGTCAGGAAGCCCGGCCGCAGCAGCAGATTTCCCAGCGTGCGCCACATGCGTCCGTCGAACGCGACATAACGCCCGGCGGCCTCGCGCATAAACCGCGGTGGCGACGGAAGCACCAGTTCGTTTCCTGACCGCACTGCGGACAGTAGCTTCCCCGCGCCGTGACATAGCGGTTCCGGCACGCCGCGCCGGCCGCGTCGGCCGCATCATCGGAGTGTCGTCGTGCTGCGCCGCCAGGCTGTCGACGCGTGCAAGGATTCCGCGCAGGATGTTGACTTCCTCGCGCTCGAGCTCCGCGCGAGCGAACAGGCGCCGCAAGCGCTGCATCAGCCGCCGCGGGTGCCGCGGGTCGAGGAAGCGCAGTGCGCTCAGCGTACGTTCGGCGTGCGCGTACAGCGCCTCCGTGTCATCGTGAGTTGCGGGAGTGAAGCGCGGCGCCTCCCATACACGGCTATCGATCGCGGCCATCCGCAACTCCCAGGCCGCAATCTGGACGGCAGCCGCAAGATTGAGCGACGCGTAACGCGGATTGGCCGGAATCGTCGCTATCACGCTGCAGCGGGCAAGCTCGACGTTGGTCAGCCCCGACATCTCGGTTCCGAATACCAGCGCGACGTCGGCTTCGCGCGCGGCGCCGGCGGCCAGTGCAGCAGCTTCCCGCACCGTGAGGACGCGTCCCGCGAATTTTCGTGGCCGTGCCGAGAATCCGATCGCGAGCCGGGTGCCCGCAAGCGCGTCATCGAGCGTCGCAACGATCTGTGCCGACGCGAGCACCGCGCCCGCGCCGGTCGCGAGCGCCGTGGCATCCGGATGCGGGAAGTGCGCCGGCTCGACCAGGACCAGCCGCGCCAATCCCATCGTCAGCATCGCGCGCGCCGCAGCGCCGATGTTGGCGGGGAGGCTCGTGCGAACCAGCACCACACGCACCTGCGCCAACGCCGGACCGTCCTGCGCCGATGCTGCCTGTAGAATGTGCACTCCGCGCATTCTGCCACGCGGCATCCTTTCGCCGCGCCGACGCCTGCCCATGCACCCGATGCTGACCACGGCCGTGAAGGCTGCACGCCGCGCCGGCAACATCATCACGCGCGGCGCCCGCGACCTCGATCTGCTCACCGTCACGTCGAAAGGGCCGAAGGATTTCGTGAGCGAGGTCGACCGTGCCGCGGAAGCCGCGATCGTCGAGACCCTGCATGCGACGTATCCGGATCACGCGATCCTCGCCGAGGAAGGGACTGCGCGCGAGATGAATCGCGATGCCGAGAACGTGTGGATCATCGATCCGCTCGACGGCACAACCAATTTCCTGCACGGATTCCCGCAGTACTGCGTGTCGATCGCGCTCGCGCACAAGGGGATCGTCACCCAGGGCGTGATCTACGACCCGATCCGCAACGACCTATTCACCGCAACGCGCGGGCGAGGCGCGTTTCTCAACGACCGCCGCATTCGCGTGTCGCGGCGGGCGCAGCTACGCGATTGCCTGATCGGTACCGGCTTTCCGTTTCGCGATGGGAGCTATCTTGACACCTACCTGCAGATGATGCGGGTGATGACGCAGCAGGCTGCAGGGCTGAGGCGCCCGGGGGCCGCCGCGCTCGATCTCGCCTACGTCGCCGCGGGATACTACGACGGCTTCTTCGAATTGGGCTTGAGTGCCTGGGATGTCGCCGCCGGGAGCCTGCTGGTACTCGAGTCGGGCGGACTGATCGGCGACCTGTCCGGCGAAGGCGATTACCTGTACGGCGGCCAGGTGATCGCGGCGACGCCCAAGGTGTTCGCACAGATGGTGAACGTGCTCGCGCCGTTCCGGGCCGCCCTGCTGCGCGACCTCGCGAAGGCCGGCACGGCACGCACGCCCGCGGTCAATCCTGCGCTCGGACCTCCGCCCTCGCGATGAGCGCGCGTATTCGCTCACGAATGGAACGCGCGCCACACCCGCTCCGCGGTCAGTGGCATCTGCAGCGTGCGCGCCGCGTCCGGCCGGCCGCTGCGTGCGAGCGCGTCAACGACAGCGTTGACCACCGCCGGCGTGGCGCCGATCGCTCCGAGCTCGCCAACGCCCTTCACGCCCATCGGGTTGGTAAGACAGGGAATCGACTCGTCCATCGTCATCTCGAAGCCTCCAACCGTATCCGCGCGCGGCAGCGCGTAGTCCATGAAGCTTCCGGTGAGCACCTGGCCGGAATCGGCATCGTAGACGACGCGTTCGCACAGCGCCTGGCCGATGCCTTGTGCCGCACCGCCTTCGAGCTGCCCCACCACCACCATTGGGTTGACGACACGGCCGACGTCGTTGACCGACCAATAGCCGTCGAGGCGCACCGCCCCGGTGTCCGGGTCGACTTCCACTTCGCAGATGTGACAGCCGTTGGGCCAGCTTGCGGCGCCAACGGAACTCGTCGACTGCAGGACGATCGCTCTGCCCGCCTCGCGCTGCGCAAGGTCGAAGAGGCCGATGCGCCGATCGGTGCCCGCGACCCTGAATACGCCGCCGTGATACTCGATGTCGGTCTGCGCCACTTCGAGGGCCGCTGCTGCAAGAACCTGCGCCTTCGCGACGGTGCGCTCCGATGCGATCCGAACCGCGGACCCCACCACGAACAATGAACGCGAGCCGGCACTGCCGAAACCCGTCGCGCGATCGGTATCGCCGAAGCGTACGTCGATCGATTCCGCCGGCACGCCGAACACGTCGACGGCGAGCTGCGTGAAAGTGGTTGCGAGGCTTTGGCCCATCGGCTGCGCAGCGCTGAAGATCTCGACGCGCCCCGCGCCCGTCACCGTGATCGAGACCGTCTCCTCGAAGACGTCGGCGCCCGTCCACTCGAGGAAGGTCGCGAGGCCCTGCCCGCGCAGCCTGCCACGGCGCAAGGATGCTGCGGCACGTGCGCCGAAACCCTTCCAGTCAGCGAGCGCGAGCGCCTGATCCATCACCTTCGCGAACTGCCCGCCGTCGTAGACCTTGCCCATCGCGTTGGTGTAGGGCATCTGCCCGGGACGAATCATGTTGCGGCGGCGCAAGTCGACCGGATCGATGCCGGTCTGCCTCGCCGCGGCGTCCATCAGGCGCTCGATGATGTAGATCGCCTCCGGACGGCCCGCCCCGCGATAGGGGCCTACGGGCAGCGTGTGGGTCAGCACTGCCTTGATGCCGATGTCGATGGTCGGGATGTCGTAGACGCTGGTCGCGACCCATGGGCCGATCATCAGCTGGATCACCACCCCCGCAGGCGTCGCATAGGCACCCACATTGGCGAGGGACGCGACGCGCAGCGCGAGGACGCGCCCGTCGCGATCGAGCGCCAGTTCTCCCCGGCTCGAGAGGTCGCGACCATGCGCGGCGGCAAGGAATTCCTCGATCCTCTCGGCTACATAGCGCACCGGGCGCCGCAGTGCCCGCGCCGCGAACGCGACGACGACATCCTCCGGATAGAGGCTGGTCTTCATCCCGAAACCGCCACCGACATCGCCGACCACCACGCGGAGCTTGTCCTTTGGGATGCCGAGGACCGCATCGCACAGTTCGTCGCGCAGGCCGGTCGGCGTCTGGCAGGTCACGCGAAGCGTCAACCGGTCCGTGGCCGAGTCGAATTCCGCTAGCGTCGCGCGCGGCTCGATCGGCGATGGCGCGACGCGCTGGTTGACGAGGTCGAGCGCGACCACGTGCGCGGCGCGCCTGAACGCTGCGTCGGCAGCGGCCCTGTCACCGTGGTGCATCTCGCAGGCAACGTTGTCGGACGCGGATTCGATCACTCGTGGCGCACCCGCCGCAATGGCGGCGGTGGCGTCGACCACCGCCGGCAGAGGTTGGTAGTCGGCCGCGATTGCTTCGGCGGCATCCCGCGCCTGCACAGGCGTTTTCGCGATCACCGCGACGAGGGCTTCGCCCGCAAAGCGCACCATGTCGACCGCCAGCGCATGGTGCTCCGGTGACGCGGTCGCGTTGCCGTCTGCACGCCTGAAATCAGCCGAGCTCGGTATCGGCTTCACCCCTGCGTCGACCAGATCGTGCCCAGTGATAACGCGCACCACGCCCGGCATCGCTGCGGCTGCCTTCGTGTCGATGCGGTTGATGCGTGCGTGCGCGTGAGGAGAGCGCACGAAGTGGGCGTGAAGTTGACCGACCGCGGCGGGAAGGTTATCGACGAAGCGGCCTTCGCCGCGCAGCAGCGCGTCGTCTTCGACCCGCTGCACCGATTTGCCGCTACCGAAGCGGCTGGCTGCGGATGGAGCCACGTCGGCTAGTTGCGCGCGCCGTCGACAGGATGCCCTTCCGCACGCCAGCGCAGCATGCCGCCGGCGAGGTTCGCGACATCGGTGAGGCCCGCTCTCTGCAACATCACGACGGCCTGCGCCGAGCGTGCGCCAGAGCGACAGACGGTGACGACGGGACAATCCCGTGCCAACTCCCCCGCCCGAGCCGCAAGCTCACCGAGAGGGATCCAGTTTGCGCCATGGATGCGTCCGAGCGGTCCGTCGAATTCATCGCGTTCGCGCACGTCGATGATCTGCGTCGGCGCCGTCCGCTCCTCGAGCGCCGCGGGCTGGATCTCGAAGATGCCGGCGAAGGTGAACGTGAGCGGCGCCCACGCCGGGTCCGGCGGCAGCGCCGCATCGTCCTCCGGGCGACCGCATTGCAGATTGGCGGGGACGGCGATATCGATCAGCTTCGGATGCGGCAAACCAAGGTTACTCATGTAGCCGACGAAATCGGCTTCCGCGACTTCGCCGCCCAGGCGTGGATTGAAGCTGCGCTCTTCCGCGACGCTGGTTACGGTAAGGCCGCGATAATCGTGCGCCGGGTAGAGCAGGCAAGCCGCGGGCAGCGTGAGAATCTGACTGCGTACTGAGCGATAGAGCGCGCGCGGATCGCCCTGCTGGAAATCGGTCCGACCGCTGCCGCGGATCAACAGGCAATCGCCGGTGAACGCCATGCTCTCGTCGTCCAGCACGTAGGTCACGCAGCCCCGGGTATGGCCCGGGGTTGCGCGCACTTCGAGGTAATGATCGCCGAACGGGATCCGATCCGCATGCCTGAGGATGCGGTCCGCTCCGGACGCGCCACTCTCGGCGGAAATTCCAATGTCGCTGCCGAGTTGGCGTTTCAGAATCCACGCGCCGGTGACGTGGTCGGCGTGCACGTGCGTGTCAAGGGTAGCAACCAGCCTGAGATCGAGCTCGCGGATCAGCGCGGCGTCGCGCCGCGCCTGCTCGAACACCGGGTCGATCAGCACCCCCTCCTTACGGCGACGGTCGGCGAGCAGATACGAATACGTCGACGATTGCGGATCGAAGAGCTGGCGGAAGATCATTGCGGTCCCGCCGGTTCTTCTACGCCGCCTGGTGCCCGGAGTTTCGACCACTCGGCGAGCTCGAACACGACCATCCCAACGACCATCGCTACCGCGAACACGACCGCCTTCGCGTAGCCCGCACCAGCGGCGACCAGCGCCGGACCCGGGCAGAATCCAGCGAGTCCCCAGCCGACGCCGAACACAAGGCTTCCCAGCACGAGACGACGGTCGATACCTCGCGCCGTCGGCAGCCGCATCGGTGTACCGAGCAGCGTCGTTCGCCGCCGGGCCGCAACCACGAAGGCACCGAATGCGACCACGACCGCGCCCGCCATCACCAGCGCCAGCGAGGGATCCCATCTCCCGAAAGCATCGAGAAAGCCCAGCACCTTTGCCGGACTGAACATGCCCGATACGATGAGGCCGATCCCGAACACCAGGCCGGCGACAAATGCTGCGATCGCGTACATGGCGGGCTACAGGCGGCCGACGACGTGCCTGACCAGAAAAACCGTTGCGAAGCCCGCGGCCATGAAGGCGCCCGTCGCAACGGCGGAGCGCATGGACAGGCGCGCGATTCCGCAAACGCCATGGCCGCTCGTGCACCCGGAGCCGTAGCGCGTGCCGATTCCGACCAGCAATCCGGCGACCGCAAGCACCGGATAGCTCGCTTCGATTCTCGCCGGGGGCAGCGACGCGAACAGCGAGTACACCGCCGCCGCGGCGAGCAGGCCAACAATGAACGCCATTCGCCACGCGAAATCGGGGTACGCCGGCTTGAACAATCCGCCGACGATGCCGCTGATGCCGGCCACCCGGCCGTTGAACAGCGCGAACCACGCGACCGCAATGCCGATGATGACACCGCCGGTCACTGCGGACCACGGAGTGAATGACGTCCAGTCGATGGTCACAGCAGCAGTCCGGGCCGGCGCGTTTATCTCGAAACGATGGGGATAACAGCGATGGGCGCTGGCGGAGAGAGAGGGATTCGAACCCCCGTTAGGTTGCCCTAAACCTGATTTCGAGTCAGGCGCCTTCGACCACTCGGCCATCTCTCCGCGGCCGAGCATTATAGCCGAGCGACCGCTACTTCTTCTTCGGTTCGACCTTCGCCTTGGCCCCTGCTACCGCCGGCATTTCGGTATGAACCGCAACGCCCTTCGCCTTTTCGTTGGCGACGTAGTTTGCGACGGCGCGGTCCTCGGCCGCGGTAATCTCCGCCGCGGTCGTCTCGGCGGCCGCCTTCTTCTTCGCTGCAGCGGCCGCGATCTCCTCAGGGCTCAGTGGGGTCGGCGCCGGCAGCTTGGCGATCGCTGCTCCACAAAGACTCGCCGCAAGCGCGGCGACCAGCAATCTGCGCACTGTCATCTGCATCGATCTTCTCCGGAAGGGGTCCGCGACATGGATCATGCGGGGCGCTGCTTCATGTCCGGCGCGCGTTGAGTCTGCGCGTCCTGGGCAGCTCCAGCGCTGCGGGAATCTTCCCGGCCTTGATGTCGTTGTACCAGTACTCGTGGTGCTCGTGCGCCCAGGCCTCGTCGACGTAGCCGGTGCGCATCGCGTCGTACGCGCCCGCCATGCCGATCGTCCCCATGTAGATGTGGCCGAGACCGGCTAGCATGAACAGCGTCGCGATGATCAGGTGCACGATATTGGCCGTCTGCATCGTGCTGCGGGTCTGGTCGAAGTTCGGGAAGTCGAGGATGAAGCCAGTGATGCTGACGATCACGCCGCAGACCAGCAGGCCACCCCAGAACCAGAATTTCTCGCCGGCATTGAACTTGCCGGAGGGGACTTCCTTGTCGGCGAACAGGCCGCCGAAGCTGCGAATCCAGGTGAAGTCGTAGGCGCGCCAGATATTGTCGCGCACGAACGTGAAAAACAGCAGGATCACGCAGATGAGCGAATAGCGGCCCGACGAAGTTGTGGAGGTTCTTGGCCAGCACCGCAAGCCAGGAGAACAGCGTGTAGCCGATTAGCGGCAGCAGGATGTTCTTGCCGAACACGATGATGAGGCCGCTGATCGCGAGGATGCTGAAAGTGATCGCAGTGGCCCAGTGGATGGAGCGCTCCCACGAACTGAACCGCCGCAGAAGGCGACCCGTCAGCGTCTCGCGCAATTGCAGCTTGCCGCGCAGCAGGTAATAGATCGCAATGATGATGACCAGCACCACCAGAGCCCATCCGGCCCACACCGAGACCTGGCCGTCACGCAGCGCCCGCCAGGTCTGTCCGCGCGACTGGATCAGGACATCGGTCTCGCGCCCCTGGGTGCTGGTCCACTGCGGCACGCCCGAGCGCACTTCCTTCCACACCGGCTGGTTATTGAGCGGCTGCTGGATTTGCTGCTGCTGCTGGGCCTTCGCGGCTTCCGCAAGTGCGGGGCTGACCGCCGGAGTCTGCGCCAGCGCAGCACTCGAGCCGGCCAGGAACAGCGTCGCCGCGACGGCGAGGACGGCCCGGACGATTCGTTCACGCATGATGGGGATCCCGTATCAGGATTAGCTCGCTTCGGATGCGCCACTCACGCGGCGAAAACGGGCTGTGCGCCTAGCCGCCGATATGCTTGTACTCGTTCTGCGCCTGGTTGCGCTGGTGGATCGCGTTTTCCCATTCCTGCTTGTTCCCGTTCCACTGCGCACCGCTCCACGGCGGGGTATCCGACTTGCCCTGGTAGGTGCCCTGCTTGTAGCTGATCACCTGCGGCCTTTCGCCGCAGCCCGCCAGCGCGACGACCACTACTGCGACGGCTGCCGCAAGCAATCCCGTGCGAACGGTGGTCATGATTTGGTCCCTCCGCTGGCCGCCGGTGGTGTTCCGTTGGTCGGGGGCAGCTTGTAGGCCGTCGCCCAGCCCCAGACTTCGGCGCCCTTGCCGCGGCGCAGGACGCGATCGCGGTAAATGTCGGCGACGGTATCGCCGTCACCCGCCAGCAGCGCCTTGGTCGCGCACATTTCAGCGCAGGCCGGAAGCTTGCCTTCGGCGAGCCGGTTGCGCCCGTACTTCTTGAACTCCGCCTCCGAGCCATCGGGTTCGGGACCGCCGGCGCAGAACGTGCACTTGTCCATCGCGCCGCGGACGCCGAACGCGCCCGCCTGCGGGAACTGCGGCGCACCGAACGGGCAGGCGTAGAAGCAGTAGCCGCAGCCGATGCACAGGTCCTTGTCGTGCAGGACCAGGCCGTCATCGGTGTGATAGAAGCAGTCGACCGGACACACCGCCATGCACGGCGCATCGGAGCAGTGCATGCAGGCGACGGAGATCGACCGCTCGCCGGGAACGCCGACGTTCATCGAGACGACGCGCCGCCGGTTGACGCCCCAGGGAACCTCGTTCTCCTGCTTGCAGGCGGTCACACAGCCATTGCAGGCGATGCAGCGCTCGGCATCGCAGAGGAATTTCATTCTTGCCATGGCAGTGGTCTCCTCGTCAGGCCGTGAATCTTCACGACCTGGCACAGCGTCGTCTTGGTTTCCTGCATCATCGTCACCGAGTCGTAGCCATAAGTCGTCCCGGTGTTGACGGCATCGCCGCGGACGATCGGATGCGCGCCCTCGGGGTAGAACTCGAGCATGTCCCGGCCCTCCCACCAGCCGGAGAAGTGGAACGGCACGAATGCCGTTCCCCTCCGACGCGGTCGGTGACCCACGCTTTCACCTTGAGCTTGCGCGCCGGTCGGCGTTTTCACCCAGACGTACTCGCCGTCCCTGACGCCACGGTTGTTGGCATCCGCCGGACTGATCTCGACGTAATTCGTCGGCTGCAACTCGGCGAGCCACGGATTGCTGCGGGTCTCCTCGCCTCCTCCTTCGTATTCGACCATCCGCCCGCTGGTGAGCACCAGCGGGAATTTCTCGGCGATCTTGTCCTTGACGTTGGCGTCCTGCACCGTCTTGAACAGCGTCGGCAGGCGCCAGAACACCTTCTTGTCGTCGTGCGTCGGGTATTTCGCGACGAGGTCCGGCCGCGGCGAATACAGCGGCTCGCGGTGCTGCGGAATGCCGTCGGGGAAGTTCCACACGACCGCGCGCGCCTTGGCATTGCCCCAGAAATGCACGCCGTGCTTCATCGTGACGCGCTGGATGCCGCCCGAGAGGTCGGTCTTCCAGTTCTTGCCCTCGGCCGCTTTCTTCTCGACATCGGTCAGCTCGTCCCACCAGCCGATCTTCTTCATCAGCAGGTGGTCGAACTCGGGGTAGCCGGTGGTGATCTCGCTGCCTTTCGGATAGCTGTCGTCCTCGGCGAGCAGGCTCACCCCGTCGCGCTCGATGCCGAAGTTGGCGCGGAAGCAGCCGCCGCCGTCCATCATCGTCCGCGACGTCATGTAGAGGTTCGGCGATCCCGGATGCTTGATCTCCGGCGTGCCGTAGCACGGCCAGGGCATGCCGAAGTAATCGCCGTCGCAGGGTCCGCCATTGGCGCGGAGCGTCTTCACGTCGAAAGTCGCCATGTTGTGCATGTGGAGCTTGAGCCGCTCCGGCGACTGCCCGGTGTAGCCGATGGTCCACGTCGCGCGGTTGATCTCCTTCAGCACCGATTCAGGCGTCGGCTCGTCGAACTTGGCGTCGCCGTCAGGCTTCCAGACCTCGTAGTTCTTGACGAATTCGGGGCCGTACTCGAATTTCTTCGCGAACGCGTACATGATCGCCTGGTCGGACTGCGATTCGAACAGCGGCCGGATGACCCGCTCGCGCCATTGCAGCGAACGGTTCGACGCGGTCACCGAGCCCGAGGTCTCGAGCTGCGTGCAGGCAGGCAACAGGTAGACGCCGTCCTTGCGCACCATCGCCGCCATCGCCGCAGTCGCCGACGGGTAGGGATCGACCACGACGATGAGGTCGAGCTTCTTCATCGCCTCGACCATCTCCTTGCCGCGAGTCTGGCTGTTCGGCGCATGGCCCCAGAAGACGATTGCGCGCAGGTTGCTGTCCTGGTCGATCAGGTCGTTCTTCTCGAGCACGCCGTCGATCCAGCGCGAGACGGTCATGCCCGATTTCTCCATCATCGCCTGCGACGCGAACTGCTTCTTCATCCACTCGTAATCAACATTCCATACCGCGGCGAAATGCTTCCAGGCGCCGGTCGAAACGCCGTAATAGCCGGGGAGCGAGTCGGGGTTGGGGCCAATGTCGGTCGCGCCCTGCACGTTGTCGTGCCCGCGGAAGATGTTGGCGCCACCGCCGGAGACGCCGATGTTGCCGAGCGCGAGCTGGACGATGCACGACGCGCGCACCATCGCATTGCCGATCGAGTGCTGGGTCTGGCCCATGCACCAGACCAGCGTCGACGGGCGGTTCTTCGCCATCATCTCGGCGACTTTGTAGACCTGGGCCTCGGGAACGCCGGTCACTTCCTCGCACTTGTCGGGCGTCCACTTGGCCATGACGTCGTCACGGACCTTGTCCATGCCGTAGACGCGGTCATGGATGTACTTGTCGTCCTGCCAGTTGTTCTTGAAGATGTGATACAGCACGCCGAACAGGAACGCGACGTCGGTGCCGGAGCGGATGCGCACGAACTCGTCGGCCTTGGCGGCGGTGCGGGTGAAGCGCGGATCGACGACGATCATCTTCGCGCCGTTCTCCTTGGCGTGAAGCATGTGGATCAGCGACACCGGGTGCGCCTCGGCAGCGTTGCTGCCGATGTAGAGCGCACACTTGGCGTTACCCATATCGTTGTAGGAGTTCGTCATCGCGCCGTAGCCCCAGGTGTTGGCCACGCCGGAGACCGTCGTCGAATGGCAGATGCGTGCCTGGTGATCCATGTTGTTCGTCCCGAAGAACGAGACGAACTTGCGCAGCAGGTACGACTGCTCGTTGCTGTGCTTGGAGCTGCCGACCCAGAACACCGCGTCGGGGCCGGACGCCTTGCGAATTTCCAGCAGCTTGTCGCCGACTTCAGTGATCGCCTGCTCCCAGGTGATCTTCTGGTATTTGCCGTTGACGAGCTTCATCGGCGTCTTCAGCCGGTTGTCGCCGTGGCCGTGCTCGCGGATCGACGCGCCTTTGGCGCAATGGCCCCCCAGGCTCAGCGGAGAGTCGAACACCGGCTCCTGCCGGACCCACACGCCGTTCTCGACGATGGCGTCGACCGCGCAGCCGACCGAACAGTGGGTGCAGACGGTGCGATTGACCTCGCGCTTGACCTGTGCGGAATCCTCGGCTGCGTCGGCCTTGCCCATCGTCCCGTAGGGAAGCTGGCTCGCGAACGCGCCGACGCCCGCGGCGAGCCCGGAGCGCTTGAGGAAGCTGCGGCGGTCCATCGTGGGCGCCCGGCCGCCCGATGACCGGGCAAGCCGCGGCGCAGCGCCGCGGACGGGATCGCTCTTGCGCGTAAGCAGCATGGATGTCTCCTGCTCAGATGCCAGTATCAGATTCAGATGCCGAGTGGACTCGCGACTGCCAGTCTTGGGATTGCCAGTCCTTCCGACCCTGTCCCGGCGCCCGCGACGCCCATCGCCTAGAGGCGGGTGCTCGCGTAATAGCTGCGAACGTGGTCGGTCTCGTGGTAGCCCTGGGTTCCGGGCTTCGCTTCGGGCGCAGTGACGAGGGCGGCCGGTGCGGCCAGCGCCGGCGCTGCGACGGCGGCTCCCGCCGCGCCCGCGCCGAAGGTCATCAGGAACCGGCGCCGGCGAGCGTTCGTCGCGAGTGCCGGGGTCGCGGGTGCCTGGGGTTGCGGATCGGCGGAACTATCGTGTCGCGATACTTCGGACATGGGCCCTCCTGGAGCGGCGCAACCTTCGGTGACGTTGTAGTCAACCTTCCATGGCGAGGGCGTCACGATCGACCGCCATGAATGCTTTTGTCAATTCTGCTACGCACACATAGTAGTTGGCAATAGGAGATTCCCCTATTGCGGCGCAGCATCCGAACACCCAGGAGCCGATGTAGGGCTCGAAAAAGCTGCGCTGCGTCTCGATCGGAGCCGGCTTGCGCCCATCGCCGCCGGCGATCAGCAGGCGCATCGTCTCGCACAGCGCAGCGAGATGGTCTTCCAGCATCACGACTTCGCTACGCCGCGCAATGCCGAGCCCCGCGAGTACGCCGCGGAGCTGCGCGAGTGGCCGCTCCATCATGAAACCTGAGAGCCAGTACGAAGCGTGCAAGTTCACTTCGGATTTTCCGACGCCGATGAAGAGGTCGGTGTACTCCTGGACCGCGGCCTCGGCATCCATCGCACCGCTCGCTTCGACGAGCCGGTTCCAGGTCTGCGCAACCTCTGCGCCCGCGGTATCCATGCGCGCTGCCCCTGCGATCGCGTCAAGCAGCGCCTTGTCGGGACCATCGGTGTAGAGCCTTGCGAGCAGCGCGTACAGGTCGCTGCGGCTCCGGTCCTCGGGCGCAAGCGGATGGGGGATGGCAACCGTGGCTTGCTGCATCAGCGGATCGGGAGGCTGGCGCCGTCCTCGCTCTCCATCAGGTCGATCACCCGGCAGTCGGCGCACATCTCGAGGCGCCGCAACTGCGCGTCGCTCTTGAACATCGAGTGACCGCGCAGCCGCTCGACCATCGAGCGCATCATCTTCTCGGTCCCCATCGGCTTGTCGCAGCGCGTGCAGGCGTGTACCGCCGCTTCGTTCAGAAGTCGCGGTTCGCGCGCGCCGGGAGTGAGCTCGAGCCGCGGCACCAGCGTGATTGCGTTCTCGGGGCAGGTCGCCGCGCAGAGGCCGCATTGCACGCAGTTGGCTTCGATAAACCGCAGCCGCGGCGCCTCGGGATGATCGAGCAGCGCAGCCTCGGGACAGGCCCCGACGCAGGCGAGGCACATCGTGCAGGTTTCCCGGTTCACTTCGATTGATCCGAACGGCGCCCCTGCCGGCAGCGCGATTGTCGACCGGGGGACCGGCGCGTGAGCGGCCAGGTGGTCGAATGCCAGTGCGAGGGTGCGCCGCTTGTCGGGGGTAGCGGCGAAAGTTGCCGCGACGCGCGGCGCCAGTGCGATCGGCCAGTCCCACAGCGAGATCGAGGCGCCACCGCCGGATGCGCCCGCATCGGCGCGGACTCCCGGTACACGCGCATCGGCGCGGATCAGGCGGTAGTGCTCGCCCTGGTAACCCTGTGCCTCTGCGATCGTCTGTGCAATCGTCATCTGGAACGCCAGCGCGTCGTGGTACTGCGGCGCCTCGTTCCCCGTGGCGAGCACGGCGACCTGCGGCGCGCCCCACGCGAGGGCGGCGAGCCAGAGGTCGATGCCTACCGACGCGATGTGCTCGATCTCGACCGGAATCACCCGCGCAGGAAGTCCTCGGCCGCGGCGCGCGAGGGCCTCGATCGCGGGCTTGCCGTTGGCGGCGTGGAGCAGCAGGCAGGCGTCACGCCCGCCCGCTCCGGCATAGGCGTGTAGCAGGGTTCGGATCCGCGCACCGAGGTCGACCGCCGACGGATACGCATAAGTCATTGCCCCCGACGGGCACACCGTGGCACAGGCGCCGCAGCCCATGCACAGGTGCGGCTCGACCGCGACATGGTCGCCATCCGCGCGGATCGCCAGCGTCGAGCACACATCAATGCATAAGTTGCAGCCACGCTTCTGTGCGCGGCTGTGCGCGCACAGCGACGCCTTGTAGGCGAAATACTTCGGCTTCTCGAATTCGCCGGTGGCGAGCGCGATCTCGGCCGCCGCGCGCGCCTGCGCCAACGGGTCAGGACCGGGAGCGAAATAGCCCTGAGGCGGCTGGTGCTGCCTGAACCAGCGCTCGCCGCGCAAGTCGAGGACGAGGTCGAAGCGCGCGCCGCGCTTGGTGTCGCGGCGCTCAAAATCGATCGCGCCCACGACACCGCAAGCGGCAACGCAGGCACGGTGGGATTTGCAGCGCTCGAGATCGACCTGGAAATTGAACGAGATTGCGTGCTCGGGACATGCACCGACGCAGGCATTGCAGCGCGTGCAGACGTCGAGATCGATCGGATTCGCCTGCGTCCACGACGCTTCGAATGCGCCAAGCCAGCCTTCGAGGCGCTCGAGGCTGCCGGAGAGTACCGGGAAGCTGCGTTCGGCGGGCAGCGCCGTGTCCATCGTGGCACCGGTTGCGAGCACGGTGACCGACAGCGCAGCATGCAGCGTATCGGCCCAGCGCAGCGCGGTTTCCAGCGGCCCGACGATCAGCAACTGGCCCTCGGACTTGTAGGCGACGCTCGGCACCGGCTCCGGCTCGGGGAGCGCGGCCGCCTCGAGCAGCGCGACGATCTTGGGCGTCGCGCCCTTGGCTTCGGCCGACCACCCGGCGTGCTCGCGAATGTTGACGAAGCGGATCGACCGCGCCTTGGCGCCCTCCTCGGCAACCTGGCCGAACAGCCGTGCTTCCTGCGTGCATGCGACGACGACATCGCCCGTCGCGCCGCTCGCGAAGCGCTCGAGCTCCTTCTGGCAGAGCGTCGTGTGCAGCGCGAGCGCGTCGACACCGAGGCCCTTCGCGAGCGCGTCGCGGTCGAGCGGCATCGTGCCGTTGCAGGTGCACAGGAACGTGGTCTTGTCCGCGATGCTCATGTTTTGGGCGACCGGGTCGTGGCGCAATCGTGCGCAGAGCGCTCCTCGTGCATTGCGTCTCCGGTCTGTCCAGTTTCCGGTTCAGGTCCCGCCAGCGCCAATGGCTCTCCGACGCTCGCAGTCGCCGCGACTGCGCGTCTGCGGCCGGTGGCTGCGTCGTAGCGCCTGGCGTCAACGGCTGCGTCGCAGCGTCTACCGTCAGTGGCTGCACGTCAGCGTCTCCTGTCAGTGGCTGCACCGTGGTCTCCTCCGCTGGCGGCCGGGCAACTCCAAGCGCGCTGTTCATCCGCGCGAGGAGCTGCTGCGCGAGCGACGGGTCGATCGGGTCGGACTTGGTGTAGTCGTCGATGTAGACGTCGAGGCCGTCCATGATGTTGAATCGCGGGTCGCTGAACAGTTTCTTGAGCGCGCCACGCTTCGAGACCGCGTCGACGCCGGGGCGCATGAACGGGGTGAAATCCGAGTCTTTCGTCAGCGACTCCACCGGCGGGAGCGTGGCCGCGGCGACTTGCGGTGGCGAAGCCTCGGCCGTGGCATGGCCGGTCACCTGCGCTTGCGAGCGCGCCGTGCGCGGCGTGGCCGGTTCCCGCGCGGGTGTGCGCGACGGTTACGCGATCGGGTTCCGTCGCATTGGAGGCCTCGTCGGCGCCATCGCGCGCCAGAGCAAGCTTGCGCTGCGACCACCGCCGGAGCGAGAACGGCTTCGGCTCAACGGAGTCGACTGGCCCCGGCCCGTCGCTGCTCATAGTTGCCCGCCGCCCCGCTCGTCGCGCGGGGTCCCGTCTCGCGCCAGCGGATCCCTGCGCTTGAACTTGCGGCGCGGCGCGGGCGTGTAGTGCGCGGCTACGAAGTCGCGCACCCACTGCGCGAGCTCGTCTGGCATCGGAACGGTGTCCACCTGCTCGCCGCCGTCCATCAGGCGCGCGGCCTCGTTGTAGCTGACGGTCACCGCTGCCGGGCGCATCGGCGGCACGGTCCCCTCTTCCGCCGGCCGCCACATGACGAATACCCGCGGCTCGGGTGAGGTCATGTTGAGGTAATAGCCTTCCCCTTCGCTCGGATGGAGTTCCACTTCGAAGCCCCTGAAGCACCAGCGCGCGTGAGCGTCGTCGCCCGCTTCGCGCACAGGGTCCGATCGCTGCGGCTGCGCCGCGGCGACGCGAACAGCCGCCGGCTGCCAGCGCTCGCTCGCCCACCGGCTTGCCAGCGGCACGCGCTCGATCAGGACATCCACGGATTGTCGCAGCGTCGTCATCGGCCCATCGGCGGCGGAGGCCCGCCTGCAGACGCGCCGGCGACCGGGAATCTCCGCTGCGCCTGGAACGTCTGCGCGTCCCTGTTGATCATACCTTGCAAGCGCAAACTGCGCCTGTCGCTCTGCTAACATCGATGATGAGCATGTCCACGATCATTCCTCTCAACGACGTTCGCGGCGCGCGCCACGCTGCCGCGCTAGACGCGTTCCTGCGCGAGGCCGCGCTCGCCCCCGACGACGGAGTTGGCCTTCCTGTCGACATGCTCGGCCGGCACCTGCACGACCTGCGAATCTCGGTCACCGACCGATGCAATTTCCGCTGCGTCTACTGCATGCCGAAGGACGTCTATGGGCGCGACTTCCCCTTCCTGCCGCATTCGGCGCTCCTGAGCTTCGAAGAGATCGCCCGGATCGCGGCCATTTTCGTGCGCCTCGGCGTGCGCAAGATCCGCCTCACCGGCGGGGAACCGCTGCTGCGCCGCAATCTCGAGCGCCTGGTCGGAATGCTCGCGGGTCTGGGCGAGGTCGATCTCACTCTCACGACCAACGGCGCGCTGCTCGCCAAGAAGGCGCGCGCGCTGAAGGACGCCGGGCTTGCGCGCGTCACCGTGAGCCTCGACGCGCTGGACGATCCGACGTTCCGGGCGATGAACGACGTCGACTTCCCGGTGCAACGCGTCCTCGAGGGCATCGACGCGGCGCAGGCTGCGGGACTTGCGCCGATCAAGATCAATGCCGTCGTCAAACGCGGCCTGAACGAACACGCGATCGTTCCGCTGGCGCGACATTTCCGCGCGAGCGGACATATCGTACGTTTCATCGAATACATGGACGTCGGGCACACCAATGGCTGGCGGATGGAGCACGTCGTTCCTGCGGCCGAGATCGTCGCCGCCATCGACCGCGTCTTTCCGCTCGAGCCGATCCTGCCCAACTACGCGGGCGAAGTCGCAGAGCGCTGGCGCTACCGCGACAACGGGAACGAAGTCGGCGTCATTGCGTCGGTCACCCAGGCGTTCTGCCGCGATTGCACCCGCGCGCGGTTGTCGACCGACGGCAGGATCTACACCTGCCTGTTCGCCAGCGCGGGCTACGACCTGCGGGCGCTGCTGCGCGAAGGATTTCCGGACGCCGGGATCGCCAACGCGATCGCGGCGCTATGGCGCAGCCGCGGCGATCGCTACTCGGAGCTCCGCGGCGCCGAAACGCCGCGCGCGCAGAAGATCGAGATGTCGTATATCGGGGGATAAGGGGCTTGCATCACCGTCCATTGCTCACGCACGCCGCCCGGCCGGCCACGTTCGACGTGACGGCGGTCGACGAACATGGTGCGCAGCGCGAGGTCCCGATCGCCGGCGAGCACCCACTGACGCTCTACGTCGACAAGCGCGAGATCCTGACCTTGATGACGCTGGGCGCCGCGCCCGAGGCGCTGGCGATCGGTTACCTGCGCAACCAGAGACTCGTCCAGTCGCTGGACGAGATCGAGGCGGTCCAGGTCGACTGGGAGACCAACGCCGTCGTCGTGAAGACCCGCCACGGACTCGCGGACCTGGAAGCGAAGACGGCGAGGCGCACCAAGACCAGCGGCTGCGGACAGGGGACGATGTTCGGGGACCTGATGGAGGACATCGACAATGTCAGGCTTCCCGCAGGCGCGACGCTCGAGCAGGCGACGCTGTTCGACCTGCTCGACCGGGTCAGGCTGCACGAGACGATCTACAAGCAGGCGGGCGCAGTGCACGGCTGCGCACTTGCGTCCAACGGGGACAGTCAGTCGGAAATCCTGATGTTCGTCGAGGATGTCGGCCGCCACAACGCCGTCGACGCGATCGCGGGCCAGATGTGGCTCGAAGGAGAGGATGGCGGGGACAAGATCTTCTACACCACCGGCAGGCTCACGTCCGAGATGGTGATCAAGGCGGCGCAGATGGGCATCCCGTTCCTCGTGTCGAGGTCGGGATTGACGCAGATGGGCTACGAGATCGCGGTGAAGGTTGGAATGACCATGATCGGCAGGGCGACCAACCGGCATTACCTGCTGTTCACCGGCGCCGAGCGGTTTCGCCGATGACGACCCCCGGCGGCAACCGCGCCGGCGCGCCGGCGCCAATCGCCTGCACCGACGTCACCGGCGTCGTGCTTGCCGGCGGCCGCGGGCGCCGGATGGGCGGCGTCGACAAGGGGCTCGTTGCGTTCGACGGCAAGCCCCTGGTGGCGCACGTCATCGACCGCTTCGCGCCGCAGGTCGGCACCCTGGTCATCAACGCGAACCAGAATGCGGAGCGCTACGGCGCGTTCGGCTACCCGGTCGTTGCCGACGCGGTCGGCGGCTTCGCGGGTCCGCTCGCAGGACTCCACGCCGGAATGACCGCGGCGCGGAGCCCCTATTGCGCGACCGCGCCCTGCGATTCGCCGTTCCTGCCACGCGATCTCGTGCTGCGATTGATGCGCGAGCTTGTCGCGGCCGACGCAGAACTCGCGGTCGCCCGGACCTTCGAGCAGCCGCACCCGGTGTTCGCGCTGGTGCGCCGTGACACGCTCGCACACCTCACGGCATTCCTCGAGACCGGCGGACGCAAGATCGACCTCTGGTACGCGACGCTCCGTTTCGTCGAGGTGCGCTTCGACGACGAAGCCGACGCTTTCCGCAACATCAACACGCACGACGAATTGCGCGCCCAATCGGCCTCGGCCGTCTGACCTGAAAGCGCAATCGATGTACGAACCCGGCAACCTGCGCAAAATCTCTTGCGCCGACGACTATGACCCCGACGCGATGCCGGTCGACAAGGCGCGCGAGCTGATCCGCCGCTTCCTCGTGCCGGTGACCACTCTCGAACGCGTGCACCTGCGGGCTGCGCTGGATCGCATCCTCGCCGAAGACGTCGTATCGCCCTGCGACGTGCCGGGACACGACAACTCGGCCATGGACGGATGGGCGCTGCGCTTTGCCGATCTCGCTGCCGAAGGCGAGACGACGCTTAGGCGCGTCGGCGATTCGTTCGCGGGAAGCCCGTTTGCAGGCGCGATCGGGGCGGGCGAAGCGGTGCGGATCTTCACCGGCGGCGTCATGCCGAAAGGCGCCGACACCGTTGTCATGCAGGAGCGAGCGACAGAAATTGCAGGCGCCGTGCGCATCGGCGCACACGCCGTAAGCAAGACAGGCCAGAACCGGCGCTTCGCCGGCGAGGACTTGAAGCGCGGGGACCGGGTATTCGAGCGTGGGCAGCCGCTGCGGGCCGCCGAACTGGGAATGCTCGCGTCACTCGGATTGAACGAGGTAAGCGTCTATCGCCGGCTGCGCGTCGCCTTCTTCTCGACCGGCGACGAACTGCGCTCGCTCGGCCAGCCGCTGGGCGCAGGCGAGATCTACGACAGCAATCGCTACACGCTCTACGGAATGCTGACCCGGATGGGATGCGAGGTCGTCGACCTGGGCGTCGTTCGCGACGATCCCGAAGCGCTGGAGAGCGCATTCGCGAGCGCGTCAGCGTGTGCCGATGTCGTGATCAGCTCAGGCGGCGTATCGGTCGGCGAAGCGGACTACGTGAAGCGGATCCTCGACAAGCTGGGCGAAGTGCTGTTCTGGAAGATCGCGATGAAGCCAGGGCGGCCGCTCGCTTACGGCAGGATCGCCGGTGCGCATTTTTTCGGCCTGCCCGGCAATCCGGTCGCAGTGATGGTCACGTTCTACCAGTTCGTGCGCGTCGCCCTGCACGCGCTGCAGGGCCGTCGGGTCACTGACGCTCTGCCGGCGTTCAATGCGCGGCTGGCGGCGCCGATCCGCAAGATGCCCGGACGCAGCGAATTCCAGCGGGGGATCCTGGAACCCGATCCTGACGGGGCGTGGAAGGTTCGGAACACCGGCGATCAGGGTTCGGGCATCCTGTCGTCGATGTCGCGGGCCAATTGCTTCATCGTGCTGCCGACAGAGGCGGGCGACCTCCCCGCAGGCACCGAGGTCGAGGTGCAGCCGTTCGAAGGCCTGCTCTGAGCGCGCAGGCGGCCACGGGCGCGAAGGGCGCCCCCGAGCCGGAGGGCCCGCCCCGAACCCCGCGGGCTCAGCAGTAGCGTTCGCTGGTACCGCGGTCCATCGCGCGCATGCGCCGTTCGAGTTCGAACACGTCGCAGGATTGCGCGAGGTACGCTTCGCGCTCCTTCTGCGCCTGCCGGAAATGCCGGGCATCCAGCCAGTCAAAGAATGATTGACGCTTTCCCGCGCCGGGCGACCAGGTTACCGATTTGCTCATGAGACGGTGCCTCCCGCGCCATTGGGGCGCGTTCGCGTTCAGGCGCAAATTGTGCGCCGCACAGCCACAACATAGAATTCTTGTCGAGCACCGTCAAATCGTGCTTTTGGATCATTGGCATAGAAATTCCGGATAGGCGAAAACAAGTATATTGCGCAGCACAATGCCTGGCCCAATCCACGACCTGAGCGCTGACCGTTGACGATGGAGCTGTATCAACTCCGGGGCTTCGCGGCGGTTGCCGAAACGGGGCATCTGACCCGCGCTGCGGAGCGGCTGCACCTCAGCCAGCCCGCGCTGTCGGCGCAGATCAAGGCGCTCGAAGACGAGTTGTCGGTGGTCCTGTTCGAGCGCGGGGCCGGCGGCATGGCGCTGACCCCGGCGGGGCGCGCGCTCCTCGCCGACGCGGAGCGCGTCATTGCCGCCGCGCAGGCGCTCAAGGGCCGGGCGTCGGATCTCCGCGGCGAGGTCGCCGGCCGCGTACGCCTGGGCGCCGTCGCCGATCCCGATTTCATCCGCCTTGCCGAGGTGCTGCGCGGCGCTGTTGCGCGCTACCCGTTGCTGGAGATCGACGTCCGCCACGAGATCTCGGGAGCGGCATTCGAGAAGGTTCGCGACGCCGGTCTCGATGCCGCCTTCTATTACGGGGACCTGACCCACGGCGCAGTGGCGTCGATTCGCTTGCGCGAATTCGCCTACTGCGTCGCTGCCCCTGCGGATTGGCAGCCACGACTGGCGGACGCGGATTGGGAGGCGCTTGCGGCTGAACCCTGGATCATGACACCGCGGATCAGTACCCACTCGACGCTGGCGGCGCGACTGTTCGACGCCAACGGCGTGGCACCGACAAGGCACGTCGAAGCCGATCACGAGGCCGTGATCAGCTCACTGGTGAGCGCAGGAGTGGGAGTTGCTCTGATGCGCGAGGACATTGCGCAGGGGCTGGCCGATTCGGGCCGGGTGTTCGTCTGGGGCAACGCACGACTTGCTACCCACCTGCAATTCATCTATCGGCGCGACCGCGAGCGTGACGCGCCGATCCACGCGCTGCGCGACGTGGTGCGCGAGGTCTGGATGGCTCCGGTCGGCGCCGTGCCGGGGGCTCGCGCAAAACGCCGGCCTGCACCGCAGGCGTCGTAAGGACTCCCCGGGCCGATACGACCCATCTGCGACCCAACTGCAACCCACGATCGCCCGCAAGGGCGGAACGATTGGGCCACGACGCCATCCAATCCGACGATCGCGCGTAGCGCAACATGCTTCGATGAGTGATCGCGGCAGAAAGGACTTCAACGATGAATCGGCGCATTTTTCTGCAGGGCATGGCGGTAGCCCTCGCGGCCGGGGGCGGCATCGCATTCGCGCAATACCGGCGCGTCGCCGGCGCAGCGGTGCCGTCGGTGGCAGGAGCTGCAACGAAACTGGAGGCTGCTGCTCGCCCGCGGTGCGCCCGTTGCGACCAACGCGACCCCGATTACCCGGACCGATGCGCAATGGAAAGCGAGCCTCACTCCGGCGGCCTATGATGTCCTGCGTCACGAAGGAACTGAGCACCATGGACGAGCCCTCTCAACGACGAGCATCGTCCCGGCGTCTTCGCCTGCGCGGGCTGCGCGCTGCCGCTGTTCACGTCAGCGATGAAGTTCGAAAGTGGCACCGGTTGGCCGAGTTTCTTCACCACCATTCCCGGCGTCCTCGCGACCAAGACCGACCTCATGCTGATCGTGCCCCGCACCGAGTACCACTGCATCAAGTGCGGTGGGCACCAGGGGCACCTGTTCGACGACGGACCGCAGCCAACCGGACTGCGCTACTGCAACGACGGCGTCGCATTGCGCTTCATCCCGATGCACGCCTGACCCGGCGCGCGACAGGCGCGGAATCCCGCGCATGATCGAGCTTCGAGCGGTGTCGAAGACATTTCCCGGCGCGACTCCGCGCCGGATCATCGACGGATTGTCGATGAATGTTGCCCGCAGCGAATACGTCGCGATTGTCGGCGCCTCGGGCATCGGCAAGTCGACGCTTCTGAACCTGATCGCCGGCCTCGAGCGCCCTGACGCCGGCGCAATCATCGTCGACGGGGTCGAGCTCTCCGCGTGCAGCGACGACAGTCTCACTGCGCTGCGCTGCCGGCGGATGGGCTTCGTGTTCCAGTCCTTCCACGTCCTTCCCTACCTGTCGGTTGCGGCCAATGTCGCATTGCCACTGGCGTTGCAGGGACGGCGTGGCTCGGACGTCGACACGCCGGTGGCGTCGATGCTCGAGCGCGTGGGGCTTTCCGGTCGCGGCGCGAGCGCCCGGCGGAGCTGTCGGGGGGCGAGTTGCAGCGCGTCGCGATTGCGCGCGCACTGGTCCACCGCCCCGCGGTCGTGCTCGCGGACGAGCCGACCGGCAATCTCGATCCGTCGAGCGCCCGCGACGTCATCGAACTGTTACGCGAAGCCGTCAAAGCTGCGGGCGCGGCCGGCATCATCGTGACGCATTCGCGCGCCGTCGCGACGTCGGCCGATCGCGCCCTGCGGCTCACTGCGGACGGCCTGCGCGAGGCGCGCGCCGACGACACCGACTGACAGTGCGGCATCGCGCGCGACCGCTTTCCCATCCTGCGCGCGGTCGCGGGCGGCGGCATCGGGTTGGCGCGCGGGCGCTCGCTGGTCGGCGTGGCTGCCATCGCCCTCGGCGTGGCACTCGGCTACGCGGTGCTGCTCGTCAACCGCACGGCCGTGTCCGCGTTCGACGCGGGGCTTGCGCAGTTATCGGGACGCGCCGATCTCGAAGTTCGCGGCTCGGACGCAGGATTCGACGAGGCGCTCTACCCGCTGGTCGCGCGCGACCGCGACGTGGCCGTGGCGAGCCCGATCGTCGACCTGAAGCTGCGACTGCCCGGCCATGACGTGCCGCTCGAGGTGATCGGTGTCGACATTTTCCGCGCGGCGCTGATCAATCCGGCAATGTTCGCTGCGCCCGGTCACCGGCTCGATGCGTTGCGCGATGACACCCTGTTCGCAAGTGCCGCTGCCCGCACGTGGCTGGGCACTGCGCGCGGGCGCGACGATTACGCTGCCGGGAGTGGCGGGCGATGCGACCCTGCGCGTCG
Source organism: uncultured beta proteobacterium (assembly GCA_963701885.1). GTDB lineage: Bacteria > Pseudomonadota > Gammaproteobacteria > Burkholderiales > Casimicrobiaceae > VBCG01. Next base: position 50,831 of record CAVPBR010000004.1, read on the forward strand.
CAGGAGATGCCAACGCTGCGCCGCGACTGCGCTACATCGTGATGGACATCGCCGCGGTACAGGATCGCTTCGGTTACGACGCTCGCCTGACGCGCATCGACCTGCGCCTGCGCCCTGGTGCGGACCCAAATACCGTGCGCGAGAGACTGCAGAACGAGTTGCCACCCGGCGTCGCCGTCGTCGCACCGGCAACGCGCGCATTCGCGACTGCGCGGCTGTCTCGCGCCTACCGCGTTAACCTGAGCGTGCTGGCACTGGTCGCGCTCTTTACCGGGGGGACACTGGTCTTCGCCACGCAGACCCTTTCGGTCGCGTACCGACGCAGGCAATTCGCGCTGCTGCGCGCGCTGGGCCTGACACGACGCCGGCTGCTCGCGCTGGTGATTTGCGAAGCCGGCGGCCTCGGGACCCTCGGCGCAGCGGCAGGTCTCGCGATCGGCTACGCGGTCGCGTTCGCCGTGCTGCGCCGTTTCGGCGCCGATCTCGGTGCGGGCTACTTCGGCGCCGGCACGATTCCCATCATCTTCGAGCCGCTTCCCGCGCTGGCGTTCGCCGCGCTGGGCGTTGGTGCAGCGGTGGTGGGGAGTGTTGCGCCTGCGCGCAATGCAGCGAATGCCGCGCCGGCTGCGGCGCTACGGGGCAACGAGACCGCGGGCACGATCACGCCTGCTCGCGCAGCCCTGACCGGATGGATCGCGATCGGACTCGGTGCGGCTGCAACGCTGGTGCCGGCAATCGACGGTCTGCCGGTCTGCGGCTATGCCGCGATCGCTCTCATCCTGATCGGCGCAATCCTGGTCATACCGCAGGGCGCGCAGGTGCTGCTCCGCGCGATCGGCACACCGCAGGCGCTGCCGCCTGCGCTTGCCCTCGCGCTGGCCCGGCTGCGGGCCTATCCCGGTCAGATCGGTGTGAGCCTCGCGGCGTTCGTGACCAGCGTCGCGCTGATGGTGTCGATGATCATCATGGTCGGCTCGTTTCGCCAGTCACTCGACGATTGGCTCGCAACGATGCTGCCCGCTGACCTGTACCTGCGCGCCGATGCCGGGGTGGAGGGTACGCCGTTCTCGTCCGCAGAACGCGAGGCGATCCGGAGCACGCCGGGCATCGCGCGCGTCGAGTTCATGCGCACCGCCGCGCTCCTGATCGATCCCGCAAGGCCGCGGATTGCGCTCCTCGCGCGCGACATCGATCCGGCCGACGCAGCGCAGCGGCTGCCGCTGGTCGAGCGCGCCACCATCGCGGGCACTGCCGGCGATTTGCCGCCGGCATGGATCAGCGAAGCGCTCGCCGACCTGCTGCAGCTTGCGCCCGGCGCCACGCTGACGCTGCCGCTCGCGGGCGGCAATGCGATGTTCCGCGTTGCGGGCGTGTGGCGCGACTATGGCCGCCAGCAGGGCGCGGTGGTAATCGAGCGTTCGCGCTACGCGGCCCTGACCGGAGACGACGGCGTCAACGAGGCCGCGCTCTGGCTCGAGCCTGGTGCGAACCTGGCGCAAGTACGCGCTGCGCTGGGCACGCGTGAGGCGAGTGAACGGTTGACCGCAGCCACGCCGCAAACGCTGCGCGCGCGCGCGCTCGCCGTATTCGACCGAAGCTTCGCGCTCACCTATGCCATCGAAGCGGCGGCGGTCCTCATCGGCCTCGTCGGGCTCTCGGCGACGATCGCCGCGCAAACGCTTGCGCGCCGGCGCGAATTTGCGCTGCTGCGGCACATCGGCATGACGCGCCGAACGATTGCTTGCATGCTGGCCACCGAAGGCGCCCTGCTCGGCGCGCTCGGCGTTGCGATGGGCTCAGTGCTGGGCTTCGCGATCAGCCTGATCCTGATCGAAATCGTCAATCGCCAGTCGTTTCACTGGAGCATGGACCTGCACCTGCGCGGGCCGCCGCTGGCCGCCCTTGCGGGAGGGTTGCTCGCGCTGGCGACGCTCACCGCCGCGGCGAGCGCGCTGAAGGCAATGGCCGGCGACGCGGTTCCTGCGGTGCGCGACGATGGCTGACGCGATCGCATGACAAGTCATGTTCGCAGACGGCTTCTCGGCCTTGCGCTCGGGCTGGTCGCATTGCCAGCGCGCGGACGTCCTCCCTCTACGCGCGGCTCGTCGGACGTCGGCGCCGGGCCCGCCTATCCCGACGTTACGGCCGGAACCGCGCTGACCTTCCCGCGCGACGACGGCGCGCATCCGGCGTTTCGCAACGAGTGGTGGTATGTCACCGGGTGGCTTGCCGACATGCAACAGCGGGAACTGGGTTTCCAGATCACGTTCTTTCGCAACCGGCCGGGAATCGCCGAGCACAGCGCGAGCCGTTTCGCGCCGCGGCAACTCCTGTTCGCGCATGCAGCGCTCGCCGATCCCGCAGTCGCACGCCTGCGTTTCGACCAGCGCGCGGCGCGCGAGGGCTTCGGTCTTGCCGAGGCTTCGAGCACCGGGACCGACGTGCACATCGGCGACTGGTCGCTCGCGCAGGACGGTGAGCGCTACACCGCGCGCATTCACGCCCGGGATTTCGCGCTCGACTTAGCGCTCGTCGCAGATTCGCCGGTGCTGCTGCAAGGCAACGCCGGGGTCAGCCGCAAAGGCCCCGACCCCCGCGACGCGAGCTTCTACTACAGCCGGCCGCGGCTCAAGGTCGACGGAACGATCGCGGCAGGCGACGTCGTGCGCCAGGTCGAAGGCAGCGCATGGCTCGACCACGAATGGTCGAGCCGCTACCTGCCCGCCGGTGCCGTCGGTTGGGACTGGACTGCGCTCGATCTCGACGATGGTGGCGCGCTGATGGTGTTCCGGATCCGCGGCCGCAACGGCGCCGCGATCTGGGCCGGCGGCGCGTACCGCGATCCACGCGGTCGGACGCAGTCATTCGCGCCGGATGACGTCGACTTTGTCCCGCTGGCGCGCTGGCGCTCACCCCGCACCGGCATCGACTATCCGGTGTCCTTCCGGATCCGCGCGGGCAACGTCGAAATCACGGTCGATCCGCTGTTCCCCGATCAGGAGCTCGACGCCCGTGCGAGTGTCGGCACCGTCTATTGGGAAGGCGCCGTTCGCGCGACGCTCGCCGGGCGTTCCGCCGGGCGTGGTTACCTGGAGCTCACCGGCTATGGTGAACCGTTGCAGCTATGACGCGAGAGCCGGCAACGGTCGCGCGGCATCAGCGCCGCGAGGCCGAAAACACTCCTGGAATGTCCTTGACGAGCCGCAGCGCGCGGTTGAGTTGCGCGACGCTCTCAACCTCGAGCGTGAAGGCCATTCGCGCCTGATGCTGCCGGGTCGTGGTGTTGACCGCGATGACGTTGATCTTCTCGCGCGACAGCAGCTCCGATAGATCGCGCAGCAGCCCCTGCCGATCGCTCGCCTCGACGACGATGTCGACCGGAAACACCTCGTCTTGCGCCGCACCCCAGCCGGCTTCGATCAGGCGCTCGGGCTCGCGCGCACGAATGCGCGCGACGTTCGAGCAGGCTGCGCGGTGGATCGTGATGCCCTTGCCGCGCGTGACAAATCCAACGATCGGATCGGGGGGCGCCGGCTTGCAGCAGCGCGCAAGTCCCGTCATCAACCGGTCGACTCCGACGATCAGGATGCCATGGCCGGCGCCGGTCGCGCGGCTGCGCCGGGTGACGATCTCCGGCGTGATTTCGGCCGGCATCGCGGCCGCTGCCACGGCCGGCTGCGCGACCGCGGTGATTGCGGTCTGAACTTCCCTGCTGCCGATGTCGTCGCGCGCGAATGCGGCGAAGAAATCCTCGGTTTTCGCGAAGCCCGCCTTAGCCGCGACCGCGTCGAGCTTGAGTGCCGTCTGGCCGAGACGGGCGAGCTCGCGCTCGACCATGGCGCGCCCCTGCGCAATCGTCTGGTCGTGCTGCTGCGCCTTGAACCATTGCCGCACCTTGGCGCGCGCGCGGTGGCTCCTGACGTAGCCGAGATCGGGATTGAGCCAGTCGCGCGAAGGTCCTGCGGCGCTTCCCTGCTTCGCCGCGATGATCTCGACCTGCTGCCCGTTGCGCAGCTTATGGTCGAGCGGCACCATCTGTCCGTCGACGCGCGCGCCGCGACAGCGGTGACCCAGACCGGTATGCACCGCGTAGGCGAAATCGATCGGCGTCGCATCGCGCGGCAGATCGACCACCTTGCCCTGCGGCGTCAGCACGTAGATCGATTCGGTGAACAGGCTGCTGCGAAACGCCGACAACCACTCGCCAGTGTCGGCCACTGCATCCTTCCAGTCGAGGATCTGCCGCAGCCACGCGATCTTGTCGTCGAAGCCCGCATCGCGACGCGGCCCGGCATCTGCCTCCTTGTAGCGCCAGTGCGCAGCGACGCCATATTCGGAATGCCGGTGCATGTCGTGGGTGCGGATCTGCACCTCGAGCGCCTTCCCCTCCGGACCGCTGACCGCGGTGTGCAGCGAGCGATAGTTGTTGGCCTTGGGCTTGGCGATGTAGTCGTCGAATTCGCCCGGCAGCGGGGTCCAGAGCTGATGGACGACGCCAAGCGCCGTGTAGCAATCCCTGATCGACCCGACGAGGATACGCACGGCGCGGATGTCGTAGAGCGCCTCGATGCCAACGTGCTTGCGCTGCATCTTCCGGAAGATGCTGTAGATGTGCTTCGGCCGCCCGCTCACTTCCGCGGCGAGCCCCAGGGCTGCAAGCTCCCGCTCCAGCATCCCGACGACGTCGGCGATGTAGCGCTCGCGGTCCTGGCGCCGCTCGTCGAGCAGCCGCGCAATGCGCCGGTATTCGTCGGGCTCGAGGCCGCGCAGCGACAGATCCTCGAGCTCCCACTTGAGTTGCCAGACGCCGAGACGGTTGGCGAGCGGAGCGTAGACATCCATCACTTCGCGCGCCAGGGCGCGGCGGGCAACCTCGTCGCCGGACATCAGGTGGCGCAGCGCCTGGGTCCGCTCCGCAAGCTTGATCAGCACGACGCGGATGTCCTCGACCATCGCCAGCAGCATCTTGCGCAGGTTCTCGGCCTGCAGCGCACGCTCCTGCGCGTCGCCCCCGGCGGCGATCGTCCGCACCGAGTCCATTCGCGCCACGTCGGCGACGAGCGTCGCGACATCCTTGCCGAACGCCGCCTCGACTGCCGCAGCGTCGAAGCTCGGGACCTGCGGCAGGCCGACGAGAAGCCCGGCGGCCAGCGAATCGGGATCGAGCCTCTGCGCGGCGAGAATCGTCGCGGTGCCGAACGCGCGCTCGGCCAGCAACTCGCCGTCGGCGTTCCGTGCGTCGCCAAAATGCGCACGCGCCATGTCATAGGCCGTGGCGAAGCGCGCGCGATCCTCGACGGTGTAGACCGGTGCGAGCGATGCCAGCCACGCCGCGACCGCCTGCGGCGCGGCGACCTGCGGCACGCGATGCGTAACCGCGACCATCGCCGGTCCGACTAGAGGGCTTGCCCGGCAGCGGTGGCGATCGCCTGCGCGAGGGTCTCGGCGTGGCCGTCGGCCAGGCCCCGCTCCCGCGCTTCGACCATGACGCGCAGCACCGGCTCCGTTCCCGACGGCCGCAGCAGCACGCGCCCTGCCTCGCCGAGCGCCGTCACCGCTTCGCGCTCGGCATCGCTGACTGCGGCACTGGCGCGCCAATCCCAGCCACGCCGCACCGGAACGTTGATGAGCCGCTGCGGGAACAACGTCACCGGCGCCGCGGCATCGGCGAGGGTCGTCTTCTGCTCGAGGAGCGCGCGCAGAACGGCGAGCGCAGCGACAATTCCATCGCCGGTCGTGTGCTTGTCGAGGCAGATCAGGTGACCGGAGTTCTCGCCGCCAAGCTGCCAGCCATGTCCGAGGAGTTGTTCGAGCACGTAACGGTCGCCGACGTCCGCGCGAACCAGCGCGACACCCGTGCGGGCGAGCGCCTGCTCGAATCCCAGGTTGCTCATCTGCGTGCCGACGACACCGCCGGCAAGCACGCCGCGGCGTTGGTAGTCGCGGGTGATGACGTAGAGCAGCTGGTCGCCATCGTAGAGCGTGCCTTCGCGATCCGCCATCAGCAGCCGGTCGCCGTCGCCGTCGAGCGCAATGCCGAGGTCCGCGCCGTGCTCGCGCACCTGCGTCGCGAGATGTCGCGGATGCGTCGCGCCGACTCCGGCGTTGATGTTGGTCCCGTTCGGCTCGTCGCCCACGGCAATGACCTCGGCGCCGAGCTCGTGGAACACCGGCGGCGCGACGTGGTACGCGGCGCCGTGGGCGCAATCGACGACGATCTTCAGGCCGCGCAGGTCGAGCTCGTTGGGGAAGGTGCTCTTGCAAAACTCGATGTAGCGGCCCGCGGCGTCGGCAACGCGGAAGGCCTTGCCGAGGTCCGCCGCGGGCGCGCAGCCAAGGGGCGCGTCCATCGCATTCTCGATCGCCAGCTCGACTTCGTCGGGAAGCTTGGTACCACGCTGGGAGAAGAACTTGATGCCGTTGTCGGCGAAAGGATTGTGCGACGCGCTGATGACGATTCCCGCCGAAAGCCGCAATGCGCGCGTCAGGTAGGCGATCGCCGGCGTCGGCAATGGTCCGCAGAGATACACGTCGACGCCGGCAGCGGCGAGGCCCGCTTCGAGCGCCGCTTCGAGCAGATAGCCGGAGAGGCGCGTGTCCTTGCCGATCAGCACCGCAGGGCGCTCGCCCCGCGCACCGTCGGCCTTGGCGAGTGTCCGGCCCGCGGCCCAGCCGAGCTTCAGGACCAATTCGGGGGTGATCGGCTCCTCGCCGACGCGCCCGCGCACGCCGTCGGTGCCGAAGTAACTGCGTTGCATCCGTTTATTCATGGTCGCTGCCCGGCATTTTACCTTTGCGGCGGTGGTTCTCCGGTTGGCGGGAAAGTTGCCACGCCTGCCACGGCTCAATTGCGCGCCAGACGGCGAACGCATCAACCATTTCGCGCACATCGTGCACGCGCAAGATGCAGCCTCCACGCAGCGCGGCCGCCAGTGCCGCGGCAAGACTTGCCGCCAATCGATCACCGACCTCGCGCCCCGTGATCGTCCCCAGTGTGGACTTGCGCGACAATCCCGCCAGCACCGGATAGCCAAGCGCGGCGATGGCATCCAGATTGCGCAGCAGGTCGAGGTTGTGCGTGACCGATTTGCCAAAGCCGAAGCCCGGATCGACGACGATGCGCTCGGCTGCAATGCCGGCATCGATGCAGGCCCGCGCACGCTGCGCGAGAAAATCACGAACCTCGATGACGACGTCGGCGTAGTGCGGGCGCTCCTGCATGGTCCGGGGCTCGCCCTGCATGTGCATCAGGCACACGGCCACATCACTTGTGCCGATGACGTCCAGCGCTCCCGGCGCGCGTAATGCCCGTACGTCGTTGATCATCGTGGCACCTGCGGCGATTGCCGCCTTCATCACTGCGGGTTTCGCAGTATCCACCGAAACGATTGCACTTTCCTTCGCCAGCGCCTCGACGACCGGGATCACCCGCTCGAGTTCGGTGCGCTCGGATACTGGCGCCGCACCCGGGCGCGTCGATTCGCCACCGATATCCACGATGCGCGCGCCATCGGCGAGCTGGCGGCGGGCGTGGGCAATCGCCGCTTCCGCGTCGGGGCGCCCATCGCCCGAGAACGAGTCGGAGGTGACGTTGACGACCCCCATGACGCAGGGGCTCGTCAAGTCGATCTCATGGCGGCCACAGCGGAGAATGCTCATGCGCCACGCACTGGATTACTGTGGTGAGTCCCCGCCTTGCGCCACGCACCGAAAAACGTGGTGCGTCCCCGTTTTTGGTCTATGCGGGGTTGGTCGACGGTGCGGTTTCGCCGGTCGGAGCTGGGAGGCCGGAAGCGGGGCCCGAGGCCGCCGATGTGGTCGGTTTCGGCGGCCGCGGCGCGTTCCCGGCCATGATGTCGCCGATCTGGTCGGAGTCGATCGTCTCGAGCTCGAGCAGCGCCTTCGCCATCGCCTCGACCTTGTCGCGATTGTCCTCGATCAGCTTCCGCGCCAGCGCGTACTGCTGGTCGATGATGCCGCGGACTTCGGAGTCGACCTTGCGCAGCGTTTCCTCGGACATGTTGACCGTGCGCGTGATCGAGCGGCCGAGGAAGATCTCGCCCTCGTTGTCGCCGTAGACCATCGGTCCCATCAGGTCGCTCATGCCGTAGTGCATCACCATCTCGCGCGCCATCTGCGTCGCCCGCTCGAAGTCGTTCGATGCGCCGGTGGTCATCTGGTGCATGAACACCTCTTCGGCGATGCGCCCGCCGAACAGCACGGCGATCGAATTCAGCATCCGCTCCTTGTCCAGGCTGTAGCGATCGGTTTCAGGAAGCTGCATCGTCACGCCCAGCGCGCGCCCGCGCGGAATGATCGTCACCTTGTGCACCGGATCGGTCTTCGGCAGCAGCATCGCGACGACCGCGTGTCCCGATTCGTGGTAGGCGGTGTTGCGGCGCTCCTCCTCGGGCATCACCATCGAGCGGCGCTCGGTGCCCATGATGATCTTGTCCTTGGCACTCTCGAAATCCAGCATGTCGACCAGGCGTTTGTTGCCGCGCGCGGCGAACAGCGCCGCCTCGTTGACGAGGTTCGCGAGATCGGCACCGGAGAAGCCTGGGGTTCCACGCGCGATGATGTCGGCCTTGACGTCGGGCGCGAGCGGCACCTTGCGCATGTGGACGAGCAGGATCTGTTCGCGTCCGCGGATGTCGGGAAGCGGCACGACGACCTGGCGATCGAAGCGGCCGGGGCGCAACAGCGCCGGATCGAGCACGTCGGGCCGGTTGGTTGCGGCAATGACGATCACCCCGGCGCTGCCTTCGAAGCCGTCCATCTCGACCAGCAGTTGATTGAGGGTCTGTTCGCGCTCGTCGTTGCCCCCACCCAGCCCCGCGCCGCGCTGTCTGCCGACGGCGTCGATCTCGTCGATGAACACGATACAGGGCGCACTCTTCTTCGCCTGCTCGAACATGTCGCGCACGCGCGCAGCACCCACGCCGACGAACATCTCGACGAAATCGGAACCCGAAATCGAGAAGAACGGCACCTTGGCCTCGCCCGCGATCGCCTTCGCAAGCAGCGTCTTGCCGGTACCCGGCGAGCCGACCATCAGCACGCCACGCGGAATGCGGCCCCCGAGCTTCTGGAACTTGGACGGGTCGCGCAGGAACTCGACCAGCTCGGCGACCTCCTCCTTCGCCTCGTCACAACCCGCGACGTCGGCGAAGGTGACCGTGTTGTTCGCTTCATCGAGCATGCGCGCCTTGCTCTTGCCGAAGCTGAACGCGCCGCCGCGGCCGCCACCTTGCATCTGGCGCATGAAAAAGATCCAGACCGCGATCAGCAGCAGCATCGGGAACCACGAGATGAAGATCTGCGCGAGGAAGCTCTGCTCCTCCTCGGGCTTGGCCTCGACCTTGACGCCGTCCTTGATCAGGTCGCCCACCATCCAGATGTCGCCGGGACTATAGGTGACATAGCGCTTGTTGTCCGTCGTCACCCACTTGATCGTCCGGCCGTCGACGCTCGCCGACTGCACGCGACCGTCACGCGCCGACTGCATGAAATCGGAGTACGCGATCGTGTCCTTGGAGGTCTGGTGTGAATCGAATTGCTTGACGACGGTGAGGACGACCAGTCCGATCACCAGCCAGACGCCGATATTTTTCAGCAGGTTGTTCAACCAGCGCTCCTTCCAGCCAGCCCATCCGGCGGCAGGCGCCGCCTGTCGCTGCGGCGCGATCTTTCCTGCGGCCCGTCGATCTCGCGATGCCCTGCTGACATTTTACCGTCGATTCGATCCTCGGGCGCGCCCGAAAGTGCAGCAATCATGCCAATTCGGGCGCCTTTCGGTCCCGGTCGCAAATTTGTCGCCCGCGAGCGACGGTCAACCGGCCGTCCGCAGGCCTTTTCCGACGATGTAGTGCTCGCGGCTGCGGTCGCGCGATGCCTTGGGCTTGCGCAGGTATACCTTGCCGAAATGCCGCTCCGCTTCGCGCTGGAACTGCGCCAGCCCCGCACCCTGGAAGACTTTGACCACCAGATCGCCCCCTGGGTGCAGGTGAGTGCAGGCGAAATCCAATGCAAGATCCGCGAGATGGACACTACGAGCCTGGTCGGCGGAGTCGATTCCCGAAAGATTGGGTGACATGTCCGAAACCACAAGATCAGCCTTCGTACCGGCGAGCGCGGCCTCGATCGCCCTGACGCCCTCATCGGTGCCGAAATCAGCCTGGATGAAGATCACCCCTGCAGCCGGCGTCATCGGCAGGATGTCGATCGCAATCAGCCGTCCTTTCGGTCCCACCCGCTCGCGCAGCACCTGCACCCAGCTTCCCGGGGCCGCGCCGAGATCGACCACGGTCATCCCCGGCCGGAACAGGCGGTCGCGCTCTCCCAGTTCCTGCAGCTTGAACGCCGCGCGTGACCGATAGCCGCGGCGCTGTGCCTCGCGTACATAGGGGTCGGTGACATGTTCGTGCATCCATGCCTTGCCGAAGCGGTGCTTCTTGCGTGCGGGATTGAGCGGCGAGGTCATGGATTACGCGAAGGGCCCGGCGGCGAGGTCGGGGCAATCACTATAATCGCCCAATGGATCCGCTGCTCCCTGCATTTCGCCGCGAGTTGCGCGCCCGTGCGCACCACCTGCATCCGGTCGTCGCGATCGGCCAGCATGGATTGAGCGCCGGCGTGCTGACTGAGATCGGGGTTGCGCTCGCCGCGCACGAGTTGATCAAGCTGCGGGTGTTCAGCGACGATCGCTCTGCTCGCGACGCGCTCTGCTTGAAGATCTGTGCCGCGCTCGACTGTGCGTGCGTGCAGCAGATCGGGAAGCTGCTGGTGCTGTGGCGCCCGCGCCCCGTCGAAACCGCGCCGCTTGCCGGGCCCGTGGCAGCCCGGATGCGCAGCAAAACGGGTTCGAAGCTGGCGAGATCGAAACTGGCGCGCGCGACCGCCGCGGAGCTCACGCGCGCGAGCACCGCAACTCGCAGGCGCCCTCCCGCAGGCAAGGCTCCCGCAGGCGTTCCGCGGGCGGCGTCGCCCCGGCGCAGGCGGCGCGTTGGCTGACCCGCGGTACGGTCGGGAGGCAACGCAATGAGCGGCGGGAAGCTGCGCAGCCAGGCCTGGTTCGCGCGCCAGGACAAGATGGGCTTCTACTACCGCTCGTGGCTCAAGAACCGCGGCTTTCCGCAGGACCAGTTCGACGGCAGGCCGGTGATCGGCATCTGCAACACCTGGTCGGAGCTCACGCCGTGCAACTCGCACTTCCGCACCATCGCCGAGCATGTGCGCTGGGGCGTGCTCGAAGCCGGTGGCTTCCCGCTCGAGTTCCCGGTGATGTCGCTCGGCGAGACGATGATGCGGCCGACGGCGATGCTCTACCGCAATCTCGCGTCGATGGACGTTGAGGAGTCGATCCGCGCCAATCCGCTCGACGGCGTCGTGCTGCTGATGGGCTGCGACAAGACGACACCCGCGCTGTTGATGGGTGCGGCGAGCGTGGACATTCCGGCAATCGGCGTGTCGGGCGGCCCGATGCTGCGCGGCAACCTGGCGCCCGACGGCGCGATCATCAAGCCGTCGGCCGCCTCTGCTCATTTGATGCAGCACACCGGCCGCGCGGTGGTCTTCGAGTCGATCGAGGACCTGCACGCGCGGATCAACGACGATTCGCTCGACATCGACGAGACTTGCGTGATGGTCCTCAAGTACTGCGGTCCGAAGGGCTATCCGGGCATGGCCGAGGTCGGCAACATGCCGTTGCCGCCGAAGCTCCTGAAGCGAGGCGTAACCGACATCGTGCGCATTTCCGATGCCCGCATGTCGGGCACCGCCTACGGAACCGTGGTGCTGCACGCGGCACCCGAAGCCGCAACCGGAGGAACGCTTGCGCTGGTGCGAAACGGCGACCGTATTACGCTCGATGTCGCCGCGCGGCGGCTTCAGCTCGATGTCGACGACGCGGAACTGGCGCTACGGCGCGCGGCCTGGACGCCACCCGAATCACACGGCGAACGCGGCTACGTCAGGCTCTACGTCGATCACGTGCTGCAGGCGAACGACGGTGCCGATCTCGACTTTCTCGTGGGCGGCAGCGGTTCAGCGGTGCCGAGAGACAATCACTGACGCGCCGGCGCAGGTGCGCTCTGATAGGACAGGTTCGCGCGCAGCATGGCCTCGATGTATTCGAGGTCGTGCGTCCGGCGTGGACTGCTGACGGCACCCCTGGACGTTGAAGCCGATCATTCCTTCCAGGCTGACGACACGCAACTCGACTCAGGCGTAAGTCACACTGCGAATCTCGTAGCTCTTTACCCCGCCCGGCGCCTGGACCTCGGCGGTATCGCCCTCCGTTTTGCCGATCAGCGCGCGCGCGATCGGTGAATTGACCGAGATCTTGGATGCCTTGATGTCGGCTTCGTCGTCGCCGACGATCTGGTAGGCCATGCGGTCTCCGCTGCTGAGATCCTCGATCTCCACAATCGCACCGAATACGACGCGGCCGTCGGTCTCGATCGCTGCGGGATCGACGATCTGCGCATGCGCGAGCTTCGACTCGACTTCGGAAATGCGGCCTTCGATGAAGCCCTGGCGCTCCTTCGCCGCGTCATAATCCGCGTTCTCGGACAGATCGCCGTGCGAGCGCGCGTCGGCGAGCGCCTGGATCACCGCCGGGCGTTCAACCGTCTTCAAGCGTTGCAGTTCGGCCTTGAGGCGCTCGGCGCCCCCGACCGTCATCGGTACCTTGATCATTGCGCGTCACCAAAAAGCGAACGACCGGAAGCGGTAACCGCCTCCGGCCGGGAAGCTTCAATTCTACGCGTTTCGGCGCTGCGCAGCCAACGGCATCCGGAGTAGAGGCGGCGATCCGGGACGCGCGGCCAGGTTGCCCCCGATCAGCGCCGCAACCGTGATCGCCGCGCGCGTCACTTCGGCGGCGCAGAAACGATGGCACGGTGCGACGCCCGAGCGTCAGAGCGCGGCGTGCAGCGCCTGGATCGAATACGGCACGAGATCGCGCAGATGCGCCATGCCGGTCGCCGCAGCGCGGGCGCCGGCGAGGGTCGTGTAGGTCGGAACCTGATCGGTGAGCGCGGCGCGGCGGATCGCATAGCTGTCCTGGATCGCCGTGCGCTTTTCCTCGACCGTGTTGACGACCAGGGCGATCTCGCCGTTCTTGATCATGTCGACGATGTGCGGGCGGCCTTCCGCGACCTTGTTGACTGGGGTCACGGGAACGCCTGCGCTGGTCAGCACCGCCGCGGTGCCACGGGTCGCCACCAATTGATACCCGAGCGAGGAGAGCTGTCGCGCAATCTCGATCGCCCGCAGCTTGTCGCTGTTCTTCAGGCTGATGAACACCCGGCCCGTCTGCGGCAGTTTCACTCCCGCGGCGAGCTGGCTCTTGAGGAACGCTTCGGCGAAGGTTTCGCCGACGCCCATCACCTCGCCGGTGGATTTCATCTCGGGACCGAGGATCGTGTCGACGCCGGGAAACCGGATGAACGGGAACACCGCTTCCTTCACCGAGAAATATTTCGGCACGACTTCACCGGTGATGCCCTGTTCGGCGAGCGTCGTCCCGACCATGCAGCGCGCAGCGATCCTGGCGAGCGGTCGCCCGGTCGCCTTGGACACATAGGGCACTGTGCGCGAGGCTCGCGGATTCACCTCAAGCACATAAACCCGCGGTCCGCGCCCGGAGTCGTTCTGGATAGCGAACTGTACGTTCATCAGACCGACGACGCGCAGTTCCTTCGCCATCACGATGGTCTGACGCCGCAGTTCCGCCTGCAGTGCCGCCGACAGCGAGAACGGCGGCAGCGAGCACGCGGAATCGCCCGAGTGAACCCCGGCCTGCTCGATGTGCTCCATGATTCCGCCGATCACGACGTCGGTGCCGTCCGAGATCGCGTCGACGTCGACTTCGATCGCGTCGTTCAGGAAGCGGTCGAGGAGCACCGGGCTGTCGTTGGACACCTTGACCGCCTCGTTCATGTAGCGCTCGAGATCGCGCGCCTCGTGCACGATCTCCATCGCGCGTCCGCCGAGTACGTAGGACGGCCGCACGACCAGCGGGTAGCCGATTTCGGCGGCGGCGGCGAGTGCCGCTGCCTCGTTGCGCGCGGTGCGGTTCGGGGGCTGCAGCAGCCCGACGCGATGCAGCATCTGCTGGAAGCGCTCGCGGTCCTCGGCCATGTCGATCATGTCCGGCGCGGTGCCGATGATCGGCACGCCGTTGGCCTCGAGGTCGCGTGCGAGCTTCAGCGGCGTCTGTCCGCCGTACTGGACGATCACGCCCCACGGCTGCTCGACGTGGACGATCTCCAGGACATCTTCGAGCGTCACCGGCTCGAAATACAACCGGTCGGAGGTGTCGTAGTCGGTCGAGACCGTCTCGGGGTTGCAGTTGACCATGATGGTCTCGAAACCATCCGCCGACAGCGCCATCGCCGCGTGCACGCAACAGTAATCGAATTCGATGCCCTGCCCGATGCGGTTCGGGCCGCCGCCCAGCACCATCACTTTCTTGCGCCCGGAAGGCTCGGCTTCGCACTCGTCTTCGTAGGTCGAATACATATAGGCGGTGCGAGTCGAGAATTCGGCGGCACAGGTGTCGACGCGCTTGTAGACGGGGCGGATGCCCTGCGCGTGGCGTCGCGCCCGCACGGCGGTCTCGGTCGACTTGCACAGGAACGCGATGCGCCGGTCGGAGAAACCCATCCGCTTCAGCTCGCGCAGGTCGTCCGTTGCAAGCGATTCGAGTGTGCGCTTCTCGAGCTCGATCTCGACATCGACGATCTCCTTGATCTGGGCAAGGAACCACCGGTCGATTTTGGTGTGGCCGTAGAGTTCTTCGACACTCATGCCGATCCCGAAAGCATCGGCGACATACCACAGCCGCTCGGCGCGCGGATAGGCGAGCTCGTCGGCGATCGTCTCGGGATCGACCGTCTTCAGATTGAAGCCGTCGACGCCGACCTCGAGCCCGCGCAGCGCCTTCTGCAGCGATTCCTTGAACGTCCGCCCGATCGCCATCACCTCGCCCACCGACTTCATCTGCGTGGTCAGGCGGTCGTCGGCCTGCTTGAACTTCTCGAACGCGAAGCGTGGCACCTTGGTGACGACGTAGTCGATGGTCGGCTCGAAGGACGCCGGCATGAAATGGTCACCGTGCGTGCCGGTGATGTCGTTAGCGAGCTCGTCCAGCGTGTATCCGATGGCGAGCTTGGCAGCGATCTTGGCGATCGGGAAGCCGGTCGCCTTCGACGCGAGCGCCGAGGAGCGCGACACGCGTGGGTTCATTTCGATCACGATCATCCGGCCGTCGTCCGGATTGATCGCGAACTGGACGTTCGATCCGCCGGTGTCGACACCGATCTCGCGCAGCACCGCGATCGACGCGTCGCGCATGATCTGGAATTCCTTGTCAGTCAGCGTCTGCGCCGGCGCGACGGTGATCGAGTCTCCGGTGTGCACCCCCATCGGGTCGACGTTCTCGATCGAGCAGACAATGATGCAGTTGTCTTTGCGGTCGCGGACGACTTCCATCTCGAACTCTTTCCAGCCGAGGAGCGACTCCTCGATCAGCAGTTCGTGCGTCGGCGAAATGTCGAGCCCGCGCTTGCACATTTCGACGAACTCGTCCTTGTTGTAGGCGATGCCGCCGCCGGTGCCGCCCAGCGTGAACGAGGGCCGAATGACCGCCGGAAAGCCGATCTGCGCCTGCACCTCGAGCGCCTGCTCGAGGTTGTGAGCAATGCCCGAACTCGCCGAGGCAAGGCCAATCCGTGTCATTGCCGCTTTGAACTTCTCGCGGTCCTCGGCCTTGTCGATCGCTTTCTTCGAAGCGCCGATCAGCTCGACGTCGAACTTGGTCAGCACGCCCTCGCGCGCGAGATCGAGCGCGCAATTGAGCGCAGTCTGTCCACCCATCGTTGGCAGCAGTGCGTCGGGCCGCTCGCGCTCGATGATGCTCGCGACCATCTGCCAGGTGATCGGCTCGATGTAGGTGACATCGGCCATCTCCGGGTCAGTCATGATCGTTGCCGGATTCGAATTGACCAGCACGACGCGGCAGCCTTCTTCCTTCAGCGCCTTGCAGGCCTGGGCGCCCGAATAGTCGAATTCGCAGGCCTGCCCGATGATGATCGGGCCCGCACCGATGATGAGAATGCTCCGGATGTCGCTTCGTTTGGGCATCGCTGGCCGCTCAGGACTTTGCCTTGGCTTGCTCCATCATCTTGGCGAACCGATCGAACAAATGGGCCAGATCATGCGGCCCGGGGCTCGCTTCCGGATGCCCCTGGAAGCTGAACGCCGGGCGGTCGGTGCGCGCGAAGCCCTGCAGACTGCCGTCGAACAGCGACACGTGAGTCACGCGCAGGTTTTCGGGCAGCGACGCCGCGTCGACCGCGAAGCCGTGGTTCTGGCTGGTGATGACGACCCGGCCGCTGTCCTTGTCGAGCACCGGATGGTTCGCGCCGTGATGCCCGAATTTCATTTTCACGGTGCGCGCACCCGAGGCAAGCGCCAAGAGCTGATGCCCGAGGCAGATTCCGAACAGCGGAATGCCCGTGTCGACCAGCTCGCGAATCGCGTGGATCGCGTAGTCGCAGGGCTCGGGGTCGCCAGGGCCGTTCGACAGGAAGATCCCATCAGGCGAGAGCGCGAGGGCTTCGCTTGCGGGTGTCTCGGCCGGAACAACGGTGACGCGGCAGCCGCGTTCAACGAGCAGCCGCAGGATGTTGTGCTTCGCCCCGAAATCGTAGGCGACGACGTGAAACCGGGACTCGCCTCCCGGCCGGTAGCCGCCAGCCAGCGCCCACGGACCCGCCGTCCATTCGTACGGCGCGGCACACGACACGACCTTGGCGAGATCGAGCCCGACCATCGGCGGCGCCGCGCGCGCGCGCGCCACTGCGTCGTGCACGTCCGCGTCGCGCAGCGCTTCGGCGGCGAAGATGCACCCATTCTGCGCGCCGCGCTCGCGCAGGATGCGCGTCAGCTTGCGGGTGTCGACGTCCGCGATGCCGACAATTCCGGCCTTGCGCAGATACGCCGACAGGTCGTCGACATGCCGCCAGCTCGACGCGACTCGCGGCAGATCGCGGATCACCAGTGCGGCCGCGAAGATCCGGCGCGATTCCACATCCTCGGGATTCACTCCGACATTGCCGATGTGCGGATACGTTAGCGTCACGATCTGCCCGGCGTACGAAGGGTCGGTGAGGATCTCCTGGTAGCCGGTCATCGCCGTGTTGAACACGACTTCGCCGACGGCGTGCCCCAGGGCTCCGACTGCGCGACCGCGCAGCACGGTACCGTCGGCGAGCGCGAGCACACCCTGCGCGCGCGCTGCGAACAGCGCGGTGGTCGTAGCGGCAGAGGTCTCCGGAGCGTTCATCGCGAGCGTGGGTCAGACGAGCGGATGGGTCATCGAACGCCGAGCACGTCGGCCATGTCGAAGAGGCCGTTCGCGCCGGATGCGCGCTTCGCCGCCACGAAACGCGCGGCGCGCAGCGCGCCAGCGGCGAAATTGGCCCGCGAGCTTGCGCGATGGGTGAGCTCGAGGCGCTCGCCTGCGCCGGCGAAAACGACCGTGTGCTCGCCGACGACATCACCACCCCGAAGCGTCGCGAATCCGATCGTGCCGGCCTTGCGTTCGCCGGTGACACCTTCGCGCGCGTAGACCGCATGATCGTCGAGGCTGACGCCGGCTCCCGCGGCTGCCGCCTCGCCGAGCTTCAATGCGGTGCCCGAGGGCGCGTCCACCTTGTGGCGATGGTGCATTTCGATGATCTCGATGTCGAATGCCGGTCCAAGCCGGCGCGCGGTCCGCTGGACCAATTCCGCGAGGACCGCAATCCCGACGCTCATGTTCGGCGCGAGAACGATCGGAACACTGCGCGACCACCCGGTGATTTCCGCGTTGCCCGCGGCATCGATTCCCGTCGTGCCGATCACGACACCGGTGCCCGCGCGCGCGCATGCGGCCACATGGGCGAGCGTGCCGGCCGGCCGCGTGAAATCGACCAGCACGTCTGCGGCGCCAGCCGCGGCGTCGACGTCCGCAACCACACGAATGCCTGTCGAGTGGCCGAAACGCTCGCCGGCATCCATTCCGACGGCGGTGCTGCCCGGAGCATCGAGCGCGGCGGCCAACTCGAGATCGGGCGCGGCGAGCACAGCTTCGATCAGCGACTGCCCCATCCTGCCGCCCGCACCGGCGACGGCGACTCGCACGCGGCTCACCTTCGCGCTCACGCGGCGGTCAGGGCTTGTGGAAGATGTTGGTGAGGCGCTGCCACCATCCCTCGCCGGACGAATCCTTGGGAAGGAGCTTGGCCGTCGCAGATCGATTCAGCTCGGCAACCGATTGCGGCATCTTGTCGCCATCCCACCGTGTCAGCTTGCCTTCGGCAAACCAGACGGTGAACTTGCGGTGCTCTCGGACCTCGCCCTGGCGCGAGAATTCGTAGACGTAATCCCAGCGATCCTTCCGGAACAGGGATTCGATCAGCGGCGTCCCCAGGGTCTGCTTGACCTGCTGCTGCGTCATGCCGACCTTGAGCTTGTCGACCATGTCCTGCGACAGGTAGTTACCCTGGTTGATGTCGATCTTGTAGACGCCGAGTGAGCGCCAGCTCAGCGTGTGCGGACCGGAACTCGCGCAGCCGGCGATGCCGGCAATGGCCGCAGCGAGTGCGGCGGCTGCGAGGGCCCTGCGCAAGGCGCGGACGGGACATCGCGGGTGCACTATGGGAATCATCGGGACAAATAGCTATTATAGCCGCGGGTGTTCGTGCCATCCCGTCTGCAAGGGCCTTCAATGACGAGTTCGCAGGACCTGAAGAGCGCAGGGTTGAAGGCGACGCTGCCGCGCCTCAAGATCATCAACCTGTTCGAGACGTCGAAGGTCCGCCATCTTACAGCCGAGGATGTCTACAAGCTGCTCCTGGCCGAAGGCCTCGATGTCGGGCTTGCTACCGTCTACCGGGTGCTCACCCAGTTCGAGCAGGCCGGGCTCCTCGTCCGCCACCATTTCGAGTCCGGCAAGGCAGTATTCGAGCTAAACGAAGGCAAGCATCACGACCACCTGGTATGCATGCAATGTGGCCGCGTCGAGGAGTTCTACGACGCCGAGATCGAGAAGCGCCAGATCCGGATCGCCAAGGATCGCGGCTTCGTGATCAGCGAGCACGCACTCTACCTCTACGCCGACTGCACCAAGCCCCGCTGCCCCCACCGCAAGGGCAACGGGCCGGGCTGAAACCGCCTCTCGGTTCAGCCGGCTTCGCCCAGGTCCTGCGGCAGCGCCGCCGTTGACGTCGCCTCGCGGCGATTGAACTGGGCGAGGCGGAATCCAAGCAAGTACAGCATACCGAAGTACGCCAGCGCCCCTGCGGCGACGAGCAGCCCCAGCCGGCTTACTTTGCGCACGACGCCCGCGTGCAGCCATGATGCGTCGCCGCCCGCCAGAAATGCGAGCAACGCGCCGAGCACGGCCACCGCGACGACGATCCTGACCGCGAACGGCCGCCAGCCCGGCTGCGGCCGGTAGAACCCCTTGCGCCGCAGAAACCACAACAGCAGACCCGCATTGCAGCATGCACCCAGGCTCGTCGCCAGCGTAAGCCCTCCCTGCTGCAGACCGAGCGGCCAGGCGAGGATCACGGCCAATGTCTGCGTGACCAGCACCGTGAAGAACGCGATCTTGACCGGGGTAGTCATCACCTGCCGCGCGTAGAACCCTGGGGCGAGAATCTTGACCAGGATCAAAGCCGGCAGGCCGACGCTGTACCCGAGCAGAGCGTCACGCGTCTGCATCACGTCGTTGATCGTGAAGCGGCCATATTGGTAGAGCGTCGAGGTCAGCGGCACGGCAAGGAGCCACAGTGCGACTGCCGCCGGCAGCGCAAGCAGCAGCGCAAGGCGCAGCCCCCAGTCGAGCAACGCCGAATATTCGTGGTGATCCGCGTCGCTGTAGTGCTGCGCAAGCGAGGGCAGCAGGACCGTCCCCAGTGCAACACCGAGCAGGGCGCTCGGGAACTCCATCAGGCGATCGGCATAGGTGATCCACGAAATGCGCCCGTCGCCGAGCAGCGCGGCGAGCTGGGTGTTGAGGAGCGCGGAGATCTGCGCCGCTGACACGCCGATGATCGCGGGACCCATGGCCGCAAGGACGCGGCGAACGCCCTCGTCACGCCAGTCGAATCCGGGGCGTGGGAGCATGCCGATGCGCATCAACGGAATGACCTGCAGCGCGAGTTGCGCGACACCACCGACGGCCACGCCCCACGCGAGTGCCTCGATCGGGCGTGCGAGCCAGCGCGCGAGGAAAATCGCGCAGCCTATGATCGACACGTTGAGAAGCACCGGCGTAAACGCCGGGATCGCGAAGCGGCGGTTGACGTTCAGCACTCCCGCCGACAGCGACACCAGCGACACGAACAGGATGTAGGGGAAGACGATCCTGATCATCTGCGCCGTCAGCTCGACCTTGCCCGGCGTGCGCGCGAAGCCCCCTGCCAGCAGATACACGAGCCACGGTGCCGCAATGACCCCGGCGACCGACACGAGGATCAGCGCCACCGCGAGCAGCGTTCCGATGTCGCCAACGAGCTTGCGCGCCGCCGCGGCTCCGCGCTTGCGCTGGTATTCGGCGAGGATCGGGACGAACGCCTGCGAGAATGCTCCTTCCCCAAAGAGCCGCCGCAGCAGGTTTGGCAGGCGGAACGCCGCCTCGAAGGCGTCCATCTGCAAGCCGGCGCCGAAGAGCGTGGCCTTCAGCGTCTCGCGCAACAGACCGGCGATGCGCGACAGCAGCGTCATGCCGCTGACGGTCGAGAGGGTGCGCAGCAGGTTCAACTGGGAACGGGGCGGCCGGCATGCGCCCGGCGATTCTCTCCGGCGTAGCTTTCGAAGAGGCCGCGTGCGTTGCTAAGCGGGCGAAATCCGCGTATTATGCGCGGTCTTTGTCCGCAAGTTCCCATCGAGAATCAGAGGATCAGGATTCATGGCCAATTCCGCACAAGCCCGCAAGCGCGCCCGGCAGGCGGGGGCAACGCGTGAACGCAATGCCAGCCTCAAGTCGGCGCTGCGCACTGCGGTCAAGAAGGTGAAGAAAGCCGTCACCGCGGGTGACAAGGCCGTGGCAACCACGCAGTTGCGCGAGTCGCAGGCCGTGATCGACCGCATCGCCGACAAGAGGATTGTTCACAAGAACCTCGCATCGCGGACCAAGTCGCGGCTTGCCCAGGCGATCAAGGCGATGTCGTAGCGCGGAACCGGACTTGGGTGACTTATTTGGGTGACGCACGCGGCGCGTCGCCGCCGCGGTTCAGTGGATGGTCGTGACGGCACCAAGGCATTTCCTGCAGTTCCGGGACTTCTCCCGCGACGAGATCGAATACCTGTTCGAGCGCACGCGCTGGATCAAGGATCGCTTCAAGCGCTACGAGATCTACCAGCCGCTGCGCGACCGTACTCTGGCGATGGTGTTCGAAAAAGCTTCGACGCGCACGCGCGTCTCGTTCGAGGCCGGAATGAACCAGCTCGGCGGGATCGCGATCAACCTGACGCGCAGCGACACCCAGCTCTCTCGCGGCGAGCCCATCGAGGACGTGGCGCGCGTGATCTCGCGGATGGTCGACGTGGTAATGATCCGCACCTTCGAGCAGACGATCATCGAGCGCTTCGCGGCACATTCGCGCGTGCCGGTGATCAACGGCCTCACCAACGAATACCACCCCTGCCAGATCCTCGCCGACATGTACACGTTCATCGAGCATCGCGGATCGATCCGCGGCAGAACGGTGACTTGGATCGGCGACGCCAACAACGTCTGCTACACGTGGCTGCAAGCTGCGCAGATCTTCGGCTTCCGCGTCAACGTCTCCACGCCCCCGGGGTACCGAATGAAAGCCGGGGTCGCCGGAGCGCCGGAGGCGGACCATTACTGCGCTTTCGACGATCCGCGCGAAGCGTGCCGCGGCGCCGATCTCGTCACGACCGACGTGTGGACGAGCATGGGCTTCGAAGCCGAGAACGACACGCGCAAGCGTGCATTCGCGGGCTGGCAGGTCGACGCGGCGATGATGCGCGAGGCGGCCCACGACGCGTTGTTCATGCATTGCCTTCCTGCCCATCGCGGCGAGGAGGTCGCAGCCGAAGTCATCGACGGGCCGCAGAGCGTGGTTTGGGACGAGGCGGAAAATCGCCTGCACGCGCAGAAGGCGTTGCTCGAATACCTGGTGTGCGGAAAAGTGCAGTAGATCGTGTCGGCGCCGCTCGCCCCGGGGACATCGGCCGGGGACGAACGGCGATCATCCGTCCTTCCCGTCGCTGCCGATCAGGCGCGACAGCGGGGAATCGCCGCGCGCGCTCAGCAGGCCGCTCTTCATGTAGGCGGTGAGCTTGTCCCGCGTGTCGGCGATGTCGAGGTTACGCATCGTGAGCTGGCCGATGCGATCCTGCGGCGAGAACGCCGATTCGACCTTCTCCATCGACAGGCGCTCAGGCTGGTAGGTGAGGTTGGGGCTCGCAGTGGAAACGATCGAGTAATCGTTGCCGCGCCGAAGCTCCAGCGCGACTTCACCGGTGACCGCGCGCGCCACCCAGCGTTGCGCGGTGTCGCGCAGCATCATCGCCTGCGGATCGAACCAGCGTCCCTGGTAGAGCAGCCGGCCGAGCCTGCGGCCGTGGTCGCGATACTGCTCGATCGTATCCTCGTTGTGGATGCCGGTCACGAGCCGTTCATAGGCGATGTGGAGTAGCGCCATGCCCGGCGCCTCGTAGACGCCGCGACTCTTGGCCTCGATGATCCGGTTCTCGATCTGGTCGCTCGTGCCGAGACCGTGCCGGCCGCCGATTGCATTGGCCTCGAGCATCAGCGCGACCGCATCGGGGAAGCGCCTGCCGTTCAGCGCCACCGGCTGGCCCTCGTCGAAGGCGACCGTCACTCGCTCGGGCGCGATTGCGACGTCGCTGCGCCACGATGCGACCCCCATGATCGGCTCGACGATGTCGATGCCCTTGTCGAGGTACTCGAGGTGCTTCGCCTCGTGCGTCGCCCCGAGCAGGTTCGAGTCGGTCGAATACGCCTTCTCGGCGCTCATCCGGTAGTCGAAGCCGGCGCGCTTCAGGTAGCCGGACATCTCCTGGCGTCCGCCCAGCTCGTCGATGAAGCGCGCGTCGAGCCATGGCTTGTAGATGCTGAGATTCGGATTGGCGAGGAGCCCGTAGCGATAGAAGCGCTCGATGTCGTTGCCCTTGTAGGTGCTGCCGTCGCCCCAGATGTGAACGTGGTCTTCGCGCATCGCGACGACCAGCATGGTGCCGGTCACCGCGCGCCCGAGCGGCGTGGTGTTGAAGTAGGTGGCGCCTGCGGTCGAGATATGGAACGCGCCCGACTGCAGCGCCGCGATGCCCTCGCCGACCAGCGCCGCGCGACAATCGACGAGCCGCGCCGCCTCGGCGCCGTAGCGCAGCGCTCGCCGCGGAATATCGTCGTAATCGGACTCCTCGGGCTGGCCGAGGTTGGCGGTGTAGGCATAGGGAATCGCGCCGTTGGCGCGCATCCAGTGCAACGCCGCGCTGGTGTCGAGGCCGCCGGAGAAGGCGATGCCCACCTTCTTGCCGACCGGAAGATTCTGCAGAATGCGCGACATGACGACCTTCGGACGATCCGATACCGGGAAGCCTGGTAGTTTAGCCGACGGCGCCGACCGCGACCGCCCCGAGGCATGCCCGCTTGCGCAGCGCGGAGTCGGGCATGCCTGAGCTTCCCGACATCACCGTCTACTGCGAGGCGCTGGAGGCGCGCGTGCGCGGGCAACGGCTGCGACACGTTCGCATCGTCAATCCGTTCCTGCTGCGTACCGCGGAACCGCCGATTGAAAGCGTCGAGGGGCTCGAAGTCGTCGGCGTGCACCGCCTCGGCAAGCGCATCGTGCTCGCATTCGAGCGCGACCTGTACCTCGTCGTGCACCTGATGATCGCTGGTCGTCTGCGGTGGCTCGTGCGCGGCGAGAAGCCGCCAGCGCGGATGACGCTCGCGCATCTCGAATTCGACGGCGGCGTGGTAGCGCTGACCGAGGCGGGCACCAAGCGGCGAGCCGCACTGCACGTCCTGCGCGGCGCCGACGCACTGTCGAGGCTCAATGCCGGCGGCCTCGAGGTCGCGGGCGCCAGTCTGACCGAATTCGCCGCGCGCCTTCGCGCGGCTAATCACACGCTGAAGCGTGCGCTGACCGATCCGCAGATCCTGTCCGGCATCGGGAACGCCTACTCCGACGAGATTCTGCATCGGGCGAAGCGGTCACCCGTCGCGCACACGCAGAAGCTCGACGATGCGGGGATGGAACAGCTATGGCGAGCAGCGCGCTCGGTGCTCGACGAGTGGACGGTTCGGCTGCGTGAAGCCGCGGGCGGTGCCTTTCCGGACAAGGTCACCGCGTTCCGCCCCGAGATGGCGGTGCACGGCAAATTTCGCTTGCCGTGCCCGACCTGCGGCGCACCGGTTCAGCGCATCGTCTACGCCGAAAACGAATGCAACTACTGCGCGCGCTGCCAGACCGGCGGCATCATTCTCGCCGACCGCGCGCTGTCGCGCCTGCTGCACAAGAGCTGGCCGCGCGAGCTGTAGTTCCGGCGGGTCTTACGACCAGAGGAAGCCGATCTTCTGGTGGTGGCCGGCGCTGACCGTCACGCGCCGGGTCTCGACCTTGCCGTTGTATTCGGCCTCGAGCGTATAGGAACCGTCGGGCAGCTTCAGCAGCACCAGCGGCCCGCCGTCCTGCAGGTCGGCAACTGTGTGTCCGCTCCGGTCGGTGACTCGGAGCTTGACTCCGGCGACGTATTCATTGCGCCCCTGGCTGTGTTGCGCGAAGGTCAGCGCCAGCGGAAAGCCCGGCGCCTCGCTCTTGATCGCCGCCACCTCGGCGCTGCCGATGCCGCCGCTGACCCACGATGCCTCGCCGTGCGTCACCGCCTTGGGTGCCGTCATCGCATAGGCCGGTGCGCCAGCCGCCAATGCCGCGGCGAGTGCGAGCGCCGCGCCGGAAACCGCAATCTGCATTCTGCCCATGACACCTCCGAAATTCGACTCGAGAGCTTTCAAGCCTGCGCCGATCGCGCGCTGTCCGCCATCAGCAAGACCCGATTCGTGTTGTCGGTGGAAAGCCTACAATGATGCGCCACCGGAACGTTGCGGGCGCGAGGTGGTTGCTGCGCGACCAAGTCATGGCATTCCGGCCTTTCCAGTTCATCGAGGAGCATGCATGCCGTCGTTCGATATCGTCTCCGAAGTCAACCAGGTGGAAGTACGCAACGCGGTTGACCAGACCAACAAGGAAGTTTCGACGCGCTTCGACTTCAAGGGCTCCGACGCCCGCGTGGAGACCGCCGACAAGACCCTGACGCTGCATGCGGACGACGATTTCAAGCTCAAGCAGGTCACCGACATCCTGACCGCGAAGCTCGCCAAGCGTCAGGTCGACGTCCGCGCACTCAAGTATGGCGATCCGGAGAAGATTTCAGGCAACAAGATGAAGCAGGCGATCACGGTGCGTACCGGCGTCGAGCAGGATCTCGCCAAGCGCATCATCAAGCTGCTGAAGGACAGCAAGCTCAAGGTGCAGGGGTCGATCCAGGGCGACGCCGTGCGCGTCTCGGGGACCAAGAAAGACGACCTGCAGAACGCGATCGCGCTGGTGCGGAAAACGATTACCGATTTCCCGTTGCAGTACCAGAACTTCCGCGACTGACCGGCGGCAGGCGAAGCAGGCGTTGCCTAGCAAGGCTAGGACAGGTCTGCCACCAACGCCGCGCGAATCGGCGCCGGCAGCGCAGCGACCTGCGCGCGGTAATGCGGGTGATCGACGCCGGCGCCCAGCGCCCGCCCAGCCTTCAGCGCGTCGATCATTTCCGGCGTGAACTCGAAGCGGAGAAAGTGCACGGCCGCGGTCTTCTTTTCGTTCTCGCGCTCGAGATCCTCGTCGGCGATCGCGCGGACCTCGGGAAAGCCGTCGACCCGCAGCCAGACCGCGTCCTCGATGCCCTTGAGCCGCGTGAGCGCCTCGCGGCGTTCGGCCTCGTTCTCGTACTCGATCAGCAGCGTCGCCTTGAGGTTGCTGCCGTCTGGCACCAGCGGATTGTAGGCATCGAGCTCGTCCTGGATTCCCGCTTCCTCAAAGGTCTTCTCGACGCGCAGCATCTCCTGGATCTGATAGCGGATCGTCAGCTCGTCTTCGAACAGCAGCGTCAGGTGCTCGCCCAGGTGCACGCTGCGGTTGCGCTTGTGCGCGAGCACGCGCGAGCGGAACGCGGGACGCTCTTTCGCGTACGCTTCGAGGCTCAGCAGGCTGTCGCGCGCGATCGCCGGCATTGCGTTTTCCGCGCCGCGGCTTTCACTCGATCCCGAAAGCGATTCGCAGCAAGGTGAGCGGATGGGCGCGGCGTGGCTCGGGCGCGCCCGATTGCGTGATGCCCTGTGCAATGCGGCGGCCGGCGATCGGGCAATCGGAGCTCACGTACTCCGGATCCGCGTCTGCCATGCGCTGGAACACCGGCCTGCCGATCTTCATTGACTCCGCATAAAACTCGCGCTTGACGCCGAAAGTGCCGTCGTGACCCGCGCAGCGCTCGACCGTGGTGACCGTCGCGCCGGGAACCCACTCGAGCACTTCGCGCGTCTTCTGGCCGACGTTCTGCACCCGCGAATGGCAGGGAATGTGATAGCTGATCCTGCCGAGCGGATGCTTGAATTCACGGGCGAGCAGGCCGTCGCGCTCGCGCAGGACGAAGTATTCGAACGGGTCAAACATCGCCTCGCCCACAGCCATCACTTCGGCGTCGTCAGGAAAGAGGAGTGGCAACTCGTGCTTGAACATCAGGGTGCACGACGGCACCGGGGACATGATCGCCCAGCCTTCGCGCGCCAGAGGCGCGAGCAGCGGGACGTTGATGTTCTTGAGCTTCTCGACGCTCTCGAGGTCCCCCAGCTCCAGCTTGGGCATTCCGCAGCAGACTTCGCCGGTGAGCGTCACGTACGGGACCTCAATATGGTCGAGGAGCTTCAGGAGGTCGTCGCCGATACCCGGCTCGTTATAATTGACGTAGCAGGTCGAGAACACCACAGCCTTGCCCGGTGTGCGCTCACCCTCGCGCACCGGCCATTGCAGCGACGGCGGCACCGAGTTCAGGAATGGCGTTACCGCATAGGACGGAAGCCAGGCGTCCGCGGCGACGCCCAGCGTGCGCTCCATTAGCTTGCGCAGGCCTGGCGTCCGGTTCGCCGCGTTGACCGCATGAACAACGACGGGGATGGTCGCAAGCTTGCCGACGGCATCGGTGCTCGTCAGCATGCGGTCGCGCAGGCGCACCCGTTCCGTCTTGAACTTCCGCGCCTTGGCGCGGAGCATCAGGTGCGGAAAATCGACGTTCCACGGGTGCGGTGGAACGTACGGACACTTGGTCATGTAGCAGATGTCGCAGAGGTAGCACTGGTCGACGACCTTGCGGTAATCTGTCTTCGCGACGCCGTCGACCTCCATGGTCGCGCTTTGGTCGACCAGGTCGAACAGCGTCGGGAAGGCACCGCACAGCGACACGCAGCGGCGGCAACCGTGGCAGATGTCGAAGACGCGCTCCATCTCCTTGAGGAGCGCGACATCGTCGTAGAACTCGGGGTTGCGCCAGTCGAGCGCGTGGCGCGTCGGAGCCTGCAGGTTGCCTTCGCGTATCGTCATCGCCGGCAGGTCCCCGTTCCGGCGCGTCAGTCGGCGAGCGCGTCGAGCGCCTTCTGGAAGCGATTGGCGTGCGAGCGCTCAGCTTTTGCCAGGGTCTCGAACCAGTCGGCGATTTCCTCGAAGCTCTCGCCCCGCGCGGCCTTCGCCATACCGGGATACATGTCGGTGTATTCGTGCGTCTCGCCGGCGATTGCCGATTTCAGATTGTTGCGACTCGAGCCGATCGGCAGGTCGGTCACTGGATCGCCGACAGTCGCCAGGTAGTCGAGATGCCCGTGCGCGTGCCCGGTCTCGCCTTCCGCGGTCGACCGGAATACCGCCGCCACATCGTTCTGCCCCTCGACGTCGGCCTTGGAGGCGAAGTAGAGATAGCGGCGGTTCGCCTGCGATTCGCCGGCGAACGCGTCCTTGAGGTTGGTGTGCGTCTTCGTGTCTTTCAACGGTTTCATCGTGGAGCTCCTCTTCAGCATGGGCGCACGCGCCGTTCGGCACGAGCGAGGGACCGGGCCCGGCGTCGCTTGCTGCCGGCCACGTTGCCATTTTGCGTCGCGTGCTCCGATATGTCCAATTGACTCACGCAATCTACACGATAACTTGCGCTTATCGGACCGCGGGACAATCGCGACCGCGAGCGGCGTCGCTTTGCAGCATCCGCGTGATCATTCAGAATTCACAGCCGGGACGACGTACATCGATGATCGCGGTGTGCAAACGCTGAAGGATGCGCCTGGCAATCCTGCCGCTCGCCGGGCACGTCAATCGATAAGTTCGTACGCCGGCAGCGTCAGGAAATCGACGAAAGTGTCATTGTCGACGAGACCGCCGAAGATCGACGCTGCGGAGTCGTATCGCCCTAGCCCGTAGTCGTCGCCCAGCAACACGCGGATCTTCGTCATCTCCTCCGGCACCATCCGCGCGACGAGCTCCTTGGTGACTTTCCGGCCGTCGTCGAGCACGCCTTTCGGCGAGCGGATCCACTGCCAGACCTGCGAGCGCGAAATCTCGGCGGTCGCCGCGTCCTCCATCAGGTTGAAGATCGGCACCGCACCCTGACCGGCGAGCCACGCGCCGATGTACTGGATGGCAACGCTGATGTTGAGGCGAAGGCCAGCCTCGGTGATCGGCTGCTCGGGTTCGAAGCGAACCAGATCGGCCGCGCCCACATGGACATCGTCGCGGCGCGCAGTGGCGATCTGGTTGGGCGCGGGCATCAGCCGGTCGAACGCCTCTTGCGCCACCGCGACCAAGCCCGGGTGCGCGACCCAGGTGCCGTCGTGACCGTAAGTCGCCTCACGCTCCTTGTCGGCTTTGACCTTGGCGAACGCGTCGGCATTGGCCGCGTCGTCGTTCTTCACCGGGATCTGCGCCGCCATGCCGCCCATCGCATGCGCATTGCGCCGGTGACAAGTCTTGATCAGCAGCTCGGCGTAGCTCTTCATGAAATGCGTGGTCATCGTTACCCGCGCGCGATCAGCGAGGCAGAAGTCCTGGTTGCTGCGGAATTTCTTGATGCAACTGAAAATGTAGTCCCAGCGCCCCGCATTGAGTCCCGCCGAGTGCTGGCGCAGCTCGTATAGGATCTCGTCCATCTCGAACGCGGCGACGACAGTCTCGATCAGCACCGTCGCCTTGACCGTGCCGCGGGGGATGCCGAGCGTGTCCTGTGCCATCACGAAGATGTCGTTCCACAGCCGTGCCTCGAGATGGCTCTCGAGCTTTGGCAGGTAGAAATACGGACCGCTGCCGCGGGCGACCAACTCCTTCGCGTTGTGAAAGAAGTAAAACGCGAAGTCGAAGATGCCTCCAGAGATCGGCCGGCCGTCGACGACGACGTGCTTTTCGGGCAGGTGCCAGCCGCGCGGGCGGACGAAAAGTGTCGCCGTCTTGTCGTTGAGCCGGTAAGCCTTGCTCTCGGGCGACACGTAGTCGATGCGGCGCCGGATCGCGTCGCGCAGGTTGATGTGCCCCTGGATGTTGTTGTCCCAGCGCGGCGTGTTCGCGTCCTCGAAATCGGCCATGAACACATTCGCACCCGAGTTGAGCGCGTTGATGATCATCTTGCGATCGACCGGACCGGTGATCTCGACCCGCCGATCCTGGATGTCGGCACCGACCCCGTCGCAGGTCCAGTTGCCCTCGCGAATTGCCTGTGTGTGCTCCGGAAACTGCGGCAGCTCGCCGGCGTCGAAGCGCTTCTGGCGCACATTGCGCTGCGCGAGCAGCTCGTCGCGACGGTGCCCGAATGCGCGCTGCAGGCGCGCCGCGAAGGCGACGGCGTCGCCGGTCAGGATCTCGGCGAATTCGGTTGTGACGCGTCCGGTGATTTCAATGCCGGGGCCGTAGCGGGGGCTGCTCATCGAGGTCCTTGTTTCGGTGCGCGGGAGAGATCCGGCAGGCGAGTGCCTGCCGACAAATGGCGCAATGATGATTTTAGTCTCTTGCCTCACTCGCGTAGACGCGTTTGTGAACTGGATGGCGGCGGTGCCGCTCCGGGCACGGCGCCGGCGTCATGACGAGCGCCGCGACCAGCCGCGCAGCGACACGCTGCGCGGGGCCCCTGCTCCCGGGCTTACGCCGCCATCTGCGGATTCAGCCTTTCTACGCCGGCGTGGAGGCGGTTCAGCGCGTTGATGTAGGCCTTCGCGGACGCGACGATGATGTCCGTATCAGCGCCGGTGCCATTGACGATGCGCCCTTCGCGCTCGAGACGCACGGTCACCTCGCCTTGCGCGTCGGTGCCGCCGGTGATCGCGTTGACCGAATAGAGCAGGAGCTGCAAATTCGATCCCGCCATCCGCTCGATCGCCTTGAACACGGCGTCGACTGGACCGTCGCCTGCGGTCTCGGAAACCACCTCCGCGTCGCCGACGCTCATCATGACGCGTGCGTGGGGCACGGTGCCGGTCTCCGACGTCACCTTCAGCGCCGCGAGCTTGTAATGCTCGTGGGCGGGGACAATCCCCTCTTCCGAAACCAGCGCGTGCAGGTCCTCGTCGAACACCTCGCCCTTTTTGTCGGCGAGCTCCTTGAAGCGCGCGAAGGCGACTGCGAGTGCCTCGTCGCCGGGAAGGTCGATGCCAAGCTCGGCCAGCCGCGTCTTGAACGCATTGCGGCCGGAGAGCTTGCCGAGGACGAGCTTGTTCGCGCCCCAACCCACATCCTCCGCGCGCATGATCTCGTAGGTCTCGCGGTGCTTCAGCACGCCGTCCTGGTGGATGCCTGACTCGTGCGCGAACGCATTGGCGCCGACGATCGCCTTGTTCGGCTGCACCGGGAAGCCGGTGACGCCGGAAACGAGCTTCGACGCCGCGACGATCTGCGTCGTGTCGATGCGCGTCGTGCACGGGAACACGTCCTTGCGAGTGCGCACCGCCATCACGATCTCCTCGAGCGAGGCGTTGCCCGCGCGTTCGCCCAGCCCATTGACCGTGCACTCGACCTGGCGCGCGCCGTTCATGACGGCGGAAAGCGAATTGGCGACCGCGAGTCCGAGGTCGTTATGACAGTGCACGGACCAGATCGCCCTGTCGGCGTTGGGAACGCGCTCGCGCAGCGACGCGATCAGCGCCCCGAACTGCCAGGGCATCGTGTAGCCGACGGTATCGGGAATGTTGACGGTCGTGGCGCCCGCGGCGATCGTCGCCTCGAGCAAGCGGCAGAGGAAATCGGGCTCGGAGCGGCCGGCATCCTCGGGCGAGAACTCGACGTTGTCGGTGTACTCGCGCGCCCAGCGCACGGCCTTCACCGCCTGCGCAAGCACCTGCTCGGGCGTCATTCGCAGCTTCATCTGCATGTGGATCGGCGACGATGCGATGAACGTGTGGATGCGCATCGACTTCGCCGGCTTCAACGCCTCGCCCGCACGGCGGACGTCGTTCTCATTGGCGCGGGCCAGCCCGCAGACGGTGCTGTCGCGCACCGCTTTCGCGATATCGCGCACGGCCTCGAAATCGCCATTCGAGGACGCGGGAAATCCCGCCTCGATGACGTCGACCCGCAGCCGCTCGAGCTGGCGCGCGATGCGCGTCTTCTCCTCTCGGTTCATCGACGCACCGGGACTCTGCTCGCCGTCGCGCAAGGTGGTGTCGAAAATGATCAGGTGGTCGTGCATGGTGCTCTCCGCCGGGAATGGAAACGGATAGACCGCCCGGTTCCGGGCGGCGCGGGCAATGCTCTGCAGGAGGGGTGGGGGATTTATCTGCGCGCGGGGCGCAGCAGGAGCAGCAGGCCGGCCAGCAGAGGTGCGGGCGCGAAGGTCCGGAGGCCGAAGCTCCGGGTGCGAACGGCCGTGGCGGAGAAGTCGCTACTCATGACGAACCGAGCCTAACCGAATCCCGGGTGGCACGCAAGTGCCTTGCCGCGCCAGGTCGGGTGCCGCGTCAGCTCGAGCCAGGGGTGCGGGCGCGCCACCGCCGCAACCACTGCCAGCCGGAGACGACATAGCCCGAGACGGCGTAGGCCGCAAAGGCGACGAACAGGATCAGCGGCGGCTGGTAGACGAGGAGCGCCAGCAGCAGCACGATCAGCAGCAGCGCGACGAACGGAATGCTCTTCTTCAGGTTGATCGATTTGAAGCTGTAGAAACGCAAGTTGCTCACCATCGTCAGACCGGCGAACACCGTCACGGCGAATGCCACCCAGCGCAGCGCGTCGGGATCGTAGCCCAGGTCGTCGACGACCCACACGAGCCCCGCCACCAGCGCAGCAGCCGACGGGCTCGGCAGGCCCTGGAACCAGCGCTTGTCGGCGACCTCGAGCAGCGTGTTGAAGCGCGCGAGGCGTAGCGCAGCGCCCGCGACATAGACGAACGCCGCGACCCAGCCGAGCTTCCCCAGGTCGCGCAGCGTCCATTCGTACATGACGAGCGCCGGCGCCGCGCCGAAGCTCACCATGTCGGCGAGACTGTCAAATTCGGCGCCGAACGCGCTTTGGGTGCGGGTCATCCGCGCCACCCGCCCGTCGAGGCCGTCCAGCACCATCGCCACGAAGATCGCGACAGCGGCGCGCTCGTAATTGACGTTCATCGCCTGCACAATCGCGTAGAAACCTGCGAACAGTGCCGCGGCGGTAAACAGGTTGGGGAGCAGGTAGATCCCGCGCCGCCTCACGCGGTTCTTGAGGAGCACGCGTTCGTGCAGGTAGTCGTCGTGCATCGCGGCGCTACTGCAGTTGCGCGACGATCGACCGTGTCGCGTGAACCCGGTCACCGACCCGGGCGACGGGGATCGCGTCGTGCGGCAGATAAAGGTCGACGCGCGAACCGAAGCGGATGAAGCCGTAGCGCTCGCCGCGCGCGAGGCGATCGCCGCGCTTGGCGTAGCACAGGATGCGGCGGGCAATGAGCCCCGCGATCTGGACGCAGGTGACGTCGGCGCCCGACGTAGTCACCAGGTGCAGGGCGCTCCTCTCGTTCTCCTCCGACGCCTTGTCGAGCGCCGCGTTGACAAAGCTGCCCTTGCGGTACCACGCCTGCCGCACCTCGGCGTCGACGGGACTGCGATTGGAGTGCACGTTGAACACGTTCATGAAGACGCTGATCTTCAGGGCGTCGCGATCGAGCCACGGATCGCGCGCGATGCCGACGCTGACAACCTGCCCGTCGGCCGCCGACAGCACCGCGTCGGACTGCACCGGCACAGAGCGCGGCGGATCACGGAAAAATTGCAGGATGAAAACAAATGCGATCCACGCCAATGCCGCGAGCAGCCACCATGACGCAAGCGTCAGGACCACTGCGACGACGAAAGCGGCGAGCAGGAACAGCCAGCCCTCGCGGGCAATGATCGGATGCGGATAGGTTCGCAAGGCGTCGGTTGGCGACGGCGTCACTTCGGAATTGCGGCGTCGATGCGTTTCTCTGTCACTTGGGAATTGCGGCGTCGATGCGTTTCTCTGTCACTTGGGAATTGCGGCGTCAATGCGCTTCTCTTCGTCGATCGCCTGCTGCCTGACCTGATCCTGCAGTGCGTGCGCCCGCTCGAGGGCGTTCTTTGGCGTCACTGTCGCCGCTTCCTCCTCCTCGTTGGCAGGTGCATTGGCGTGCTTCGCTTGCGTTGCAGACGCGCCGGCCAGTCCATATTCCCGGAGGATCGTGCGCGCGAGGACGGCAACGAGAACAAGGGCAATCAGGAGCCCGATCAGGCCGAGCCAACCCCTCTGACGATGCGCTGACACCATGGCGCCTTCCCCGCTGCGGACCGGTCGAACAACTGCGGACCGGTGAACCAAGTATACCGTCGGCCCGCGCGACCCTCGCGCAGACGCCGGGCCGGGTGTCAGTTGCGCGCCTGGTCGACCAGCTTGTTCTTTCGGATCCAGGGCATCATCGAGCGCAACTTCTCACCCACCTGCTCGACCGAGTGCTCGGCGGTGAGGCGCCGGCGCGCCTTGAGCGTCGGCGCCCCCGCCCGATTCTCGAGGATGAATTCCTTTGCGTACTCCCCGGTCTGGATCCGCGTCAGCGCATCGCGCATCGCACGCTTGGTCTCGGCGGTGACGATCTTCGGGCCGGTTACGTATTCGCCGTATTCCGCGTTGTTCGAGATCGAGTAGTTCATGTTGGCGATGCCGCCTTCGTAGATCAGGTCGACGATCAGCTTGACCTCGTGCAGGCACTCGAAGTACGCCATTTCGGGCGCGTAACCCGCTTCGACGAGCGTCTCGTAGCCGGCTTTCATCAGCTCGACCAGCCCGCCGCAGAGCACGGTCTGCTCGCCGAAGAGATCGGTCTCGGTCTCCTCGCGGAAATTGGTCTCGATCACTCCTGCGCGGGCGCCGCCGATCGCGGCCGCATAGGAGAGCGCGGTGTCGCGCGCCTTGCCCGAGGCGTCGCGGTGCACCGCAATCAGCATCGGCACGCCTCCGCCGGCGACATAGGTCGAGCGCACCGTGTGCCCCGGCGCTTTCGGCGCGACCATCACGACGTCGAGGTCCGCGCGGGGCACCACCTGGCCGTAGTGGATGTTGAAGCCGTGGGCGAAAGCGAGCGTCCCGCCCTTGCGAATGTTCGGCTCGACCTCCGACGCGTAGACCTCGGCGATGCTCTCGTCGGGCATCAGCATCATCACGACGTCGGCGCCCTTCACTGCCTCGCCGACTTCGGCGACCTTGAGCCCGGCCTTCCTTGCCTTGTCCCAGGATGCGCCACCCTTGCGCAGGCCGACCGTGACCTTCACTCCGGAATCGTTCAGGTTCTGCGCATGCGCGTGACCCTGCGAGCCATAGCCGACGATCGTGACCTTCTTGCCCTTGATCAGCGACAGGTCGGCGTCTTTTTCGTAGTAGATTTTCATCCGCTACCTCCGTTTCAGATTCGCAGGATCCGCTCGCCGCGCCCGATCCCCGAGGCGCCGGTTCGAACGGTCTCGAGGATCACACCGGGCTCGATCGCCTGCAGGAAGGCGTCGAGCTTCGCGCCGGTTCCGGTCAACTCGATGGTGTAGCTCTTGTCGGTGACGTCGAGGATGCGCCCGCGGAAGATGTCGGCGAGCCGCTTCATTTCGTCCCGGTCCTTGCCCGCCGCGCGCACCTTGACCAGCATCAGCTCGCGCTCGATGTGATTGCCGTCGGTCAGGTCGACAACCTTGACGACCTCGATCAGCTTGTTCAACTGCTTGGTGATCTGCTCGACGACGTCGTCCGACCCGCTGGTGACGATGGTCATCCGCGACATCGTCGGGTCCTCGGTCGGGGCCACGGTGAGCGACTCGATGTTGTAACCGCGAGCGGAAAACAGTCCCGAAATCCGGGACAGCGCGCCGGCCTCGTTCTCGACCAGGATCGAGAGGATGTGCCTCATCTCACAATTCCTCGGCGAGGATCATCTCGGTGAGCCCCTTGCCACCCGGAACCATCGGAAACACGTTCTCGGTCTGGTCGGTGATGAAGTCAAGGAATACCAGCTTGTCCTTCTGCGCGAACGCTTCGCGCAATGCCCCGTCGATGTCGCGAGGATTTTCGATCTTCATGCCGACATGGCCGTAGGCCTCGGCAAGCTTCACGAAATCTGGCAGTGCATCCATGTATGACTCGGCGTAGCGGTTGCCGTAGAAGAACTGCTGCCACTGCCGCACCATCCCCATGTACCGATTGTTCAGGTTCACGATCTTGATCGGCAGGTGATACTGCTTGCAGGTCGAGAGCTCCTGGATGCACATCTGGATCGACGCCTCGCCAGTTACGCAGGCGACCGTCGCGCCCGGATTGACGAGCTGCACGCCCATCGCGGCAGGCAACCCGAAGCCCATCGTGCCGAGCCCGCCCGAATTGATCCAGCGCCGTGGCTTGGCAAACTTGTAGTACTGCGCAACCCACATCTGGTGCTGGCCGACGTCAGAGGTGACGAAGGCGTCGCCCCCCGTCACTTCGTAGAGCTTCTCGACGACCTGCTGTGGCTTGATCAGCTTGCTCGCGCGATCGTACTTGAGGCAGTCCTTGCGCTGCCATTCCTTGATCTCGGCCCACCACGCCTTGAGCGCCGCCGGGTCCGGCCGCGCCGGTGAAGACTCGATCAGCTTCACCATCTCGTTCAGCACGTCGCCCACGTAGCCGACAATCGGCACGTCGACCCGGACCCGTTTGCTGATCGACGACGGGTCGATGTCAATGTGGATGATCTTGCGGTCGGCGCGGTAGAAATGCGCCGGGTTGCCGATTACGCGATCGTCGAAGCGCGCGCCGACTGCGATCAGGACGTCGCAGTTCTGCATCGCCATGTTGGTTTCGTAAGTGCCGTGCATTCCCGGCAAGCCGGTGAACTGCGGATCGGTGCCAGGGAAGCCGCCGAGACCCATCAGCGTGTTCGTGCAAGGGAAACCCAGCAGCCGCACCAGTCGCGTGAGCTGCTCCGAGGCGTTGTTGAGGATCACGCCGCCGCCGGTGTAGATCATCGGCCGCTTGGCTTCCAGCAGGAGCTGCACCGCTTTCCTGATCTGCCCCGAGTGGCCCTTGGTCACCGGGTTGTACGAGCGCAGCGTTACCGTCTTCGGATAACTGAACTCGGCTTTCGCCTGCGAGATGTCCTTCGGGATGTCGACCAGCACCGGACCGGGCCGCCCGGTCGTTGCCAGGTAGAACGCCTTCTTCATCGTGATCGCGACGTTGGCGACGTCCTTCACGAGGAAGTTGTGCTTGACGCAGGGCCGCGTGATCCCGACCGTGTCGCATTCCTGGAACGCGTCCTGGCCGATCGCCGCGGTCGGCACCTGGCCGGTGATGACGACTATCGGGATCGAATCCATATGCGCGGTCGCGATGCCCGTCACCGCGTTGGTGACGCCCGGCCCGGACGTGACCAGCGCGACACCCACCTTGGTCGACGAGCGCGAATAGCCGTCGGCCGCGTGAACCGCACCCTGCTCGTGGCGGACCAGCACGTGCTTGACCTGAGTCTGCTTGAACAGCTCGTCGTAGATGTTGAGGACCGCGCCGCCTGGGTAGCCGAAGACGTATTCGACGCCTTCCTCCTGCAGACAGCGGATCAGGATTTCCGCACCCGTCAATTGCATGATTGCCGCCTCGTGCCTGCCAATGTCGGCTCGCCTGCGCCATGGCGCGGAGCCGGCTCAAAACTGCCGGTCACGCTCGCGTGGAGCGCGTGCCCGCCAAGGCTCGATCGGATAGAAAGCGGCGCCAGGGGCTTCGTCGACCGCGCTCCAGGGAAGCTCGTTGACGCTCGTGGCGTCGCGGAGGGAGCTTTTGCGGCCCTTGCTGCAATACAACATCCGGGCCTCTCGACCAGGAACGGGCAGATTACGGGCAAAGGCCCTCTGCGGTCAAGTGACTGCGACTGCGCCCGATTGCTTCGCCGCAGCATCGGCGGCGCGCACGCGCCCGGCCTTATAATCGCCGCGCCCAACGACGGACTCCCTCAACTGGCTCTTCCAGCGGAAATTTCGGGTTTTCTGGCGGAAGTCGAGCGCCGCGCGTTCAAACAGGCGATGTTCGCCGTTCGGGACGACGACGCAGCGCTCGACGTCGTCCAGGACGCGATGCTCAAGCTGACCGAGAAATATGCGGCCAAGCCGGCGGCCGAGCTGCCGATGCTGTTCCAGCGCATTCTGCAGAACACGATCCACGACCATTTCCGGCGCCAGAAGGTGCGCTCGACCTGGACGACGCTCCTGTCCGCACTGGGGAATCGCGGCGAAGACGACGACGATTACGATCCGCTTGAAACTTTGCCGGCCCGTTCGTATTCGAACGCGACGGCCGATCCCGCGCTGCTCGCCGAGCAGGGCCGGATCGTGGGCGAAATCGAGCGGGCGCTGTCGAGGCTTCCCGCGCGTCAACGCGAGGCATTCCTGTTGCGTTACTGGGAAGAACTCGACGTCGCGGAGACTGCGGCGGCGATGGGCTGTTCCGAGGGCAGCGTCAAGACCCACTGCTCCCGGGCGGTCCATGCCTTGGCCCGGATGCTGAAGGCACGCGGAGTGACTCCATGACTGATCGTGACGCCGAATTTGCCGGAAAGCTTGTCCGCCACCTCGATCGGGGGATCGCACAACTTAAGCCCGGGATTGCGTATCGGCTGAAAGAGGCCCGGGCCTGCGCCATGGCAGCGCTTTCAGGGCAGGCCGCCGACCGCAGCGTATTCGCGCTCGCCGAAGCGGGCGGCCGCGGCTATCGCGGCGGTCATGGTCATTGGAGGGGCGCGGTCCGGTGGCTTGCCGCGGCACTGCTGGTGGCCGGGATCGGTCTCGGCTGGCAACAATGGTACGCAGCGGAGCAAGTCCAGGAATACGCCGACATCGATTCACAGATCCTCGCCTCGGACCTGCCGATCGACGCGTATCTGGACCGGGGTTTCCAGAATTGGCTCAAGACATCGTTCGAACACTGATCGTCGTCGCCGCCGCGCTGCTCCTGGCGGCGCCGGCGGCACAGGCCCAGATCGCCCTCAGGTCGCCGTCGTGGAATGAGCTGTCGTCTCAGGAGCGACAGGTCCTGACTCCGCTCGCCTCCGACTGGAACAAGCTGAGCCCGCTCGCCAAGAGGAAATGGGTCGGGATCGCACGCCGCTACCCCAAGATGCACCCGGACGCGCAGCAGCGAATGCAGGCGCAGATGCGTTCGTGGGCGGAGCTTTCGCCGGCGCAGCGCGACGCGGCCCGTGCACACTACAAAACGCTCAAATCGCTGCCGCCCGATAAAAAGAGCGAGGTTCGCGAAAAATGGCGCGAATACCAGCGCATGTCGCCCGAGCAGCGACGCGAGCTCGCCAAGACTAATCCACCGCTGCGACCACCCGCCCCCGGAGCACCGGCTGCCGCCAAATCGCCTGCTGCCCCCAAATCCCCTGTGGTGCCGACAAGCCCGCCCGCCGCGCCAGCGCCTCCTTTGTCCTCCGCCGGCACCGTCAGGTGACCGCCCGGTCGACGGTCTCCCCCGGCGACTCGCTCTCGAAGATTGCTGCGCAACCGTTGCCGACCGCCTCGCTTGCGCGGCGGATCGGGGCGCTGCTGTACGAAGCGCTGCTGCTGGTGGCGATGGCGATCATCGCGGGATTCGCGCTGCTTCCGCTGGTCTCCCCGGGTGTTGCAAGCGCGCATCGCCTGATCGTTCCTTCGCTGTTCGCCCGCGTGATGACATTTTGCGTGCTGGCCGGCGCCGCTGCGGCCTACTACGCCTGGTGCTGGAGCGACGGGCGCCGCACGCTGCCGCAGAAGACCTGGCGCCTGCGTCTGGTTGATCACGCCGGCGGTTCCGTCGCGTGGCGCCAGGCGCTGCTGCGCTATGCCGCCGGATGGATCGGTCCTGCGCTCGCGCTCGCCGGCTACGCTGCATTGCACGCCGGGGGGCATGCCCGCAACGCATTGGCGTTTCTGCTGGTGAACTACTGCTGGGCGCTGGTCGATCGCGACCGCCAGTTTCTGCACGACCGGATCGCCGGCACGCGCGTCGTTTCCTCGTGAAACGCACCCGTTGCAGCGCGGTCCTGACACGCGCTTAAGGGGTGTGAGCGAAGCTTCGGCGGCGGCGGCCCGGAGCTCAGGCCTTGCCGCTGCGACGCGCGCCGCGGAAGCGCCTGGCGCTGGCGACGATCTCTTGCTTCGCTTCCTCCGGTCCGACCCAGCCCGAGATGCGCACCCATTTTCCGGGCTCGAGATCCTTGTAGTGGCCGAAGAAGTGCGCGATCTGCGCGAGCTGGATTTCGGGCAGGTCGCGCGGAGTCTCGATCGCGCGGTAGAGCGTCGAGAGCTTGTCGGTCGGCACCGCAAGGATCTTCGCGTCACCTCCCGCCTCATCTTCCATCTTCAACATGCCAACAGGACGGCAGCGCACGACCACGCCGGTGATGAGCGGCACCGGCGAGAGCACGAGCACATCGCAGGGATCGCCATCGTCGGACAGCGTCTGCGGCATGTAGCCATAATTGCAGGGGTAGCGCATCGACGTTGACATGAACCGGTCGACGAAGACGGCGCCGGTGTGCTTGTCCACTTCGTACTTGATCGGCTCGCCATGCATCGGGATCTCGATGACGACGTTGCAGTCGTGCGGCACATCGGCGCCGGCAGGAACGCGGTCGAGGCTCATGGACGATAGCGTGGGGAGGTTGCGCCGGCGCGACGCTCCGCGCGCGCCGCGGGCAGCGATTATAGCGGGCGGGAATGAATCCACCGGGGCCCCGGCCCGCATCCAACCTCGAAGCTCCGACCCTTCCTGCCCATGCATCGCGCCACGGTTCCCGTCCTGATCCTGGCCTGCGTCGTGATTGCCGCGGCGCTGGCCTGGATGACGCTCAACCGCGGCGAAACCGACGAGGCGGGCGTCCAGCAAACACGCCGGGTCGCGCCTTTCCATCGCCTCGAAGTCGGCGGCGTGGCCCGGGTGACGCTCGTTCAAGGGGACGCGGAGGCGGTCGAAGTTCAGGTGCCCGCGGACGCAGGCGCCGTCGACGTCACCGTGCGGGACGGCACCCTCGTCATCGCAGGTCACGAACACCCGCAGATCCTGGGCTGGCTCTTCGGCGCACGCCGTCGCGACCGAGCAGCCCGGGTCACGATCCACTTCCGGACACTCGAGGCGATCGAGCTTTCGGGCGCGGTAAGGCTCGAGGCCTCTGCACTGCACACGGGCGCCCTGGCCATCGACGCGTCGGGCGGGTCGTCATTGCGCATTGCCGATCTGCAGGCAGCGGCGTTGCGCGTCTCGGGTTCCGGCGCGCTCGATGCCAGAATCGCCGGGCGCGTCGACAACGAGGAGGTCTCGATCTCGGGTGCGGGCTCGTATCGCGCCGACGACCTGCATGCCGATCATGCGTCGGTCGACGTGAGCGGCATCGGCAATGTCGTCGTTTACGCCGGGGACACGCTGCGCGCGTCGATCTCGGGCGCCGGCAACATCGAATACCTGGGCGATCCGCAGGTGACCGAGGACGTGAGCGGCATCGGGCGAGTGCGCCGCCGCGAACACCACTCGTCGATTGAAGGCGCGCCGAATCCGGCCGCGCCAAGCGCGCCGTCCGCGCTCTGCAGCGCACCCGCGGGTCAGTGCAATGCGGACGGGGCGAGTCTCGCCGTGTCTTTGAACAGCAGCCGTAGCCCGGTTGCCGGGTCGATGTCGGGATGCACGCCGGGCTGGCAACGGATGTCGGCGACGCGGCAGTCGGCGAGCAACGCAACGAGCATCGCCCCAACGTCGCGTACCGGCTCGTACGGGTAGAGCGGACAGCGGAAGCCCTCCGCGTCGCGCGGCTCGAACGGCGACGACAGCGACAGGCGCAGTTCACCGCCTCCCGGCGTGTCGTTCGCGCGATGTGCGCTGATGACCGCGGTCGGCTCGCCGGTGCTGGCGCGAAGCTTCCGCACCGCGTTGCTGGCGAAGACCTGAGCCGCGACTTCCCGCTGGGCGGCGCGACCGGTGCGCAATGCCGCCGCAAGCCGCTGCGCGCCCCGCGCCAGCACGATCAGCGACACCCCCGGCGCGACGATGCCGGCGCCCAGCGCGCGCGCGACGGGCATGCCCCAGACCGCGGGATCGCTCGGACGCAGGGCATCGAAGCGCGCAGCGGTCATCGCGACGCCAACGACAAAGCGCAGGAATACGCGTTCGCCGCCTGCAAAGAGTTGTTCGCCGCCTGCATGGAGCTCGAGGTCGGCCGGCGGCAGGTCGAGCGGCGGCACGCTTGCCGCATTCGTGCGCGCGTCGAGGCGACTCGCGGCCAGAAGTGCGGGCAAATGCGCGAGGTCGATCGTGTCGGCGCTCACCAGC
Source organism: uncultured beta proteobacterium (assembly GCA_963701885.1). GTDB lineage: Bacteria > Pseudomonadota > Gammaproteobacteria > Burkholderiales > Casimicrobiaceae > VBCG01. The sequence continues at coordinate 92,743 of CAVPBR010000004.1, forward strand.
GCTGGCGACAGGGCGAAGGATTCGCAGCCGCCCAGCGCACCGTGCTCGCGCAGTAATGCCGCAAGCGCTGCGGTGTCGGCAATGCGACCCGGCAGCGTCAGTGCCGGCGCATGCGCTACGACCGGTACTTCCGCGTCGCAGCGGGCGGTCTCCTCCTTCCCGGCGTCCCGGGCAACGCCTGCGACGATGACGACGGGCATTGCGAACAGGACCCGCGCCAGGGCGCTTGCCGCTGGATCGGCCGCGGTGTCGATTCCTTCGAGGATCCGCCACGTCTGCCGCGCGACTTCGACCGACGGCGCTTCGTTGAATGCCTTGGCGAGCGCGCTTCCGTCTTCGCGTACGATCAGTTCGCGAAGCCCCCGCGTTGCAGCTTCGCGCAATGCGTTCTCGTCGCTCGTCGTTGTGGCTCCGATGCTCGCCCCGACCAGCGCCTGGACCCGGGCGGCCGCGTCGTCGGTCGAGGGGACTCCGGGCCAGTCGCGCGGATCGGCAATGAGCTCCAGACTGTCGTCGTGAGCGGGCACCGGGCGATTCTAGCGGCGCCGCGACTTCGCCACGACCCGCGTTTCGTGGTCCGCGCTCGCTCCTCGCGGTGGGGCGCGCGAAAGCACGGTAAAATCAACGTCTTAAATCATGCATTCAGGAACGGGCGGCAATGCGCGTCTCCAGGTTCTACCTGCATACACTGAAGGAAGCCCCCGCCGAATCCGAGGTCGCGAGCCAGAAACTGATGCTGCGCGCCGGGCTGGTAAAGAAGGTCGCCGCCGGCATCTACACTTGGCTGCCGCTCGGTCTCATCACGTTGCGCAAGGTCGAGCAGGTTGTCCGCGAGGAGATGAATCGCGCCGGCGCGCTCGAGAGCTACCTGCCACACGTCGTCCCCGCCGAGCTGTGGCAGGAAACCGGGCGCTGGGACAAGTTCGGCCCGCAGTTGCTGAAGATCAAGGATCGGCAGGCGCGCGATTTCCTGTTCGGCCCCACGCACGAAGAAGTGATGACCGACATTGTCCGCAGGGACATTTCGAGCTACCGCCAACTGCCGGTCAACCTCTACCAGATCCAGGTCAAGTTCCGCGACGAGATCCGGCCGCGCTTCGGGGTCATGCGCGGACGTGAGTTCCTGATGAAGGACGCGTATTCGTTCGACACGGATCGCGATGCGCTGATGACGTCGTACCGCGCCATGTACGCGGCCTACGAGCGGATCTTCACGCGGCTCGGCCTGCGCTATCGGGCGGTCGAGGCCGACACCGGCGCAATCGGCGGCTTCGCGTCGCACGAATTCCAGGTGCTCGCCGAATCAGGCGAGGACGCGATTGCGTACAGCGATGGGTCGGATTACGCCGCCAACGTCGAGCAGGCCGAGGCCCTCGCGCCCGCTGCGGAGCGCCCGGCACCTGCGGAAGCGATGCAGAAGGTCGCGACGCCAGGTAAGGCGACTTGCGCCGAGGTTGCGCAGCTCCTCGACCTGCCGCTCACCCGCACGGTCAAGTGCCTGCTGATCCACGCGCAGGACCGCGTACAGATGCTGCTGTTGCGCGGGGATCACATGGGTAACGAGGTGAAAATCGGCAAGCTGCCCGCGATCGGCACGTGGCGCTGGGCCACCGATGCTGAGATCGTCGAGGCGACCGGCTGCCGCCCCGGCTACCTCGGCCCCGTCGGCATCCCTGCCGGCATGCCGCTGGTCGCCGACCGCCAGGTCGCCACGATGAGCGATTTTGTCTGCGGCGCCAACGAGGCTGATTTCCACCTGCGCGGCGTGAACTTCGGGCGCGATTGCCGCGAGCCGGATGCAATCGCCGACCTCCGCAACGTCGTCGACGGCGATCCGTCACCCGACGGCAAGGGCAGGCTCGCGATCGTCCGGGGAATCGAAGTCGGTCACGTGTTTGCACTGGGCGATGTGTACTCTACAGCGATGGGCGCCACCTTCCTCGACGCGGCGGGACGGGCACAATTCGTCCAGATGGGGTGCTACGGGATCGGCGTGACGCGAGTGGTCTCCGCCGCGATCGAGCAGAACCATGACGAGCGAGGCATCATCTGGCCGGTGCCAATGGCCCCCTTCGGCGTGGCGATCGCGCCGATCGGCTACGAGCGCAGCGCGGCGGTCAGGGAACTTGCCGATCGCCTGCACGACGAACTCGAGCGCTCCGGGATCGAGGTGTTGCTGGACGACCGCGGCGAGCGCCCTGGCGTGATGTTTGCTGACCTCGAGCTGATCGGGATCCCGCAACGGATTACGATCGGCGAGCGCGGGCTGAACGACGGCGTCGTCGAGATCCAGTCCCGGCGCGAGACGACCGCCACCCGCGTGGCCGTCGCTGAAGTCGTAGCGACCATGCAGCACCGGAGCCAGAACGCGTGACACCAACGCCTCGATTGTCGCGAGTGCTGCTCGCAGTGCTTCTCGCCGCGGTGGTCCTCGCCGCACCCTCGGCCCGTGCCGGCGCACAGGTCGAGGAGCAGCTTTCCGCGTCGGTCGTGATGGGGCTGCAGCGTTCGATCGCCGATGACCCGCCGCCCTTCGGCTACGCGAACGCGCCGGCAGTCCGCGGCTGGATCACCGACCTGTCACCCCGGCTTGCTACGCGCATTCCCGACCCGGGCGAGCGCCACGACCTGCTCGCTGCGGTCAGCTACGAAGCGCGACGCGCCGGCCTCGATCCGCAGCTCGTGCTCGGGCTCATCCATCACGAGAGCAATTTTCGCAAATACGCGATCTCTTCCGCAGGCGCACGCGGCTATATGCAGGTCATGCCGTTCTGGGTGCGGCAGATCGGCTCGCGGGATCAGAATCTCTTCCAGATGCGCACCAACCTGCGCTACGGCTGCACCATCCTGCGCTACTACCTCGATGCCGAAAAAGGCGACCTCTATCGCGCGCTCGGCCGCTACAACGGCAGCCTCGGACAAGCTGACTATCCGACGGCAGTGGTCGCTGCCGAGAGGCTTTACGCGCCATCGCAGGCGAACGTAGTCCGCACGGCCGTGGCCGCCGCGCCGAACTGAAGCCCCGGTCGATCGGCCGCTCCAACCTGTAATCGACCTGCGGTGGCAGCGACCGCATCGGCATTGCGCCCAAAGTATTGCGGGCGTTTTGCGCCCTCACCCACGGGCCCGCTGCATTTCGGTTCACTCGTCGCGGCGATGGCGAGCTACGCCGATGCGCGCGCAGCGCAGGGGCACTGGCTGGTTCGCATCGAGGACGTCGACACGGCGCGCGCGCGCCCCAGGACGGCCGACACGATCCTCGCTCAACTCGAGCGCTTCGGCTTCATCCGGGACGGCCCGGTGTGGCGGCAATCGTTGCGCAGACAGGCTTACGCAGAAGCGCTCGAAAGTCTGCGGACCTCGAACCGCGTCTACGCCTGCACCTGCACCCGCCGCGAACTCGCCGGCGCGCCGCTGAGCCGGATTGGCGAGCGCGTCTATCCCGGGCACTGCCGTGAGCGTGCGGGACGTGCCTCCGGAGGGCGTGACCCGGGTTCGCGGCTCGCGTGGCGCCTGCGTGTTCCCGCAGGGCCGATCGGCTTCGTCGATCGCAACTTCGGAGCACAATCACAGGATCTCGCCAGCGACGTCGGCGACTTCGTTGTGCGCCGTAGCGACGGGCTCTACGCCTACCAGCTCGCCGTCGTCGTCGATGACGCCGCGCAACGCATTACCGACGTCGTACGCGGTGCCGATCTCCTTGCGTCCAGCGCACGCCAGATGTTCCTGCACGCAGCACTCGGCACCGATGCGCCACGCTATCTGCATATTCCCGTCGCGGTCGACTCGCGCGGCGCCAAATTGTCGAAGCAAACGCGGGCACACGCGCTGCTGGGAGATCCACTGCCTGCCCTGCTCGCCGCGTGGGACTTCCTCGGCCAGGCCGCGCCGGCGCGCTGTCCGGGTACCATCGGGCAATTCTGGCAGTTCGCGATTGCCCACTGGGAACCACGACTGATCCCGTCGGCTCCAATCGTCGCTGCTCCTGCGGGATTTGCGACTCAACCTGCAATGCAAGCCCGCTGTTGAAAACCGGAATCTGCCGCCACGCGGTTCGCACTCAAGTTTCTGGAGAGCCCAATGCGCGCATTCATTCTATCCGCACTACTCCTGCTCGTCTCAGGCTGTGCCACGCAAGCCGACCGCGCGGCAGCGATGCAAAGCGAAGTCGACGACATGATCAAGGTCTACGGACCCGCCTGTGAACGACTGGGTTACAAGAACGACACCGACCCGTGGCGCGACTGCGTACTGCGGCTCGCGAACAAGGACAGCGTCGAGCGAGCGCGGCATGAAGCTGTGTTCACCAACTGCATCCGGACTCGCGGCTTCTTCCAGTGCAGCAGCTTCTGAGCCGCGCTTCCCCGCGGACGGCGGTTCGATGAGCCGCAACGAGTTGTGCGCTTGCGGCAGCGGCAAGCGCTACAAGCAGTGTCATGGGCGCATCGGTTCAGCCGCGCCGAATGCATTGCACGTCGAAGCGCTGAGCGCACATCGTGCGGGGGCGCTCACGCGGGCCGAGGCGTTGTATCGCCGGGCGATCGAAGCCAGTGCCGATCACGTTGCGTCGCTGCACATGCTCGGTGTTCTGCAGTTCGAGCGCATGCGTTATCGCGAAGCGCTCGATCTCCTGTGGGAGGCTGCGGAGCGGACAGACTGGACGGACCCTGGCGTTCGCCGGAACTTGGGCCTTGTGCTCGCCAAGTTTCTGTCGCCCGGCGCCGACGCGCGTCAGGAGGCGCTCGTCACCGCCTACCTCGACCGCACGCGCCGACGCAAGGCGAGCCTCGCGATCGCGACATCGGTGAGCGTCGTGTTGCCGATCCACGACGGCGCGCGCTCGGCCGCGCGGGCGGTTGCCTCGGTCGCCGCGCAGCGCTACGCGAACATGGAGCTGATCGTCATCGACGCCGGCTCGACTAACGGGACTGCCTCCACGGTCGCCGATTGCCTTTCCGGTCTTCCGTTTCCTGCGAAGCTGTTCCGCCGTGCGCATCGCGGTGAAGCGCAGGCGGCGAACGAGGGAGCAGAGCGTGCCGACGGACAATACGTTGCGTTCCTGGACGCCGACGACTGGTTCGCGCCGGACCGCGTCGAGAGCATGGTTGCCGAGATCGCGCGCTCGACGCCGCTCTGGGGATTCTCCCGGATCGCGTACGCCGGCGATGCCGACAGCACCGCCTCCGGCAGGAGCGAGTCACCGGGCTCCGCGACCGTGCCGCCGCGCGATTTCGATGGCTACGAGCCGGTGAGCTTCACGCTGCTCAACCGCGACGTCGCAGGCTCGAGCGGCAATCTGTTCGTTGAGCGCAGTCTCTTTCGCGAGCATGGCGGCTACCGCGACATCGCACAGCATCGCGGATGGGATCTGTGCGTGCGCTTGGCCGAAGCGGTGGAGCCGGTCGTCGTCGAGCGGCAGCTCTATTTCGGCGGCAATCGAAGCGAGGAGCCGGAGTCTGCGCTTCCCGCGCAGAGCGCGCTCGACGGCATGGCGGCGGCGCTCCTGTCCGATGCGCTGACACGCGATGCCAGTGCGGCCAACGAGTTCTGCCCGCAGCACCACCTCAATCGCGGCGTGCTGCTGCGCAGGGCGCTCAGCGCTGCCCGCGGCGACCGGATTCCGGTGCCGGTGCTCAAGGCTGCTGCCGCCGCTTGTCGTGCCAGCACGGTGGCCACGAAGCACGCTGCGCAGAAGGCGCCCTCACGCGAGCCCCGCACCAGGACCGCGGTCGTCGTGCTCGGCATTTACCGCAGCGGCACCTCGGCCTTCGCAAGGACGCTCAATTTGTGCGGCGCCGCCCTCCCCGATCGGCTGGTCGCGGCGCGGCTCGGGATGAATCCGAAAGGCTATTGGGAAACGGAAGCGGTCAACCACCTCGACGCGCGACTGCTCCAGTACCTCGGTGGCACCTGGGATCGCGTCGACTTCGATCTTCCGACCTCGGGTCCGATCGTAGAAGAGTTCCTCGCGGATGCGCGCGAGCTGCTCACGACCGAATACGGCAACGCGCCGCTCATTTTGATCAAGGACCCGCGAATTTGCGTTGTCGCGCCGCTGTGGCATCGGGCGCTGCGCGACAACGGATATCGTCCGGCTTACGTGGTGCCGGTGCGCAACTCGCTCGAAGTCGCGCGCTCCCTTGAGGCGCACGGCGATAAGGCGGTGGCCGACGGACTCGCCCTGTGGCTTACCTACATGCAGCGCATCGAGGCATTTGTCGACTCGGGCAATGTTGATTTCACGCACGCGAGCTATCCGGAGCTTCTCGATGATTGGCGCAGCGTCGTGCAGCGAATCGCGCGGCGCCTCGCTCTGGAACTCGATACTCAGCAGCGTGCCGATGAAGTCGACCGCTTCCTCGAGGCGGGGATGCGCAACCAGCGGGCGACCGACGCGGATCTCGATGCGCATCTCATCGGAGCGACCGGCGACGCCGTTCGCGCGATGCATCGCCGGTTGCTGGAACGCTGCGCGCGCGAGGCCGAAATCCCGGCGGGCGCTGGGGACCCCGGCGTCGCCCGCCACACCGACCCGTGACGCTGCGAGCCTCGCGGCTTCCAGAGCAAGCATCGTTGGCCGCGCTTCGCCGCACGAGCCGAGGGCCGCGTCAGCCCGAGTCGCGCAGCGCTACCGCTTCCGGCGTCGCGTGCCACGCGCCTCGCAGCGTGCCGATCCGCTTTCGGACGTGCTCGAGCGGACGATCGACCAGCGCGTAGAGCGCTACCGACAGGATGAGCGTCGCCAGTGTCGCCACCAATCCCTTGTCCAGACCGCCCAGATTGAGCTGCAGGACCACACCAATGACCAGCACGTGGGACAGATAAACCGGATAGCTGAGCTGTCCCAGCAGGTTGTCGAATCGCCAGCTTCGCGTGAGCGCGAACACGAGCGGCGTGGCGATCCATACGCACAGGTAAAAGAGCCAGCACAGCGGTTGATCGAGATCGGGCGCAGTCCAAAGCGGCGGCGACACGACGCAGATCGCCAGCAGCACGGCCGCGGCGGCTCCGCCGACGCCGACCCAGCGGGCGTGCTGCCGCCTGCATTCAATCCACCGATACACGCGATACGACAGGCTGCCCATGAGGAAGAACACGAGGTCGGCGGGAAAGAAGAAGTAGCGCCAGGGTAACAGTGGTGTGCCCGCCCAATAGAGACCCAGCCTGAAGAGCAGCGCGATGGCGCAGAGCAGCGCGAGAGTTCGCAGCCTGCATCCGACGACAAAGGGGGCAAGCAGGTAGAAGTAGCCCTCGATGCTCAACGACCAGATCGGTCCGACGACAAACTGCCAGTTCGTGGCACTGGTGATCGGCAACGCCTCGACGCCGAAGAAAAATGTGTTGCTGACAACGGCATAGAGCCAGCGTGCGAGCGGCTCGCGGTGGTCGCCGACGAGAAACGATGGACTGCCCGAATGCAGGAAGTATGCGGCGTAGAGGGCGAGGATCACCCAGTGCACCGGATACAGCCGCAGCGCGCGATTCAGGTAGAAGCGGCGTGTGCCCCCAGGCAGCTTCGCGTAGCGCTCGTTGATGATCAGGCTCATGTAGAAGCCCGAGATGATGAAGAACGCAAAGACCGCCTCGCCGGACCAGACGAGTATGTGCAGCGACTCGCGGTTGACGGCCGAAGGCCCGATCGTCGCCGCGATGTGGGCGATGAGCACGGCAAGCGCCAGGACGAGTCGGAACGTACCCATGCTCAACTTCGGTTTGGCGACGGCGAAGTATAATGGCCACCTCCTTTCCTGCTCGCGCGACCTTCCCGGCCGCTCCCGCTCCGCTCCGCAATGACCACGCTCGTCGTCGTCCGCAAGGGCGGCCAGGCTGCCATCGCCGCCGACTCGTTGACGACGTTCGGCGACACGCGCCTTGCCGCCATCCACGACCGCAGCTACGACAAGATCGTCCGCTACCGCGGCACCTGCATCGGCCTGTGCGGTTCAGCGGCGCACCAGCTCGTATTCCAGAGTCTGCTCGCCAAGCACGGCGATCTCGATTTCTCGAACAAGGCCGCGATCTTCGAAACCTTCAGCAAGCTCCATCCGATCCTGAAGGAGCAGCATTACCTGAACCCCAAGGAAGAGGAAGACGACCCTTACGAATCGACGCAGATCACTGCGCTGATCGCCAACGCGAGTGGGATCTTCGGCGTGTTCTCGATGCGCGAGGTGTTCGAGTACTCGCAGTTCTGGGCCGCGGGCTCGGGCCGCGAGTTCGCGCTCGGGGCGATGCATTCGCGCTATGCGAAGCTGCCAAGCGCCGAGGCGATCGCCCGGATCGGCGTCGAGGCGGGTACCACGTTCGACAAGAACTCCGCGCTGCCGATGACCATCTACACGCTGCCGCTCGCCGCGGACCCGGCGTGAGTCTCTACACGCCCGCGCATTTCGCCGCGACCGAGCGCGCAATCGCCGCGCGGATCATCCACGACCGCCCGTTCGCGACCCTGGTGACGCCGGCCGCGCCCGAGCCGCTGATCTCGCACATCCCGCTGCTGCTCGTCGCCGACCGTGAACCCCATGGCACGCTGATCGGACACGTCGCGCGTGCCAATGCGCATTGGCGCCACGTTGCAGGCGTGGATTCGATCGCGATCTTCCACGGACCGCATGCCTACGTCTCGCCGTCGTGGTACGCCCGCCCCGAGGCCGCAGTTCCGACGTGGAACTACGCGACCGTTCACGCGCACGGCGCGATCGAAGTGCTCGACGACCCGGTTGAGGCGCGCGGCGTCCTCGACACGCTGGTGCAGCGTTTCGAGTCGTTACGGGCGCGGCCATGGACGTTCTCGATGCCGCCCGACGCGCGCGATGCATTGGTCGCGGCGATCGTCGCCTTTCGCATGCCGGTCCAACGCGTCGAAGCCAAGCTCAAACTGTCGCAGAATCGGCCGGCCGGCGATCGCGTGCGAGTCATCGCGGCGCTGGACGCGGAGGGCGAGGCCGAAGCGACCGCCGTGGCCGAATGGATGCGCGCCCTGGTCGACATGACCGCGGAGCGATGACGCGCCGCGGTTCCGGCGATCCGGCCGCCGCACGCGTGCGCTTCGACCAGTGGCTGTGGGCGGCGCGCTTCTACCGGACGCGCAGCCTGGCGGCGCAGGCGGTCGAATCGGGGCAGGCTCGTCTCGACGGCGAGCGCGTCAAGCCCGCGCATCCGGTGCGGATCGCGATGCAGGTCAGTGTGCGAAAGCAGGACCTCGGGTGGCAGGTCGAGATCCTCGAAGTGCACAGCCAGCGGCGCTCGGCCGTATTCGCTGCGTCGATGTACCTCGAGCGCCCCGAAAGCCTCGCGCTCCGCGAACAGACTCTGGCCGCGCGCAAGGCCATTCAAGCCCCCGGCGCGATCCGGGAAGGCCGGCCGACCAAGCGCGATCGGCGACGGCTCGAGGACTTTCTGAACGAGCCGTGAGGGCAGGCGAAGGCTCGAGCGAGCCCTAGCAGAGCCTCAGGCTCGCGACGTCGAGGATGAACCCGGGCTGGCGGTAGGCAGTGAAGATCAGCCAGGCGACCGCCACCGCAAGGACCATCGCGAGTACATGCCACAGGCTGCGGCGTCCACCGCCGAGGCAAGTGATGGCCGGTGTCGAGGCTTGCGACGCCGGATTTGGGCTGCGCGTGTCCACGCGCAGCAATCTACGCCTGCTGGACGCGTCCCTGCAACTCCGGCGCGCGTGCGACCGGCGCAGACGGCAGTACGCCCCGCGCGCGCAGCGCTGCCATCACCGAATTGAAGTCGGCCGCAACCTCGACCTGATCGATCGGCTTCGCCAGCAGGTTCACTGCGCGACCACTGACAAGCAGCGGAACTTCGGCGGCCAGCGCGTGGCGCAGTGACCGGATCTCCTGGCCTGCGATCTTGCCTGAAATCCCCCGGTCGAACAGCAGGACGACCAGTGCGGCCTGGTACGCCGCGGCCGCACCCGCGATTTCCTGTGCCGGGACGCCGGTGCCCAGGATCAGGCAATTGACGCCCTCCGTGAACAGCAGGAGCTCGAGGATCGCGAGGCCGAGCTGGTTGGGATCATTGGGAGGTGTCGCAAGCAGGATCTGCCGTGCGTCGCGTGTCGGGCGCACCAGCCTTGTCACGTCGCGCAGCAGGCGCTGCGCAAGATCGCAGAAGCGCAATTCTTGGAAGGTCTGCATTTCGCCGCGCACGACGCGCTCGTGCACGGCTTCGTTCAGCGGTATCAGTGTCTGCTCGAGGAATTTCCGCAGACCCTGGCCGACGAGCAGCTTGGACAGGTGATTCTGCAGCTCACCGATCCGGTGCTCGCCCAAAAGACGCGCCGCGCCCGAGATCTCGGCCGGCACCGGCGTCGGATCGGCCACTGCGAGGCCGACCATCGACTGCAGCGCCGAATCCGTCAGCGGGACCACCGCGCCGGCGCGCCAGCCTTCGGAAAGCAGTTGCTTGATCAGCTTGAGGCGCGCGACCTGGTCCGCAGGGTAGACTCGATCGCCGAAAGCATCGCGCAGCGGCGACGGAAAGCCATATCGGCGCTGCCACATGTAAAGCTGCTCGCGGCGCAGACCGGTGATGCGCACGACCTCGCGAATGTGCAGCGCGCCGGCCGGTTCGCCGACACTGGCGACGGCGGGTGCGTTCGCGGGCATTCCCGCCGCGTCCTGGCGCCGTGACGGGGCGTCGATGAGGATTCCCATGTCTATTTTTCCCTTGCGATCGCGCGGATCCCCGGTACAGTTTGTCCTGCACAGGCGGAGTGCGAGCCCGCCGCGTGACCGCGGGACGCACACACGCTGAAATCCGCGCCTTGTGCTCCACGGAACGCACTCATGCAGGATGCGTGCCAGCGGGCTAAACCCCCGCCAGGCTGATCGGAAACCCGGTCGGTGCTGCCGGTCCGGATCTTGCAGGGATTTAGCCCGAGAAATCGGCGCGAACCGCGGATCGGCCGACGGAACCGCGCCCACCGTGGATGCTTGGCACAATCACATCCCCCTCGCGCCGCTGCCACTGACGCCCAACGACTTACGATGTTCGGATTTTGGAAATCAACGCGGGACCCGCTGGCGGACGCCCGGAACGCGGCGCGCTGGCTGTCGACATTGTCGCCGACCGACGTACTCTCGGCCCATGCCGACATCACCGCCGAACTCGAGCAGGCAGCGGGCAAGTCCATTGCGCGCACCGCGAACCGGCTCCAGGCGGTGTTTCACGTCGACGCGGAGACCGCGTCCCGTCGCCAGGCGCTGGTCTCCCAGTACCTCGATCACGCGACACGCAGCTCGCGCATCGAGAACCAGTTGTGGTCCGCACTGTTCGAGCTTACCCAGGCGTTCCTGCTCACCTACCAGTCCTTTGCGCGCGAGATCCTCGATCGGCCGCAGAGCGCGCGCTGGCAGCAGTTGCTGCCCGAGCTCGGGTGCCGGCAGGTCATGCACCTCGCCCTCGACGCGCGCATCCGACTGTTCCGGCACGAGCAATGGATTCCCGCGAAGTGGTCTGAGCTGCACGGTCTGATGACGCTGGCCTGCTCGCGCCAGATCGAGCGCGAGCCGGTTACGCTCGCGAGCGACGCGGGGACGACTACCATCGAGCATCAGTACCTGCGGACCCTGGTGCTGCACCTGATGAACGCCGGCAGTCTCACCGCGCGGCAGGTCGAGTTCATCTGGGGCGAGCTCGATGACTGGTGCGCGCCCCTGCGCCTGACGCTCGAGCCCTCGGCGCCTAATGCCTTTTTCGTTGATCTCGCCGGGCGCGACGGCCTGCGCCGGCGGACGCCCGGTCCGCTGGAAAGCCGGGTCCTGTTCCTCGACACGCGGCCGCTGCACGCGGTGATGGTCCAGCACGTCGTCATGCTCGAGCAGAAGATCAAGGGCGAACCCCTGTCGACCCGCACGCCGCGGCGCAGCGACCAGCTCGGTCTCTTCGCCAAGCTCGCCGCACTCGTCGACCCCGAATACAAGCCGATCCCGCGCCGCGGCGAGCGCGTGGCGGCGAGCGGAAACATCGACGCCGTCGTCGGATTCGTGAAGATTGCCGCGTTCTTCAAGGCGGACGCTCAGCAACCGGTCCTCGGCGCCAACCTTGACGGCGACAGCTTCGACAGCACCATGGACCTGGCTGTGTTCGGCCGCATTCGCGACGAGCCAACGCGCAAGCGGGAGATTCTGCGCCGGAGAATCGGTGCACACGCAGCGCCTGGCGGCCCCTGGGAGCTTCGTGACCTGTCGCAGACCGGCTTCAAGCTTGTGGCGCCGATCCAGGTGGCGAATGCGGTCACGCTCGGCACGCTGGTGGCGCTGCATCCGCACGGCCAGACGCGCTGGACGCTCGGCATCATCCGGCGAATGAAGCGCACGTCGGCCGACCGCGCCGAGATCGGTGCCCAGATCATCGCCGATACGATCGGCTCGGTAAGCCTGACCGAGCAGCACAAGCGCAACGTTGATCCCTATTCGATCAACGGCGAAGGAACGACGATCAATGGCCGCAGCTTCGGCGGGCTGCTCCTCGCGCTGCGCACTCGCGAAGGTGAACCGATCGTGCAGTCGTTGATCATTCCTGCAATCGAGTACCAGCCCGGCAGACGCTATCTGCTCAGGGCGTCGAGCGCGGAATACTCGATCCGCTTCGGCCGCCTGGTGGAGCAGCAGGCGGAATGGGTGTGGACCGCGATCGAGCCGCTCGATCCGCGAACACGCACTCCCACCGCCCCACGCGAGGACGCCTCCCCCGCGGTATGATCCCGTAAAGTCGTAAAACCGGATTGCACCACGTTTTCCGTAAAACAGGGACGCACCACGTTTCCCTGGCGCGGCGGTGTTGGTGGGATGAATCTGAAAACGTGGTGCGTCCCTGTTTTACGTCTCCTTCTTACGAATAGGTGGCTGGATGTCCATCGATCGCTACGCCGAGATCCACGCCGGCTGGCGCTGGGAGGTTCCGCCGGATTTCAATCTCGCGCAAGCCTGCTGCGGCCGCTGGGCTGGCGATCGCGCGCGTTTCGCGCTCTATTGGGAGGACCAGGACGGCACGCGTGCAGCGTTCACGTTTTGGGATCTGCAGCAGCAGGCGAACCGGCTGGCGAATGCGCTGCGCGACGCCGGGGTCGGTCGCGGCGACCGGATCGCGCTGATCCTGCCCCAGCGGCCAGAAACCGCGATCGCCCACCTCGCAGGCTGGCAACTTGGCGCGGTGATGGTTCCGCTTTCATTCCTGTTCGGCCCCGAAGCGCTGGAGTACCGATTGCAGAATAGTGGCGCGAAAGTCGCGATCGTCGACGGCCAGTCGCTGCCAAATGTCACTCCAGTGCGCGCTCGCTGCCCCGCGCTCGAACAGGTCCTTGGTGTCGCCGGGGCGAGTGCGGAGGGCGTAGCTACGTGGGATGAATTCATCGGGGGCGCATCGCGCCATTTCACCGCGGCCGTGACGCGCCCGAACGATCCCGCACTACTCATCTACACCAGCGGCACGACAGGGCCGCCCAAGGGCGCGCTGATGCCGCATTCATGCCTACTCGGAAATCTTCCGGGGTTCATCCATTCGCACGACACGTTTCCCCAGTCTGGCGACCTGTTCTGGTCGCCGGCGGACTGGGCGTGGACCGGCGGACTGATGGACGCGCTGCTGCCCACGCTTTACTTCGGACAGCCGATCGTCGGCTACCGCGGCCGCTTCGATCCCGAGCGCGCATTCCGGCTCATCGAGCGCTACCAGGTACGCAACACATTCCTGTTCCCCACCGCGCTCAAGCTGATGATGAAAGCGTTCCCGCGTCCTCGTGAGGTCTTCGACGTCAATCTCCGCAGCGTGATGAGCGCGGGCGAGGCGGTCGGCACCGCCGTATTCGAATGGGCGCGCGACGCGCTTGGGGTGACGATCAACGAGATGTTCGGGCAGACCGAAATGAACTACATCGTCGGCAACTCGCACCGCCTGTGGCCGGTGAAGCCAGGCTCGATGGGCCGCCCCTATCCGGGACACCGGATTATGCTGATCGACGACGCAGGCAACGAAGTTCCGCGTGGCGAACCAGGCGACGTCGCGGTGCACCGCATTGCACCCGACGGTACGCCGGATCCGGTGTTCTTCCTCGAATACGCCGGCAATCCGGATGCGACGCGCAGCAAATTCACGGGTGACTGGTGCCGCACCGGCGACATGGCATCGATGGACGAGGACGGCTACCTCTGGTACCAGGGCCGCGCCGACGACATGTTCAAGGCCGCGGGCTATCGGATCGGACCCTCCGAGATCGAGAACTGCCTGGTGCGCCACGCGGCCGTGGCCAACGCCGCGGTCGTCCCCTCGCCCGACGCGCTGCGCGGTAACGTCGTCAAGGCTTTCATCGTGCTCGCCGAGGGGCACTCGCCCAGTCCCACGCTCGAGGAGGACCTGGCGCAGCACGTGCGGCGCTTCCTCGCGCCCTACGAGTATCCGAAGGAATTCGAGTTCATCGACGCGATGCCGATGACAACAACGGGCAAGGTCCAGCGCAAGCTGCTGCGTGACCGCGAGCGCGAGCGCAAGCGCTAAATCCGGGACTCGCGTAATACCGGGACGCACCACGTTTTGGCGCTCGGTTCGGTAAATTCGCGCCGGTCGGAACACGTGGTGCGTCCCGGCATTACGTCCGCAGCGCGGTGAGGAAGCGGCTGTGCGTCGCGAGCCAGAGGACTGCCGGCGCGACTGCCGGGAGGATCAGCGCGCCGAACTGGTAGCCATACGCGATCGACTCGCGCTGCCACGGCGCAAAGCCGGCCTGTGACGCCACCACCGGCCCGGCGGTGATCGCGACGGTTTTCAGGAAGTCGCCCAGCACGCTCCACGCGACGCACGGCAGCAACACCGCGTAGCCGACCACGAGATGGCGCTTCCACGCGCGCTCGCGCGCGGCGAGCGTCAGCGCCACGTACATTGGCAGGCCGAACGAATAGAGCAAAAGATTGACGTCGACGGTGACGACGCCGCGCGCGAGCGCCATTCCCGGCCGCAACGTCGTCACGAAGGTCAGCGTTGCCGCCGCCTGCTCGACACTATGGACGATCGAAGTGAGCGCGAGAACTGCCAGTGCGCGCGCGATCCACGTCACCGGCGCCAGCAGGATCGGCGCGGCGAAGTACCAGACTGCGAAGCAGAGCGGCAACCACGCGAGCGTGCGCAGGACGAATCGCGACATACCTGCGGGGATCGCCGGCGCGCTACGCAACCGCTGCGCGCGGGGGCGCTGCGTGGCCGCCATTATGCCCGGGGATGAGACGCACCCACAACAGCCACACGATCAGAACGTCGAGCATGATCAACGCCTGCCAAACGTACAGGTGTGCCCATTCGAAAGCGTCGAGGCTCCACTGCCCGAGATAGAACAGGCTGATGACGCGCACGATATTGAGCCCTTGTACTGCGACTACGCCGACGGTGATCCCGGCCGCGCGGCGCCGCCCGGTTGCCGGGAAAGCGAGCATCGCCGCCACCAGCACGAGCGTCGCCTCGACGCCGTTGCAGCCGGCCTCGATCGACACCGCGAACGACCCCGTCGTCGCGCTGATGACGTTGCCGCTCGCGCGTACGCCCGGATCGACCAGGTGCATCGCTGCCGTCGCGATGCGGGCGACCGCGTCGGTCCAGGGTGTTACGACCCACGTCTGAGCCCAGGGCGTCAGCTCGATCCCGAAGAAGAGCGCGAGCAGCGCAACAAAAGTGATGAAGAAGCGCGGCACAGGATTACGCGCGGGCGAGGGGCGGACTCTTCGCGAAATAGCCCTTGATGCCGTCGGCGATCGACTCGGCGAAGCGCTGCTGGTGCTGCGGATCGCGCAGCTTGAGCTCTTCGTCAGGATTCGAGATGAACGCGGTTTCCACGAGTATCGACGGGATGTCCGGGGCCTTCAGCACCGCAAAGCCCGCCTGCTCGACGACGGACTTGTGGAGCGCGTTGTGCGTCCCGAGCTCCTCCAGGACGTCGCGGCCGACCTTCAGGCTGTCGGCGATCTGAGCGGTCTGCGAAAGATCCAGCAGTGTACGCGCTAGCACCGGATCGCGGACCCCGAGGTCGACACCGCCGATCAGGTCCGCTGCGTTTTCACGCTGCGCGAGCCAGCGCGCAGCGGCGCTGGTCGCACCATGTTCCGAGAGCGCGAACACCGACGAGCCTCGCGCGGTGGGAACACTGAATGCGTCGGCATGGACTGAGACAAACAGGTCCGCATGCACCCGCCGGGCCCTCGCGACACGCTGCGCGAGCGGGACGAAGTAATCGGCGTCACGCGTCATCATGACGCGTAGCCGTGAATCGTCGTCGAGGACGCCTTTCAGCCGGCGCGCGATCGCCAGCGCGACGTTCTTCTCATAGGTGCCGCGGTGGCCGATCGCACCGGGGTCCTCACCGCCGTGACCCGGATCGATCGCAATCGTGATGCGCCGTTCGCGCGCCGGGTCGGCGCGGTGCCTGTCACCGGCACCGGCCCGCGCATCGGGATGCGGCTTTTCCGCGCCGATCCCGGCGCTTGCCGCGGAGTTGTCTCGCTCCTCGCGGTCGAGGAAGGCCATCAGCGGATCGACCGGCACGATCGGATAGAGATCGACGACCAGGCGATAGCCGTACTCGGCCACCGGCGGGAGCGAGAACACCTGTGGGCGCACCGCGGACTTGAGATCGAGGACGACGCGCAGGAATCCGTCGGAAGGGGTGCCGACGCGAATGGCAGCGATGTACGGGTCGGAGCGCTCCACGCGCGACGGAAGCGCCGTCAACTCGGGCGACGGCCCGATCCGCGCGAGATCGAGCACCAGACGCTCCGGATGGTGCAGCATCACGAGCTGATGCTCGATCGGCGCCTTGGCTTCGAAGATGACGCGGGTGTATTCCTGCGCTGGCCACAGGCGCGCCGTGGCGATTCCCCTCGCGTCGGCGGCAATCGCGGGCGCCGCGCATTGCGCGAGCGGCAGCAGCAGCCAGCGAAATGCACGCCGGCGCGAGATGCGCGCGCAACTCAGGATTGCCGCTTCATTCCGGTGGCAAGCGCGGCGAGACACCGCTCACCCTTCGCGCCGTACGCCCGGGCATGCAGCGAGCGCCCGAGCCCGCGCGCGGGGTAAGCAAGGGTGAGCGCGAGATCGGCCGGCGGCAACAACCCGCAGACGCGCTCCGGCCACTCGACCAGGCAAATCGTCCGCTCGCCGAAGTAGTCCGCCAGTCCCGCAGATTCCCATTCGCCCGGATCGTGGAATCGATAAAAATCAAAGTGGTAAAAGTATAATCTCGAAACAGCGTAAAGTTCAACTAGGGTATAAGTCGGACTTTTCACCGGGCCGGTAACGCCGCGTGCCCGCAACAGGCCGCGAATCAGGGTCGTTTTGCCGCTGCCCAGATCGCCCTGAGAGTGAGCCGCATGCCGCCGTCTAGTGCCCGGCGCGAGGCGCGCGCCGAGCGCTCGGTCGCCGCGACATCGCGAAGATCGAGCCTCAGGTCGATTGCGATGGGCATCGCCCCGTAGAGTAGCCTTTCCCATGGCCGACGATTCGAATCGCCGCCAGCATCGATACCGCGGGACAGCGTGATTGGGCCCACCTCGCGCAGCGGATCACGACTGGGGACGCGAGCTGGGATTCCAGGCGGTCGGTATCGCCGACACCGACCTCGCGGCGAGGAAGCGCGGCTCTCAAGCGTGGCTCGCACGCGGGTTGGCGGGCGAGATCGATTATATGCTGCGCCAAGGCGTGACGCCGCGCGCGGCCGGCAGAGCTCGTTCCCGGCACCTGCGCGTCATTTCCGCGCGGATGGACTACTGGCCGGCACGCGCCCGCCCGGCGCGCGGGGTCCTCGCCGACGCCGCAAGGCCTTCGTCGCGCGCTACGCGCTCGGGCGCGACTACCACAAGGTGCTGCGCGGGCGTCTGCCGCGGCTCGCGGACACGGATCGCGGACGAGGTCGGGCCGTTCGGCTACCGCGTGTTCACCGACTGGGCGCCAGTGATGGAGGTCGAGCTCGCGCGCAAGGCCGGGCTCGGCTGGAGCGGCAAGCACACCTTGCTGATGCGCGCGAGGCGGGGTCGTTCTTCTTCCTCGGGGAAATCTACACCGACCTGCCGTTGCCGGTGACGCGCCCGGTCGCGGCGCACTGCGGCACCTGCAGCGCATGCATCGACGCTGCCCGACCGGCGCCATCGTCGCGCCCTGGGAAATCGACGCGAGGCGCTGCATCTCCTACCTGACGATCGAGCTCGAAGGAACCATCCCCGAGGAGCTGCGGCCGCTCATCGGCAACCGCATCTACGGCTGCGACGACTGCCAGCTCGTCTGTCCCTGGAACCGTGATGCGCCGCCCACCGGCATCGACGATTTTGCCGTAATCCGCAACGGCCTCGACGGCGAGCGCCTGACGGTGCTCTTCGCATGGACCGAGGACCAATTCCTGCGCCGCACCGAAGGCAGCGCGATCCGTCGCATCGGCCATGTGCGCTGGCTGCGCAACATCGCGGTCGCGCTCGGCAATGCTCCGAGTGATCCGGCAATCGTTGCAGCGCTCCGCGCGCGCCTGGACCACCCATCGCCGCTGGTGCGCGAGCACGTCGCCTGGGCGCTCGCGCGGCAGGCGCAGGCAACGTGATCAGCGGCGCGCGCGATCGAGGAACGCGATAAAGCGCCTCTCGTCGTAGCTCTGACCCACTTCGAGCGTGCCCGTATCCTGCGACAGGACGAGGCTGCCGTGCCGATCGAGCACAAAGATATGCGGATAGCCTTCGATCCGCGGCCAACGCGACAGGATTGCTTCGTTGCGGTTCGCCTTCGAGAAGTTCACCTTCACCCAGACGAAGTGGGCCCGAATCTCGTCCGCGACGGCGCGATGCGTCGCGACGTAGCGGTCGAGAATGTGACACCACGAGCACCACTCGCCGCCGACGTCGACGATGACGCGTTTGCCTTGCGCCTTGGCGATCGCCACCGCCTGTGCCACGTCGCGCTGGGCATTGCGCGCAGGATCGAAGCGATCGGGGATTCCCTCGGTGCCGGCGACTGCGGGCATTGGCGCTCCGGCAACCATGAACAGCAGCGCTGTCAGCGCCACCAGCTGCGATCCCTGTCGGCGTTGGCGTGCGCATCGGCTTCGCTTCCCACATCATTTTCGCCACGCTCGCCGTCATCGCGATCCCCTCGTATGGCACCGATCGCCTCAGCGCACGAGCTGGTTCATCGTCACGATCGGCAGCATGACGGCGAGCACCAGCACCAGCACGATCGCGCCCATTGCGACGATCAGCGTCGGCTGGATCAGCGCCGCGAGCCACGCCAGCCGCCGCTCAGCTTCGCGCTCCAGCTCCTGCGCCGCGCGCACCAGCATCGGCGCCAGCGCCCCGCTCTGCTCGCCATTGGCGATCAGGTGGATCAGCACGGGCGGAAACACCCGCTGATCGGCGAGCGCACGCGACAGCGATACTCCCTCCCGGACCAGATCGGCGGCGCGCTGCGCGGCGCGGCTCAGGGGGAGCAGCCGGATCACGCTGGTCGCTGCCGCGAGCGAGCGCAGCAGCGGCGAACCGCTGCCGACGAGGATCGCCAGCGTGCTCGCATAGCGGGCCGCATCGAGGCTCGCCGCGAGGCGGCCGGCGCCGGGCACGCGCAGCAGCCACGCGTGGGCCCTCGCCCGTACGCGTTCGCGGCGCCAGCCGATCGCAACGGCAATCACGGCGAGGAGCGCGCAGGCTCCCCACAGCCACCCGGTCGCGCGGAAGAAGCTGCTGGTCGCGATCAGCGCGCGGGTGAGGAGCGGCAGCGTCTGCCGGCTCTGCTGGTAGACCGAAACGATCTGCGGGACCACGTACGCGAGGAGCACCGCGATCACGCCAAGCGCGATCACCGTCACGAGCGCCGGATAGATCAGCGCGACGATGAACTTCTGGCGCAGTTCGAGCCGCGCATCCAGGTAGTCCGCGAGCCGGGCCAGGATTTCCGCCAGGCGTCCGGTCTCGGTGCCGGCACCCACCAGCCCGCGATACAGCGGCGAGAACGTGCGCGGGAAGCGGGCAAGCGCCGCAGGCAGCGCTTCGCCGGCCATGACCTGCGCGCGCAAGGCGTCGAGAACCGTCGACGCGCGCGCGTCCTCGGCCTGCTCACCAACTGCGGCGAGCGCAGCGGCGAGCGGCATCCCTGACTGGACCAGCGTCGCGAGCTGGCGCGTCAGCAACGCCACCGACGACGCCGGGAGCCGCGTGCGCGACAGCGCGTCGGCGCGCTCGGGTGCGGGCTCCACTGCAGTCGGGTGCAAGCCATCGGCGCGCAGACGTTCGCGCGCAAGACGCGGGTTCTCGGCATCGAGCAGTCCCTGGCGCAGCCGACCCTGCGCGTCGACGGCCTCGAAACGGAATGCGGCCATGATCGGGATGCGATTAGCGCCTGTTCACACTATGTCCGCGAGCGCATGCGGGCCCTAGCTCTCGCGCGTCACCCGCGTCAACTCGGCAAGCGAAGTCGCGCCGTTCGCCACGAGCCGTGCTCCGTCCTCGCGCAGGCGCTGCATCCCAGCCGCGCGCGCGGCGTCGCGCAACGCGAGCTCGCCCGCGCCGTCGTGGATCCGCCGCCGCAGAGCTTCATCGACCGACAGGAATTCGTAGATGCCGGTACGTCCCACGAAACCACTGTGGTTGCATTGTGCGCAGCCCGGCGTCGTCCAGAGCCCGGTGGCATTGTCGAGGCCGATTGAGTGCAGCAGCTTGCGCTCGCCGTCACTGGGCGCGCTCACGGTGCGGCAAGCGGGACACAGCGTGCGCACCAGCCGTTGCGCGAGAATGCCCAGCAGCGATGATGCGAGAAGGTAGGGTTCGACACCCATGTCGGCGAGCCGGGTGATCGCGCTCGCCGCATCGTTGGTATGCAGCGTGGCCAGAACCAGGTGACCGGTGAGCGATGCCTGCACCGCGATCTGCGCGGTTTCGAGGTCGCGGATCTCGCCGATCATGATGACGTCCGGGTCCTGCCGCAGAATGGAGCGCAGCGCCCGGGCGAAGGTCAATTCGATGCGGGGATTCACCTGCGTCTGCGCGATGCCGTCGAGCGCATACTCGATCGGGTCCTCGACGGTCATCATGTTCGTCGTCCCGCGCGGCAGGCGCGAGAGCGCGGCATAGAGCGTCGTCGTCTTGCCCGAACCGGTCGGGCCGGTCACGAGCAGAATGCCGTGAGGCTCGCGGATCACGCGGTCGATTTGGCCGAGCGTCGCCGCGCTCATGCCGAGCATCGCGAGATCCAGCCGCGCCGCCTCCTGGTCGAGCAGCCGCAATACCACGCGCTCGCCCGCGCCTGTCGGCAGCGACGACATCCGCACGTCGACCTGGCGGTCGCCGAGTTTGAGCGCAATGCGCCCGTCCTGCGGCAGGCGCTTCTCGGCGATGTCGAGCCCGGCCATAATTTTCAGACGCGACACCAGTGCCGCGTACAGCCCGCGCGGTGGCTCGATCACGTCGCGCAGCATGCCGTCGATGCGAAAGCGCACCACCGAACGCGCATCGTAGGGCTCGAAGTGCAGATCCGACGCGCGCTCGCGCAAAGCCTGCAAAAGCAGCGCGTTGATCATGCGCACCACCGGCGCCTGCGCACTGTCGTCGAGCAGGTCCTCGGAGGACGGTAACTCCTGCATCAGTCGCGTGAGATCGGTGTCGCCGGCGAGCCCTTCGCTCATCGCGAGCGCTGCGCCCGCCTGGTTGTACGCGCGGGCGAGCTCGGCCGCGAAGGCTGCGGCTGCAACGGGCTGCGTTGCGAGCGGGCGGTTCAGCACCCGCCGCAGCTCAGCCATGCCCTCGACGGTTGCATCCGGACGCAATAGCACGACGACGGCGTCGCCCTCGACGCGGCAGGCAAGCACGCCGTGCGCGCGCGAAAACGCATACGGAAT
The DNA here is from genome assembly GCA_963701885.1 of uncultured beta proteobacterium. Taxonomy (GTDB): domain Bacteria; phylum Pseudomonadota; class Gammaproteobacteria; order Burkholderiales; family Casimicrobiaceae; genus VBCG01. Next base: position 114,602 of record CAVPBR010000004.1, read on the forward strand.
GCGCGCGGTCAGCGTTTCATCGAAGGCTGCGGGAGTCGCTGCGGGCACGGCTCGGTGCGGATTCAGCCGCGGGCCGCGCTAGTGTGACGGCGCAGCGGGGGTTGCGGGGGTAGGTGCCGCGACCTCGCCTGGCATCGTCCCTTGCGGCGGCAACTGTGGCGCGCTGTGGTCCTTCCAGAACCATCGCTCCTCGGGTGCGATGTCGTGCTGCGCGTCGCGCAGGTAATCGTAGCGCTCGGTCGTCGTCGCAGTGCCGCCGACGGCCCCACGGATGATCGTGGGCTTCAGAAACACCATCAGGTTGGTCTTCTGGCGCTCGCGCGTGTCGTAGCGGAACAGCGACCCCAGCACCGGCACGTCACCCGCCCAGGGGAGCTTCTGCGCGTTGTCGGTCAGGCTGTCCTGGATGAGCCCCCCCAGCACGACAATCTGGTTGTCGTCGACGAGCACCGTCGATTCCAGTGCGCGCTTCGACAGGATGGGACCCGCGGTCGACGTGGTGTTCTGCACGCTCGACACTTCCTCGTAGATGCCAAGGCGCACCGCGCCGCCCTCGGTGATCTGCGGCCGCACCCGCAGCACGACGCCGACGTCCTGCCGCTCGATGGTCTGGAACGGCTGCACGGTGCCGATGGTGCCGGTGGTCGCGTACTGCCCGGTGATGAACGGGACGTTCTGGCCGACGATGATCCTTGCCTCCTCGTTGTCGAGCGTCAACAGCGTCGGCGTCGACAAGATGTTCGCGTTCGCATCGCCCTGGAGCGCGCGTACGAGCAAGCCCAGGTTACTGATAACGCCAAGCCCCGGGATGGTCACCGATCCGTTGATGATGCCGAGATTGAGGCCGTTGCCGACGCTGCCGAGATTCACCGATGCGTCGATGATGTTGGTGCCGCTGCCGCGCGCGCCGAAGTTCGTGCCGCCGATGCCCTGCACATTATTCTTGTTGGCCCCGGTCAACACCTGCCACTGGATGCCGAATTCTCCGGTCTTGTCAGAAGTTACTTCGACGATCAGTGCCTCGACGAACACCTGTGCGCGCCGTGTATCGAGCCGTGCGATCACTGCGCGCAGGTTGTTGTACACCGGCTCGGGAGCCCGGATCACCAGCGCGTTGCTCGCAGTATCGGCCTGGATCACCGCGCCACCCGCCGCGAATGCCGTCGGCGCGTTGCCCGCGCCCTGCAACGGTGTCGTGGCCGCGCTGGAGGTGGCGAAGGCGGTGGTAGCAACCGCCGACTGCATCGACGGTGCCGCAGCCGTCGCGCCGCCCGGACTCGGGGCAAGCCGCGGCGCCCGCGTCTCGCCGCCGTAGAGACCCTGCAGCGTCTCCGCGACCTCGGTGGCCTCGGCGTTCTTCAGGTAGACGATGTACACGTTGCCGCCTTCGCGCTGCGGCGTGTCGAGCTCCTCGATCAACTGGCGCACGCTCGCCGTTCGCGCAGCGCTCTCCGACCGGACCATGATGCTGTTCGAGCGCGGGTCGGCGACGAGCGTTACTCGCTGCTGGGCGTCGGCCGCAGGAGGCGCGCCGGGGCCCTCGGCAAGCAGTCGATTCAGCAGGGCGACGATGTCGAGCGCGGACGCGTTCTTGACGGGCACCAGCACAGGCTCGCCGGGCGGATGATCGAGCGAGGCAACGATGCGGTCGATGCGCTTCAGGTTATCCGCGTAATCGGTGATGATGATCGCGTTGTTCGGGATGTACGCCGAGATCGTGTTGGCGGGAGAAACGAGCGGGCGCAGTACCGTGACCATCTGTGCCGCGGATTCGTGCTGCAGCGTGATCACCTGGGTGACGATCCGATCGCCCGCTGCCCCGGCCTGACCGCGCAGCAGCGGCGCGCCCTGTGTCTTGGCTTCCGCCTCGGGAACGATCTTGATCACGCCGTCGGATTCAACCGCGGCGAAACCTTGCATGCGCAGCGCCGAAAGCAGCGTCGGATAGACGAGCGCCTTCGGCACCGGGCGCGCGGACACGATGTTGACCGTTCCCCTGACCCGCGGATCGACGAGGAAATTGCGTCCGGTGATCTCGCCGACGGCCTTGACGACCGCGTCGATGTCGGCGTTCACGAAGTTGAGCGTAACGGTGCCGGTATCGCCGGCGTCCTGCCCGCGCGCCACCATCGCAAGGAGCAGGAACGCGGCGGCGAGGACGATGCGCAGAAGACTACAGCGGCGCAGGACCATCAGGCGCAGTGCTGGCCGGCGTAGCGCCGGCGATTCCGTTGGTCGAGGTGCGAAGAAGTGGCGTCGGCCATCGAGGAAGTTGCGCTGTGGCGTGTCGCCGCGAGTCGGAGGTCGCAGGCGATAATAGCATGGGGTATGCGGAGCTTCGCCTCTCGGCAGTGCGCGCTCATTCGAGTTCTGCCGCTGAATCCGCCGGCGCTCCCCGGCGCATCCAACCGCCATGTCACCGGAGGGAGTCTCCATGGATTGCACGTTCGTCACCCCGCAGTGCCGGGGACTGCGCCGGCTCGTGCTCGGCGCCGCTCTTGCCGCAGGTATCGCCTGGGCGATCCTGCCCCAGGCGGTCACCGAACTCGCTGCGACCCTGGTGAGCCCCGCGCTCGCCCAATCGGATACTGGACAGCCCCCCGCGCCCGGCACCGGCCAAGCGGCCGCGGTTGCGCCCGAAGGCAATCCGCCGGCAAGCCACGCCAAAGCCAAGGAATCGAGCCCGGACGCCGACGGTGAAGCGGGCAAGACCGACGTGGAAGTGAAGATCGACACCCATGGCCTCGGCATCCTGAAGGACGGCAAGCGCATCCGCATCCAGGGGCTCGAGCACAACCGGGATTCCGACTCGTGGGCTCAGCTTGCACACGAGGCACCGGGATCTGCGCTGTTCGTATTCCTGATTGTCATGACCGTGTTCCTGACGCCGCTGTTGCTGGTCGCACTTCTGATCCTGTACAAGCTGCGCAAGACGCGGATGCACAACGAGACGATGCTGAAGCTGGCGGAAAAGGGCGTTGTGTCGCCGACGGCGGCAATGGACGCGCTGGCGGCGGGACCGTCACCCGCGGCGCCGCCCGGCGCAATGGCCGGTGCCGCAGCGGCACCGGCGGCGGCCGGTTCGGCGCCGCTGTACGAGCAGGCGCGGTTCCTCCGCAGACGCACCGCCTGGTCGGACCTGCGCAAGGGCATCATCCTGTGCGCGGTCGGCCTCGGGCTGTCGTTCTATTCGATGCTCGACGACGGGACGCCCAATGTGGCGGGCCTGGTCCTGCTGTTTCTCGGCGCGGGCTATTGCATTCTGTGGTTCTTCGAGGACCGGAATGCAGACGCGCGCCGCAGCCCGCCTCCCCCGCCGGCAGGACATGCGTGAACGTGCGCTGACCGATGGCGTCAGGACCGACCGCGGCGGTCACCGACGCGCAACTGATCGCGCGCTGCGTGGTCTCGGACGACCGGCATGCCTTCGCGGAACTCGTGAAGCGTCATCAGTCCACGGTTCGCGCCTGCCTGCGCAAGCTTACGGTCGGCGATCATGCGCTGGCCGACGATCTCGCGCAGGAGACCTTCGTCCTCGCCTGGCGCAACCTGAGGTCCTTTCGCCAGGAGGCGCGCTTCTCGACCTGGCTCTACCGGATCGCAACCAATTGCTGGCTCGCGCAAGCGCGCAAGCCCCACGAGGAACTGCTGGGTGATCACGATGCCGAGGTGTCCGATGAAGACTCGGAATCACCTGTCGATCCACTGCAGGTCGGGGGCGACCACGCGCACGCGGCGGCGCTCAGGCTCGACCTCGGGCGTGCAATGCGTGTATTGTCGGACTCCGAGCGCGCTGCCATTGTCCAGTGCTATGACAACGACCTTTCGCACGCGGAAGCCGCATACGTGCTGGGAATCCCCGTGGGAACGGTGAAGACCCACATCTTCCGCGCCAAGCAGAAACTCCGGACTGCGCTGGCGTCCTGGGCCCCGCAAGGACAAGGAGACGCGACATGAGTACACCGGCGGATCTGGGCGAAACCACCCCGTCCAGAGATTGGCTGGATTCCGCGCTCGCGAGACAATCGCGCGAACACGCCGACGCCTACATCGTGGACGACGGGTTTACTGCCCGCGTGATGGTGGCCCTGCCCGCGGCTGTCCGGTCGCTGCCCTGGCGCAAGCCAGTGCTGGCGATTCTGTGGACCGTCGCGGTGGCGGGCTTTGCGGTGACGCTCCCGGGCGCCGCTGTCGACTTGGCGCGCGAGGCCTTCCGGCTCCTTGCAGTCAAGCCGGTCACGCTCCCCGATCTCGCGCTGCTCGCCGGCATCGTCGGCGCCGGGATGTGGACAACCACCTGGATTACCTGGCGCCGCGCGTAGGAACGTAAAAACAGGGACGGACCACGTTTTCAGTAACTGGAAAACGTGGTCCGTCCCTGTTTTTACTCGTCCTTCAAGGTGAAGTTGACTTCGACCGACGCTTTGTAGGGGGTGCCTTCGGCGGCGCACTTCCAACCCGATAGCGTGTCGCGGACCGCCCGGTCAAATACCCGCCCAGGGTGCGACTCGACAATATCGATATTCGACACGTTGCCGTTGCCGTCGATGGTGAGGATTGCCTCGACGCGACCCTTCTGGATCTGCGCCCGGATAGCTTCGCGCGGGAAGGTCGGCGCTTCGCGCTTGCTGCAGGAAACGCCCTTGCGGATCGCGGGCTTCGCCGGCGCGGGGGGCGCAGGCGGCGCAGGCGGCGCGATGACGACAGGCGCGGTCGGCGGTGTCATCACCGGCGCGGCGATCACCGGCGGCGTAGTCGGAGTCGGCACCGGGATCTCGGGCGGCGGAACGAAAGGCTGCTCGACCACCTTGGGCGGCTCGACGACGCGCTTGGGCGGCGGCGGTGGCGGCGGCGGTGGCGGCGGTGGCAGCTTGATCTCCTTGATGATCGTTGCCGTCAGCGGCTTCTTGATTATCTTCACCGACCTGGCTGCCAAGCCCGGTCAGCAGTGCCTAGATCACCAGCACGTGGACGAGGACGACGAAGCTGATCCCGATCACGTGCCGGGTCGGGTCTCGCTGCTGCCTTGCGAAATCCATTGCGTGTGACTCCGTGCTGCCGGCGCGCTCGCGAGGGCGATCGCGCAGGCTACTCGATGAACTGCTCGCTGCCGACGATGCCGATCTTGGTGAGCCCGAGCCGCTGCGCCGATGCCATCACGGCGGCGACGACGTCGTACTTGGCCAGCTTGTCGGGCCGCAGGTGGATCTCGGGCTGCACGGCCTGCGCGGCGGCACGCGCTGAGCTTGTCTTCGAGCGCGGCGCGATCCGGCGACGACTTCGCCGTTCCAGTAGATCGTGCTCGGCGTCGTCGATGTCGATCTTCACGACCTCCGGCAGCACCAGCGGCGGCGGCGGATTGCCCGTCGGCATGTTGAGGTTGACCGAGTGCAACTGGATCGGAATGGTGATGATCAGCATGACCAGCAGCACCAGCATCACGTCGATCAGCGGCGTGGTGTTGATGTCCATCATGACGTCGGGGTCGTCCGATCCGCCGCCGAGCCGACGTTCATTGCCATGATCTGCCTCCTTCGCGCGTTGAGTCCGGCGTGAGCGCTCAGCCGCCGCGCGGCGGCGGCTCGGTGATGAAGCCGACCTTGGCGATGCCCGCGCGCTGGCAGGCGTAGATCACGCGCCCGACGCCTTCGTAATTGCGCGCGCGCCGTCGCCGCGGATCTGCACTTCGGGCTGCGGCGTCAGCACCGCGATCTTCTTCAGGCGATCGATGAGCGCCCCGGTGGTCGTGATGCTGCAGGTCGTTCCAGTAGATGCGACCGCTTCGCGTCGACCGAGATCTCGATGTTCTCGGGCTTGGTCTCGCGAATCTCGTTGCGCTCCTTCGGCAACTGGACCGGGATCGAGTGGTGCACAACCGGGATGGTGATCAGGAAGATGATCAGCAGCACCAGCATCACGTCGACAAGCGGCGTGGTGTTGATCGTCGAGACGACTTCGTCTTCGTCGCCGCCGGCCGGGCCGACGCTCATCGCCATGGTCTTAGGCCCTGGCCGGGAGTTTGCTGTGACGACCAGCAGCACCGCGTGCAGGTCGGCACCGAAGCTCGCGACGTGCTCCATCGCCGACTTGTTGCGGCGGATGAGCCAGTTGTAGCCCAGCACCGCCGGCACCGCGACCGCAAGACCGATCGCCGTCATGATCAGCGCTTCACCCACGGGGCCCGCGACTTTGTCGATCGAGGCCTGGCCGGCGATGCCGATGGCGGTCAGCGCGTGGTAGATCCCCCACACCGTGCCGAACAGCCCCACGAACGGGGCCGTCGAGCCGACGGTCGCGAGGAATGCGAGGCCGTCCTGCGTGCGGCTTTGCACGTTGTCGATCGCGCGCTGGATCGACATGCGTGATCCAGGTGTTGAGATCGACGTTGCCGAGCAGGCCCTTCGTGCTTGTTGGTGGCCTCGAGGCCGGATTCGGCGATGAAGCGATAGGGGCTCCCCTTCTTCAGGCTGTCGGCGCCTTTCTGCATGGATGGCGCGCATCCAGAACGCTTGTCCGCGGCGCGCGCCTGCGCTTCCCATCTTCGACTGCTCGTAGACCTTGGTGATGATGATGTACCAGCTGCCCATCGACATGACTGCCAGGATGAGGAGCGTGATCCGCGCGACGAGGTCGCCGCCTCTCCACATGGCCTCGAGCCCGTACGGGTTGTCGACGACGTTTTCGGACTTGGCCGAAGGTACCGGCGCCACCGCGACCGGCGTTTCCCCCGGAGCTGTTGCTGCAGCCCCGGCATCGGGAGCGGGCGCGGCCGTGCCTGCATCGGGAGCGGTGGTGGCAGGGGGAGCGGTGGTGGCAGGGGGAGCAGTGGTGGCAGGGGGAGCAGTGGTGGCGCCGGTCGCCGGCGGTGGAGTTTGCGCCTGTGCGGCGATCGGAATGACGGCGCCGGGCACGGCGACCATCAGGCCTGCGGCAAGCATGGCCAGACGGATCAGCTTCGACATGGTGTCTCCAGGCTAGGGTTGATCATTGAACGGGCGCCACCGCTGCATGTCCGGTTTCTGGTGACAAGCAAGCAGGCCAGACCGACCGCAAGGCAGGCATCGGGATTCCGCTGGACGCGGGAGCCGCTCGCCGCCCGGAAAAGCGCGGGATTCTACACGAACGAGGAACAATGTCCACTTGGCGGGTGTTCATCCGGGGCAGCCGGCGCCGCCGATGAATCCGAAACGACGCCGCGCCGCATCGAATCGACGAATGGCAACGGACCCGATCCCAGGAGACCCACGATGTGCCGCTATGAACCGAACACTCCCCGAGTCGCATTCGCATTCGCGGCCGCCGCGCTGGCAGCGCTCACCCTCGCGGCAACCGTGGCGTGGCCGGCGCATGTCGCTGCAGAAGACGCCGGCGCCGCGCTCACGATCGCAGCCCGCCTGAATGACCCGGCGCCGGCCGCCGCGACCGGAACCGCACGCGCAGGCGCCGCGACGAATGCTGCGACCAATGTTGCGTCCGCTTCCAGGCATGTGGATTGCGTCGACGTGATCGCCGGGCAAGGAGCCACCGGCTAGTGGATCAGCGGGATCGTTGAGGCGATATCGTAGGCCTGCACCGCCCGGATCTTCGCTTCGAGCTCCAGGTAGCGCTCCGCCTTCAACGCGGGTAGCGCCCGCACCAGCCGGCGATATAGCTTCTGCCGCGCGCGGATCTCGCCCTCGCCGGCCGCCAGCGTCGCCGCGGCAAGCTGCTTGGCGTAGGCATTCGACGCCGGCCGGTCGCGTGAAACTTCGCCGACGATGGTCACCGACCGCTGCTGGTTCACCAGGTCGAGCGCGCGTTGGTACTGGTCGTAGAGCGGCCAGAACTTTTTCGCTTCCGCCGGCGACAACGCAAGCTGCGACGCGACGAACGCCTTTTTATCGGTCTTCACGGCGTCGCGCAGTGCCTGCATGTCGGTGACGCCGCTCATGCCCGCAGCGCTCCCTTGCGCGTTCGCGAACTGCGCCGCAATCGCGGCAAGCGCCAGCGCTGCCACAGCCAGAATCCGGTTCATCGCTCCTCCCGCGGTGCGTCCGAACAGCCGCTAGCGGCGTTTTAGCACAATTGCCGGCGAGCGGGATAGGCGGCCCTGGGCGCTGACTGCCCGGAAAGTGTCGACCTGGCCATGCGCCGAGTAACATTCGATCGATCCAGAAGGAGTGCTCGGTGTGTCAGGAGATGACTTCATCGAAGCAGTAACGCATGTCCGGACACGCGACGACCATCACCTCGGTATGTTGCCTTAGGCAAGGTTTGCTGGTCTGGCGACTTGGACATCACCCCGGAAACGCTCTACGATCGGTCCTGCATCGTCGAAACGCAGTCCCCAAAATAGCGTCCGGTCATCGAAGTTGCGCGACTACGAGAGCGATAGTTCCATGAATTTCAAGGGTGATTTCCTGTTGCTCGGCAGGGCGGATGTTTCCGTCCTGCGCGGGCTGCGTCCTCGCAATCGCCGAAGAGGAGTGGAATCGCGACGACTGGCGGCAGACCCAATTCAAGGCGCACCAGCACACGAGGACGATCCCATTGCTGTTCGACGCGGATTTTCGTCATGCGCAGCCGACCGCTCACCCACAGTTTGCGCCGCTGCGCGAGCACATCGAGCCGGTGCTCGAATTGATTCGCCGTCACTACCAGCCGCCGCCCGGGCACGAAGGCACGTCGAACGGGCGCGGGCAGGCTTACCCGATTCGCATGCTCCTGGCTCGGCTATCCCCGGGCGGGGTCATTGCACCCCACATGGACCGGGTGTTCAGCCTCGCCCACTCTCACCGTGTCCACGTGCCGCTGGTGACGCACGACAACGTGAAATTCGCGATCGACGGACGCCGCCAGCCGATGGGGGAAGGCGAACTCTGGGAAATCAACAACCGCAGGGAACATCAGGTCGAAAACGCGAGCCCGATCCATCGCATCCACATGATCATCGACTGGGTCATCCCGGGCGAACGTTGCTGTTGTTCGGCGCGCACCCATCCCGGGATCCCGTGCTCCCCGGAAGCCTGCCACGTGACCGATTTTCGCCCGACTCCCTGCGACTGCCTGCGCTGAAGGCGGCGGGTGCTTTCACCCCAGCATCGGGCTCTGCGCGAGACAGCCGCAGCCGTCGCTGCGCAGTACTCGGAAGCGGCGCTGCTCGAGCTGTTCGCGCAACCGCTCGTAGTTCTCAGCGCACCGCGATCAGGCAGCACGCTGTTGTTCGAAACGCTGCGCTGCTCGGACGCGCTCTGGAGCATCGGCACCGAGTCGCATTTCATCTTCAATGCGTTTCCGCAGCTCCACCCGGCAGTGCGCGGCTACGAGTCGGGCGCCCTGGTAGCAACCGCCGCCACACCCGAGTTGTGTCATCAGATGCGGGCCTGCTTCCTGGTCATGGCGCAGGACTGCAGGGGAAGACGTTACCTGGATTTTCCGGAAAACCACCGGCCGCGGCAAATCCGCCTGCTCGAGAAGACACCGCGCAATGCGCTCAACATTCCGTTCATGCGACGACTGTTTCCCGACCTGCGGGCACTGTTCCTGCACCGGGATCCGCGCGAAACCATTGCCAGCATCATGGAAGCCTGGCACACGGGCTTGACGCAGGGCGGCTTTATCACCTTTCTCGACCTGCCGGAATGGCAGCTCCAGCACTGGTGCATGCTGCTCCCGCCCGGCTGGCGTGCCCTCAGCGGCAGACCGCTCGCCGAAATCGCGGCGTTCCAGTGGCAAGCCGCCAACGAAGTGATCCTGCGCAATTTGCGCGAGCTCGACCGCACGCGCTGGCTGTCCGTGCGCTACCAGGATCTGCTCGATGACAGCGCCGCTACGGTTCGCAGGATCGCTGAATTTGCCGGCCTGCCGTTCGACGGATCGCTGCGCGAGCGTGCGTCGGCCAGGTTGCCGCTGTCGCGCGCGACGGTGTCCGCCCCGGACCGCGACAAGTGGCGCCGCCATGCCGACGAGATCGAAGCGCTTGCGGCCCGCTACGCGCCGCTGGAACGCGAACTCGCGGCTCTAAATCAGGGACGCACCACGTTTTCGTAGGGGGCGATGGTTGAGGTGCGGACCGCGCCCGGCCATCCGCAAGCTTGGGCGTCACGGCGTGACTACAGGGACAGACGTGTGCGGCCCGGCTCGTATGCCAAAACGCAATCATCTCAACAGTTCGGTTCCGAGTTACGCTGCAAATTCAATGAGCTCGCTGGAAGAGCTTGGGGGAGGAATGGGTTGACCGTCCTCCTTAAGATCTTCCAGATGAAACTCAATCGCCTCGTGAATTGATGCAAGAACTTCCTGGCGCGTTTCAGCCACCGCAATGCAACCCGGAAGGTCGGGCACAAACGCGCCGTAGGATGCGGGGCCTTTTTCGACGACAACGCGATATCGCATAACGTTTACTCCTGCCTTTTGAGACCCGCCTGTTTCAAGGCGCTGTTCAATGTTCCGGGCGGAATGTCAATGCTCGGCTTTCCTGCAACCGTAACCGTGCCGCCAATGATCCTCATCGCGACTTCTGGACCCAGAACACGTACATACCGGCGAACGCGTCGGGGAACGCCGCCTCGAATGCGTCCCAGGCGTCGAGGCTCGTCATCGCCGGATCGGCGGGATTGAATTGCGCATAGCGCCTCGCGACATCCGGCGCAAGCAGGAATCCAACAAAGCGCAGGCCGAGTTCGCCGAGCACGTCGCGTAGCTGCGCGAGCGTGTAGCGATGCTCCTGGACGTGGAACAGCAGGTCGCGGCATTCGCTCGTCCCGTAGAAATCGCGCAAGTGCGTCAATGGCACAAAATCCCTGCCGCCCTGCACCGACATCAAATCCTGGCGACAGCGGCGGATGCCGTCCGCGGTCGCCGCATAGCCATGCTCGGCAATGAATCGTCGTGCGGCGACTACGACTGCGCGTGCCTGCGAGCTGTAGAGGCCGAGGCGCATGAGTCCTCCAGGGCGCAGCAGTGAGACCAGGGTTCGCCAGCCGACAAGCGGATCGGCAAGGTGATGCAGCACTCCCGCGCAGGCGATCACGTCGAAGGTCCTGCCAATCGAATCCAGCCGCAGGATGTCGGCCTGCGCGTGTTCGAGATTGCGAACGCCGAGCTCGCGCACCTTTCGCTCGGCGTACGCGAGGCTCGCGAGGCTCAGGTCGACGGCGAGCACGCGGGCCGCCGGATACTGCCACGCCGTCTCGATCGACTCCTGCCCGGTCCCGCAACCCGCAACCAGGATATCGACACCTCGGCTCTCGTCAACCGGACGCAGCGGCGACAGCGGAAACAGACTTCGAAGATGCGCGCCGATGCTCTGCGCAGCGACGGCGGGTAGGGGACCGGATCCAGCGCGGATAGGGGTTCTCCTCGTACTGTTCGCCTGACCCGCCGCGATACTTCGTCATCGATCGGCGTGAGCCTTGAGAGCTGTTCACCAAGCGTCCGCTCCTCGAGCGGCTCGGTGATCTGTTGCGTGATGAGCGCGGCAACGGTGGGCGGCCACGCCCTGGCTTGAAGCGCCTCGATCCCCGGCAGCGTTGCCAGTGGGAAATAGGAGGCGACTGCGGCGAGCGCAGCCGGGGACGGATCGACACCGCGCTGCATCGCGCCAACCAGTTGATCGCGCAGCCGCGCCGCGCGCTGCAATTCGCAGCCGGTTGTCGCAAAGACATAATCGTTCAGGTGGCACTGCTGCGCGAGCGCGCAGCGAAACGCCAGTGAATCGCCGCCCTCGCCTGCACCGGCGGCCGGTGAGCGTTCGGCATCGCCTTCTGCGACCACGGCATCGCCGATGACCGAGTCGAGCAGCGCGCGCCTGGCCAGCGTCAGGAAGCGCTCCATCGGAAGATCGCAGATCTGGGCGCTCACGAGCAGCGTCCGCAGCAACGGGTCCCCCGACACCGCCGCAAAGCCCGCCGCCCCGAACAACGCCGGGCCGGGCAGGCTTTTGGGCCACGCGGCAGAAGCGCGGGCGATGCACTCGCCGATCAACGGGTCGCGCACGATGAGCCGGATCGAGGCCCGCGCGAGGTCCGCCGGCCGCGCCCAAGGCTCGGTCAGCGCCCGAATCGCGAGGCTACGGATGGCGGGATTGCTCCCCACCGACGTGTCACCGCTTTCGAACGTCGCGCGCTGCAGGCACTGAGCGAATGCGGATTTGATTCCGGGGGTCTCGAAGCGCTCGAGCGCGCGCGCATAGTGCGCCAGCGCCGCGTCCGCGTGCCCGAGGTCGTAGAGCGCATTGCCGAGCTTGAAGTGCGCGTCCGCCAGGTCGGGCTTCAGCGCGAGCGCCCTGCGGTAGCTCGCGATGGCCTCGTCGGCGCGTCCAAGCGCGTGCAGCACGAACCCGCGGTCGTTGTGGTAGCCCGGATGACGCGGGCGCGCTCCGAGCGCAGCATCGATCAGATCGAGGGCCGCGTCGTTCTGCCCGCGCTGCAGCGCAATCAAGCCAAGCAGACGGAGAGCTTCGGGATGGGCGGGCGCCGCCTGGAGGATCTGCCGATAGACTGATTCCGCCTGGTCGAAGCGCCCGGCACGATGGTGGAGGAGCCCCCGCTCGAATGCCTGGGTGATGGAAACCTCGGTCATGCGCACCGGGTACGTGACGGCGAGCTGATTACCTTCCACAAAGCCGCTCCACCGTTGCGCGTTGACCGGTTCGTGCGCATTACGGACGGACGGCGGGCGCGCCGGTTCACGTCTTGAATTGTCGTGACGGTCGAGACGGCGTATCGGAAGGCGTCCCGCGAGTAGTAGACCAGTCCGAGCTCCTGAAATCCACCGATTCGCCTGTGCTATTCATGAAACCCGCAGACGCCAACTTCACCAGCGTGCGTGTAGGGGTCGGCTGCGCCCGCCCGCTCGTCTCCACCAGTTCCGCGACTGACTACGGCTCACGACCCCGAATGATAGCGAGAAGGTGTCGAACTGAGGGCCACTTGGCGTGTCATTCGTCTCAGGCCGCGACGATCTGGAATTCAGTTGCCTTGGCGATGGGCCGCACCAGCTTCTTTTCCCGACGCATCTCGACGATACCGTAGTTCGACATCGTCTTGAGCGTGCGCGAAAGATTGCCTGGCCTGCGGCCGGTCGCCGCGGCCAGGCTCGATACTGATTCCGGCTTGGTATCCCGGATGACCTTTAACAGAGCTCGATTGTCGTCGCTCAATACCTCGGCCAAGGACTTCATCGAGGTGAACCAGATCTTCGGTTCACCGGCGCGCGGCTTGAAATCGCCGCGGGCGATGGCCAATACCCGCGCGCGGATCTGCTCCTGCGGCATGATGCCAATCTTGATTGCTTTCATGGCACGCCTTTGTCAGAGACATGGCGGTGCTTGTGGTCGAAGGACAAGCGCCGGCCCACATACTTGAACTTCTTCGGAAGCTTGACCGCGTGTGCGTTGTCGTCGGTGGCTACACGCCACGCCTCGATCTTGATCCAGTAGCCGTTGCTCTGATCGATGATTGAACCGTTCAGGTCCAGCAGTGTTTCAAGTCCGAGGTCATCCCGCATCCGCGATTGTATCATCTGATGATAAACAATGAAACACGGCCAGTTCTTGGGACGATATCGGGGAGCCCGCGCTCGAATGCCTGGGCAATGGAAACCTCAGCCATGCGCGCAGGGTAGCGCGCTGGCGGGTGTGAGCAACAGCCACTGGGGGAAGCGAGAGCCGGCGATTCAGACGCCGGCCAGTCCGGCTATTGGTGATCCCTGTTCCTCACCCCGTTTGTCGTCCTGCGCCGGCGCCCTTCCGCGCGGCGCGGACGCCGCAGGACCGCCTCGGCCTCGCTGGGGCTCGAAGCGCTGCTGGACGGCGGCATCGTGCGGCTGGTAGCGGTAGTTCCGGGCTTGAAGCTGCTGCTGCGCATTCGCCTGCGGATAGCGCTTGCCCGAATATTGCCGCTGGTAATTGGGCAGTGGGGCCGCGCGCGGAGCGGTGGCGCGGCGATTCCGCTGGTCCCACCCGCGATGCTGCTGCTCCCACGCGTTGCCCCAGTGCTGGCCCCAGCGCGGCGGCGCGTTCAGGGCCCAGCCGCGAAAATACGCGGGACGCACCCGGTAGTAGCGCACCGGAACGCGCAGGATGACTAGCGGCACCGCGTCCGGGCCCACGACTTCCCACGGCCCGTTGTACCAGGAACTCGCGTACCAGTTGTCGCGCTGGTACACCCAGTACATGCCGTCATAGAAGAAAAAGTTCGAGTTCAGGCCCGGCGCATAGTAGACCGGGTAGCCCGGCACGGGAACGAGCCGGGGATACACGGGCACGTTGATGCCGATGCTGAGCCCCGGTACACCGATCGCGACGCTCACCTGGCCAAGAGCCGAACCGATCGAGAGCATCAGCATCGACAGCGCGATAACTACGATACGCATCTTGTTTTCTCCAATTTGATTGCCGCGCCGGCCACTGCGCCTGCACACCCGCCACAGATGCTACGGACGCAGGCGTGGTGCGCGACACCGGACGCACACCCAATCAGACGTAGGATGGCGCCTACGCCACTTTATCGCTTCCTACCCTTTGGGTAGGTCGCATCGTGGTCTTCGGCGATCCACAGAAAGCGCATGATCTCCTGGTGCCGGCAGACAACCGCGCGGCGCGCCTGTGTGACACGGATTGAATAGAGGGCTTCGATGCCGTCCGGCAAAGGCACCGGTGGATGAGTGGTGCGCTCCCATTTCAAGCCAGGATCCCGGTAGACCTGCTCCCAAGTCAACTGCAGGACTTTCTCGACCGCATTGAGAACGCGAGCAATCTCGTTCTTGTCTCTAAGCGTGTACCAGCTTTCCAGAAACGCGGGGTTGTTGAGATCGACCTTGACCTTTTGCTCGTGCGCGCTTCGCTGAGCTTGCTTCGCCATGTTCCAGCTTTCTTTTGATTGCGCTCATGTCGGTCGGCTTCGCGGGGTTTTCCGCGGCCCAAGCTAGCGCTCGCCCCAATCCCTCGGTGACTTCGCGGGAACGCAACCAGCGCTCGTTATCGGGAACCACGGTGGCTGTACGAACGGTCCATACGCCGGCCCCGGATTCTTCAACAAGCACCTGCCGTCCTGCATATTCCTTTCCCAGCGAAATCTGGCCGCTCGCGCCGACGACCTTGACACTTACCTTCATGCAAATTTCCTTGAGAGTGTTGGTTTGTTACAGCACCTTGCCCTGGCTGCCGATGTAATCATGCACACATGCGGGATTATAGCATGAATTCATGAATACATTCGAGGAAGCGTGGGCCGCCGAGATCGAGCGCCGAATTGCACGATGACGCGGCGTTCTACGACGCGAGCGCCGAGCCCAAAGCCGAATCGCGCGATAATTGCCACTCTGTCCCGAAAGCGAGGCTGATAATGCTGCTTACCGCCGTACGCATTCCCGTCGCCGAAGGTGGATTCACTGCTTTGAATCCCGAAACCGGTACGACGACACAAGGCGAGTCGGTTGAAGAAGCTGTGGCGAATCTGCGTGAAGCAACCCAACTTTACTTGGACGAATTTCCATTGAAGGCGTCGGGCCAGCCGTTGGTCACGACCTTTCAAGTGGCTGTGAATGCCTAGACTGCCACGGGTATCTGGAGCGGATACCATTCGCGCGCTGGAAAGACTCGGATTTGTGGTCGTGCGCCAGCGAGGTAGCCACGCTGTGTTGCGTCGCGACACTGGCGGCTGCGTCGTTCCCAATCACCGTGAGCTAAAGACCGGTACACTGGCGGGTGTGCTCAAACAAGCCGGCGTGAGCGCCGAGCAATTCATTGCCGCGTTGCGATGAGTACGCGTGTGTCGGTGCGGGCCTCCCAGAAATGGGAACAACGACGCCGCACCCCTTCCGGTGCCGCGCGAACTCTGCTCATGGTCGCAGCCAGGAATCCCCAGGGTCTCCTCGAAGTTGCATGGTGTGTACTACCTCTCGCGTTTGCCGTTCGCACAGCAAAAAACGGGGAGCCGAAGCTCCCCGCGATGACAGCAGACTGACGGCTGTTACTTGAACTTGTAGGTAAAGCTTCCGTAGACAAACCGGGCGCGCGGGTCGTAGTACGACGGATCGAACCCGATGACGAAAGCCCCCTCCGATTCGACAGCCGGCGGGTTCGCGGTCGAACAGGTTCTTGACCCCCAGCGTAAGCTTCAGGTTCTTGAAGCCGCTGTAGGTTCCGTTGAGATCCCACAGCGACAGCGAACCGACCGTGCGCGGATCGCCGCTGATGAAGATTGTCTCCGTTCTAGTCGGTGTAGGTCCCCTGGAACGTCTGAGCGACGGTCGCCGACCACGGACCGCGGTCCCAGGTCATGGTCGCATAGTGCTTCCAGCGCGGGATCACGCCAGTGATGCCCGCGCCACCCGTGCCGAAGGTCGTGCCGATGTTGCCTGACCACGTCCCATCGGCGTTCTGGGTATCGTAGCGGAGGTAGTAGGTTCCACTGATCTCGAAGGTCAGGCGGCCCCAGTTGTACTCGGGCAGCGTGACCTTGCCGTCGATGTCCAGCCCTTCGATGTGCACGCCGCCGAGATTGGAGAACGTCTGGTTGATGAACTCAATCGGCCCCGGGAGGTTCGGGAACCTGGGATCAACCGGGCCGCGAGTGACCTAGTCGCCGAACTGCGCCAGGTCGGCGAGGATGGTCGATGGAGCAATACCATCGATGATGTCGTTCTTGAGGTTGAGCTTGAAATAGTCGACCGAGAGCGAGGTACCCGCGGGTCGGCTCGATCACCATGCCGGCAGTGAATGATTCCGATCTTCTCGGGTTGCAGGTTCGGGTTGCCGCCGAAAAGGGCGCCGAACTGGGTCCGGCAGTCAATGCCGGTGTCGCCGGTGACCGGGCAGCGCAGCGGATCGGACAGCCCCGACGCCGTCACCGCGGTAGTGTTGGGCGAGAACAACTGGAACAGCGACGGCGCCAGGAAGCCCGTGCTGTAGGCGGTGCGGAACAGCAGCGACCTTGTTCGGCTGCCAGCGCAGGCTCACCTTGGGGTTGGTCGTCGAGCCGAAATCGCTGTAGTGGTCGTAGCGGACCTGGGCATCGGCTTCAAGGGTCTTGACGATCGGGACGTCAAGCTCGCCAAACCCGGCGTATCGAGTGCGCGAGCCCGACGTTATCGTCGAGCGAGCCGCCGAAGCCGGTGATGTCTGCGGTATGGAGCGCCATCGGCATAGTTTTGATTCAGCGTCTCCTTTTGCACGTCGCCGCCGAAAGCCAGCGACACCGGACCCGCCGGCAGCTTGAAGATCTCACCTGCGGCCTTGGCACTTCGCGCCGTAGATCTTGTGCTCGCCGTCGAGCGCGTCGCCGATGAAATTCGTCGCGCGCAGTTGCTGGACGACAGCGGGGGTGTTGAAGCCGAACAGGTTGACATTGCCGCTGTTGAGCAGCGGCATCAAAAGCCGGTAATCCTGGAAGCCGCCGTTGATGGTTCGTCCGTCTTGCGATTCGCCATAGTATGCGGACGCGTCAACGTCCCAATCCTTGATCGATCCATGCGACGCTGGCGATCAACTGGCCCGCCTCGTTGGTATCGGTCGTGTCCCGGTTGCCGTTCTCGTAGGTGCGGTAGCGCACGTTGAGCGGCTGGCCGTCGACACCCGCTGCGGCGGCCTCGGCATGCGGATAGAACGGACTGCTCGGCAACAGCGTGATCGTCGAACGGCAAGTAGGGTGACGGGCCCGAAGGTGAAGACATTCGAGATCGGGCCCGGCTGGATGATCAGGCGCGACGCGTCGTGCGAGTAAATGCCGGTCAGATCGGCCTCCAGTTGTCGTTCAACTGGACCGTCCCCTTGGCGAATGCGTTGTAGGTCTTGTCGTCGGGGATCATGCTCGACACCGGGCCCGGTTCGGGTCGTAGTAGCAGCCGAGAGGCCCGTAGATCCGAGTGAGACGATGTTGGCCGAGAAGCCGCAGCCGTTGGCCCCGCGGACCTCGTTGGGCACCCCATGGTTGACGACGCCGATGTGGCCGGTCGTCACGTTGCCGGGGAACTGGTTGGAGGACAGCGCGAACAGCCGGTCTGGTCGCTGAAATGAGCTATTCGAAAAATCGCGATCCTTTTGCAGGAGGGGCTTCTGATGCTGGTACGACAAGGAAGCGAAGACGTTGTACTTGTCCTTGTCCAGGTTGCCGACGCCGAAGGAACCGCTGCCCGAATACTGGTCGCCCCCGCCAGCGCGGGTCGGCGTACCGTACTGGGCCGTCACCTCCGCGCCGTTGTAATCGGACTTGGTGATGAAATTGATGACCCCGGCGATGGCGTCGGAGCCGTAAATGGCCGACGCGCCATCTTTCAGGACCTCAACGCGTTCGATCGCCGCGAACGGGATCACTGAGAGATTCACGCCTTGTACCCCTGGGGCTTCGCCGGCAAAAGTGTCGAGCCGGTGACCGTTCAGCAGCACCAGCACTGCCCCGCCGCCCAAGCCGCGCAGCGACGACCGATTTCTGACTGAACGCAAGCGATACCAACCTGGTTGGTGAGATTGATGTGTGCCGAGGCTGTTATTGGCGCTGATGACCTTCAGAAGCTCCAGCGCGTTGGTCGCGCCCGACTTGTCGATTTGGTCGCGCGTGATCACCGTCACCGGCAGCGCGGTTTCGCCTTCGATTTGCCGGATGCTCGTGCCCGTCACTTCGACCTTGATCTGCGGGGCGGTCGGGGCAGCGGAGCGGTTTGCCCATACACCGCGGAGACCGCCAGTGCGCCGCCGGCGCCTGCGAGGTAGGTGAGCGCGCGCGTCACCTTGTTACGCTTGAAATTCATGTGGAAACCCCCGAAGGAAAATGGTACTAAAAGGGATGAAATGTTCGCCTTTCGGCACACACGGGTCACCTTAACCCATCGCCCTTTGCCAGGGCAACGAAACTCCCGCCCGGCGCAGTCCCTGCCGGGGGCTTTGTTGCAATTTCACACACAATGCCCATACGCCACGCCGTCGCCTCCGACCTCCCCCAGATCGTTGCGATCTACAACGCCTCGATCCCCGGCCGGGCGGCGACGGCCGATCTCGCTCCGGTGACCGTCGAGAGCCGGGAAACCTGGTTCGCCGGGTTCTCGCCCCGCCGGCGGCCGCTGTGGGTCTACAGCGATACCTCGGCCGGGCCGGCGCTGGCGTGGCTGTCGCTGCGCTCGTTTTACGGCCGCCCCGCCTACGAGCCTACGGTCGAGATCGGGGTCTACACCGCGCCCGCCGAGCAGGGGCGCGGCCACGCCCGCCAGCTTCTCGGCCACGCGCTCGCCGAGGCGCCGTCATTGGGCATCGAGGTGATCCTCGCCTTCGTTTTTGACCACAACCGGGCGAGCCTGCGGCTCTTCGAAACGGCAGGCTTCGTGCGCTGGGGACTGCTGCCGCGGGTCGCCAGGCTCGATGGCGTCGCCCGCGATCTCGCAATCCTCGGGCGCGCAATTGCGGCGGCTGCCGAGCCGCAGTGACGCGCGCAATCCTGCCAGCATTTGCGATCGCGCGGGCGGTGCCCTCCGATATTCCGGAGCTCCATCGGATGATCGGCGAGCTCGCGGCGTTCGAGCGCCTGGAGAACCTATGCGTGTCGACGCCGGCCGACTTGGAACGAGCGCTGTTCGGCCCCCGGCCATCTGCCGAAGCGCTGATTGTGCATCCTGAGGCAGATTCTGAGGAATTATCCGGTTTCGCCTTGTTTTTTCAAACTTACTCGACCTTCCTTGGTCGCCCGGGCTTGTGGCTCGAGGATATCTTCGTCCGGCCCCGCTTTCGTGGCGCCGGGCTCGGCAGACGCTTGCTCGTGACGCTGGCAGGAATCGCCCGCGAGCGCGGCTGCGGGCGCTTCGAATGGTCGGTGCTCGCCTGGAACGCGGACGCGATCGGCTTCTACGAGGCGCTCGGGGCCCTGGTGCTGCCTGACTGGCGGATTGCGCGGGTCACCGGCGAAGCGCTCCATGCGCTGGCCGCTAGCGCCAACCCGCCGGGGTAAGTTCCCCGTCGCGAATGCGACCGGCGTGGCCGGCCCCTGGGCTGCGCGCCGCTCAGAGCAAGTCGCGAAACTGGTCGACCGTAAGGCCCGCGTCGCGCGCGATACCGCCCATCGTTAGCGCATTCACAGGATTGTGGCGAGGGATGGTCAAGATACGTGAGCCGTTGCCCATTACGACGTGCTTGCCTTGTCGGAGAACGGCAAAGCCGACCTTCTCCAGCGCCCGAATCGCATCCAGGTGGTTGATACCCGGGAGCTTGGGCACCGTCAGTTTGACACTTCGACCAGACGAACTTCCTCGCCTCGAAGTTGGTCATCAACGACCGACAGGTACTCAGCGATTGCCACCCGAATGTTGTCCAAGGCTTCGGCCTCGGTGCCTCCCTGCGACCAGCACCCCGGCAGCCCAGGAACCGACGCAGCGTAACCCTCATCCGACCGATGAAGTGCGACCTTATATTTCATAAACTCCTCCGTTTGAGAGTATAGCTTCCCGCAGGCTGATCGGGATCACCCAGCCTGAGTTAAACTCACTGGACTTACCCAAGTCCGCACGCCCCTTGGTCAACGCCACCGCGCTGAATGACCCTGGCAGCGCCCATGTGCGCTTCTCGCCAACGATTCGCGGGAGCTCTCGATCACGAGCGCGCACGCAGTAACGGTTGCGCGCTATCCCGGTCCGATCAGAAAGGTCTGAACCCGACATGCCCTTTGATGGCCCCCTTCCCGCGGTCGATATCCGCGCCGACTTCTGGTCGCTGCGCTTCGTCGACGAATTCACCGAGACCTATTGCGTCCGCAAGAACATTCCGCAGCCGCTCGCGATCACCTCGGACCACGGCGTAATGGCATCGGTGTATGTCGATGGGGGTTACGGTTACGCGGCCACGGTCGACACCTCGCCCGCGGGTTTGCGCGACGCGCTCGACCGCGCTGCCGGTTGGGCGCGTGCAAGTTCCGCCCGATCGCTCACCGATTCGCGCAGCCTGCCGCAGCCGGCGTCTCGCGGCGAATATGCGTCGCCGTCGTTCGACGCTCGACTTCCGACTCACGCGCAGTGGTTCGATCTGCTTCGAAAGGTCGCGAGCGACGCGGGTTGCGACCCGCGGATCGTCGACTGGGAGGCCTCGGTCGACGTGCAGCGGACGACGCAGCGTCTCGTCACCAGCAGCGGCGGCGATGTCGTGCAGCGCTTCGGCTCGGTGGTTCCGTCGCTTGCCGTGACTGCGCACGCCGACGGCGTCACCCAGCAGCGTACGTTGAACGGCCAGCGCGGCATCTGTCAGCAAGGCGGCATCGAGGTCCTGGAACGCTTCGGCTTTGCCGACTGTGGCCGCAAGGTCGCGGACGAGGCCCTTGAACTGCTCACCGCGCCCAACTGTCCCACCGGCAAGATGGATGTTCTGCTGATGCCGGACCAGATGATCCTGCAGATCCACGAGTCGATCGGCCATCCACTGGAACTCGACCGCATCCTCGGGGACGAGCGCAACTTCGCGGGTACGAGCTTCGTCACGCCCGACATGATCGGCAGCTATCGCTACGGATCGGCGCTGCTCAACATCACCTTCGACCCGTCGCGCCCCGAGGAGCTGGCGAGCTACGGCTGGGATGACGACGGTTCACGCGCCGAACGTACCTACCTGATCCGCGACGGCATCCTCGAGCGCCCGCTAGGCGGCGCGATCTCGCAGGCGCGCTCCGGCCTGGCGGGTGTGGCCAATTCGCGTGCCGAGAACTGGAACCGGCCGCCGATCGATCGCATGGCGAACCTGAACCTCGAGGCGGGCGACGCGAGCTTCGACGAGCTGGTCGCGTCGATCGGGCACGGCGTGATGATGGAAACGAACCTGTCTTGGTCGATCGACGATTCGCGCAACAAGTTCCAGTTCGGCTGCGAGCGCGGCAGAATCATCGAGAACGGCAAGCTCGGTCAGGTGGTGAAGAACCCGAACTACCGTGGCATCAGCGCCAATTTCTGGCGCAGCCTCGCGCGTGTCGGCAACGGCGATACGCTGCGTGTCCTGGGAAGCCCGTACTGCGGGAAAGGCGAGCCCTCGCAGATCATCCAGGTCGGCCATGCGAGCCCCGCATGCGTGTTCACCGGCGTCGAAGTGTTCGGCGGGGAAACCTGATGGAAGCCTGGTTCCAAGAGGTCGCCCAGATCGTCGACCGCGCACTGAAGCCGGGCGAGCGGCATGCGACGTGGCTATCTGCGGAAGAAAGCGATTTTGTGCGCATGAACCGCGGCAAGATCCGGCAGCCGGGCCATGTCGTGCAGTGCTACCTCGACATCCGGCTCATTCGCGGCGCAAGGCATGCGACGCATTCGCTGGCGCTGACCGGCGATCTCGCGGTCGACACGCCGGCAATCGACGCTGCGCTCGCCGGCCTTCGCGGCACCCTGCCCGAGCTGGCCGATGATCCGCACCTGCTGCTGCCCGACACCGTCGCGTCGAGCAGCGTCACGCGCAGCGGCGCGCTCCCCGCATCGACCGCGATGGTCGAAGCCATTCTCGACGCGGCCGATGGCCATGACCTGGTGGGGTTGCTCGCCGCAGGACCGGTGTATCGCGGCTTCTGCAACTCGGAGGGCCAGCGCAACTGGCATGCGGCCGCGACATTCAACCTGCAATGGAGCCTCTATCACCGCGCCGACAAGGCGGTGAAATCGAGCTACGCCGGCTTCGCCTGGGACGACGCCGACCTCGAGCGGCGCATGCACGCCGCCGTCGAGCGCCTGGCGCTCATCACCCGCCCGCCGAAGTCGCTGCCGCCGGGCAAGTACCGCGCGCACTTGAGCCCCGCGGCGATGCAGGAAATCGCGGGCCTGCTGTGCTGGGGCGGTTTCTCCGGCCGCGCGCTCGCCACGGAGCAAAGCGCGCTGGCGAAGATGAAGGACCACGCGCGGCTCGATCCCCGCGTCGCCATCAGCGAGGACATCGAAGGCGGCATTGCGCCCGCGTTCCAGGCCGAGGGATTCGCGCGTCCGCCGCAGGTGCCGCTGATCGCCGACGGTGCGCTGGTCGGCTCGCTGGTGTCGCCGCGCACGGCGCGCGAGTTCGATCTCGTAGCTAACGGCGCCAACGCCTATGAGGCACCCGAAGCACTGGCGATGGCCGGAGGCACCCTGGCCGAGCGCGATGCGCTGGCGGCGCTCGACACGGGCCTCGCGGTCAGCAATCTCTGGTACCTCAACTATTCGGATCGCCCGGCATGCCGGATGACCGGGATGACCCGCTTCGCGACGTTCTGGGTCGAGAATGGGAAGGTCGTCGCGCCGGTCGACGTGCTGCGCTTCGACGATACGATCTACCGGATGCTGGGCGACAACCTCGAGGCGCTCACCACCGAGCGCGAGCTGATGCTCGACGCTGACACCTACGGATCGCGGATGCTGACGAGCGCGACGCTGCCCGGCGCCCTGCTCAAGGAAATGCATTTCACGCTTTGACGCGGACCAGACTCGGGCCATCGCATGGCGTCGCGCAGAGTCAGCATCGTCGTCGTGTCCGGCACCCACGAGCGCCTGCAGATGGCGGCGATGGTGGCGTCGGTCGCCGCAGTGAGCGGCAACGAGGTGAGCGTTTTCCTGTCGATGAACGCGTTGCAGTATTTCCTGCAAGGACGACACCCGGCCGGTGCCGGCCGAAGGCAGCTTCGGCAAGCTGATGGCGGGAAAGAACCTGCCGCCGTTTCGGCTGCTGTTCGAGCAGCGCGGCGGAACTCGGCGACGCGAAGATGCATCCATGCTCGATGGCGATGGACGTGCTCGGACATCGACCGCGCCGACGCTCGAGCCCTACCTCGGCGAGCCGCTGGGCCTCACGCGGTTCCTCGCCGACGCGCACGGATGGGCAGGTCTGGACGTTCTGAGCGCGACGGAAGGAACGCCGGCGATGGCCGAGAGGAAAATCATCGATGCGCGAGGCAGCTTCTGCCCCGGGCCCGCTGATGGAGCTGATCGGCTGGCATCAAGATGGCGAAGGTCGGCGACGAGATCGAGGTGCTGTCGACCGACAAGGGGTCGGCGAACGACATTCCCGAATGGATGCACAAGGTCGGAGCACGAGTACCTCGGCACGCGCGGAGGAAGCTGGCGTCTGGCACATCGCGGTGAGGAAGACGCAGGTAGTCTGACCGGAGCTGAGGAGCGGCATGAAGATCCTGATCGTTGGCGGCGGCATGGGCGGCACCATCCTCGCGAACAACCTCGCGCGCCGGCTGCACGCCGAGCTGCGCAGCGGCAAGGTCAAGCTCACCATGCTTTCGGCCTCCGACCAGCACATGTACCAGCCGGGCCTGCTCTACCTGGCGCTCGGCCGCATGACGCCCGACGAGCTCTACCGCGACCAGGCGAGCCTGCTCGAGCCGGGCATCGACTTCCAGGTCGACCCGGTCGAGGAATTCCAGCTCGACAAGAACCAGGTGAAGACCAAGAGCGGCAAGGTGTACGGCTACGACATCCTGGTGATCGCGACCGGCTCGCGCGCCGGCGCCGGAGGACGATTCCCGGCCTCGCCGAGAACTGCCGAGACGTTCTACACCGAGGAGTCCGCATTGAAGATGTTCAGGCGCCTGCAGGCGTTCCAGGGCGGCAAGGTCGGTGATCGCGATGGGCGTGCCGCACAAGTGCCCGATGGCGCCGCTCGAGATCACCTTCATGCTGCACGACTACTTCAAGGACCGCGGCATCCGCGACAAGGTCCAGCTCCACTACACCTACCCGATCGGCCGCGTGCACACGCTGGAGAACGTCGCCAAGTGGGCGGCGCCCGAGTTCGACCGCCTCGGCATCACCTACGAGACGCTGTTCAACATGAAGGAGGTCGACGGCGAGAACAAGGTCATCAAGAGCGAGGAAGGGCACCGAGGCCGACGTACGATCTGCTGATCACGATTCCCGCGCACCGCGGCATGGAGGTGATCGAGAAGAACAAGCTCGGCGCAGCGCGGCTGGATCCCGACCCACCGGCACCAGCTCAACATGGAGGGGCGCGAGCAACGTCTTCGTCATCGGCGACACGACCAACCTGCCGATCAGCAAGGCCGGCTCGACCGCGCACTTCCAGGCCGAGGCGCTCGGCGAGAACATCGCCGCGATGGTCAAGCTCGGCGCGCCGGTGCGCGACTACGACGGCAAGGTGTTCTGCTTCATCGAGGCCGGCAAGGACCGCGCGACCTACGCGATGTTCGACTACCCGAATCCGCCGCGACCCCAAGCCGCCGACCAAGGCCGTGCACTGGTTCAAGATGGCCTACAACAAGCTCTACTGGGCCTCGGCGCGCGGATTGCTGTGACGAGGGGACGGCGATGAACGCACCGATGAACGCAGCAGCGGAAGACGGCAGGGATGGTGGCGGTGACGCGGACAGGAGCGCAAGCCTCGAGTTCGAGCGCGTTGTCGCAGCGGCGCGCGATGCGCTGACCGACGAGATGGTGTCGCGCCTGGCCGAGACCGTCGGCAACAGCCTGTCGCTGCTAGATCGCGCGAGCCGCGGCGGTGCGGAAAACGTTGTCAGGATGCTCGAAGGTCTGCAGGCCAGCGGAGCACTGGAACACATGTCGACGATGCTCCCGCAACTGATCGAACGCCTCGGGATGGTGCAGCAGCTCCTGCAGTCGGTCGACGACGCCGCCGCGGCGAGCCGAGCCGCGCAGCCATCGTCCGGCGGGATCGGCGGCCTGTGGCATCTGCTGCGTGATCCGGAGTCGCAAGACACGCTGCGCTTTGTGCTGGCGGTCGGAAAGAAGCTGCGCGAGAGCGGGCTGGCCGCCAAGTAGGGAAGCATTGCGCAATAGCTGCGCACGACCGCGTGTCCGTCTCGCGGGCAACGCGCCACTTGGCGCATGCGATGATGCACGTTTCGCCACCACCTCCCGCGAGCGTGCCTGTGTTCGGCTGGTTCGAAAGCCTCGTCGAGCCCTATCCTGACGCGCCGCCGGCAACACCGCCGCGCGGCTTTTTCGCATTCCTGTGGGAATGCACTCGCGGGCTGCGCCGCTACATCGTCGCGATGACGGTCTGCACGTCGGTGATCGGCGCCTTCGAAGCGCTGCTGTTCAGCATGATGGGGCACATCGTCAATTGGCTCGCGGCGGTGAAGCCCGCTGAGCTGTGGGCCACTGAGCGCGGAACGCTGCTACTGCTGGGCGCAGTGCTGGCCGCGAGCGTTTCATTGATCGCGCTGCAGTCGACACTGAAGCAGCAGGCGCTGGCTGGCAACTTTCCGATGCTGCTGCGCTGGAATTTCCACCGCCTTCTGCTCAGCCAGAGCATGGGCTTCTACCAGGACGAATTTGCCGGGCGCATCGCAACCAAGGTGATGCAGACCGCGCTCGCGGTGCGCGACGTATGGCTGATCCTGGCCGAGCTGCTGGTGTTTGTCATCATCTATTTCGTGACGCTGCTCGCGGTGCTGGGTGGTTTCGACTTGCGGCTCCTTGGCGCGTTCGTGGCCTGGGTCGTGCTCTACATCGTCACGCTGCGCTTTTTCGTGCCACGCCTGGGCCGTGTCGCACGCGAGCAGGCTGACGCCCGCTCGCTGATGACCGGTCGCATCACCGACGCCTACACCAACATCGCGACGGTCAAGCTCTTTTCGCATGCGCGCCGCGAGGCGGGCTATGCGAAGGCGGCGATGCAGGAATTCCTCGCTACGGTGCAACGGCAGATGCGCCTGGTGACAGGCTTCGAGATCATCAACCACGCATTGTCCATGGCGCTGATCGCAAGCACTGCCGGCGTCACGCTGTGGCTGTGGATCCGGGGCGAGGTCAGCGTCGGCGCCGTCGCAGCAGCCACCGCGATGGCGCTGCGGCTCAATGGCATTTCGCACTGGGTGATGTGGGAAATGGCCGCGCTGTTCGAGCATATCGGCACGGTGCAGGACGGCATCAACACATTGTCGCGCGTGCACGCGGTCGTCGACAAGCCCGATGCCGGGCCACTCGTGGTATCGCGAGGCGAGATCCGCTTCGAACGCGTGAGCTTTTCCTACGGCGGCAAACGCGATGTCATCGACGACCTGTCGCTGGTCATTCGCCCGGGAGAAAAAATCGGATTGGTCGGCCGCTCCGGCGCCGGCAAGTCAACCATTGTTAACCTGCTGCTGCGCTTCTACGACACCGAGAGTGGACGCATCCTGATCGACGGACAGGATATTGCCCAATGCACGCAGGAGAGCCTGCGCGCGCAGATCGGCATGGTGACGCAGGACACCTCGCTATTGCATCGCTCGGTGCGCGACAACCTTCTCTACGGCAAACCGGATGCGAATGACGCCGACATGGAAGCGGCGGCGAGGCGAGCGGAGGCATACGACTTCATCGCCGGACTGGCCGACGCCAAGGACCGCCGCGGATACGACGCCCACGTCGGCGAGCGTGGCGTCAAGCTCTCGGGAGGCCAGCGCCAGCGCATCGCCATCGCACGGGTCATGCTGAAGAACGCACCGATCCTGCTGCTCGATGAGGCGACCAGCGCGCTGGACTCCGAGGTCGAGGCAGCTATCCAGCAGAGCCTCTACCGGCTGATGGAGGGCAAGACCGTCGTGGCCATCGCGCACCGGCTGTCGACGATCGCCGCCATGGACCGACTGATCGTGCTCGACCACGGCCGCCTCGTCGAGGAAGGCGAGCACCGCACGCTCCTCGCCGGGAACGGCCTCTATGCCAGGCTGTGGGCGCACCAGAGCGGCGGCTTTCTCGGCGGAGCGGCAGACGACGGGGAAGGCGACGACCGCAGACCGGAGACCGCGCTCACCGGCGAAGCGAGCAACGAGGATCTGCTGAACGCAGCAGCAGCAACGACACCCGCCTGGCGCTGGCGCGAGCCGGCGCATCTTGCGCACGATCGCCTGACCGGATCTGATCCGCCGTCGTCGTAGAAGCAAGCCTGGCACGTCATGCTCGACTGGTCTACCTGCGCTGCGGTCCTGCGCGACGCCGTGAAGCGCCGGGTACCGCGTCAGGCGCCGGTTGTCAGGCGCCGAGTACCGCGGGCTGCCCCTGCCACCCTCTCGGAATCGACGCCAAGAGCCGCTGGGTATACGGCATCTTCGGATGCCGATAGATCTCGTCCGAGTTCGCGATCTCGACGATCTCGCCCTCGCTCATCACCATCACCTCATCCGAGATGTACTTGACGACGGCGAGGTCGTGCGAGATGAAGATGTAGGACATTTCGAACTCGTCCTGGAGGTCCTGCAACAGGTTCAGCACCTGCGCCTGTACCGAGACGTCGAGCGCCGACACTGATTCGTCGCAGATCAGGATGTCAGGCTTCATCGTCAGGCAGCGCGCGATCGCGATGCGCTGCCGCTGGCCGCCCGAGAATTCGTGCGGGTACTTGTAGAACGAGACTTCGGGCAGTCCGACCTTGGCGAGTAGCTCGAAGGCCATGTCCGTACGCTGCTGCGCATTGGCCCCGATGCCGTGGATGTGCATCGGCTCGACCAGGACCTGGCCGATGGTGAAGCGCGGATTGAGCGACGCGTACGGATTCTGAAAGATGATCTGCATGCGTCGCTTGTAATGCATGAAGTCCTTGGCCGGCATCGACAGCAGGTCGCGGCCTTCGAAGATTGCCTCGCCGGTGGTCGCCTCGTGGAGCCGCATCAGTGTCAGGCCCACGGTGGTCTTGCCCGACCCCGATTCGCCGACGAGCCCCAGAGTCTTGCCCTTGGGCAGTCGGAACGAGACATCCTTGACCGCCTTGAATTCGCGCTTGCCGAACAGCCCCTCGCGCGAATAGAAGCTCTTCCCCAGATTCTTCACGTCGAGCACGATCGCGTCGGATGCGGACACGCCGCGGCGGCGTTCCTCGAGGTGTTTGGGGCCGGTCCCCTCCATGTAGTCCTCGATGACCGGCAGCCGCGCCGGACGGCGGTCGAGCTGCGGGCGGCACTGCAGCAGCGCCTTGGTATAGGCGTCCTTCGGCGTCTCGAACACGGCCTTCGCCGAACCCTGCTCGCGGATCTCGCCGCCGCGCATCACCACGACATGATCAGCGATTTCGCCGACCACTGCGAGGTCGTGGGTGATGAACAGCACCGACATCTGCCGCTTTTTCTGCAGCGCGGCGATCAGGTCCAGGATCTGCTTCTGGATCGAGACGTCGAGCGCAGTCGTCGGCTCGTCGGCGATCAGGAGCTTGGGCTCGCAGGCGATTGCCATTGCGATCATCACCCGCTGCTGCTGACCGCCCGAAAGCTGCGATGGATACGCGTCGATGCGCCGCTCGGGCTCGGGAATGCCGACTTCGCCCAAAAGCTCGATCGCACGCTTCTCCGCGGCGTTGCCGCGCATGCCCATGTGCAGGCGCAGGACCTCTTCGAGCTGCCAGCCGACGGTGAACACCGGGTTGAGCGAGGTCATCGGCTCCTGGAAGATCATCGAGATGTCAGCGCCGCGCAGGCGCCGCAGCTCGCCGATCGGCAGGGTGAGCAGGTTGTGCCCGCCATAGATGATCTCGCTTGCCTCGTCGACGACCGAATTCTCGGGTGGCAGGAGGCCGAGCATCGCGAGTGAGGTGACCGACTTGCCCGAGCCCGATTCACCGACCAGCGCCACGGTCTTGTTGCGCGGGATGTCGAATGACACACCCTTGACCGCCTCGAACGACGTGTGCCGGTCGAGGCGAAACGAAATGCGCAGGTCGCGCACGCGAACCAGCGGATCGCCGCTCGACTGAATGCCACTCGACTGGGTTCGGTCCATCATGCCCCCACTCGACCTTTGAGCCGCGGATCGAGCGCGTCGCGCAGCGAATCCGTGAAGATCGAGAATGCCGTCACCAGCAGTGCCATGGCGGTTCCCGCCGCGACCAGTTGCCACCATTTGCCGAGGATCAATTCGTTCTGCGCCTCGTTCAGCATCGAGCCCCAGGACACGACATCGACCGGCACGCCGAAGCCCAGGAACGACAGGATCACCTCGGCCTTGATGAATCCGACGGCGAGTATCGAAAGCTGCACCAGCACCACGTGCGACGCGTTCGGAAAGATGTGGATGAACATCCTGCGTGCGTTCGACGCGCCGATCGCGTCGGCCGCCTGCACGTACTCGCGCGCCTTGTGCTTCAGGTACTCGGCGCGGATCAGGCGGAATACGCCGGTCCAACCGGTGAGGCCGAGGATCAAGATGATCGTCAGAATACCCTTGTGCTGCAGCACCGCGGCCACCGCCAGGATCAGCAGCAGGTAGGGGATCGAGCTGAAAACGGCGTAAAACCAGTTCAGCGAATCGTCCACCCACTTGCCGTAATAGCCGGCAAGCGCGCCCAGAAACGTACCGATGAACGTGGCGACGAAGGCGGAGGCGATGCCGACGAAGATCGACGTCTCCGAGCCCTTCACCGTCTTCTTCAGCACGTCGCGTCCCCACTTGTCTCCGCCGAAAGGCAGCGTCGCGAGCCGCGCTACATGCTTGACCTTGGCTGCCCCGGCCTGGTCGGCGCGGATCTCGGCCATCACGTCTGCGAGCGGGTCGACGCTCTTCTCCTCCGCGGTTTCGGGCGGCAGCGCTCCGCCCGGCACCTTGCCCGCCTTCAGCGCCGCGATCACGTCGCCGATCGGATCGACGACTTTCGATTGGTAGGCCGAGCCCGCGGGCGCCGTTGACTGCGGGATCGCAGCCTGCGGCGCAACCGCCGCCGCCGCTGCGTCCGCACCAAGGAACGACGGTGGCGCGTAATTGACCCCAACCTCGCGCTGCCAGTCGCCCGCGATCAATCCGAGCGCCGACAGGATCACCATCACAATGAATGCGACGACAATCGCGAGGGACACCATGCCGACCTTGTCGGCCCTCAGGCGCCGCCAGGCGAGCGTCCAGAGCCCCGGCGAGACGGAGTGGGGAACCGCGCGCGCCAGCGGACGGCCCGCTCCGGCGAGGACTGCAGTGTTGGTGGCCACGCTCACCTCCTCACTTGAGCTGGACGCGCGGGTCGACCGCCTTGTAGGTCAGGTCCGCGAGCAGGTTGGTCAGGATCGTGGCGAACGCCACGTAGACAGTGATGGCCTTGATCACCGGGAAGTCCGAGCGCTCGACCGCCAGGATCACTTCACGGCCGATTCCCGGAATCGAGAAGAAGCGCTCGATCAGGAACGAGCCCAGCAACAGCCCCGGCAGCGATGACATCAGGTTGGTGATGATCGGGATCGATGCGTTGCGCAGCACGTGCACCCACATGATCCAGTTTTCTGACACGCCCTTGGCGCGCGCAGTGCGCACGTAGTCCTGGTTGATTTCGTCGAGGACGAACGTGCGGTACAGCCGCAGGTCGGGCGCGATGCTGACGACCAGCCCGATCAGGATCGGCAGCGATGCATAGACCACCAGGTTGTGCCAGAACCCGTCGCCCCAGCCCTGGACCGGGAACCAGCCGAGCTTGAAGGCGAATACGTACTGGAAGACGATGATGTAGACGAGGATCGACACCGACAGTCCGATCGTGCAGACGATCATCACCAGCCGGTCGGTGAGCGAACCGCGCACGTACGCGACCGCGAGGGCCAGGCCGATCGAGATCAGCGTCTCCAGGATGAGCAGCGGCACCAGCACGGTGAGCGAGGGCCCCAGCCGCGTGATCAGGATGTGCGAGACCGGCTCGTTGGTGCTCCAGCTCGCGCCGAAGTTGGCCGTGACGATCTGCTTCAGGAAGATCCCGAGCTGAATGTAATACGGCTGGTCGATGCCAAGCTGGCGGCGGATATTGTCGATCTGCTCCTGGTTACTGATCTTGCCGGCCAGGACGTAGGCGGGATCGCCGCCAACCCAGTTGAACAGGAAGAACACGAGCAGCACGACTCCGAGCATCGTCGGGATCATCTGCCAAAGGCGCCGCAGGATGTAGGCACTCATTGCCGTTCGCCTCGCTTGCGCGCGTCACGCGCCGAAACGTCGATGTACATCCACTCGTTGTGCAGGATCGGATGCTTCCGGTAGCCGAGCACACGGGGCTGCACCAGCATGTTGCGGTAGGTCAGAACCCCCAGGCGCCACGGCGCGTCGACCTCGATCAGCCGCGTCATGTCGTGGTAGAGGCGGTCGCGCTCGGGCGATGCGGGCATGCGAATCGACTGCTCGTAGAAGTGGTCGTAGGCGGGAATTCTCGCACAGGCATTGTTGTTCTGGCCGGTGTTGGGGCCGTAGAGCAACTGCATGAAATTGTCGCCGTCGGGATAGTCGGCGATCCACGACGCGGTGCGCATCATCAGCTTGCACTGCCGCTCCGCCTTGAGCATGTCCGGAAACCGCAACTTCTGCACCTCCATCCGGATGCCGATGCGGTCGAGCGCCTTCTTCCACAGCTCGTCCTGCTGCCGCCCGAGGGAATCCGGACGTGAGGCATAGCGGACCAGCAGCGGCTTGCCATCCGGAAGGCTGCGCCAGCCACCGGCGCCCCGCCGGTAGCCGTAATGGTCGAGCAGCGCATTGGCGAGCGCGGGGTCGTAGTGCACCGGCGAGCGGTACGCCGGATCGTGACCTACGACACCGGGAGGAATCGGGTATTGCGCCTCGATCGCCTGGCCGTTGCGGATCACCCGCACCTCCTCGCCAACGTCGTAGGCCATCGCCATCGCGCGCCGCAGCGCGATCTTGTCCTTGGAGAGCCCGCCGACCACCGGGTCCTGCAGGTTCCAGTAGGTATAACTGATCGCGGGGTCGACGATGCGCGAGAGCTTGATGCCCTGGGCGACGAATTCCGGACGCAGGCGGCCGCCGTCCATCACGTTTGGCGCCAGCACGCCACCCAGGTCCATCAAATCGATTTCGCCATTTCTGAACGCGAGTAGGCGCGCCTGGTCCTCCTCGATGATGCTGACCTCGACACGGCCGATGCGCGGCATTCGCTTGCCCTGCATCTGGGCGATCAGCGGCGCGTCGGTGGGATCGTCGGAGGTGAAGTTCCAGGTGTAGCCGCGATAGGCGGGATTGGCGTCGAGGACGATCCGCGTGCTGCGCACCCATTCCTTGAGCCGATAAGGGCCGGTACCAACGGGGTTCGTCATAGCGCGACCGCTCAGGTCGGCGTAGGCGTCGATGACCTCGCGCGCCACCGCCGACGTCGGCTCGTGGGCGAGGATGTAGGGAAGGTTGTAGTCGGTGTGCGTAAGCCGGATGCGCAGCGTGTAGCGGTCCGGCGTGGTGAGGCCCGCCACCGGCGCGTCGTAGTCGAAGTGTCCCGAGCTCCGCGCCGCGGCGGCGAGCGCATCGAGGCCCACGATCTTGCCCTCGACCAGCGACGCCCACGGCGAGCGCAGCTTCGGGTCGATCAGCCGCTTCAACGAGTAGGCGAAATCGGCGGCGACGAGCTCGCGCTTCCTCCCCTTGAACACCGGATCGTCGGCGAAGTAGATCCCCTTTCGGACCTTGATCGCGTAGGTCCTGCCGTCGTCGGTGACCTGCGGCAGCGCCTCGGCCGCAAGCGGGACCAGCTTCGACGGCCGCGCGAGATAGTCGTAAGAGAGGAGCGTCTCGAAGATTGCCTGCTCGATCGTGGCGGAATAGAGGTCTTGCGCGCCGGCAGGATCGAAGCCGGTTTCCGCGGCCGGAAACACCTGCCGGATTACCTTGGCCGGATCGGCAGGATTCTGTGCGCCGGCAGGCGTCACTGCGAGCGGCAGCGCTGCGGCGATCAGCAGCGCGACGGCCGCCCGCCGCGCCCGCGTCAATGGTGCGCCTCGACGTCGTAGTAGACGAAAGCTGCGGTGAGAATCGGGTGCGCCTTGTAGCCGAGCACCCACGGGCGAATCAGCTCGTTGCGTTCCGGCGAGGTCTCGATCACCAGCGCCCCGTCGACTTCCATCTGCCGGGTCATGTCGAGAAACCGGTGCTGGCGCTCGACCGAATCGGCCGGCAGGGTCCGCGATTTCTCGTACATCGCGTCATAGGCTTTCGATTGATAGCAGCCGTTGTTGCTCTGCCCGGTGTTGGGGCCGTAGAGGAGCTGCAGGAAATCGTCGCCGTCGGGATAGTCGGCGGTCCAGGCCGCGTCCCACATCATCAGGTGGCAAGCCCTGGCCGCCCTGAGCTCGTCTGAGAACTTGCCCTGGTCGAACACCATGCGCAACCCGATCGCATTCATCGATTTCAGCCACAGCTCATCACGCTCGCGGTCGATCGCTGCGGTGCCGGTCGCCATGTGCAGCGTGAGCGGCTGGCCGTCGGGCTGCGTCCGGTAGCCGTCGGTGCCTTTCTTGTACCCGTAATAGTCGAGGAGCTCGTTGGCGAGATCCGGGTCGTACTGGTTGATGTTGCGGTAGTTCGGGTCGAATCCGACGACGCCATACGGGAATCAGCATCTGGGCCTGCACCGACTGCCCCTTTTCGACCACGCGGATTTCTTCAGGGAGGTTGTAGCCCATGATCACCGCGCGACGCAACGCGATCTTCTCCTTCGAGAATCCGCCGACGAGCGGATCGCGGAAATTGAAGAACGAGTAGGTGACGCTCGGGTCGATCGCGCGGTAGATCTTCACCCCTTCATCGGCGAACGCGGGCTTCAGGTGATTCGAGTCGTCGAGCGCCTCCGCGCGAAACGTCGGCGGCAGCGCGAGCAGGTCGAGCTCCTTGCGGCGAAATGCGAGCCAGCGTGATTGGCTCTCCTCGATGTCCGAGATCTCGACCCGGCCGATCTGCGGGATGGTCTTGCCTTTCATGTCCGCAACGACCTGCCGGTCCCAGGGGTCGTCGGTCGGCTGGAAATCCCAGACCATTTTGCGGAAATCAGGGTTGGCCTCGAGGACGATTTTGGCGGCCCGGCGCCACTCCTTCAGCAGGTAGGGGCCGGTGCCCACCGGATGCGCTTCCAGGTCGTTGCCATACTTCGCAACGACCTCGTGCGCCACCGCGCCGAACGCCGAGTGGGCGAGCGTGTACAACAGGAGGTAATCGGGGCGCTTGAGCTTGAAGCGCAGCGTGTAGTTGTCGAGCGCGACGATTCCCGGAACGGTCGCGTCGTAATCGAACTTGCCCGACTTCTTCGCCGCCTCGACTGCGTCATCGAGGCCGACGAAGCGGTCCAGGACCAGAAATGCCCATGGCGAGCGGTTGGCCGGGTCGGCGAAACGTTTGAACGAGTAGACATAGTCCTCGGCGGTCAGCTCACGCGGCTTGCCGCCGAATGCCGGATCGGGAGTGAAATAAATGCCGCGCTGCAGGTGGATCAGGTAGGTGCGGCCGCCGTCGGAGACCTCCGGCATGCCGTCGGCGGTCTTGGGAACAACCTTCGCCGGCCGCGCAAGGTAGTCGTAGGTGTAGAGCGGCTCGAAGACCGCCTCGATGATCACGCTGGAGTACGAATCCGACGCGCGCACTGGGTCGAAGCCGGTCTCGGCCGCGGGGAATGCGATATGGAGCACCTTCGACGGGTCGGCGGCGCCCGCAGTGGCGCAGACGCCGGCGCACAGGACGAGCGCTGCAATGCCCGCAAGCCATCTCGAGCGGCGACGCTTCACAGAATCCCCCGCGGAAAAAAGGCGGCGTAATGTACCATTTCCGGCCTTTGCGGCCATGACCGCCGGGCCGCCGGCCCCGGAACGCCTGAACATGACCAAACCCCATTTCTGGGATGAAGCGACGCGCGATCTCGGCGCACGCGACCCGGTCCTGTCGCGCCTGATCGCGGCTTTCCCCGGGCTGCATCTCACGCGCCGCGGCGACCCGTTCACCACGCTCGCCCGGTCGATTGTCGGCCAGCAGATCTCGGTTCGGGCCGCACAGACGGTCTGGGACCGGCTCGCCGCCGCGTGCACGGAACGCCAGCACAGCGTCGCGCGCCGGTCAGGAACTGATCGCGTGCCTGCGAGTGGGCCGACGCCGCTCGATCCCGAACGCGTGCAGCGCAAGCGGATCGCGACGCTGCGGGCCTGCGGTGTGTCGGCGAAAAAGGCCACGTATATCCGCGATCTCGCGCGCCATTTCACCTCCGCGCGCCTTGACCCTGCACTGTGGCCGCAACTCGACGACGAGTCGCTGATCGCGGCGCTGATCGACGTCAAGGGCATCGGCCGGTGGACTGCCGAGATGTTCCTGATGTTCCACGAATTGCGCGCAAACGTGCTCCCGGTCGGTGACCTCGGGCTGCAGAAGGCGGTCGCGATCCAGTATTTCGACGGCACGCGTCCGACGCCGGCGCAGATCCGCGAGGTCGGCGAGGCATGGCAGCCATGGCGCAGCGTCGCAACCTGGTACCTGTGGCGCTCCCTCGAGCCGGTGCCGGTCGAGTACTAAAACCGGGGCGGACCACGTTTTGGATTGAAAAACGTGGTCCGTCCCGGTTTTTCTATCCCGGGTTTCAGCGCAGGGTGCCGTCGATCAGGTGAAGGGTCCGGTCGGTGCGCGCTGCGAGCTCGGGATCGTGGGTGACGATCACCAGCGCGGTGCCGATCACGCGATTGAGCTCCAACATCAGGTCGAATACCGCGGCGGCGTTGGCCCGGTCGAGGTTGCCGGTGGGCTCGTCGGCGAGGACGCAGCGCGGCCGGGTGATGAGGGCGCGGGCGAGCGCGACGCGCTGGCGCTCGCCGCCCGACAACTCACCGGGAAGATGCCGCAGCCGCTGCGCGAGGCCGACGCGCTCGAGCATCGCAGCCGCCTCGGCCTTCGAGGCGCCGGCGGCCACGCGGCGGATAGTCAGCGGCATCGCGACATTTTCCTGCGCCGAGAATTCCGGGAGCAGGTGGTGGAACTGGTAAATGAATCCAAGCGCGCGATTGCGCAGCCGCCCGCGCCCCGCTTCGGACAATGCCGCGATCGGCTTTCCCTCGACGATCACCTCACCCTCGCTCGGCAGGTCGAGTCCGCCCAGCAGGTGCAGCAGCGTGCTCTTGCCCGAGCCCGAGGCGCCGACGATCGCGATCCGCTCGCCCGGTGCGACGTCGAGATCGACCCCGAGCAGCACCGGCACCTCGAGCGGGCCTGCGCGGTAGGTCTTGCGCAGGTTGCGGCAGGCGACGATCGCCGACGCACGCTCACTCATAGCGCAGAGCCTCGGCGGGATTCACGTGCGCAGCGCGAAAGCTCGGATACAGTGTCGCGATCAGCGCGAGGAACAGCGCAATCGCCGCGATCGTGATCACGTCTCCGCGCTGCAGGTCGGAGGGCAGGTCGCTGATGTAGTAGACGCTCTTGTCCAGGAACTGGATGTGGAACGTGCGCTCGACGGCCGGGAGCACAGTCTCGATATTCAGCGCAAGCAGAACGCCGCCGACAACTCCGACCAGCGTGCCGATGATGCCGATCAGCGCGCCCTGGATCATGAAGATCGCCATCACCGACGACGGCGCGGCGCCCAGCGTGCGCAGGATTGCGATGTCGGCCTTCTTGTCGGTGACGACCATCACCTGCGCCGACACGATGTTGAACGCCGCCACGGCGACGATCAGGGTCAGGATGATGAACATTACGCGTTTCTCGATCGCGACGGCGCGGAAAAAATTGGCGTGGTTGCGCGTCCAGTCGCGCACGTCGACGTCGCCGGGCAGCGAGCCCTGAAGCTCGGCGGCGACGCGCGGCGCGGCGAACATGTCGTCGAGCTTCAGGCGCACGCCGGTCGGACCTCTGAGGCGATAGAGCGTTTTCGCGTCGGACAGGTTGACGAAGGCGAGACCGCTATCGAACTCGTACATGCCGACTTCGAAAATGCCGCTCACCGTGAAGGTCTTGAGCCGCGGCAGCGTGCCTGCCGGCGTCACGCTGCCTTGCGGCGTGATCGCGACGATGTGGTCGCCGACCTGAACCCCCAGGGCTCGAGCGAGCTCGATGCCCAGCACAATGTTGAAGCTGCCGGGCGTTAGCGACCCGAGCGAGCCACGGCGCATGTGACTCGCGACGTCCTCGACCTTGTCCTCTTCTGCCGGATCGATGCCGCGCAACAGCGCACCGCGATTCACGTCGCCTCCGGACAGCATGGCCTCGCCAAGGACGTAGGGCGCGGTTGCAACGACGTGGGGGTTCTTGCGCGCAGTGGCCGCGATCGCCGCCGGATCGGCGAGATCGGGATAACCCTGGATCTCGACGTGCGAGGCGACGGACAGGATCCGGTCGCGCAGCTCCTGCTGGAAGCCGTTCATCACCGACAGCACGACAATCAGCGCCGCGACACCGAGCGCGATTCCCGCCATCGAGACGAGCGAGATGAACGAGATGAACGAGTTGCGGCCCGAACCCTTGCGGGCACGGGTATAGCGCAGCCCGACGGCGAGTTCGTACGGCGACACGTTCGCTGCGGAGAATCCCGGGGGAGAGGATCGGGCGCCCGAATTGCCGACGGCAGGGGATCGGGCGCGAGTGGAACCCGGTAATTATCGCATGCCCGTTTACCGACTCAAAAACGCGCGCGATCGTACGCGAAGCCCTCACCGGCATTCGCGAGATGGCGCTGCATCAGGGCTTCTGCGCGACGCGCGCCGACTTCGCATCTTGGCCACGAGGCACGTGCAACGTCCGCGCGCCCGCGTCGCCGCGGTCGTCGAACGTCACCGCGCGTTCGCGCAGGCACGACCACAGGCTCGCCAGCTTGAACCCGTCGCCGATCACATTGCGTGCGAGCATCGCGAAGATGCCCGCGATGTGGCGCGCGGGCCGGAAATAGCTCTTGCGCGCCACCGCTTCGTAAACGGCGTCGATCGGCACGCTGATGGTCCTGAAGCCCACGCGCGCCGCCGCAATGACGATTTCGCTTTCCAGCGTGAACCCGGCGCGCGACAGATGCGAGACATCGATCGCGCGCAGCACGGCAGCGGGATAGACGCGCTGTCCCGACTGCGAATCGAGCACGCGATATCCGGAAGCCCATGACACGCCGAAATCGGCGAGCGCGTTGGCGACACGCCGCGCACGCGGCGCGTCTGCTCTGCGCCGCACGCGCGCGCCGATGACGATCGCGTCGGGATGCGCATCGGCGGCACGCAGCAGGCGCGGGATGTCGGCCGCGCCGTGCTGCCCGTCAGCGTCCATCGTGACGACACGCGTGGCGCCGCATGCGAGCGCGTGGCCGAAGCCATCGATGAGGCTCGCCGACTTGCCTTCGTTGCGCGCATGCGTGACGACCTGTACGGCCGGCAAAGCGATCGTCAGCGCGGTCCCGTCCGTCGAGCCGTCGTCGACGACGACCAGCTCATCAGCGTGCATCAGCGCACCGCGCACGACGTCCGCCAGCGTGCGCACCTCGTTGAACGCCGGGATCAGGACGACGGTCGTCATCGGTACATCGCGCCGTTCACGGACAGCACCTGGCCCGACACGTACCCGGCAGCGTCCGACACCAGATAGAGTACCGCCGCGGCGACCTCGTCGACGGTGCCGGCACGCCCGCCCGGCACCAGCGCCTTGATGCGTTCGGGCGGAAAGGCGGCGTCGGTCATGGGCGACGCGATGATACCGGGTGCGATTGCGTTGACCGTCACGCCGCGCTTCGCCACCTCGATCGCCAGCGCTTTCGTCGCACCGATCAGCCCCGCCTTGGCGGCCGCGTAGTTGACTTGGCCGGCGTTGCCCGCGAGGCCCGTCACCGACGCCATGTTCACGATGCGTCCCCAGCGCGTCGACAGCATGTCAAGCAGCAACGGCTGGGTCACATTGAAGAATCCGTCGAGCGTCACGTCAAGTACGCGCTTCCACTGTTCGTGCCGCATGCTGGCAAGCGGCACGTCGTCGTGAATTCCCGCGTTGTTGACAATGACCTGCACGGGACTCCTTTGCAGAAAACTGGCCGCCATGCGCACACATGCGGCATTGTCGGTAACATCGAACACCGCGTGCTCTGCGCTGCCACCCGTCGCGATGATGGCGGCGGCAACTTCAGCGGCGCGATCGGCATTGCGCATTGCATGCACGATCACATGGAAGCCGGCGCCGCCCAGCGCGCGGCAGATCGACGCGCCGATCGCGCCGCTCCCGCCGGTGACCAATGCACGCTTCATCCCGGCTCCCTGTCCGACATCACTACCGTTGCGCGTCCGTGCAACATGCATTCGCCACCGCCTTCGATCGAAAAACGGTATGCGAAGACGCCTTCCGCCGCCACATCGAGCCAGCATTCGATGGACAGTGCGCCGTCAACATCCTCCAGGTAGCGGCGCGCAATGACCAGATCGCGTACGCTGGCAAGGCGCCCGTACCGCAGCGCCGAGGGTGGCGAGCGGCGCAACGCACCATGCAGCGCCATTACCTGCGCGGCGAACTCGATGCCAGCGAGCGCCGGCAGCCGGTCTGCGCGGCGCAGCGGATTGGCGCTGTCCCGGTGGCGCATCGTCGTGCACACGATCCGCTGCGGGTCGAAATGACGAATGACCTCGGGCATCACCATCGCGCCCTTGTGCGGCAACAGTTCGGCAATCGGCGGCCAGCGCCTCAGCATGGTTCGTACTCGATGGCGAGCGGCGCCTGTGCCGGCTGCGCGAAGTCCACGGTCGCCGGCGCCTCGCGCGCGATCGCCACCAGCAGCGGCAACGCGGACGCGACGGTCGCAGTGCTCCAGTGGCACAGCCAGTCCGGCGTCGCAGCGGCATGCGTGGCCCCAACCCTGGCGGGCACCAGTGCGACCGAACCCAGTGCGGGCCGCGCGTTTGCGTCGGCGACGCATAGCAGCATTGCGCAGGCGAACGACGGCAAGCTCGCATGCAGGCGCGCGAGTGTTTGCGGATATGCGACGTCGGCGGCGACGAAAAGCACGGGCGTGCGCTCCTCCAGCACCTGGTCGATCGCCTGCGTCAGCGCGGCGCCAAGCGTGAACTCGCCCGCGCAGATGCTCGTCGACGGGCCAGTCAGCGCGTGTGCGATCGAGCAATATCCGGCTGGTGCATTGAACACCGAATTATGAAACAGCGTCGGCGACAGACAGACCGGTGGCACCGCCAGCGCCGCGAGGGTTTGCGCGAGAACGGCACCATCGCCATCGGCGGAGGCGAACACGCTTGCGAGCGCGGCGCGGGTAATTTGCGGCGCCGCGTCGAGCGCCTCGCTCGCCACTGCCAGCGCCCATTGCGCATTGGGATTGAGCCGGCGGCGCTCCGCGGCCGCCAGGCGCGGTGACGGCGGCGGCAGCACGTCGTGCGCCGCGAACGGCATCGCGCCCGCCAGCACGCGGCGCGCCGCCGGCCACCCGGCGAGGCCCGGGGCGAGCACGCCGATCGCCGCAATGCCGACGCGCGCGTTCATCCGCGCGCGAACACCAGCGCGCAATTGCTGCCGCCGAAGCCGAACGAATTGCTTATCACATAGGCAAGCGGCGCCGCGCGCGACGTCATCGTGATGGCAATGGAGAGAGCGGGATCGACCGGCGCGCCGCCAAGGTTCGCAGGAATGAGACTGCTGCGCAACGCGTGGATCGCGAGCAGTGCTTCCACCGCGCCGGCCGCGCCAAGCGTGTGACCGGTAAACCCCTTGGTCGAACTCCCGGGCGTCGCGGTGCCGAAAACTGCGCGCACCGCAGCTGCTTCGGCGGCGTCGTTGACCGGCGTGCCGGTGCCGTGAAGGTTGATGCAACCGATCGCCGATGCGTTGATGCGCGCGTCGTCCAGCGCCGCTCGCATCGCGCGCGCGGCGCCTGCGCCATCGGCAGGCGGCGTCGACATGTGGTGCGCGTCCGAACTTTCGCCCGCGCCCGCGAGCCGTACGTCCGCCGGCTCGCTGCCAACCAGCGCGACCGCCGCCGCCTCGCCGATGGAAATCCCGTCGCGCCGCGCGCCAAACGGCCGGCAGGCCTGCGGCGACAGCAACTGCAGCGCTCGGAATCCGTAGAGGGTCGACAACGTCAGGCTGTCCACACCTGCGACGACGGCCGCGTCGCAGCGCCCGGCGCGAATTGCGCGACGTGCGGCGATGAACGCCTTCGCGCTTGACGAGCACGCCGTGGAGATCGTCGCGCCGACGCCATGTAAGCCACACCACGCGCGAATGAAGCGTGCCGTTGCATACATGCTGTGACGCGCCGCATAGCAAGCGGAATCGAAGGCGAGCCCGGTGCCGAGCGCCGCGGCCTCGCGTGCCGCGAGCTCGGTCGACAGCACGCCTGACGTGCTTGACCCGACGAACACGCCCACGCGTTCCGCACCGTGGCGCTGCGCGGACGCGCGAATCGCGGCCTCGACGCCGTCGCTGCGCAGTGCAAGAAGTGCGAGACGGTTGTTGCGGCAATCGTAGTCGCGCCAGTCATCCGGCATCGGCGCGTTCTCCACGCCATCGACTCGCCCGATCCACGTCGCGATGTCCGTCGCGGGCGCGAAGCTGTTGGGGGCGAGTCCGCCTTGCGCTCTGCGCAGTGCGCCATCGTGCGCATCCCATCCAGCGCCGCAACAGGTGACCAGCGACGACGCGTGGACGTACAGCGGCATGCCACTCATCGCGAACCGTCTGCTGCGTGCCGTGGGCGCACGATCAGTGCACACGCAAGCAGCGTGGAAAGCGTGCCGGTCAGCACGGTGACACCGATCCCGCGCAGCACCGGTATGGTCGAACTCGCCATCGCCGCAAAGGCGAATGCCGTCGTGCCGCTGACCAGCGCCAGTGTCGCGACGAGGTCGCGCAATGCGTCGCCGCGATCGGCCGCCGCTTGCGCGAACAGCCCGTAGTTGACGCCGATGCCCAGCACCAGCATCAGCGCGATCACATGAAACAGCGAAAGGCCGCCATCGAACGCCATCACGCCGAGCGCCGTCCACGCGACACCCACGAGCGCTGGCGCCAGGGCCTCGGCGGCGGCGCGCACGGATTCGAGGCCGACGGCGAGGATGATGCCAATCACCAGCGCGCCGGCGACGATGGCGGCGAACGTTCGCCGGCGAAATTGCGCGAACATCGCCGTCGCCTGCGCGCGCAGGTCGACGAACGTCGCGGCCGCCGGATCAGCCCGCAGGCGCGCGGCGAGCGCCGCCGGATCGCGGACGCCACGCAGCGCAATGACCGACCACTCGCCGTCGCTGTCGTGACGCAGCAGCGTCGCGATGCGCAGCCCGACGCCGGTGCCGGCGAACGCCGCGGCGGTCAGCGGCGGTGACACGCGCGCCAGTTCCACGTCGTGGACGAACGGCGCGAACGCACCAGCGCGAAAGGGTGAGCCGATGATGGCCTGCGCGACGCGCTCGCGCAACGTTGTCTCGTCCGGCAGCGCATCGAGCCGCGCGCGCTGCGTCGCCGCGCTGGGCAGGTATCGCGTCACGTCGTCGTAGCCCGCCAATTCGCCCGCGGCGATGGCGGCGTTGAGCGTCGCACGCAATTGCTCGGTCCGCTGCAGCACATTCTCGATTTCGGCGCCGTGAACCAGCGCAAAGCGGCCCGCGTCAGGGGCGCCGGCCGCGCTGCGCAGCGACTGGTCCAGTGCGATCGCCTGCGGCGGCAACGGGCTCATCCGCGCGGGGTCGTCATTCCACGGCCGGTGGCCAAGGGCACACGCCACCAGCAGCAGCGACACGCCGACGACCGCTGCGGCTCGCGACCCTACCCGCACGGTCGGCCAGCCGCCGGAGGACCGCGGCGTCGGCGCGCGAAAGCGCCAAGCCGGCGGCGCGATCCGCGGCACGATCCACCACGCCACGACGCCCGACACGACGATGCCGGTCGACGTCAGCACTCCCAGCTGCACCAGTCCGTCGACGCCCGACGCGAGAAATGCAAGCGCCCCGCACGCGGTGGTGAGCACTGCAAGCGCGAACGGGCGACGCAGCTCCCTCTGCACGTCGGCGACGGTGCGCGCCACGCGCAATCGGGTCAGCAGATAACTGGGATAATCGACCGCCTCGCCGATCAGCGTCGTTCCGAACGCGAGCGTGATCGCATGCACGCTGCCAAAGCCTGCCGTAACCGCGCACAGGCCGGCCACGAGGCCCGCGGCGGCGGGCAGTGCGCACAGCGCGACGATCGGCAGCGAACGATAAGCTATGAAGAGAATCAGGATGATGCCGAGCGTCGCAACGAACGACACGCGCTTTGCATCGTGCGCGATCGACGCCTCGCTC
Source organism: uncultured beta proteobacterium (assembly GCA_963701885.1). GTDB lineage: Bacteria > Pseudomonadota > Gammaproteobacteria > Burkholderiales > Casimicrobiaceae > VBCG01. The sequence goes on from CAVPBR010000004.1 coordinate 158,482, forward strand.
GCCGCCGCCATGAGTCCCGGGCTCGAGTATTCGACGCGCAGCGCCGGGGTGCCGCGCGAGCGTGCGAATGCGGCGTCGAGCGCGCGTCTCGCGTCGCCCTGCGCGCGCGCGTCGGATGCCGGCGCACGGGTTTGCGCGACCAGCATCGCATGCGTGCCGTCAGCGTCAAACCAGACGCCGCGCTCGCGCCGCGGCGATGATGCCGACTGCATGCGCCCAAGCAACGCGAGCGTTTCTCCGGTGGGGTCGTCGGCGACGAAGCGCTTTTCGAGCATCGCCATGCTGCTGCCAAGCGCGGCGTAGCGCCGGCGCAACGCTTCGCGCAACGCGTCCACGCGCATGTGCGCGGCGGCATCCGCGACGAGCGTGTAGCGCGCCGCATGCAGAGCGGGCAATTCGGCGAGGCCTGATGCGAGGCTACCGTTGCTCGCATAGTCGAAATGCGCATCGGCGGCAAGCGCTGCGCGCAGCGCTTCGCTGGTTGCCGCGAGCGTGGCGGCATTACCGCCGCCGATGCGCATCAGGACCAGCCGCGCCGCGGGGCTGTCGCGTAGCTGCCGCGCGAAAAACTGCTCGCTCGCGCTGCCGCCCTGTGGCAGGAACGCGGCAAAATTGCGATCGACCCGCATTTCCGACCACAGGTACGCCGCCGCGGCGGACAACGCCAGCGCGAGCAGCACCGCCGTGCGCTGCCGTACGCTCATTGCGCGGACGCCGGCAACGGCGTGATGTCCATTACCGTATCATCACCGCCCGATTCGCGGACCTCGACGCGGCGCAACGCGTCCGCCTCACCGTCGATGACGATCGACGAGATCTGTGCGCGCAGCGCCGCGTCGCGCGGCTCGAGCGCGAGCCTCCAGCCGCTTGAATCGCCCGACAACGTCGGCACGAAGTATCTGGTCAGGGCCGGCACATCGCCCGCCAGCGTTGCACGCAGGCTTTCCGTCCACGCGAGCAACGCTGGCTCGTCGTCGAGCGCCAGCGTGCGCTCACCGGCGGGCGCAGACAGGCGCAGCGTGTTGCCGTCGATCACGAGATCCTCAGGCTGTGGTGTGACCACGTGCATGGCGATGTGATCCGGACGCCGGTAGAGTAGCGTGCCGCTGCGCTCGAGCGGCGTCAGCAGCGTCGCAATGTGGCGCGTCTCGCGAAAGCGCGCGGCACTTATCACGATACGCCCGCGCGCCGCAGCCAAGTCGGCAAGGTCGAACGCATGGGCCGATGCGACCAGCAGCATCGCGCATCCAAGCGCCGCCGCGCGGCACTTGGACCGCCTGCCGCTACGCGTCGGGGATGGCCCAGAAATCATAGAAATTGAACCAGTTGTACGGGGCTTCGCGGCACGCGCGCTCGAGCCAGCGTGCGTAAGCGCCCGCGGCTGTGTCGACGTCGACGTGGCCATGCCCGCGCTCGACCGTCATCGGCGCGAAATGCACGCGATAGCGCTTTTCGCCAAGCCACACCGAATAGAACAGGACGACGGCAGCCGGAAGTGCCGCAGCAAGCTTGAACGGGCCGCGCGCGAAGGCCGCGCGCGCGCCCAGAAAGTCCAGCGTACAAAGGTCGGTCGCATGCATCGAGCGGTCGGCAAGCAGACCCACCCCACGTCCGGCGCGAAGCGCGTCGCGCACGCGCAGCATCGTGTCGCGTTCGCCCAGCACGATGACGTTGCGGTCGGCAGCATCGTCGACCACACGGATCGCGGCGCGGATCTTGCGCGCATTGTGCGGATGCATCAGAACGTCGATCGGCATATCGGGCACGGCACGCGCCAGCACGCGCGTCAGTTCGAAGCTGCCGATGTGCGCGCCGATAAGCAGGCAGCCGTTACCCGCGTTCATCGCCGCTTCGACGCAGTCGACGCCCTCGAGCTCGAGCGTGTAGTCGTCGAGCCGCCCTGACAGCCAGAACACTCGATCGAGAATCGTCGTCGCAAAGCACAGGTAGTGACGATAGATGTCCGCAAAGCGAGCGCGGCGCGCGAACACGCGCGACAGGTATTGCCGCGACGCGCGACGCGCCGGCCCGGAAAACACGATGAAATAGAGGCAGATGACAGGCAGCAGCGCGCTCGCGACACCGCGGCCGCACAGCAGTGCGATGTGTGTCAGCAGCCGCATCAGCACCGGCGATCCACGTTCGGCCTGGCGCGTCCACAGCGGCGGGCTGTGCGCGGTCATGGCGCCCCGGCGTCGAGAGCGGCGGTCGCAGCCAGTGCGCGCGGCTCGCAGCGGAACACGCCGCGCACGCAGGCGCGGCCGGCGACGGCGATCTCGAATGGCATCCGCCGCGGGTCGATGCAGTTGGCGCTCAACAGGCATGGCGCGTCAGGTATCACCGGCGACAGGAATTTGGCACTGTCGCAGCCGACGACGGCGAAGCCGTGCGCGTCTAGCACGCCCTCCATCGCATCCAGCAAAACAGCTCCGGGGACGATCGGACGTCCCGGGAAGTGACCGTCGAACGCGGGGTGCGAGCGCGGGAATACATGCTGGTGCACGATCGTACCAGAGCCGGCGCGTACGCCATCGCCCGCGTACGCAGCCGCCATCCCCAAAAGCTCCTTGCGCGCGAGCTTGCCCTGTGAATCGCGCGGCAGCGCGTCGGCGAGCAGCAGTGGCCGCGGCAGGAATGCCGCGTCGATGCGCCGCGCGAGCTCGGCTAGCAGCGTCGACGCCGTGTGCACCGGGGCCACCGCCATCGCCGACAAGCGTTCGCCGTTGCCCATAAAGAACACGCCGTCGGTAACGCCGGTGACCGCAAGCAGGTGCTCGTCGAGCGCGCGCAGCGTCGTGCGCTTGCCGGCCACCTTGACCATGTCGCCGCGCCGTCCCAGCAGCACGAAGCCGCCGCCCGCGTCCGCCGCGATGCGGTCGTCGAGAACTTGCGGTGCATCCGGCAGCCGCGCAACGCTTGCCGCCTCGCCTGGCAGGAAGCGGAACTCCACGCCCGGCGCCGGCTCGAATGTCGCGCGCACCGTCGGGCGTCGCGTCGCCATCACGCCGCATTCGGTGTTGCCGTAGATCTCGTCGACGCGCGTGCGCCAATCGCGCTCTACGCTTGCCGCAAGCGACGGCGCGAGCGGCATCGTCGCGACAATTACGCGCTCGACTTCGCCGGGTAGCACGGCACCGCCGCGATGGAACGCGGATAGCTGCAGTGGAGTGGTGATGAGCCACATTGGCCCCGCGTGCCGCTGTGCCGCAAACGCGGCGACACCGCGCAGATCGGCCGGCCATTGCGGGCGATCGGTGCAAAGCGTATAGCCGCAATGGATCGACGCCATCAGGTTGGCCTCGAGCCCGAACATGTGATGGCAATCCACGGTGCCGACGAGCAGCGGCACCGACGAAAGCGGCGCAAACGCGCGGCGAAAGGTCTCGGCGCCGCGGCACAGCGCGTCCCACGTCTTCGCCTGCGCCTGAGGCTCGCGCGTCGACCCCGACGTGAACAGCACAAGGGCCGCGTGCGCCGGATCGAGGCTGAACGCCGGCCAGCGCGGTGGCACCGCGGCAAGCAGCGCTCTGGCCGAGTCGCCTGCAGCCGGCCGCGGCCCGGAGCCGATGGCCACGTGCGCCGCGCTCACGAACGCCGCGGCGTCGAGCACGTGGCTGTCGGGAAACCGTTCGCGCAGCCGCGCGACGTCGACGGCGACGCGCGTTGAAGGCATCACCACCGTCTGGCCGGCACGCCACGCCGCGAGCGTACCGAGCGCAAGCATCAGCGTGTCGGTGCAGCACTGGATCGAATGGCGCGCACGCGGCAGCGCGTCCGCGAGGCGCTCGACCGTGCCGGCCACCCCGCTTGCGGAAGCGACGAGCGGTTCGCATCCGCCGATGCGCACGAACAGCGGCGCCTGCGGCGCGAAGGCGGACAGCAGCGGTCTCATGGCGCGCGCCTGCGCCACTCGCGCAGCACGCTGTGCACGTGTGCCAACAGCACGCGCGGCGTGGCGTGCTCATACTGCGCGAAGCGCCGGCGCCGATATTGGAATTCGCCGATGAACAGCGCGGCCACGGCGGCGTAATTGCCAAACGACGTGAAGAATATCCACGCGCGTACGAGGCCAGCCGCCGCGAGCAGTGCCGACAGCGCCGCCGAGACCACGAAGAGCGCGACCCACAACCATGTCAGACGGCGCGCGTACGCGGCGAGGTCGAACTCGAGCCTGCCGCGTTCCGCACGCGCGAAGCGCGCGATCATCGGTTCGCTTCCGCAGCGTAGCGTGGAGGCGAACAGCGCGCCGAGTGCCAGGTTCACCGCGACCGGAATCGCGTACGCGAGCGGCGGCACGAACCGGCGCAAGAGCCAAGGCAGCACGACGACGCTTACGATGCCGAGCACGGCGTAGCCCGCGTGTTTCAAGGACGGGTGCGGCCCCCGATCAGCACGCGCGGTGGGCAGCGACGTAGCCGGCCAGCGAACGCAGCGACGCGAAGGTCCGCGGGTTTTCCGCATCGTCGGAGCGAATTTCGGCGCCATAGCGGCGGGCGAGCACCAGCGCGATCTCCAGCACGTCGATCGAATCGAGTCCGAGCTCGCCCCCGAACAGCGGCGCGTTGACCGCGAACTCGTCGACGCCGATGGGAAGGCGCAAAGCCTCGATGATCAGCGTGGCGAGTTCGCGCTCGAGCTCGCTCATCGGCTCGACACCGGCGCGCATCGGCATCCTGTGAAACCGCTCCCGCGCTTACGTGCGGGCCGCGGCTCCCACGCTACATTTGCAACAGGTTCGCACGGATCTCCCGCTCGAGATTCCCGATCCAGCCGTTGTAATTCCTGTGGATGTCGCCGTCGGCGTGGTCGAGATTCTCGCTGTCCTTGTACTTGATGCTGAAGCTCTTCGCGTCGTAGGTGATATCGACGATCGCGACGTGATTGCGTAGCGACAGGCGCCCGGCCAGCTCGCCCGGCTGCACAGACGTCATCACCCAGCCGTGCACGCGGCGAGCGACAACGTCAGAAGCAGGCCAAGTGCAATGATCCCGCGCATTTCACCCCTTCGTCGTGCCTGTCGCGGTCGAGCGCCGCCAGGCAGCACGATGATGATACCTGAGGCAGGCGCCTCGATGGCAATGGCATTTGCGCACGATGTCAAGGTCTTGAAGCCCGCGACGACCCCGCCGTCGGCAGCCGATCCACGACCCGCCGCCGAAGCAGCCCGTTGTCGCGCTGGTCCGAGCCTCATACTTCGCGCCATTTATTCGTCTCGCTTCGCCGCGGCCCGCTGCCGAGCGATGACGCGCGGGCGATGGCGCAGTGGGAACACTGCGACGGCTTTTCCGTCGATGCCTCGGCGCGCATCGAGGCCATCGACCACGCTGGTCGTGAGCAGCTGGTGCGCCATGTCAGCGCTCCGGCGCATCCGCCGGCGCATTGGCGCGTCAATTCTGTTGGGTTATCGCATGCTAGACTGAATCAACGCCGTTCATGCCGCTCGTTCTCGTCACCCCCGGATTGCTGTCGCTCCCTGCGGAAGCCTTTGCCGGTGATCGCAGCTGGACGCGGCTTGCGCGACTGGCGTCACCACGCGCCGACGCGCGCGGAATCGGCTGCGCGATGCTCGCGGCCGCCGGGTGGCCGGCCGACACCGGCGTCGCCCCCCTCGCGGCGCTCGGTTCGGGCGCAGCTCCCGGCGCAACGTTCGTGCTCATCGCCGATCCGGTGCACTTCGAAGCGGGTCATTCCGATGTCGTGCTTACGCGCATCATCGACGATCTCGCGCGCGACGAGGCCGATGCGCTGGTCGCAACACTCGGCGCGCATTTCGCGGCCGACGGCCTGCGCTTCATCGCGCCGCAAGCCAACGCCTGGTTCGCGCTATCCGAGGTGCGGCGAGACGCGGCAACGACCCCCACCGCCGCACTCATCGGCAGGAGCCTCATTGCCCAACTGATGCAGGGCGCACAGTCGGCCACCTGGCGGCGCATGCAGGACGAGGCCGGCATGCTGCTCCACGAGCATCCGGTCAATCTCGCGCGCGAAGCGCGCGGCGCAGCAACCGTCAATGCATTGTGGTTCTGGGGGGGCGGCCGCATCGGGACGCATGGCGACATTCGTACCACCGTCGACGCGATTGCCGCACCGGGGCAGACCGGCGACATCGCACGCGGCATGGCGCGCGCCGGGGGCGGACGCGAATTGCCGTGGTCGCCGCAACCGGATCATGCCGGTGCAAGCGCGACGATCGTCGTCACCGAAGCGATCCGCGATGCCTCCGACGTGAATGAATTTGCCCGCACATGGCTCGCTCCTGCCCTCGATCGGCTGTACCGAAAGCAGATCGACGCGCTGGATCTCGTCGCCGACGGCGCCGGCACTGCTGCGGCCTGGCACGCCCTGCCATCGAGCCGCTACGCACGCTTGCGCTCCAAGTTGCGTCCTCCGCCCTTTCGGCTGCCGGTGCCGGAAGAGCGATGATTATCCAGCGCCGGAATGTGCCGGCCGCTGCGGCGACGCTTGCCGCCGCGGGGCTGCCCCCGGTGCTGGCGCGGATCTACGCGTCGCGCGGGATCGCGTCGATGAACGAGCTCGACCACTCGCTTGCGGCGCTTCCCGATTTCTCACGGCTTCGCAACATCGAAAGCGCGGCCAAGCGCCTAGCGAGGGCAATCACGCGCCGCGAGCGAATTCTGATCGTCGCCGATTACGATGCTGACGGGGCGACCGCGTGCGCGGTGGGGGTGCGCGGGCTGCGGATGATGGGTGCCGAGGTCGACTTCCTCGTTCCCAACCGCTTCGAATTCGGCTACGGACTGACACCGGAGATCGTCGCGCTTGCAGCGCAACGCGCGCCGGGGCTCATCGTGACCGTCGACAACGGCATCGGAAGCGTCGAGGGGGTCGCGGCGGCGGCGAAGCGCGGAATCGACGTGCTCGTCACCGATCATCATCTGCCGGGGCCCGTACTGCCCGTCCCCGCGATCATCGTCGATCCCAACCAGCCGGGTTGCGACTTTCCGTCGAAGAACATTGCAGGCGTCGGCGTCATGTTCTACGTCCTGTGTGCGCTGCGCGCCTGTTTGCGCAACACCGACGCGCTGCCTGCCGGCGCAAAGCCGGTGCTCGCGACGCTACTCGACCTTGTCGCGCTGGGTACGGTGGCCGACGTCGTGCGGCTCGACCAGGTCAACCGGATCCTCGTCGAGCAGGGCCTGGCGCGCATCCGGGCTGGCTGCGCGCATCCGGGAGTCGCAGCGCTATTTGCGGTCGCCGGCCGCGACACACGCACGGCCACGCCGGCAGATCTGGGCTTCGCTGCAGGCCCGCGGCTCAATGCCGCGGGCAGGCTCGCCGACATGTCGGTGGGAATACGCTGCCTGCTCGCCGACACCGACGCCGCTGCGCTGCCGCTCGCGCGCGAGCTCGACCGCTTGAATCGCGCGCGCCGCGACATCGAGGCGTCAATGCAGGACGAGGCCCTGGCCGACGCGGAGGCGGCGATGGCGCTTGCACCCGGCGACAGCTACACCCTGTGCATCCACCGGCCGCAGTGGCACGCAGGCGTGGTCGGCATTGTTGCCTCGCGGCTCAAGGATCGCTATCACCGCCCGGCCATCGTGTTCGCGACAAGCAGCGATGGCGAGCTCAAAGGCTCGGGTCGCTCGATCGCGGGCTTTCACCTGCGCGATGCGCTCGACCTCGTCGCCAAGCGCGCGCCGGAAGCGGTGACCCGCTATGGCGGGCACGCTTATGCTGCAGGCGTATCGATTCCCACAGATGCGTTGGCGCGCTTCGCCGAGGTTTTCGAGTCGGTGGCCAGGGAATGCCTGCCAGACGCCTCACTGAAACGCATCGGGGAGAGCGATGGCGACCTCGACAACAGCGAGCTGACGAGCGGCCTTTGCGCCCTGCTCGAGCGCCAAGTCTGGGGTCAGGGATTCCCGCTGCCCGCCTTCGACGGCGTCTTCGACGTCGTCGCCCAGCGCACGGTGGGCGACGGACACGCCAAATTGACGCTCGCCCGGGCGGGCGAGCAATTCGCGGCCATTGCGTTTCGCCGACCCGAGACGCTGCCGCCCCGCATTCATGCGCTGTATCGACCCGAGATCAACGCCTGGAACGGCAGCCAGACAGTTGAACTGATCGTCGAGGACTACTTGCCGACCTGACCCCAGACTCCTTCCGTAATTGCGCAACGCAGAAGCGAAATCCAGAAATCGACCGGCCGATCGAGCACAGCCGGCTGGAGAAAATGCAGCGCAGCACGCCGAGCCGCTGCATCAAATCGTTGTTTTTCAGTATCTTATCGCGATGCGTTCAAAACGTGGCGGCGGCGCAACACTGCCCGCTTTTTGAGGCCATATTCCTTGTGCGATGCAATATATTACGCTAGATTACAACGCGCTTTGTCGGACAATCCCCTACGGGCTGACCTGACATTCCGCAACTGCGCGAGGACCCCGCCATGCGTCTTGCCGATAAAGTCTCGATCATCACCGGAGCGGGCCAGGGCATCGGCCGCGCGACCGCGCTCAAGTTCGCGGCGGAAGGCGCGAAGGTCGCGGTCTGCGACATCAATCCGCCGGCGATCGAGGATACCGTCAGCGCAATCCTCGAGGCGGGTGGCGAAGCAGCGGGCTTCATCATCGACGTCACCGACAAGGCAACGATTGCGCGGATGGTCACCGGCGTCATGGCCCGTTGGGGCCGCATCGATACGCTGGTCAACAACGCGGGCATCGTCCAGGACGCCCAATTCAAGAAAATGACCGACGAGCAGTTCGAACGCGTCATCGACGTCAATCTCAAGGGCGTCTATCACTGCACCAAGGCAGTCGTCGACATCATGCTGGAGCAGAACTCGGGCGTGATCCTGAACGCATCGTCGATCGTCGGCCTCTACGGCAATTTCGGACAGACCAACTACGCCGCGACCAAGTTCGGCGTCATCGGCATGGTCAAGACCTGGGCCCGCGAGCTCGGGCGCAAGGGCATCCGGGCGAACGCGATCTGCCCCGGCTTCATCGAAACGCCGATCCTGGCGTCGATCCCCCACAAGGTGATCAAGATGATGGAGGAGAAAGTGCCGCTCGGCCGCCTGGGGAAGCCCGAAGAGATTGCCAACACCTATGCCTGGCTCGCCTCGGATGAGGCCTCCTACATCAATGGTGCGGTGATCGAGGTCTCGGGCGGCTGCACGATCTGAGCGTCAGGCTTTCACGGTCGCCCTGGCAGGGGCGCGACTGTCTCGGACACTCGGTCGCTTGAGCGCAGCCGCGAATCGGCGGTAGCATTCCGCGCGATCCCTGGCTCGAGCCGCTTCCATGCGCCGCCCACGTGCAGTTTCCGCACTTGCCGCTTCGGTTATCGCAGTCGCTGCTTCGATTCTCGCAGTGCTGCTCGCCGGCGTCACCGGTCGGGCCCACGCCGAGACGATCGGCGGCAACCCGGGTCCGGCCCACAACTACGTCTGCCCACACGCGGACGGGGGCCCTGCGCTCGACTGCTATTTCGACGCGGTCCAGCACCTGTACACGATGTGCCGCGACGTCAAGGCGATCGAGATCATCGAATTCGGTTACGCGAAATCGACCGACGGAACCAACGGCGCCAAGTCCGACTATTGCCTGGACAAGCAGAAGCAGAACATCATCCGCCCATACAAGGCGGCGTTGAAGCAGGTTTCGAAATCGCATCCGGCCGTCAGCGACCTCGAGCGCCTGCAGCAGATGTGGGTCGTGGCGCTTGCGAATCTGCAATGGCGCGGCGGCGAATCCGACGCCGAGTACAAGTCCCGTGTCATCCAGCCCTACGAGGAATTCAAGGACCGCATCGCGCAGATCCGAACCGAATGGATCGACACCGAATCGCAGCGCACCCCGGTGCCGGCATCGCATCGCGTGAGAGCGGAGGTAGCGCATCGCGCTCGGCTGCCGCAGCTGCCCGCCAAGGCGAAATCGACGTCGAAGGCGACGTCGAAGCCGGCGTCGGAGCCGAAGGCGCAGACGAACTGAACGCAGCGCACGCCCCCGCTCCGCCTGCGTCAGCCGTCGATGCCGAGCTCGAAGGCATCTTCCGCGACGGCGGTACGCTGGCGCAAAACCTTCCTGGATTCCGGTTCCGTCCACAGCAGCTCGCGATGGCGAAGGCGATCGCGCGCGCAATCGAGAGCCGCGAGCCGCTGGTGGCCGAAGCAGGAACCGGCACCGGCAAGACCTTCGCCTACCTGGTTCCCGCGCTGCTCCATGGCGGCAAGGTCATCGTCTCGACCGGAACGAAGACCCTGCAGGACCAGCTCTTCGAGCGCGACCTGCCGCGGATCCGCGACGCACTCGCCGTACCGGCGACGATCGCGCTGCTCAAGGGCCGTGCCAACTATGTCTGCCACCATCACCTCGAGCGGACCGCGCGCGAAGATCGGTTGCCTTCACGCGATGACGCACGCTACCTGCCGAAGATCGTCGCCTTTGCTCGCTCCAGCACACGCGGCGACCGCGCCGGGCTCCCCGACGTTCCCGAGCATGCAACGATCTGGCCGCTGGTGACGTCGACGCGTGACAACTGTCTCGGCTCGAAATGTCCGTTCCACGGCGACTGCTTTGTCATCAAGGCGCGGCGCGATGCGCTGGATGCCGACGTCGTCGTTGTCAATCATCACCTGTTCTTCGCCGACGTCATGCTGCGCGACGAAGGATTGGCCGAGTTGCTGCCTGCCTGCAACACGGTGATCCTGGACGAAGCGCACCAGCTCCCCGACACGGCGACCTTGTTCTTCGGCGAGCAGACGGCGGCAGGTGCGCTCGCCGAGCTCGCGCGGGACGCCGAGGTCGTCGCGCGTACCGAGGCGCGCGATGTCCCGGGCCTTCCCGACGCCGCGTCCGCAGTCGCATCTGCAATGCGCCGGCTGCGGCTCGTGCTCGGCGCGGTGCCTGGGAAGTTCGCGCAGGCTGCCCTCGCGGCGCGCAGCGATTTCGCGCCTGCGCTGGATGCACTGTCGGCAACGCTGGACCGGCTTGCGGCGGAGCTCGGAGCGTTCGCCGAGCGCAGCGAAGACGTTGCCGCCGTGGCGCGCCGCGCCGGCGATGCTGCACTGCGGCTGTCGCGCTGGAAGGACGGCGTCGGTAGCGACGCGGACCGGCACGACGCGTGGATCCGCTGGGCCGACGTCGGCGCGCAAGGCTTCCAGTTGCACGCATCGCCGCTGTCGATTGCCGAAATCTTCCGGCACGAGGTCGAAAGCACCGGGCGCGCCTGGATCTTCACGTCCGCCACGTTGTCGGTGGCCGGCGATTTCTCCCACTATGCGGGGCAGCTCGGGCTGGGAGGCGCGGCGACCGGAAGCTGGGAGAGTCCATTCGACTATTCGGTGCAGGGGCTTCTCTACGTGCCGCAGGGCATTCCGCAGCCCAACACCCCCGAGCACACCACGGCAGTCGTCGAGGCGGCGTTGCCGGTGCTGAAAGCGAGCGGCGGGCGCGCATTCATGCTGTTCACGACGCTCCGCGCGCTCGCAGCCGCGCGGGAGCACCTCGCCGGCGCGCTTGCCCGCGAGGGGCTCGCCTTTCCCCTACTGGTGCAAGGCGACGGCTCGAAGACCGAGCTCCTGCTGAGGTTCCGCGCACTCGGTGACGCGGTGTTACTCGGCAGCGCGAGTTTCTGGGAGGGCGTCGACGTGCCGGGCGAAGCGCTGTCGGTGGTCGTAATCGACAAGCTGCCGTTCGCGCCACCCGATGATCCGCTGCTCGCCGCGCGGCTTTCGACAATTGCCGCCGACGGCGGCAATCCTTTCATGGATTGGCAACTGCCTCAGGCAGCGATCAGCCTCAAGCAGGGGGCCGGGCGACTGATCCGCACCGAAACCGATCGGGGAGTGCTGATGATCTGCGACCCGCGGCTGATCGCCAAGCCCTACGGCCGGCGCATCTGGCAGTCGCTGCCGCCGATGCGGCGCACGCGAGAGCTCGCCGATGTCGAGCAGTTCTTCGCCACGCCTACCAGAACTTCCACCACGGTTTGGACTTTACCCCGCTGACGTACACGCTGTTGGGGAACGTGCTCGTCAGGATCCGCCTGGCGTCATCCGAGAGCTGGGTCAGGCCCAGCTTCTGATAGGACTGCATCATGATGTCGAGCGCGGCCTCGTTCGACGCCGTTCTGGGATAGTCGATCAGTGCGCGCTGGGCGCGATCGGCCGCGGCAATGTAGGCGCCGCGGTCGAAGTAGTAGCGCGCGACATGGATCTCGTACTCTCCCAGCGCGCCGGACAGGTAGCGCATCCGCTCCTGCGCATCCTCGGCATAGCGGCTGTGCGGAAACTTCTGTACCACTTCCTTGAACGCCTGGAACGAATCGCGCATCTGCTTGGGATCGCGCTCCGACAGGTCGAGCTCGTAGACGTAGCCGAGGACGCCCTGGTCCTCCCGGAAGTAGATGAGGCCCTTCAGGTAATACGCGTAGTCGACGTTCGGATGATCCGGATAGGTCTGGATGAAGCGATCGCATTCCGAGGTCGCAGCCGCTTGCTCGCCGAGGCGCCAGTTCGAGTACGCGCTCTCGAGCATCGCCTGCTGCGCGTAGCGGCCGTAGGGATAGCGGGCTTCGAGCGTGCCGAAAAGCTTGGCCGCCCGCGTATAATTGCCGTCCTGCATCGCGCCGTGCGCGGTGGTGTAAATCTTCTCCGCCGACCAGCCTGCCGTTTCGTCCTTTACCTCCGGCAGCAGGCTGCACCCCGCGGCGATGAGCGCGACCAGTACCGCTGCCAGCCACATCACCCGCCATTTGCACGGTTGCGACATCGTCATCGGCATTCCTCGTGAGCGCTGCGGATTATAGCCGACCGCGAGTGCGCAGCCGTACGCGGGAAACCGCGGCCGCCAGTCCCGATGCGGAGCTTTCGACCGGCACGAGCGCCCCCCGGGTGTGCCGTATCGTGCCGTCCGATCTTGCCGGGCTGCGCCTCGACCAGGCGCTCGCACGAATGCTCCCCGAGCATTCGCGTGGCCGCATCCGGACCTGGATCGACTCGGATCGTGTGAGAGTCGACGGCGCTGCCTGGGATGCTCGCCGTAAGGTCGCGGGGAGCGAGCGGGTCACGATCGAAATCCCGGCCGACGTCGCGACGACTTCGGTCACCGCGCAGGACATCGCACTCGCCATCGTCTTCGAGGACGCGTCGCTGATCGTGGTCGACAAGCCTGCGGGTTTGGTCGTGCACCCCGGCGCAGGCAACCGCGACGGCACCCTGCAGAACGCGCTGCTGCACCATGACGCAACGCTGGCCGCGATTCCCCGCGCGGGCATCGTGCACCGCCTCGACAAGGAGACGAGCGGACTGCTGGTTATCGCGCGGAGCCTCGCTGCTCACACCAGCCTCGTGCGGCAGCTTGCCGCACGCACGATGCGCCGGGAATACCTCGCGGTTGCGCGCGGCGACATCGATCGGGCGCTGACCATCGATGCGCCGATCGGCCGTCACCCGCTGCAGCGAACAACGATGGCGGTGGTCGCCCGCGGCAAGCCGGCGCGCACGCAATTGGAAGTCGTCGAGCGATTCGGGACAGCGACCCTTGTGCGCTGCCGCCTGGAGACCGGCAGGACGCACCAGATCCGCGTGCATCTTGCAGCGATCGGCCACCCGCTGCTCGGAGACCCGGATTACGGCCCGCGCCGGAGCGCACCGGAGCTGCCCGCATTCGCGCGCCAGGCGCTGCACGCGACGCGCCTCGAACTCGTTCATCCTGCGACCGGACGGCCGCGGCGATTCGAAGTGCCGGCGCCGGCGGATCTTGCCGTTGCTGATCGCGGCCCTGCGTGACACCCGTCGCGCCGTCCCGCGATGAAGCGCGCGGTCACGTCGCCGCTTGCCGCGGATTTCGCGGCTGCTGCGCTCGACTGGATCGTTCCGCAGTGGCCCGCGCCCGACGCCGTTCGCGCTTTCGTCACCACGCGCAATGCCGGGAGCAGCGTCGAGGCGTATCTCCCGTCGGCGCCGCAGTGGCTGCACCAGGTCCATGGCAATCGCGTGGTCACGTTCGGGACAACCACCGCAATCAATTCGCCGCACCGCGGCGGCGAGACGATTGCGGCGGGGTCTGCTGCCGACGTGAATGCGCCGGTCGGCGACGCCGCGGTCACACGTTATGCGGGGGTCGTGCTCGCGATCCGCTGCGCCGATTGCCTGCCGGTGTTCCTGAGCGATCCTGACGCAACCGTGGTCGGCGCAGCGCATGCCGGCTGGCGCGGACTCGCGGCCGGGGTGATCGAGAACACGCTCGAAGCGATGAGGTCCGATCCATCGCGTATTACCGCCTGGCTCGGCCCGTGCATCGGGTCTGCGGTGTTCGAAGTCGGCACGGACGTGCGCGAGGCGTTCCTCGCGGACGACCGCGATGCCGCGGCCGCATTCGCCCCCGGCCGCCCGGGCAAATGGTTCGCGGATCTCGAAAGCCTGGCACGCCGGCGCCTGGCGCGTGCAGGCGTCACTGCGGTTTACGGCGGAGGCATGTGCACGCTGTCGGATCCGGCCCGGTTCTTTTCGTTTCGCCGCGACGGCACGAGTGGAAGGATGGCGGCGCTCATCTGGATCGACGCTAACGGCCGCGCGGCCGACCACGCAGAGGTTCCGTAATGCTCCTGCATATCGTCATCGCTGCGCTCAGTTGCTGACAGGTCCATGAGCGCCATCTTACTGTCACTCGGAACATTTCTGTCGACCCTGGTCGGCGGTCTCTTTGCGCTTCGGTTCCGCGATCGGCTGCACTTCATTCTCAGCTTCACTGCGGGAGTGATTCTGGGTGTCGTCAGCTTTGACCTCCTGCCGGAGATCTTTGAGCTCGCCCACGAGCGCGGGAGTGATCCTACTGGAGCGATGATCGCATTAGTGGTCGGGTTTCTTCTATTTCACGGTCTCGAGCGGTTTGTGCTCATACATCATGCCCACGAGACCGATTACGCCGCGCATCATCATCCGCAGGTGGGACTCCTTTCGGCCATAGCGCTGATTGGCCACAGCTTCATGGACGGTGTCGGGATTGGTCTGGCATTTCAAGTCTCAGAGGCTATCGGGATTGCGGTAGCGATTGCGGTCATTGCGCACGACTTCTGTGATGGCCTTAATACCGTCAGCTTGATGCTGGTCCATGGCAATACGACAATGCGTTCATCTGCAATGCTCGTATTGGACGCGCTTGCGCCCGTCCTGGGTGCGGCCTCCACACTGGCCTTCCAGGTACCCACCGCCATACTGCTGCCCTATTTGGGATTCTTCGCCGGGTTCCTTTTGTACATTGGTGCGTCTGACGTTTTACCTCAGGCACACTCTCAAGCCCCATCGACCACTGCCGCCAGCCTCATCGCTCTTACGTGCCTGGGAGCAACCTTTATATTCATTACTGTTCGCGTCGCCGGATAGCGCGTCGATAGCCCTCGTTCCTACGTAATGGGTCTGGCGGAATATGCTGGCGGCATTCCTTCGACAGAGTATCGAGAACACCTCAATCCAGTGCCCGTCTTTGCCTCCTCCGGGGACCCATGCGTGGCTCGAACACTGATATCGACTCGCCTTTCGATCCGGCGCAGGTGAGACAGCTTCAGGAGAGCTTCGCGCCGCGCTTCGCACGGCTGTGGGCTCCCGGCGCACCGCTGTGCGCCCCCGGCGCACCGATGCCGGCGCCTTCCGCCCCGCCAGCCGACGATCGCCGCTTCAGGTCGGCGGCGTGGCGCGAACAGCCCTATTTCGCATGGCTGCGGGACGCTTACCTGCTGTACGGCGAATACCTGACCGGATTGGCCGCGCTCGCGCAGTTGCCGCCGGCCGAGAAGCGGCGGCTCGAATTTTCGACGCGCCAGCTCGTCGACGCGATGGCGCCCAGCAATTTCCCGGCAACCAATCCCGACGTCATCGCGCGCGCGATCGAAACCCAGGGTGCGAGCATCGTGCAGGGGATGCGCAACCTCGCGGCGGATGTCGGCCGCGGCCGCATCACGATGAGCGACGAATCCGCGTTCGAGGTCGGCCGCAACCTCGCGGTCACGTCCGGCAGCGTCGTGTTTCGCACTGCGCTGATCGAGCTGATCCAGTACGGCGCCACGACACCCGCCGTCGCCCGGCGTCCACTGCTGATCGTGCCCCCGTGCATCAACAAGTACTACATCCTCGATCTCAAGCCGGCGAGCTCGTTCGTCCGTCACGCCGTGGCCCAGGGGCACACGGTGTTCATGATCTCGTGGCGCAATATCCCGCCCGATCTCGGCCGCCTCACGTGGGACGATTACCTCGAGCAGGGTGTGCTCGCCGCGCTGCGAGTGGTCCGGGCCATCGCGGCCTCGCAGCAGGCCAACACGCTCGGCTTTTGCATTGGCGGCACACTCCTCGCGTGCGCACTCGCGGTGCTTGCGGCGCGTGGCGACGACAGCGTCGCAAGCGCGACGCTCCTTACGACCATGCTGGACTTCGCCGATCCCGGGGATATCGGCGTTTACATCTCTGCCGATGGCATGGCAGCGCGCGAACCTGCGCTGCGCGCGGGCCAGCGTATCGGCGGCAGCGAACTCGCCTGCGCGTTCTCGAGCCTGCGTCCGAAGGAGCTCGTCTGGAACTATGTCGTCGGCAACTATCTTGAGGGGCGCACACCGCCGGCGTTCGACCTCCTGTACTGGAACGGTGACTCGCCCAGCCTGCCCGGACCGATGTTTGCGTATTACGTCGAGAACATGTACATCGCCAACCGCCTGCGCGAAGCGGGCGCACTGACGATGCTGGGTGAGTCAATCGACCTCGGACGTGTTGCCGTTCCAGCCTATGTGTACGCATCACGTGACGATCACATCGTGCCGTGGCGATCTGCGTGGCGGACACTGGACCTGCTTCGCAGCAAAGTCGAATTCGTCCTCGGCGCATCGGGACACATCGCGGGCGTCGTCAATCCGCCGGAGCCCGGAAAGCGCAACTACTGGACCCATCCCAGGCGCGCGAAGTCCGCCGATGCGTGGTTCGCAGCGGCGACGAGCCACCCCGGAAGCTGGTGGCCGCATTGGTACCACTGGCTCGGCCGCCACAAAGGCGGCGAGCGGCCGGCACCAGCGGACGTCGGCAGCCCGGCCCATCCGCCGCTGGAAGCAGCGCCGGGCCGCTATGTCCGCGAAGCTCCGTCGTAGCTGATCCGGTAGAGCGCGCTGTCGAGGTCGTCGGAAACGAGCAGCGAACCGTCGTGGAGTTGCGCGACGCCGACCGGCCGGCCAAGATACCGCCCGTGGTCGTTCCATCCCTCGGCGAATGGGACTGATTTGCCCGCGGCGCGGCCGTCCGGCGTGAGGAACGTGATCATGACCCGCGCGCCGATCGGCACGCTGCGGTCCCACGAACCATGCTGGGTCGAGAAGATCGCGCCGCGATATTCCTTCGGAAACATGGTCCCGGTGTAGAACGCGAGGCCGAGGTCGGCCGCGTGCGCGACCTGTTCGACTTCGGGAAACACGAGGCCCGGTGGCGGCGTCGCATCGAGGTACTCGCGGGTGCGCGTGTGGCCGCCGCCGTACCACGGGAAGCCAAAGTCGAGTCCCGCCCGGTCGATGCGATTCATCTCCCCTGGTGGTTGGTCGTCGCCCATGCCGTCGACCTGGTTGTCGTTGGCCCAAAGCGTATGGTCGCGCGGGTTGAAGTCCATGCCCACCGGATTGCGCATGCCGGTTGCGTAAACCTCGCGGTGGCTGCCGTCGCGATCCATCCGGATGATGCCGCCCATCCCCCATTTGGCGTACACGCCGAGCTTGCGCTCGGGCGGCACGTTGTATGGCTGGCCGAGCTCGATGTAGAGCTTCCCGTCCGGTCCGATCCGGCAGACACGTGTCGAGTGGTTGCCGCTTTCTTCCTCCCGCGGGATCAAATGGCCCTGGGGAACGACCACCGTCGCTACGACATCGGCCCGCTCGTAATTCGATTCAGCGGCCGGAAATGCGGTGACCCGGTTCTGCTCTGCGATGTAGAGCGTGTCATCAGTTGAGAAGCAGGGCCCGTTGGCCATTTTCTTCGCCAGCCGCGGCGCGAATTCCCTCACTTCGTCAGCGACGCCGCGGTGTCCGTGATCGGTGACGACCCAGACCTTCGTACCGGTGGTCCCGACGAAGGTCGCGATCCCGCGCGGCCCGACCGCGATGTGGCGAGCGCCCGGCACCATCGCGTAGAGCGCGATGTGGAATCCGGGCGGCAGCCTGATCCGGGTCAGGATCTCGCGGATGCGATCCGCGCGCGGACCCGTCTGCGGCACCTGTACCGCGTCGGCGGCACGACCACTCCCCTCGATCGCCGAGGCAGGCGCTTCTCCAGCTCCCTGCGCGATAGCCTGCGCGCCGCAGGGCCATGCGGCGGGTACGACGCAAAGCGTTGCGATCAGAGCTGCATGCGTCGGGCGCAGTTTCATCGCCACTTTTTGAATAGAGCCTGACGGGTCACGATATCGCGCGAGTGGATCCTGACCGGTCAGGATACTGCGATTCAGGATGGAAGCGAGCGAGCACAGTGTGCGCTACCATGGATCCACGCAGCCCGCAACGGCCACCGCGACCGGAGTCGGAACATTGAGACCCAGGCGCCGGCGGCAACGGCGGCACTCCAGCAATCTACTGACGGGAGGAACTCCAATCATGACTATGGCAAAGCGTGTTGCGCTCGTCACCGGCGGCATGGGCGGACTTGGCGAGGCGATCTGCATCAAGCTGGCGGCGCTCGGCTACACCGTGGTCACCACCCATTCGCCCGGCAACACCAAGTCTGCCGAATGGCTGGCGTCGATGAAGGAGCACGGACACGATTTCCATGCCTACCCCTGCGACGTTTCGAGCTTCGATTCCGCGGCGGAATGCGTGAAGCGCGTTGCGACCGAACGCGGTCCGGTCGACGTGCTGGTCAACAACGCGGGGATCACGCGTGACATGACCTTCAAGAAGATGGACAAGGCACACTGGGACTCGGTGATGAAGACCAATCTCGATTCCTGCTTCAACATGACCAAGCAGGTCGCGGACGGCATGGTCGACCGGGGCTGGGGCCGCGTCATCAACATCTCGTCGGTCAACGGCCAGAAGGGCGCGTTCGGCCAGACCAATTACTCGGCCGCCAAGGCCGGAATGCACGGCTTCACCAAGGCCCTTGCGCTCGAGGTTGCGCGCAAAGGCGTGACGGTGAACACGATCTCGCCCGGCTACATCGGCACGAAGATGGTGATGGCTATTCCGAAGGACGTGCTCGACAGCAAGATCATTCCCCAGATTCCGATGGGGAGGCTGGGAAAGCCCGACGAGGTCGCCGGGCTCGTCGCTTACCTCGCCAGCGAGGAAGCGGCGTTTCTGACCGGCGCCAACATCGCGATCAACGGCGGGCAGCACATGTTCTGACGCCGCTGCGCGATCGGTCACCGGCACACGGCAGGGCGCTGCGCGCGACTTCGGTGGCGCAAGGCGCCCTGCCATGCGCCGGCGGCTGAACGCAGCAATGGTGCGATGCGGCGCAGCTGCGGCAACGACGCTGCGCCGTACCGCTTTCGCTGGGGAGGCAATGGGGGCGTTCGAGGCGCCCGTGGTAGCGCCTGCCGTCGCGGGTGGCGCGGCGAGCGAGCCCGGCAGGAACAACGAAGGCGGGATGTCCTCGAGCGACGTCGCGCCGGGCACCCGCCGGCAGGCGTTTGCGGACTCCCGGGCGCCTCGAACGCCCCCATTGCCTCCCCAGCGAAAGCGGCAGCGGTTGCGGACTCTCGGGCGCCGCGCGCGCGCCCACCACCTCCCACGCGAAACCAGCGGGCAGGCGATTACGCACAGCCGGGCGTCGGACACGCCCGGCCGAGTGCACGAGAAAAAGGCCCCGCGGGAGAACCCGCAGGGCCTGGAGGCTGTATCAATCAGGAGGAGAGATTTGATACAGCGGAGCCATCACAGCGCCAATACTTCAGGCGCTCGAAGCGTTACGCGCGCTTCGCCTTACCGTTTGCCCGGGTCGCCGTGGCGGCCGCGGCACGCACGCTGGCGTCGGCCAGTTCGACGACCTGCTTGGTCGCCTTCTGGAACTGGTCGAATGCAGCGGTCGAGGCGGCGAATGTCGACTTGAACGCATTGACGGCGACATCCGAGCCGGCCGGCGCAGCCTTGCTCGCCCTCTCGACCCACGACGCGACGCCCTTGGTGTAGTTCGCCCACGATTCCTCGGCCAGCGCCGAGAAGCATGCGTGCGCTTCGGACGACAGTTCGTACAGGTTGCGCGAGTAGCCGGTGGCGTTTTCGACGCCGGCTTCGGCAAGCTTGGTGCGCAGCGCGAAGAGTTCCTGCACGTCTTTTACCGAGGCGACGGCTTGCGCGCCCTCGACGGCTTGCGCGATCGCGCGCTTGGCGGCGTTGAGGTTGAGCTGGACCAACTTCTCGGCGTTCGCGATCGAAAGCGACGCGAGCTTGACTGCGTTCGAGACGCCGGCGTGGTTGAAGGCTGCAAATTGTTCAGTTGCGTTGTGCATGACGTGTCCTTTCAAAGGTCAGGGGGCTCCCCGACGTTGCCCATTGGCAGGACCCGGTACCTTTCGCCGCTCCCGCCCTGCTTGGTGTCCATGAACCCTGGTCGAATGCCTCGCCAAAGGCTTTAATGTTGCACCGCACAACGGGCATTGTAGGGATGGGAAATCCCCAAGTCAAGCTTTTTTTGTGCGACGCAGCATTGCCAGGGAGAATTTTCCAAACACCCTATAAATCAGAGGGTTATAATTTGCCGTATCCACGGCAGAGCGTCCAATGACCCCCGAGACCCGAACGATCAAGAAATACCCCAACCGCCGGCTCTACGACACGGCCAACAGCGGCTACATCACGCTCGCCGACGTCAAGCAGATGGTCATGGATGGCATCGGATTCAAAGTCGTCGACGCAAAATCCGGTGACGACCTCACCCGCGCGATCCTGCTGCAGATCATCCTCGACGAAGAATCCGGCGGCGTGCCGATGTTCAGTTCGGAGATGCTGGTCCAAATGATCCGTTTCTACGGCAGTGCGCAGCAGACGATTATCGGCCAGTACATCGAGCAGAATGTGCAGGCGTTCCTCACCATCCAGAAGAAGCTGCAGGAGCAGGCGAAGCAGGTCTATGGCGACAAGATGATGCTGACCCCGGAGCTGTGGAAGCAGTTCATGCAGATGCAGGCACCCGCGATGCAGGGAATGCTGGGGAACTACCTGGAGCAGAGCGCGAGGCTGTTCATGGACATGCAACAGAGGATGCACGACCAGACGCGCGGCATGTTCTCGGCGTTCCAGTTACCGGCATTTGGCGCGCCGCCTTCAACCCCGCCCGACGACAGCAAGCGCTGAGCATCGCCCGCCGCACACTGCGCAGCGCAACATCCGCGATCCCCGGACGGCCTTTGCTGCACCGCAAGCGCCCCGCCCAGGAAGCCCCGCGAGTGGGCTTCGTCTCGCTCGGCTGTCCAAAAGCGCTCGTCGATTCCGAGCACATCCTGACGCAGTTGCGCGCGGAAGGCTACGCGGTCGCGCCGTCATATGCGGGCGCCGATCTTGTCGTCGTCAACACCTGCGGCTTCATCGATGCCGCGATCGCCGAATCGCTCGACGCGATCGGCGAAGCGCTAAACGAGAACGGCAAGGTGATCGTGACGGGCTGCCTCGGCGCGAAGGATGGCGGCGCGTTCGTGCGCGACGCCCATCCCCGCGTGCTCGCCGTGACAGGCCCACAGGCGACGCACGAGGTGATGGCCGCGGTGCATGCGCACCTGCCCCGTCCGCACGACCCGTTTGTCGACCTTCTCCCCCCGCAGGGCATCAAGCTCACCCCGCGCCATTACGCCTACCTGAAGATCAGCGAGGGCTGCAATCATCGCTGCACGTTCTGCATCATTCCGTCGATGCGCGGGAACCTCGTGTCGCGGCCGCTCGCGGAGGTGCTGGGCGAGGCCGAGCGGCTCTTCCGGGCCGGCGTCAGGGAACTGCTGGTGGTGTCGCAGGACACCAGCGCCTACGGCGTCGACGTCCGCTACCGCACCGGTTTCTGGCAAGGGCGGCCGATGAAGACCCGGGCGGGCGAGCTTGCGCGCGAGCTTGCCGCGCTCGCCCGCGCCCACGGTGCCTGGGTGCGCCTGCACTACGTCTACCCGTATCCACACGTCGACGACATCGTGCCGCTGATGACCGTGACGCCCGCCGAGGGCGGGCTGCTCGCTTACCTCGACGTCCCTTTCCAGCATGCGAGTCCGCGCATCCTGCGGCTGATGAAGCGCCCCGCGGCGCCCGAGAAAGTCCTCGACCGGGTGCGCGCATGGCGCGCGCTGCGTCCAGGCATCACGCTGCGCAGCACGTTCATCGTCGGCTTTCCCGGCGAGACCGAAGCCGAATTCGACGAGCTTCTCGCGTTTCTGCGCGAGGCGGACCTCGACCGCGTCGGCTGCTTTGCGTATTCACCGGTCGCGGGTGCCGCCGCCAATGCACTGCCCGGCGCCGTGGCCGAGCCGCTGAAGGAGGAGCGCCGCGCGCGCTTGATGGCGCTCCAGGCCGGAATCAGCGCGAAGCGCCTGAGCGCGAAAGTCGGATGGCAGCAAACCGTCATCGTCGACGCCGCGGAAGCTGGCTCCACGATCGCGCGTTCGACCGCAGACGCCCCGGACATCGACGGAGTCGTACGCATCGCGGGGGCGAGTGATCTCGCACCCGGACAATTCGTCGACGTGCGGATCACCGCCTCCGACGCACACGATCTCGTGGCGCGGCTCGTCGCACCCGGGAGGCGGTCGCACGAGACCGGGCCACACGAGACCCGGCCGCACGAGCGCGACCGGCAGGCAGCCGCAACTGGCAGCGCGCAGTCGGACGCCGCAGTTAGCGCGCAGTCAGCGGCGCGCGTTCGAGATCCCGGGCGAGCCCAGTGACGATTTCGCCGAACGCGACATTCAGCGCATCGGCATAGGCGGCGGCCGTTGCGTCGCGCATCGCGACACGCTGCCGATATTCGTGCGACCAGACCGGGGTTCGCACCCCCGCGCCTGCCGGGGCCAGATAATAGGTGATCGTGAGCTCCGCCCACGCCTTGGCCGGATCACGCGCGTCGGCGTAGAGGGCCGAGGCGAAGCCTTCGAGACGCCAATCGGCATCGGCGCCGGGGCCGGAGCTCGTAACGCGCGCGAACACGCGGGCGTGTTCCAGGCTGCGGGCGGTGTCGTCGGTCAGCATGGCCTCGGGCGACACCAGGAATTCGACGTAGTAGTCGGTCTGGAACCGGAGATCGCTCATCCGGTAGACGAAAGCCTTGCCCCGGAACGGCGCCGCGACCCGGATCCTGTCGACGACGAGCGTATCGGGCTTAGTGTGCGCGACCACCGGCGGTGCCGTAGGCTCGAGCAGGAATGTCTCCCGCAGCGGCGACGTACGCGTCAGCGCGGCGCAGCCGCCGAGAACGGATGCGATGGCGACGATCGCAGCGCAGGCGGCCCAACCCCTGCGGTGAGCTGCGCCTTCGCGGCTGAAGGACGAAGATAGGGTGATCATCGTGGGCGCTCCGGCGAAGGCGGCGCTGCACCGAACGGCAACGCGGGCGGCGGCGCCCCGAACAGAACGTTCGACGGGTAGCGCTTGGCGTCTTCGGTCAGGTCGCGCAGGTTGTCAGTGATCTGGCGCAGGTTCTCGAACGTCGCGCCGAGGTCGGCTTCACCATTGCCGAAGATCCGGTCGAGGCGGCCCAGCGTTCGCTCCATGTGCGCGATCGACTCGGCGAGCTTCGGATCGCCGACCAGCGCACGCACGCTCGCAAGCGTGGCCGAAGTGTCCTGTGGGAGCTTGCGCAGCGCATCGTTGGCGAGAAACGACTTGAGCTCCGCATTGGTGTCGCGCAACTCCGCGATGAGCCCCACCGTCTCGTCGGAGATTTTCCTGCTCTCGATGCCGTCCAGCGTCGTGTCGAGCTTCCCGAGGGTGCGGTCGGCGTGCCGTGAGAGCTCGCTGGTGTCGATGCTCCCAATGCGGTCGTTAGCGGTCACCAGCAGCCGGTTCAGGTTGGCGACGGTACCCTCGATGTCGAGCCGATGCAGGCGGTCGATGATCTCGCTGGCAGCGGCAACGAAGGTCTCGACCGTCGAGGGCGTGCTGGGGATGTAGATGTTATCGGGCGCCCAATCGATCGGCAGCACCGGCGCGGGCAGCGTGTCGACGTAATCGAGCTCGAGGTAATTGGTACCGGTAATGCCCTGAGGGGCAAGATGCACCCGGAGGCCCCGCGCGACCTCCAGTGCCGTCGATTCGGGGCTCGCGATGTCGTTCGCGACCTTGCCGCCGACCAGCCGCGGCTCGATCTGGGCCTCGACCAGCACGTAGCGCTTGCGCTGGCTCATCGGCTTGTTCTGTTCATACCTGACATAGGTGAAGCTGATGTTCGTCACCTCGCCGATGACCACGCCCCGATATTTCATCTTCGATCCGATATCGAGGCCCTGGACCGATTCGTTGAAATAAGTCTCGATCGTGGTCCGCGACTTGAACCACGCGCCGGTCCCCACGATCAGCAGCAGCGCGATCCCTGCAACGGCCGCAGCGATGACGAACAGCCCCAGCTTGAAGTAGTTGGCGTTCTGGCTCATCGTCTGGCCTCAGGCCGGCATCGCGTCGGCTTCACGCCGGAAGAACTGCCGCACCCACGGATTGTCGCTCCGATCGCGCAACACGCGCGGGTCACCTTCGGCAACGATTCCGCGCGTACGCCGGTCGACCATGATCACGCGATGCGCGATCGCGAAGATACTTGGCAGCTCGTGGGTGACGATGACGAAGGTGATGCCGAGGCTCGCCGACAGGCGCTTGATCAGCGCATCGAGCTCGGCGGAGGTGACCGGGTCGAGCCCGGCCGAGGGCTCGTCGAGGAACAGGATCGCGGGGTCGAGCGCCATCGCACGGGCGATTGCCGCGCGCTTCTGCATACCCCCCGAAACCTCGGCCGGAAGGTGTCCGGTGAACTGGACGAGACCCACCTGGTCGAGCTTCATCCGTGCGATCAGCTCGAGCTCGGTGTCGTCGAGGTCGGTATATTCCTCGAGCGGAAGCCGCACGTTCTCGGCCAGCGTCATCGATCCGAACAGCGCGCCGGACTGGTACGTCACCCCGATCTTGCGCAGGATCGCGTGGTACGCGTCGCCCGTCGCGCCCACGATGTCGGCGCCGTCGATCATCACGCTGCCGGCGGGCGGATGCGCAAGCCCGATCATGTGCTTAAGGAGCGTGCTCTTGCCGCTGCCCGAGCCTCCCAGGATGACGAAGATCTCGCCGCGCTGCACGTCGAAGCTGACGTGCTCGAGAATCACCACGCCGTCGTAGCCGGCGGTCAGGTCTCTCACCCGGATGATCGGCTCGTCGCTGCCGGTCATGATTGCACGAAGCGCCTGTTCGCATTTATGGACATGATGTGAGCGGACTCTAGATGTCGAGGAGGTAGTAGATGACGGCGAAGATGCCGTCGACGACCACCAGCAGAATGATGCCCGAGACCACGGCGCGTGTCGTAGCATCGCCGACCGAGGCGGCACCGGCGCGCGTCTGCAAGCCCCGCAGGCAGCCGATGCCCGCGATCAGCAGCGCGAAGACGAACGACTTGACGAAACCCGCCATGAAATCGGAGAACCGCGTAATGCCTTCCACTTCATGGACGAAAGTCACGAACGGGATCGAGAACGTGCGCAGGGTCAGCGCACCTCCCAGAAGCCCGACCAGGTCGGCGAAAAGCGTCAGGAGCGGCGTCATCAGTATCGCGGCGATCACTCGCGGGATCACCAGGAAGCGGACCGGGTCGAGACCCATGGTCGACAACGCGTCGAGTTCCTGGTTGACCTTCATCGTGCCGATCTCGGCGGCGAACGCGGCGCCGGAGCGTCCGGCGAGCAGGATCGCCGTCATCAACCCCCCCAGCTCGCGCAGCATCGAGATTCCGATCAGGTCGGCGACGAAGATCTCGGCGCCGAAGCGGCGCATCGGGATCGCCGATTCGAATGCCAGGATGACACCGAGCAGGAACGAGAGCAGCGCGACAATCGGCAGTGCATCGGCGCCGACCCGCTCGCTGATCGCCCACACATCCTTCCAGCGGATCGATGCCGGATGCCGCAGCGCCCACACGAGCGCGCTCGCGGTCTCGCCCACGAAGGCGACCTGGTCGCGAATGTCGCTCCAACCCTCCACCGCGAGGGCGCCGATTTCCTCGACGGCCGGCCGCCGTGGCGCAGGCGGATCCGCGTCGTGCGCGAGCGCGGCGACATCGAACTGTCGCAGCAACGTCGCGAACGCCGGCTTCAGGTTGGCGACCTCGATGCGGCCCGGGTCGCCCTGCTGCATCAGGTTGACGAGTAACGCGACGCCGGCGCCGTCGCAATAATCGACGCTCGCGGCATCGACGACGACGTGCCGGCCGGTTGCGCCCGCGATCGCCTTGCGGCCTGCGTCCCACACTCCGCGGATCGTCGTCGCCTCGAGTCGGCCGGAGAGCGCCAGCACGCGCCGTCCGTCGGCCGCATCGGAAACCGCGAGCGCGGCCATCAGGTGACGGTCGGCCGTGCCACCGGCGCCCCGTGCGAGAGGTGCGTGCGCGATGCATGGCGTGAGCGCATGCGGAAAAGCTTAGCACGCGTCCCTGACGCCGCGCGAAGGCTCGGGCGATGGCCCGGCGCGAAGCAGGTCAGGACTTCGGTGCGGGTGATGACTGAGGCAGCCCTTCGACTCGCAGCGCATGCTGGTCCAATCCGCCTTGGTGCAGAATGAGTTCCGTCACCCGCCCGCCGCTGTCCGTCACGAAAGTGATCTGCGCGTCCACCGCCTTGGCGAAAAACTCATGATCGCTCTCCGGGAATATTTCGACCAGCCCCTGCCCGGCCGCCTGTATCAAAAAGCGGTCGCCGTCTCGCGTGACTGCGAGGATGAAGTTGGGCGTGAATTGGTAGTATCCGACGTAGGCGTCGAATAGGTGCGGATCGATGCGTATTTCGCTGTGCAGCGCCATCAGCGGAACTTGCGCATCCAGCAAATGCCGCCCGATGTCGTCCACTCCCTCCGGCGTTTCGGTGTTCGACAGCACGACCACCCCCAGCCGGCGCTCGGGATCGAACCCGATGAACGAACGGTAGCCTCCGGTTCCGCCGTTGTGCCACACGATCAGCTTGGAGTGCGCAGTGAAGACATGCCAGCCGAGCGCGATTTCCAGGTCCTGAACGCCGGTCGGGCGGCGCACGTTCAGCATCGCCGCCATTGCCGGTGCGAGCGGCGTCTTCGCGTAGCCGAGGCTCGCGGCCAGAAATGTCAGCAGATCGTTCGTGCTCGATCGCAGCGCACCCGCCCCCGCCATTGCCGGTCCAAAGTCCCAATTCGCAGCCGGCTCCAGCGTCGTGCGGTGTCCAACGGCCAATCGCGCCTTCATGTCCGGCGTGAGCGTGGCTCTCGTGCTGTTCATGCCCAGCGGAATGCAGATGCGCGACCGCACCAGGTGCGCGTAGTCCGTTCCCGCTCGCCGCGCCAGCGCCACGCCCAGCAGACCGGCGCCGAGATTCGAGTATTCGTAGTGTGAACCGATGTCGCGCGTGAGCTGATAGCTCGACAGAAATTGATAGAGTTGCTCCACGGAATAATCCGCGTACGGATTGTTCGGATCCCTCGGAGCCAGGTTCGCAGGCAGTCGAGGCAAACCGGATGTGTGTGTCGCCAGATCGACCAGCGTGATCTGCTTCCCGTCGCGCTCGGGCACCTTCACCGTGGGCGGCAGGTACTTCGCCACGGGGTCGCTGAGCGACACTTCACCGCGCTGCACCTTGTCTGCGAGCAGGAGCGACGTGAACACCTTGGTGGCCGAACCAATTTCGAAGATCGTGTCACCGTCGACCCGACGCGCATCGCCTTTGTCCAGATGCCCGTACGCGATCACGCGCCGCCCCTGGGGCCCGATCACGCCCACCACGATCCCCACGCTTCGATGCATCGCGTCGATTCGTTGGACCAATATGCTGCGGATCTCCGAATCCGCTGGCACCGCCGACTGCAAAACCTCCTGGGCCCGGCTGGCGCTGGTCGACGCAATCAGTACGGATGCGAACAGCAGCATCGCTCGCGGGAACGTGCCGTCTCTCATCAGGCCAGCAGCGCCGCGCGTGCCGCCAGGTAGTCCTGTGCCGCCCGCGCTTGCACCGCGTGGGCACGATCCTTTACGGTCATGCGACCGCCCACGAAGACGTCGCGGATCGGATTGCCGCCGTGATTGCAAAATACCAGGCCGGCCAGCAACTGCTGCGAAGCCAGCAGAACGAGACTCGGGTCGGTATCGTCGAGCACCAGAAAATCCGCGCGTTGCCCTGCCGCGAGACCATTGACCGGGCGTCCGCTGGCGGTTGCGCCTCCGGCGACGGCCGACAGGTAGAGCGCATCGGCAACTTCAGCGTGCTTTTCATCGGCAAGCACGTTGCGCCGCCGGTCGCGCAACCGCTGGCTGTACTCCAGCCAACGCAATTCCTCGCTCACGCTGACGCTGATATGGCTATCCGAACCGATCCCCCATCGGCCGTTCGCTTTCCGGTAGTGCGAAGCGTCGAAAACGCCGTCGCCCAGATTGGCCTCCGTGGTCGGACACAAGCCGATGACGGCCCGGCTCGCGGCAACGGCATCACTTTCGCCTGGGTTCATATGGGTCGCATGCACCAGACACCAGCGCGCATCCACTGCCGCGTTATCGAGCAACCATTGCACCGGGCGTGCCCCGGTATGCGCGACACATTCTTCCACCTCCCGTAGCTGCTCGGCGATGTGAATATGCACCGGCGCGCGCGGGTCGATAGCCTCCGACCCATGCAAAAGCGTACGCAGGGCCACCGGCGAAACCGCGCGCGGCGAGTGCGGCGCCACGCCGAAAGTCAGCCCGTCGTGCGGCGAGTTGCGGCGACGCAAATGCTCCAGCAGGTCGAGTATCCATTCGGGCGAAGCTATAAAGCGCGCCTGTTCCGGCAACGGCGCCATGCCGCCGAAGCCGCTGTGCTGATAAAGCACCGGCAACAAGGTCATGCCGATGCCCGCCTCTGCCGCAGCCCGAATCAGGCACTCCGCAAGCTCACCCGGATTGGCGTAAGGCCGGCCGTCCTTGTCATGGTGTAGGTAGTGGAACTCACACACCGACGTATAGCCGGCCTTGAGCATCTCGATGTACAACTGACGCGCAATCGCCTCGAGGATCTCAGGGGTCAGCTTCGCGGCAAAGCGGTACATCAGGCTGCGCCAACTCCAGAAGCTGTCGGCGACATCGTATTGGCGCCCGTGCTGGTGCTGATTCTGTTGGTGGTGCTGGCGCCGGCTCTGAAATTCGGTCAGGCCTGCCATGGCACGCTGAAAGGCATGCGAATGCAGATTCGGCATGCCAGGCAGTATCGGGCCGGCGGAGCGCGGCACGCCGGCGGGTGCGGGCACGCCGGTCGCAATCCCGGTAAAGCGGCCCGCGTCGTTCCACGACAGCAGCACCTGATCGCACCATCCTTCCGGCAGCAGCGCACATTCCGCAAATAACGTGTGCTCCCTCATGACCGGCACCCCGCAGCGCGATGCGTTACGACGCCGTGGCGCACCCGGCAATGGCAGGGGTTGATCCCGCTCCAGTACGCAAGCTCTGCCAACGAATCGACCGCCCACACGGCGAAATCGGCGTAGCGTCCGGCCCCCAATTCACCGTGCAGATCCGGCTTGCCGAGCGCGCGCGCGGCATGGCGAGTAACGCCGCTCAGCGCTTCGGCCACGGTCAGATCAAACAGCGTGCACCCCATGTTCAGCGTCAGCAAGAGCGAAGCCGTTGGAGAAGTACCGGGATTGCTGTCGGTGGCGAGCGCAATCGGAACGCCGTGACGGCGCAATGACTCCAGCGGCGGCAATTGCTTCTCTCGGGTGAAGTAAAAGGCGCCTGGCAGCAATACCGCGACCATGCCGGCCGCTTTCATCGCCTGCGCTCCCGCTTCATCCAGATATTCGAGGTGATCCGCCGACAGCGCGTGAAAGCGCGCGGCCAGTCGCGTGCCGCCGCTGGTGGACAATTGCTCGGCGTGTATCTTGAGTGGCAATTGCAGTCGCTGCGCCGCTTCGAAGACGCGCTCGCTCTGCGCCACACTGAATCCAATGTGCTCGCAAAACACGTCGACCGCGTCGATCAGGCCCTCGCCGTGCAGCGCCGGCAGCATCTCACGGCACACGCAGGCAATGTAATCATCGGGGCGCTGGCTGTATTCGGGCGGCACAGCATGCGCCCCGAGAAAAGTGGTGTAGATGCTGACCGGGTAAGACTCGCCCAGGCGGCGGGCCACCCGCAGCATCTTGCGTTCGCCGGCCAGGTCAAGGCCGTAGCCGGATTTGATTTCGAGCGCGGTGACGCCTTCGGCCAGCAGTGCTTCGAGACGCCGCGCCGATTGCGCAAACAGTTCATCCTCACTCGCGGCCCGGGTGGCGCGCACCGTCGAAAGGATGCCACCGCCGTGTTGGGCAATCTCGGCATAGCTGGCGCCCGCCAGTCGCTGCGCGAATTCGTCGGCGCGGTTGCCCGCATACACCAGATGGGTGTGACAATCGACCAGCCCCGGTGTCACCCAGCGCCCGCCGAGATCATGCTGCACCGGCACGCGGGACGCGTCCGCCGGCAAATGCTGCTCGGCACCAAGCCAGTCGATGCGGCCGTTGCGCACCACGAATGCGCCGCGGTCGATGACGTCGGCGGGGTTGCCTCGTGGGCACACACGGGCGTTGCGCCAGACGCTGATCGAATCGGCTGCTTTCATCGCTGGTTCTCCCGACACCGGGACCGCCGCGCTCCTTCAGTGATCGAGGAAAGGCAGTTTCAGGTCATGCCGATGTGCACAATCGCGCGCCGCAGCATAGCCGGCATCCGCGTGGCGCATGACTCCCGTGGCAGGGTCATTGAACAGGACGCGCTCGATCCGCCTCGCTGCCGCGTCGGTGCCGTCGCACACGATCACGACCCCCGCGTGCTGCGAAAAACCCATCCCGACACCGCCTCCGTGGTGGAAGCTCACCCAGGTCGCCCCACCCGCCGTGTTCAGCAGC
This sequence comes from uncultured beta proteobacterium, assembly GCA_963701885.1. GTDB lineage: Bacteria > Pseudomonadota > Gammaproteobacteria > Burkholderiales > Casimicrobiaceae > VBCG01. Next base: position 189,514 of record CAVPBR010000004.1, read on the forward strand.
GCATTGAGCAGCGGCCAGTCGGATACGGCATCCGAGCCATCGAGCATCGATTCCGTCTCGCGATTCGGGCTGGCCACCGACCCGGTGTCGAGGTGATCGCGCCCGATCACGATCGGCGCGTTGAGTTCGCCGCGTTTGACCATTTCGTTGAATGCCAGGCCCGCACGGTGCCGTTCACCCAGGCCAAGCCAGCAGATGCGTGCCGGCAATCCCTGAAAAGCAATGCGTTCGCGCGCCATGTCGAGCCATCGGTGCACGTGCTTGTTCTCAGGGAACAGCACCTTGATCCTGGCATCGGTCTTATAGATGTCTTCCGGATCACCTGACAGCGCCACCCAGCGGAACGGTCCTCTGCCTTCACAGAACATGGGCCGGATATAGGCCGGGACGAATCCGGGAAAATCAAAAGCATCGGTGACGCCGCACTCGAGCGCGACCTGCCGGATGTTGTTGCCGTAGTCCACGGTCGGCACGCCCATCGCATGAAAGTCGAGCATCGCCCGAACGTGTAACGCGCAGGATTGCGCGGCCGCTTCCCTGAGTGCCGCATGCTGCGTCGCGTCTTGCTGTGCCGCTTTCCAGCGCTCGATGTTCCACCCGCGCGGCAAATAGCCATGGATCAAATCGTGCGCCGAGGTCTGGTCGGTCACCAGGTCTGGGCGGAGACCGCCCGCGCGTGCGCGCTTCGCGAGCTCAGGCAACACCTCGGCTGCGTTGCCCAGCACGCCGATCGACACCGCCTCCTTGCGCTCACAGTGATGCTTGACGAGCGCCAATGCGTCATCCAGGTCTTTCGCCTGCCGGTCGAGATAGCGCGTGCGCAACCGGAAATCGATGCGCGACTGCTGGCATTCGATGGTGAGCGATACCGCGCCGGCCAGCGTTGCCGCCAGCGGCTGCGCGCCGCCCATGCCGCCCAACCCGGCGGTAACCATCCAGCGCCCGGCAAGATCGCCGCCGTAATGCTGGCGCCCTGCCTCGGCAAACGTCTCGTACGTGCCTTGCACGATGCCCTGCGAGCCGATGTAGATCCAACTGCCCGCGGTCATCTGGCCGTACATCATCAGACCTTTCCTGTCGAGCTCATTGAAGTGCTCCCAGTTCGCCCAGTGCGGCACCAGATTGGAGTTGGCGATCAATACGCGGGGCGCATCGGCGTGAGTTTTGAACACGCCCACCGGCTTGCCGGACTGAACCAGCAGGGTTTCGTCGTCGTTCAGGATTTTCAGGCTGGCGAGAATCTGGTCGAAGCATTGCCAGTTGCGCGCCGCGCGGCCGATGCCGCCATACACCACCAGACTTTGCGGATCCTCGGCCACTTCCGGATCGAGATTGTTCTGGATCATCCGATAAGCAGCTTCGGTCAACCAGCTCTTGCAGATTTTCCCGCTGCCGCGGGGGGCGCGAATCACACGCGACGGATCGGTGCGCAGCAGATCGGGCAGTTGCGAGATGTTCACGGAGGCACTCCTGGACGGGAATCGGAGGTCGCGGGTGCGGGGTCAGGGTGCAGGTCCGGATGTGAGGTCAGAGGCCGGCGCTCGGCAGCGTGCGCGCCAATCCCGGCGGAGGAATGAGGGTGAGCGCCCAGTCTTTCATGGCCGCGATGTCCGGCGCCAGATAGCGATCGTGGTCATAAAACGCGACGCGTGCGCGAATATCCGCCAGCACGTGTTCGATCACGTCGGTCGAGCGCAGCGGGCGATGGAATTCGATGCCCTGGGCGGCAGCCATGGCTTCGATGCCAACGATCACCGAGGTGTTCTCCACCATTTCGCCCAACCGGCGTGCAGCGAAGGTCGCCATCGAAACATGGTCTTCCTGATTGGCCGAAGTAGGCAGGCTATCGACACTGGCGGGATGCGCCAGTGATTTGTTTTCGGACGCCAGGGAAGCCGCCGCGACCTGCGCGATCATGAAGCCCGAATTGATACCGCAATCGGTGACGAGGAACGCCGGCAACCCGCTCAGATTGGCGTCGAGCAGAAGCGCCAGGCGCCGTTCGGAAATCGCGCCGATCTCGGCAATCGCAACGGCCAGCGCATCGGCCGCAAAGGCCACTGGCTCGGCATGGAAATTACCGCCGGACAGGACCTCGCCGGTATCGGCAAAGACCAGCGGATTGTCCGACGCGGCATTCGCCTCGATCTGCAGCACGCGGGCCGCGTAGCGAAGTTGATCGAGACAGGCGCCCATCACCTGCGGCTGGCAACGGATGGAATATGGGTCCTGCACATGCCCGCAATGACGGTGCGACGCAAGGATGCCGCTGCCGTCGATCAGGTCGTGATACACCGCGGCGATATCCATCTGCCCGATCTGCCCGCGCGCGGCATGAATGCGCGGATCGAAGGGCACGATCGACCCCTTGATCGCTTCCAGCGAGAGTGCGCCTGCCATGACCCCTGCGGCGAACACGTCTTCGGCCCCGAACAGGCCGGCCAGCGCGAGTGCGGTCGAGACTTGCGTGCCGTTGAGCAGTGCCAGCCCTTCCTTCGGCCCCAGCGTGAGCGGCGCGAGACCCGCCAGCGCCAATCCCTCGACGGCCGCCATGTGCTTTCCGACGACCGTGACCTCTCCCACGCCGATCAGCGCGGCCGCCAGATGCGCCAGCGGCGCCAGATCACCCGATGCGCCGACCGACCCTTTGGCCGGGATGCAGGGATAGACACCGGCATTGAGCAGACGTACAAGCGCCAGGATGATCTCCGGGCGGACACCGGAATGCCCGCGTGCCAGGCTGATGGCCTTGAGCGCCATCACCAGGCGCACTGTGGCGTCGGGCAGCAACGCGCCGATGCCAACGCTGTGCGACAGCACGAGATTGCGTTGCAGTTCAGCCAGACGATCGGCTGGAATGATGGTTTGCGCCAGCTTGCCGAAACCCGTATTGACGCCGTAGACCACGGCATCACGCGAGACCACCTCGGCCACCACGGTTTGCGCGCGCCCAACCGCGGCCAGCGCCGGCGGATCAATGGCGAGCGGAGTTCGGTCCCGCAGAATGCCGCGCAATTGCGCCAGGCTGACCGAGCCGGGCACCAGTGTGAGCACGTCAACAGATTGAGTCATGGAGCCGTCATGATATCGAGCGGCGCAATCCGTTGGCCTTGGTGTTGTACAGCGTCCGGCTGGAGGCGGCAACTTGGGCACCCCGACGCCCGCGTGGCACCCCATCTCCTCGTCGGCGCGGTCGCATCAACCTGCGAACACCTGAAGTGCCGGGGAGTTTGTTGTGGTTGGAATTCCTGTCCGTTGCGGAAGCGATGATCACCGCGAGGGACATCGCGCCGCGGCGACAAATCGACCATTGGAAGTTGAACTCACGTCATCTGCCATTGACAGGACCTTTCAGCGCTCAGTGTAAGAAAGCTGGCCCGTGAGGGAAGGCTACCCCAGTGCGCCTCGCCATCGGCGGCGATCCGAGGTAATCGCAAACAGCCAGTCGGGACACGCTTTGTGGCATGTCGCAAACCGGCCAAGAGGCGACGGACGCGCGTGATCCTGATTCGACAAGCCTCACCAAGTGATACGCATACGCGACAACGAATTGTCCGCCGCTTCGGACAAGCAGGGGCGGCGCGATTCAACGCAATAAGCCGCCGCGGTTACGGGTCGAGAAGGCTAGGACGCGCCCTTTTGCCCGGCGCCCGCACTGCTCTTCTTCGCGTCTTGACTACCAAGCTCCTCCTTGGTCAGCTTGACCTTTTTCACCTTTTCCTTCTTCACGGCCGGTCCCGCCAATGCCTGCTTCGCCAGCCGTTTGGCCTGCTTGGCTGCGACATCGAGAAGTTTTTTTGTTTTTTGGTGTTGCCGTCTGGCTTTCAGCATTGACGCGTGACTCATTTTGACCTCCGATGGACTTCGACTTTAGTTTGATCCGACCATGCGTTCTTGGCTAACTGGCCGCATCAAGCCGTTGGCGGCATGCGGCCATAACCGTCGTTGCTGGTCGCGGCTGTCGGATACGACGGTCGCAGACCGGCCAGAAGCGGCTATACGGCGACGTCGTCGACAGCGGTCATTCGCTCGCGCTACCGATGCTGGAAAGGCCGTGCTCGACCTGCCTAGATTTGCTGCAACTACGCTGCCAACAGAGCCGCGTTGCGAAGTCGCATTGCTATCGAGACTGATCGCCGTCCCGACGCGACTGCTTTTCAATGTATTCGCGGAGCCCTCGACGAGTACGGCGTACGTAAAACGGTCCCGCAAATATTAGCATTAGGGGCACCGCAACCAGGAAGTTCGACAGCGCGGCACCCATGCGCCTAAGCGCGCCGATTCCGGTCACGGAATACCTGGTCAGGACCACAACGAGAATCAGGGCGGCCCCGATGCCCACGAGTTCTATGATGTCGAACGAGGTGTCTTTCGCCTTTTGCAGGGCACTGGGCCGGTCTTTGGGATCAATCTGCTTCAGCTCGGGATACAGCCACTCCAGTGCCATATGTCCTCCCTGTCGCCCCACCATCGCGGCAAAAAACGGGGCTGATCGATTACTACAAGCGCTGGCAACCCGTGGACAGATTATCGCGCATCACGTCTCGTTCAAATTTCGCGCGCACTTGTGACGTACTCCCCCACTATTCCGCGACCAATAAGCCAAGTTTTGCTGCCAACCAGCGCGTTGTCGTCGCTTGAATCAGGATGGTCATCAGGATGGCCAGAAAAGTGACGGAGGCAATTAACCGCGCTTGCGGTGCCCCCATGCCCATGAGCAGGCCCGCGAGCGCTCCCGGAATGACGCCGGTCTCTCGCGTCCAACACATGAACAGGAGTTCCTTGAATGTCCACTTGGCGCGCCGGTCGGGCAGCGCGCAGAGGAAAACGGCAACCGGACGCGCCACCAACATGAACACCGCGACCACCGCAACGCCCCCAAGCAGGTACTTGCTCATCATGGAAAAATCAACCTGCGTGCCTAGCAGGATGAAGATGAACATACGCATGATAAGGGCAGTCGTCGTCACGAAGTCGTTCAGCTTCTCCTGCTCACCGTCGTCCATCGCGAACCCGAAAGCATCCTTGTTGCCGATCATGATGCCGAAGACAAATACAGCCATGAAGCCGCTTGCCTGAAGGTCATCGGCGCTCAAGTAGGCACCGATCACTGCCATAAGCGAGACCACAGGGGCAAATTCCTGTAGAAAGCCGAATTTCTCGTGGGCGATCAGCAGTGCCGCGAGATACCCGAGGACGACGCCGGCCACGAGGCCGATGGACGCCTGCTGGAAGAGACCAAGAACCGATGCCGAAAGCGAGAACTTACCCGCGCCCATTGCGATGGCGAGCACCGCAAATGTCAGGATCGCACCGGTGGCGTCGTTGAACGCTGATTCCGACATCACCGTCTGCGCCACGCGGTCCTTGATCTTTACCTGGCGGAATACGGGCACTAGCGTAGCCGGATCGGTAGACGCGATGGCGGAGGCCAATAGCAGCGCCACAATGAATGGAACTCCGAGGAGATAGTAGGCGGCAACTCCAGTGATCGCGGCCGTGATCAGCACTCCCGGTACCGCGAGGAGCAGGATGGTGATCCAGACTTCTTTCAGAACCTTGAGACGCAGCGAAGCACCACCATCGAAAAGGATGTAACAAGCGCCGAAAATCAGTACGAGCTGGTTGATCGCCGAATCGGCCTTGATGTCGACGAGGTCTGCAGCGCGGGGGCCAAGAAGGGTACCCAGGACGAGGAAGACGGCAACATCGGGTACCTTCAATTTCTGGGCTATGACGGCGCTGGCGGAACCCAGTGCGAGAATGATTCCGAACACCATTAAGACGTGTTTGGCGAGTTCGATTGACGCCGTCGACACTGGAAACCTCCCCAGAAAATGGGCGCAGTCTATGCGCAGCGCCCGATCTCGGCAATTGAAGAGCAAACCGCGGCTCAGGACGAACCCGCCAGGCGCGCGTCCGACGATCGATCCCTAGCGATTTATCCGGCGGCACGCCTTTGGCAACTAGCGAACGCCTACGGACTTCTGGACAGCCTCTTTCGTCGGATGTGCCGCCGCAGACCCAACCTTTGAATCGAGGAGGTTTAGACGGCTGGTCCGTATGGCATTGGCTGGCCGCTGCGGGTCGTTCTGCGTCCGTCGATGACAGGCGACACGCGGTCAGACTCGACGGTCGCAGACCGGCCAGAAGCGGAAGCTAAATTTCCAGCTCAATAGCGGACAGCCGCGGTAGCGATCCTTCGTTTTCAGCCTACGTGAGCCAACAATGCCCACCTTGATGCGACGCGCCAGGCGATTGTCGGGCGCTTGGACATGCGCGAGGTGGCCGCCGCGACGGGGACCACTTGGCAACTGCTCGGCGGGGATGTGCAAAGGACGGTATTCGTCCGAATTCGGGATGGTTACCTGGTCGAAGGCGCCAGCAGCGCGTCACGCTCGATCCTGACCAGTGCTGAGAGGCAGTGTGCGGCGGCGTCCACCTGCGTCGCCGGCGTCTCCAGACCGACCAGAAATGCCCCGCCGAAGGTTGCCATTCGGGGTGCTATCAATCTGGCGTCGCCCGCGAATTTCAGGCCCTGCTGACCGGGTTGGATTTGAAGCCGCGGCAACTTGTCAGCCTCGGTCGCGAGACGCACGCGGATCCGGTTAGCGAGCGCCACGTCGCCAGCGCCGGATCGCTTCATGGCCGCCAGCGTTGCCGCGAGACCTTCCATGTCCGTGCAGCTATTCGTGACAGGGTCAACGCGAGGCTGGAAGCGGGCGAAAAAGACCTCAGCCTGACTTTGCAGAAACCGCAGGAACCGCGCGTCACCTGTCGTCTTATATCGCTGCTCCGCCGCCATCGCGCCCCACTGAAAAAAAGTGCGGTTCGGTCGGTCGGAGTACTTCCCCAACATGGCGTCATCGAGATCGGCGAGAATTCGTGCGGCGTGCGCGTCGTCCCGATGCATGTCGCAATAGACCGTCAGCGCGAACCATCCTTCGCCGTTGGCGTAGTCCGAATCGTCGATCGAGGTCGGCGTATCGCGGAACCCGCCACCTGGAATGTGGAGGCTCAGCAGTCCCGCGAGCCAAGCCGAGCCCAGTTTGGCGAACCGCTCGTCCCCCGATGCGCGCGAGTAGGTCAATTCCGCCAACAGGGCGACGGCAACCGCGCCGGCTAACGCGCTGCTGTAAAGGCCGTCGGGGGTTACGACCTTGCCGGGACCCGCGGTCTGATACAAAAGTCCGAGCCCGTCCAGTGCGAGCATCAGCCTCCACCGCGCGAACGGCAGAGACAAGAGCCGCATGCCCTCGAGCCAGCGCTGAATTTGACCCTTGCCGATCGGAAGCGAGTGTTGGTCGAGGGCGATGAGTGCCCGACGGATGGGTTCTCTCAGTCGGCGATCTCCCGTGTATTGGTAGTACTCGGCCAGTACCCAGAACGATCCGGCTTGGCGAACAATGTAGGCCCAGGGATTGTTCTCGACCCCAGTGGACTGGTCCGCAAGGAAATCGAAGCCGTAGGGAAGGGAGCCATCGCTGGATTGCGAGTTCACCCAGCTGTCGACCGTGAGGCGCATCATTGCCGCGCGGCTCTCAACTGGCGACGGAGCGGCTCCGCGTACGTCGGCGATCGCCCCAACCAGAACGAGGAACGCCAACGCGAAGGGACGGCAAGTCACGTCTGCACTCGCGTCAAGAAAATCTGTCGGTAAACTTTACGGCCATGAGGGCTTACCATCGTTCGCCACTTCCAAGTCATTGTATCTATGCGCTAAGAAATAGTGTCACGAATTTTGCTTCAGCCTCGCGATGGCGAGTTCCCGGCGAAACCGCGGGATCGCAAATAGCCATGGAGGGATTATGAAAGCTCGTTCGCTGTTTGGAATCCTGTTGCTCTCGCTCCTATCAGGTCCAGTGTTTGCGATACCCACGGCAGATTTTCAGTTGCCGGAACCGGGCGTTCTGGAACTGCTGGCCCTCGGCGGGCTAGTGGCCGCGGTTGTTGGGATCCGCAACCGCCGGAAATAACCGCTTCGAAACACTCGTTGTTTGGGGGAAGCATGAAGGCTCGCTCAGTGTTTGGAATCCTGTTGCTTTCGCTCGTGTCCGGTGCTGCGTTTGCAGGAATCAACCCGATTCAAACGGTCCCGGAACCGGGCGTATTAGAACTGCTGGCCCTCGGCGGGCTAGTGGCCGCGGTTGTGGGAATCCGCAACCGCCGGAAATAGCCAGTTCAAGGCACTACCTGTTGCGGGGAAACATGAAGGCTCGCTCAGTGTTCGGAATCCTGCTGCTCTCGCTCGTGTCCGGTGCTGCGTTTGCAGGAACCCCGATTCAGACGGTCCCGGAACCGGGCGTTCTGGAACTGCTGGCCCTTGGTGGTGTAGTGGCCGCGGTTGTGGGAATCCGCAAACGCAATCGCCGAAAGTAGCAGCGGCATAGCCTTCAGTGTGATTGGCGTGTCCACCGCGCCCTTGATTGCGTGTCGTGGCTGACTGGCTGCTTGCACATCAGGCTCGACTGCAGACGGATCTGCTGCTGGCGAGCTTCGCGGTCGTCGCAGTTTGGGAATCGTTCGCGGCGCGCCGTTCCCTGCGCACGGGGCTCGGACCCCGCTGGTTGAGCAATCTGGCGCTGGCCGCGCTGGGATTCGCAGTTTCTGCGCTTTGCCTGCCCGTGGCGGCGGTGACGTTTGCCCTTCTCGCAGAGCAGCGCGGTTGGGGACTGCTGAATCGGGTGACCGCGCCGCTTTGGGTGCTGTGTGCCCTCGGCATGATCGTCGTGGATTTGGCGAATTACGCCAAGCACCGCCTGTTCCATGCGGTGCCGTTCCTTTGGCGCTTCCATCGGATTCACCATTCCGATCTGGACATGGACTGCGGAACGGCGGTTCGACATCATCCGGTCGAGGTCATCGCCGGTTTCGGACTCGACCTGGCGGCGATCTGCGCTTTTGGCATTTCACCGCTCGCCGTATTTCTCGCTGCGACGCTGACAGGCGTCGCCTCGGTATTCAATCATGGAAACGTCCCCATGCCCGATGTCACGGAGCGCTGGTTGCGTCGGCTTGTAGTCACGCCGGATATGCACAGGGTTCACCACTCCGCGCTCATGGTGGAGAGCAATAGCAACTTTGCGATGTTGTTACCGTATTGGGATCACCTGTTTGCGACATACCGGGGCCAACCGATCCTCGGTCATGAGGGAATGGAGTTGGGCATCGCCGAAGCCCCGGCAACGCGTGACGTGGCGTTGCTGCGCTTGCTTGCGTTGCCATTTCGGCCCGTTCGCGCGTTGAATTTGGGGGAGGCATCGCGGACGCCCACGGGCTGACGTATTCACCGTACTGGAGCACCTCCGGACCGGCGACTGAATCGATCTTGGACGGTTAGCCCTGAAACTCATCCCGAGCGTCCGCTCCTTCGCCAAGGGGACGTCCGCTTCGGGTCGAAACCCGCCACCCACGAGCGACGCGCTGAGTGGTGACTACGCCATCGTGTACGCGGTCTTGGCGATGGTGTAGAACTCAGCCGCATAGCGTCCCTGTTCGCGCGGGCCATAGCTCGACGCCTTGCGGCCACCGAAGGGGACGTGATAGTCAACGCCTGCGGTTGGCAGGTTGACCATCACCATGCCGGCTTCGGCATTGCGCTTGAAATGCGTTCCGTACTTGAGGCTGGTGGTACAAATGCCGCTGCAGAGGCCGAAGGGCGTGTCGTTGGCGGCTGCCAGCGCGGCGGCGTAATCGGGCACGCGCAGCACCGCGGCCACCGGGCCGAAGATTTCCTCGCGCGCGATCCGCATCGCGGGCGCGACATTGGTGAAGAGCGCCGGCGCGAGATAGAAGCCGGGCGTGCCGCGCTCGAGCCGGCTGCCGCCGAATGCCAGCGTCGCGCCTTCGCCGCGACCGATCTCGATATACGACTCAGCCTGCGCGAGTTGCGCCCGGTCGACCACCGGGCCGATCTGCGTCAAAGGATCCAATGCATCGCCGACGTTGAGCTCTTTCATGCGCTCAACCATCGCGGCAACGAAGCGATCGTGAATGCCTTCGGTCACGATCAGCCGCGATGATGCGGTGCAGCGCTGGCCGGTCGAATAGAAGGCACCGTTGGTTGCGCATTCGACCGCCACGTCGAGATTCGCGTCGTCGACGACCACCAGCGGATTCTTGCCGCCCATTTCGAGCTGGAATTTCTTCATCCCGGCGATGCAGGCCGCGGCCACGATCCTGCCGGTGGCGACCGAGCCGGTGAAGCTGACGGCGTCCACCGCCGGATGATTCAGGATCGCCTGGCCCACAACCGAGCCGCGGCCCATCACCAGGTTGAACACGCCCGCGGGCAGGCCCGCGCGCGCAATGATTGCGGACAACGCATGCGCCATGCCCGGCACCGCGTCGGCGGGCTTGAACACGACGCAGTTCCCGTAAGCCAACGCCGGCGCGATCTTCCAGGCGGGAATCGCCACCGGAAAGTTCCACGGCGCAATGATTCCGACGACACCGATCGGCTCGCGGGTGACGTCGACGCCGGGCCGCACCGACGGTAGCTTTTCACCGGCAAGACGCACGCATTCCGCCGCGAAGAACAGGAAGATCTGGCCCGCGCGCGCAGTCTCGCCGATGCCCTCGGCTAGCGTCTTGCCTTCTTCGCGCGACAAGAGGTGGCCGAGCTCATCCTTGCGCGCGAGGATTTCGTCGCCGATCTTCTTGAGGATGTCGTGGCGTTGCTGCACCCCGCTTCGCGACCAGCCGGGGAAAGCCGCGCACGCGGCGAGGATCGCGCGCTCGGCGTCGGCGACGCTGGCGCGGGCGTACTCGCCAATCACGTCGTTGGTGTCGGAAGGATTGACGCTCGGCACGGCGTCGTTGCCGGCGATCCACTCACTGGCGATGAAATTCGGTTGCGTCGTCATGCGTGCTCCTCGGGCGGTCAGCGCCGGTTGGCATTGCGCCACGTGGCGAAGTCGACCCGCGTCACTTCGTCGGTCGCGGGGTACAACCCCAGAATCGATTGCCCGGCGTTGACTCGCTCGGTGACGAAGTCCTCGAATGCCGTCATCTCCACCGACTCAGTGGCAATTTCGTCGGCCAAGTGCGCAGGAATGACCACCACGCCTTCTGCATCGCCGACGACGACGTCGCCGGGAAACACCGCGGCGTCGCCGCAGCCGATCGGCACGTTGATATCGAGCGCCTGGTGATTCGTCAGGTTGGTCGGTGCACTGGGCCGATGGTGATAGGACGGGATCGCGAGCCTGGCGATTTCCGGGGAATCACGAAAGCCGCCATCGGTGACCACCCCTGCGACGCCGCGCTTCATCAGCCGCGTCACCAGGATCGACCCGGCGGAGGCGGCGCGCGCATCGTTGCGGCTGTCGATGACCATGACGGCACCCGGAGGGCATTGCTCGACGGCGACGCGTTGCGGATGCTTGCGATCCTGGAACACCGTGATCGGGTTCTAGTCTTCGCGTGCGGGAATGTAGCGCAGCGTGAACCCTTCTCCGACCATGTTGCCGAGCGTCGGGTTGAGCGGATGCACGTCCTGGATGAAGGCGTTGCGCAATCCACGTTTGAACAGCGCGGTGCAGATCGTCGCCGTGCTGACGGTCTTCAGCTTGTCGCGGGTGGTGACCTTCACGGAGTTCGCCGGTGGGCTCATTGCGTACTTTCACAGTTGGGTGCGAATGCCGCCTTACGGGCAGTGCCTCCGCGACCGGGTTCAGAAGATATCGGGTTCGCCAATTGGCGCGCCGAAATTGGTGGTCAGGTAGTCGAAATCGCAGCCGTCGTTGGCCTGGTTGATGTGGCGGCTGAACATCCAGCCATAGCCGCGTTCGAAGCGCGGAGGCGGCGGCGTCCACGCCGCACGCCGGTCCTCGAGCTCGCGGTCGCTGACGTCGAGATGGATGCGTCGCGCCGGAACGTCGACGCTGATCATGTCGCCGCTGCGCACCAGCGCGAGCGGCCCGCCGAGGTAGGCCTCGGGCGCCACGTGCAACACGCAGGCGCCATAGCTGGTGCCGCTCATCCGCGCATCGGAGAGCCGCAACATGTCGCGCACGCCTTGCTTCACGAGCCTGGTCGGGATGGGCAGCATCCCCCATTCGGGCATACCCGGGCCGCCTTGCGGGCCGGCGTTGCGCAGCACCATGACATGGTCCGGGGTGACGTCGAGATCGGGGTCGTCGACCGCCGCCTTCATCGACGGATAGTCGTCGAACACCAGCGCCGGACCGGTGTGGCGCAGAAGATGCGGCGCACAGGCGCCCGGCTTGATCACGCAGCCGTCGGGAGCAAGATTGCCGCGCAGCACGGCGAGCGCACCCCCCGCGTAGACGGGATTGTCGAGTGGACGGATCACGTCGTCGTTGAACACTTCGGCGCCGGCGATGTTCTCGCCCAGCGTGCGGCCCGGTGACCGTCATCGCTTCGAGTCGCAGATGGGCGCCGAGCCGCGAGAGCAGCGCGCGCATGCCGCCTGCGTAGTAGAAATCCTCCATCAGGTACTTGTCGCCGCTGGGACGGATATTGGCGAGCACCGGTACCCTGCGGCTGGCCGCATCGAAATCGTCGATGGTGATCGACACGCCGGCGCGGCGCGCGAGCGCGATCACGTGGATGATCGCGTTGGTCGAGCAGCCCATCGCCATCGCTACGGTGATCGCGTTGGCGAACGACGTGCGATCGAGGATGCGTTGAGGCGTCAGGTCCTCCCACACCATGCCTACCGCGCGGCGTCCGCAGTCGGCCGCCATGCGCAGGTGATGCGAATCGGCGGCAGGGAATCGACGATGCGCCGGGCAGGCACATTCCCATCGCTTCGGCGATGCCCGTCATCGTCGCCGCGGTGCCCATCGTCATGCACGTGCCGTAGCTCCGTGCGATGCCGCCTTCGAGTCCGCCCCAGTCCTGGGTGGTGATGTTGCCGGCGCGGCGCTCGTCCCAGAACTTCCACGCGTCAGAGCCCGAACCCAACACGCTGCCCTTCCAGTTGCCGCGCAGCATCGGACCGGCGGGCATGTAGATGCACGGATAGCCGGCGCTGATCGCGCCGAGCAGCAGGCCCGGCGTGGTCTTGTCGCAACCGCCCATCAGCACCACCCCATCCACCGGGTGGCTGCGCAACAGCTCCTCGGTTTCCATCGCCAGCAGGTTGCGGTACAGCATCGTCGTCGGCTTGACGAAAGTTTCCGCCAGTGAAATCGCCGGCAGCTCGAGCGGAAATCCGCCTGCCTGCAGGACGCCACGCTTGATGTCGGCGACGCGCTCCTTGAAATGGGCATGACAGGGGTTGATGTCCGACCAGGTGTTGACGATCGCGATCACCGGCTTTCCGACCCAGTCGACGTCGGAATAGCCCATCTGCATCATCCGTGAGCGATGGCCAAAGCTGCGCAGGTCGTCGGGCGCGAACCAGCGCGTGCTGCGCAGCGATTCGGGAGTGCGGCGAGTCATCGATTCGCTCCTGATTATTGTTTGAATACTCGTAGCGCAGCGTGACGCTGTCGGCACCCGGCAAGGGAGTCATGAAATTCGCTTCGCAACCCGCTGACCGGGGACTATCGCTTGAGCACGGAGTCCCGGATAATCGCCCCCATGATCGATCCGGGGACCCGGCGCGCAGTTGTACCAACGAAATGACTCGAGCCGTGGATTATGACGCGACAGCGAAGTCGCTGCATTGGCTGGTTGCAGGACTGGTCTTCGCCGAGTTCATTGTCGCCATTGCCATGCCGCCGATTCGGCGCCACACCGCTGCAGGCACGCTCGTCAATCTGCACTTCTGGCTCGGCGCGCTGATCTTTGCCGTCGTTGCGTTACGCTGGCTGCGCCACCTTGTCCGCCCGGTTTCGCTGTCGATGCCCGAATCGCCGCCGTGGGAGCGCACGGCCGCAAGCACGACCCACGCACTGCTCTACGCCATTCTGCTCGTCGGTCCGATCCTCGGCTGGGCCGCGGCGTCGGCACGCGATCTTGCGGTCGCGCCGTTCGGGCTGTTCACGTTGCCGCACCTGGTCCCGGCGGGCGCCAGCGCGGGCTTCGTTGCCGGCGACGTGCACTCGGTCCTGATGTGGACGCTGCTCGCCGTGATTGGATTGCACTCAACCGCTGCGCTCTACCACTACTATTTCCGGCGCGACGGGATATTGCAGCGGATGCTGCCGTCGCGCAAGGCGTGACCCTGCTCCCGTGCATCGTGCCACGCTATCCATTGAGCTTGCGCAGCAGCGCGAGCACGCCTTCGAACACGCGGCCATAAGGCGGATAGAGCAGCCGCGCCGCGGCCAAGCGCGATTGCCGGAACACCGGCTTCGCCTTGGAGAAGGTCGCGAAGCCGTGCTGGCCGTGGTAAGCGCCGGTGCCCGATGCGCCGACGCCGCCGAAAGGCAATCCCTCGTGTGCAAAATGCCAGAGGGTGTCGTTGATGGTGACGCCACCCGCGAGCGTCTCGTGCAGCACGCGCTCGCAGCGCCGCTGATCGCGCCCGAACCAGTACATCGCGAGCGGATGCGCTCGCGCGTTGATTCGCGCGATCGCATCGTCAAGAGTTGCATAGGCTTCCACCGGCAGCAGTGGACCGAAGATTTCCTCGCGCATGATCGCCATCTCGCCGGTGGCGCCGACAACGAGCGCCGGCGGCAGGCGCCGCGGTAGCTCGCAACCCGCGGTGAGCCCTGTGTCGAGCGCTACGCTTTGGCTACGGCCCGCGCGGGCGTCGTCGACGAGCGGCACGATCCGGCCGCCCTTCGCACGGGCGTCGTCAATGAGTGCAACGAGTCGCGCGTGGTGGTACTCGTTGATGATCGACGAATAATCGGGATTCGCCGCGCAGGATGGATAGAGCTCGGACACCGCGATGCGAACGGCAGCGATAAATTCATCGACACGCGCGGCCGGTACGAGTGCGTAATCGGGTGCGATGCAGGTCTGGCCGGCATTGAGCAACTTGCCGACTACGAGCCGCGGAACCGCCTGCGCGAAATCGGCGGTCGCGTCGAACAGCGCAGGCGACTTGCCGCCCAATTCCAGGGTCACCGGCGTCAGATTGGCTGCCGCGGCCAGCGCCACCTGTCTGCCGACCGCGGTCGATCCGGTGAAAAAAAGATGGTCAAAGGGGAGCGCGGCGAAGGCTGCACCCACGCCGGCATCGCCGAGGACGACTGCGAATTCATCTTCGCGGAATCGCTCGGCAACGAGTTCGGCGAGGAGTGCCGACGTCGCAGGAGTCGCCTCCGAGGGCTTCAGCATCACCCGGTTGCCTGCGGCAAGCGCGGCGATCGCCGGGGCGATCGCGAGCTGTACCGGATAATTCCAGGGACTGATGACGCCGGCAACGCCCAGCGGCTGATGCATGATCCACGCCGACGCGGGCAGCAGGTGCCACGGCATTGCAACGCGCTGCGGCCCCATCCAGCGCGAAAGGCGACGGATCGCATGGCGCGCCTCGGCCGCGACGACATAGAGCTCGGCGAGGCGAGTCTCCTGCGTCGCACGATGGCCGAAATCGCGGCTGACGGCAGCCACCAGCGCAGCGTTGTGCCGATCGACCAGGTTGATCAGGCGGGCGAGACAGTCGCGCCGCGTCGCGAGGTCCGGGTAGGGCTCGGCGGCGAACGCCTCGTGCTGCACGCTCAGGATGCGTCCGAGCTCAGTCTCCGGCGTAGCAGGTACGGGGAGTAACATCGTTGGGAGTAGACGCGCCGGCGGTGACAATGCTGAAAGTGATGGGCCTGGCAGCGATGGAGCTGGCAGTGATGGGGCTCGCAGCGGTGGCTGATTGTAGCGCGCTGCACGTGATCCCCGGGCACGACGGCGGAGGCCCCGCGTGGCCGAATCTGCTACGGAAGGATTGATGCGACCACCCATGCGATGCACCGCCACCTGCGCAACGATACTATTCGCGCTCACCGCCCTACCCGCCCGCGCTGCGGGCTACGACGAGGACGCAAATGCGATCTGGACCAAGGTCCGCCAGGGCCTCTTCGCGTTGCGACCGATCGCCGAAGACACGACGCCCCTCGTCGTGCTCGAAGCGCCCGCACGCGCCGAGGACGCTGCCGTCGTGCCGATCGCGATTCGCGCTCAGACGATGCAGACCGCGCAGCGCTACGTCGACAAGGTGTATCTGATCATCGACCACAATCCGTCGCCGCTCGCGGCGGTCTTCAGGTTCACGCCCGAAAGCGGCCGCGCAGACGTCGAGACCCGCGTGCGTATCGAGGATTACACGACGGTGCGGGCGATCGCGGAGATGAACGACGGCAGCCTGCACATGGTCACGCGCTACGTGAAGGCGTCGGGCGGCTGCTCGGCCGCGGCGGACAAGGATCCGGCTGCGGCGCTGGCCGGCGTAGGACGCATGAAATTTCGCGTCGTGGGCCCGGTCAAGCCCGGCGTGCCGGCACTCGCGCAACTGATGATCAGCCATCCGAACAGCTCGGGGCTTGCGATGAACCAGGTCACCCGCCTGTATGCGCCGCCCTATTTCGTGCGCAGCGTCGCGGTCACCTACCGCGGCAAGCCGGTGATGAGCGCGGACGTCGATTTCTCGATCAGCGAGAATCCCAATTTCCGCTTCTACTTCGTGCCGCAGGGCGACGGAGAATTGCTGGCTACGGTCGTCGACTCGCACGGGCTGGTGTTCAGAAGTCGCGCGGAGGTCGACCAGCAGGTGGCCGGCCGCTGACGCCCGGCATACCGCGAACGTGGCGACGATCAGCGATCCGCCCGGCGCGCGTCGACGATGCTCTTCACCAGGTAGTCGATGCCACGCTTCCAGCTCGTGTCCGTATTGCCACGCAGGTCGACCGAGCGGCTCAGCACGACCTCACCGGTTGCGACATCCTTGATCGCGACGTTGATGTTGAGGATCAGGTTGCTCACTTTCTGCACCCAGCCCACCAGGACGCGGTTGGCGTGCAAAGCCCTCCCGATCTCCAGCTCGCAGCCATTACAGTCGTACAGCGGCTGCGTCGCCCGGTAGTGGGCGATCAGCGCCGACTGCGGCGCGTTGTCGACGACGCGATAGAGTCCGTCCGCAGCAAGCTCCCGGCGCAACTGGTTGCTGATCACGGGAAGCCGTGCATACTCGACGGTGGCTGGAGACAACGCATGTTGATCGTCGATCAATTCGAAGTCGAGCACTACGATGGACTCGAGCGCCGCGGCTCGCGCGGGCGCAATGGCAACCAGGACGACCCACGCGAGCAGCACGGCCACGGCAGCCAACCCCGCAGGCGACGACGTGCGTTCAGGCTCGTGAGAAGCGCGTGCCTGCACCTGCGGATGCTGCCAATTGCGCTCCTGCTGAACGCCGTCGCGACCGCATTGGCTGCTCCTGCCCCGGCGGTCGCATTGCGGGCGACTGCCGTGGCACCCGGAGTTTATGCAGTGATCGGCGCCGACGCCGAGATCTCGCCCGCGAACCGGGGCCGCATCGGCAACAGCGGATTCATCGTCGGGCCGCGCGGCGTCGCGGTCGTCGACACCGGCGTGTCGCGCCGCGAGGGCAGCGCGCTGCTGCAGGCAATCACCGCGGTCACGCCGAAGCCGATCAGGCTCGCGATCATCACGCATGCCGCACGCGAGTTTGTCCTTGGCGGCGCTGCGTTCAAGGCGCAAGGCATCCCAATCCTTGCGCAGCGCGAAACTGCGAAATTGATCGCACGTCGCTGTGAGGGCTGCCTGGAGTACCTGCGCGGTACGCTGGGCGACGACGAGATGGAAGGGTCTGCGCCGGTACTGCCGCAACGCACGATCCGCACCTCCACGTCGCTCGAGGTCGGTGGCAGGCGGCTGCAATTGCTCTACTTCGGCCCGGCCAGCACACCCGGTGACCTGGCCGTCTGGGATCGCCAAAGCGGCGTGCTCTTCGCCGGTGCCCTGGTGTCCGCCAACCGCGTGCCCGAGCTTCGCGACGCGGATCTTCGCGGCTGGATCGCCGCGCTCGACCGGATCGACATGCTGCCCATCCAAAGGATCGTTCCCGGTTACGGGCCGGTGGTAACGCACGCCGCAGTCAGCGAGACCCGCGACTACCTGGTGCAGCTCGACGCGACGGTGCGCGCGCTGTATCGAAGCGGCGCGAGCCTGACCGACGCGATCGCGCGGGCGGATCTTCCCACGTTCGCGTCGTGGAAGCTCTACGCGGTCAATCATCCGCAGAATGTGCAACACTTGTACCTGCAGCTCGAGGACGAGGACTTCGGAGCGAAGCCGTGAACGTGTTGCGCTGGCAGCATGCCCTGCTGTGCACCCTGCTCGCCGTGGCGTCCGGCGGCGCGCTCGGCGCCAACCTGACTGTCGCAGAGGTCGGGGCCGCGCTCGCGGCCGCGACACATCAGTCGCCAGCCAACCTGTCGGGCAAGGATCTGTCGGATCTCGACCTTACCGGCCTCGATTTTCGGAACGCGACACTCGAGGGAACGAAATTCTTCGGCGCGCGACTCGTCAACTGCCGCTTCGACGGGGCCGATCTTTCGCACGCCAATCTGAACGGCGCGTGGCTGATGGGCGCGAGCTTTCGCAACGCACGGCTCGCCGGGGCGAGCATGCTGAGCCTCGTGATTCTCGGTGGGGAAGTAAAGACGCTCCCCGATTTCGCCGGCGCGGACTTGTCCGGCGTGCGCGTCATTGCCGACCTCCCCGGAGTCGATTTCCGTGGTGCGGTGCTCAAAGGGGCAAACCTGGGTGTGAACATTCGCAACCAGGGGATGGGTCAGATGCGCACTGATCTGTCCGACGCCAACCTCGCGGGTGCCGACCTGTCCGGTGCAGACCTGAATCGCGCGGTACTCAACTTCGCCAACCTGCAGGGTGCGAACCTCGCGCACGCCAACCTGTTTCGCGCGCAACTCGCAGGCGCGGACCTGTCGCATGCTGACGTGAGCGATGCGGACTTCACCGAGGCCGATATCGACGGCGCGGTCTTCAGAGGGGCGCGCGGCATCGAGCGCGCCAAGGGATTCGACAAAGCGACGAACCGCGACAAAGCGATCGTCCGCTGAACGGGCAATCCGCGCCCAGCCGCACCGCAAGGCGAGCCAAGCGGTGCAGCCGACGCAGGGCCGTGGCCGACCGCGCGGCCAGCCGTGGTGCAGCGAGGCGTCAGGCCCGGAGAACTCCAGACGCCTTCGCAGTGTGCGTGGCGATCGCGTCCATCAGCGGCGGACTCAGGCAGTCGTAGGGTTCGAGAGCCAGTTCCTTCAGCCGGCCCCGCACGGCGCCCATGTTCGCGGGATCGGCGCCCGATTCGATGATCGACGAGACGAATGCTGCGAAGCCCGGGGCGGACCAACCTGCATCCGGCGAGAGCTCGGTGTGGATGAAATCGAGCCCGTAGAACGGATGCTTGGTGTTCTCGATCCGGCCGTACATGTGAACGCCGCAGCCGGTGCAAGCGTAGCGCTGGATGGTGGCCGTCGGATCAACGACCTTCAGCTTGTCCGCGTTCTGGGTAACGCTGACCTTGTCGCGCGCCACGACGGCGACCATCGAGAACACGGAGCCCTTCGGCTTCCAGCACTTGGTGCAGCCGCAGGCGTGGTTGTGCGCGGATTGCGCGTCGACCCGGACCTTGACCGGATTCTGCGTGCAGTTGCAGACCAGGATACCGCCCTTGAAATCGGCCATGCCCGGCTTGACGCCATGGTCGACCGATGGATGAATCGAAACGCTGGCCATGCGAATCCTCCTTGCGGCAGTTGGGTCTATCAGTAACGGATCACGGATCGGATCACCTTGCCCTCGTGCATCAGGTCGAAGGCCTGGTTGATCTGGTCCAGCGGCAGAACCTTGCTGACAAATGGGTCGATCTTGATTTCGCCGCGCATGTAGCGCTCGACGTAGCCGGGGAGCTGCGATCGGCCCTTGACTCCGCCGAACGCCGAGCCGCGCCAAACGCGGCCGGTGACGAGTTGGAACGGGCGAGTTGCGATTTCCTGTCCGGCCCCCGCGACGCCGATGATCGTCGCTTCGCCCCAACCCTTGTGACAGCATTCGAGTGCCGAGCGCATCACATTGACATTGCCGATGCACTCGAACGAGTAATCGACGCCGCCGTTCGTCATGTCGACGACGACCTGCTGGATTGGCTTGTCGTGGTCCTTGGGATTGACGAAATCGGTGGCACCCATTGCCTTCGCCATTTCCCACTTCGACGCGTTCGTGTCCACCGTGATGATGCGCGCGGCCCTGGCCATCACCGCCCCCTGCACCACGGCGAGCCCGATACCGCCCAGGCCGAAGACGGCGACCGTCGATCCCGGCGTCACCTTGGCGGTGTTCAGCACCGCGCCGATCCCCGTTGTGATCCCGCAGCCGAGCAGGCAAACCTTGTCGAGCGGCGCTTTCGGGTCGATCTTCGCCAGCGAAATCTCCGGCAGCACCGTGTATTCGGAAAACGTGCTGGTGCCCATGTAATGCAGCACCTGCTTGCCCTTGATCGAGAAGCGCGAAGTGCCATCCGGCATCAGACCCTTTCCCTGGGTAACGCGGATCTTCTGGCACAGGTTGGTCTTGCCGGACTTGCAGAATTCGCATTCGCGGCATTCGGGCGTGTAGAGGGGAATCACGTGGTCGCCGGGCCGCACGCTGGTAACGCCAGGCCCGATCTCCTCGACAATGCCGCCGCCTTCGTGACCCAGAATCACCGGGAACAGGCCTTCAGGATCGGCTCCGGACAGCGTGAAGGCATCGGTGTGGCACACCCCTGTTGCAACAATGCGCACAAGTACCTCACCGGCCCTCGGTCCCGCGAGGTCGACTTCCTCGATGCTGAGCGGCTTTCCGGCTTCCCAGGCAACCGCGGCTCGGGTCTTCATGTACTGCGTGCTCCTTCCAGTCGTCGCAGTGGGCTCGCGCGACGTGAGTGCGCACAACTCCGCGCGACACACCACGTCCGTACCGGCGTAGCAGGTTGGGTGCCAGCGTCTAGCTTCGGTGGGCCGGGCTCGCTCATCAAGGACTTGCCCGCAGCCACCGGCCGCAACGGCGGCGACATGGCACCGCGGTGTGCCTGATCCGCAACACCGACTGCGCCAAAACCGACCCAGTGCATCCAGCCCTCACGAATGGAGCGCCATTGCGTGATGGCGCAGGTGATCCTCGATGAAACTGGCGACGAAGTAGTAGCTGTGGTCGTAACCGGGCTGCAGTCGCAGGGTCAGCGGCTGGCCCGCGCGTTCGCAAGCCGCCTTGAGCAGCTCGGGGCGCAGGTAGGCGCCCAGGAATTGATCCGCCTCGCCCTGGTCGATCAGAATCGTGCCCGGAAAACGCCTGCGCGCGACGAGTTCCGTTGCGTCGTAGGCCTTCCAGGTTTCGCGGTCTGCGCCAAGGAAGCGCGAGAACGCGATCTCGCCCCAGCCAACCTGCATCGGCGCGACCATCGGCGCGAATGCCGAAACCGAACGGAATCGGTCCGGGTGCTTGAGACCAATGGTGAGCGCGCCGTGCCCGCCGACCGAATGGCCGCAGATTCCCTGCCGTTGGGGATCGACGGGAAAATTCATGGCAACGAGCGCTGGCAGCTCGGCACTCGCGTAGCTGTACATGTTGAAGAACTTCGACCACGGCGCCTGCGTCGCGTCGAGATAGTACGCGGCGCCTGCGCCGAACTGCCAGTCGTCGGCCTCACCCGCGATCCCGGTGTTGCGCGGGCTGGTGTCGGGGGCGACGAGTGCCAGACCGAGCTCCGCGGCCACGCGCTGGGCGCCGGCCTTGATGGTGAAGTTTTCCTCGGTGCAGGTGAGCCCCGACAGGTAGTAGACGACCGGCACCGGGGCGCGCGCCGCCTGCGGTGGGCGGTAGACCGCGAAGCGCATCGGCCCGGCACAGGCCGATGATGCATGACGATAAAAGCCCTGAGTGCCGCCGAAGCAGCGCTGCTCAGAGAGGATTTCGATCTGACTCATGCGCAGCCGGAGCGTCGCGCGCGATTCCGTGGCGGCTCATCTTGCGGTACAGCGTCCTGCGGCTGATGTGAAGGCGTGCCGCGGCCGCGCTCACGTTCCAGCGCACGCTTTCGAGCAGGCTGCGCAATGCGCTGCTCTCCGCAGCCCCGAGCACGTTCTCATCCGCCGCGGACGCTGCGGCAGACGGCGCGACGGCGTCTCCTTCGATCAGCTTCGGATCGAAATCCGCTAGTCGAAGCACGTTGCCTTCGCTCAACGCGAGCATTGTCCGCAACAGATTGCGGAGCTGGCGCAGGTTGCCGGGCCAGCGGAATCCGGCCAGCCTGCGCAACAGCGCGGGCTCGATCGCGATGCTCCCGCGACCCTGCGCCTCCTCGTCGAGAAGCCGGTGCACGAGGCCCTCGGTGTCGCACCGCTCGCGCAGCGGCGGCATGCGCAGCGCAAGACCGTTCAACCGGTAATACAGGTCTTCGCGAAACTGCTTCGCCGCGACTCGCTGCAGCAGATCGCAATTGGTGGCACTGATGATGCGCAAGTCGACCGGGGTTGCCATTGATCCGCCCAGCGGCATGACCTCGCGGTCCTCGATCAGCGAGAGCAGCCGCAGTTGCAGCGCGAGCGGCATCTCGCCGATCTCGTCCAGGAACAGCGTGCCTCCGTTGGCCAGAAGGACGCGCCCGGGATTGCCGTCGCGCATCGCACCCGTGAATGCACCCGCCTTGTAACCGAACAGCTCGCTCTCCACCAGGGTTTCGGGGATTGCCGCGCAATTGACGCTGACGAAAGGCTTGTCGCGGCGCGAGCTTGCGGCGTGAATGGCCTTGGCAAAGCGCCCCTTGCCCGTACCGGTCTCGCCCAGGAGCAGGATCGGAATGTCGCGATCGAGGACCCGCTGCACGACGCGCAGGTTGTCCGCCATCGCTGGATCGCCGAACTCCATCTGGGCGAGCGGACCGCCGTCGGCCAGAAGCATCTCGCTGCGGCGCCCTTGCCCCAAGAGTGGATCGGCCCGGCCGGCGTCGGGAGCCTGCGGCTCGGCGCGGCCAGTACCTGGCGTAAAGCGCGACGCACCTGGTACGCTGCCGAAGGGTGGCTGGATCACGGCCCATAGCCGGTGGCCGCTGCCGGACACAATCAGTGGCGCCGGACGGTAGGCTCCGCGCGCCACCGCCTGCACCTGCTGCGCGAGCGATGTGTCGAAGACCGTTTCCAGACCCTGCCCGCAGATCTGCGCATGGTCCCGCGCGCCGATCAACTCCAGCGCACTGCGGTTTGCGCCGACGATGCTGCCGTTGGCATCGAAGGCGAGGATGCCTTCACCCGGCGTGCTGATGAACTCGGCGTGGCGGTGGAAGCGCAGCACGAAGTGCAGCTTGCAAGCTTGCAGCAGCACCCGGTTCTCGATGTTTTGCGCCGCGATCTCGACCAGTGCCAGCGTATGCGTCTGCGCCTGCCGGTACATGCCGGAAATGTCGAGCGCGGCCACAACGCGGCCCTGGCGATCGAAGATCGGCGTCGCCGAGCAGGTGAGGCCGATGTTCTGGGCAAGGAAGTGGTCGAACTGGTGAATCACCAGCGCACGTTCCTCGACGATGCAGGTGCCGATACCGTTGGTCCCGAGCTCACGCTCGCTCCAGACTGCGCCCTCGCGCAGGCCGCTGCGGCGAGCGGTCGTCGCAAAGCCGGGTTCGCCGACGTAATGCAGGATCACGCCATCGCGGTCGGTGAGCACGATGCCTACGTCAGATTGCTGCAGGCGACGGCGCAAGCCCAGGAGCTCGATGCGCGCGATCGGCAGCAGCATGCCGAGCTGTTCGCGCCGAGTCTGCAGTTCGGCCCGCTCGACGATCTGCGCCTGCTTGGACTGGCGCGGATCGAGCGCATAGCTATCCAGGCAGCGCGCCCACGAATCGCGGACCAGGTGTCCGACCTCCGCAACCGCAGCGGGATTGCGCACCGCAGCTTCGACCAGGCTTGCATGGCGCGAACTGTTCTGCGGGGTCAGCATGGGCTCCTCCGTCGACCCAGTCAGGGGTTGCAGAGTACCGCCGCAGGCGCCCGCCGACAACACCGGCATCGAACCAGGCGGCAGGCGCCCCTGATCGCCCGCCGGGCGCAGCGCGGCGCTGGCGCTCACTTGATGAAGCAGCTTTGCCGGGCCTCGGCCTCAAGGGCCTTGAAGCGCTTCCCCGCCTGCTTGATCACTGCGGCGTCGCGCATCACCTCTCCGCGCTCGCCGGCAATACTGTAGGCTTTCGCGGCAGTCGACTCCTCGACATAATCATCGTAGGGCAACTTGCGCGCGATGGCGTCGATGACGCAGGAACACTTGTAGATCATCTCCTGCGCCGGCCCGGCGTTTTCCTGCATGCAGGCCTGCACATACTCGACGCGATCGATGGTTGGGTAGTCGTAGGCCCACGCGGTGTGCAGCGAGAGTGCGAGAACGCCGCCGGCAGCGAGCCGAACGGCCTTGAGGTATCGGTTCATGGGATCCAGGCTCCTGTCTCGTTGAAAGTTAGCGCTTCCTCGACGGAGGGCGCGATGCGCAGCTCGCTCGCCTCGATGGAGCGGCCCCCGACCACCACCCGCACCGTGCTCACCTTTGCATCATTCGCGGGCGCCAGGCGGATGCGGCGGCGGCTGTCACCGGCGCCGCCAGGGCCGCGGCGCAGACGAGCAATCCAAACACGAAGCGCATCTGACCCACCATTCAGTGCATCCGGTCACGCCTGGCGGCCAATGCGGCGGCAGCAGTTTCATCGAGTTCCTTCAGCGCGGCGACGACGCGGTCGACGTCGCGCCGATCGCCGGTGCGGACCAGCATCTCGCCCAGGTGCGACCAGGCAGCGGCGAAGGCCGGGTCGAGCACCACCGCTTGGCGATAGGCGGCGAGCGCATCATCGTCACGGCCGAGATGCTCGCAGGCTTCGCCGCGTTCGAACCACGGCTCTGCATTGCGACGCTCGGCATCGGCCCACTTGCCGGTGAACGCCACCAGGCTGCTCCAATCCGCGCCTGCTTCGAGCGACGCGGCCTGCATGAAGTACGGAAGCTGCGGCGCCGGGCGCGCCCAGTACGCCGCGGGGCCGGTGAGCGGAGCGACCGTGTCGAAAGACACGGTGGACGTAATGCGTGGCGCGATCCAGTCGAGCGGAGTTGCGAAGAAATAGCCGTCGGCCCCGGGCAAGCGGAACGTGAGGATGCCGACGAGCTCGCCATTTTCATTGAACAGACCGCCGCCGCTGGCGCCCCCACTGAAGGGCGCCGTCGACTGGATCACCACGCTGCCGTGCAGCGGATGCAATGCCTGTACCACCCCGGTGCGAGCTTGCAGGCCGAGTCCGCGCGCATACCCCAGCGCGGCGACGGGATGGCCGACGCGCAGGTCGCGTGCGCTGCCGAGTCGAACCGGCTTGACGTCGGCGAGCCCGGGAACCTCGAGCAGGCAAAGGTCCAGTTCCACGTCGCTCGATTCTCCCGTGACCGGCCAGCGGGTCCCCTCGTGCAGCACCGCGATCGCCCACGCGTGACGGGTGACGTGACAGTTGGTGAGAAATCGTCCCGGGGCGACGCTCACCGCCGTGCCAAGCGAATACCCGCCCGATTCGGACGACACCTCGACCTTGAGAACGCCGGCACCCGCTTCGACGAGTCGCGCGCGATCAACGTCCACCCCCGCCGCCGCGGTGGCGAATCCGAGGAAGACGAGGCCCCAGCACCCGACGTCCACCACGCGCCCCGGCATCGAGGCGGCCGAGCGCGACGGGCGCATCACCGCGCTCCGTTCAGTGCACGAGATCGCCGGACGCGTCGACCAGCGGAACGCCATAGTCGACGAGAATCGCGTGGATCTGCGTCATGTTCCTGTCGATCAACTGCTCGACCTGCTGCTTCCACTCCTTCTCGCCGTAGCGCACGCCCATGGCAATTTCGAAGTCGAACTTCACGTCCTTTTCCGACTTGAGCGGAACGACGGCGAGCTTCGGCAATGTCGCCTTTTTCGCGTAGTAGCCGGCGATCGGACCCCAGACGATCGCGACGTCGATCTTGCCGGTGACCAGGTCGGCGTCGATGATCTGGGCGGCGGTTGTATCGAGGTTTGCGATCAGCATCTTGTAGGGAACCCCCTGGTCGACCAGCTTGTGCTTGACCAGCCACATCGAGCCGGGCGACTGGTCGAACACGCCGATGCGCAGGCGCTTCAACGTCGCCTCGGGCAGGGCGAGGAAATCCTGCTCGGACCTGACCCCATCCAGGCCGCGGCCCTGCGGGACGAGCAGCACATACGTCGAGTGATAGTAGGGCTTGGTCGCGGACACCTGGTCGAAACCGGCCGGAACGCCCAAAACGATATCGCAGCGGAAATCCTCGCCCGGGAGCTTGTAGCGCAGCGTATTGCGAATGAACGCGAAGCGCGACGGATAGGAGTAGTCGACCAGCGGAAGGCCGAGGTCCTTGGCGAACAGCGCGGCGATCTTGTCCTCGTAACCTTCATCGCGGTCATTCGAGTACGGCAGATTGTTGGGATCCTTGCAAACGCGAAATGCCTTGCGCGCGCCGCTGTCCGCAGATTCGTCCGCCAATGCAGGCAACGCGGCGGCGGCGCACGCCGCCAGCGCGCACAGGGCCATGCCGAGCCGCAGCGCGGTCATTTGATTTCCTGCACTTGTGCCCGCGTGATCTTTCCGTCGGAGCGGCCCTTCAGGTACGCGTAGAGATCGTCGATGTGATCCATCACGTTCTTGCTCGACTTCCAGCTCGGCATTCCTTTTTCGAGGCGGCCATTGGTGACCGTCGTCACGAATTGCGCCTTAGTCAGCACCTTCAGACTGTCGATCAGCGACGGGCCGACCAGCCCTTCCTGATTCGCGCCGTGGCAGCGATCGCAGGCAGCAGCGCGCCAGGTCCGAAAGCCCTCCATCGTATTGTGGTCGACATTGTAGCCGTCGACGACTGTGTACAGCGGCGTGCCGTCAGCAAGGGCCAATAGTGGAATCGACGCCAAGGCCACGATGCAGAACATCAGGAAAGAAGCGCAACGACGCTGCATTCGTAGTCTCCGGGATGCGGGAAATCGAGAGCTCGGCGAAACGGGGCACGACCGCGGAAAACAGCGCCGCGATTCGTGGTCCCCGGAAAACGCGTGGCGCTACCGGATTCGTCCGGCAGCGCCACGTTTTGGTTCCGAGCCGCGCGGGATCAGTCCCCGAGGGCAAATACCGTCAGCGACCCACCCAGTTCGGTGTACTGGTTCAGTGCCTTGTAGCCGCCCACCGCGCCGAGGCCGTCCGTATCCTTGGTCAAGCCCGCGGCCATGCCGATTCCGGCCCAGCCGCCGATGCCGGAATAGACGCCGACATACTGCTTGCCATGATGCAGGTAGGTGAAGACGTCACCGATGATCCCCGACGGCGTCTTGAATTTCCACAACTCCTTGCCGGTCCTCACGTTGACCGCCTTCAGGTAGCCTTCGAGCGTGCCGTAGAAGGCAACACCACCTGCCGTCGTCAGGACGCCGCTCCACACCGAGAACAGCTCGGGGTCCGACCACACGATCTTCCCTGCGCTCGGATCCCAGGCGATGAAGTTGCCCATCGTCCCTTCCTTCTGCTGCGGGCTCGCGACCGGGGCCGGGAACATCGACAGCGTCGCGCCGACGTACGGCTGGCCGGCCGTGTATTCCACGCTAAACGGCTCGTAGTTCATGCAGACGTGGTTGGTGGGAACATAGAACAGTCCGGTCTGCGGATCGTAGCTCGACGGCTGCTCGTCCTTGCTGCCCAGCGCGGCGGGGCACACACCCTTGGTATCGACATCCGGACCGTTGAGCGCGGTGCTGTACTTCCGCACCTTGTCCGGACGGCCGGTCGTCATGTCAACGGCCGTGGCCCAGTTCACCGCCGGGTCGTATTTCTGCGCCACCAGCAGTGCGCCGTTCCTGCGATCCAGCGTATAGCCAAAGCCGTTGCGGTCGAAGTGCGACAGGTACTCGCCCTCCTTACCCTTGACCTTGCCGTTCCACAGCACCATCTCGTTGACGCCGTCGTAATCCCACTCATCGTACGGCGTCATCTGGTAGACCCACTTCACCATGCCGGTGTCGAGGTTCCGCGCCCAGATGCTCATCGACCACTTGTTGTCGCCTGGGCGCTGCGCGGGATTCCAGGTGCTTGGGTTGCCGGAACCGTAATACAGCAGATTCAGCTTGCGGTCGTAGCTGTACCAGCCCCAGGTCGTGCCGCCCCCGATCTTCCACTGGTCGCCCTTCCAGGTCTTGAGTGAAGAATCGGCCTCGACCGGCGTGACCTTGCCATTGGCCCAGGTCGTGGTGACACCCGGCTCGATCAGCATTTCCGCGTCCGGACCGGTGCTGTACCCACGCCACACCATCTTGCCGGTCTTGATGTCGTAGGCGCTGATATAGCCGCGCACACCCCACTCGCCGCCGCTGATGCCGGTGATCACCTTGTCGCCGAACACATGCGGCGCGTTGGTGTTGACCGCACCCACCTTCGGATCGCCGTTCTTCACGCTCCAGACCACCTTGCCGGTCTTGGCGTCGAGCGCAACCAGGTTGGTATCGGCCTGCTGCAGGAAGATCATGCCGTCGCCATAGGCAAGGCCACGATTCACCGTGTCGCAGCACATCTGCGGGATGACCGCCGGATCCTGCCGCGGCTCGTACTTCCACACCAGCGTCTGGTTGTTGAGGTCCATCGCGAACACCTTGTTCGGGAATGGCGTGTGGATGTACATCATGTCGCCGATCACCAGTGGCGACCCTTCGTGCCCACGCAGCACGCCGGTCGAGAAGGTCCAGGCGACGTGCAGGCCGTGCACGTTCTGGGCAGTGATCTGCTTCAGCGGGCTGTAGCGATGGTTGAATTCGTCACCCGCCTGCGACGCCCAGTTGCCCGAGTTCGCCATGGCCTTGTCGAGATCCGCGTCGGCGAGCGCTACCCCGGGGAGCAGACCGAGCACAATTACCGACAACCAGCATTTCACCCCGTTTCGGGCATCCATCACGTTTGCCTCCCGCATCGGTTGATAGAGTGATTCGACCCGTCTGCTTCCGCGCAATACGACACTCCGGCAGCCCGACTTGCCTGGAAACCAAGGTCAGCAACCCGTGTGCCAGCCGAGGAGGCCATGGTCCCTCGTTCGGCGGTCATTGATAGTCAAGCGCTTGTGCGGTCCGTCGCAGTGATCGCGCTCTGCCATCACTTTGGCGTCTCGACTGTGGCGACCCGAAGTGAGACAGAAATGTCCCACCTCAACGCGTCGCCGCGCGTGGGGGCCGCCTTCCGATGGGTGTCCGGCAGGCGCCGGTGGATCTGCTTGATGCGCCCGATGGCGAGGATGTCGCCGGTCGGGCTAGACCGCAAGCGCCTGCCTGCGGCGTTCCATCAGGCGCCAGATCATCGGCGTGAAAACCAATTGCATCACCAGGTCGATCTTGCCGCCCGGGCACACAATGGTGTTGGCCCGCGACATGAATGAACCGTGCAGCATCGACAGCAGGTACGGAAAGTCGATCCCGCGCGGATTGGCAAAACGGATCACCAGCATCGATTCCTCGGGCGTCGGGATGAACCGTGCGATGAAGGGGTTCGAGGTGTCGACGATCGGCACGCGCTGGAAATTGACGTGGGTGTGGGAGAACTGCGGGCAGATGTAGCGAACGTAGTCGTTCATCCGGCGCAGGATCGTGTCGGTCACCGCCTCGGACGAGTAGCCGCGCATGTTCTGGTCGCGTTGCAGTTTCTGGATCCACTCGAGATTGATGACCGGCGTGACGCCGATCAGGAGATCGACGTGCTGCGCGACGTTCACCTTGGCCGTGACCACTGCGCCATGCAACCCCTCGTAGAACAGCACGTCGGTGTCCGGCGGGAGCTCCTCCCAAGGCGTGAACGTCCCGGGCTTCTGCCCGTAGGGCTTCGCCTCCTCGTCATTGTGCAGGTATCTGCGGCGCCGCCCGCGCCCCGTTTCGCCGTAGCTCCGGAACAGGTCGGCGAGCTCGCCGAACAGGTTCGCCTCGGGGCCGAAATGGCTGAAGTGCTGATTTCCGTGCTCGAGCTCGTCGGCCATCTTCTGCTTCATCTCGGCCCGGTCGTAGCGATGAAAGCTGTCGCCTTCGAGGAACGCGGCGTCGACGCCTTCACGGCGGAAGATCTGCTCGAACGTGCGCATCACCGAAGTGGTGCCGGCACCCGACGAGCCGGTGATTGCGATGACTGGATGCTTGCTCGACATCGTCGCTGCTCCCTCGTGTCGTGATCACGGGGCTGCACGAAACAACCCGCGCGAACCGAACAGCGGCGCGTCGAGCATCCGGCCCCGGCCGGTGCTTGCGCAGCCCCCCGCCTGCTCGATTATCAATGCGATCGGGTTCGCCTCGTAGAGTAACCGCAGCCGCCCGGGCGTGGCCGGTATCCGGTCATCGCGCGGGTAGAGGAACTCGCCGCCCCGCACCAGGATGCGATGCGTCTCGGCGACGAGCGACGCGATCCAGCGCATGTTGAAATCATTGCCGCGCGGCCCTGCCGTGCCTGCGAGGCACTCCTCGACGTAGCGCTTGATTGCACGCTCCCAGAAGCGGCTGCTCGATGCATTGATCGCGAATTCGCTGGTCGCCGCCGGTACGGGCATGCCGGGGTGAGTCAGGAAGAATTCACCCAGGACCGGGTCGAGGGTAAAGCCGTGCACACCGGTGCCGACCGTCAGCACCAGCATCGTCGACGGTCCGTAGATCGCGTTGCCCGTGCACACCTGCCGGTGACCCGGCTGCAGGAAATCGGCCTCGGCGGCATCCGCCTCCGGATCGGCAGCCCGCAGGATCGAAAAGATGCTGCCGATCGCGACGTTGACGTCGATATTCGACGAGCCGTCGAGCGGATCGAACGCCAGCAGGTAGCGCCCCTTCGGGTACTGCGCTGGAAATGCGTGCGGCGCGTCAAGCTCCTCCGAAGCCATTCCGGCGAGATGCCCGCCCCATTCATTGGCGCGGAGGAACAGCTCGTTGGCGATGACGTCGAGCTTCTTCTGCGCCTCGCCCTGGACATTGGTCGTCGCGGTGCTGCCGAGCACGTCGCCCAGCGCCCCGCTCGCCACCGCGCGCGCGATTCCCTTGCACGCCAGCGCCACGTCGAGGATGAGTCCGTTGAATTCGCCGCTCGCGCCGGGGTGCCGGCGGCGTTCCTCAATCAGGAACCGCGTGAGGGTCGTGCGATCGGCAAGCATCCTCAAATCCTTGAGGCCTCGAAGTTCGCGCGATCGCCTGGCGCAGGCAGTGCGGAGATCTCGACCAGGTTGCCGATCATCCAGTCCGGTCGTGCAGCGCCGGAATCGCTGCCGCGACGATAGCCATACCCTACCAGTGCCACCGGGCACCCTGCAGCCCGCGCGGCCTCGATATCGAGGGACGAATCGCCGACGAAGAGCATCTGCGCCGGTGCCAGGCCCAGGCGCAGGCAGGCATCGAGCAGCAGGTCAGGCGCGGGCTTGCGCAGTCGCGGGGAATCCGCGCACAGCGTGAACGCAAGGCCGCCGGCGAGCCCTGCAGCCTCGAGCAGCGGCAGGGCGAACGCGCCGGGCTTGTTCGTGACGCAGCAGCACGGGAGGCCCTGCGCGTCCAGTGCGGCGAGACCCTCGGTCACGCCCGGATAGACGCGGCTCTCAACGAACAGCCGCTCGGCATAGCAGCGGCGAAAGAGCGCAACCGCAGCGGCGAGTTGCACCGCATCGCCGCCACTCGCGCCCAGCGCGCCCTCGACGAGCCGTTCGAGGCCGTGGCCGATCATCCCAGCAACGCGCGACACCGGCAGCGGCGCGCGGCCGAGTTCGACGAGCATCGTGTTCGCCGCCGCAGCGAGATCGGGAGCGGTGTCGACCAGTGTTCCGTCAAGGTCGAATGCGACGGCGCCGATGCGATCGACCAACCGCGAATGACCCGACGCCGCGGTGCTCGCGCCGCGTGATGACCCGACCCGCGATCCGCACGCGTGGTTCGGCATCCCGAGCGGCCCGCCCATGTGATCCGGCGTCCCGCGCCCACCACCCGTGTGATCGGGCGCGCCGTGCAGCAGGCGCAGTTCCTGCAGGCCAAGCCACGGGCCCCGTGCCGCGGCAGCCTGCGCCGGAGGCAGCGGATGATCCGGATCGCCCAGGTGGGAGAGCACGAGGTCGGCGGCGCCGAAGTCCTCGCCCAGCGTCCATTGCGAGGGCGTCACCACCGTCTGCAGGCCGGCGGCCTTCGCTGCGCGCAGACCGTTGCCCGAATCCTCGAACGCAATGCAAGCGTCGGACGAAACGCCGATCGTCGCGAGCGCAAGCCGGTAGATATCCGGCGCTGGCTTCTTGTGCTCAACGTGGTCACCGCAGGCGACGCAGGCAAAGAGATGCAATGCAGCCTCGCCAAGGTGTCTGGTTAGCAGCGCATGAACATTCTCCGCGGTCGTTGTCGACGCGATCGCGAGGAGCACTCCCGCCGCGCGCGCCTCGTCGATCAATCTCCTGATTCCGGGCCGCAGCGGGCAGCGTCCATCGGCGATCAGCTCGGCATAAAGCCGCGTCTTCGAGCGATGGATTCCAGCGACGAGTTGATCGAGCCGCGCGATCTCGGGCTCCCGCAGGCCGAGCGTTCTGATGTAGCGCGCGATCCTCTCCTTCCCACCCGAGGTCCTTAAGAGCTCGCGGTAATGCGACTTCGACCATTCCCAATCCAGGTCGAACTCGAGGAACGCGTAATTAAATGCCTGGCGATGCGTCTCCTCAGTGTCGGCGAGCGTGCCGTCGACGTCGAAGATCAAGGCGCGCAGGGTCGACACTTGTGCCGCGACTGCGGGCATTGCCGACGCTGCCGCCACAAGTGACGCAGTTGCCGGCGCCGCCGACGGAATCTTTGTGATCGCGCTCATTTATGTCTCGGCGCCGGCCAGCGCGTGCATCGCACCCGCCTGCCTGCAATCGCTTGCCGGTTTCGCGGGGGAGGCGGTGGGGGCAAGCACGGCGCCCGGTCGTCCGCAACCGCCTCCCCCCGCGGAACCGGTTCGGCGCAGCGTCGCAGCGTCGTCGCGGTATCCGCACCGCGCATCGCGCAGCATCTGCGCCGCGGCGCATCGCGCGGTCGCCGGCGTGCGGTAGGGCGCTGCCCGCGACGCCTGTGGCGCAGTCGGCGTGAAGCGGGTGGCGCGACCAGCGAGCCCGGTCATCCCGAATGAATACCGGCGTCCCCGGGCGCCGTCGCGCCGGGACCCGCTCGCCGACACGGGTGCGCCACCGAAGCCGCGCGCAGTGCATTGCCGCACGCCCGCGACCCAACGCGGGCCGGCGAAGAACCTCATCGTCTGCCCCCACCGCCGAAGACGCGGCTTGCGCGGATATCAGAGGCATCGATCGTCGCCAGCGCGTCGCGCGTCAGCGGCGCTCCGCGCCCCTCGAACAGGCGCTTCGCCTGGCGCAGCCGCGCACGGTCGAGCGCATTGCGCACCGACCGGGCATTCGCGAAATTCGGCTGCGCCTTGCGCAGTGCAATGTATTCGCGCAGCGCAGTAGCCGCGTCGTCACTTAGCCGGTACTGCATGCCGCCGAGCATCAAGCCGGCGATCGCGAACAACTCGTCCTCGGTATAGTCGGGAAAATCGATATGGTGGGCGATGCGGGACGACATCCCGGGATTGCTGCCGAAGAAGCGCTCCATCCGGTCCCGGTATCCGGCCAGGATCACGACGAGATCCTCGCGCTGATTCTCCATCACCTGCAGCAGGATCTCGATGGCCTCCTGGCCGTAGTCGCGGTCGTTCTCCGGCCGGTACAGGTAATAGGCCTCGTCGATGAACAGCACCCCGCCCATCGCCCTCTTCAATACTTCCTTTGTCTTCGGCGCGGTATGGCCGATGTACTGGCCGACCAGGTCGTCGCGCGTCACCGCGACGAGATGTCCCTTGCGCACGTAACCCAGGCTATGCAGCAGTGCCGCCATTCGCGAGGCGACCGTGGTCTTGCCGGTGCCGGGATTGCCGGTGAACGACATGTGCAGCGACGGCGCGCCGGCCTCAAGCCCCACGCTGCGGCGCAGCCGCTCCACTAGCAGCAACGCCGCGATCTCGCGCACGCGCGTCTTGACCGGGACGAGCCCGATCAACTCGCGATCAAGCGCGTCGAGCGTCTCGCCGACGTGTGAGTCGCGGTAGAGCGCGTCGAGGTCGAGCGGCGGATCGGCGGGCGCGTGCACCGTGTTCGCTTCCGAGGTTGGGTTCGTGTGCTCGGGAGGGCGCAGGTCAGTGTGGTTCGGCAGTTCGCGGGTAGCGGGTGCCCTCCGGCCTGTCGGTGGCGTAGGCGCGCGTGGTATAACGGATTCGGCGCCCCGACTCTTCGCTGCGCTCGAGGGAGAATCCAGGCTCGCTCTGCGGGCGGTTGACGATGAACGACAGCTTGAGTGATTCGACGCCGTGCGTGGAATCGAAGGCGTTCACCTTCACGTAGTGATCCGGGAAGGTCGCCCGGCAACTCCTGATTTCGCCCATGATGCCGGCGGCATCCCGGAGATCGAACATCGGCGCCCCGAACATCTCCCAGTAGCTATTGCGCGGATGGGGATCGTCGGTGTATTCGACCGACACTGCCCAGTCGTTCCTGAGGCAGTACTCCAGCTGGGCAGCGATCTGCTCGTCGGTAAGGTCGGGGAGAAACGAGAATGTTCCCTGGGTGAGTCTCATCGCAGTGGGTCCTGTCAGGCCGGGGTTGGCGTAGGCACGAAATCCAGCGTGTCGGTGCTCGCGTAATCGAAGGTCACATCTTTCCAGGTGTCGAGCGCTGCCCGTAGCGGCGCGCAGTGACGCGCCGCGTTCTCGAGGATCTGCGGCCCCTCGTTCCAGATGTCCCGGCCTTCGTTGCGGGCGAGAATCATCGCCTCGAGGCCGACACGGTTAGCGGTCGCGCCTGCGGCGATGCCCATCGGGTGGCCGATCGTGCCGCCGCCGAACTGCAGCACGCTGTCTTCGCCTAGATACGCAAGGAGTTGGTGCATCTGCCCGACGTGGATGCCCCCCGATGCCACTGGAAGTACCTTGCGCAAGCCCGCCCAGTCCTGCTCGAAAAAGATCCCATGGGCAAGGTTCACGGGATTCACGGGTTCGCGCAGGATGTCGTAGAAGCCTCGCACCGAGTTGGGATCGCCCTCGAGCTTGCCGACGACGGTGCCGGCGTGAATGTGATCGACGCCGGCGAGGCGCATCCACTTGGAGATCACCCGGAACGAAACGCCGTGGCTCTTCTGCCGGGTGTAGGTGGAGTGACCCGCGCGGTGCAGGTGAAGGATCATGTCGTTCTTCCGCGCCCACTTCGACATCGACTGGATCGCGGTGTAGCCGATGACGAGGTCGGTCATGACGACGACCGATCCCAGCTCCTTTGCGAAGTTGGCGCGGTCGTACATGTCTTCCATCGTTCCCGCGGTCACGTTGAGATAATGCCCCTTGATCTCGCCGGTCGCCGCTTGCGCCCGGTTCACCGCCTCCATGCAGAACAGGAACCGGTCGCGCCAGTGCATGAACGGCTGCGAGTTGATGTTCTCGTCATCCTTGGTGAAATCGAGGCCGCCCTTAAGCGCCTCGTAGACGACGCGGCCGTAGTTCTTGCCCGAGAGCCCGAGCTTGGGCTTGATCGTCGCGCCCAGCAACGGCCGCCCGAACTTGTCGAGCCGCTCGCGTTCGACCACGATTCCCGTGGGCGGCCCATCGAAGGTCTTCACGTAACCCACCGGGATCCGCATGTCCTCGAGTCGCAGCGCCTTGAGCGGCTTGAAGCCGAACACGTTGCCGATAATCGACGCCGTCAGGTTGGCGATTGATCCCGGCTCGAACAGGGCGAGGTCGTAGGCGATCCACGCGAAGTACTGCCCGGGCGAGCCTGGCACCGGGTCGACCTTGTAGGCTTTCGCCCGGTACAGGTCGCAGGCCGTCAGCCGATCGGTCCACACCACGGTCCACGTCGCCGTCGACGATTCACCCGCCACTGCAGCGGCGGCCTCGTCCGGATCCACGCCGTCCTGCGGGGTGATCCGGAACAGCGCCAGGACATCGGTGTCCTTCGGCACGTAATCGGGTTCCCAGTAACCCATCTGGGCGTACTTCAGCACGCCCGCCTTGTAGCGCGCGGCGGCGTCCTTGATGGTCCGCGCGTCTGCGTGCGTTCCCATCGCAGCTCCTTTCGTCGGATGGCGAGCGCAGATTAGGCGCGGACTTGCATTAGCGCTACTTAGAGTTTCTAATGCTATCCATTAGAGTTACTGGATGAAACGGAGACCGGGTTGCGTCGCGTCACGCTGCGGCAGTTGCAGATCCTCGAAAGCGCGGCGCGCCACTTGCATTTCGGCCACGCAGCGGCCGAAATACACCTGACCCAGCCGGCGGTCTCGCTGCAGATCAAGCAGCTCGAGGACGACGCCGGCCTGCCGCTGTTCGATCACGTCGGCAGGCGCATGCAGCTCACCGCTGCGGGAAGCGAGGTCGCGCGCTGCGCCCGGGCGGTCATGCAACTGCTGAAGGAGACGGACGAATCGCTGAACGCGCTCAAGGGCATCGGCGGCGGCGAGTTGCACATCGCCGTCGTCAGCACCGCCAAGTATTTTGCCCCGAAGCTTCTCGCCGAATTCCGGCGCCGCAATCCTCGTGTGCGGGTGCGCCTGTCGGTCAACAACCGCGAGGCGGTCGTGCGCGACCTGGCCGAGAACCGGATCGACCTCGCGTTGATGGGACAGCCGCCGCGCGGCATCGACACGATCGCCGCCGCTTACGCGCGGCATCCGCTCGCGATCATCGCCGCGCCCGGCCACCCGCTCGCGCGCCGGCGGCGGATCGGTCTGAAGCAGTTGGCCGGCGACACTTTCATCATTCGCGAGCGCGGATCGGGAACGCGTAGCTCGACCGAGCGCGTCTTTGCCCAGCGCGGATTCGATCCTGCCGAGACCATCGAGATGAGCTCCAACGAGACCATCAAACAGGCCGTCATGGCCGGGATGGGGGTGAGCTTCCTGTCACTGCACACCGTCGTCCTCGAGGTCGCCACCGGCCGCCTCGCCGTCCTCAAGGTCACCGGAACGCCGGTCATGCGCGCGTGGCACATCGTCCATCGCGAAAAGAAGCGCCTGTCGCCGGCCGCGCAGGCGTTCAAGGCGTTCCTGCTGGAAGGCGGCGAGGGCCTGCTGGCCGCCGCGCTCGCCTGAGCGCGGGTCGCGTGCATGCCGGGTCGTGATAAAAAGCTCCCTGGCCCGAAGAAGTGAGGTCGTGACCATGCCAAACTGGATCCGCACTGCCGCATGGGTCGCGATGCTGACCGCATGGTCGGCACCGGCACTGGGGCAGGCGCTGCAGAAGATCGTGCTTTCGACCGACTGGCTCGCGGAAGCCGAGCACGGGGGCTTCTATCAGGCGATCGCCGAAGGCACGTACCGCAAGTACGGCCTCGACGTGACGATCCGCATGGGCGGCCCGCAAGTGAACGGACTGCAGCTCCTTGCCGCCGGCGAGATCGACGTCGCGATGGCGGACGCACTGCAGGACGTCTCGGCGATCGAGCAGGATGTTCCAGTGGTCGCGATCGCGGCGACGTTCCAGAAGAATCCGACGGTGATCATCGCGCACCCCGGCGTGAAGCGCCTCGAAGACCTGAAGGGCAAGCCAATCGCGCTGGGCGCGGCGAGCAACACGACATTCTGGCCATGGCTGCGGCGCAAGTACGGCTTCACCGACGCGCAGAAGCGGCCCTACGGTTTCTCGGTACAACCGTTCCTGGCCGAGCCCGCGCTGTCACAGCAGGGCTTCGTGACCTCGGAGCCGTTCTCGATCCAGAGAGGCGGCATCGAGCCCGTCGTATTCCTGCTCGCCGACCATGGCTACCCGCCTTACTCCGAAACGCTCGTCGTAACGCGCGCGACGCTCGCGAAGCGGCGCGACGTTCTGGAGCGCTTCATCCGCGCGTCGGCAGAGGGCTGGAAGAGCTACCTCGCGCATCCCGAACCGGGGAACGCACTGATTCGCAAGGCGAACCCCGAGATGGGCGCGGAACTGCTCGCCTACGGCGTGAGCAAACTGAACGAGTACCGCATCGTTACGGGCGGCGACGCGCACGAACTCGGTCTGCTCACGATGACTGACCGGCGCTGGCAGGCAACCTTCGACTTCCTGCACGACGCAGGGCTGACCAAGCCAGGGGTTGACTACCACCGCGCGTACACGCTCGACCTCGTGAAAGCTGTGCGCGTCGTGCCGTGAGCGCGCCGCTGGTCCGGCTCGCGGGTGTCGAGCGGACCTACGCGACTGGCACCCGCGCGCTCGCCGGTGTCGACCTCGACGTGCGGCGCGGCGAGTTCCTGACGCTCGTCGGGCCCTCGGGCTGTGGCAAATCGACGCTGCTCGGTTTGATCGCGGGTCTCGCGCAGCCTTCGTCGGGAACGATCACCTGGTACGACGCGGGCGCGGGCCCTGCGCGGCAGGTGCCCCCCCGAGTGGGCTACGTGTTCCAGGCCCCGACGCTGATGCCCTGGGCGCGGCTCGCCACCAATGTCCGCCTGCCGCTCGACCTGGCCGGAGTCGAGCGCGGGCGCGCCAACCGCGCTGTCGACGACGCACTGGCTCGCGTGCACCTCGCGCCGTTCGCGCGCCACTTTCCGCGTGAGTTGTCGGGGGGCATGCAGATGCGCGCGTCGATCGCGCGCGCACTTGTGACCGGGGCGCAACTGCTGCTGATGGACGAGCCGTTCGGGGCACTCGACGAATTCGCCCGCCAGCGCCTCGACGCCGAGTTGCTCGCACTGTGGTCCGCGCAGCACTTCACCGTCGTCTTCGTCACCCACAGCATCCACGAGGCGGTGTTCCTGTCCACCCGCGTTGCGGTGATGGCGACGCATCCGGGGCGCATTCTCGAGGTCTTCGACATCGATCAACCCTACCCGCGTAGCGATGCCTACCGCGTGTCGACCGCGTTCGCCCTGGCGGCACAGCGTCTTTCGACACGGGTGGCACAGGCCGGGGACGGCGCGGTGCCCGAATGAGCCGCGACGCCATCCCGGGTCGCCTGCTGCGCCTAGGCGCGCCGCTCGCGGTTGCGATCATCGTTCTCGTCGCCTGGCAGGCGCTCGTCACGCTCCGGCATGTTCCCGTCTACCTGGTTCCGTCGCCGCTGGTGGTCGCGGGCACGCTTTACGCCGACCGCGCGCTGCTGTTTGCGTCGCTCTGGGTGACCCTCGGCGTCGCGCTCGCAGCACTGGTGCTGGCGACAATTGCGGGGGTCGCGATCGCGCTCGTTTTCGCGCAAAGCCGGTGGATCGAGATGAGCCTGTTCCCCTACGCGGTCCTGCTGCAGGTGACGCCGATCGTCGCGATCGCCCCGCTGATCATCATCTGGGTCCACGACACCTGGACGGCGCTCGTCCTGTGCGCAATCGTCGTCGCGATCTTCCCGATCATCTCGAACACGACCTTGGGGCTGCGCAGCGTCGACCGCGGCCTTCTCGACCTGTTCCGGCTGTCGCGCGCATCGCGCTGGCAGATGCTCTGGCGCCTGCGCGTGCCGGGCGCACTGCCGTATTTCTTCGGCGGCCTGCGCATCGCGAGCGGGCTCGCGCTGATCGGCGCGGTGGTGGCCGAATTCGTCGCCGGCACCGGAGGCGCGGGCGCCGGGCTCGCCTACCAGATCCTGCTGGCGGGAATCCAGCTCAACATCCCGCGGCTGTTCGCCGCGCTGGTGCTGATCGCGGCCGCAGGGGTCGCAATGTTCGCCGCCACGCTGGGGCTGTCGCGGCTCGTGCTCGCGCGCTGGCACGAGAGCGAGCTGCCGCGAAACGACTGACAGGCGCGCGATGAGCGGCGAGCGCTGGGACGTCTTCTGCCGCGTCGTCGACAATTACGGCGATGCCGGCGTCTGCTGGCGTCTTGCGCGCCAGCTCGCCGCGGAGCATGGGCTCGACGTGACGCTCTGGATCGACCAAATCGGGACGCTCGCACGCTTCGAGCCTGCGATCGATCCGCAGGCTGCGACGCAGCGCAGCCACGGCATCCAACTGCGGCTCCTCGACGACGCGCTCGCACCCGAAGTACTGCCTGACGTGGTCGTCGAAGCATTCGGCTGCGGGCTGCCCGAGTCCTACCTGGACGCAATGGAGGCAAGTGCGCGGCCACCGCTATGGTTCAACCTCGAATACCTGTCCGCGGAACCCTGGGTCGACGCGGTGCATGGCCTCGCCTCGCCGCAACCGCAGCGCGCGCTGACGCGCCACTTCTGGTTTCCGGGCTTCACCACATGCACCGGTGGACTGATCCGCGAGGCGGGCCAGCTAGGGTCGCCCGCGCGCGACGCGCTATCGGGTGAAGCGCCTGCCGCAGCGCTGCGCATCGTGCTTTTCTGCTATCCCAATCCTGCGCTTCCTGCCCTCTTCGACACCTGGGCCGAAGGTGACGAGGCGATCGAATGTGTCGTGCCCGAAGGAGTCGCGGTGGCAGCGCTCGATCGCTGGCTACAGGGCAATGTCCCCTCCGCGAACCAGTCGCTCACGCGCGGCAGGCTCACGCTGTGCATCAGGCCGTTTTCCTCGCAGGAGTCATTCGACGAATTGCTTGCGACGGCCGGCGTGAACTTCGTCCGCGGCGAGGATTCGTTCGTCCGCGCGCAATGGGTGGCGCGCCCGTTCGTCTGGCAGCCCTACCCGCAGGACGAAGACGCGCACACGCTGAAGCTCGACGCATTCCTCGCCCGCTTCACCGCAGAGCTCGCCGAGCCTGCGCGCGGCGCCTTGATCGCGTTTTGCCGCGCGTTCAGCTCCGGGGACGACGTCGCCGCTGCGCTGGCGTGGCCGGCGTTTCGCGCGCAGACCGCCGCGCTCGCGCAGCACGGGCAGCGCTGGGCCACGCATCTCGCGACGCTCCCCGACCTCGCTTCCAGTCTTGCGAAGTTTGCCGCAAATAAGCTATAATTGTCGGTTTTCCAATCTTCATACGCCGGTCGCGAAAGCACCGGTGCAGCGCCCGGGAACCGCCATGAAAATCGCCCAGGAAGTACGTGCCGGCAACGTCGTCATGATCGGCACCAACCCGATGGTCGTGCAGAAGGCCGAATTCACGAAGTCGGGTCGCAACGCTTCGGTCGTCAAGATGAAGCTTCGCAATCTGCTGTCGGGCGGGGGCACCGAGACGGTCTACCGCGCCGACGAGAAGTTCGACGTCATCCAGCTCGAGCGCAAGGAAGTGAGCTACTCGTACTTCGCCGATCCGATGTACGTGTTCATGGACCAGGAGTTCAACCAGTACGACGTCGAGAAGGACAACATGGAGTCGGCGCTCCCTTACCTCGAGGACGGCCTGGCGTGCGAGCTGACTTTCTACGAAGGCAAGGCGATTTCGGTCGAGTTGCCGACGTCGGTCGTACGCGAGATCACCTACACCGAGCCGGCAGTGAAGGGCGACACTTCGGGGAAGGTGATGAAGCCCGCGAAGATCGCGAGCGGCCTCGAGGTGCAGGTTCCGTTGTTCGTCAGCACCGGCGACAGGATCGAGATCGACACCCGGACCGGCGAGTACCGCCGCCGCGTCTGAGCCCGGCACCCAGGAGTAACCCGGGAGCGCAGCCTCGAGGCTGCGCGACGCCACCTGCGCATCCCCGCGACGCGGGGTGCTGCCTCACTTGATCGTGAAGTCGACGCGGGTTGCCGGCCCCTGGTCGGTGATGCCGTGCGTCCCGAGCTTGGGCGCGACGATGAACACGCGCGAGGCTGCGACGTGGCCCGGCCCGATCAACCATGCCTTCACTGCCTGCGCGCGCTGGTTCGCGAGCCGGGTGAGCGCCTGGTCACTGATCGCGTAGCTCGCGAGCAGCAGCTTCTCCATCTCGGTGTCGGGAATCGATTTGGCCATCCCGAGCCAGTTCTTCGGCTTGTCGGGAAGGCTGGCTGCGCGATAGGCGGCCGCGAGATACTTCGAATGCTCTGCCGGATCGATGCGGATTGCTTCCAGCAGCGGTGCCGACTCACCGCCGGCGGCGAGCGCCTTCTGCTTCTGGGTGCGCAACGCGGTGTCGAGGCGGGCGTGGGTGAGCCCCGGGCGATCGACGTCAGGCACTGCGCGACCAGATGCATCGAGCTCAAGCCCCGGGCGATCGGCGAGTGCCTTGGCGAGTGTCACGAGCTTGGCCTCGGCCTGCGTCGACAGGTCTGCATGCCCGGGCGCGAACTCCACCCACGCAAGCTGCTCATCGCCGCCTCCACCGATCGAGCCGAGGAGTGCGAACGGTGCCGTCACCGCCTTGGTGATGAGGTTCTCGACGATCTGCACGATGATGCCCCAGATCGAGAACTTCGGATCATCGAGCGTACCCTCGATCGGAAGGTTCAGGTTGATGACGCCGTTGCGGTCCTTCAGCAGCGCCACCGCAAGCAGTAGCGGGAGCTTCGTCGCGCCTGGGCTGTCGACGTGCTCGCCGAAAGTGAGCTGGTCGAGGCGCAACTGGTTGGTTGCGGTGAGCTTCCGGTTGTCGACCTTGTAATGGACCGCCAGCGAGAGCGTACCCTTGGTAATACCATAGCCGGCGTACTCGATTGCGTACGGCGTCAGCGGCGGAAGGTCGACGTCGCTCGCCTTGGCCGACAGGTCGAGCTCCAACTGCGGCGCGAAGGGATTGACCTTGCCATGAATGTCGACCGGAGCCGTGCCCTCGACGTACGCGGTGATTGCGACATCACCGGCCTGCGAAGCCGACAACGCCGACACGCTGCCCTTGACTTTGGTGAGATGCGTCGAATAGTTCGGCTTCACGAAGAAGTCTGAATACTCGACTTCGCCGTTCGCGACATCGATGCCGCCAATCGAGACCGGGAGTGCCTTGGCCGCGGTTGCCGCGGGAGGCAGGATTGCGGTCGTGGCGCCCTTTGCCTTCGACTGCACGGTCGACTGCACGGTCGACGGCGCGGCCGCTTCCGGGGCCAGCAGACGCTGCAGGTTGAGTGTACCGTCGGCGTTGACGATGATCCGGGCGTAGAACCGGTCCAGCGACACCGCGCGGAGCCCGACCGCGAGCGGTTGCGACGCGACGTCGATGCCCTTGAGCGCAAGCGTCTTCCAGCGCAGCAGTTCATGCGAGTGCGGCCGGTCTAGCGAATCGAAATCGGCCAGCGTCACATCGCCGGAAAAATTGGCCCGGGGTCGACCACGACCCGCGACAGCGAGCCGCAGCCGGCCTTTGGCGCTGACCGCGCCGCTGGTCACGACGATGTTGGTTCGCGCCCCGAAAAAAGATCGAAATGGCACCACGTCGATGGCAGCAGCATCGACGCGCAAGTCCACGCTCGGCGGCAGCACCGTGAGCGCGCCCGCAGCGCGCAAACGTCCGCTCCTGCCCACGCGCAGCGACGCATCGAGATGCCCTCGGAGATCTTTCGTGTTGCCGATTTCATCGAGTGCCATTCGCGCGTCGGCGACACGCAGCTTCACCGGAGGCTGCGTCGAGCGATCTTCGAAATTCAGCCCCGACGCCGTCGACACGAAGCTTGTGGACCACGACGTCCCAGGCCCCGGCCGTCGCCATTCTCGAATCGGCCTCGGATTGGGCGCTCGAATGGGTGCCGGAGCGCAGCAGTCGCTCGAAATTGAGGCTTCCATCAGCCTCGCGCACGATATTCACGCCGCCGCGGTGCCAGGTGGCGCTGTCGATCGCGACGCTGCGCTTGCCCAGGTCCAGCGCGATCCCCGCGATCTCGGCGCTGGCGACATGCAACAGCGAATTGCGCTCGCCGCGAATGGCTGCGTCCAGATCGGAAGCCGAAGCGATGCGCCGCTCAGGATCAAATGCGGCGCGGCGGACCCGGGCGCGACATCGAATTCGCCGGCGACGTCCAGAGTGCCATGGCGCAGAGCGACGTTCAGCAACGACGCGTAATAGGGTTGCAGCTTTGGCAGTGGCAACCCGGTCACTGCCAGGTGTCCCCGCGCCGATTTCCTGGCGAGATCCGCGCTCGCATGCAGCACAACATGGGCGCTCTCCGCGCTGTCGAACGCGATATCGACGGT
This sequence comes from uncultured beta proteobacterium, assembly GCA_963701885.1. GTDB lineage: Bacteria > Pseudomonadota > Gammaproteobacteria > Burkholderiales > Casimicrobiaceae > VBCG01. The sequence goes on from CAVPBR010000004.1 coordinate 233,438, forward strand.
GCCCGGCGGGCCGGTGGTTGACAGCTCCCGGCCATCGACGGAGATGCCGGACAACGTATCCGTAAACGTCGGCGTTACCGCCTGGTCCGTGACGTGGACGATGCCCCCGCCAACGTGCGCCTCGGCGACTGAAAGCTTCCACGGGGCAGGAGCCGCTCCGGCAGTGGCATGGGTTGAAGCCGCCCGAGGCGCAGCGACCGAACCTTCTCCCGCCAGCCTGCCGATCTCCAGCGAAGCATCTGCGAGGCGATGCAAGTCGATCTCGGGAGCGTCGATCGCAACCCGATCGAGGTTCACCGACCGGTGCAGCAGATCGATTCCGGCGATGCTCGCGTCGACCGATTTGGCGCTTGCGAGGCGCGAGCCGTCGTTGCGTGCCAGCGCCAACCCGTCGACGCGCGCGTTGCCCGATAGTTCGAGCGCATCGGCCACGCCCTTGGTGGTTACAAATGTGAGCTTGAGGCGCGTTGTGAGCGCGCCATCGGTAAGCTTCAGACCCTGCGGCAATGTTGCGTACCCGGCATAGCCGGGAAGCTTCAGCGCGTCGAGATCGATCGCAAGCGTCGCCTCCTTCCGATCGACGAACGGCGACGTCGACGAGCCATTCAGCGCGAACCTGGAGCCGTCGATCACCCCTTCGAGGCGTGGAGTCACGAGAATCTTCGCTGCGCGCGGCAGACTCGACAGGAATGGAATGCCGATTCCGATACCCGCGATTTTGCTCACGTGCTTGCGCAGCCTGTCGTCGAAGGAAATCTCGCCCTGGTCGACCTCGATGTTGCTGACGGAGAACCGGGGGACGGGCCCTTCGGAAGGTGCAAGCGCCTGGTCGATCAGGTCCTGGATGTTGAGACTTCCATCGTCGTTACGCACCAGCGCGATCCGCAGACCGACGAGCTTGACCGCGTCGATGATCGGCGCGCGATTCCACAGCGATGCCAGGGCGACGTCGACATCGAGCGTCGAGAAGCTCAAGAGCGCGCGCGAAGGATCACGATCGGCGAGCGCGAAATCGGAGAGCTTCGCGTGCAGCGTGAACGGATTGAAGGCGAGCTTGCCCAGGCTCGCATGGCGCCCGGTTTCGGCACCCGCGAGGGCCTCGATTCGCGCCTTGGCGAGAGGTGGGGCGACGAAAAATCCAAGGATCGCGATGATCCCGGCGGGAATGACGATGACGACGACGGCATTGCGCAGCCATCGCCAGGAACGCGAGCCGGGTG
>CAVPBR010000005.1:0-171347 GCA_963701885.1 uncultured beta proteobacterium
TGGGTGCTGACGATCACCAACGGCGCGACCGGACCCGCAGCCGAAAAGCCGGCGTTCTGGGTCGACGGGAACATCCATTCGACCGAAGTGGCGGCGTCGGCGGCCGCGCTCTATTTCATCGACGCGCTGGTCTTACAGTACGGTCCGGATGCCGAGGTGACGCGCGCGCTCGACACGCGGGCTTTCTACGTTTCCCGCGGATCAATCCCGACGGCGCGGAATGGGCGCTTGCGGACCGGCCGAAATGGGTGCGTTCTTCGACGCGTGCGTATCCGCTCGACGAACAGGAGCCGGATGGCCTCGTCGTCGAGGACATCGACGGCGACGGGCGCATCCTGCAGATGCGCATTCCCGATCCCAACGGCTTGTGGAAAGCGCATCCGCAGGAGCCACGCCTGATGGTGCGGCGTGACCCGACCAAGACCGGGGGAACCTACTACCGGATCATGCCCGAGGGCCGCTATGACGGCTACGATGGTTTTACGCTGAAAATCAAGCGCCCGCTGCAGGTCTCGATCTTCAACCGGAATTTTCCGGCGAGCTGGCGCAGGAATTCGAGCAGCAAGGCGCCGGACCATACCCGACCTCCGAGCCCGAGATCCGCGCCGTCGTCGACTTTGTCGTTCGCCATCCGAACATCTGCGGCGGAACGTCGTTTCACACCTGGAGCGGCGTGCTGCTGCGGCCTTCCGAACACCAGTCCGACGACGAGATGGACGCCAAGGATTTATGGTTCTACCAGGCGGCGGGACACAAAGGCACCGAGCTCACCGGCTATCCTGCGATATCCGTCTACCACGAATTTCGCTATCACCCGAAGTCGGTGATCGGCGGCACATTCGACTGGATCTACGAGCATCTCGGCGTGTTTTCGTGGGTCGTCGAGATCTGGATCCCGATGCGCGAGGCGGGCATCGAGAACTACAAGTACATCGACTGGTTCCGCGATCATGCGATCGAGGACGACCTGAATCTCTTCCGCTGGAGCGAGCAGAAGCTCGGCGGCAGCGCGCACCATGGCTGGAAGCCCTTCGATCATCCGCAACTCGGCAGGCTCGAGATCGGCGGCTGGGACCGCTTCCATGCGTTCGGCAATCCACCGCTGCCGCTGCTCGAGCGCGAGATCGGACGCTTTCCGCGCTGGTTGCTTTGGCAGGCGCTGTGCTCGCCGAAGCTCGAGCTCGTGCATGCGGGCGCTGTCGCGCTCGGCGACGGCACGTGGAAGGTGACGCTGGTGATCCAGAACACGGGCTGGCTGCCGACCTATGTGTCGAAGCGCGCGCTGGCGCGCAAGACCGCGCGAGGCGTCGTCGCGGAAGTCGAGCTGCCTCCTGGGGCGAGCCTTGCGTCAGGCAAGCTGCGCGACGATGTCGGCCAGCTCGAAGGCAAAGCCCACAAGCACACCGGCGTGTCGTTCTGGCCGGACTACAACGTCACCGACGACCGGATGAAGATTGAGTGGGTCGTGCGCGGAACGGCGGGCGCGACGATCCAGCTCATTGCGCGCCATGAGCGCGCGGGGATCGTGCGGGCAGAGGTCACCCTGGGCTGAGTCGCCTTTCAGGGCATGGAGTCGGTGTGCATGCGATCAGCGATGGCGTAAGCTTTTGATCTAGCCGCCGACTGTCTAGCAAGAAATCCGCGATGCCCGACCTCGTATCGAATCCCACCTCCGACCCACCCATGCCGGTGACGCCGCGCGAGCGCGCTGCACAAACTTCCGCGGCCGCCACGGGCGCTTCGCGGCATTCGGCCTCGGGCCGCGAGCTGTACCGGCGCCACGCGTTGCCGGTGCGCGTCATGCACTGGATCAATGTCGTCGCGCTCACCCTGATGCTGATGAGCGGCCTGTGCATTTTCAATGCACATCCGGCGCTCTACTGGGGGCAGTCGTCCTACAGCACCCGACCGGCGTGGCTCGAGATCGGGGCGCGCGACGGCGCCAACGGACAGCCGTTGGGCTACACCCGCCTGTTCGGGCACGAATTCAACACGACGGGGGCCCTGGGTGTGTCCTACAGCGCGGGCGAGGCCTACATGCAGGGTTTTCCGTCCTGGATCACCGTGCCGAGCCATCAGTGGCTTTCAATGGCGCGTAGCTGGCATTTCTTCTTCGCCTGGGTGTTCCTGATCAACGGGCTCTGCTATGTCGCGTACACGGTGTGGAGTCGCCACCTGGCGCGGGATCTTTGGCCGACCGGGACCGATATTCGGAGGATCGGCAGGTCGATCGTCGATCACCTGCGCTTCCGCCATCCGGCGGGCGAAGAGGCGAAGCGTTACAACGTGCTGCAGAAGTTCGCCTATCTCGCAGTCGTCTTTGTTCTGCTTCCGCTGATCATTCTGATGGGCCTCGGCCTGTCCCCGCGGCTCGATACGCTGTTCGGAGGTTGGGTGGGCCTGGTCGGCGGCCGGCAGTCGGCACGCTCGATCCACTTCATCGTCGCCTGGGCGCTGGTGGCCTTCGTGCTGATCCATGTCTTCGAAGTGATCGTGACCGGGCTCTGGAACAACCTGCGCTCGATGATCACCGGGCGCTATCGTGTGCCGGAGGAGATTGCCCGTGAATGAAGTCGATCGGGGCGCGCGCCGGCGCTTCCTCGGACGGGTCGCAGCGTCGCTGGGCGCGGTCGGCGTTGCCGGCTGCGACCGGTTGTCGCAAAGCGACTGGTTTCCGCGGGTGCTGGGCAGCGCCGAGACCTTGAGCCACCGGGTGGCCACGCTCGTTACCGGGCGCAAGGCGATGGCGCAGGAGTTCACGCCAGCCGACCTCTCACCGTCGTTTCGCAGCAACGGTACGGCGAATCCGAACAACCCGCAGTATCAGGCGCTCGCGGCCGATGCTTTCCGGGATTACCGGCTCGAAGTCGCCGGTCTCGTCGCGAAACCGCGCAGCTTCACGCTCGCCGAGCTGCAGGCGCTTCCGTCACGCACGCAAATCACCCGTCACGATTGTGTCGAGGGCTGGAGCGCAATCGGCAAGTGGCAGGGTGCGAGGCTCTCGGCGCTGCTCGATCGGGTCGAGCCGTCCGCGACGGCGCGCTACGTCGTATTCCGCTGCGCCGATCCGATGAACGACGACGGAACGGCGCCGTACTACGAGAGCATTGACATGGACGACGCGTATCACGTCCAGACGATCCTCGCCTACACGCTCGACGACCAGCCGCTGCCGGTCCCGAATGGCGCCCCGATCCGGCTGCGTGTCGAGCGGCAACTGGGCTACAAGCACGCCAAGTACGTGATGCGCATCGAGCTGGTCGCGAGCTACGCGGGGATCGAAGGAGGCAACGGCGGCTACTGGGAGGATCAGGGCTACCAGTGGTACGCCGGGATTTGAAGCCGCACAGCCCGGCGACCGAACGCACGCGTCATGGCGTGCCGTGCGCCAGTGATCGAGCGGTGCGTCAAGCGAACAAACCATGCAGGAACCACTCGCCGGCGTCGGTGCCGTAGCGGTGGTCGCGGTAGATCCAGGCGATCTCGCCTTGCGGAGTCTCGGCGACGAAATAATCGCGGCGCAGGTCGTGCCCGTCCCACCAGCCTGATTCGATGCGCTCGGGTCCGTCGCGCAGGATCCACGGCGCTTCGTCGAGCGCCGTATGCAACGGCTGCGCCACGTCGAGCAGCCATAGCGGGCGAGGCGCCGCCGGAGGCGACACCAGCGCGGCCTGCGTCGCCGGGATCATGCGCATCGCGCACTCCGGGCGATGCTCGGCCCGCGCTTCGAGCAGGACGACGGCGTCGTCGGCAAGGCGCGAGCGCAGACGCTCGATCAGCGGAACCGTGGCGGCAGCGGCTTCGTCGCCGGGGAGCAGGCCGAGACTGCGGCCGGCCAGCGGCGCGGTCTCGTCGCTCGCCAGCACGATCGCTTCGACCGGTCCAGGCAATGTGGTGCGGGCGAGCCGCTCACGCAGGATCGTCTGCAAATGCGCGGAGCTGCGCGCCGGCGCAGCAAGCGCGAACGACACGGCGGTTGACGCGATGCCGCGTTCACGAAGTTGCCGCTCGTGCACCAGCGTCAGCGATAGCCGCATGACGCCCAGCCCGCGTGCGGCCAGCCAGCTCGCGAGCTCATGCACCAGCCGGCCGACCCCGAAGCCCAACGCTTCGCTCCCGTCGACCGGAGAGGGGAGCGGGAGCCTGCGCTCGAAACGCGGCGGCGGCTGATAGGGCACACGGGGATCGGCAACGCGGCCCAGCGCACGGTCGAGCGCGTCGATCAGGCGCGGACCGCAGCGGCGGGCGAGCGCCGCGCGTGGTAGCGCCTGCGCCGCGCCGCAGGTCGTAATGCCGGCGGCCTCGAGCGCGGTTCTCGCATCGAGATCGATATCGAACAGGGCAAGTGGCAGCGGCGCGAGTGCCGCAGGCAGCTCCTGCACGTCGAGCACCGGTTGCGCGCCGGCTCGGGCAAGCAGCAATGCGGCAGTCGGCGTGGGCGCAAGCGCGATCTGCGTGGCGTAGCCACGCGCCTCGGTCCGCGCGACGAGTTGTTCGAGCAGCAGGGACAGCCCGCCGAACAGGCGCAGGCTGCCGCCGATCTCAGCCAGGACCGCATCGGGCAGCGCAATGCTCACGCCGGGCGTGAAAGCGAGAGCGAGGGTTGCGATCTCGGCGAGCGCCGCGCGCTCGGCGCCGGGGTCGCGCTCGCGCAGGACGATCCCGGGCGCGAGCGCCAGCGCAGCCGAGATCAACTGGCCGTGGCGAATGCCGGCAGCGCGGGCAGGCGCATTGGCAGCCACGACCTGCGGGCAGCGGCCACCGCTCGACACCACGAACGGCCGCCGGAGAGCTTCTGCTGCCGCCGCGCGCGCGTAGACATCAAGCGCCAACGACGGCAGCAGAAGGCAGGTCCACAGCATGGCATTTCGGTATCGGGGAAAGCAAAGGCGCAGGGCCCGGCAGGAGACCAAACGGTGCCCCGGGCGCGCGTGCGAGGTCGAGCACGACCGGTTGCGGCAACTCCGCACCGCGCCGCTTGAGGATGCACACCGCGAGTTGTCCTTCGTGCGGCGCGAGCGCCAGCCGCAGCGGCGCCGCCGAGGCGCAGGCGCGCTGCCCGGGCCGGCGCCACAGCACACCCCAGGTCCGGCCTTCGCGCGCAGCCACCTGCAGCCTGCGCAGCAGGCGCTCGTCGTGAACGTTGACCCAGGCGAATGCGGCGCCGCACTCGGGGGCGCGCAACGCCTGCTCGTATGCCCACAGCGCATCGCGGTCGCTGCAACGATGCACGACGATGAGCCGCGCGAGATCGATGCCGGCGGCGGCGAGGGCCGGCGCATAGGGGCGACGCGGCGGGGCGATCCACACCACGCTGCGTCCCTCGGATTGCAGCTTCGTGAGCGCAGGCAACGTGAGGCGCAACTCGCCGATGCCTTCGCGTTCGAGCAGGATTTCGGTGAGCGCAGCGCGCGGCCATCCGCCGCCCGGCAGCACGGCGTCGAGCGCAGCGAAGCCCGAGGCAACGCAGGCCGACTCGGCCGCGCAGTCCCCGCCGCGCCAGATGGCGGGATGGGCGAGGATGCGCGCGAGCGCCGGATTCATCGTCGTGGACGACATTCATCGGCAGCGGACAGCGGAGGAAGCGGGATTTGTCGTCACCGCCGTCTGCAGTGTCAACCGGCGGCCTGCGGCCAGTTTCGCTCGAACACCGGCGCGACCTCGGGCTGTGCCTCGATGCGCAGCAGCGTCGCGTGCAGCGCGGGCCGATGCGTTTCGAGGTGTTTGCGCGTCCCAGACCATTTCGAGACCACGGCGGCAAGCAGGTCGAGTGCGCCGAGCTGCTTTCCGGAAAGCCATGGCCGTGCAGGGAAGACGTCGGCAAACATTTCCCAGTGGCGGTGCAGGCGTGCCCGTGTCCCGGCGCGAATGCGCTCCTGCAGCGCCTTGTCACCCTCGGCGTTCTCGCACCAGCGCTCGGGAAAATCGATGACGCTGATCGCCGCATAGCAATTGGCGGCAATGAACACCAGGCCGCGCAACACCTGCGCGCGCATCTGCGCATCGGCGGGCAGCAGGTGGCTGTCCGGGTGGACGAGGCCCAGGTGCAGCAGGATTGCCGCGCTTTCGGACATCGCGCTGCCGTCGTCCTGCACCAGCGTCGGGATCTGTCCCAGCGGGTTGTGCTTCAGCAATTCGGGATAGGCATCGTTCTGCTCCCAGGATGCGGTTTCCACGAAGCGGAACGGCGCGCGAGTGAGCGCCAATCCAGCCTCGACCGCGGCCGATCCCGCCCCCTTCTTGCCATACAGTACGTACATGACGATCCCCCGATGCGATCAGCCGGCCTTGGAATCGGCAAACATCGCCTGCATTCGCCGCCGGACTTCGTCGATCGAGACGTCCTCGCGATGGGTCGCCAGCGTCCACACGTGACCGAAAGGATCGGCGAGCGTGCCATTGCGATCGCCGTAAAACTGGTCGGCGACCGCGCGCTTCTCGGTGGCCCCGGCGGCGATCGCCTGCGCGAAACGCGCGTCGACGTCTTCGACGTAGAGCATCAGGCTGACGCCTGCGCCGCCCAGCGTTTGCGGCCCCACGAATCCCATGTCGGGTGATTCCTCGGCCAGCATGAGGTGCGAATCGCCGATTCTGATTTCGGCATGGGCGACCCGGCCTTTCGGGTCGTCGAAGCGCATCACCTCCGCAGCGTCGAAGGCCTTCCGGTAGAACGCGAGCGCGCGGGCGGCGTCGCGCACCATCAGGTAGGGTGTAACCGTGTGGTAACCGGCGGGAACGGCTTGGACCATGTCGGGCTCCTTGAACGAATGTTTACCTGTTGCCGCTGCCGCGGACCAGGCCCACGCCGATGCCTTCGACGGTGAACGACGTTGTGCGTGGATCGACGACGATTGGCGCGAATGCGCTGTTCTCGGGCAGCAGCGTGATCTCCCGCCCGCGCCTGCGGTAACGCTTGACGGTCACTTCGTCGCCGCCGGTCCCGGACAGGCGCGCCACGACGATCTGACCGTTGCGCGCCTCGTGAATACGGTGGACGGCGAGGAGATCGCCGTCGAGGATGCCGGCGTCCTGCATGCTCTGGCCGCGTACGCGCAGCAGGTAGTCGGCGCGCGGGGAGAACAGCGCCGGATCAACCCGGTAATGCGCCTCGATGTGCTCGACGGCAAGGATCGGATGCCCGGCAGCAACGCGACCCACGAGTGGCAGCAGGCCCTGCAGCGGAATGCCAGGGAGGGATTTCATGCGCAGGCCGCGCGACGTGCCGGGAAGGATGTCGATGGCACCCTTGCGGGCCAGAGCCTGCAGGTGGTCCTCGGCTGAGCTGGCGGTGGAGAATCCCAATCCCGCGGCGATCTCGGCGCGGGTCGGCGGCATGCCCGACGCCTCGAGATAGCTGCGGATCCAGTCGAGGATCTGGCGCTGCCGCGGGGTGAGCCGCGGCTCCTCCGGCACGCTCGCCGGATCGCGCGCGGGCGGGGCATGATGCGCGGCGTGATGCCCAGGGCGGGTGCGGATTTTTGCGGGCATCGCAGGAGTGCCGTATGGGTATACGGTATGTGGATTATAGACCGGAATCGGTGGCGGTCAAGCCCTCACCCTGTGCTGCGGCCGGTTTCGCGTTTGTCGGAAAGGCTCCTGCTGCAGGAAAGACTCCTGCTGGGGAAAGGCTCCTTGACGGCATCGCGGCGCAGGCGTTACATGCGAGTTTGATCTCGGTCGCGAGCTTGATCCCGGCCGGGGTGCCCGGTCGCATTTTCCTAGGAGCAGCATCATGGCAAGGAAAGCCGCGGCGGTCCCGAGAGCCGCCAAGACCGCACGCCGGCGCCCGGCGCGCAAGCGTTCGGCGCCGCCAAAGCCGTCGGGCGCGTCGAAACCGGCATCGGCAACCGCGGCGATGCACGGATTCGGCGAGATGCCGAAGATGGCGAAGATGCCGAAGCTGATGACGCCCGAGCAGGCGATGGAGTTCTACAAGGCCAACGCCGCGCTCGCGCTGGACGTGATCAACACCGCAATCGAGGGTGCGGCCCGGTTGCGCAGGAAGCAGCTCGAAGGCGAGGAAGAGGCGCGAGAATTCCAGCAGCGGCACGCACGCTCGGCGGCACAGGCGCGCGACGCGCAGGGCCTGATGACGGCGGGGCAGGGTGCGGCGCAGGAGGCCCTCGAGAAGTCGATGCACTACTGGGGCGAGATGTTCGACCTCATCGTCGAGATCCAGAAGCGCCTGTTCACGCTGATCGGCGAGCAGATGGAAGGCGTGCCCGGCGTCAAGGAAACGCGGGTCGCGATGGCAATGCTCCCCGATCTGCGGCAGATGCAGAAAGTCGTGTCGGCGATGCAGGGCGTCGTCACCTCGGGCGGTTCGGCGTTCGAGACGATGCAGCGGGTCATCGGCGATTTCGCGAAAATGACGCAGGGCTCGATGCCCGGCGCGTCGCGCTGACGGCGGATGCGCGCTACCGGCGCAAGCCTGCAGCTCGGCGGCATGAGTGCCCGGGGCGGGGGTCGAACCCGCACGACCTTGCGGTCCGGGGATTTTAAGTCCCTTGTGTCTGCCAGTTTCACCACCCGGGCGCGTGTCCGGTGATTGTAACGGGCGTCCGCCGGATTTCCGCGCTGGCGCGGTGTCGCGGTGCCGCCCGATTGCGGCAATCCGGATCATGACTTCAACAACAGGAGCTCCACGATGAAAGTGTCTTCCAGGTCTTCCAGGTCGACCGCCGTTGCATTGTCTGCGTGGTCTTTCGCCGTCGTCTTCGCTGCCGGGATGCCGGCCTCCGCGTTTGGCGAGGATTTCCATCTCATGCTCTCCGGCGAAAGCGAGGTTCCGCCGATCAAAAGCTCGGCTGCGGCGGAGGGAACGATCAGCGTCGCCGCCGATGGAACGGTCACCGGCAGCGTGACCGCCAGCGGCTTCACCCCGACGATGGCCCATATTCACGAGGGCGCCGCAGGGAAGAACGGCAAGGTGATCGTGCCCTTCGTCATGGAGGGCGACAAGTTCACCGCCCCCGCGGATGCGAAGCTCAGCGCTGACCAGATGGCGGCGCTGAAGGCCGGCGATCTTTATTTCAACGTTCACAGCGCCGCGCATCCCGGCGGTGAAGTCCGCGCGCAACTGAAGCCCTGAGCGCAGCCGGCATGGCCGCGGGCCGCCCCGCATGGCGTGGAGGCGACCCTGCGGCGCTGCTGCGCAGGATGTTCGACGCGGCGGTCGAGGCGGCCCTGCCTGCGCATTGCCTGCCGCAGTGGCTACCGCCGCCCCCGGCAGGACGAACGATCGTCGTCGGCGCCGGCAAGGCGTCGGCGGCAATGGCGCGCGTCTTCGAGGATCACTGGCCTGGCGACGTAGCGGGGCTCGTGGTCACACGCTACGGCCACGCGCTAGCCTGCCGGAAGATCGAGATTGTCGAGGCGGCGCACCCGGTGCCCGATGCCGCGGGGATGACGGCTGCGCAGCGCATCCTCGATCGGGTGCGCGGCCTGGGCAGTGACGACCTCGTTGTGTGCCTGATCTCGGGCGGCGGCTCAGCGCTCCTTCCGCTTCCGCTGCCGGGGCTCACGCTTGCCGACCTGCAGCAGGTCGATCGGGCGCTGCTCCGCTGCGGGGCGACCATCGGCGAGATGAACTGCGTGCGGCGGCACGTCTCCGCGATCAAGGGCGGGCGCCTCGGCGCTGCTTGTCATCCGGCGCAGGTCGCGACCCTGGTGATCTCTGACGTTCCCGGGGATTCGCCGATGGATATCGCATCAGGTCCGACCGTCGCCGATCCGACGACCTGTGCCGATGCGCTCGACGTTCTGCGTCGCTACGCGGTCGAGGTTTCACCGGCGCTGCTCGACATCCTCGAGTCCGGCAGAGGTGAATCGGTGAAGCCGGGCGACCCGCGACTTGCCGGGGCGCGCACCGACATCATCGCGACGCCGCAGATGGCACTCGAAGCCGCGGCTGCGGTTGCACGCGCTTCGGGCGTGACCCCGGTGATCCTTGGCGACCGCATCGAAGGCGAGGCGCGGGAGGTGGGCATCGTGATGGCCGGCATCGCGACGCAGGCGGCAACACACGACCAGCCGGCGCCGCCACCTTGCGTGCTGTTGTCCGGGGGCGAGACCACTGTGACCGTGCGTGGCCAGGGTCGCGGCGGGCGCAATGTCGAGTTCCTGCTGTCGCTCGCGATCGCGCTCGGAGGGCGCCCGGGTATCCACGCACTCGCCGCCGACACCGACGGCGTCGACGGCCAGGAGGAGGTCGCAGGCGCGCGGATCGGTCCCGATACACTGGAGCGTGCCCGCGCGCTGGGCATTCGTCCGCGCGAGAGCCTCGAGAACAACGACGGCCACGGGTTCTTCGCTGCGCTGGGCGATGCGGTCGTCACCGGACCGACGCTCACCAATGTCAATGACTTTCGCGCGATTCTCGTTCTTGCCGACTGATCTAAAATGACCGCGACTGCGCACCTCCAATGACCGTGGCCACGCCGATCGAAGTCGAAGCCCAGGCGCAGAGACGCGCGGCACGGCCGGATTTCGCGCTGTGGCGGCTGGGATTTCGGCCGTTCTACCTGGTCGCGAGCCTGTTCGCCGCATTGTCGATCGGCCTCTGGGTCGCCCAGTACGCGGGCTGGCTCGAAACGCCGTACGTCAGCGGCCCGATGGGACACGCGCACGAGATGATCTTCGGCTTCGTGCTCGCGGTCGTCACCGGTTTCCTGCTCACCGCGGTACGCAACTGGACGGGGCGGCCTACGGCCGCGGGAGCTCCGCTCGCGGCGCTGGTCGCGCTCTGGGTCGCTGGCCGTCTCCTCGTGCTCGCGCCCTGGCCGCTCGCCGCCGCGGCGGTCGACACGCTGTTTCCACTCGCGGTCGCTGTCGCGATCGGAATCCCGTTGCTGGAAAGTCGTAACCGCCGCAATTTCGTTTTCATCATCCTGATGGTCGCGTTTGCCGCGCTGGATCTGACCGGGCATCTTTCCCGGCAAGGCATCATCGCGCTGCCCGAGCGCTATTCGGTGCAGGTGGCCCTCGACGTGATCGTGCTGATCATCACGGTGATCGGAGGGCGCGTGATCCCGATGTTCACCGCCAACGGCGTGCGCGGCTCGACGCCGCGGCGCAATGGCGCGATCGAGTGGCTGGCACCGGCGTCGATCATCGCGCTGCTCACCGCCGATCTCGTGCAGCTCCCTGCGCCGGCGCTGGCTGCGATCCTGGCGTTCGGCGCCATCGTGCAGACGGCACGGGTGTGGCTGTGGCGTCCTTGGCAGACCCTGCGCGTGCCGCTGGTGTGGGTGCTGCACGCGGGCTACCTTTGGATTCCGGTGCACCTCGCACTGCGTGCGCTGGCAGAGGCTGGCGTACTGTCTTCGCCGATCGCGAACCATGCGCTGACTGCGGGTGCCATCGGCCTGCTGACGCTGGGCATGATGACTCGCACTGCGCGCGGGCACAGCGGCCGGCCGCTCGCCGCCGACCGCTGGGAGGTCGCTGCCTTCGCGCTTGTCGGATTCGCCGGGATCATGCGCGTGCTCGTGCCATGGCTGTTCGGCGCGTGGTATCGCGACGCCGTGGTTGCTTCGGCGTGCCTGTGGTCGGCGGCCTACGCGATCTTTGCGATTCGCTACTGGCCGATCCTGACCCGGCCGCGCATCGACGGCAGACCGGGTTGAGTCGCGGCGATGACCGGCTCTCCGGTTGGCGCTACGCGACCCTGATCGCCGGTTATCTCGCTGCCTGCGTCGTCCTCGATTGGGTGAGCGACGTCTACCCGGTCGCGGCGCCGCTCGCCATCACACCGTGGAATCCGGTGTCGGGTCTCGGTGTCGCGCTGCTGCTGCGCTACGGCCTTCGCAACGCGCCGTGGCTCGTCGTGGCAGCGGTGCTCGCCGAGTTCCTGGGACGCGGCCCGCATGCGCCCTGGCCGCTATTCGCCGCCGTGGTCGTGTTGCCGGCGCTGGTCTATGCGTCGCTCGCGGTGGTGTTGCGAGTGGTGCTGCATCTCGGGGCCGCCTTCGCGACGTTGCGCGATGCAACGACGTTCGTCATTGCGACAACCATTGCGACCGCGGTTCTCGCGGTCGCGCTCACCGGGATTCTCGCCGGCAGCGGCGCGTTGAACGCGGGCGGTTTTCGCCAGGGCGTTGCGCATCTCTGGATCGGCGACCTGATCGGTATTATCGTGCTGGCGCCGCTGCTTCTCGTCCTGACGCGCAGGCCACGGGTGCGAAGCCGCGTCTTTGCGCCCGAAGCGGTGACGCAGCTGGTGGCGATCGCTGCTGCACTCTGGGTCGTGTTCGCGTCCGGCTGGGCCGAGGAGCTCAAGCTCTTCTATGTGCTGTTTCTTCCGCTGATCTGGATCGCCATGCGCGGCGGCGTCGAGGCGACCGTGATGGCAACCGCGCTCATTCAGTTTGGCCTGCTCGCTGCACTGCGCGTCGGCAATTATCCGGTGGCTGCGGTGCTCGAGTTCCAGGTGTTGCTGGTTGCGCTCGCGTTGACCGGGCTCGCCATCGGAGTGACGGTGACCGAGAAGGGGGCGATCGCCGGTCGGCTTCGCGCGCGCGAGCAGGAGCTCGACCGCAGCCTGCGGCTCGCCGGCGCAAGCGAGATGGCGTCGGCGCTCGCGCACGAGCTCAACCAGCCGCTGGCGGCGATCGGAACCTACGTGCGGGCGTGCCAGTTGATGCTCGCGCATGACGGCTCGCCTCCCGGGGCCCTGCGCGAGACGATGGCAAAGGTGACGCACGAAGTTACCCGTGCCGGGGACGTCCTGCACCGTCTGCGCGACTTCTTCAGGACTGGCTCGGGGCAGCCCGATCAGGTCGACGTTCCGCGGCTCATCAACGCGTTTGTCGCGGCAGCGAGGGCGCAGGCGGAACGCCACGGCGTCGAGCTGAGAGTCGACCTTCCGTCCTTGCTGCCTGCGGTTCACGCGGATCAGATCCATGTCGAGATCGTGCTGCATAATCTGGTTTCCAACGCGATCGATGCGCTGAGATCGACAGAAGGGGGAGAGCGAATCATCACTTTGTCGGCAGCGATGGACAGCGCGCAGTTCGTGAGGATCGGCGTCAACGACAGCGGACCGGGTGTGGCACCCGAGATGCGCGCGCAGTTGTTCGAGCCTTTCGCAACCAGCAAGCCGCACGGCATGGGGCTCGGGTTACGGATCAGCCGGTCGCTGGTTGAGGCGGGTGGCGGGCGCCTGTGGCACGAGCACGCGGGACAGCAAAGCAGTTTCCGCTTCACGCTACCGGTGGTGCGGACCACGTCGTGACTGCGCTGCGCCAGATCGTCCATGTCGTCGATGATGACGATGCCGTGCGCGACGCGTTGTCGCTGCTGCTCGGCCTGCGCGGTTACGCGACGCGCACCTATGCCGATGGGAGTGCATTTCTTGCCGCGTTCGACGCTTCGGCGTCCGGCTGCGTTCTGCTCGACCTGAAGATGCCCGGCCATGACGGGCTCGCCGTCCAGGTGGAGCTCGCCCGGCGCGGGAACGCCATGCCCGTCGTCGTCCTCACCGCGCACGGTGACGTGGCGAGCGCTCGTGCGACGCTGAAGGCGGGCGCGTTCGAATTCCTCGAGAAGCCGGTCGACGATGCGCTGCTCGGCCAGACGATTGAGGCCGCACTGGCCCAGGACGCGCAGTCGCGCTCACGCACTGAGCGCCGGGATGTCTTGAGGCGCCAGCTCGGGCGGCTGACGCCGCGCGAGCGCGAAGTCCTCGCGCTCGTGGTTCGCGGTCGCCACAACCGCGAGATCGCGCTCGAGCTCGGGATCAGCCCGCGTACGGTGGAAGTGCACAAGGCGCGCGTGATGGACAAATTGCAGGTCCAGCGCATGCCAGACCTGATCCGGATGGCGCTCGAGCTCGGACTCGTTTCAGAGGGCGAGGCCTGAAACGGTCACGGCGAGGGCTGAAACAGTCACGGCCACGCGCGCTCGATCTCGCGCAGGAATCCGGGTATCGCGCTTCGCGGCAGGTGGTTGATGCCGGCGGCACCGCTGCGCCCGCCTCCGGTCGCGAATTTCCGGCACAGGAGCTCGGCGCCTACGGGCTGCGCAAGCGGTGCGCGTAGGCTGACCACGTAACCACCGAGTGCGTCGGGCGTGAGCACCGCGTGCGCGTGGGTGGGCGCCTGGGTGGCGAGCTTATTCGCCCAGGTGCCGCGCACGCGGCGGCTCCAGGCGGCATCGGGGAGCACGTAGACCTCCGCGCCCGGAAAGTGTGCTTCGGGAACCGTCGCGCAGGCGAGTGCGAGGTCTTCGCGCCGGCTGCGCACGATGCGCGCGAACTGCGGCTCGCCGCGCATGAAAGCGAACGGGTCGGCGTAGGGCGACAGCGCGCGGTAGAGCGCTTCCGGAGGGACGATCAGGTCGGCCTCGGTGTCGCCGTAGGCGTTGTAGGCCAGCGCATCACCCAGCTCGCGCAGCGCGTCGAGCTGCATTGCGGGTAGCGAGAGCGGCTGCGCGAGCGTTCGTGCCACCGCGGCGAGATTGTCACCGAACGCCGCGACGACGGCCCAGACGCGCTGCCGGCCGGCAAGATGGCGGTCGACCAGTACCCCGGTGCACACGTCAGGCGAGCGATCGATGGTCGCACGCAGCTTGGGCCGGTCCGGGATGTTCCCGGCGTAGTGATGGTCGAACCAGTCGACGCTCACGCCGCGATCGAGCAGCGCGACGAGCGCCCTGTGGTTGACCTCGAGCGAGACGTCGAGCACGGTCACCGAGTCGCCAGTCAATGCTTCGACGCGGGACAGCAGTGCAATGTCGCGCTTCACGCCGGTGACGAGCGTCGAATGGCGCGGCGAGTCGAGACGAAGCTGATGCAGCGAGCAGAGGCCGTCGGCATCGCCGTTGAAAACGTCGTAGTGGGTCATGCGCTCATCCTCGCGCTTCGTCTAGAATCAGCGCATGGCCGCGCCTGCTCCCGAACTGCCTGACGTCGCCGGTGCCGAGCGCTGGATCGACGCTGTCTATCGCGTGCGTGCGCCGGCCACCGCGATCGAGGCCCGGGCGCAGGCGATCGCGCTCGAGCAAAGCGTCGAGGTGCCGCTCGCGGCCGTCCGCGATCCGCGGGTCCAGAGCGAAGTCGTGGCACAGGTCGCGGGGATCGCTCCTGCCGGAGAAGAGGCGTTCGACGTCACCCTTCGCATTGCCGCGGAGACGACGGGATTCGAAGCCGGGCAACTCGTCAACATGTTGTTCGGAAACTCGTCGCTGCACGATGATATCGCGCTCGTCGACGCGCGCTTTCCAGCAGGATTCGCACGGCGCTTCGGCGGACCCGCATTCGGGATTGCCGGCATCCGCGACGTCACGGGAGTGCACTGGCGACCTCTCGCTTGCGCGGCACTGAAGCCGCAGGGGC
The DNA here is from genome assembly GCA_963701885.1 of uncultured beta proteobacterium. Lineage (GTDB taxonomy): Bacteria > Pseudomonadota > Gammaproteobacteria > Burkholderiales > Casimicrobiaceae > VBCG01. Next base: position 15,335 of record CAVPBR010000005.1, read on the forward strand.
TCTCGGCGCAGGCGCTCGCCGGCATCGCAAGCGTTTTCGCGCTCTCCGGTATCGACGTCATCAAGGACGATCACGGACTGGCGGACCAGGCTGCGGCACCGTTCGCGCAGCGCGTCGCCGCAGTGCAGGGCGCGGTTGACAGCGCGAACCGCGAATGCGGAGCGCGCTGCGTCTATGCGCCGAGCCTCAGCGGACATTACGCGCAGATGTGCGAGCAGGTAGCTCTCGCACGCTCGCACGGAGTGCGCATGTTCCTGATCGCACCGATGATCGCGGGCGTCGCCGGTCTCGCGGCACTGGCACGCGAGGCCGGTGCGCCGCTCATCGCCCATCCTGCGCTCGCCGGGGCGGCGCGCATCGCCCCTGCGCTGCTGCTCGGCAGGCTGTTCCGGATGTTCGGTGCCGACGCCACGATCTTTCCGAATGCTGGAGGACGCTTTGGCTACGCGCGCGAGACCTGCGATGCGATTGCGGCTGCCGCCCGCTCGCCGTGGCACGGTCTCGCTCCGGCGCTCCCGGTTGCGGCAGGAGGGATGAGCGTCGAGCGCATTCCGCAGATGATTGCGCAGTTCGGTATCGACACGATGCTGCTGATCGGCGGCAGTCTTCTCGCTGCGGGCGAGCGCATGCCTGCGCGTTGCCGCGAGTTCGTCGCCGCAGTTCGTGGAGGCCATCGATGAATGACGATCCGGTGCGGCCGTTCCGGCAGCGTGGCGACCAATTTCGCTGGGACGGCGTCGATTTGCGCGAATACAAGGCGGCGGGCACCGCGCAGCACCGTGACATTACGCGGCAGACGCTGTTCTCGCGCGCCGACATGCGGGGCGAGCTCAGGTATTTCGAAGTCGCCATCGCGGGCCATTCGACTCTTGAACGGCATGTCCATGCGCATGCGGTGATGATCCTGCGCGGCATGGGTCGGGTCCTGGTCGGTGCGCGTGTACTTTCCATTCGGGCGTTCGACCTGGTCACGATCCCGCCGCGTACCTGGCATCAGTTTCGCGCTGCGTGCGATGCTCCGCTCGGCTTTCTGTGCATGGTCGACGCCGAGCGCGATCGCCCGGAGTTGCCCGCCGCCGCGGATCTCGCGCAGCTCGAATCGCACCCGGAAGTTGCGGCGTTCCTGGCGGACATTCAGACGCCAAGATAGGCGCGTTGCACTTCGGGATCGTCGGCGAGCTCACGCGCCGATCCTTCGCGCACGATCGCACCCGACTCCAGCACGTAGCCACGGTCGGCGACCCGCAGCGCAGAGAAGACGTCCTGCTCGACCAGAAGCACGGTCACACCTTGGCCGCGGATCTCCACCAGGACGTCAAGGAGCTGGTCGACGATCGCCGGCGCCAGCCCGAGGCTCATCTCGTCGATCATCAGCAGGCGCGGCCGCGCGACCAGTGCGCGCGCCATCGCACACATCTGCTGCTCGCCTCCCGACATGCTTCCCGCGAGTTGGCGGCGGCGCTCCTTCAGCACCGGGAACAGGCCGTAGACGCGATCGAGATCCTGCGCAATGTCGCCGCGGTCGCGGCGGCAGTAGGCTCCCATCAGCAGATTGTCGTGCACTGTCATGCCGCCAAAGAGCTGCCGCCCCTCGGGGACCTGGACCAGTCCCAGCGCGAAGATCGCGTTCGGCGCGAGCCCGCCAATCGGCTCGGCGGCGAGCCGGATTTCGCCGCTGTGCGCAAGCACGCCCGAGAGCGCGCGCAGCAGGGTCGTCTTGCCCGCGGCGTTGCTGCCTACCAGCGCCACGATCTCCCGCTCGCGGATCTCGAAGGCGACGTCCCGCAGCACCGGCATCTCGCCGTAGCCTGCAACCAGGCCATGTACCAGGAGCAGCACGTCGGTTCGGCTGGGGGTCATGGGCGCCGGCGTCCGAGATAGGCCTCAATGACCTTGGGCTCGGCAAGAACGCTTTGCGGCTCGCCCTCCGCGATTTTCTCGCCATGGTGCAAGACCAGAAGGCGGTCGGACAGGCTGCGGATCGCCTTCATGACGTGCTCGATCACCAGCACGCTGACGCCATCGTCGCGGACCTTGCGGATGATCGCGATCACCGCTTCGAGCTCGGCGAGGTTGAGTCCCGCCATGACCTCATCCAGGAGCAGCAGGCGCGGATTCATCGCCAGCGCTTTGGCGAGCTCGAGTCGCTTGCGGTCGGGGCCGCCCAGCGCCTCGGCAGGACGGTCGGCGCGATGCGCGAGCCCGACGAACTCAAGCTTCTGCAATGCCTGGCTGCGCGCGAGCGGCAGGTGGTGCTCACCACCGCCGGTGCCGAACAGTGCGCCGACGGCAACGTTATCGAGGACCGAGAGGCCCGGGAACGGACGCATGATCTGGAAGGTGCGCCCGATGCCGATGTGCGCGCGGCGGTAGGGTGGAAGTGCGCCGATCGACGCGCCTTCGAACTGCAGCTCGCCCTCGGTCGCGGGCGTCGCGCCGCTGATCATGTTGACGAGGGTTGTCTTGCCGGCCCCGTTCGGGCCGATCAAGCCCAGGATCTCGCCGCGTCCCAGGTCGAAGCTCACGTCGGAGACCGCGACGAGCCCCGCGTAGCGCTTGGTCAGGTTGCGGACGCTGAGAATCGGTTCCATCGCGCTACAGCCGGTTCGCGCGCACGTTCTCGGCAAAATAGCGCCAGCGGTACTTGTCGAAGCGCCGGATCAGATCGGCAACGCCGCGCGGCATGAACACGATCGCGACGATGATCACGGCACCGAAGAAGAGGCTGGCCAAGGTCGAGATGTAGGTGGACAGCATTTCCGAGATTCCGGAAAGAACGAAGGACCCGAGCACGGGTCCCAGCACCGAGCCCGCGCCGCCGAATACCGCGACGATGATCATCTTGACGTTCAAACCGATGTCGAACGCGCTGACCGGATCGATGAAAGTGATCCAGTAGGCGTGGATGCCGCCGGCGAGCGCGGTAACTGCGGCGGAAAGCGAGAACGCGAGCACCTTGTAGCGCGTCGTGTCGACGCCCATTGCGGCGGCGGCCTCCTCGTTTTCGCGAATGGCGATCAGTCCGAAACCGAAGCGGCTCCTGGAGATCCAGAGGACGATCAGCGTCGCGACGACCATCAGCGCCAGCGACAGCTCGAAGAACAGGACGTCACTGCGCAGCAGCGGCAGCACCAGTCCGGCATTGCGGCCGGTGATCTCGAGGTTCGAGACGATGGCGGTCATCACCTCGGCCAGCCCGAGCGTGCAGATCGCGAAGTAGTGACCGCGCAGCCGCAGGATGGCCCGTCCGAACAGCGCGGCGAACACGACCGCGATCACCGTGCCGATGACGAGCCCGACGCCGAAAGGCAGGTTCCAGCGCAGCATCGCGACCGCAGTTCCGTAGCTGCCCAGGCCGTAGAAGACGGAATTGCCGAACGACGCGTAGCCAGTGTAGCCGCCGATGATGTTCCAGCCCTGCGCGAGCGTGGCGAGAAGCAGCATGTTGATGCCGAACTGCACGATGCTCGGGGACGCGAACCACGGCATCGCGGCAAGCACGATCACCGCGCGACGATCCCGGCGAGGGCGAGCGGGCGGTTCAAGCCGTCCTTCCGAACAGGCCCGTGGGGCGCACGATCAGTACCAGCACCAGGATGCCGAAGCTCGCGACGTCGGTGTAGGTCGCGCCGATGTAGAGCGAGGTCAGCGATTCGACCATCCCCAGGATCAGTCCGCCGCCGATTACGCCAAGCGGGCTGTCGAGGCCGCCGATGATCGCGATCACGAACGACTTCGCGGTCAGGCTGGTGCCGATGTAGGGATTGAGCTGGGAGACCACGCCGTAGAGCGCTCCCGCGCCGCCCGCGAGTGCCGCGCCGATGCCGAAAGTCAGCGCATAGATGTGCCGCGGCGCGACGCCGTAGAGCCGCGCGGCGACGATATTCTGCGCCGATGCGCGGATGGCCCGGCCGAGCCTCGCGCGAGCGAGGAACTGCCACAGCGCAAGGGTCAGCGCCAGCGCAATGGCGGAGGCCGCGAGTCGCACCAGCGGCACCGTGGCCCCGAGCCAGGTGACATTGGCGCCCGCGTACGACGGATTGATGGTACGGAAGTCCGCCGAGAACGCGATCTGCGCCGCATAAGTCAGCACGACGTCGATCCCGAAAGTCAGGAGCAGCGTGTTGAACATCGGCGCCCGGATCACCAGGTTCAGCAGATTGCGTTGCAGCACGTAGCCGAATACGAACAGCGCCAGCATCGCGAGCGGCAGCGCGGCGAATGGATCGATCCCGAGGCCACTGAACAGGTAGTAGCATGCGTACCCGCCGAGCATGATGAAAGCGCCATGCGCGAGGTTCACGATGTTGAGAACCCCCCACACCAGCGCGAGGCCGAGCGCCATCAGCGCATAGAGGCCGCCGAGCAGGACGCCATTGACTACGCCCTGCCACAGTAGATCCATCGCGGTGCACCCCCTCGATCAATCGACTGCGTGATTTCCGGCTGCCGCGTTTCCTCGGTCCTCGGTGCGGCCGCTGCGGCGCGCGCCTGCCCCCGATCATTACTACTTCGTTATCGCTTGTCCCACGCCGGCATCGGATATTCGGCCTTGCCGATGAAGCCCTTTTCCCCGTAGATCGGCACCACTTTGCCCTTCTGGACCTGGACCACCGTCTGCGGAAGGCTGATCTGGCCGACGGCGTCGAAATGAATCCTGCCGTAGAGCGACGGAAAATCGAGGCGCGCGATCGCGTCGCGAACCTTCATGGGCTCGGCGGAGCCGGCGGCCTCGAGGGCCATCGCATAAGCCTCGACATCGGCCACGGCCGATGCCGCATGATAATCGGGCTCGTAGCCGAAGCGCTGGTGCCAGGCCTTGGCGAATTCCTCGGCGTTGCCGAACCAGCGATCCTTTTGCGAAGCCGACGGCAGCCAGGACGTCATGCCGAACGCATAATCGGCATCATTGCCCAGCGCCTTGCGGAAGTCGGCGCTCGGGACTCCGACGGTGAAACTGTAGAGATGCGGGCTGACATTCAGGCTCTTCGCTTGGCGGATGAAGTTGAGGATCTCCGTTTCGTGACCCGCGACCAGCACCGCGTCGGGCTGCGCCGATTTGATCCGCGACAGCAGCGACGAGAAATCGGAAGCGTTGGTGCTGTAGCGCTCGTCCAGCGCGATCTTGATACCCGCCTTCTCCAGGTACTTGCGCGTGCCATTGGCGACCGCCACGTCGAAAGCGTCGTCGGCGAAGAGCAAAGCCGCCGACTTCGGCGCCGGACTGAGCTTGCCCATCGCTTCGATCGTGCTTTCGAAATACTTGCTCGCCACCGGCAGCGTCCCGAAGATGTATTTGTAGCCGCGGCTGAAGATCTGATCCGATGCACCGCCGCCCTGGATCATCGGCACCTGGTACTTCTCGGCCACCGACGAGGTCGCGAGCACCGCATCGCTCGCGAACGGCCCGAGGAGAAGATTGATCTTGTCGTCGGAAACGAGCTGGGTGTACTGGCGCACCGAAAGGTTGTTGTCGGACTGGCTGTCGAGGATCTTGAGGGCGAGCTGGTCATGCGAATTGCCGACCTTGACTCCGCCAGCCTTGTTGATCTGGTCGATCGCGAACTGATAGCCGTCGCGGTAGTAGCGCCCGGTATTGGCGAGCGCACCGGAGATCTGCACGGAAGCGCCGAGCGTGATCGTCGCTGCCTTGGCGGAAGATTGCGCGCCAAGCGCAAGCGCCAAGCACGCCGGGATGGCGGCAAAAAGGGACAGCCTGGAGACAAAAGCATTCATGGGTTCCTCCACGATTTTGTTCGAAAGCCCGGACAGGACATGACCACACCCGTTGCGGCGCTCCGCCTGAAGCGGCGGCGTCCGGTCGCAGCCGAGAGCTTACCATCGGTTCCGGTTCGACATTGGATCGCGTGCCGATGTTTCGTTGCGGCGGGGGGGGCCAACGAATCGGCGGCGTCTACGCGTTCGACCCGCCCTCCGATCCGTGACCAGGCGTCCGTGGGCGGCGCCTGCCCGAATAGCAGCAAGCGGGCGGCAGCGGACTCGCCCAACCGAGACTCGTTACAGAACCGGTACCATGACGCCATGATGCGTACCGGGCAAGTTGTTCCAACTCCAATGGCCGTGGTCGTTGGCATGCTCGGGCTGGCTGCGGCGATGGGCATCGGCCGCTTCGCATTCACGCCGCTGATGCCCTTGATGCAGGAACATTCGGGCCTGACGCTGGCGCAAGGTGGCTGGCTGGCCGCCGCGAACTACGCCGGCTACCTCGCCGGTGCGCTGCTGTGCGTATTCGCCAGTCCGAATCCAGGTACCGCTGCGCGGGCGGGACTTGCAGGTGTCGCACTTTTCACCCTCGCGATGGGACTCACCGCCGATTTCCGGTGGTGGCTGCTCTGGCGTTTCCTTGCTGGCGCGGTCAGCGCGTTCGTGCTCGTCGGGATCTCGGCATGGGCGCTGCAACGGCTCGCGCGCGACGAACGCGCGCACTGGGCGGGCTGGGTGTTCGCGGGAGTTGGCGTCGGAATCGTTTTCGCCGGCCTCGTGAGCCTCGTCATCGGCGTGCGCGGAACCGAACCGGGCACCGGATGGTTGCTGCTGGGCGCGGCGGCAGCGCTGGTCCTGGCGTTCACCTGGACACACCTATCCGCATCGCAGCCCGCACCCAGTGACCGATGCGTCGATGCGCAGGGACCGCTTCGACGCCGATGCATGGCTGCTCATCGGCTGCTATGGCACCTTCGGCTTCGGCTACATCATCCCGGCGACGTTTCTGCCTTCATTGGCGCGGCAACTGCTGGCCGATCCGTCGGTCTTCGGCTGGACCTGGCCGATATTCGGCGTGGCCGCAGCGATATCGACCATTGCCGCGTCGCTGGTGTTGCGCAGCGTTGCGCCGCGCAGGGTGTGGGCGATATGCCAGATGATCATGGCCGCCGGCGTTTTGGCCTCCGTCGTCGCCCGCAACATCGGCATGCTTCTGGTCGCGGCCATCTTCATCGGCGGCACGTTCATGGTTCTGACGATGACCGGCATGCAGGAGGCGCGTCGCGTCGCGGGGAGCGCTGCGCCGCGCTTGATGGCAGCGATGACAGCGGCTTTCGCCGTGGGACAACTCCTCGGGCCGATCGTCGTCAGCGTCCTTGCGTCCAGCACGAACGCGCTGCACGCGCCGAGCATCGCCGCCGCCATACTATTGATCGTGGGGCGGCAGTGATATTGCTCGCGTCGCATTCGGCGGCGGAGTCATGTTGCGCAGCACGACGCAGCATACACAAAAGGCGCCCGGAAGACACAAGGGCGGAATTGTGTGAGCGTGCAAAATCTTGGTACGAAAAAGTGATCTGGCTCGCGCACACTTTGGCCGCGGCCAGTGCAGACTCATGCCAATAATCCCTCGCGTGCGCACCGTTGTCGGATTCGTCGTGTTCGCGAGCGCTGCGGTTGCGCTCGCGGCGCCGACGCTGAATGTGGGCTCCAAGCGTTTCACGGAGTCGTACATCCTGGGCGAGATCCTGACGCAGACCGCGCAATCGGCCGGCGAGGCGAGTGCGACGCACCGCCAGGGCCTGGGCAATACGGCAATCGTGCTGAACGCGCTCACGGCCGGCAGCATCGACATCTACCCCGAATACACCGGCACGATCGCCAAGGAAATCCTCAAGCTCGACGGCGTTCCCTCGCTGGCCGAACTCAACGCCAAACTGGCGCCAATGGGGCTGGCGGTCGGTGTTCCGCTGGGCTTCAACAATACCTATGCGCTGGCGATGCGCGCCGACGATGCGCGTCACGCGAATATCACGCGCTTGTCCGACCTCAAGGCGCATCCCGAGCTGCGGCTCGGGCTTTCGCAGGAATTCATCGGGCGTGCCGATGGCTGGCCGGGATTGAAGCGCACGTACGACCTGCCATTCGACACGCCGCGCGGCCTCGATCACGGCCTCGCCTATGAGGCCATCGCGGGACAGCCAGGTCGACGTCATCGACATCTATTCGACCGATGCCAAGATCGACAAGTATCACCTTGCGGTGCTCGACGACGATCGCAAGTACTTCCCCCGCTACGACGCGGTGCTGCTCTACCGCGCCGATCTCCCGCAGCGCTTGCCGAAGACCTGGGCCGCGCTCGCCAAGCTCGAAGGCGCCATCGACGAAGCGTCGATGCGCCGGATGAACGCGGCCGCCGAACTCGAAGGCAAGGACTTTGCCGCCGTCGCGGCGAACTTTCTCGCCGGGCGATCTTCGGCGTCCGTCGTCGCGGGCCAGTCTGCCAAGGCAAGCGGGTTCGACGAGTTCTGGCGCAAGCTGCTGGGTCCCGACTCTCGGCCGCCTGACGCTCGAACAGCTCGGACTCGTCTTCCTTTCGCTTGCAGCCAGCATCGTCGTCGGCATCCCGCTCGGGATTCTCGCCGCGAAGCGTCCGGCCACCGAAGGCCTGATCATCGGCGTGACCGGCATCGTGCAGACGATTCCCTCGCTCGCACTGCTCGCCATCCTGATTCCGTTGACGGGGCGCATTGGTGCGGTGCCGGCGTATATCGCGCTCGCCTTGTATGCGCTCCTGCCCATCGTGCGCAATACGCATGCGGCGCTTACGCAGATTTCGCGCGGGATGATCCAGGCTGCGCAGTCGCTGGGCATGCGGCCCGGCACGATATTGCACAAGATCGAACTGCCCCTGGCCGCGACGACGATACTGGCCGGTATCAAGACATCGGCCGTGATCAATGTCGGGACCGCAACCATCGCCGCGTTTATCGGCGCCGGCGGCTATGGCGAGCGCATCGTCACCGGCCTGGCGCTGAACGATCACGCGATGCTGCTGGCCGGCGCGATTCCGGCGGCCGTCATGGCGCTGTTGATCGAACGCGGCTTCCGCTACGGCGAGCGGTGGCTGGTTCCGGCGGGACTGCGGCGTGGACAAGACGTCCAGCAGGCTGTACCTGAGCGGCCGGAGAGATAGGTGACAAGACGTACCGGACACGTGGGAAACACTTTCCGTCTCAGGACGGGAGGCGGCAGTGCCGTAGAAGGAGTGTTCGGTAATCGACAAGCGCCTGCGATTCGTGGCGATATTGCTCAACGGCAAAGCGATGACCGATTCGACCATTCGGGACAGTGGCGTAGCCGGACATGCTGGAGCCCGGCGCCTCGATGGGCCGGCTCCCCCGACGTTTCGCAGCCACGCGCGCCGCGGTGAGATTTCTGCATACAATTTAGTTCGCCCGACTGGCTGTGCACCCGCTTGCTTGTGCCGGTTCATCGGACGATGATGGCGAGAATACGGCGCGCCCTGCCGGCCCAGCCGGCGGTTGTGCTTCCGCGAAAGGCGCTGCCCTTACGTCGAGCGCGAGGGCGTTTCCAATGTCCAGCGATCCATCGCTCAACCACGGCCGCCGCACGCTGCTCAAGGGAGCTGGCGCGCCTATCCTGATCGCAGCACTTCGACCGTTACGCTCCATTGCCCAAGCCGGTCCCGACGCAAAGCTTCGAATCGGAATCATTGGGTCTGGCCATATTGGCAGCACGATCGGACGCCTGTGGATCAAGGACGGGCACGCGGTACTTTTTTCATCGCGGCATCCGGCCGAACTCAACGGGCTGGTCGCGAGCCTGGGGCCGCTGGCCAGGGCCGGTACCGTTGAGCAAGCCATTGCTTTCGGCGACGTGATCTTCGTGGCTGTACCTTATGGTGCGCTACCGCAAATTGGCAACGACTACGGCAGTGCGCTCAAGGGAAAGCTAGTCCTGGATGCGTGCAACGCCGTCGCTTCACGCGACGGACCTATCGCCGACGAAGCGGAAAAAAACGGCATCGGCGTCACCTCGCAGAAATACCTGGCCGGCACGCGGCTCGTGCGCGCATTCAACACCATGTCCTACATGATCCTCGCGCGCGAGGCCAACCGTCCCGATCCGAGGCTCGCGATCCCCATTGCCGGGGATGATCCGCACTCCGTCGATCTCGCCGCCGGTCTCGTACGCGACGCCGGATTCGAGCCTGTCGTCGTCGGCAAGCTTGCGGATGCGGCCCGGTTTCAGCGCGGCGCTCCCGGTTATGGGCAGTCAGTGACCGCCGCCGAACTGAAGCAGAAGCTATCGTTGGCGCCGTGACGTCGCTTGAGCGCTGGCTGCACCTGGCGGTGCCGGCCACGCGCGAGGAACGGGCCGCCGCGCTTTGGTCCTTCGCCTATTTCTTCATGCTGCTGGCGGGCTACTACGTGTTGCGGCCGCTGCGTGACCAGATGGGCATCGCCGGCGGGATCAAGACGCTACCCTGGCTGTTTACAGCCACCTTCGTGACTCTGCTCGTGGCACAGCCGGTGTATGGCGCACTCGTGGCGAAGCTGTCGCGCGCCAGCTTCATTCCCATCGTCTATCACTTCTTCGTCGTCAACCTGGCGCTGTTCTGGCTGCTGCTGACCCTCGACATCCAGACGGTGATCGTCGCTAGGATCTTTTTTGTCTGGGTCAGCGTCTTCAACCTGTTCGCGGTCGCAGTATTCTGGTCGTTCATGGCCGACCTGTTCACCAGCGAGCAGGGGAAGCGGCTGTTCGGCTTCATTGGCGCCGGCGGTACGGCGGGCGCCTTGCTAGGCCCGGTCATCACCATCATGCTGTCTGTGTCGCTGGGTCCAGCGAATCTGCTGATCGCCGCCATCGCGTTTCTCGAATTCGCGGTGTTCTGCGCCAGCCGTCTCGAGAGGACTGCCGGCGGCGCGCCGGATGCAGAGGTCAAGCAGCGACGCGTGGGTGGCAGCGCCTTTGCCGCACTGCCCGAGCTGGTCCGTTCTCCCTATGTGCTGGGGGTTGCCGCGTGGGTCAGCCTGCTTTCCTTCGGAGCGACCATCCTGTATTTCACACAGGCGAATGTGGTTGCAGCCAACGTCCACGGCGCGGGTGCGCAGACGCGCATCTTCGCCAGCATCGATTTGGCCGTCGGGCTGCTGACTTTGGTGACCCAGGTGTTCGCCACCGGGAAGTTGCTCAAGCGCTTCGGCACTGGCGTGGCGGCGGGCGCGTTGCCTGCGGTGTACCTGGTGGGTTTTGCAGCGATAGCCCTGGTGCCAAGCCTTCTTGTCGTCCTCGTGGTGCAAGTCGTTCAACGCTGGATGAACTTCGCCATCGCCAATCCGGCGCGCCAGGTGTTCTTCACCGTCGTCGCCCGCGGTGAGAAGTACAAGGCGAAGAACCTGATCGATGTGGTGGTGTATCGAGGCTCCGACGCACTGTACGGCTGGATGTTTAACAGCGTGCAGGCGCTGGGACTGAAGCTCGGCGCCATCGCCGTGTGCGCATTGCCTGTGGTAGGCGGCTGGCTTGTCCTGTCACGCGTTCTCGGCCGCACACAGGAACGTCGCGCCGCCGGCCTGGTTGCGCCTGTGCAGGGAGATTGACGATGGTCCACATCACTCGTCGCGACTTTGGCGTACTCACAGCCGCCACGCTCTTGCCGCGGATCGCCTTCGGGGAGCCCAAGGACACACCGCCGCTAACCCGCGCCATTCCTGGTACCGGTGAGCGCCTGCCCGTGGTTGGACTTGGCACCGCCAGTGTCTTCGACAATGACAGCGACGCGACGCGAACTGCCGCCGCAGAGGTGATCAAAACGCTGGTCAAGGCGGGGGGCCGGATGATCGACACAGCATCGTCGTATGGCGATGCGGAAATCGTTCTCGGCAATATCATCGCGGCCGCGGGTTTGCGCGACAGGGTCTTCATCGCCACCAAGCTGGAGTCCCCGGATGCAGCGGGAACTCAAGCGTTCGCTTGCGCGACTCAGGACCGCGAAGCTGGACTTGCTGCAGTTCCACAATGTGCGCGACCCGCGGCAATCACTGGGGCAGTTCAAGGCGTGGAAGGCGCAGGGCTATTGCCGCTACATCGGCATCACGTCAACCTACCACGGCGATTTCGGCGCTATCGAATCCGTCCTCGGCCGCGAAAAGCCCGACTTCGTGCAAGTTGACTATTCGCTTGATGACCGCACTGCGGAGACGCGCATCCTGCCGCTGGCGGAGGAGGTCAAGGCCGGCGTGCTGACTGCCCTGCCATTCGGTCGGGGACGGCTGTTCCGGGCGGTGCATGGAAAGCCTGTTCCCGACTGGGCGGCCGGATTCGCCAGTAGCTGGGCGCAGTTTTTCCTCAAGTACCTGCTGGCGGACGAGCGCGTCACGGCCGTCATTCCCGGCACGTCAAACCCGGCGCACATGGCCGACAATCTTGGCGCAATGCGCGGCAGGCTGCCCGACCCGGATCAGCGCAAGCACATGGTTGCGCTGATGGCCAGCCTTTGAACGCGCTTGTGCGTTCGCGCAGTCGGTCCGAGCGTGCTCAAGCCGTGCTGCGCTGCTTTCGACGGCGTCGGGGGCGTTGGATTTCCTATCCCTCATCGTGACCGGCTTCATGTGGGCTGTGGGCCCGGCAACTCCACCGAGCTGCTCGTCGACCGGTTCCCAGGGGCCGAGGTGGTCGGTCTCGATTCGTCACCGGCGATGCTGGAAGAAGCACGCAAGCGGGTGTCTACAGCGCGGTTCGACGCGGCAGATGCCACGCGCTGGTTGCCAGAGCCGGGGACGGATCTCCGTGTTCGCCAATGCGACCTATCAATGGGTGCCCGACCACATCGGGACCCTGACGCGGGTGCTCGACGCGCTCGGGCCGGGAACCGTGATTGCAGTGCAGATGCCGCACAACCTCGCCGAGACGACCCATGTGCTCATGAGCGACACTCCCGGTCGTTACGCGAACCCGGTCTGCGTCAACCCGAGCGCCGGCCGCGTTAGCGCGAGAAGCGATCGCCTTCCCCGAAGTGGGCTAGATCGAAGCTGATCGAATGGGTTGCGAGGTACACCTCGCGCAAGAAAGACAGCAGTCCGCCAATTACGGCGACCATCGCAATGACGAAGAGGGATCCCGCTAACCAGCGCAGATTGATCGCGATCATTGCCTCGGCGAAAAGCAGGACAATAACCAGACACACAAGGAGTGCCGCCGCGGTACAGAAGCTAATCGACGAACTGGTGAGCCGCCGGCGATGTTCGAGAACGTCGAGCTCGCGGCGCGCCGCACTGCGCATCTTGTCATCGAAACTGCTCCACGACTGTGTGAGCACACGACCACGATCAATCACACGTGCAAGGCGATTCGCAATTACACCGAGCAGGCTGGCGATGCCGGTAAGCAGAAACACGGGAGCGATCGCAAGCTGGATCGCGTGGGCAATTCCCGAAAGCGCGTTGCCGTCCGGCATATGGCCTCCCCGCTCTGTTCAATTGGTGCGCCTGCCGCCATCAGGCACTAATTCGCTTCGCTGGCAGACCCAAGGGCCAGCCGATCCGCAAACGTGGCGAGATTGATGACGACTCTGCCGTGTGTGCCATGGCCGATTTCCGTGCGGCCGTCCATTGCGTTAACACGAAATTCGATATGACGAGCGTCGACTTTGGTTACCTCGGCGAATGCGACGACGTGACGGCCCACCGGGGTCGCTGCAAGGTGGGCCACGTCGACCCGCGTGCCCACCGCAGTCTCGCCTGCTTCGAAGTACGGCTTGATTGCGTTGAGGGCCGCGTTCTCCATGGCCATGATCATGACTGGAGTCGCAAGCACCGCGGGAAGCATTGCGTCCTTGAACCGGTTGGCCAGGTGCTCGGGCGATACGACGATGGCGAAGGAACCCCGCGCTCCAATCGGTACAGTACGCATGACACTCCTCGGTCGATTGCTCATTCCGAACTTGCCGGAAGTATGGGCTTGCCGGAGCAGAATAATGCCTGCTCCTTCAGTGCGGACGGCGTGCCCTTTACCTTGCTCCCCTTCTCGCGTCGCCGTCTACCGACTCCGGTACCTGCCTTCGTTACTGCGACGCCCTTGGCCCCTCGCGCCCGCCGTGGTATTACGGTTACTGTACGCCCGCCCGCGATCTGCCCACGATTGTTGCGGGCTCAGCGCGGCATTACGCACGGAACCACGTGACGGCTATGGCGGCCGTAGACGCGAAAATCGGTATCGGTGGCAAGGAGGATGGGATCGGCGAACGTTTCAGTCATGCGCACGCGGCAGGCATCGACGAGGCTCCAGGCACGTCCGAGCACTTCTGCATGAGCTTTAGGGTTGCGTCAAGGTCTTTTGCCAGCGACCTGACACCCAATTTAGTCCGGGATGGCGTTAGAGTCCGCGGTTAAGAATACGCGTTCTCCATTCCTTCTTGGTCCGGTCGGCGGCGAACTCCTGCGGCGTCCGGTTACCGAGCGAACTGTGTGGCCGTTCCGTGTTGTACTCGATCTGCCAGGCTTCGATGATGGCGCGGGCGTGGGTGAGGCTGATGAACCAGTGCTCGTTCAGACACTCGTCACGGAATTTCCCGTTGAAGCTTTCGATGTACGCGTTCTCGTTCGGCTTGCCGGGGCGGATGAACGAGAGCTGCACGCCGCAACGATAGGCCCATTTGTCGAGCTCCGCCTCAGCCAACAGCCGCTTCAGCTTGGCGTTCTCCTGCTCAAGCTCCTTTAGTCGGCGCGCTTCCGACACTGTCATCCCGGCGTACTTAGCTTTCCAGTTGTAAAAGGTCGCGTCCGAGATCCCGTGCCGACGACACAGATCCTTCGTCTTGGCCCCGGCCTCCGTCTCCTTCAACACGCCGATGATCTGATCTTCGTTGGACCTCTTCGTCTTCACCGTCCGCTCCTGCTGGGGCGGACTCTAACCCTATCGGGTACTAAAGCAGGGGGTCAGGTCGGTTGCGAGCGGATTCATCGATAGACCTCTCGCCGGTGGCCCACCCGGACCACGAGCACCAACAACAAGGCATCTTGAAGATCACATATGATCCGATAGTCGCCGACGCGGTACTTCCAATAGCTGCCCGCAACCGGTCCTTTCAACGCCGCTCCAAGCTTTCGCGGGTCGTCACCATGCTCGACGCGCTCAGCAAGAAAACGCAAGACCCTGTCTCTCCCCGACGCGTCGAGCTTCGTCAGGTCCTTCTGCGCAGCTTTGGCGAACTCAACGCGCCACGCCATGGCGCGTCAGCATCTCGTCCAGCGTCGCGTTCTCTGCAGGATCGTATGCGCGCATGCGTCGCTCAGCCAGATAAAAGTCCTCGAGGTCGGCGATGTGCTCTTCAATCGCCTCCTTGATATAGAAGGTCTTCGACCGGCCAGTCTTGCTCGCAAGTTTTTCGAGTCGCGCGTCCAACTCTTCTGGTAGCCGTATTGACGTGGTCATGGAATTGCCCCGGGGTGCAATACATGTATCGCATATGGTACTCGACTGTCAGACGCATTACAACAGCGGCTTCCAAATCACGCGATCGCGAAGCAACTGGAAACGAATCGCGGGTACTGGAGGCGGAGGTCGGAATCGAACCGGCGTGGACGGCTTTGCAGGCCGCTGCATGACCACTCTGCCACCCCGCCCGGGATGGTTGCGGCCGGTGCCACGGAGATCGTGCGGCAGCGGCCGGTCAAACGAAACGGGAGAGCCGCGCGAACACACTGCAGGCTCTCCCGGGAGAACTGGAGCGGGAAACGAGTCTCGAACTCGCGACCTCAACCTTGGCAAGGTTGCGCTCTACCAACTGAGCTATTCCCGCGCGGGTTTTGAAGTATACCATCGCGACGTCCATCGCGACGTCCATCGCGGCCCAAAGGCCAAACGGGCGGCGCGGTCAGTTCGCGCAGTCAGTACGACACGGCGGCGATTGCGTCCGCGACGCGGTCGACATTCCGGGAATTGAGCGCCGCGACGCAAATGCGGCCGGTATCGACCGCGTAGATGGCAAACTCGTCGCGCAGACGCGCCACCTGGGCCCTGTCGAGCCCGGAATACGAAAACATTCCGCGCTGCGTGCGCACGAAGCTGAAGTCACGGCCCGGCAGACGCGAAGCGAGCTTTGCCGCGAGCGACTCGCGCATCGAGCGGATGCGCTCGCGCATCCCGGTAAGCTCGCGCTCCCACAGTCCGCGCAATTCGGGATGCGTGAGCACCAGCGCGACGATCTGGCCGCCATGCATCGACGGACTCGAGTAATTGCTGCGCACGACGCGTTTCAACTGCGATAGCACTCGGACGGCCTCGTCCTTGTCGGCGCCGACCACGGTCAGTGCGCCGATGCGCTCGCCATAGAGCGAGAACGACTTGGAGAACGAGCTCGAGATGAATACCGGGCCGGGCGTCGCGACGAATTTCCGCACGACTTCGCCATCGGCGTCGATGCCCGCGCCGAACCCCTGGTACGCCAAGTCGAGAAAGGGCACGAGGCCGCGCGCACGAACCGTCGCGATGACCGCGTCCCATTGCGCCGGTGTCGGATCGACGCCCGTTGGGTTGTGGCAGCAGGTGTGCAGGACGACGATGCCGCCCACCGGCAGTGCTTCCAGTGCCGCGTGCATGGCTGCGAAATCGAGCCCGTGGCTCGCCGCGTGATAGTACGGATAGCTGTTGACGCTGAAGCCGGCACCCTCGAACAGCGCGCGGTGGTTTTCCCAGCTCGGGTCGCTGATCCACACCTGCGAGGCAGGAGAGAAGCGCTTCAGGAAATCGGCGCCGACCTTGAGGCCGCCGGTTCCGCCGAGCGCCTGCACGGTCACCGCGCGCGCGCGGGTAAGTACGTCGCTGCCCGCTTCGAACAGCAACGCCTGGACCGCCTTGTCGTAGGCGGGAATGCCGTCAATCGGCAGATAGACGTGCGGCGCCGCCCGGTTCGTGATCTCGTGCTCGGCCTTGCGCACGCAGTCGAGCAGCGGCACTTTTCCGTCGTCGTCGCAGTAGACACCCACACCCAGGTTGACCTTGTTCGGCCGGGCATCGGTGTTGTAGGCCTCGGTGACGCCGAGGATCGGGTCGCGCGGAGCGAGATCGACTGCGCCGAAGAGTGACGCGGCAAGCGGGGCGTTCATGGCGAATCCTGCGGATTGCAAAACACGTTATTGTATCGTGCTCATGGCCCGCACCGACACCCGCTCAGAACCCGCCCCGAAGATCCCCCCTGTCACCGCGCTCAGGACGCTCGCCCGCACCGGGCGCTTCCTCCGTCCCTACCGGCGCCAGATCGTGCTGGCCGCGATCGGCCTGGTCGTCGCGGCGTCGGCGGTGCTCGCGGTAGGCCAGGGGCTCAAGTTTGTCGTCGACCGCGGCTTCGCGGCGTCGAACGCGCAGGCGCTCGACCATACGCTGGGCCTGATGCTCGGTGTCATCGTGGTGATGGCCGCGGCGACATTCATGCGCTACTACTACGTTTCGTGGCTGGGCGAGCGCGTGACTGCCGACCTGAGGCGCAGCGTCTACGAGCACCTGCTCGATCTCCCGCCGGCGTTCTTCGAGGCAACCCGTACCGGCGAGGTGATCTCACGGTTGCTGAACGACACGACGATGCTGGAAACGGTGATCGGGTCGAGCGCGTCGATGGCGATCCGCAATCTGCTGCTGCTCCTCGGCGGGCTCGTGATGCTGGTGCTGACGAGCCCCAAGCTCACGCTGCTGGTGCTGGCCGGAGTGCCGCTTGTCGTCGTGCCGATCATTCTGTTCGGCCGGCGCGTGCGCAGGCTCTCGCGCGCGACGCAGGACCGGGTTGGTGACGTCGGAGCGTTTCTCGACGAATCGCTGCACGAGATCCGCACGGTCCAGGCTTACGGTCACGAGCGTGAGGACAGGAAGAGCTTCACGGCGCGCGTCGAGGCCGCATTCGGCACCGCGGTGCGACGCATTTTCCAGCGCGCGATCCTCACGGCCCTGGTGATACTGCTGGTGTTCGGGGCGGTCGGCGTGATCCTGTGGATCGGCGGCCACGACGTGGTCGCCGGACGCCTGTCGGCGGGCCAGCTCTCGGCCTTCGTCTTCTACGCGATCATCGTCGCCGGGGCGATCGGTACCATCAGCGAAGTGATCGGCGACCTGCAGCGGGCCGCGGGCGCGACCGAGCGCCTGTTCGAATTGCTCGGCGTCGAGCCGGCGATTCATGCGCCGGCTCATCCGGTTCCGATTCCTGTGGCGCGGCGTGGAACCGTGAGCTTCGACGAAGTGACGTTTCGCTATCCGTCGCGGCCCGATGCGCCTGCGCTCGATCGCTTCAACCTTGAGGTGCAGGCGAGTGAACGTGTGGCGCTCGTCGGTCCCTCGGGTGCGGGCAAGACGACGGTATTCCAGTTGCTGCTGCGTTTCTACGATCCTCAGTCGGGCGTCGTGCGCATCGGCGGCGTCGACCTCGTGGCGGCGGATCCGCGCGAAGTGCGGCGCGAGCTCGCGGTTGTTCCGCAGGAGCCGGCCGTCTTCGCAGCTTCGGTGCTGGAGAACGTCCGCTACGGCCGGCCATCGGCCACTGACGCCGAGGTGAGGGCGGCCTGCGAGGCGGCCTACGCGGGCGAGTTCATCGAGCGCCTGCCCGGCGGTTACGAAGGCGTCCTCGGCGAGCGGGGAGTGCGGCTGTCCGGTGGCCAGCGCCAGCGCATCGCGATCGCGCGGGCGATCCTCGCCGATCGCCCCATCCTGCTGCTCGACGAAGCGACCAGCGCGCTCGACGCTGAGAGCGAGCGCATCGTGCAGCGTGCCCTCGAGCGCCTGATGGTCGGGCGCACGGTGCTGATGATCGCGCATCGGCTCGCGACGGTGCGCCACGCCGACCGCATCGCCGTCATGGAGGACGGCCACATTGTCGCCGAAGGGACCCATGACTCGCTGATCCGCGACAATGCGCTCTATGCGAGGCTCGCCGCGCTGCAGTTCGGCGCTGCGGCGAATCCGCAGGCCGCATCGGAGCGCGTCGCCGACCTGCAATGACGATCGTCACCTATCCGGACAGCCCGTGGGAGCTGCACCAGCCGTTCGAGCCTTCGGGCGACCAGCCCGAGGCGATCGCGAAGCTGACCGAGGGGCTTTCCGACGGGTTGTCGTTCCAGACGCTGCTCGGGGTCACCGGTTCGGGCAAGACTTTCACGA
This sequence comes from uncultured beta proteobacterium, assembly GCA_963701885.1. Taxonomy (GTDB): domain Bacteria; phylum Pseudomonadota; class Gammaproteobacteria; order Burkholderiales; family Casimicrobiaceae; genus VBCG01. Next base: position 34,229 of record CAVPBR010000005.1, read on the forward strand.
TGGCGAACGTCATCGCGCGCAGCGGCCGCCCCGCGCTGGTGCTCGCGCCCAACAAGACGCTGGCGGCCCAGCTCTACTCGGAGTTCCGCGAGTACTTCCCGAATAATGCTGTCGAGTACTTTGTCTCGTACTACGACTACTACCAGCCTGAGGCCTACGTCCCGTCGCGCGACCTCTACATTGAAAAGGACAGCTCGATCAACGAGCACATCGAGCAGATGCGGTTGTCGGCGACCAAGGCGATTCTCGAGCGTCCGGATTGCATCATCGTCGGCACGGTGTCGGCGATCTACGGCATCGGCGATCCGTCCGAATACCACAGCATGATCCTCCACGTGCGCCAGGGCGAGCGGCTGGCCCAGCGCGACGCGATCAAGCGCTTGACCGACATGCAGTACCAGCGGGCTGAACTCGATTTCAGACGCGGGACCTTTCGTGTGCACGGGGACGTCCTCGATGTGTTTCCGGCCGAGAACGCCGAGAGCGCGATCCGCATTTCACTCTTCGACGACGAGATCGACTCGCTGCAGCTCTTCGACCCGCTCACCGGGCACCTGCGGCAGCGGATGACGCGCTACACGGTGTTCCCGTCGTCGCACTACGTCACCGGGCGTCAGAAGGTTCTCGACGCGATCGAAGGCATCAAGGCCGAACTCGTACAGCAGAAAGAGCACTTCGTTGTGCAGATGAAGCTCGTCGAGGCGCAGCGCATCGAGCAGCGGACGCGCTTCGACCTCGAGATGATGGCGGAGATCGGCTTCTGCAAGGGAATCGAGAACTACTCGCGGCACCTGTCGGGCCGGAAGGCGGGCGAGCCTCCGCCGACCCTGATCGACTATCTGCCGGCGCGTGCGCTGATGTTCATCGACGAGAGCCACGTGACCATTCCGCAACTCGGTGGGATGTATCGCGGCGACCGCGTGCGCAAGGAGAACCTCGTCAATTACGGCTTCCGGCTGCCGTCGGCGCTCGACAACCGCCCGCTGCGCTTCGACGAGTTCGAGCGCCTGCTGCCGCAATCGATCTTCGTCTCCGCCACGCCCGCAGAATACGAACGCAAGCACGCAGGGCAGGTGGTGGAGCAGGTTGTGCGTCCGACCGGGCTCGTCGATCCGCGGCTCGAGGTGCGCCCGGCGTCGACCCAGGTTGACGACCTGCTGTCCGAGATCAACCTGCGCGCCGCGGTGAACGAGCGCGTGCTGGTGACCACGCTCACCAAGCGCATGGCTGAGGACCTGACCGACTACTTGGGCGAGCATGGCGTGCGCGTGCGCTATCTGCACAGCGACATCGACACCGTCGAGCGGGTCGAGATCATCCGCGACCTGCGCCTGGGGGAGTTCGACGTCCTGGTCGGCATCAACCTGCTGCGCGAGGGGCTGGACATTCCCGAAGTCTCGCTGGTAGCGATCCTCGACGCCGACAAGGAAGGTTTCCTGCGCTCCGAGCGCTCGCTGATCCAGACCATCGGGCGCGCCGCACGCCACATCAACGGGACCGCGATCCTCTACGCCGACCGGATGACCGATTCGATGAAGGCTGCGATCGGTGAAACCGAGCGCCGGCGCGCGAGGCAGGTGGCCTGGAATGCGCAGATGGGGATCACGCCCAAAGGTGTCGAGAAGCGCATCCGTGACATGATCGACGGCATCTACGACATCGACGAGGAGCGCAAGGACCTGAAGGCCGCGCAGGCGAAGGCCCGCTACGCGGCGATGGGGGAGAAAGACCTCGAACGGGAGCTGCGCCGGGTCGACAAGGAGATGCAGGACGCGGCGAGGAATCTCGAGTTCGAGCGCGCGGCCGAGCTACGCGATCGTCTGTACAAGCTGCGCGAAGCGCTGCTCGGCGCCGCGCTGCCGACCGAGACGTGACGCCTCGGCTCTGGCTGCGCCTGCCCCAGCGCCGCGCGCGTCAGCCGCGCGCCTTCAGCGCCGCCTCGTGTCGTGCGAGATCGATGTCGAGGTATTTCCACGCGAAGCCGAACGCCGACGGGTAATAGCCGAGCACCCACGGCTGCACGAAAGCGTTGCCGATCTGGTAGACCTGCACGAACCAGGGCGTGTAGGCTTCGACCATTTCCGACATGCGTCGCGCGAGCGCGGTGCGCTGCGGCCCGTCGGGCGTGCGCAGGAACGCTTCGTAGGCCTCGTCGTAATCCTTGAGGCGAAAGCGCGAGAGATTGGTGTCGGCGCTCGACTTGCCGTAGAGCGTCGACAGGATCTGCCAGCCGGTGGGCTCGAGCGATCGTTGGCCGAGATTGAACATCATCAACTGTCCGGCGCGGGCTTGCTTGATCAGGTCGGCGAAGGGCGCCTGGCGGATCTCGAAGCGGATCCCGATCGCCGCCATGTTCTTCTTCCACAGCGTGTCCGCTTCCCGGCTGAGCGAATCGGGGGTCGAGTTGCCGACGAGCACCAGCGGCTTGCCGTCGGGTTGCTCACGGAAGCGGTCACCATTCCGGTCGCGGTAGCCGAAGCGGTCGAGGAGGGCGCGCGCCGCAGCGGGGTCGTAGCTGGATGCGGCCGGCAGCGTGTCGTCGTGACCACGAACGCCGGGCGGCAGCAACTGGTTCGCGGGCAGAGCCTGACCGTTGAACAGGACCGTGATGAATTCGTTGGTGTTGAAGCCGAGCTCGATCGCGCGGCGCAGCGCGATGTGCGCCTTGTCGTAGCCGCCGACGACGGCGTCATCCATGTTGAAGTAGGTGTACGCGAGTGACGGGTTGACCCAGCGCAGATGACGGATGCCGCGCTTCGTGTACGCGGGCTTGAGCTTGCCGTTGGTGAGCAGGCGATCGAGCACCGACGAGCCCAGCAACGTGTAGTCCAGTCGGTCCTGGTCGAAGGACAGGAATTCCGGCACCAGCTCTTCGATGATGCTGATCTCGATCCTTCCGATCTGCGGCAGTGTTTTGCCCTGCATCGACGCGGCAATGACGCGTTGCGCGTCGTCGGCAGGAGTTGGAAAGCGAATCGCGCGATAGTGCGGATTGGCCACCAGCACGACACGCGACCCTGGCTTCCAATCGGCGAGCCGGTACGGACCGGTACCCACCGGATGTGTCATTACCTTGGCGCCTGCCGCTTCGACGGCCTCGCGAGAGACCGCGCAGGCGGTGAGCTGGGACAGGCGATCGAGCAGCGTGTAGTCGGTGCGGGTCAGGCGGATCTGCAGCGTGTCGCGGTCGAGCGCGCGCAGCCCCGCGATCGGCGCGTCGTAGTCGAGATGGGCCCCGGGCTTGCGCGCGGCGTCGACGACGGCGCGCGCACCGACGATCAGGTCGGTCAATGGGGGATTCCCGCCACCGCGCAGGTTTGGATCGAGCGAGCGCGTGATCGAGTAGACGTAATCCTGCGCGGTGAGCTCGCGCGGCTTGCCCTTGAACGCGGGATCATCGGTAAACAGGATTCCCTTCCGCAGCCGAATTGTCCAGGTGCGCCCGCCGTCGGTCACCTCGGGCATCGCCGCAGCGGTATCGGCAATGACGGTGGCGGGTGACGCGAAATAGTCGTATTCATAGAGCGGCTCGAAGATTGCGAGCGCCACCCGCGTCGAATACAGGTCAGTCCCCTGCTGCGGATCGAGGCTCGTGATGTCCGGCGAAGCGATATGAAGCACCTTGCGCGGGTCGGCGCCGAGCGCCTCGGCGCTCGCGAGCGCAATGATCAGCGCGAGGGCGGCTGCCACCACGCGGTTTGAACCAAAGAGCTTCCTGCGCATCGAATTTTCCTTGCGGGGTGTGTCACGCCGGCGACAGGCGCGGGGCTGCGCGTCGCCACCGCCTTATACTCCACGTTTCGCTATGGAGGAGGAACAGCAATGGAACTCAATGACCAGGTTGCGATTGTCACCGGCGCCGCGAGCGGCATCGGCAAGGCGATCGCGACGCGTTTCGTGAAGGCCGGTGCGCGTGTCGTGATCGCCGACCTGAAGCAGGACGCCGCCAGCGCGGCCGCCGCCGAGATTGATCCCAGTGGCCGGTCGATGGGCGTGGCGATGGATGTCACCGATGAGCAGGCGGTCAATTCAGGCGTGGCGGCAACTCGTCGCCAAGTACGGACGCATCGACATCCTGGTGAGCAACGCCGGCATCCAGATCGTCTGTCCGATCGAGGAGTTCACTTACGCCAACTGGAAGAAGCTGCTGACGATCCACGTCGACGGCGCATTCCTCACCACCCGCGCCTGCCTGCCGCACATGTACCGCGCGGGCCGCGGCAGCGTCATCTACATGGGGTCGGTGCATTCAAAGGAAGCCTCGGTGCTGAAGGCGCCCTACGTCACCGCGAAACACGGGCTGATCGGGCTCGCCAAGGTCGTCGCGAAGGAGGGGGCGAAGCACGGTGTGCGCGCCAATGTCATCTGCCCGGGCTTCGTGCGCACGCCGCTGGTAGAGAAGCAGATCCCCGAGCAGGCGAAGGAACTTGGGATCTCCGAGGACGATGTGATCAAGAAGGTGATGCTGAAGGAGACGGTCGACGGTGAATTTACGACGGTCGACGATGTCGCCGAGGTCGCGCTGCTGTTCGCTTCATTCCCCACCAACGCGCTGACCGGCCAGTCGCTGGTCGTAAGCCACGGCTGGTTCATGCAGTGACGCGCGCGGAGACAGCGCCGGCGGCCGGGCAACCGAGCACGTCGGTGCTATTCGTGTGCATGGGCAACATCTGCCGCTCGCCGACCGCGCAGGCGGTGTTCACCGAGCGCGCCGCCCGTGCCGGCCTTGGCGGCCGGATGCTGATCGACTCGGCCGGCATCGGTGACTGGCACGTCGGCGATCCGCCGGACCCGCGCGCGATCGCCCATGCGCACCGGCGGGGCTATGATCTTTCGACGTTGCGTGCGCGGCAGGTCCGGCGCGATGATTTCTCGCGCTTCGCCTGGATCCTGGCGATGGACATCGCAATCCTGCGCGAGCTCGTCACGCTGCGCCCGTCCGGCCACGCGGGGCACGTCGGATTGTTGCTCGACCTCGTTCCCGGGTTGGCGATGCGCGAAATCCCGGACCCCTACTTCGGGGGTCCGGAAGGTTTCGAGAACGTACTCGATCTCGCCGAGCGCGCGAGCGCAGCTTTGCTTGAGCGTGTGCGCGCCGCTATTCCTTCCGCGTCTCGACCATCTGCAGCGGTTCGTCGGGAACGCTGATGCGCGGCGCACGCGCCCGGCGCGGACGAGGCGCCGGCGCTTCGTCGTTCTGGACGCTGGGGGCTGCGTGACGCGTCTCGACAAGAACGAGTTCGGAATCGGGCGGTAGCGCAAGCGAGATCACCGGGGCGCGCGCGCCTAAGGCTTCTGGGGTGGACATCGGCTCGCGCGTCGGTGCAGGCGCGACTGGCGATTGCGCGGGCGAGGCCATGGCTTGAGCGGGTACGCCCGCGGCTTGGTCCGGCGCAGACGCCGGCCGTGCCGAAGCCGGCACTGCGTCGTCGAAGCGTTGCGATGACACGGGAGCGGAAGCGGCAACGGCGCCCGCGTCTCCGATCACCCCATCCGCGGCATGCGTTGCATGGTCGACAGGCCGCGCGCCGTGCTCGCCACCGCGGCCGCGTCTGCCGCGACGCCGGCGCCCGCCTTCGCGATGCTCGTCGGCTCCCGTCGCTGGCGCAGTCCGTGCTGCCGGGGTCTCACCGCTGCCCGGCGGGGAAACCGCGGCATCCGCACTGCCCGCGATAGACGCGTCATACGGTTGCGGAGAGGTCTGGGGCTTGGTGTCGCGTTTCGGCTTGCGCGCATCGCGTCGCTCGCCGTTCCTTCCGCTACGGCGGTCGGCGGCTGCATCGGCGGGCGCGGATTCAATCGCGCCCTGCGGCGTGCCGCGGGTTGCGGGACGCCGTTCGTCGCGGCGCTCGTGATCCGGTCGACGTCCGTCGCGGCGGGGCTGGCCGTCGTCACGGCGCGGTGTGCGTCCGTCGCGCCGGCCATCGCCGCGCGGGTGCCCGTCGCGGGCGTCGCCACGCTCACGCGCGGGCCGCGGCTCGCGGGAGCGTTGCGGTGCCACGCCGGCATCCGCGGCTGGCGCAGGTGCCGGGATTTGCCGCGGTAGGGCCGGCGGCGTTCGGAACCAATGGAGCATCCGGCCGAGCCACGAAGCGGCTACTGTAGCGCCTGCGGCTCGCGCGATTTCCGCAGCGGCTGCGCCTTCCCGCTGCGCTGGCGGCATCGGCGCGGGCTGCGCCGGGGTAATGCCCTTGACCACCGGCTCCGGCCTTGGCTCACGCGCTTCTTCCTTGCGCGTGACGAGTGCGTCGTCCTTGGCCGGTTCCTGGACCATCTGGAACGATGGCGGTAGCGGCTCGCCCTGATTGAGGTCGTCGTGGCGCGATCGCTCGACGCTGTAGTTGGGCGTTTCGAGATGCCGATTCGGAACCAGCAGCACGTTAACCTTGAAGCGTGTCTCGATGGCGAGGACTTCGGTGCGCTTTTCGTTGAGCAGGAACGTGGCGACGTCTACCGGCACCTGCGCCACGACCTGCGCCGAGTTGTCCTTCATCGCTTCTTCCTGAATGATTCGCAGGATGTGCAGTGCGGTCGATTCCGTGCCGCGGATGTGGCCAATGCCATGGCAGCGCGGGCAGGGAATGTAGGCTGATTCAGTGAGCGCCGGACGCAGGCGCTGGCGCGACAGTTCCATCAGGCCGAAACGCGAAATCTTGCCGAGTTGCACCCGGGCGCGATCGTACTTCAGCCCGTCGCGCAGCCGGCTTTCGACCTCGCGCTGGTTCTTCGCGCTCTCCATGTCGATGAAATCGATGACGATCAGGCCACCCAGAGTCGCGCAGCCGCAACTGGCGCGCGGTTTCCTCGGCCGCCTCGAGATTGGTGTTGAATGCGGTCGTCTCGATATCACCGGCCTTGGTCGCGCGCGCCGAGTTGACGTCGATGGAGACCAGCGCTTCAGTGTGATCGATGACGATCGCGCCGCCCGAGGGCAGTGCGACCTGCCGCGCGTACGCGGTCTCGATCTGATGCTCGATCTGGAAGCGCGAGAACAGTGGCACGTCGTCCTTGTAGAGCTTGACCCGGGAGACGTTGCCGGGCATCACATGGCCCATAAACTGCTGCGCCTGCTCGTGGATCGGCTCGGTGTCGATCAGGATCTCGCCGATGTCGGGGTGGAAGTAGTCGCGGATCGCGCGAATCACCAGGCTCGATTCCTGGTAGATCAGGTAAGCCCCCGACTGGAGCTTGGCGGCGTCCTCGATCGCGTGCCACAGTTGCAGCAGGTAATTGAGATCCCATTGCAATTCCTCGGGCGTGCGGCCGATTCCCGCGGTGCGTGCGATGACGCTCATGCCGGAGGGCACTTCGAGCGTAGCGACTGCTTCGCGCAGCTCGTTGCGCTCCTCGCCTTCGACCCGGCGCGACACGCCGCCGCCGCGTGGATTGTTCGGCATCAGGACGAGGTAGCGGCCGGCAAGCGACAGGTAGGTCGTCAGCGCAGCGCCCTTGTTGCCGCGCTCGTCCTTGTCGACCTGGACGATCAGTTCCTGGCCGTCGCGCAACTGGTCCTGCACGCGGCCGCGCGCCTCGCCTTCCCCGTTCTCCGTGCCGTCGCCGCCCCGGCGCGATTTCAGGTATTGATGGGAGATCTCCTTGAACGGCAGGAAACCGTGGCGCTCGGTGCCGTAATCGACGAAGCAGGCTTCGAGCGACGGCTCGATGCGCGTGATGACGGCCTTGTAGATGTTGCTCTTGCGTTGCTCCTTGGAGGCGGATTCGATGTCGAGATCGACCAGCTTCTGGCCGTCGACGATGGCCACCCTGAGCTCCTCGGCCTGGGTGGCATTGAACAGCATGCGTTTCATGGGCTTGATCCCCGGCGCAACGCGCGACGGGCAAGCGGCTGGAACGAGCGGCGCGCCACGGATCGACCGTGGCGGGAGTGCGTTACGCGGCGGTCGCGGGCGAAGACGGACGCAGCCTGGCCGAAGGCCGGACCGGGTCGGGTGAGCGAGATGGCTTGCGCATGTTGATTGGCGGCTCCGGCGGGTGGCCGGAGGCTCTCGTCAGGCAGTCTTCTTGTCGTGTTCGCGAACTAGCGGTGGATCCCCACGGCAGCTCGCCCGAATCGTGGGCAAAAGCGGCCGGGCCGGATTGATTCGCTGTGGCGCCGCGCAGCGGTCGCGTCGAACCGGCCGATGCCGGGTGCGGGTGCTGCGCTCTTGCTTTACCATCGCTACTGTTGCGTAAATGTCCCGCCCGGTGAGCGAATTAACCGGTTTATGGCCCCGGGATACGAGGCCCCGCGCCGCGCCGGCCTGCTGGGCCGGACGCCTGTAGGCATCCACGGCCGCGAGGCGGCGCCCGAGCACGGTACCACGACAATTATAAGCGAATGAACGAGTTAAGCAAGGATGCGGTCTCCTGGCTCACGATCGGGGACGACGCCGCGGGCCAGCGCATCGACAACTTCCTGACCCGCAAGCTCAAGGGCGTCCCGAAAAGCCACATCTACCGGATCCTGCGCAGTGGCGAGGTCCGGCTCAACAAAGGCGCGCACCCGCGCCGATGCCCGCCTTGCCCCGGGGGACGTCGTACGCATTCCGCCGCTGCGTCTCGGCACAACGACCCAGGCTGGGCGCGCCGGGCCGGCCCGGCGAATGCCGGGCACGATGGCGTCGCTGCCGCGCCCGCGCCCGTTCGCCGTTCCGATACTCTACGAGGACGACGCGATCATTGCGCTCGACAAGCCGGCGGGGCTCGCCGTGCATGGCGGCAGCGGGATCGCGCTGGGCCTGATCGAGGCGCTGCGCGTCTCGCGCCCCGGCGCGGCGATGCTTGAGCTCGTGCACCGGCTGGACCGCGATACCTCCGGCGTGCTGCTCGTGGCGAAAAAGCGCGCGGCGCTGACCGCGCTCCACGCCCAGCTGCGCGGGGGCAGCGTCGACAAGCGCTACCTCGTCCTGGTGCGCGGGCCCTGGCGCGATGCGCTGCGGCGCGTCGAGCTCCCGCTGCACAAGTTCTCGACGCGGGAGGGCGAGCGCCGGGTGCGCGTCGAAGATTCCGGCCGCGCGTCGGCCACCACGCTGCGCCGCGAGCGGATCTGGCCGCGGAGCGAGCCGCCGCTCGCCCTTCTCGAGGCCAAGCTGGAGACCGGCCGCACGCACCAGATCCGCGTTCACTGCGCGCATCTCGGCTACCCGGTCGCCGGCGATTCCAAGTACGGCGATTTCGGGTGGAACAAGGTGCTGGCGCGACAGGGACTCCGGCGCATGTTCCTGCACGCCTCGCGCCTGGGGTTCACGCATCCGGTGAGCGGCGCCGCGATGAGCGTCGCTTCGCCGCTCCCCGGTGATCTCGCCGCGTTCCTCGCGAGCCTCGACCGCTGACGCGGCCCCGCCGCTAACGGAAGCTGGGCTCGCGCACCTGCGAGCGTGGAACGAGCAACGCCGCCGAGGGTGACGGTGCTGGCACGGATCAGCCCGCGCGCGACGCCGACGGCGATGGCCTCCTTGCGGTTCAGCACGCCAAGCTTGGCGACAATGTTCCGGAAGTGAAAGTTGGCGGTGCGCGCCTTGATGCCCAAGCTTGACGCCGATGTCGACGCTGGTCATGCCGTTTGCCGCGAGCTCGAGGCACTGCGCTTCGCGCGGCGAGAGCGGTGCGACCTGGGTCATCAATGATGGCTCCCGGTCGACCAAATGGGCCATGAAGAAGTCATGGAACGACATGGCGAGAAGCACGAGATCCCCGAGCGCCTGCGCGACGAATCTGCGCCGCGCCAGGTCGACCGGTCCGACGCGCGAGTCAAATGTCGCCACGATGCGCCCATGGTCGGGATCGCGAAACGACGTCGCGACACCACTTCGCAGGCCGTAGTGCGCGCCGTCGGCAAGGAAATCGCGGCAGCGCGCATCGTCGCGGTATTCCGTCGCGTCCCACACCAGCGGGACGTTCCGGTTGTAGGTATGCGTCACCCGCGGGTCGACCTCGATGTAGCCGCGGGCGCCGTACACGGCGACCCATTCCCTCGGCTGCGTGGTCCAGACGAAAGTCCGCGTGTCCCTGCGTGGCGGATTGGGATCGGCGGACATCATGTACATGAAGCTGTCAAAGCCCAGACGCGCAACGATCGATTCCATGACCGAGTGCAGCGGGCGGTTCTCGAGCGCAGCTCGGGAGAGCTGCGCAATGTGCTCGTTGACGACGTATCCGCGAATCACGGCAGGCACGCCGGGATCGATGCCGGACAGCATATGGTCTCCCCTTGGTTTCGCCTGATGGCGCGACCGATCATACGCAGCCGAATCGCCGCTGCAAAGGCGGCCAAACCGCTACGCTCAGCCCCTGCGGGATCCCCTCAGGCCGCGGGCGGCGCGACCGGCGACGCTTACTTCGGCGCCAGTCCCTCGACGACGTCACCGGGCCCGATACCGCGATCGACGAACCAGCCCTTCAGCATTTCGATCGCGTACAGCGCAGGGCCCTGCGACCAGTGCGTCGACTCGTCCTGCGGGCGCATGTCCTCGATGTTCAGGATGCGTCCGTGCGAATCGACGAAGGCCACCGACAGCGGAATGTACGTGTCCTTCATCCAGAATCCCTGCGGACGCGCGACAGGGAAGACGAAGAGCATGCCGTGATCGGGCTGTAGGCTGAACCGGTTCATGAGCCCGGTCTGCTGCGTTGCCACGGTGTCCGCGACCTCGACTTGGAGCCGGTGGCCGCGGATACTGAGATCGCGCATCGGCAGCGTGGCCAGTGCCGCAGGCGCAACGGTAACGAGCAGCGCGAGTACGATGGCGCGCAGGTTGCGAAATATCATCGTGAGGCCCCGGGTGTGCCGCAAGCCCGGCGGCATCACAGGCCGTCACTCGCGGGCGCCGCGCCCGTCAGCGCCGCGTCGACTGCCGCCTTGTCATACTGCGGCGCGAACAGCGCGATGAATGCGTAGACGTAGCCGCGCAGGAACACGCCGCGGCGCAGCGCGAGCCGTGTCGTCGACGCGGCAAAAAGATGGCTTGCGTCGAGCATCGCGAAATCCGAATCGCGCACTGGGTCGTAGGCCATCGATGCGATGATCCCGACCCCCATGCCCAGCGCGACGTAGGTCTTGATGACGTCGGCGTCCAGCGCCGTCAAGACGATATTGGGCTCGATTGCCTTCGCCGCGAACGCAGCGTTGATCGCCGAGCGTCCGGTGAAGGCGAAGTCGTAGGTAATGATCGGGAAGCGCGCGATCGCTTCGAGCGCCAGAGGCTGCACCGAAGCGAGCGGATGCCCGCGCGGCACCAGGACGCCGCGGTTCCAGCGGTGGCACGGCAGTGCTGCGAGGTCCTCATAGTCGCCGAGCGCCTCGGTAGCAATCCCGATGTCGACATCGCCGGACAGCGGTCTGCTCCGCGACCTGCGCGGGATTGCCCTGGTGCAGGACCAGGCGGATCCGCGGAAAGCGCTCCGAGAACTTCGCGAGCACCGCCGGCAGCACATAGCGCGCCTGCGTATGCGTCGTAGCGAGAGACAGTACCCCCGCATCTTCGGTCCTGAATTCGTCGGCAACCTGCTTCAGGTTGCCAATCTCGCGCAGCGCCCTGCGCGCGGTTGCGATCACGATCTCGCCGGCAGGCGTGACGGTGGTGAGGCGCTTGCCCTGGCGCACGAAGATGCGCAGCCCGAGCTCGTCTTCGAGCTGGCGGATCTGCTTGCTGATCCCGGGCTGCGACGTGAACAACGCTGCTGCAGCACCCGAAACGCTCAAGCCCTGGTCAACGATCGCGCACAGGTACTTGAGCTGCTGGAGGTTCAATCGGATATAACCAGAAGGTTGAATTATGCAGCTCATTATATTGCCATGACGCAGCAAGACTGATCCTGCATCCGGCCAATCCCCAAGTGCGCACGGTGCGGGCGGCGGCACAATTGATCCGCGACGGAGGCGTCATTGCCTATCCGACCGATTCCAGCTATGCGCTGGGCTGCAGCGTCGGCGAAGGGGAAGCCGCCCGGCGCATCCGGCTGCTGCGGGGTGTCGACCTGCGCCATCATCTGACCCTCGTGTGCGCCGATCTCGCGCAGGTCGGACGTTACGCGCGGATGGACAACTGGCAGTTCAGGATCGTTCGCCAAGGCACGCCCGGCTGCTACACCTTCCTGCTCCCCGCGACCCGGGAGGTGCCACGCCGGGTCCAGCATCCGCGCCGCAGCACCATCGGCGTACGCGTGCCGGACCATCCGGTGGTGCGGGCGCTCCTCGCTGCGCTGGGCGAGGCGATCCTGTCGTCGACGCTGATCCTGCCGGGCACGACCGAACCCTTGAACGACGCGGATGCGATCCTCGCGCAGCTTCACGGACGGGTCGAAGGTGTCATCGACGCAGGCCCATGCCCCGCCGAGCCGACGACTGTGGTCGACCTCGCGCGCGTGCCGCCCGCGCTGATCCGCCAGGGACGCGGGGAACTTGCGCTGCTCGGCATCGATCTGTCCGCACCCGGCGCGCTGCGCTAGCGGGCGTCACAGGCCCGGCTTTGAGGTAGAATGGCCGCCTGAATGGATGTTTCGCTGCAGACCATTGCGCTGTGGGCAGTGCCGGTGGTCTTTGCGATCACATTGCACGAAGCAGCCCACGGGTATGTCGCGAGGCGCTTCGGGGATCACACGGCGGAGATGCAGGGCCGGATCACGCTCAATCCGCTCCGGCATATCGATCTGGTCGGAACGATCCTCGTCCCCGGCGCGCTGATCCTCGCCGCCAAGGCTCTCGGCGGCCCGCTCCTGATCTTCGGCTGGGCGAAGCCCGTGCCGGTGAATTTCGCGAATCTTCGCGATCCGAAGCGGGACATGCTATGGGTCGCGGCCGCAGGACCTGCGGCGAATTTCGTCATGGCGTTTCTGTGGGGACTTGCGTACAAGCTGGACGCGCAATCGCCACTGGGACCGAGCCCCGTGCTGCTCGAAATGGCGCAGGCAGGGATCGCGGTCAACCTGGTGCTGATGGCATTGAACCTGATACCCATACCGCCGCTCGACGGCGGCCGCATCGCGGTGAGTCTCCTTCCCGCGCGCGCGTCGGCGCTCTGGCGCCGCCTCGAGCCGTGGGGACTGCTGCTCATTCTCGCGCTGCTGATGACGGGTTTGCTCAACAGCCTGATGACGCCGCTGCTGCGCGCCGGCGAATATCTGCTGCAGTCCCTGCTTCAGCTCTGAGCCCGGGCTGGCCGAACGTTCCTCGAATGTTTGCCGACCGCGTTCTTTCAGGCATGCGTCCCACCGGGCGGATGCATATCGGGCACTATCACGGCGCACTCAAGAACTGGATCCGGCTGCAGGAGGAGTACGAGTGCCTGTTCTTCGCGGCCGACTGGCACGCGCTGACGACCCATTACGACGAATCGGAGTCGATCGCCGACAGTGTCTGGGAGATGATGGTGGACTGGCTCGCCGCGGGCGTCGATCCGACGCGCGCGACGTTGTTCATCCAGTCGCGCGTGCCCGAGCACGCCGAGCTGACGGTGTTGCTCGGGATGATCACTCCGGTGGGCTGGCTCGAGCGCGTGCCCACCTACAAGGACCAGCAACAGCACCTGGCCGACCGTGACCTGTCGAACTTCGGCTTCCTCGGCTACCCGGTGATGATGAGCGCCGACATTCTCGTCTATCGCGCGAACAAGGTCCCGGTGGGCGAGGACCAGGTGTCGCACATCGAGGTCAGCCGCGAGCTTGCGCGACGCTTCAACCACGTCTTCGGGCGGGAATCCGGCTTCGAGGACAAGGCGCGTGCCGCGGTCAAGAAGCTCGGCCGCGCCAAAGCCAAGCGCTACGAGAACTTGCGCACTGCGTTCCGGGAGCAGGGCGACGCCCAGGCGCTCGAGGCAGCCCGCACGCTGCTCGAGGAGACGCAGAACCTGTCGCTCGGAGATCGCGAGCGTTTGTTCGGCTATCTCGAAGGGTCGCGCCGCGTGATCCTGCCCGAGCCACAGCCGCTGCTGACCGAAACGCCGCGGGTGCCGGGGCTCGACGGCCAGAAGATGTCGAAGTCCTACGGCAACGCGGTACTGATGCGCGAGGAGCCCGCCGAGGTGGCGCGGAAGATCCGGACGATGCAGACCGACCCTGCCCGCGTGCACCGCAACGACCCGGGCAATCCGGAGCGCTGCCCGGTCTGGCCCCTGCACCAGATCTATTCGAGCGCCGAGACGCGCGAGTGGGTGTGGAACGGCTGCACCACCGCCGGTATCGGTTGCCTCGACTGCAAGCAGCCGATCATCGAGGCGATCGTCAAGGAGCAGCAGCCGATGCGCGAGCGCGCGCAGAAATACATTGACGATCCGACGCTCGTGCGCAACATCGTCGCCGACGGCTGCGAGCGCGCGCGCAAACTTGCCGGAGAAACCATGCGCGACGTACGCGAGGCGATGGGGCTTTCCTATGGCTAGCGCGGCTGCCGAGCTCGACCTCGTCCATCCGTCGCCCGCGCCGAAGCCGCTCGCGCGCGTCTATGGTGAGCCAGTCAACGAGCTGCCGCGCGATCTCTACATCCCGCCGGAGGCGCTCGAGGTGTTTCTCGAGACGTTCGAAGGGCCGCTCGACCTGCTGCTCTACCTGATCCGGCATCAGAACATCAACGTCCTCGACATCCCGATGGCGGAGCTGACGCGGCAGTACCTGGGCTATGTCGAGATGATGCGCAGAACGCAGCTCGAGCTTGCCGCCGAGTACCTGCTGATGGCGGCCGTGCTGATCGAGATCAAGTCGCGGTTGCTGCTACCGCGGCCACCGGCGCCGGCGGGTGCCGAGGTGGATGATCCGAGAGCCGAGCTGGTGCGCAGGCTGCTCGAGTACGAAAGGATGAAGCAGGCCGCCCGCGACATCGATGTGCTACCGCTGGCCGAGCGCGATTTCGCGACGGCGCGCGTCGCGTTCGACTGCCTCGCGGCGCTGCACCTCCCCGAGGTCGCCCCCGAGGATTTGCGCAGCGCATGGGCGGGACTCGTTGCGCGGGCGCGTGCCAGCCGCCATCATCTGGTCACCCGCGAACAGCTTTCGGTGCGCGCGGAGATGAGCCGGCTCCTGCGCAAGCTCGAATCCGGGCGGCATATGGCATTCACAGCGCTCTTTGCCGAGCATGCCGATCTTGCGCACCTGGTGGTCACGTTCCTCGCGCTGCTCGAATTGACGCGCGAGCAGCTCGTGAGCATCACCCAGGTCGGGCCTTACGCGCCGCTCTACGTCCAGCGGCGCGGCGAAGCGCCGTTTGTACTGGATGGCGACGGAGAGGTGAGCTGACACCCATGACGGATCTCTCGGAAACCAAGGGTGTGCTCGAAGCGGCGCTGCTCGTTGCCGGCGAGCCCGTCCCAGTCGCGCAGCTTGCGCGCCTGTTCGATCCGCCGCTGCTCGCGGACATCGTGCGCAAGCTGCTGGGCGAGCTCGCCCTCGAGTGGTCGCAGCGCAAGGTCGAACTGGTGCAGGTCGCCTCGGGATGGCGCTTCCAGGGAAAGCCCGAGGTTCAGCCTTATCTCGACCGGCTCGCGCCGGAGAAGCCTGCGCGCTACTCGCGCGCGGTCATGGAAACCCTGGCGATCATCGCCTACCAGCAACCCGTCACCCGCGGCGACATCGAGGCGATCCGCGGCGTCGCGGTGTCGACGTATGTCGTCAAAACGCTCGAGGACCGGCAATGGATCGAAGTCGTCGGTCACCGTGAAACGCCGGGCCGTCCCGCGTTGTATGCAACGACGCGGGCGTTCCTCGACGACCTCGGGCTCCGGTCGATCACCGAGTTGCCGCCGCTGGCCGACCTCGAGTCCTCCCACCTTCTGGAGATGCCTGATGCCCCCACCAAGGCCACCGAGGCGCCAAGCACACCCGCGAGCCCGAACCCCGGGCCCGATCCCGCAGCCGAACCTGGCGCTGCAGCGGATCGCGGAGAGCCTGCCGCCCCCGAAGCACAAACGCTCCACTGACGAAATCTTCAGCGAGCCACAACGCCTGCACAAAGTGCTGGCGAGTTGCGGCTTCGGCTCGCGCCGGGCGATGGAGGAAATGATCCTCGCCGGGCGCATCACCGTGAATCGAATGCCCGCTGAAGTGGGGCAGAAGGTCGGTCCCGGCGACGAAGTGCGCATCAACGGCGAGGTCGTCCGAGTGCGCTTTGCGGAGCCGCGGGCACGAATCATGATCTATCACAAGCCGTCCGGCGAACTCGTCACCCGCGACGATCCCGAAGGACGTCCGACGGTATTCCGGAACCTTCCGTCGATCGGCAACGGCAAGTGGATCAATGTCGGACGGCTCGACTACAACACCGAGGGCCTGCTGCTCTTCACCAACTCGGGCGAGCTTGCCAACCGCCTGATGCACCCGCGCTACGAGGTCGAGCGCGAGTATGCAGTACGCGTGATGGGGCGGCTCAGCGACGACCAGTTGCGCGCACTTACCACCGGCGTCACCCTCGACGACGGCCCCGCGCGCTGCGACAGTGTCGTCGACGGCGGCGGCGACGAGGAAGGCTCGAACCACTGGTACAAGGTCGTGCTGAAGGAAGGGCGTAACCGTGAGGTGAGACGGCTGTTCGAAGCGCTCGGCATCATGGTGAGCCGGCTGATCCGCACCCGCTACGGAGGCGTCGCGATGCCCACGCGGCTGAAGCGCAGCGACCTGATCGAGCTCGAAGCGGGCGAAGTCGCTGCGATCATGGCGTCCGCAGGACTGCGCCCGGGCGGACCGGCGCAAGTGCCGCAGCAGCAACGCCGCGATGTCCGCGGCGGCAGCGCACGAGGCGCGCAAGCCGGAGCGTCCTGCCGGAGCCAGGAATGCGCATCCCGGTGCTCCGCGCTCGCCTGCGGCCCACGGCGGCGGGCATCCGCGCGGCAATGCCGCGGCGAATGCGGCTCATCCGCATGCGGCCCATCTGCATGCCACCCATCCGCATCCTTCCCAGCCGCGCCAGGGCAGCAAGCGCCCAGGGGGTCCCAGGAACCCCAAGAACGCGAAAGGACCCGCATGGGGAGCGCAATGCGCAGCGTGGAGCGTTCTCACCGCGCCCGGCCGCCAACGGCGGGGTGCCCGCCGCAGCAAGGTGCGCAGCCACATCGCCCCCAGCGCCAGCGATTCAACTTCGACGAGGTCCAGCCGCAGAGCAATGCGAACGCGTTGCCTTTCAGCCGCAAGACGCTCTCCGCACATGGCGGCGCGCAGCGTGACCACGATGGCGACGCGGGGCTGCGCCATCGCAGCGGCCCGCGCGCGAAGAACGCGAGCTTCGGCAATCCCGCCGGAATGACCCGGCGCACTGATGGACCGGCGGGGGCGGCGCAGGCCAAACCGCATGGCACGACCACGGTGCGGGTGCGGCGGCGGCCGTCGCGCCCGATGCTCGATGCCGATGCCGGTGCGTCGCCCGTCGTCGTAACGCCGCCGTTGAGCGACGACAAGGGTTGAAGCCCGCACGCGTGCCCTCCTGCGCGTAGGCACGCGCTGGGCGCGCTAGTCGCGGCCCGTCGAGCCAGCGAAGCGCGGCGCGCGCTTGGCGAGGAACGCGTCGACACCTTCCGCGAAATCGGCGGCGGCTGCGCACTGACCGAAGCTTCGCGCCTCCGCCGCAAGCTGCTCGGTGAGCGAGCGGTCGGTCGAGTCGCGCAACAGCCGCTTGATGCTGCGTAGCGCCTGCACCGGCCCTTCGGTGATCGACCGCGTCCACTCGGTGACGACGGCGTCGAGCTTCGTCGCGTCGACGACGCGGTTGACGAGCCCCCAGCGTAGCGCCGCGTCCGCCCCGAAGCGCTCGGATAGCAGGCAAATCTCGAACGCCTTGCGCATGCCGACGATGCGCGGCAGCGACCAGGTGGCGCCGCCATCGGGATTGACGCCAATATTGCGGTAGGCTGACGCGAACACTGCGTCGTCGGCCGCGACGACAAGATCGCAGGCGCAGGCAATCGACAGCCCGAATCCCGCCACCGCGCCCTGCACCGCGGCGATCACCGGGTGCGGCATCCGGTGGATCTGCTCGATCGCGGTCTGCACCCGCAGCACGATCGCTTCGAAATCGCGCTGCAGGTTCTCGCGCTCGCCCGCGAGCCGCGTCGCGAAAGTCCGCAGATCGCCGCCGGCCATGAAGTGGCGCCCGGCACCGCGCAGCACCACCACCCGCAGCGACGTGTCCGCGGCGAGGGCGGCCGTATGCAGGATCAGCGCGTCCATCATCGCGAGGTCGAGGACATTGAGCGCCGAGGGCCGGTTGAAGGTCAGCGTCGCGACCGGTCCAGCGCGGGTGAGGAGCAGCGTGTCGGTGTGCCTGCGGTGATTTCATCGGAAGACGTCCTCCAGCATCTACTCGGCGGGAGCCGCGGGCCGATACGGCGTGCTCGCTTCGAGCTCGTGGATCGCATGCGCGACATCGCTACGCTCGCGCGCGCAGTACTCCTCGATCGCCCGCGCGAACGCCGGATCGGCGATCGCGTGCAGCGAGTGCGTCACAGTGGGAACGAGGCCGCGTGCGAGCTTGTGCACGCCCTGGGCCCCCCCTTCGAAGCAGGCGATACCGCGCTCGATGCAGAACTCGATCGCCTGGTAATAGCAGGCCTCGAAATGGAGGTTGGGCACGTACTCGCGCGTACCCCAGTAGCGCCCCCATAGCGTCTGCTCGTTGTACACGTCGAGCGCCGCGCACAGCGGCTTGCCACCACGCAGGCCCAGCACCAGCAGCAGATGCCCCGCCATCGTCGCGCCTATTCGCTCGAAGAATTCGAGCGACAGGTACGGCGTCGAGCGGTGCGCTGCATAGGTGCGCTCGTAGCATTCGAAGAGCAAGGCCCAGTCGGCCGCAGTAATCTCCGGGCCTCGCTTGCGCACGAAGGTGACTCCCGCTTCCGCGATGCGCTTCCGGTCCTGCCGGATCCTCTTGCGCTTGTCGTGATTGAACGCGGCGAGGAAATCGGCGAAGTCCCGGTAGCCCGGGTTGCGCCAATGGAATTGCACACCCTCGCGCACAACCATCCCGGCGGCCGCAGCCTCGGCGGTCTGCCCGGAGTCGGTGAACAGGATGTGCAGCGACGATGCACCGCGTCCGAGGCGCGCGAGCGCCCCGGCGAGCAATGCCTGGCGCGTTCGCGGCTCGGGGGCGAGCAGGCGCGGCCCTGGCACCGGCGTGAAGGGTATCGCTGCGAGGAGCTTCGGATAGTAGCGCCGGCCATGCCGCCGGTAGGCGTCGGCCCAACCCCAGTCGAATACGTACTCGCCGTAACTGTGCATCTTTTCGTAGAGCGGCATCGCACCGGTGAGCCGGCGGTGCTCCCACGCCGTCAGAAAGCGTGGTGTCCAGCCGGTTTCCGGTGCGGCGCAGCGGGTCTCGTGCAGCGCGCAGAAATACGCGTGCGACAGCAGCGGTGCGCGTCCCGCGACGCGATCCCAGTCGTCGGCGGTGATCGACTCGATGCCGATGTCGTCGCGAACCTCTGGCGACGCGGCGATGGCGTCCCGGTTGGGGGAATGAGCGGAAGGGGCGGAAGGGCACAGGCATGATTTCGCTGCGATTGTCGCCGCTCCGAGGCACCCACTCAAGGGCGGCGCCGCGCCCGGAGGTTGCCGATGCGCGTGCTAGCATTTCGCGATGCGGATCGCGCTGGCGCAACTTAACCAGAGGCTCGGCGATCTCCCTGGGAACGCGAGCGCGCTGCTCGTTGCGATCCGGCAGGCACGGCAGGCGGGCGCCGCCCTTGCCGTCACCCCCGAGCTCTCGCTGTGCGGCTACCCTCCCGAGGATCTGCTGCTGCGGCCGGCGTTCCTCGACGCCTGCGCCGCCGAGCTTGCGGCGCTTGCATCTGAAGTACGCGGCGTTGTCGCGCTAGTCGGCTTTCCCGAGCGCGACGCGGGCAGGCGCCACAATTCGCTTGCGGTTCTGCGCGACGGCCGCGTCGAGCGAGTCTACCGCAAGCAGTGCCTGCCGAATTACACCGTCTTCGACGAAGAGCGCTACTTCGCTCCGGGGAGCGCTCCGTGCGTGTTCGACGTCGCAGGGCGGCGCGTTGGCGCGATCGTGTGCGAGGACGCGTGGCACCCCGAACCCGCTGCGCAGGCACGCGCAGGCAGGCGCCGAGCTCATCGCCATTCCCAATGGATCGCCGTACCACACGCGGCAGCAGGCTGAGCGCTGCGCGCAGTCGGCGGCGCGCGCCCGCGAGACCGGATTGCCGCTCGTCTACGTCAATCGCGTCGGCGGCCAGGACGAACTGGTCTTCGACGGCGCGTCGTTCGTGATGGCGCGTGACGGCAACATTGCGCAGCAACTTCCGGCGTGGCACGAGACCCTGGCGATCGCTGAATTCGACGGCGCGGTGCCGAAGCCGGTGCGCGGTGCGCTCGATCCCGAGCTCGAGGCCCACGTCTATGCCGCGCTGGTGATGGGCGTACGCGATTACGTCGGCAAGAATGGGTTTCCGGGCGTCATCATCGGGCTGTCCGGAGGCATCGACTCGGCGCTGACGCTCGCCATCGCCGTCGATGCGCTGGGCCGCGACCGCGTGCGCGCGGTGATGCTTCCGTCGCAATACAGCGCGCCGATGAGCCTCGAGGACGCGCGCGCGATGGCGGGAATCGTCGCAGTTCGCTACGACGAGATCCCGATCGAGCCGATGTTCGGGTCATTCCTCGGCTCGCTCGCGGGCGAATTCAGTGGCCTTGCCGCCGACGCAACCGAGGAGAACATCCAGGCGCGCATCCGCGGAACGCTGCTGATGGCACTGTCCAACAAATCGGGCGCGATCGTGCTGACCACCGGGAACAAGTCCGAGATGGCGGTGGGGTACGCAACACTCTATGGCGACATGGCCGGCGGCTTCGCGGTGCTCCGCGACATCAGCAAGACGCTGGTGTACCGGCTCGCCCGGTACCGGAATCGGCTGGGTCGCGTGATTCCCGAGCGGATCATCACCCGCGCGCCGTCGGCTGAGCTGCGCCCGGACCAGACCGACCAGGATTCGCTGCCACCCTACGACGTGCTGGACGCCATCCTCGAGGCCTACGTCGAGCACGATCTCGCATCCGTCCGACATCGTTGCGCGCGGCCACTCGCCCGAAGACGTCCGGCGCGTCGTGAGGCTGATCAAGATCAGCGAATACAAGCGCCGGCAGGGGGCGGTGGGCATCCGCATCACGCCGCGAGGCTTCGGCAAGGACTGGCGCTACCCGATCACGTCGGCGTGGGACGAATGGGAGCGCGTCGGGGCCGAGGTAGTGGCGCCCGCTGTCTGCCGGGTTCCCGACCGCAGCGCCGCGCGCCGGATCGTTCGTGTATCCTTTGCGGCGCCGCTTCCATCCCGTTCCCGCCCTCCGATGAAGAAAATCGAAGCGATCATCAAGCCGTTCAAGCTGGACGAGGTTCGCGAGGCGCTGTCGGAAGTCGGCGTCACGGGATTGACGGTCGCCGAGGTCAAGGGTTTCGGGCGCCAGAAAGGGCACACCGAGCTCTACCGCGGCGCCGAATACGTCGTCGATTTCCTGCCCAAGGTCAAGGTCGAGCTGGTCATTGCCGACGGCCTCGTCGAGCGGGCGATCGAGGCGATCATCCGTGCGGCGCGCACGGGCAAGATCGGCGACGGCAAGATTTTCGTGACGGCAGTCGAACAGGTGCTGCGGATCCGCACCGGGGAATCGGGGGAGGCCGCCGTGTGAAGCCGGGGCCTTCCGGCGCCGATGGCTGGAAGGGTGTGAAGTCGACCAAGGAGGAGCATCCATGTCGTTTACAAGCGAGTTCAAGGAATTTGCGGTCAAGGGAAGCGTCGTCGATCTCGCAGTTGGCATCATCATCGGCGTCGCATTCGGCAAGATCGTCGATTCGCTGGTCAAGGACATCATCATGCCGGTCGTCGGCAGGATCCTGGGGGGCCTCGATTTCTCGAACTACTTCATCATGCTGAAGGATGCGCCCGCGGGGTACAGCGGGCCGATGACCTACGAGGCGCTGACCAAGGCCGGGGTCCCGCTGTTTGCCTACGGCAACTTCATTACGGCCATCATCAATTTTCTGATCCTCGCGGTGATCATTTTCATCATGGTGAAGCAGATCAACAAGCTGAAGAACAAGACCCCGCCGGCGCCGGCCGCACCACCGGAACAGATCGTCCTGCTGCGGGAAATCCGCGACGCGGTCAAGCACTGAGCCGGCGGGATCGCAATGAAGGATTTCCGTGAGTATCCCTGCGACGAATCTGCCGTCCGAATCTTTCCAGGCCAAGGCCGAACGCGTGCTGCTGGCCCCGGCCGGCCTCGACCTCGACCAGGTATCGCGCTCGCTCGCATCGGTGCACAGCCACGATGTTGACTTCGCCGATTTCTACTTCCAGCACTCGAGCTTCGAGAGCTGGAGTCTGGAAGAAGGGATCGTCAAGGCGGGCAGCTTCTCGATCGACCGTGGCGTCGGTGTGCGGGCGGTCAGCGGCGACAAGCAGGCGCTCGCCTATTCCGACGACATCTCGCTTGCGGCGCTGAACGAGGCCGCGGTCGCCGTGCGGGCGATCGGACGCCAGGGGCAATCGGCATCAGCGCCGCTAGTCCGACGCGATGGGGCGCATCGCCTCTATCCGCAGCGCGGACCCGCTGGCGAGCTTGCAGGAAGCCGACAAGGTCGCGTTGCTTACGCGCATCGAGCGTAAGGCACGAGAGCGCGATCCGAGGGTCGTGCAGGTGATGGCCGCGCTGGCCGGCGAGCACGAAACCGTGCTGATCGTGCGCAGTGACGGGCAGATTTCCGCCGATGTGCGTCCGCTCGTGCGTGTGTCGCTGACCGTCATCGTCGAGCAGGACGGCCGCCGCGAGCAGGGCTATGCCGGCGGCGGCGGGCGCTTCGACTATCGCTTTTTCGACGACGCGCGCCTCGAGGCGTACGCAGTTGCTGCGGTGGACCAGGCGCTGCTCAACCTGTCGGCCCGTGAAGCGCCGGCAGGCAACATGACCGTCGTGCTCGGCAGCGGCTGGCCCGGCATCCTGCTGCACGAGGCGATCGGTCACGGCCTCGAGGGTGACTTCAACCGGAAGGGTTCAAGCGCGTTCGCTGGGCGCATGGGCGAGCGCGTTGGCGCACCAGGCGTCACCGTCGTCGATGACGGGACGCTCATCGAACGGCGCGGATCGCTCAATCTCGATGACGAGGGCAATCCGACGCAGCGTAACGTGCTGATCGAGGACGGGATCCTTCGCGGCTACATGCAGGACCGCATGAATGCGGGACTCATGGGAGCCGGCGTGACCGGCAACGGCCGGCGCGAATCGTTCGCGCATCTGCCGATGCCGCGGATGACCAATACGATCATGCTCGCGGGCGAGCGCGATCCTGCCGAAATCATCGCATCGGTCGAACGCGGACTCTATGCCGCCAATTTCCGCGGCGGCCAGGTCGACATCACCAACGGCAAGTTCGTGTTTTCGGCAGCCGAAGCCTGGATGATCGAAGACGGCAAGCTCGCCTGGCCGGTACGAGGCGCAACGCTGATCGGAAATGGTCCCGACGTGCTGACCCGCGTCACCATGGTTGGCAATGATCTCGCCCTCGACGGCGGCATCGGCACCTGCGGCAAGGACGGCCAGAGCGTCCCCGTCGGCGTCGGCCAGCCGACATTGAAGATCGACGGCCTTACTGTCGGCGGCACCGCCTGAAACCCGAGAACCCGGGACGGACCACGTTTTCGCGGAAACCCGGGACGGACACGTTTTTGGTGTCTCAGTGCAGCGGGCCGGTAAGCGGTATGTCGCTGACCGCAGGGGCTGGCGACGCGTGATGGCAGACGATGCGCCAGCCCGACGGCGTGCGCAGCAACACATTGGTTGCAATTGCGGTGCCGGTCGCGCCGTCGTCGCCAGCCTGCACCTGCTCGATCAGGCTCTGCATTGCGAGACCGACCGTATCGAGCACAACGACGTTCTCGAACCTGAAGCGGAGCCTGGATCCGCCGGAGAACAGATGCTCGAATGCATTGCGCACCGCGTCGTAGCCGACGTGCCGGATGCCTCCCGGGTGGACGCAGACGATCTCCTCGTCGTCCGCCCAGGTCGCCATCATCGCGTCGATATCGCGCGCTTCGAAGGCTTCGTAGAATGCGCGCGCAGCGTCCTGCGGCGAGGTGAAGATCGGAGGGGTGCGCGCAGTAGGCATGGCGGAGGAAGTCCGCGACTCGCTAGCCGGCACCGCCGGGTCCACCGGGAATGCTGCGGGCGGGTCCGCCGGCAACCCCGCGAACGAGCCTGCCGGGAGGGCGATCGCGCGCCAGATTGTAGACCAATCGCGGCGACAGATCGCGCATGCACTTGAAATGCCCGAGTGGACATTCGCGCTTGAAGCAAGGGCTGCATTCGATCTCGATCCGGGCGATGGACGCCCGGGTGGAGAGCGGGGGTGTGTACACGGGCGACGATGAACCGAACAGCGCGACCACCCGTGCGCCGACCGCGGCTGCCGCGTGCATCAATCCCGAATCATTGCTGATCACGACATCCGCCGCCGACATCAGGTCGATCGCGCTGCCGAGGTCGGTGCGTCCGGTCAGGTCGGCGACCTCCGGTGCCCGCGCACCGAGCCCCGCGAGCAACGCGGTGGCGATCGGCTTGTCGTTCGGCGAGCCGAGGATCCACACCGCGTGTCCGTCGTCGAGCAGCGCTTGTGCGAGTGTCGCGAAATGCTCCGTGGGCCAGCGCTTGGCGGGTCCGAATTCGGCGCCGGGGCACAGGATCGCGACCGGTCGGTCGCGCGCGAGGCCGAGCGCGTTCGTGGCCTCCACGAGGTTTGCGCGATCGGGAACGAGGATCGGGGCGGGCACCGCGGCAACCGGCGCCCCTGATGGCATTGCAAGCGACGCGTAGCGGGTCACCAGGCGCGGAGTCGCCTTGCGGTCGAGCTTGCGCGCCTCGGTGAGGAGGCCGTAGCGAAGTTCCCCGACGAAACCGATGCGCTGGTGAATGCGCGCGAAATACGGCACCAGCGCAGATTTCCACGTGTTCGGCAGAACGTAGGCCCGCGTGTAGGCCGCTGCGCGCAGCTCGCGCCCGAGCGCGCGGCGGGCGGCAAGCGCTAGACGACCGTGTGCGACGGGATTGTCGATGATTCGGCCGACACCGCGCATCCGCGCGTAGACGGGGGCGCACCACGGCGGCGCAACGACGTCGATTGCGCCATGCAAGCCCGACGCGGACAGCGCCGCAACCAACGGCTCGGACAGGATCGCATCCCCGACCCAAGACGGCGCGATCACCAGCACGCGGTCGTCGTTGCTGCGTCTTGCCGGGGACGCCGCCGCGGGGTCGCTAAGAGCGTCGGGCTTCAGCGGTGGGCGCCTCCGGCATCGCCCTCGAGGCGATAGCGCGTGCCGCAGTAGGGGCACATCACCTCGCCTTCGTCGGCGACGTCGAGATAGACGCGCGGATGCGAACTCCACAGCGGCATCGCCGGATTCGGACAGTACGCCGGCAAGTCGCTCGCACGAACGACAACGACCGGCAGCTCGGCGGAATCGGTCATTCGAGCACCGGCGTGAGCCAATGCGCGTGCGCGGCATCGCGGCCGTTGACCGCGTCGAAGAACATTCGCTGCAGGCGCTCGGTGACCGGACCGCGTGAGCCTTCGCCAATCGGCCGGCGATCGAGCTCACGGATCGGCGTCACCTCGGCGGCGGTGCCGGTGAAGAACGCTTCGTCGGCGACGTAGATCTCGTCGCGGGTGATTCTGCGCTCGACCACCGGTACGCCGATCTCGGCGGCGAATTCGATGATCGTCGCGCGCGTGATCCCGGCGAGCGCGCCTCCCGACAGGTCCGGTGTGTGCAGCTTGCCGTCGCGCACAATGAACATGTTTTCGCCGGAACCCTGGCACACGTAGCCCTGCGGATCGAGCAGCATCGCCTCCTCGTAGCCGTCCTGCGTCGCCTCCTGATTGGCGAGGATCGACACCGCGTAGTTGGTCACCGCCTTGGCGCCGCACATCGTGATGTTGGGATGATGGTGCGTGTACGACGAGGTCCTGACGCGAATGCCTTTTTCGATGCCCTCGGCGCCGAGGTAAGCGCCCCACGGCCACGCAGCGATCGCGACCAGCACCGGGTTCGACCGTGCGGCGACGCCCATCGCGACCGACCCGTAGAACGCGATCGGCCGGATGTAGCAGGCTTCGAGCTTGTTCTCGCGCACGCAGGCGCGCTGCGCGCTGTTCAGTTGCTCGGCACTGAACGGGATCTTCATGCCGAAAATGCGGGCCGAGCGGAACAGCCGCGCGGTGTGATCACTCAGGCGGAAAATCGCCGGTCCGCGCGCGGTGGCATAGCAGCGCAGTCCTTCGAAGACACCCATGCCGTAATGCAGCGTGTGCGTCAATACGTGGGTCGTCGCGTCGCGCCACGGCACCATCTTGCCGTCGTACCAGATCCAGCCGTCGCGGTCAGCCATCGACATGGGGAGCGACTCCTCGTTTGCGATGGGCCGATTCTAGCCGATCCGGCCGCGGCCCCAGCGTCTCTGTCCACAGTGCATCGACGCTCGCGCGGCGCTCGGCCTGCGGTGCAGGGTCGACGCGCGCATGTGTCGCGCCGGTCAGTCGCACCTGGTGCTGGAGGCGGCGGTACTCGCGATACGCATCGGCGCTATCCTTCGCGAGCGCTTCCGGCAGCAGTCCGGCCTGCGCGGCCATCGACAGCAGTGCGATGTTGCCTGCGTTGCGGGTGAGTTGCGGATGGTGATGCGCGTGCGCCAGCACCAGGTACTGGACCACGAACTCGATGTCGACCATGCCGCCACGGTCGTGCTTCAGATCGAATGCAGGCGTGGAATTCGCATGGCCCGCGCTCATCCTCGTTCGCATGGCGACGACGTCCGCGGCGAGCTTCGCGGGATCGCGCGGCAGGCACAGCACGTCTTTGCGTAGCGCCTCGAACGCGGCACCGATCGCGCCGTCTCCGGTGACGAAGCGCGCGCGGGTGAGCGCCTGGTGTTCCCAGGTCCAAGCCTGCCCGCGCTGGTAGCGCCCGAACGCGGCGAGGCTGGACACCATCAGTCCGGCGGCGCCGTCGGGCCGCAGCCTGAGATCGGTGTCGTAGAGGCGGCCGGCGGCGGTGGCGCTGCTGAGCCAGGTGTTGATGCGTTGCGCGAGACGCAGGTACCGCTGCTGGATCGGGTCCATCGCTGCCATCCTCCGGCCCGGCGTCGCAGAGGAAGACCAGGTCGAGGTCCGACGCATAGCCGAGCTCCTTGCCGCCGAGCTTGCCGTAGCCGACGATCGCGAAACGGGGCGGCGGCGCGACATCGCCTTGCAGTGCTCGCCAGCAACCGCCCAGCGTCGCCTCGAGGATCGCATCGGCGAGCGCGGACAGATGATCGGCGAGACGCTCGACGCTCATCCGGCCCGCCAGGTCCTGCGCGAGCAGCCGGAATGCCTGGGCGTGCTGGAAATGCCGCAGCGCGTCCATCGACGCCTCGGCATCGCCTGCGCTTGCATCGAGCACGCGGAGGAGCTCGCTGCGCCACGCTTCCCAGTCGGGCGGGGCAAGCAGCACGCGGGCGTCCAGCAGCTCGTCGAGCAGCAGCGGCCGCCGCGTCAGGTAATCGGCCGCCCATGCCGACGCACCCATCAGTTGCGCGAGTCGTGGCAAAAGCGGCGGGTGCTCGGCCAGCAGCGCAAGGTAGGCACTGCGACGGCTGACGGTGTCCAGCAGCGCGAAGAGCCGCGTTGCGACATCCGCCGCCGGCACTCCCGGCGCGCGCAGGGTTGCGGCGACGGCAAGCAGCCCGGGAACGAGCTGGTCGTAGCGCTCGCGCGACAGGGCCGGCAACTGCAGGTAGCGTCGCGACTCGCGCATGCGTGCGAGCTTGCCCAGCAGGGCTTGCGGATCGTCGAAACCCTGATCCGCGACCCAGGCGAGGGTCTCCGGCCCGGCCTGCGGATCGTCCCACAACGTGGACCAGTTTTCGCCCGGGGCGTTCTGCGCGTGCACGGCGTCGCCGGGCCGCTCGAAGGCTGCGGTGAACTGGCGCGCGACCGCTGCGCGCTGCGCGTCGAGCGCCTGCGTCGAACTGCGCCGCATCCTCGAACCCCATCACTGCTGCGAGGCGGGCGCGCTCGGCCGGGTCCGCAGGGACGATCTGCGTCTGGCGATCGTCGCGGTATTGCAGGCGATGTTCAAGTCGGCGCAGGAACAGGTAGCCGTCTTCGAGGACGCGCGCCGAGGACGAGGCTACCAGCCCGCGCGCGGAGAGCGCTGCAAGCGCGGGCAGCGTGCCGCGCAGCCTCAGTGCCGGTTCGCGTCCGGCACGGACGATTTGCAGTGCCTGCACGGTGAACTCGATCTCGCGGATGCCGCCCGGGCCCAGCTTGATGTCGCTCGCGACGTGCTGGCGCCGCTCCTGCTCGCGGATCTGACGGTGGATGCCGCGCAGGCCCTCGTAGGCGTCGTAGTCGAGATATTTCCGATAGACGAAAGGCGTCACCAGTTGGTCGAGCTCGTCGTGGCGCTCGCCGGTGAGCGGTCGGGCCTTGAGCCAGGCGTAGCGCTCCCAAGCGCGCCCCTGCGTCACCAGATACTGCTCCAGTGCGGCGAACGAGCAGGTGAGCGCTCCGCTCGCCCCATAGGGACGCAGCCGCATGTCGACCCGGAACACATAGCCAGCGCCGTCGACATCGGCGAGCGCAGCGATCACGCGGCGACCGAGGCGATCGAAGAACTCACGATTCGCGACCGATGCAGGTCCCGCGGTCTCGCCTTCCTCGGGATAGACGAAGACGAGGTCGATATCGGATGACACGTTGAGCTCGCTTCCGCCGAGCTTGCCCATGCCGACGACGATCAACGCCTGCGGGCGGCCAGTCTCGGCCCCGATCGGCAACCCGTGGATTGCGGAAAGCGCGCGGGTGTGCAGGTCCACCGCCGCAGTGAGGGCGACCTCGGCGAGGGTGCTCATCGCTGCGACGACCGCGTGAAAGTCGGCGCGCCCGGTCAGATCGCGGGCGAGCGTATGCAGGAAGACCCGCGTTCGCATCCGGCGCAGCGCAAGCGCAAGGGACGCGGCGTCGTCGCCCGCGGCAATCGCGTCGAGGGCGGCTCGCTGCGCGTCCCAGTCGAAAGCCTGGTCCAGCGTGGCATCGAGCTCGGCCCGCAGCGTTGGGTCCGCGGTGAGCGCGCGCGTCACCCAGGCGCTGAACGCGAGGGCGCGATCGAGGTCAATTATGGGCGTCGTCAGTGCGCTTAAGGGGGACAGTCGCTTCGACATCGGAGCCTTGCGGCCTGGCACACGAGGGGCTTCCGCTACAATCGTTCGCAGGAAAAGCCACGCTCATTATGCCTACGACCGTGTCGTCGCAGCGCCGGATCGAGCGGATGCTGCAGCTCGCGACGACTGCCATGCTGGTCGTAGCCGGTGCATTCTGCATCCTGCTGCTGTCTATCCGTTTGATCGTCTTCCCGCAGCTCGAGGCGCATCGCGCGGAGGTCGCGCGGTGGCTGAGCGCCAGGATCGGGCAGCCGGTCGAGATCGATGCACTGCGCACCGGCTGGGACGGTTGGAATCCGAAGCTGTCGATCCGCGGTTTCCGCGTAGGGGATCGCAGCGCGGGCGCCTCGCCGCTGCTCGACTTGCCTCGCGTCGACCTCGTCGTCGCATGGACGTCGCTGCCACTCTTGCACCTGCGCCTCAAGGAGCTCTCGATCGATTCGCCGCGGTTGTGGTTGCGCCGCGACGCGCAAGGCCGGCTGCATGTGGCAGGCGTCGAGATCGAATCCGAGGCTGACGCCGGCGATACGGCATTCGCCGACTGGCTGTTGCAGCAGCCTCGAATTGCCGTGCACGACGCACTCCTGGTCTGGAACGACGATCTTCGCGCTGCGCCGCAACTGATCCTCGACCACGTCGAGTTTCGTCTCGAGCAGCGGTTCGGACACTGGCATATCGGCCTCACCGGGGCTCCACCTACCGATCTTGCTGCGCCGGTCGATCTTCGCGCCGACCTCACGCGCGGCTCGCGCACCGATTCGAGAGGCCTCGACGGGCGCGTTTACCTGCGGCTCGATTACGCGGATATCGCCGCCTGGGGCAACTGGCTGCCGCTACCGGCGCCGATGGCAAGTGGCAAGGGTGCGCTGCGGATGTGGGTCGAGATGAAGGACTCCAGGCCGCAGGTCGCCGTCGCCGATCTGGAGTTGACCGATGTCGCCGCGACGCTTGAACCGCGCCTCGCGCCACTGACCCTTGCGCATCTCGCCGGACGCGCACGGTGGAAGCAGACGGCGACGCACAGCGACGTGAGCGCCGAGGCACTGTCATTCACATTGCCTGACGGAACGCAGGTTGCTCCGATGAATTTTTCGCTGCACCTCGATTCGTCCGCGGCCGACGGCGGCGCAGGTGGGCGCCTGACCTTCGACCGCTTCGATCTCGCTCCGGTGGCTGCCCTAGCAGCCGCAGTGCCTCTGCCCGGGCGATTGCGGGATGATCTCGAGCAGCTTGCACCGCGGGGAACGCTCTTCGACGGCTCGATCGCATGGACCGGAGCGGCCGACTCCCCGGACACCTTCGCAGCCCGGGGCCGTTTCGACGCCGTCGGATTCGCGCCGCTCGGCGCGTGGCCCGGCGCATCGAACCTGAGTGGCAGCCTCGAGGCCGACCAGCGGCACGGGATGCTCAGATTCGCCACCGCTGGCGCAACCATCGCGTTGCCGCGGATCTTTGCTGACCCGATCGCGTTGCAGCGCCTGGACGGCAACGTCGAGTGGGTTTCGGGAGACGAGCCGCTAACGCTGCGGTTCATGGGTCTGAGCTTCGCGAATCCGCAGCTCGCCGGTACGTTCGCGGGAACTTGGCGGGCCGGCATCGATGGCCCGGGGGTGGCCGATCTCGGCGCGCAGTTGACGCGCGCCAATTTCGCCGATGCCTGGCGCTACGTTCCCCTCGCCGCCGGTGCATCGCTGCGAACATGGCTGCATCGCGCGATCACTCAGGGAACGTCGAACGACGCCAAGCTCAAGCTCAGTGGCGATCTCGCGCGATTTCCGTTCGCGGCGGCGGCGGACGGGACGTTCACCGTAAGCGTCGCGGCGAAGGGCGTCAACTTCGATTATGCGGAAGGCTGGCCGGCAATCAGCGGCATGGACGGAACGCTGACCGTCGACGGTCCGCAGTTATCGTTCGTCGCCACGCAAGGCAGCGTCGGCGACGTGCGGATCGCCACGACTCACGTGACCATCGCGGATTTGCGCGGTCCGCACGCCGTGCTCTCGGTCGACGGCAGCGCAACCGGCCCCACGCGCGCATTCCTGGACTTCATCGCCGCAAGCCCCGTCGCAGGATGGATCGACCATGTGGCCGATGGCGCCACCGCGACCGGCGTCGGCCGCCTCGCGCTCAGGCTCGACCTGCCACTGGACGGCCCCGCTCCCGCAACCGTGGCGGGGAGCTACACGATGACCGACAACGCGATCCACTTTTCCGGAGCGCCGCAGCTCGACGGCATGAACGGAAGCCTAGTGTTCACTCAGGACGGCGTGCATGCACCTGACATCGCGGCGCAGGCGCTTGGAGGCCCGGCCAGGCTGCAGATCGCCAGCAGCGTGGACGGAGCCGTGCGGGTCGATGCCACCGGAACGGCGAACCTTGGGACGCTGCGCACGCAGTTCCAGCTTCCGCTGCTCGACCGCGTGGCGGGAAATGCGGATTGGCGCTTTGCGCTCACCGCCAAGGACGGCGTGCCGGCGTGGAGCGTCGATTCGAAGCTCGTGGGCGTGACGATCGACCTTCCCGCTCCGCTCGGAAAGACTGCGGCGTCGAGCACCGCGCTGCACGTCGAGCGACGGGCGCTCGGCGCGAAGGCTGACCGGATCGTCGCCGACTATGCGCCCGCCGGCCGGCTGCTGGTGCACCGCAGTGACGGCGGCACGGGGCTCGTTGCAGACCGCGCGCTAGTGCTGCTCGGCAAGGCGGCGGCAAGCCAGGCTACTGCCGACCGGCCCGGGACCTGGATCCGCGGCGACGTTGCAGCGCTCGACGTCGACGACTGGCTCGACGTCGACACGGGCACAGCCGATGCGGTGCAGGCGAAGGACGCACTTGCCATCGAAGGCGTCGACATCGATACCAATGTCACTGTCGGCGCTGGGCCGAAACTTCGCGACAGGTCGCGGTCGTCGCGCGGCGCGATGGCGCCGACTGGCGGCTGCGCCTCGAGGGTGATGAGGTTTCCGGAACCGCTGTATGGCATGGCGTGGACAGCGCCCATCCTCATGGTCGCTTGGCCGCGCGCCTGGCGAAGCTTTCGCTGCTGGCGTCGCCGCACCCTGCGGCGAGGGTGGCTGCGGACGCAAGTGCGGCACCCGCCGCCACGAGTGCGGCGCCCGCGGCCCTGGGCCGCTGGCCCGAAGTCGATCTCACCGCCGATGCGTTCGCGTCCAAAGGACATGCGCTGGGCGCGCTCGATCTCGTCGCGGATCCCGTGGGTCCCGACTGGCATATCCGAAAGCTGGCGTTGGTGAACGACACCGGGCGCATCGACGCCAACGGCTGGTGGCGCAATGCGACAGGCCGGTCGCAGACGCGACTCACGGTCGACCTTGACATCAAGGACGCCGGCGCATTCCTGGGACGCTTCGGCTGGCCCGGCCTCATCAAGGGCGCAGCGTCAAAAATCGACGGGGAAGTAGCCTGGGACGGCGCGCCGAGCGCGTTCGATTACCCCTCACTGTCCGGAGCCTTCACGCTCAAGTCGGGTACCGGCCAGTTCACGAAGATCGAGCCTGGAGTGGGGAGGTTGCTCGGCGTGCTGTCGCTGCAGGCGCTGCCACGCCGGGTCGCGCTCGACTTTCGCGATGTGTTCAGCGCTGGTTTTGCGTTCGACAGTGTGACCGGGGCGGTGACCATGCAGAACGGGGTCATGCATACTGACGATCTGCGGCTCGCCGGTACCGCGGCGATCGTCGACATCGCAGGCGACGCCGACCTCGCGCGCGAGACGCAGACGCTCAGGGTGCGGGTGCAGCCTTCGCTCTCGAGCGGTATTTCGGCGGGAGCCGCCGCGCTGTTCCTCGCCAATCCGCTGGTGGGCGCGGCCGTCGGTGCAGGCACGCTGCTCGCGCAGAAGATGTTCAACAATCCCTTCGATCAACTGTTCAGCTACGAGTACCTAGTGACCGGGAACTGGGACGATCCCGTTGTCACCCGCTCCGGCACTGTGGTGCCGTCCTGCCGCCGCGGCAGTTCCGTCCGCCGGACCGAGGCGTTGAACGTGAGCGCAGGGATGCGTTCGACAATGCGGGTCGCGGCGATCCAGATGACATCCGGTGCCGACATTGCCGACAACCTGCTGATGGCCGAAGACCTGGTCGACGCTGCGGCGCGCGAAGGCGCGAAACTCGTCGTGCTGCCCGAGAACTTCGGCCTGATGGGGCTCTCTGCCCGCGACAAGCTGGCGGCCAGCGAGCGCGACGGCGACGGCGTCGAGCAGGCCTTCCTCGCACGGATGGCGAAGCGCCATCGCCAATACGTCATCGGCGGCAGTGTGCCGCTCGAAAGCGGCGATCCCGAGCGGGTACGCCAGGCGCTGCTGGTCTACGGTCCCGAGGGTACGCGGGTCGCCCGCTACGACAAGATCCACCTGTTTCGCTACACCCATGGCGACGAGGATTACGATGAAGCGCGGACCATCATGGCAGGCCGCGAAACCGCAAGCTTCGATGCGCCCTGCGGGCGGATCGGATTGTCGATCTGCTACGACCTGCGCTTTCCCGAGCTCTACCGGCGCCTCCCCGATCTCGCGCTGATCGTCGTACCGGCGGCGTTCACCGCGCGCACCGGCGAAGCCCATTGGGAAGTGCTGCTGCGCGCGCGGGCGATCGAGAACCAGTGCTACGTGCTTGCGGCGGCGCAGACCGGAACGCATCCGGGCGGGCGCAGGACGTGGGGGCACTCGATGCTGATCGATCCGTGGGGAGCCGTGGTGGCGAGCCGGGCGGAAGGCGCTGGGGTTGTCGCCGGCGACATCGATCCTGCGCGCATCGACGATGTGCAGCGCAGGCTGCCCGCGCTCACGCATCGCACGCTCGCCTGAGCAGCGAGCGCAGCGGATCAGCTTCCGCGCAGCAGCACCACGACCGCGCCGCTGCCGCCAGCGTAATGTGGCGCCTCGCAATAGGCCAGGACCTCGTCCCAGTGCGAGAGCCAGCGGCGCACTCTGCTCTTCAGCACCGGCTCGCGATTGGGCGAGCTCAAGCCCTTGCCATGGATCACCCGCACGCAGCGGATGCCCCGGTGCCGGGCGTCGACCAGGAAATCGGCGAGCGCGTCGCGGGCCCCGTCGGCGGTCAGGCGATGAAGGTCGAGCTCGCATTGCACGACCCAGTGTCCCCGCCGCAACTTCGTGAGCACGTCGGTGCCGAGCCCTTGACGCAGGTAGGTCTGCGCGCCTTCGAGTTCCTGGCCGATGTCCCAGGACTGGGGCGAGGGTTCGGCGCCGTACTTGGACATCTCGAGCGCATCGCGCTCGTCGTCGATCCGCCGCTGCGCAATCGGGGCGGGGCGCTCGCGCGTACGCGCGGTGGCATTGCGCGACGCAAGCGGCGTCACGTCGGAGAATTCCTGCGCAATGTCGACGTCCGCATCGGCGTTCTTCGCCACCGCAGTGCGGCGCTTGGCACCTGCGGCGCGGGTTGTCGCCGCGACGACGCGTGCGGGCGCGGTGTCTGCGGCCGCATCACGCTCGCGGGCTCGCTGCACCAGCGTCTTCAGGTCGGAGAGCCTGGCCACGCGCAGGAACCGGGGTGTCGTGCGCCGGATGCGCCTGCGGCCGCGGGTCAGTGTCCGGCCGCGGCGGCAGATTCGGCCGCGGCAAACACTTCGCCGGCATGCGAGGCCCCGGCCGGAATTGACTCGAAGTAGGCTTCGGCGTCCAGCGCCGCCATGCAGCCGGTCCCGGCGGAGGTCACGGCCTGCCGGTAGACGTGATCGGCGACGTCGCCTGCCGCAAAGACGCCGGGCACGCTCGTCGCGGTCGCGTTGCCGTCGCTGCCGCCGCGGACGCGAATGTACCCGCCGGCCATGTCGAGCTGGCCCTCGAAGATGCCGGTGTTCGGCGTGTGGCCGATCGCGACGAACAAGCCATGCGCAGTGATGTCCTGCCTGGCACCTGACCTGACGTCGGCGACGCGCACACCGGTGACGCCGGAAGCATTTCCGAGCACCTCGTCGACGACGTGATTCCACAGCATCCGCACGTTCCCGCGTTGTCCCGTCTTCGCGACCAGCCGGTCGACGAGGATCGCTTCGGCCCGCAGCCGGTCGCGGCGGTGAACGAGCGTGACCTTGCGCGCAATGTTGGACAGGTACAGCGCTTCCTCGACTGCCGTGTTGCCGCCGCCGACCACGACGACGTCCTGGTTCCGATAGAAGAATCCGTCGCAGGTGGCGCAGGCCGAAACGCCCTTGCCCATGTGGGCCTGCTCCGAAGGCAGGCCGAGGTAGCGCGCCGACGCACCGGTCGCAATGATCAGCGCGTCGCAGGTGTACTCGCCGCTGTCGCCGAAAAGACGCAGCGGGCGCTCTTCGAGCGCGGCCCGGTGGATATGGTCGAAGATGATCTCGGTGTCGAAGCGCTCGGCGTGCTTCTGGAAACGCGCCATCAATTCAGGTCCCATCACCCCATCGGCGTCGGCCGGCCAGTTGTCGACATCGGTGGTGGTCGTCAACTGCCCGCCCTGCGCGAGGCCGGTGATCAGCACGGGCCGGAGATTGGCGCGCGCAGCGTATACTGCCGCCGTGTAGCCGGCGGGTCCCGAGCCGAGGATCAGCAGGCGGGCGTGCTTGATGGACATGGCATTCTCGTCTACGCAAAACGGGTCAGTCTAGCGGAAATGGGGACGCCTCTCCGGCGCACAAGCGCACGTCCGCGCGCGGCATCGCCCGCGGCGGCCTTGCCGGAAATGATATGATGCCGTCTATGAAGTAGTAGCGGCAAACCCATGTTTTTCCGTAAAAATACGAGCAGGCGGCGACCCTCGAACCGCGTCGACGGCGAGATGTCGCCGCGCATGGCGCGCCTCGTGCGCGAATCCTGGTGGCTGTTGGTCGTTGCGGCGCTGGTCTACCTTGCGCTGATCCTCGCCACCTATACCCGATCCGATCCGGGCTGGTCGTATTCGGGAAGTGGCGCGCCGATGGGCAATCTCGGCGGTGTCGTCGGGCGCGTGGCTGTCGGACCTCCTGCTTTACCTGTTCGGGTTCTCGGCGTGGTGGTGGGTCGTCGGCGGTGGGGTGCTGGTGGTCGCGGGATACCGCCATGTTGTCCGCCCCGAACACAGCGGCGACCATCCTCTGGCACTCGGCGCATTGGGATTTGCGCTGCTGCTGCTCTCCAGCGCGGCGCTGGAATCGATTCGCCTGTGGCATCTGCCCGCGGCCCTGCCGCTGGCGCCCGGAGGAGCGCTGGGCGATGCGATTGGCCGGGCGCTCGCGCGGGGCATCGGATTCAACGGCGCGACCTTGCTGCTGCTGGCGCTGTTCGCCGTCGGCACGTCGCTGCTCTTCGGCGTGTCGTGGTTGAAGGTGATGGAGCGCATCGGCGCCTTGGTCGAGGGCGCGCTCGGAAAGTTGCGCCGGCGCCGCGAGGAGGCCTTCGATCGTCGCATCGGCATCGAGCGCGCCGCTGAGCGCGAATCGGCAGTGCATCTGCTGCGCGAAGACACCGCATTGCGCGAACCGGTGCTTGTCGTCCCGCCAGCGCCCGCGGCCCCGAAATCGGAGCGGGTGACGCGCGAAATGCAGCGCCCGCTCTTCACCGACATGCCGGATTCGCCGCTGCCGCCGCTGTCGCTGCTCGAGGATGCGCCGCCGGCAACCGAGGCGGTGGGCGCAGATACGCTCGAATTCACCTCGAGACTGATCGAGCGCAAGCTCGCGGATTTTGGCGTGTCGGTGAAGGTGCTTGCCGCCTATCCGGGCCCGGTGATCACGCGCTACGAAATCGAGCCTGCGGTTGGGGTGAAGGGCGCCCAGATCGTCAACCTGATGAAGGACCTGGCGCGCGCCCTGTCGGTGGTCTCGATCCGCGTGGTCGAGACAATCCCGGGCAAGTCGTGCATGGCACTGGAACTTCCGAATCCACGCCGGCAGATCGTGAAGCTGGTCGAGATGCTCGCGTCGGCGATCTACAACGACGCCCATGGCCGCCTGACGCTAGCGCTCGGCAAGGACATCGCGGGCAAGCCCGTGATTGCCGATCTCGCGCGGATGCCGCACCTGCTGGTTGCCGGCACCACCGGCTCGGGCAAGTCGGTCGCAGTCAACGCGATGATCCTGTCGCTGCTGTACAAGGCCGAGCCGCGCGAGGTTCGGCTGGTCCTGATCGACCCCAAGATGCTGGAGTTGTCGGTCTACGAAGGGATCCCGCACCTGCTGGCGCCGGTCGTCACCGACATGAAGCTCGCGCCCAATGCGCTCAACTGGTGCGTGGGGGAGATGGATCGCCGCTACCGGCTGATGTCGCAGCTCGGCGTGCGCCACCTCGCCGGATACAACCAGAAAATCGCCGAGGCAAGGAAGGCGGGCAAGCCACTGGGCAACCCGTTCTCGCTCGCACCGGAAGCGCCGGAGCCACTGGAGGAGATGCCCTTGATCGTGGTCGTCGTCGACGAGCTCGCCGACCTGATGATGGTCACCGGCAGGAAGATCGAGGAGTTGATTGCGCGCATTGCGCAGAAGGCTCGTGCCGCCGGCATCCACCTGATCCTCGCGACACAGCGGCCCTCGGTCGACGTTATCACCGGACTCATCAAGGCCAACATCCCGTCGCGCATTGCTTTCCAGGTCGCGAGCAAGGTCGATTCGAGAACGATCCTCGACCAGATGGGCGCCGAAACCCTGCTGGGGCAGGGTGATATGCTCTACATGCCGCCGGGGGTCGGCCATCCGCTGCGCGTTCACGGCGCGTTCGTTTCCGACGCTGAGGTGCATCGCGTCGTGGAACACCTGAAAGCCCAAGGTGAGCCGCAGTATATCGAGGGCATTCTCGACGCCGGGGGGCATCGGCGAAGGTGACGAACCGGGCAATGCCGACGGGAGCAATGTCGAAGCCGATCCGATGTACGACCAGGCTGTTGCCGTCGTGCTGAAGACGCGGCGGCCGTCGATCTCACTGGTGCAGCGGCACCTGCGCATCGGCTACAACCGTGCGGCGCGGTTGATCGAGCAGATGGAGCGTGCCGGAATGGTGTCGGCGATGCAGTCCAACGGCAACCGCGAGGTGCTGGTTCCGGCGGGCAAGGATGCGTGAGCGGCTCGGCGGAGTCATGGGCTCCGGGCCGAGTCTCGGAGGGCGCGGCGGAATGCGAGCGCGTGAGCGGACGAAACCGCGCACACGCGGCCATCGTGGCGATCGCGTGCGCGCTTGGTCTCGTGGCGGGGAACGGCGGCTGCGTCGGGTCTCGACCAATTGCACGCATTCCTCGACAGACACCCAACGAGCGCAGGGCAGCTTCACCCAAACCGTCGTTCGCCGCGACGGACACACGACGCAGACGAGCTCCGGTACCTTTGCATTCGAGCGGCCGGGCCGCTTTCGCTGGACCTACGACAAGCCCTACGAACAACTCATCGTCGGTGACGGCGAGAAGGTCTGGATCTACGACCATGACCTGAACCAGGTGATGGTGCGCAAGCTCGGGACCGCGTTGGGCGAGACCCCGGCCGCACTGCTCGCCGGCGACAACGCCCTCGAGCAGAATTTCACGCTGGTCGCCTCCGGCACGGCGGACGGCATCGAATACGTCGACGCTCTGCCGCGGACCCGGGATTCGCAGTTCAGCAAGATCCGCCTGGGTTTTGTCGACGACTTGCCTCGCCGGATGGAGCTCGTCGATGCGTTCGGACAGACCACCACGCTCGACTTCAGCGCAGTGAAGCGCAATCCTGCGCTGGCGCCGGCACTGTTCCGCTTCACGCCCCCGGCCGGCGCGGACGTCGTCGGCGAATGACCTGCGGCGCGCGAGCGGCGGCGGGGAATGCCCTGCGCCGGATGCGGAGCGGCGCCGGGGCCGGGCTAGTGCAATGATCGCCGCGCGATGAGCGCCGACCTGTTCGACGCCGGCGCGAAATCGGCGCCGCAGGCACCGTTGGCCGATCGCCTGCGCCCGGCGACGCTGGCCGAGGTCGTCGGCCAGCGGCACCTGCTGGCGCCGGGAAAGCCGCTCGCCGTCGCGTTCGCTTCGGGCAAGCCGCACTCGATGATCCTGTGGGGGCCGCCTGGCGTCGGGAAGACGACGCTCGCGCGCCTGATGGCAAATGCGTTCCATGCGGAATTCATCGCCATCTCGGCAGTGCTGTCCGGGGTCCGGGACATCCGCGATGCGGTGGCGCGCGCCGAGGCGGTGCGGGCGCAGTCGGGCCGCGCGACGATCCTGTTCGTCGACGAAGTGCATCGATTCAACAAGGCACAGCAGGACGCGTTCCTGCCCTTCGTCGAACGGGGGATCCTGACCTTCATCGGTGCGACCACCGAGAACCCGTCGTTCGAGGTCAACAGTGCGCTGCTGTCGCGCGCGGCGGTCTATGTGCTCGAGCCCCTGTCATTCGTGGAGCTCGCTGTGCTTCTTTCCCGCGCGCACGCAATCGCATTGCCCGACGCCGTGATCGATCCCGCCGCACGCGACGCGCTGATTGCCTGCGCCGACGGGGATGCGCGCCGCTTGCTGAACCTGGTCGAGCAACTCGCCACGGCGGCAGGCGAGGCGCGGTGCCAGGCGATCGACCTGGCCTTTGTCGAGGCGACGATCGCGCGCAGCCTGCGCCGCTTTGACAAGGGTGGCGAGGCGTTCTACGACCAGATCTCGGCGCTCCACAAGGCGGTGCGCGGTTCCGACCCCGATGCGTCGTTGTACTGGATGTGCCGGATGCTCGACGGCGGCGCCGATCCGCTCTACGTCGGCCGTCGACTGATCCGGATGGCAAGCGAAGACATCGGCAATGCCGATCCCCGGGCGCTCGCGATCGCGCTCGACGCGGTCGCCGCGTTCGAGCGCCTGGGCTCGCCCGAGGGCGAGCTCGCCCTCGCGCAGTGCGTGCTCTACCTGGCCTGCACCGCCAAGAGCAACGCCGTCTATACCGCCTTCGGTGCAGCGCGCGCGTTCGTCGCCGCGGATGGAACGCGGCCGGTGCCGCTGCGGCTTCGCAACGCGCCGACCGGATTGATGCGCGGGCTGGGCTACGGCAAGGGCTACCGCTACGCGCACGACGAGGAAGATGCCTATGCGGCGGGTGAGCGCTACCTGCCGGACGACATGGCGGACGTCAGCTTCTACGTACCCACCGACCGCGGTCTCGAGGCGCGCATCGGCGAGCGGCTGGATGCCCTGCGTGGGCGCGACCGCGCAGCGTCCACGGGGTCGGGTGCGGCGGAGGCCAGTGAAGCGACAGACGATGCGAAAGGCGGCGGGCCCAAGACCGGTGATACGGAGCGCGGCGACGCAGGCGCCGGCGTAGAGGGAGATTGAGACGGACCGTCTGCTACCATCGTTTCATGCTCGACATCAACCTGCTGCGCAACGATCTTCCCGGCGTGGCCGCTGCGCTGGGCAAGCGCGGCGTGACGCTCGACGTGCTGCGCTTCGAGGCGCTCGAGGCCGAACGCAAGCGGATCCAGACACGCACCCAGGACCTGCAATCGCGGCGCAATGCGCTGTCGAAGCAGATCGGCATCGCCAAGGGCCGGAGCGCCGATCCGGCACCGCTGCTGGCCGAGGTTGCGGGCATGGGGGATGCGTCGAAGCAGCTCGAACGCGAGCTCGACGCCGTCCAGGCGAAGCTGCGCGATTTCCTGCTCGACCTGCCGAACCTGACCCACGCCTCGACGCCGGAGGGAACCACCGCTGCGGACAACGTCGAGCTGCGGCGCCGCGGCGAGGTGCGTGAATTCAACTTCGCGGTCCGCGATCACGCCGACCTCGGCGAGGCGCTGGGCATGCTCGATTTCGAGACCGCGGCGAAGATGTCGGGCGCGCGCTTCACGTTCCTGCGCGGCGATCTCGCGCGCATGCATCGCGCGCTCGCGCAATTGATGCTTGACACCCACGTGCGCGAGCACGGCTACACCGAGTGCTACACGCCCTACGTGGTCAATGCGTCGACGCTCGTCGGCACGACGCAGCTCCCCAAGTTCGAAGCCGACATGTTTGCGGTGAGGCGCGGCGGCCAAGCACCGGTCGACGGCGCGGATGAAGCGCTCTACCTGATTTCGACCGCCGAGATCACGCTGACCAACTCGGTGCGCGAGCGGATCCTTCCCGCCGAGGCACTGCCGCTCAGGCTGACCGCGCATACGCCTTGCTTTCGCTCCGAGGCGGGGAGCTACGGCAAGGATACCCGCGGCATGATCCGGCAGCACCAGTTCGACAAGGTCGAGCTGGTGCAGATCGTCCGGCCGGAAGATTCCTATGCTGCGCTCGAGACGCTGACCGGGCACGCCGAGGCAATCCTGCAGAAGCTCGAACTCCCTTACCGCGTCGTCGCGCTATGCTGCGGCGACATAGGGTTCGCGGCCGCCAAGACCTATGACCTCGAGGTGTGGCTTCCGGGACAGCACGCGTACCGCGAGATCTCGTCGTGCTCGAATTGCGAGTCATTCCAGGCGCGGCGTATGCAGGCGCGCTATCGAAACGCGCAGGGCAAAACCGAGCTCGTGCACACCCTGAACGGTTCGGGGCTCGCGGTCGGCCGCACGCTTGTCGCGGTGATGGAGAACTACCAGCGCGAGGACGGCTCGATTGAAGTGCCGCGGGCGCTGCGCCCGTACATGGGCGGGCAGGAGGGCATCACCCGCGCGTGATGCGCGGTCCCGCGGCCGTCAGCGCATGTTGCCGGTGTGTCCCAGCGAGTAGCGCCCAGGCTGCGGCCAGACCGCGAGACCGTGCGGCTCCATGCCGACCGGGATCTCCTTCACCGCGCCGGTCGTAGTGTCGAACGCGTAGACGACGTCGTCGAAGCGGCCGGACAGCCACAGTGTCTTGCCGTCGGCGCTGACGTTGCCCATGTCGGGACTGCCGCCGCCCGGGATCGGCCAGGTGGCTTCGACCTTGCGCGTGGCGAAATCGATGACCGACACGCTGCCCGGTCCGTGCGGCGGGCCATGGATCCGGTTCGAGCCGCGATTGGCGACGTAGAGCTCGCGCGCGTCGCGGCTGGGATACAGCCCGTGCGTGCCGATGCCGGTGTGGATGAAACCCACTTCCCTGAACGCGTCGCCATCGACGACGAACACGCCGTCGGCCATCATGTCGGCGACGTAGAACAGCTTGCCATCCGGGCTCACGCGGATGTCCTGTGGCATGCCGCCCTTCGAGAGTTTCAGGTATCCGGTGACCTTGCGCGTCACGAAGTCGATCTTGGCGAGTCCTCCCGAGAATTCGCAAGTGAAGATCGCGTAGCGGCCGTCGATCGAGAAGTCTGCGTGATTGATGCCCGTGGCATCCCGGAACGGCGAGCGACGATTGCAGCTTCATCGTCTTCGGGTCGCGGAAATCGAGGCGCCGCAGCGCTTCGGCCACGACGACGCCGAACGGCCGTCGGGAGTGAAATACATGTTGTAGGGGTCGTCGACGGGAATCGACTTGCCCGGCTTCCCGGTCGTTGGATCGATCGGCGTCAGGCTGCCGTCGCGGCGCCCTTCGGCGTTGTTCGCGACCCACAACGTCGAGAGATCCCACGACGGCACGACGTGCTGCGGGCTGCGGCCGACAGGAAAGCGGTCGACCACCT
Source organism: uncultured beta proteobacterium (assembly GCA_963701885.1). Taxonomy (GTDB): domain Bacteria; phylum Pseudomonadota; class Gammaproteobacteria; order Burkholderiales; family Casimicrobiaceae; genus VBCG01. The sequence continues at coordinate 76,922 of CAVPBR010000005.1, forward strand.
TGAGCGTCGCCGGGATCGATCACGTCGACGTCGTTGGAACGCAGGTTCGGGACGTAGACGCGCGGCAGCGCATCCCTGACCGCGGCCGACAGGTGTCCTGCCGCCGCTTCGCTGTAAAGGTTCGACGGATCGACGACCGGCGGCATGCCGGGAACCGTCGCGATCCTGCGCGAAGGCGCGGGGACGGGTTGAGCGAATGCGGGCGCGAGCGGTGCGATGTAGAGCGCCGACGCGACGGCGATGGCTGCAGCGAATGCGCGGGATTCCAACGGACCTGTCCTTCGGTGACGGCGCCGGCGTCGCTGCGCAGGCGCGAAGCCCGCATTGTAACGGCCGATCTCGCGCGGTGCCTGCGCGTCGCGCTGCACCTCGTGTGCCGCGCCAAGGCGCGGCCGGGGTGTTCTGCGCCTCCGGGGCGTCAGCGGCTGTGCGACGGCCTTGCGGATCTCGGTGACGGTCCGCGCGACGATCGCGTCGACGCCAAGGCGTCCGAGTTCGGCGCTCGCCAGCCGCGGATCGCCCTCAACGCCGTGCGCGGCGTCGAGGCCCTTGCCCGCGCGCAGCACGTCCAGCCGCACGAGCGCGGGATCGAGTGCCAGAGAAAGCGAGGTGTCGCCGAGCCCGGCATGGGTGCCGATCTGCGCGGCCGTGTAACCCCGCGCCTCGAGTGCGTGGACGTAGTCGCTCTGGGTGACACGGTAATAGTCGACGATCGCATGCGCGCGCACCGGCCTTCGCGCCCACTCGCGATTCAGGCGCCGCGCGACGGTCTCTTCGCTGCGCTGGTATCCGCCGTGGTCGCCGATGAACACGACGTCGCGGAATCCGTGGACGGCGAAGCTTCGCGCGGCCGCCACGAGCGTTTGCTCGAACACCGCCGTCGGCACGCTGATCGTCCCGGCAAAACGCATGTGCGCCGATGGCGGATCGACGTTGCCCTCGGGCACATAGGCGATCACCGGAGCGACCAGCGCATTGCCGAGCGCGGCGGCGATGCGTCCGGCGAGGATGTGGACCCGCACGTTGTGCTTGCCGAGCACCATCTGCGGCCCGTTCTGCTCCGTCCCGCCGATGGGAATGATGATCGTCGTCCTGCCCGCCGCGACCGCGGCCTGCCACTTCGGTCGTCGTCAACTGCTCGACGTAAATGCTTTGCGGCGCGCTTGCCCGAGCCCAGGTCGGCGCGAGGACCGTCCCGGCGAAACCGGCGAAAACGGTGGCGAGCAGCGCCAATCGGCGCAGCGAACGCCTCGCGTCAGCGCTGGGCAAGTATCGCCTGCAGCAGCGGTGACTCCGCAGAATGGGTGCGCAGCAGGATGTCGTAATAGCCCCGTACGCGGCCGACGAAAGCGACGGGCATCCCGCCACGCGCATAGCCGTTCTTCGCGTCGGCGTAGTACTGCGGGTCGGCAAGCAGCGGCAGCATCTTGCGCACGTCGCTCCACCGGTCGGGATCGAGCCCGTGCCGCTGGGCGAGGATGCGCGCGTCCTCGAGATGACCGATGCCGATGTTGAACGCAGCGAGCGCGAGCCAGGTACGGTCGGGCTCGGCGATGCGCGCAGGAAGTCTGCGCTTCAGGTCGGCGATGTAGAGCGCGGCGCCGATGGCCGAGGTATGCGGGTCGAGCCGGTCGGACACGCCAACGAGTGCGCGCCGTGTCCTCGGTGAGCTGCATCAGCCCGCGCACGCCGGTCTCGCTGGTGGCGAGCGGATTCCACTGCGATTCCTGGTAGGCGACCGCGGCGAGCAGTTGCCACTCGATGCCGCTTCTGGTCTGCGCCTCGACGAAGATCCTGCGCCACTGTGGCAGCAGGTCGCGGATGCGGTCCTGGAATGCGCCGGCATCGACGCGCTTCACACTCTGGGTGCCCGCGAGGTAACGCTCGGTGAGCCGGCCCAGCGTACCGTCATCGCGCAGTCGGGCGATGAACGCGTCGAGGGCAGCGCGCAACGCGGGCTGGCCGGGCGCCACAGCCCAGGCGAAGTCGCCGCCGGACCCGGTGGGGAACGCTACGTCGAAATCGAGGTGGATGTTGCGCGCGGCACTCGCGTCGATCGACGGCACGATCGCGTATTCGAGCGCGCCCGCCGAAACTTGGGCGATCAGCGCGTCGGACGACACGACTTCGGTCGGCTGGAAGCGAACGCGCGGGTGCGCGGCCCGGGCGCCGGCAAGCACGGCGCCCAATCCGATGTGCGCGGGATAGGCCAGCGTCGCGCCGTCGAGGTCGTCCCAGCGGCGGGGCTTGATGCCATCGAGGTTGTAGATCACCACCGGCTTCGCCGCCTCGTATCCGCGGGTCCAGGCGATCGCAGGGGGTGCCGGTGGACGCATCCGGGCCGAGCAGGCCGCCCGCGCCAAGCTGCGCCGCGCCGCGGCGGACGCTGTCGAGCAACGCCGCCGCGCTATCGGCGAAGCTCACGCGCAGTGCGAGACCACGCTCGCGCGCAAAGCGGCTCAGGAGGTCGTGATCGAGTCCGCGGATCTGCCCGTCGGGTCCGACCGACCAGGTCATGGGTCCCGGGAGCACTGCAACGGCCAGCGCCGGGCGCCCGTCGGGGACGTTCGAAGGCTCCTCGCAGCCAGTCATGAGGAGCGCACCCGCCGCGAGGACAATCATGCAACTGCGGCGCAGGGCGCGCAGACGATGAACCGATCCTGGATCGCGCATGACACCTAAACGGACCCGTTGCCGGACCCGATCCCGATGATTTTGCGGCGATCTTGTTGCCGCCGTCGACCGAGCGCAGCCTTGCCACGGGCTGCGCGAACACTCCAGACTCAAAGCCGCTGGCACGCCGTCGTGCCGTTTGTGCGGTGCACCATTATAATCCAGTCCGCGGCGGGTGCAAACCCCCTTTTCCCCCGGACCGGACCCGGCGACATTCGAGGCTATAATGCTGCTTCGCGCCACTGGCGCCCGATCAACGGCGGGTCGCCCCGCATTGCATGGTCGTGAATCTGGTCAGGTCCGGAAGGAAGCAGCCACAGCGATTCTCTGCAAGTGCCGGGGGAACGGCTCGCCACCCATCTTGACGCTCCGGACCCTCCTGAGCCCGTAGCCGATGAGTTATCAGGTTCTGGCCCGCAAATGGCGGCCCCGAGGGTTCGGTGAACTCGTCGGGCAGGAGCACGTCGTCACGGCGCTCACCAACGCGCTGACTCGCGGGCGGCTGCACCACGCCTACCTGCTGACCGGCACCCGGGGTGTGGGCAAGACGACGCTCGCGCGCATCCTCGCCAAGAGCCTCAACTGCGAGACGGGCGTGACCGCGACCCCGTGCGGAGTCTGCTCCGCCTGCCGCGACATCGACGCCGGCCGCTTCGTCGACCTGCTGGAGCTCGACGCCGCCTCCAATACCGGCGTCGACAACATGCGCGAGATTCTCGACAACGCGCGCTATGCCCCGACGCTGGGCCGCTACAAGGTGTACCTGATCGACGAAGTCCACATGCTGTCGAAGGGGGCGTTCAACTCGATGCTGAAGACGCTCGAGGAGCCGCCGGACCACGTCAAGTTCGTGCTCGCGACCACCGATCCGCAGAAGATTCCCGTCACGGTGCTGTCGCGTTGCCTGCAATTCAACCTGAAGCCACTGCCGCGGACAGCCATCGCCGGGCGCCTCGCCCATATTCTCGAGGCCGAGTCGGTCGCGTACGACCCGGCAGCGCTGGATCTCGTCGCCGCGGCGGCCCAAGGCTCGTTGCGCGACGCGCTGTCGCTCGTCGATCAGGCGATCGCCTACGGCGGCGGCGAGCTGCGCGAGGCCGCAGTGCGGACGATGCTCGGTGTCGTCGATCGCGAGTATGTCTATCGGATCGCCGACGCGCTGCTCGCGTCCGACGGCCGCGCGCTGCTCGGCCACGCCGAAGCGCTCGCGGAACGCGGCCAGGCCTTCGCGTCTGCGCTGGACGAGCTTGCGGCGCTGTACCATCGCATCGCCGTTGCGCAGGCGGTTCCGGAGGCGGTTTCCGGGGAAGACGGCGCGCGCATTGCCGACTACGCGTCGCGGATGTCGGCCGAGGACGTCCAGCTCGCCTACCAGATCTGTGCCCAGGGTCGCGCCGATCTTGCGCTGGCTCCGGACGAGGCGACCGGCTTTTCGATGACGTTGCTGCGGCTGCTGGCCTTCGAGCCCGCGCGGGTACCGAGGCACATCACGCCGGCGGTCGACCTCTGCGACCATCGTCCCGCACCGGGTCACGCCCCAGGTTGGCGCGGCGCGGGCCGCCACACCGCCGTACTCGAACGGTCCGTCCGCTGCAGCCGAAAGGGCGGCAGTCGCGCCGCCGGTACTCGAAACGGGTTGCCGTCGCACTGCCGGGTCGCACCGAAGAGTGGCCGGCATTCGTGACCCGGCTGAAGCTGTCGGGAATGGCGGCGCAGCTCGCCGCGCAGTCCGAACTCAAGTCGATCCAGGGGAATGCGGTGACCCTTGCGATCCCGGCGGCGCACAAGCATCTTGCCGACAAGGCCTACGCCGACAAATTCAAGGCGGCGATCGAGTCGGCGACCGGGCGCAGGCTCTTACTCGCCTTCGAGATCGGCGAGACCAGCGAAGGCTCGCTCGCCGCACGCGAACGCCGCGAGCGCACACAGGCGAAGGCCCGGGGCGAAGCGGCATTTCGCAACGAGCGCTTCGTGCAGGAGCTCGTGCAGCGTTTCGACGCTACGGTCAAGTCCGATACCATCGAACATACCGGCGGCGCGTTGCCTCTCCCCGCTTCGGGCAACCAGGAACCCTGATGATGAAGAACCAGCTTGCGCGGCCTGATGAAACAGGCGCAGCAGATGCAGGAGAACATGCAGCGCGCGCAGGAGGAGCTGGCGCGGACGGAGGTCGAGGGTCAGGCAGGCGCGGGACTGGTCAAGGTCGTGATGACCTGCCGCCATGACGTGAAAAAAGTTGCGATCGACCCTTCGGTCGCGGGCGAGGATCGCGACATGCTCGAGGACCTGGTTGCCGCGGCGTTCAACGATGCGGTTCGGCGAGTGGAGGCGGCGACGCAGCAGAAGATGGGCGGCCTCGCCGCAGGACTGCCGCTGCCGCCCGGCTTCAAGCTGCCATTCTGAGCCCACGATGAGCGGGCGCGACCGCGGTGTCCGCGGGGTAACCCCTGGCGAAGCTCCATCGAGCCTGGACGAGCTCGCGAGCGCGCTACGCTGCCTGCCCGGCGTCGGTCCCAAGGCGGCACAGCGGATGGCGCTGCACCTGCTGCAGTACGATCGCGATGGTGCGCAACGGCTCGCACGCGCGCTGACCGAGGCCACGCGCTCGGTCCTCCATTGCGAGCGCTGCAATACCTTTGCCGAAGGGCGCGTGTGCACGCTTTGCGCGTCGGGGAAGCGCGACGCCACGCAACTGTGCGTGGTCGAGACCCCGGCGGACCTGCTGGTGGTCGAGCAGACCCATTCATACTCGGGGCTGTACTTCGTGCTGATGGGCCGGCTCTCGCCGCTCGACGGCATCGGTCCGCGCGAGATCGGGCTCGAGCGGCTGCTCGCGCGTGCGACCGACGGCGTCGTGCGCGAAGTGATTCTCGCGACCAATTTCACCAACGAGGGCGAGGCGACCGCGCATTACCTGGGCGAGATGCTCGCCGCACGCAACCTCAGGGTGACGCGGCTCGCCCGCGGCGTTCCGATCGGAAGCGAGCTCGAATACGTCGACGCCGGAACGCTGGCGCAGGCGTTGCGGGAGCGCAGGCCGCTCACGACGTGATTGCGCGATCCCCCGGGTGTAGGTAATCTGGTCTCGCGTGCACTGCGATCGGAAGGAGTTGTCATGCTCGTGAGCGAAATCCTGCGCATCAAGGGCAACACGCTGTTCACGACGACACCCGAGCGCCCCGTGCTGGAAGCGGTGCAGGCAATGGCCCAGCACGACATCGGTTCGCTGGTCGTCATCGACCGCGGCCGGATGGCCGGGATGCTGACCTTCGCCGAAGTCCTCGTCGCGCTCGCGCAGCGCGCCGGCGCGCTGGGCGAGCTCGCGATTGCCGACATCTACGAGCGCAATCCGCTGGTCGCCCACCCCGGCCTCGAAGTGATGGAATTGCGGCGCGTCATGCTCGAGCGTCACGCCCGCTATGTGCCGGTCATGGATGGGACGACGCTGCTCGGCGTCGTCTCGTTCCACGACGTCGCGAAGGCGGTGTACGAGGACCAGAGCTTCGAGAACCGCATGCTGAAGAGCTACATCAAGAGCTGGCCCGACGAGGAATCCACCGCCTGAAGCCAAGGGGGCGCGGCGGCCGCCAGGCAGAGCCAGGTGCCTTCAGTGCGCGTGCGTCAGGCCTGCAGCAGGAAGATCGCGGGCCGGCGATCAAAGTCCGACCCGCCGCGATGGCGCCAGTCGGCGATGGGCGCCCGTTCGATGCGCTCGCCCGGAAGGGTCAGGTCGGCCGCCACGCACAGCGTCGTCGCGGCATCGAGCGTGGCGGTGAGCGCGGAGAGCATCGCCGCGGTGCGATAGGGCGTCTCGATGAAGATCTCCGTGCGCGCACCGGCGCGCGAGCGCGTTTCCAGTGCGCGCAGCGCCGCCGCGCGAGCGTCGGCCTTGACCGGCAGGTAGCCGTGGAAGCAGAAGTGCTGGCCGTTCATGCCCGACGCCATAAGTGCGAGCAGGATCGCCGACGGCCCCACCAGCGGCACGACGCGCATTCCCGCGGCGTGGGCTGCAGCGACGAGTGCGGAGCCGGGGTCGGCAACGCCCGGGCAGCCTGCGTCCGAAACCAGGCCGACGTCGGCACCGCTGCGCAAGGTGGCGACGAACGCCCGTGAAGTCCTCGTCCCGGGGGCCGCGAGGCATCGGCACGATGTCGAGTTGCGCGAGCGGCACCGGCATCACCAGACTGGCGAGAAACGCGCGCGCAGCCCTGGGCGTTTCAACGGCCCAATGCGAAAGGCCGCGTGCGGTGTCGAGCGTGCGCTGCGGCAGCACCGCGGAAGGTGCGACCGCACCCAGCAGGTTCGGCACGAGATAGAGCGCCGCGGTCACGCTTCAGCCCGCCGACATCGCTTCGAGCACGTCGACGCCTTCGCTGCGCAGCAGGTCGACCAGCGCGATCAGCGGCAGGCCGATGAGCGCAGTCGGGTCCTGACTCTCGATACGCTCGAACAGCGCGATGCCGAGCGCCTCGCATTTGACTGCGCCTGCACAGTCGTACGGTCGCTCGCGCACCAGGTAGGCTTCGATGGCCCGGGGGGAGAGCCTGCGAAACGTGCTCGCCGCGTCGACCACGCGCAGATGGCAGCGCGCGCTTGCGCCATCGACGAGAGCGATTGCCGTATGGAATACGATCCTCCGACCCGAGAGTTCGGAGAGCTGGAGGATTGCATGGGCGTGGTCGCCGGGTTTGCCGAGTGCGATGCCCGACGCGTCGGCGACCTGGTCGGAGCCGATGACGAGCGCCCGCGGATGCCGCGTGGCGACGGCGCGCGCTTTGGCGATTGCCAGTCGGCCGCAGGTGACCGCCGGGGTTTCCCCCGGTAGCACTGTCTCGGCGATGTTTGCAGGGTCGACCGCAAACGGCAGGCCGAGGCGCGCTAGGAGCGCCCGGCGATAGGGCGATCCCGATGCGAGCACCAGCGGCCGCGGGCCTTTTACCGTTGTTTTTCCTGACATTTTTGACAGTGATACGTCTTGCAGGTATGATTTTACGTTTTTTGCGAGCCGCACCGGCCCCGGAGTTGCGGATCGCCGTGGGCGGCGGAAGGTGGACTGGCGATGGTGACCCAGTCCGCGGCAGCGACGGCCCCCGTGGATGCATTCGGACTCGCGCGTGCCGGCGGCGTATCGAGGGGAGCATCGATGCGCATCGGTTGCCGCGGGTTGCGGATCAACTCGCTGCAGGAGCAGCGCGCGTCGACTGGCGCATCGTCGGCGGCAAGGACGCGATGGGCCGGCCCGCGCTGCGGGTCGAACTCGGGGGCGAGGTGCCAGTGAGTTGCCAGCGCTGCTTCGCCGATCTCGCGTGGCCGATCGACCAGTCGACCGAGCTGCTGCTGGCCCGGACCGAGGCCGAACTGGCAGTGCTCGACGCGGACAGCGCGTCCGAAGTGGTATTGGCGGCGGTCCCGCTCGATCCGCTGACGCTCATCGAGGACGAATTGGTGCTGGCATTGCCTTTCGCACCGCGACATCCCGACGGGACCTGCACGACACCGGCCGGCAGTGACATCACACACAGGAGAGCATGATGGCAGTCCAGCAGAACAAGAAGTCGCCGTCGAAGCGCGGGATGCATCGCGCCCACGACTTTCTCGGCAGCCCGCCGCTGGCGGTCGAACCGGTGAGCGGCGAAGTGCATCTGCGTCACCACATCAGCCCGAATGGTTATTACCGCGGCAAGAAGGTCGTCAAGACCAAGGCCGACGAGTGACCGCGGCGCCGCGGGCGGCGCCTGAATCCACGAGCCCGATGCCCGTCACCGTTGCCGTCGACGCCATGGGAGGCGATCACGGTCCCTCGGTCACCGTTCCCGCGTGCTTCGAGTTCCTCGACTCGAGTGCCCGACGCGCGCGTGATCCTGGTCGGGAATTCGCAACCGCTAGCCGCCGCGCTCGCGCACGCGGCCCCGGCACTGCGCCGGCGTGTCAGCGTCCAGCCGGCGAGCCAGGTCGTCGACATGGACGAGCCGCCGGCCGACGCACTGCGGCACAAGAAGGATTCGTCGATGCGCGTCGCGATCAACCTCGTCAAGGAGGGCAGGGCGGATGCCTGCGTCTCGGCGGGCAACACCGGCGCGCTGATGGCGATCGCGCGCTTCGTGCTGAAAACCTTGCCGGGAATCGACCGCCCTGCGATCGCCTCGCAATTGCCGACCCGCAACGGATCGACGCTGGTGCTCGATCTCGGCGCCAATGTCAATTGCACGCCCGCGCAACTCGTCCAGTTCGCGGCGATGGGCAGCGCGCTCGTCAGCGCAGTCGAGGGCATCGAGCGCCCGACCGTGGGGCTGCTCAACATCGGCGAGGAAGACATCAAGGGCAACGACCTGGTCAAGGAGACCGTGGAATCGCTGAAGGCGTCGATGCTCAATTTCCACGGCAATGTCGAAGGTGACGACATTTACGCCGGAACCACCGATGTCGTCGTGTGCGACGGCTTCGTCGGTAACGTGGCGCTGAAGACCTCCGAAGGCCTTGCGCAGATGCTCTACGACTTCCTGAAGGCCGAGTTCACGCGCAATGTGCTGACACGGCTCGCCGCAGTGGTGGCGTATCCGGTGCTGATGGCTTTCAAGCGCCGCATCGACCCCCGACGCTACAACGGCGCGACGCTCGTAGGCTTGAAGGGCGTGGTCGTGAAGAGCCACGGCGGCGCCGATGTTCATGCGTTCGCCAACGCACTGAAGCGCGCCCATGTCGAAGTCGTGCACGGCGTGCTGGAGCGGATCGCACAGCGCATCGCCGCGATGCCGGGTGCGCTCGTCCCGGCTGCGCCTACGATTGGCGCCGGCCCCGCGAATCCCGCTGATCCTGCGAACCCCGCGGCCGCCCATGCCTAGCCGCATTGCCGGCACCGGCCGCTACCTGCCGGCGCGCGTCATGACCAACGCCGAGCTCGCGCAACGCGTCGCGACCAGCGACGAATGGATCCGCACGCGCACCGGGATCGCGCAGCGGCACATCGCCGCCAAACGGCGAGGAGACCTCCGACCTTGCGCTCGCTGCGGCGCGTGAAGCCCTGGCCGCGGCGTCGATCTCCCCCGGCAATGTCGACCTGATCATCGTGGCGACCACGACGCCGGACATGATCTTTCCATCGACGGCCTGCATCCTCCAGGACAAGCTCGGCGCCCACGGCGGTGCCGCGTTCGACGTGCAGGCGGTATGCTCCGGATTCGTCTACGCGCTGGCGATCGCGGACCGGATGGTCGCGGGTGGCGCAGCGCGCAACGCGTTGGTCGTCGGCGCCGAAATCTACTCGCGGATCCTGGACTGGAAAGACCGCGGGACCTGCGTGCTGTTCGGTGACGGCGCGGGTGCGGTCGTGGTCGTGCCTTCGGGCGAGCCTGGAATCCTGTCGTCGCACCTGCACGCCGATGGCCACTATCGCAGCATCCTGTGCGTACCGGGGCAGATCCGCGATGGCATGACTACCGGCACGCCGTTCGTACACATGGATGGACAGGGCGTGTTCAAGTTCGCCATTCGCGTGCTCGCCGAAGTTGCGAACGAAGCGCTGGCCGCGAACCGGATGACCGCGGCCGACATCGACTGGCTGATCCCGCACCAGGCAAACCTGCGCATCATGGACGCAACGGCAAAGAAGCTCGGCCTGCCCCTCGAGCGGGTGATCTCGACCGTCGACACGCATGCGAACACTTCGGCGGCATCCATCCCCCTGGCGCTCGACGTCGCGGTGCGCGACGGACGCATTCACACCGGCCAGCGGCTGATGCTGCTCGGCGTCGGCGGCGGATTCACCTGGGGCGCCGTGTTCGTCCGCTGGTAGCGTGGGCGACCGGCACTGACGACTGCGCCGCCGCGGCATTCCACTTACGCAGCAATCGACGGGACCCTGACGATGACCTTCGCCTTCGTATTCCCGGGACAGGGATCGCAACAGATCGGGATGATGGACGCGTATGCCGATCATCCCGAGGTACGCAGGACTTTCGACGAAGCGTCGAAGGCCCTCGGCGACGACTTGTGGGAGCTGGTGCGCGATGGACCTTCGGATGCGCTAAACCTGACGCGCAACACGCAGCCGGTGATGCTCACCGCCGGCATCGCGGTGTGGCGGGCGTGGCTCGCAGCCGGGGGACGGCGAGCCGGCATTCGTCGCCGGCCACAGCCTGGGCGAGTACACGGCGCTGGTTGCTGCGGGGGCGATTGCCTTCGGCGATGCGGTACCGCTGGTGCGCTTTCGTGCCGAAGCAATGCAAGCTGCCGTTGCGCCGGGGGAGGGCGCGATGGCAGCCATTGTCGGTGCCGAAGATGCCGCGGTCATCGACGCCTGTCGGGATGCCGCGCAGGGCGAGGTCGTGGAGGCGGTGAACTTCAATGCGCCCGGCCAGGTCGTGATCGCCGGCAACCGGGCTGCGGTCGAGCGTGCGATCGCTGCGGCCAAGGCGCGCGGAGCCAAGCGTGGCGTGCTGCTTCCGGTGTCGGCACCCTTCCACAGCTCGCTGCTGAAAGGCGCCGCGGACCAGCTCGCGCGGCGCCTCGCAGAGGTTGCGATCACGTCACCGTCGATCCCGGTTCTGCACAATGTCGACGTCGAAACACACGCCGAACCCGATGCGATCCGCGCCGCGCTCGCGCGTCAGGCCGCGTCGCCGGTACGCTGGACGCAAACCGTCGAGGCGCTGGCTGCGCGCGGCGTGTCCGCGATCGTCGAGTGCGGTCCCGGCAAGGTGCTGACCGGGTTGACCCGGCGGGTCGACGCCCGCCTCGCCGCGCTGGCGCTCAACGATGGCGCGGCGATCGCCGAGGCCCGAGGCAGCCTCGCGGTGGCGTGATGCGCAACTGCGCAAACGCGCATCGGATCCGTGACAGGGGGAAGCACGATGGAGATGACTGAATTGCGGGCTGAACCGCGGACTGAACTGCGCGGCGACATCGCACTGGTCACCGGCGCGACGCGGGGTATCGGCCGCGCGATCGCGCTCGAGCTCGGCGCGGCCGGTGCGCTCGTGGTCGGGACGGCGACCACCGATGCCGGTGCTGCGGCAATCACTGCGTATCTGGGCGAAGCGAAAGCCAGAGGCTCCGGCCGGCGGCTCGATGTCACCGACGCCGAAGCCACGCGGGCCGCGCTCCAGGACATCGAGACGCGTCTCGGTGTGGTCACCATTCTGGTCAACAACGCCGGCATCACGCGCGACAATCTGCTCATGCGGATGAAGGACGACGACTGGGACGCCGTGATCGAGACCGATCTGAAGCCGTCGTTTCGCCTGGCCAAGGGCGTGTTGCGCGGCATGATGAAGGCACGCCACGGCCGCATCATCCACATCGGATCGGTGGTCGGATCGTCGGGCAATCCCGGCCAGACCAACTACGCCGCCGCCAAAGCGGCGCTGCTGGGCTTTACCCGGTCGCTCGCCCTCGAAGTGGCCAGCCGCAGCATCACGGTGAACTGCGTCTCACCCGGTTTCGTCGATACCGACCTCACCCGAAGCCTCCGGCCGGAGCAGCGCGAAGCATTGCTTGCCCGCATTCCGCTTGCGCGGCTGGGCACGCCCGAGGACATCGCGCACGCGGTCGCGTTCCTCGCGAGTCCGCGCGCCGCCTGGATCACCGGGCTGACGCTGCACGTCAACGGCGGCATGCTGATGGCCTGAGCGCGGCTGCCGCGCGAGGTCGTCTTGCGGTAAAATCCGCCGGTTTGATTCCCTGACCCCAACGAGGGGAGGAGCTGCATGGAAAACGTCGAACAGCGCGTCAAGAAGATCGTCGCCGAACAACTGGGCGTGAACGAAGCCGAGATCAAGAACGAGTCCTCGTTCGTCGACGATCTCGGCGCCGATTCGCTCGACACGGTTGAACTCGTGATGGCGCTCGAGGAAGAGTTTGAGACCGAGATTCCCGACGAGGAGGCCGAGAAGATCACGACTGTCCAGCAAGCGATCGACTACGTCGGTAGCCACGTCAAGAAATAACGCCGGGCAGCAAGCCGCGCCCGCGGCCTGCAGCAGTGCTTCCGGCGGTGGCGTCTGCCGCCGAACGTCGCGATCGCAATCCCACCTTCTCGCCCGTCAAGGTCATGCCCCGCCGCCGCGTCGTCATCACCGGGCTCGGCATCGTCTGCCCGGTGGGAATCGGCGTCACGGCGGCCTGGGAGGCCATCGTAGCCGGGCGCTCCGGAATCGGGCGCATCACGCGCTTCGACCCGGGAGGTTTCCCGTCGCAGATTGCGGGCGAGGTCAAGGACTTCGACGTCTCGCGCTGGCTGTCGGCCAAAGAGGCGCGCCGCTACGATACGTTCATCCACTACGGGCTGGTCGCGACCATGGAAGCGATCGCCGATGCCGGACTCGAGTCGTATTCCGGTGACCGGGAACGCTACGGCGTGTCGATCGGCTCGGGAATCGGCGGCCTGCCGATGATCGAGGATACGCAGCGCGCCTTCCTGCAGGGTGGGTTGCGCAAAGTCTCGCCGTTCTTCGTCCCGGGCTCGATCATCAACATGATCGCGGGGCTCGTATCGATCCAGTACGGCTACCGCGGACCGAATCTCGCGACCGTCAGCGCGTGCTCGACGGGCAATCACAGCTTGGGCGAGGCGGCGCGGCTGATCGAGTACGGCGACGCCGACCTGATGGTCGCGGGTGGGTCGGAATCGACGGTCTCGCCGCTGGGTGTCGGCGGATTCTGCGCAGCGCGCGCATTGTCCACGCGCAATGACGATCCGCAGTCGGCAAGCCGTCCCTGGGATCTCGACCGCGACGGCTTCGTGCTGGGCGAGGGCGCGGGGATCCTGGTGCTGGAGGAATACGAGCACGCGAAGGCTCGCGGGGCGAGGATCTACTGCGAGATCGCCGGTTATGGCATGAGCGCGGATGCGCACCACATCACCGCCCCTCCCGAGGATGGTGACGGCGCAGCGCGCAGCATGCGCAATGCGTTGCGCAACGCCGGCCTCGAGCCCGCTGACGTCGATTACATCAACGCTCATGGCACGTCGACCCCGCTCGGCGACGTCGCCGAATGCATCGCGGTCAGGCGTGCCTTCGGCGAACACGCCACGAAGCTCGCGATCTCGTCGACCAAGTCGATGACAGGCCATCTGCTTGGCGCCGCGGCCGGCATCGAAGCCGTGTTCACGGTGCTCGCGCTGCGCGACCAGATCGCGCCGCCGACGGTGAACCTGGTCAAGCCCGATCCCCGCTGCGACCTCGATTTCGTCCCGCAGCTGCCCGGCCGATGCGCATTCGCGCCGCGTTGTCGAACTCCTTCGGCTTTGGCGGCACCAACGCGACGCTCGCTTTCCGTACGCTGGAAGCCTAATGCCGCCGGCGAGTCGATTGCCGCCGGGAGCAGGAGTTGATGCACGGCTCGCGATGGCGCTGATCGTCCAGAAATACGGCGGAACCTCGGTCGGATCGATCGAGCGGATCCGCAGCGTTGCGCGGCGCGTCGCGCGCTTCCACCGCGACGGGCACCAGCTCGTCGTCGTCGTCTCCGCGATGGCGGGCGCTACCAACCGGCTGCTGGGGCTGGCGAAGGAGCTCACGGCCAACCCCGACCCGCGCGAGCTCGACGTCGTCGCTGCGACCGGGGAGCAAGTCACGATCGGCCTGCTGGCGATCGCGCTGCACGATCTGGGGCTGAAGGCGCGCAGCTATACCGGCGCCCAGGTCCGCATCCTCACCGACAGCGCTTTTACCAAGGCGCGTATCCTCGAGATCGACCAGCAGCGCATGCGCAAGGACCTGGCCGAGGGGACGATCGTCGTCGTCGCGGGATTCCAGGGTGTCGACCGGCATGGCAACGTGACCACGCTCGGGCGAGGCGGCTCCGACACCTCGGGCGTCGCGCTCGCTGCCGCACTCAAGGCAGACGAGTGCCAGATCTACACCGATGTCGACGGTGTCTACACCGCGGATCCGCGCATTGTTCCGGAGGCGCGCAGGCTCGATCGGATCACCTTCGAGGAAATGCTCGAGCTTGCGAGCCAGGGCTCGAAGGTGCTGCAGATCCGCTCGGTCGAGTTCGCCGGCAAGTACATGGTGCGCCTGCGCGTGCTGTCCTCGTTCGACGACGTCGACGCGAAGTCGCCCGGCACGCTGATCACCTACGAGGAAGACAACCACATGGAACAGGCGATCATCTCGGGGATCGCGTTCAATCGCGACGAAGCCAAGATTTCGGTGATGGGGGTCGAGGACCGCCCCGGCATCGCCTATGCGATTCTCGGACCGATCGCTGCGGCGAACATCGACGTTGACATGATCGTGCAGAACATCGGCGCCTCCGGCCACACCGATTTTTCGTTCACCGTACACCGCAACGAATACGAGAAGGCAATGGCGGTGCTCGCGGCGCAGCGGGGCAGATACTTCGAGGCGCGGGAGATCATCGGGGATCACCGGATCGCGAAGGTCTCCGTCGTCGGCATCGGCATGCGCTCGCACGTCGGGCTCGCGTCCAAGATGTTCAAGACACTCGCGGACGAGGCGATCAATATCCAGATGATCTCGACCTCCGAGATCAAGATCGCCGTCGTCATCGACGAGAAGTACCTCGAGCTCGCGGTGCGCGTGCTGCACAAGGCGTTCGAGCTCGACAAGGCTGTGCCGGGGCAGGCGGCATGAACTTGCGCGATCGTGCGAGCGCGTGATGCTTGCGCGATGGACGGGGGTGGCGCTCCGCCGGTAGAATCACCTGCTTGCTACTGGAGACGTGGCCGAGTGGTCGAAGGCACTCCCCTGCTAAGGGAGCATACGGGCCAAAACCTGTATCCAGGGTTCGAATCCCTGCGTCTCCGCCAAGTACAGAACCTAAGTTCCTGATAATACGATGTTTAGTTGCAGAGTTGCGCATTCTACCCACGTCAGAACCCACGCAGCGACACGCCAGACCGCGTTTAGGGCCGCAGTTCATTCAGCCTCAGCTGGCCGGTTTGCTGCGCGTTGCCTTCAAGCCGCGACCTGAAGCAGCGAGCTGACGCGAAACGCGGGTGGCCTCGCGCCCTTTCGATCTTGCACAGACAAGATTCGAGAATGCCACGCATCTCTCTGCCGCCCTGCCGCTATGCCACTCCCAGGTTGGCGCGCATCGCCAACGTGCCGACGACGTACCTCCATTGGATGCAGGGGGTGCCCGGCTCACCCTACCGGACCAAGTGGTCGGTTTTCGAGCGTGAACCTAGCGCCGATGATTAGTGGCCGCCAGTGCGCCTTCGAGGCCGATTGCGGATCTGATTCGGAAGCTCGGGATTTCGGAGCAGACGTTCTACCGTTGGAAGAAGCTGTACACCGGGTTGCAGCCTGACCAAGCGCGTGAGTTGAGCGCGGCTTCAGGATCGAGTCTCACGATCTCACCCTGTATGGTCATTGCGCAGACTGTGGCAAAGGCCGTCTCGGCAAGTCCCGATGAGCCAAGGTGCAAGAAATGCGCGCCGCCGCTGACAGTCCGAAGCGACCCGCGCGTGCGCCCTATCGCCGCCATACCACCGGATCTCCGGGCAGCGTTTGCCATTCGCCAGCGAGGATCACCATGCCTGATTCGCCCTGGGTCCGCGCCGCAGTGGCGGTGACGGTTCTAACCCTGCACGCTACGGAGCCGGCACACGCGCACGGCTTTGCCGGCGCGCGCTTCTTCCCCGCCACGATTCAAACCGACGATCCATTCGTCGCCGACGAGGGGTCCCTGCCGACGATCACCTGGAATCCGACCGCCGCCGACGGCTCGCACGAAACCGATTACGGCATCGATCTCGCCAAGCGCATCACCCCGGATTTCGGGGTCACGTTCTCCGAGCAATATCGGGTGGTCCGGCTCAGCGGGTTGCCGTCGGTCTCCGGATGGGATTCACTGAGGACCGGTCAGCAGTACCAGCTCTTCGTCAACGCCGAGCACGAGGCGATGGGGCTGATCGGCCTGCAGGAGAACTGGGCGCACACCGGCAGCAAGACGCTCGGCCAGTCCGAGTTCACCACGCTCACGCCGACCTTCGATTTCGGCAAGGGGCTAGGTGACCTGCCGGACTCCATGCGCTGGCTGCGGCCGCTCGCCATCACCGGCAATGTCAGTGTCGACTTCCCCACCAAGACGTCGTCGAGCGACGGCACGCCCAATCCGAACGTTTTCAATTTTGGGGTGGCCATCGAATACAGCCTTCTGTACCTGCAGAGCCAAGTCAAGAGCATCGGGCTTGCCCCGCCGTTCGACCGAATGACGCCGCTGGTGGAAATCACTAGCAACACCCCGTTCAACCGCGGCGTGGCATCGTCGGCCACGGGCGTGATCGCACCAGGTGTGATCTGGTCGGGACAGTACTTCCAAGTCGGCGCCGAGCTGATCCTTCCCTATGGCAGCGGTCAGGGTCACGGCGTGGGTGGTGTGCTCCAGCTCCACTTCTACCTCGACGATGTTTTCCCGAACAGCTTCGGCAAGCCGTTGCTCGGACACTGACCTAATCTCCAGCTCGCGTATTTACCGAGGACTCGCCGTGTTGCCATTTGGCATCTGCGGCTGAGGACCCGGCCGTGCTCTGCTCGTGCGAGATATGACCTGCTATGCAATGAGCAGCAACAGAAGCGTACAGCACCCGACCAGTTGGCGCTTTCGAAAGCGGGCCAGAAATGTCACCTCGGAAGCCCCCGGGCAAGGCATCCGACCGAACGCTTTGCGTTGCTTGACTCCCTTCATACTCGGAGACTTGCTATCGCAGCGTAATACCCGTTGGCCGACCTGCTGCCAAGCGCGCGTTCGATACGCTCAAGTCCTCGCGACGATATGCTCAAGAGGTACGTAAGACCGTAAGTTACGCGACGAGCGTCTGAGTCTGGAGTGTTTCCGCAGTTGCGACGAAGCCAACGTTCTTATCGAGGCAACGCGCAGGCATTACATCGCCGTTCGGCCGCACCGGAGCTTGAATTACTTGCCCTGAGCGATTTCACATCCAAGGGCGTCGTTGATGTGTATTCCGACGGAACGTGATCGCGGTTTCCGACGGATGATGACCGCTGTTGTGGGCGGGTCGGAAATCGCGGTGGGTCACGCGACAACCGGAACCGACCCCCTGACGACACGAGGAGTTGACCCCCCTGCTGCTTAAGCTGGTACATGCATTGCACCGTTAGGGAAGGTCTGAACAAGTCCCTCTGGTTGCGGTCGCATTGCCGACCACTGACCAGCGAGGCGAGCGATGAGCCAGATGACGTTCGGGGATGCCGAGTACGCGGGGAAGCGGAAGCAGACGCGGCGTGAAGTGTTCCTCGGAGAGATGGAGCAGGTGGTTCCGTGGCCGTCGCTGCTGTCCCTGATCGAGCCGTTCTATCCGCGCGCCGGAGGTGGTCGTCACCCGCACCCACCGGAGCAGATGCTGCGGGTGTTCGCGGGTGTTCGCTGGTCTGTCGCTGACCAAGCCCATCCCGGACGAGTCGACGATCCTCAACTTCCGGCACCTGCTGGAAGAGAACGAGCTGGCGCCGGAGATTCTGCGGCGGGTCAACACCTACCTCAGCCGCAAGGGGTTCTTGCTCAAGCGCGGCAGTATCGTGGACGCGACGATCATCGCTGCGCCGAGCTCGACCAAGAACGCGCAAGGCGAACGCGATCCGGAGATGCACCCGACCAAGAAGGGCAACCAGTGGTACTTCGGAATGAAGGCGCACATCGGGGTGGATGCTGTCTCGGGGCTGGTGCATACGGTGACGACGACGCCGGCGAACCAGGCCGACCTCGAGCAGGTCGAGGAACTGTTGCACGGGAAGGAACACGTCGTGCATGCGGACTCGGGCTACACCGGCGCCGATAAGCGCATCGCGCGCAAGCAACTGAGGTGGCAGATCGCGGTCAAGCGTGGCCGGATCAAGGCCATGGCGGACGGACCCGAGAAGCGCGCGCTGGAGAAGATCGAGCAGGCCAAGGCGAGCATGCGTGCGAAGGTCGAGCATCCGTTCCGGGTGATCAAGCGCCAATTCGGTTTGAGCACGGTGCGCTTCCGCGGGCTGGCCAAGAACACGGCGCATGTGATCACGCTGTTCGCGCTGTCGAATCTGTGGATGGCACGACGGCGATTGTTGGCGCCGACGGGATAGTTGCGCGCGCAGCGGTCGAAACGACTAGATTCCAAAGCAAACGATGGTTCGCGAGACCCAAATACCGCACTTCAAACAGCGATGTCGCCGGCGAGAACGGGCAAGCGACCCAAAATCGGCCTTCGAGCAGCTTGATCAGACCTTCCCTAACGGTGGATGGACGTTGTGCCTGTTCGACCGACATTACGTGCACGGCTGCGATCCTTGAGGTGCTCAATCAACCAACGGCCCGCCAGGCCTGGTGGCGCATCGTTGCGATACACCGCTCGCATTGGCATTAATGGCTTCAGATTGCTTGGCAGTTCGATTCGAATGATGCGTAGCTTTTTGCTGGCAATATCGTCCTCGACCATGAATCGCGGCATGTTGCCGAAGCCGAAGCCGGCGCGCAAAAAAGCGTGTCGGGCGCCCATATCAGCGAGCCGCCAAACGTTTTTTGAGAACACGCCGTAGCTCTGGCCTTTGGACAGTGTGGATCGATCGGTCAGCACGAGTTGCACATGTCGCTGCAGTTCGGACTGCGGGACGATACCTTTGTAGTTGGCCAAAGGGTGCTTCGGTGCGACGACCGTAATCAGCGGTACGTCGAGCAGGTGCTCGTTGTGCATGGTGTCGGGAAGCACGGGCAGCGAGCCGACGATGCCAATCTGGCAGGTCCCCAGCAGCACGGGCTCAATGACCGCGCCGAGCACCTCGACGAACAGGCGCAACGGCGTGTGCGGAAATTTGTCGTGGAACTTAGCCACCGCGTCGATCAACTCGCTCATTGGATACATCACGTCGATCGACAGGGAGAGCTCCGGTTCGAGCCCTTCCCGCAAGGTCTTCGCGCGCGCCTTGAATCCGTCCACCTGATCGGCGACAGCGCGCGCGTTCTCCAGCAGCGCACGACCATCCTCCGTGAGCGTCGGATAGCGCGCGCTGCGATTGAACAGCGTCACGCCAAGTTGTCCTTCGAGATTCGCCAAGGTCTGGCTGACGACGGACTGCGCACGCCGCAGCTTGCGACCTGCGGCAGAGAAACTGCCCTGATCTGCGGCAGCGATGAAGGTGCGAAGCTGATCCAGGGTCACTCCGTCGAGCATGATGTATCTCCTGACACGATGCTTGGTATCGAATAATATAGCCTTCAAAGATGGATGTCGAAGGCCTATCTTGTTCTCCAGCGACAAACAACTCACTGGAGAACAGCCATGTCGAACACGAAGAAAATCATCGCCGTCGTCGGCGCAACCGGTCAGCAGGGCGGTGCCGTCGTGCGCGCGCTACAGGCCAGCGGTCAGTTCAAAGTTCGTGCGTTGACGCGCAATCCTGCCAAGTCTCCGAACCTGGCCGATGAAGTCGTCGCAGCGGATCTGAACAGCCCGGAAACCCTGAGAGCCGCGTTTGCCGGCGCCCACGGAGTTTTCCTGGTAACCAACGCCTGGGAGGCAGGCCTGGACGAATCCAATCAGGCACTCGCAGCAGTCAGGGCGGCGAAAGATGCTGGCGTGCTGCACTTCATCTGGTCGACCCTTCCCAACGTGGAAGAGATCAGCGGCGGCACGATCGATGTCCCTCACTTCACGAACAAGGCGAAAGTCGAACGAACCGTGAGCGACGCCGGATTTGCTTACCACACGTTCGTTGTCGCGCCGTTCTATTACCAGAATTTGCTCGGCGCGATGGCTCCACAGAAGCAGGCAGATGGCACGACGGGTTGGGCGCTGCCGCTTGATCCCGAGCGTCGCGTCATCCACATGGGCGACATCTCTGAAATCGGCCGCATCGTGGCCGGTGCCTTCGTGCAACCCGGGCTTGCCGGGCACGGGGAACATCTGGCGCTAGTCGGCGACTTCCTGAGCTTCAACGAGGTCCTCGCCACGCTGAGTCGACAGGGCCACAAGTTCTCGTTCAAGCAAGTCCCGCGCGACGTCTTTGCAACCTGGTTCCCCGGCGCCGCAGATGTCGGGGCAATGCTCGCCTACTTCGAAGCGTACACGTATCTCGGCTCGAATTCGCGTGATGCGATCGCGCTGGCCAACCAGGTCGCTGGCCAGCAGCCGAAGAAGCTCGCTGCTTGGGCTGCGGCGAACTTCGCGATTCCAGTGGCCGCCTGAAACTACACCTGCCCAAGGACTGCAAGGAGAACCCACATGAGTAACATCTTGTTGATCACCTCCAGCCCGCGCTCGGCGTCCTATTCGACAACAGTCGCGCGCTCGCTCGCGGAACAGCTGGTTTCGCTTGAACCCAACGCCTCGATGACCGTTCGCGATCTCGTGCGCGATCCTCTCCCTCACATCGACGACAGCTTCGCGGTGGCGCGCGATGTTCCTCCTGAAAACCAGACGCCTGCGCAGAAGGAAACACTCGCACTCTCGGACGAGCTGGTGAAGGAGTTGTTCGCGGCCGACACCATCATAATTGCTGCCGGCATGATCAATTTCGGCATTCCTTCAACTCTGAAGGCTTACATCGATCACATTGCGCGTCCTCGCGTGACCTTCCGCTACTCTGAAAAGGGGCCGGAAGGGCTGGTCAAAGGCAAGAAAGTCTATCTCGTTGTGGCGCGCGGTGGCGTCTACAGCCAAGGACCGATGCAAGCGTTCAATTTTCAGGACACCTACCTGCGCAGGGTACTCGGATTCATTGGCCTCAACGACATCGAGCTGATTACGGTCGAGGGTGTCGCCTACGGACCGGAAGCTGCTGACCGCGCAGTCAGTAAGGCGATGGCTCAGGTGTCCGCGATAACCCAAGTACTCGCCATCGCCGCGTGATCCATGCGAATTCCATCAATCAACGTCCAGAACAGCGTCGACAGCGCGTCGGCCGCAAAATGTCAGGCGACCGACTCGATCACGCTCGCATCGTCGTTCTTGGGTGCGTTGACGCGCGTGGAAACCGGGTAGGCGCGCATCCGGTCGACCGGGTACGGCCGTAGCAGCTCGGGCGCGTCGGGCAGCGCGAGGTCGAGCCAGCGCGCGTCGTCCACGGGTGCGAGGATGACCGGCATCCGGTTATGGATCGGTGCGCACAGTGGAGTCCAGCCACCAGGGGGCCATCCTCAAGTAGCCAGTGGTCCGAAATTCTCAGGGCAGGTCACTGCAGGTGCTGGCCTACAAGTTCAAGCGGTTGATCAACCTGCTCGGGATGGCGAGAACGATGCGAGCAATGCGACCCGCCGCCGCCTGACGGCGGTATTTGCAACGCCTCGGATGCTCAACTAGCGCACTCGTTGCACCAACACCCGACTGCCAGCACGGTAGGCGTCGCAACTACGCACGAAGGAAGGTCTACCAAACCCCGTTTCAACACAGCCTCGGCCAATTCCAGTCGCTTGGAATCGGTCGACCTTACCATGAAGCGGCCATTTCGAATCGACTTTAACCATCGCGCATCGGCGCCCTCGAAATTCGGGTGTAGCGATCCATGCTAGAAAGTGCGGCGCATGAAATACGTGGAAACTGCGCTGATGATGCCGATCACGCACATGTACGACGCGATCCACCAGGGTTCGCCGTTGCCCACCTTCAGAAGCGAAGTCGCGATCAGCGGCGTGATCGAGCTCGAGACGATGCCCGAAACCTGGTAGACGACGGAAATGCCGGAGTAGCGCACCCGGGTGTCGAAGAGCTCGCAGAAAAGCGCGGCTTCGGGGCCGTATACGGGGGCGTAGATGATGCCGAGGCCGAGGACGATCGCCGCGCCGGCGAGCATCACGCTGCCGCCGTAATGCATCATCCAGAACAGTGGAAACGCGGCGAGGCCGCAGGCCAGGGCGCCCCACCCGTACGCCGTGCGCCGGCCCACGCGGTCGGACCAGGCCGAGGCGATCGGAATCGTGAAGATGAGGATGAACGCTGCCGCAGAGATGCCGAGCAGGACGCCGGTCTTGTCGAGTTTGACGGTGCCGACGAGATACGCGATCGTGAATACGGCATAGACGTTGAACACTACGCCGTCGATCCAGCGGGCGCCCCAGCCGAGCAGAACGTTTTTCTTGTATTCGCGGAAAACTTCGGCGACCGGCACGTGCGCGATTTTCTGCGCATCCTTGATCTTGGCGAATTCGGGGGTTTCGAGGATTTTGAGGCGGACGAAGAGTCCGATCCCGACCAGCACGATCGATCCCATGAAGGCGATGCGCCATCCCCACGCCAGGAACGCATCTTCGGACAGCGTCTTGGTCAGGAGCGCGACCACCCCGGTGGCGAGCGACAGGCCGACCGCGAGCCCGACCTGTGGGAAGCACGTGTAGAAGCCGCGCTTTGCCTTGGGCGCATATTCGAACGACATGATCACCGCGCCGCCCCATTCGCCGCCGAGCCCGATGCCTTGCAGGAGGCGCAGCAGCAGGAGCAGCAGCGGTGCCGCGACGCCGATCTGCGCGTACGTCGGAATGAGGCCGATCAGGAACGTGGCGATGCCCATGATGAGCAGCGTCAGCACGAGCAGCGGCTTGCGGCCGATCCTGTCGCCGAAATGGCCGAACAGGACGCCGCCGACGGGTCGCGTGACGAAGCCTACGGCGTACACCGTGTACGCGAGCATCGTCGACACGAACGGGTCGCCCGACGGGAAGAACAGCTTGTTGAACACGAGGCCCGTGATCGTGCCGTAGAGGAAAAAGTCGTACCACTCCACGGTGGTGCCGATCAGGCTGGCGAACGTGACCAGCCTGCGGCTGCGATCCTGCGAGGCGGAGCCGCCGCCCGGTGAACCCGTCATGACTGCATCCATCGCTGCTCCTCATTAGTGGGGCGTCGTGCCCTCATTGTGGTTGCACCACACCGGCCGCGGTCAGGCACCGATGAAATTCCTCCCGCGCGGACCCTCGAGCGCGTCCGCGATCATCCGCGCTGATTCTTCCGCCGGTATGCCGTAGTTTTCGAAGCATGGGCTGACCCCGAGCGACTCGAGGAAACCTCGCAGGTAGTCGCCGGCTTCGGCCAGCGCGCAGGGAAACACCTGCGCGAGCGTCGCGTCGCGCCCGGCATCATGCCCGCACGCGCGCTCGAGCACCAACGGCAGCGTGAACGAGCACGCGATGCCGTGTGGCAACCCGTAGCGCAGCGTCATCTCGTACGACAGCGAATGCGCGAGCGCGGTCTTGGTGTTGGAGAACGCGAGCCCGGCCTCCAGCGCCGCCAGCGATGCGCGTGCGCGCAGGCCGGCGTTGCCGAGGCCGCGCATCAGCGCCGGCAGTGTCTCCATCATCGACTTGGCCGCGGTGACGGCGAGCGCGTCGGAAACCGGGTTGGCGTTGACGTTCCAGATCGATTCGAGCGCGTGGGAAAGTGCATCGAGCCCACTTTGCAGCGTGATCGACGCCGGCAGCGTCGTCGTCAGCTCGGGGTCTACGAACGCCGCCTGTGGCCACGTTGCGTCGAGATGCAGCGAATACTTGCGACTCGCGGTGCGATCCCAGATCGTCGCCCATGGCGTCACTTCGCTGCCCGTGCCAGCGGTGGTCGGCACCATGATGAGCGCCTTCGCGCTCTGCGGTGCCCACGGTGCGGCGGTGGCGAGCGCCGCCTCGAGCTCGTCGAATCCGCCGCTGGCGGTGCGCACGATGAGCGCCTTCGCGGTGTCGAGCGCGCTACCGCCACCGATTGCCACGACGACTTCGCAATCGGCGTAGTCGCGCCAGAATCGCGCATACATCGCGCGTAGCTCGGCGACGTCCGGATTGGGTGCGATATCGGTGATGAAGCCGCGCAGGCGATTGCCGAGCAGTTGCTCGATGCGCGCATGCAGCCCGAGCGCGGCGGCTTCCGGAAACGTGACCACCACCGCGGCGCGGGCACCGACGCGCTCGGGGAGCTCCGCGAGGCAGCCGGCACCGAACGTGACCGCGACGGGATTGTGGAATGTCCAGTGCCGTGACTGCCCCACTGCGAGAGTTCCCCCGCGTCGCGACATTGAGCGTTCGCGTCGGCGAGTATCGGGGACACTCTTCCATTGAACCAATACATTTTTCTGCGCGTATCATAGAAAGGACCTATGAGGCTCACGCAGCTTCGCTCGTTCTACGCGGCTGCCCGCTACGGCGGCTTCACCGCCGGCGCCCGCCAACTCCACGTAAGCCAGCCGACGGTGACGAGCCAGGTGCGGGCGCTGGAAGGCAGCTACGGCGTCGAGCTCTTCCATCGCCGTGGCCACCGCCTCGAGCTGTCCGGCGTCGGCCGCGAGCTCTTCGCGATCGCCCAGCGCATCTTCGGACTCGAGGAGGACGCGATGCACCTCCTCAAGGACAGCGGCGCGCTTCGCACGGGCAACCTGCGCATCGGTGCGGTCGGTCCTTACCACGTGATGGAGATGATCGCCGCATTTCGCGGGCGTTATCCCGAAGTCGAGGTCACGATCAACGTTGGCAATTCCGAGGAGACCGTGAAGAGCCTCAAGGACTACGAGTCCGACGTCGCTGTGCTCGCGCAATTCGCGCTCGATCCGCTGCTGCATTTCGTGCCGTACCGCTCCCACCCGGTGGTGATCTTCGTGCCGCGCGGACACCGCTTCGACGGGCGCGCGGGCGTGACGCTCGCCGAGCTCGCCGACGAGCCGCTCGTCATGCGCGAGAAGGGCTCGACCACGCGCAAGGTGCTCGAGGATGCGCTGCGCCGGCTGAAGCTCGCGCCGAAGATCTCACTGGAGGTTGGGAGTCGTGAGGCGGTACGCGAGGCGGTGATTCGCGGCCTCGGTATCGCCGCGGTTTCAGAGTTCGAATTCGTGCCCGATCCGCGCCTCGTCGTGCTCGACATCGCCAGCGCTGACGTGCACACGACGACCCACGTGGTCACGTTGCAGGAGCGGCGCCACGCCCGCGTGGTGGCGGGCTTCCTCGCAATTGTCGACGAACTTCTCGGAAGCGTAGCCAATCCGCGCCGGACGCAGGTATCTAGCTGCAGGTCCTCATGACTTGTAGTAGCTGAGATTTGATCCGGCGGGCGATGCTAGTTTGCAGTTGCCACGGAGCGCCCAAGAAGCGGTATTGCCGCATCGATCGTGGCTCAGGACGCGGCGGCCAGGAAGGCAAAAAAGTATCGGCTTAGTCCGCCAGCCCCATCTTGCGTAGGAATACATCCCATCGAGGATCGGCGTGCGATGAGCGGAACCCTCGATCAGGCTTCATGTCGGCGAGCCCGGGATCGCGCTGGTCGTACGCCCGCTCGAGCCAGTCGAAGGCGCGATCCGTCTCGCCGCGAGCCGCGTACACCAGCGCGACCTGGTAGGCCGCTGCTGCCGCGTACTTCGCGATCAGCGCTTGCAGTGCCGCCTCGGATTCGGCCGGGCGGCCTGCGGCGTGCTGAATGATGGCCAGTGCCCAGAGACGCGCCCACTCCTCCTTCTCCTGCATCGCTTCCGCCAGCGCCTCCTCACCCCGGCCCTGCGCGAGCAGGTTCAGCGCGAGTTTGGCGTGCGCGGAGGCGCACTGCGGGGCGAGCTCGAGCGCCTTGCGACTTGCCGCCTCGGCTTCGGCGAAGCGACCGGCCATGTGCAGCGCGTTGGCGAGGTTGCCATAGGGCGCTGGACCTAACGGATCCTGCTCCAGCGCCTGGCGATAGAGTCGGATCGCTTCCTCGAGGCGACCTTGGTTCATGGCGAGCGTGCCCGCAACGTTGACCACGCGGGCATTACCCGGCGCCAGCTCCAGCGCCCGCCGGCAGGACGCCGCCGCTCCAGCCCAGTCCCACTCGGCCTCGACCTGGATCAACCCCATCTGCACGTGCGCCTCCGCGAGATCAGGCTCCAGCGCCAATGCACGCGCCACCGCAACGCGCGCGCGCGCATAGCCTTCCGCGAAAGGGGTCCACCCGTTTCCAGCTTCACTCGAATAGGCACCTCCCAACTCGGTCCACGCGAGGGCGAACTCGGGATCCCGCTCCAGCGCCTGCTTCAGGTAGCCGATCGCCTTGGCCGTGTCGTCGCGGTTGGTTCGTTGGCCGAGGTAACGTGCTTGGAGGAACAGCCGATGCGCCTCGGGGTCGGTCGCCCGACCCTTCGCCGCGGCCGCGACCTGGGCCGTCACCTCCTGGCTGGCCTTGGCGTCGGCCGCTCCGCCGAGCAGCCTCGTGCGCAGTTCCTGCACCACCGACTGCGCGATGTCGTCCTGCACGGCGAAGATGTCGTCGAAGGTCCGGTCGTAGGTCTCCGACCACAGGTGGTAGCCGTCCGCGACGTTCACGAGCTGCACTGCAATGCGCATCCGGCTGCCCGCCTTGCGCACGCTGCCTTCGAGCACCGTGGTGACGTTGAGCGCCCGGCCCGATCTCGGCGACGGTTGCGCCCTTGCCCTTGAACGTGAACGCTGAGGTAGCGCGCGGCCACCCGCAACCCGTGGATCTTCGCGAGCACATTCAGCAACTCGTCGGCGAGGCCGTCCGAGAAGTATTCGTCGTCTGCGCTGCTGCTGCGGTTGACGAAGGGCAGCACCGCGATCGACGGCGGTTCCTGCTTTGGCACTGCGCCGGCAACCGCGGCTGGAGCTGACGCAACAGGGCGCGCCGACGTAACCGCTGCCGGCGCTGCGCTGCCCGACAGCAGGCGCTGCACGTGCTCGGCAAAAGCGGCCGGCGGCTTCACCTCCGGGCAGGTTGGTCCACTGCACGTCGCGGAATCTCTCCGGCACGCGGGCGTTGACGTCGATCGTCGCGTCAATGACCACCGGCAGCAGGAACGCTTTGCCGTCCGCCATGTCCAGCGTGCGATTCACCGCCAGATTCCATTCGCGACGGAAGTAACCTTCTTCGCGAGCCTGCGTGTTGGCCGAAATGATCGGCACGAACAACGCGCAGTCCTTGATCTGCCGGCGGATCGACGCATCCCAGGCGTCGCCCCCGCGCAGCGCGCTCTGGTCGAACCACACCTCGACATTCATCGCCTGCAGCGCGTCGCCGATATGCCGCGCGGCTTCGGCGTCCTGCGACGCGTAGCTCAGAAATACGGCTTTGGGGGAGCTGCTCACGTACGGACTAATCGGGCACTCATGCTGCGACCCAGGGAGGCCAGGGCTGCCGTGGCCCTGGAGCTAGGGCCGGCGCCGATTGTCGCCCAGTTCACCTCGGACGCAAAATCATCGACGGCGGGATCTGCCGGTCGATCGGTCGGCGCCCACCCGTGGCAGCGATGCGAATGGCCGCTTTCCAGGTGCTGCTACGGCTGCTCAGGGTCGAACTTGGTCATTGAATGGAATGCATTTCGATTTCATCGGACATTGTTTCTCACATCCAATGCCGATCAGGACAAATCGCGCAACCTCTCTGTCCATGCTTCGGGACTTACCGACAGTCACGAATCGGTAATACTCGCGATCGGCAATCACCACCTGAGTCGTCCACGCAGAGCGCGAGCGATGAGGCGTTTGGAAACCGGCTCAGGAATCCCGCTCAAGGCGGATCCGCGACGTCTGAAATTCCCAGATATTTGCCTGTTCGCGGTCGTACCAAGGAACGCCGCCCCGTGCCAAGTGTCGGAAACGACGGGCTATTGGGGGCTTGTAGCGTCCTTGGCGGCAGCCGAACGAGCGAAATTGTCTGTAGAATTCGCTGCTTTCAGGAACATTAGCTAGAAACTGGTTCGCACTGGACTCGGCCCACCGCCAAGTAGTCTGAGTCCTTCGTAGTGCGCGCCTCTTATTTTGGGAGGGCCCCGCGCCGCGCGGGCTGTCGGGTGATACCGCCATTCTCAGATAGGCTATCGGAGCCCGATTTCCGGCACGATCAACCCGTCTCCACGCGGCTTCCTCAGTCGGCCATTTCGCTGGTACCACTTCGCGGCCACCGATCCCGGCCTACGGTTCCTGGACTCGGAGCGAGACGAGGTTCTTTATGACAGTGGCGGCCACGTGAGTGTTGTCGAAGCCGAGTGATGTCCCTGGCGTCCGGACCGAGGTCCGCTTTACTGGGGGTTGAATTGAGCGACGATCTCTTGTCCAAGACCTGCACTCCGTGCCGCGGCGGCGTTCCACCGTTGACAAGGGCTGAGGCTGAACGCTATCTGGACCTGGCACCCGGTTGGGCACTTGGGGAAGCGGGATGCCGTGTCGAGCGGAGCTTCAGCTTCAAGAGCTTCAAGGAAGCGCTGGACTTCGTCGCCAAGGTTGGCAGCTTGGCCGAGATCGAGGGCCACCATCCCGATATCGGCTTCGGATGGGGCTGGGCCACGGTCTCCTGGCAAACCAAGAAGATAAAAGGTCTCCATGAGAACGATTTCATCATGGCGGCCAAGACGAGCAAGCTGTTCAGCGCATGAGTGCGATACACCACACGGTATGAACGCGGATGACCCGAGCAAGCTGGATCGCATTCTGGCCGACGCCCGCCGCAGTGCCGAAACGCGCGACCAAGGCTACCGAGAACGAGCGCTCAAGATCTATCCGTGGATCTGCGGTCGGTGCGCTCGCGAATTCACCCGCGCCAACCTGCGTGAGCTGACGGTCCATCACCGCGACCACAATCACGACAACAACCCGCCCGATGGCAGCAATTGGGAACTGCTCTGCCTGTACTGCCACGACAATGAACACCAACGGCAACTGGAAGCGACCGCCAGTAGCAACCAGACTTCTGCCGGTCATAGCAGCGCGACGCATTCGCCGTTCGCGGATCTCAAGTCGCTGTTGGACGGCAAGAAGCCGTCTTGAAGGTACTGCCCAACTTGTCATTGGGATCGATGACGAGACGACGAGGCGGTAAGGATGGGCGCCACCAGGAGGAATGGTTCGGTGATGATCGCGTAAGCATCTCTGGCCAACTCTAGCTGAAAACTTTTCGCTGACGGGACTACGTCAACCGCGCTGGCGTAAGACCGTACGTTGCCGAATTGATGCACTTGAGCAGTAGCGCGTCAGCTGGAGGCAAGCCATGCCAACGTCTTGCTACGAACAAAAGCAATTGCTGAGCGAATCGCGTCGCGTGCAGGTGAATGGCGTTAGCTTGCAGTACATCGAAGAGGGGCAGGGCACTCCCGTCGTGTGCGTGCACGGCGCGTTTGCGGACCATCGCAACTGGGCGCAGCAGCGCGCAGCCATCGCGCAGCACCATCGATTTATCGCGTATAACCAACGCTACTTCGGCCCCGACCCCTGGCCCGACGATGGATTCCAGTACTCGCAACAAACGCACGTCGCGGACCTTGCTGCGTTCATTCGCGTGCTCGACGCCGGTCCAGTCTATCTGGTCGCGCGCTCCTATGGCGCCACGGTGGCGCTCATCACAGCGGTCCAATACCCCGAATTGATGCGCGCGATCCTGGTGCAAGAACCGCAGCTCGTGACGATCGTCACAGATCCTGCAATGCGGAAACTTCTGCAGGAGGAGCGGGTCGGGCTAACGGCAGTTCGCGCTTCTGCGAGCGCCGGCAACGAAGCAGATGCAACGCGCCTGTTCTTCGAGTGGACTAACGGGCAGCGCGGCGGCTTCGATTTGCTACCGCCAGGAGCGCAGGCTGCGCATCTGGCCAATGGGCGCACAATTGCTTTGCACTTCGCCGCGCCACGAGGCCCCCAGATCTCGTGTCGTGACCTGCGACGACTGCGCGCGCCCCTGGCCATAACAATTGGCGAATTCACGCGGCCGTATATGAGAATCTGCACCGAAACGGTCCATCGCTGCGTCCCCGGCTCGCAGCTGATCGTCATTCCGAATGCCCGGCATGCCGCCAGCGCTCAGAATCCCAAGGCATTTAACGAAGCAGTGCTGGCCTTCCTGGCGGCTAACTAAGCCTGACGGGCTGTATGATCCGGTACGGGCGCCATCGCTCTTCGTGGCCAAAGGCACCTAACTCAATGGCTCGGCTCGAGCGCAGCGCCAGAGCACATCTCTGCCGTCGTCCAATTGGAATGATGGGATGGACTCCCCCTGATCTTTCGGCATCATCGTGCCAGCTGTCCTCATGTGGTGTGGGGTGTCAGCGCAACCAAGGAGAGTCCGACATGAATGCTACCGCTGCTTTGCCGATTGTGGGAGTGGATCTCGCGAAGTCGGTGTTCCAGCTCGTCGTCGCCGATGGCTCCTGGCGGGTGGTCGAATCGCAACGCCTTACGCGCGGTCAATTCGAGCGCTGGTTCGCCAACCGTGCGGTGGGTCTGGTGGTGATGGAAGCCTGCGGCTCGGCGCACCACTGGGCGCGCTGGCTCAATGGTCTGGGCATCGAGGTGCGCCTGTTGCCGGCGGCCTACATCCGCGCCTACGTCAAACGCAACAAGACCGATGCGGCTGACGCCTGCGCGCTGCTCGAAGCAGCACGCTGTGCCGAGATCATCCCGGTGCGAGTTAAATCGATCGAACAACAGGCACTGCAAGGATTGCATCGCACCCGCTCGCTGTGGATGGGCACGCGCACCTCGCGCATCAACGCGTTGCGCGGCTTCTGCCGGGAGTTCGGCATGGTCATCGCCCAGGGCAGTCGCCTCGGCGTCGAGCAGATCAGCCGCGCGCTGGCCGACCCCCATGCCGCGGTGCCAACGCTGATCCGCGGCACGATGACGCTGCTCGTCGAGGAAATCCGCTTGCTGGAGGTGCGCATCGCGCAGCTCGAACGCGAGTTGAGCGCCTTGGCCCGACAATCGCCCGCGTGCACCACGCTGCTGTCGATCCCCGGCGTCGGCTTGCTGACGGCGACGGCGATGGTGGCCGCGACTTCCGGCGAGGTCAGCCACTATCGCGATGCGCGCCACTTCGCCTCCTGGTTCGGCCTTACGCCCAAGGAGCATTCGTCCGGCAGCACGCGCCATCTGGGTCGCATCTCCAAGCGCGGTGACCGTTACCTGCGCATGCTGCTCACCCACGGCGCGCGCTCGGTGCTGCGCGCCGCTAGCGTCGCGGTGCAAGCGGGCAAGAGCGTCGATGGCCTGCGGCATTGGGCGCTCGGCGTGCAGCGCCGCTCCAATCACAACAAGGCAACCTGCGCGCTCGCCAACAAGCTCGCGCGCATCTGTTACGCGACGCTGCGTGACGGCGAACCCTACGGCAGCGCCCGCCTGAACAAGAAGCTCGCACGCACGGCAGTCGCCTTGCCGGCCTGAAAACTGTGCACTCCCGTATTCGCCTCACCCCAGCCTTGCTTAGAGATTGATCGCCCATCATGGCAAACCGGGTCGTCCCCGCCGCGCGTGACGCCGATAACTCTGCCGGCAGCTGCACGCTTGCCGCTTGCAACGATTGGCGCAGTACGGTTCGCAGATTCCATGTCGGCACGGGCCATCATGAGCCCACTTCAGATGCCGGATATACGACTGCAGGCTCACCCCTACTGCCACAACTATCGATCAACCTCTTGCCCTGCGGGGGGAGTCCATATACGTGGGATTAGGGCAGACACTGATAGTCCGGCTTGCGCGAAAACGTACGCATTGCTCCGTTTGAGGGTTCGTGAGCACACCCGTCCTGCTGGTCGCCACCGCGACAGAATGGTTGGGCGCGGCGCGCATGCCCCGCTGCCTCGCCAATGCCGGCTTTGTCGTTTCCCTGCTGGCACCGCAGAACTCGCTGGCGGAGAAGAGCCGCTTCGTGACCAAAATCGGCCACCTGCCCGACGAAGCGACGCCGCTCCAATGGGTGTATGCGTTCGCGGCGATCGTCAAGGCAACCTCGCCCCGGCTCGTCTTGCCATGCGACGACATAGCGTTTCGTCTGATGCAGTTGCTCGTACTCTCTCCCCCGGAGAACATGCAATCTGCGCTGCAACTGCAGCTCGCGCATCTCATCGCCGACTCACTCGGCGATCCGACACATTACCGCGAGAGTGTTGACAAGACGCTGATCTCCCCGGCGGCCGAAGCGCTCGGTATCCGCGTGCCGCCATATGCCGTCACCGCCGGTGTGCGCGAGGCGGAACGCTTTGCGAACCGGCACGGCTATCCAGTCGTAATCAAACGCAGGCACTCGAGCGCGGGGAAGGGCGTCGCGATCTGCGCCGATAGAGATCAGCTCGGGCGAGAGTACGCCGCGCTGTCGGCGCCGGATGCGCTCAAGCTCGGAGATTCCAGCGATGGCCGGGTGCTGTCGCAGGCGTACATTCCCGGGCGCATTCATTACTACAACTCGGTTGCGTGGAAAGGTACGCTCTTGGCGGGCCAGGCGAGCGAGCAACTAGCCGCCACAGTCAGAGGACCGGCAAGCGCTGTCCGTTATTATCATTCTCCCGAGCTTCGCGACATCTCGGCGAGGCTCGCTCGGGGCTTTGGCTTGACCGGGGTGTACGTGCCAGAGTTCGCGGTCCACGCACACACCGGCGAACCCCATCTGCTCGAAATCAACCGGCGCATGACGCAAGGGACACACCGTGGGAGCGTCTTCAACGTCGACCTAGGCACCGCGTTGTACGCCGCGGTGAATGGTGTAGCGTCGCCGACGCGCGCCGACCTTGACCCAGGCGAAGAGCACTTTTGCGCTCATTTCCCTCTGGAATGGATGCGCGATCCGGACAGCCGATACCTGCGCGAGTTTCCGGTCGACGTGCCTTGGGACGAACCCGAACTCGCCGAGGCGCTCGTGGCGCTGGTGGTGAAAGAGCCGAAGCAATCATGATGACGCCAGCCTGGATCAAGTCGATCTCTTCGCGTCCCATGGCTACAATGCGCACATGCGAAGTGAATAGCGCCGCGCTGTTCTCATGTCGGAATGCGAAACAATTCACTGTCCGCTTGGGGTCGACCTCTGCCTGTGACAAAGGCGAGGCCAGGCGCGACGTAGAATGTGCCCGATCTGCGAAGGGGCCGGCGAACATCGTTCGACGCATTGCTCTCGATGGAGGATTTCATGCTCGAATACCGGATAATTGAACCTGAAGGGATCGTCGTGCTGAATCCCAGCGCGTCGTTGACGCGAGAGGATTTTGCCGGACTAAGTACGACGGTGGACGCATACTTGGCAAGTCATTCCAACCTTCATGGAGTGCTCATTCACGCCAAGTCGTTCCCGGGTTGGGAGAGCTTCGCAGGCTTCGTCGCGCACATCCGCTTCGTTCGGGACCACCATCGAAAAGTCAAACGAGTGGCGTTGGTGACAGATAGCCCCATCGCGCGCGTGGTCGAGGCCGTTGCCAATCACTTCACGTCGGCAGAAATCAGGCACTTCCCGTTTACCGACTACGATGCGGCGCTGGCTTGGTTGAAGAACCTCTGAAGCTGGCAGGGTACTGGCGCGGCGTCCGACACAAGATGATCGCGCTCGCGGCGCGTCGCGGCAACCCATAAGGTTGTCCAACAAATGTCCCAGTCCACGGGCATTTGGCGTCCCTCGGGGCCTTCGGCGGCGGATGAAAGTGCGAAATTGCCTGTATGATTCCCTGCATTTGGGAAAATGTGTCGGAGACGGGTTCGCACCAGACTCGGCTCACCGCCAAGTGCCCGCAAGGGCCCGTCGACCGCGGCAACTGCCGCCTTCCGGGAATTCGAAATGAGACAGTTCCTCGCCTGCGCGATGATTGCGGTCGCTGCGTCAATTGCCGGATGCGGCGGTGGGGGCAGTTCGGCTCCCGCGCCCACGGGTGTCAAACTGGCTGCGGGCGACGAAAGCGCGACCGTGTTCTGGAACGCCGAACCCGGTGTCCAGTACTGGGTGTGGGTCAGCCAGGGCACCGGCATCACGACCCAGAACTGCCCCACCGCCGTCGGGTGCAGGATCTTCGTCAATGTCGCCCCGCCATATATAGTGACCGGCCTGACCAACGGCACGACCTATTCGGTCACCGTCAATGGGCGCCACGACGGCGGACCCGGCGGGGACGGGACCGCTCCGATTGCGTTCGTACCGCGCTTCGCGGGGTCGACCTGGAGCGCAGGAACGTCGCTCGGACCGAACGATCTCCATGGAATCGCCTTCACGCTGACGACGACCGGCATCAATCCGAGCCTGGTGACGGTCGGGGCGAGCGGCGCGATCTTCTCGAGCACGGACGCCCTTACCTGGACGGCGGCGGTGTCGGGGACCACGGCCAATCTGAACGCGGTGCAGTACCGCAATGGGGTGTTCATCGCGCTTGGCGATGGCGGAACAATCCTCACCAGCAGCGATAGTGTCACCTGGACGCCGCGAACCTCGCCGACCACCAATGCACTGTACGCGCTGGAAGGAAACGGTTCGGGCCAGGTCGTCGCCGTTGGAGCGCAAGGCACGATCCTCACCAGCACCAACAGCATCGACTGGACCAAGGTCACATCGAACACGACAGCCGACCTGCATGGCATCGCCTTTGGCAACGGCCGCTATGTTGCAGTGGGAAGCGGCGGCGTGCAGGTGAGCAGCACCGATGCGTCGAGCTGGAAAGTGGAGACCCAGGTCACGACCGCTGATCTCAAAGGCGTGGCCTACGGTTCCAGGGCAGCGACGTCGACCGTGCCCGCGTTGGCGACCTTCGTCGCCGTGGGTGCCGCGGGCACGATCCTCACCAGCGCGGACGGACTGACATGGAAGGCGCAAGCGTCGGCTACCTCGAACAACCTCGCCGGAGCTGTCTTCGGGACGCGGTTCATCGCGGTGGGGAGCGGAGGAACGATCGTGGTCAGCGACGACGGAACGACCTGGCAGCCGGCCCCGTCCGGAACGACGGTCGACCTGAATTCGGTCACCTTCACCGTGCTGACCGGAAGCTCGATCGGCGTTGGTTACGCTGCGGTGGGAGCTCTGGGCACGAACCTGACCTCGTTCTGACCCGCGCGGTCGAGTCGCGCCAGGGCCCGTTCGTCCGCCGCACGGCGGTCGCTGCGCTGTAACATGGCGCGGCAATGAATCCGCCGGCCCGCCAGCATCGGCTGTCCACGCGCGACATGGAGGCGATCCTCGGGGTCACTCGCGCGCTTGCCGCACCGTTCGACCTGATGACGATGCTCGCTGAGGTCGTCGACGCCGCCAAGCAGGTGCTGCGCGCCGAGCGCGGCTCGGTCTGGCTCTACGATCCGCCGGCGAACGAGCTGGTCCTGGAGGTCGCGACCGGCATACGCCCGGTGCGAGTTCCCTCGGGCACCGGCCTCGTCGGAACCTGCGCGCGCGAGCGGCGGATCATCAACGTTCCCGACTGCTACGCCGACCCGCGCTTCGACTCGAGCGTGGACAAAGCCTCCGGTTACCGGACGCGCTGCATGCTGACCCTGCCGCTCGTCGATCACCAGGACGCGCTGGTAGGGGTGATGCAGGTCCTGAATAAGGACGGCGGAGTCTTCGACCCTTACGACGAGGTACTGGCGGCGGCGCTCGCCGCACAGTGTGCGGTGGCGCTGCAGCGCGTGCGTATGACCGCGGCGCTGATCGAGGGCGAGAGGATGCGACGCGGGCTCGAGATGGCGCGCGAAGTGCAGATGAGCACGCTGCCTACCACGATGCCGTCGGTGCCGTCGTACGACGTTTGCACGCTCTTTCACCCGGCCGAGCTCACCGGTGGCGATACCTTCGACCTGGCGCGGCTCGGCGAGCGGCTGCTGATCGTGCTAGGCGACGCGACTGGACACGGCATCGCGCCCGCGTTGTCGGTGACCCAGATGCAGGCGATGCTGCGGATGGCGTTCCGGCTCGGAGCCACGCTCGAGACCGCTTTCATCGAGGTCAACAACCGCCTCGCCGAGACGCTGGCCCAGGACCGCTTCATCACGGCATTTATCGGCGTGCTTGACCCAGCCCGTCATGCGCTGCAATTCCACAGCGGCGGGCAGGGCCCTATCCTTCAGTATCGCGCCGCGACCCGCTCCTGGGTGCGCTACCGGCCGACGAGCTTCCCCATGGGCGCCATGCCGCTTGCTTCGGTACGCCCCGCGGTGGTACTCGCATTCGAGCCCGGTGACATCCTCGCTGTTGTCTCCGACGGGATCTTCGAGTACGAGAACCGCTTGGGAGAACAGTTCGGCGAACGGCGGGTGCAGGACCTGGTCGACGCCAATGCCGGCCGGCCGATGGCGGAAGTGGTTGTGCTGCTGCAGCGGGCGGTGGAGGCCTTTGCGGATGGCGCGCCCCAGGCCGACGACATGACCGCCGTCCTCGTAAAGCGCGAATCCGGGAAGACACTTCGCGGCACTTTCGAGCGCAGCTTCGACTCGATCCCGGCGCTCGCCGAGTTCACGCGCGACGCGTTCGCGCGCCTTGCAATCGATGGGTCGCTGTTGCCGATCGTAGACCTGGCAGTGGAAGAGTTGTTCACGAACATGGTCAAATACGCGCTGGGGAGCCACGCCGCAGTGGAAATCGGGATTGTCCGGATCGCCGACGGCGCCGAGGTCACGCTGGTCGATCGCAATGTCGACGCATTCGACATCCGGCATGCGCCGGACGTCGATATCGCTGCACCGATCGAAGAGCGCGAGCCCGGCGGCCTGGGTTTGCACCTGATTCGGCGCATGGTCGACTCGGTCGGGTACGTGTACGACGAGAACGAGCGCAGCGGCACGACGGTATTGCGGGTGACCGTCGCCGGAGCACAATCGCGCCGTCTGGCGGCACAAGGGGAGATGCGCAATGCTCGCAATTGATCAGGGACCGGGGGGCGAGGTCGTCATCGCCGGAAGACTGGACGCGGCGCAGGCGTCGGAGGCTCAGTCGTTCCTCGACAAGGTCGAGGGCACCGTCACCCTCGACTGCTCGCGGCTCGAATACATCTCCAGCGCCGGCCTGGGCGTTCTTCTGAAGACCCAGAAGCGCCTGCTGGCGTCCGCGGGCAAGCTCAGGCTGTCGGGACTCAAACCCCACCTGAAGGACATCTTCGTCTATTCGGGCTTCGATCAGCTCTTCGAGATCGACGACGCGGCCTGACGGCGCCCCTCCAACTTTTCGCGCCGTCGCGTGTAATTGTGGACAACGAGGTCGATCTGGCGCTGGTAAAGCGATACAGGAACGGCGATCGGGAGGCATTCACCGAGCTCGTCGTTCGCTATCAGCGGCCGATCTACAACGCAGCGTTCTGGATTCTGCGCAGCGCCGATGATGCCAGGGATGTCGCGCAGGAAGTCTTCCTGAGAGTGGTGGAGCGGCTGGATGAATACGATGCGCAGCACAGGTTCTTCAGTTGGATCTATCGAATTGCGGTCAACGAGTCTCTCAACCGGCTGCGGCGCAATGAACACGAGGAACCCCTGGACGAGGACGTCGACCTGCCCGGTGCAGACTCTGCCAACCCGGAGACCCAGGCGGGCGACGCCGAACGTTCGCAGCAGATCCAGCGGGCGCTGATGACGTTGTCCTCCAATGACCGCACCGTGCTGACCCTCCGCCACTTTTCCGACTGCAGCTACCAGGAGATCGCCCAGATCCTCGATCTCGATGAAAAGACGGTGAAGTCGCGCCTCTTCGAGGCACGGCAGCGCCTCCGCGATCAATTGAAGGATTTCCGGCCGGACCAATCATGAACCCGTCCAATCTGACCGAACTGTTCCACACCGTGCTCGACGGCGAGGCCAGCGACGAAGAGGCCCGCGAGCTCGAGCAGCGCATGGCGGGTGATTCCGGGATACGGGCTGCTTTCGAAGACCTGAAGCGCCTGTTCGACGGTCTCGCTCGCGTGCCGATGGCGTTCCCGCCCGAGGGCCTGGTGGCCGCCGTGATGGCGAATATTCCGCAAAACGGGCCACCGAGGCGGGATGACGACCAACTTTTGCCGGTGCAGGGTGTAATTGGCTCAGACACGAACCGAATCGGAGGCGCGGCCTCCAGGAAGATGTCAGGAGTAAGGCGAGTTTCCCAACCGTGGGTGTTTTCAAGAGGTGCGAAAATGAACGAGCAGAACAGCGGTTTCTCCCGTAATCGCAAGATGTGGATCGCCGGCGCAATCGGCGCGGCCGTGGCGGTCATCGCGGTCTCGTCGCTGTTCGAACCCTCGACCGGCGGGAAGGATACGGCGGGAACGATCGTCCCGGCGCAACGGTATCAGGCCTCGCAGAACATGGGCCAGGATGTCCAGGGTGGCGGGACGGGCGGAGTCGCGGGATCGCAGGCCACGGCGAATCAGCCCGGAACCGCTGCCGCCGGCATCTCCGGATTGAACTCGGATAACGGTGGCGGGCGTGGCGTCGACAACGGTGGCGGACGTGGCGTCGACAACGGTGGCGGACGTGGCGTCGACAACGGTGGCGGACGTGGCGTCGACAACGGTGGCGGGCGTGGCGTCGACAACGGTGGCGGGCGTGGCGTCGACAACGGTGGCGGGCGTGGCGTCGACAACGGTGGCGGGCGTGCCGTCGACAACGGTGGCGGGCGTGCCGTCGACAACGGTGGCGGGCGTGCCGTCGACAACGGTGGCGGGCGTGCCGTCGACAACGGTGGCGGGCGTGCCGTCGACAACGGTGGCGGGCGTGCCGTCGACAACGGTGGCGGGCGTGCCGTCGACAACGGTGGCGGGCGTGCCGTCGACAACGGTGGCGGGCGTGCCGTCGACAACGGTGGTGGGCGTGCCGTCGACAACGGTGGTGGACGTGCGGTCGACAACGGTGGCGGACGTGGGGTCGACAATTAGAACAGTCATCGTCAACTAAGCAGCTTTCACTCGACCGCCGGCAAATTTGCCGGCGGTTTCATTTTGCGCATTTCCTCTTTATCCTTATGCCCACTTGGAAAGAGGGAGGGCAATTGCATGTACAAGCACGTATGCTGCTTGCTTCTCGTCTTGGTACCTGGATGGGCTGCCGCCGATTCGGATCTGGGGCTCTCGTACGCCCAGACCAAGGACCTCGACTTGATCTATGTTGATTCGCTGCGGTATCTCGTACCCCACGCGGTACGAGCGTTCACCAATTCGCTCACGTTTCAGCGCAAGACCTTCGGCTGGGACCCGGTTGAACCGACCATCGTCCTTCTGAAAGACCGGTCTGATTATGGAGGAGCAGGGACCAATACGCTGCCGCGCGTCCGGGTGGACATCGATGTCGCACCGATCTCGCATGCTTTCGAGACGTTTCCGGCGACCGAGCGCCTCTACACGCTGATGAATCACGAGTTGGTCCATGCCGTGCAAGGCGACATGACTACCGGTGAGGACCGCAGGTGGCGCAAGCTGTTCGCCGGTAAGGTCGCGGTCGAAACCGCGAACCCGGAAACGCTGCTCTATTCCTACCTTACGTCTCCACGCAAGGCAGCTCCAAGCTGGTGGGCAGAAGGTGGCGCGGTGTTCATGGAAACGTGGATGGATGGCGGCATCGGGCGGGCCCAGGGGGGATACGACGAAATGGTGTTCCGCGCCATGGTCCGCGACAGCGCCAAGTTCTACGACCCGCTTGGACTTGCCTCGCAAGGGGTGAAAACGAGCTTTCAGGTAACGGCCAACGCCTATCTATACGGTACCCGCTTCATGACCTGGCTCGCGTACACGTACTCGCCAGAAAAGGTCGTCGCGTGGATAAAGCGGGACGAAGGCAGCAAAGCCTATTACGCGGACCAGTTCGAGCACGTATTCGGGCTGCCGCTCGAGATCGCGTGGCAGCACTGGATTGCTTTCGAGCACGATTTTCAGCGTCACAATCTGGAACAGGTTCGACAGCACCCGATCACTCCGATTCGCGCGCTAGCTGGGCGTCCGATGGGTATGATTTCGCGCATGTTCTACGATCAGCCGACGGGGAGGCTCTATGCCGGGTTCGCCTACCCGGGTTTTGTGGATCATATAGGCGCGCTCGACACCCGTACCGGAAAGGAGACCCGACTGACCGACATCAAGGGCACGTTGATTTACAAAGTGACTTCAGTGGCCTACGACTCCAAAAGCAGCACCCTGTTCTACACCAACAACAACGCGGGTCTGCGCGATCTTATGGAAGTCGATGTCCATTCCGGCGCGACGCACCTGCTGCTGCAGGGAGCGCGAATTGGCGACATTGCATTCGACCCCGTCGATCGCTCGCTGATCGGGGTGCGTCACACCGAAGGATTTGCCGACCTCGTGCGAATTCCCTATCCCTACACCGAGTGGCGACGGATCCACCGCTTTCCCTACGATTCGGTTCCCTACGACCTCGACATCTCCCCGGATGGACAACTGCTGTCCGCCTCGGTGAGCGAACCCAACACCGACCAGTTCGTCCGCGTGTGGAAGCTCTCGGACGTATTGAAAGAGAACCTGAAGCCGCTCTCCGAGTTCCGCTTCGGCCAGTCGATACCGGAAAGCTTCGTGTTCTCGCCCGATGGCCGGTATCTCTACGGCAGCAGCTACTACACCGGCGTGTCGAACATCTTTCGGTATGAGGTTGCGACCGGGAAGGTCGACGCGGTCTCGAACGCAGAGACGGGATTCTTCCGACCTGTCCCGCTGAAGGATGGCCGGCTCATCGTGCTCGTCTACACTGCCGGCGGATTCGTGCCGGCAACGATCGACCCCAAGCCGCTGACGGATGTCAGCGCAATCACCTTTCTCGGGACTGAGGTCGCGGAGAAATACCCGGTCGTCAAGTCCTGGCAGGTGCCTCCACCTGGGACCGTTGACTACAAAAAGCTGGTGGTGAAGCAAGGTGTCTATTCGCCGCCGCAGTGGATCGGCCTTGACAACGCGTATCCGGTGCTGCAAGGGTACAAAAACTCCGTCGGCGTCGGCTACCAGTTCAATTTTTCCGATCCGATTCTGATATCCCACATTGGTGTCACGGCGGCCTACACCCCACTTGGAAATGTCCCCGGCGGTGAGCGTAGCCACTTCGAGGTCGCGGGGAGCTATCTTGACTGGCGCGCCAGCCTGGCGTGGAACCCCTCCGATTTCTACGACTTGTTCGGACCCACGAAGATCAGCCGCAAGGGATTTGCGGCCAAGCTTGGTTACGACGACTATCTCATCTACGATAGTCCACGCCTGCTCACGCTGACCTACGATCTTGGATTCTTCGACCATATCGATACGCTGCCGAACGCGCAGAACGTCGGCACGGGGTTCACGCGCCTGACGACGGCCGAAATCGGCTTGCATTACACCTTCGTTCGAGGGTCGCTCGGAGCCATCGACGAGGAAAAGGGCATCAAGTGGGACGCAGCGGTCAAGGCGAGTCAGATCGCGATCGGGACAACCACTCAAGTGAGGGGAGACTTCGATTACGGATTCCAGCTCCCGCTTCCGCATTCGTCGATCTGGCTGCGAAGCGCCGCAGGCGCGGGCACCGGGGATCGAGACAACCCGGTCGCGAGCTATTACTTCGGGGGATTCGGAAACAACTATGTCGACAAAGGTGAGGTCAAGCGTTACCGCAATTACGACTCCCTGCCCGGTTTCGGAATCGACGAGATCTCAGGGCAGCGCTTTCTGCGCGAGCTGGGCGAGTGGGACTTGCCGCCGTGGGTGTTCGAGTCGGTCGGTACGCCGGGGTTCTATCTCAATTGGCTTCGCCCGGCGGTGTTCGCCACCGGTCTTTGGACCGATCCGGGAAATCGAACGCTGCACAAGGCCTACTCCGACGTCGGGGTGCAGACGGACTTGCGGTTTCACGTGCTTCATCGCTACGACATGACGCTTTCGGCCGGCTACGCGGTCGGGTTCCAGAACTCCCGCCGCCACGGCGACGAGTGGATGCTGTCGCTCAAGGTTCTTTGATGCGGTTGTGATCATCGCCGGAGTCCTTCTGCACATCGCGATCGGGTTGTTGCCGGTGCTGGCATTTCTCGCCGCGCTGCGCTACCTCGACGGCTACAAGCTCGTGACGATGCGCAGCATCATCGCGATCGTCGGAACAGGTGTCGTAGCCGCAGGCATCTGCTATCTGCTGAACGGATGGCTGATCGGCGTCATCGCGCTTGATTTCGCCGACTACAGCCGCTACGTCGGTCCGGTGATCGAGGAGTTGGCGAAGGGCTTCGTCATCGTCGCGCTGATGCGCATGCACCGGATCGGCTTTCTGGTCGACGCGGCGATCGCCGGCTTTGCGGTCGGCACGGGGTTCGCGATCGTCGAGAACCTGTACTACCAGCACCTGGTTCCGGACGCGGGACTCGCGATCTGGATCGTCCGCGGCTTCGGCACCGCGATCATGCACGGCGGCAGCACGGCGATCTTCGCCCTGTCGGGTCTTGCGTTGTCGGAACGCGCGCAGAAGGTCTCCGCAGCCGCACTGCTGCCCGGGCTCGCGCTGGCCATTGTCGTTCACTCGGGGTTCAACCACCTGACCCCTTGGCCGCGCCTGTCGACCCTCACAATGGTGCTTACCTTGCCGCCGCTGCTGTACTTCGTGTTCGGGCGCAGCGAGCGCGCGGTCGCGCAATGGCTTGGGCACGGTTTCGACGCCGATACGCAGATACTGGAATCGATTACCAGCGGGCATTTCCCCGAATCGCCGGCGGGGCAGTACCTGTCGAGTCTTCGCAACCGCTTCAAGGGGCCGATCGTCGCCGACCTGCTGTGCTACCTTCGCCTCCATACGGAACTCGCATTGCGAG
Source organism: uncultured beta proteobacterium (assembly GCA_963701885.1). Classification (GTDB taxonomy): domain Bacteria; phylum Pseudomonadota; class Gammaproteobacteria; order Burkholderiales; family Casimicrobiaceae; genus VBCG01. The sequence continues at coordinate 119,955 of CAVPBR010000005.1, forward strand.
CCAAAGGCATCCTGATGATGCGCGAGAACGGTTTCGACGCGCAAATCGACGACGCGACCCGTGCCAAGTTCTCCGAGATGCGGTTTCTCGAACGCAGCATCGGGAAGACCGGGCGCCTTGCGTTGATGCCGCTGCTGCACGAAGGGAACCGCGAGGTCTGGCAAATCAGGATGCTGGAGAGCGAGGCCCGTTCGGGCGGCGGCGCAGCGCTTGCAAGATAGCGCTGACGGGACCTTTGATCTGCTGAAACTGCGATCTGACCAAACTGACAGCGTCAGCGTTGATCAGCATCAGCAGGGATTGAATGGGGACCGACGTTTGTTGCCCTTCGGCCATGTTGCGGGACGCCTGCGGAGCGAAAAAATCAAGAGCGGTCATTCAAGGAATCCGGGACACCGGCGGTAGTCGGCCAGAAGCGGCTATACCGCGACGTCGTCGACAGCGGTCATTCGCTCGCGCGACCGATGCTGGAAAGGCCGTGCTCGACCTGCCTAGATTTGCTGCAACTACGCTGCCAACAGAGCCGCGTTGCGAAATCGCATTGCTATCGAGACTTATCGCCGTCCCGGCGCGACTGCTTTTCAATGTACTCGCGGAGCCCTCGACGAGTACGGCGTACGTAAAACGGTCCCGCAAATATTAGCAATAGGGGCACCGCAACCAGGAAGTTCGACAGCGCGGCACCCATGCGCCTAAGCGCGCCCATTCCGGTCACGGAATACCTGGTCAGGACCACAACGAGAATCAGGGCGGCCCCGATGCCCACGAGTTCTATGATTTCGAACGAGGTGTCTTTCGCCTTTTGCAGGGCACTGGGCCGGTCTTTGGGATCAATCTGCTTCAGCTCGGGATACAGCCACTCCAGTGCCATATGTCCTCCCTGTCGCCCCACCATCGCGGCAAAAAACGGGGCTGATGCATTACTACAAGCGCTGGCAACCCGTGGACAGATTATCGCGCATCACGTCTCGTTCAAATTTCGCGCGCACTTGTGACGTACTCTCCCACTATTCCGCGACCAATAAGCCAAGTTTTGCTGCCAACCAGCGCGTTGTCGTCGCTTGAATCAGGATGGTCATCAGGATGGCCAGAAAAGTGACGGAGGCAATTAACCGCGCTTGCGGTGCGCCCATGCCCATGAGCAGGCCCGCGAGCGCTCCCGGAATGACGCCGGTCTCTCGCGTCCAACACATGAACAGGAGTTCCTTGAATGTCCACTTGGCGCGCCGGTCGGGCAGCGCGCAGAGGAAAACGGCAACCGGACGCGCCACCAACATGAACACCGCGACCACCGCAACGCCCCCAAGCAGGTACTTGCTCATCATGGAAAAGTCAACCTGCGTGCCTAGCAGGATGAAGATGAACATACGCATGATAAGGGCAGTCGTCGTCACGAAGTCGTTCAGCTTCTCCTGCTCACTGTCGTCCATCGCGAACCCGAAAGCATCCTTGTTGCCGATCATGATGCCGAAGACAAATACAGCCATGAAGCCGCTTGCCTGAAGGTCATCGGCGATCAAGTAGGCACCGATCACTGCCATAAGCGAGACCACAGGGGCATATTCCTGTAGAAAGCCGAATTTCTCGTGGGCGATCAGCAGTGCCGCGAGGTACCCGAGGACGACGCCGGCAACGAGGCCGACGGACGCCTGCTGGAAGAGACCAAGAAGCGATGCCGAAAGCGAGAACTTACCCGCGCCCATTGCGATGGCGAGCACCGCAAATGTCAGGATCGCACCGGTGGCGTCGTTGAACGCTGATTCGGACATCACCGTCTGCGCCACGCGGTCCTTGATCTTTACCTGGCGGAATACGGGCACTAGCGTTGCCGGATCGGTAGACGCGATGGCGGAGGCCAATAGCAGCGCCACAATGAATGGAACTCCGAGGAGATAGCAGGCGGCAACTCCAGTGATCGCGGCCGTGATCAGCACTCCCGGTACCGCGAGGAGCAGGATGGTGATCCAGACTTCTTTCAGAACCTTGAGACGCAGCGAAGCACCACCATCGAAAAGGATGTAACAGGCGCCGAAAATCAGTACGAGCTGGTTGATCGCCGAATCGGCCTTGATGTCGACGAGGTCTGCAGCGCGGGGGCCAAGAAGGGTACCCAGGACGAGGAAGACGGCGACATCGGGTACCTTCAATTTCTGGGCTATGACGGCGCTGGCGGAACCCAGTGCGAGAATGATTCCGAACACCATTAAGACGTGTTTGGCGAGTTCGATTGACGCCGTCGACACTGGAAACCTCCCCAGAAAATGGGCGCAGTCTATGCGCAGCGCCCGATCTCGGCAATTGAAGAGCAAACCGCGGCTCAGGACGAACCCGCCAGGCGAGCGTCCGACGATCGATTCCTAGCGATTTATCCGGCGGCACGCCTTTGGCAACTAGCGAACGCCTACGGACTTCTGGACAGCCTCTTTCGTCGGATGTGCCGCCGCAGACCCAACCTTTGAATCGAGGAGGTTTAGACGGCTGGTCCGTATGGCATTGGCTGGCTGCTGCGGGTCGTTCTGCGTCCGTCGATGACAGGCGACACGCGGTCAGACTCGATGGTCGCAGACCGGCCACTTCCAGACGGCCAGCATAGCCGCCCAATTTTCCGCAAAGCAGCCATATCGGCAGGCCCCTCGTGCCCGAGTTACGAACGCCGCCGCTGGCGCCGGGAGCAATTGATTGTGAGACGATTGCCAATGTACTGGGTGTCGAATGCCTCAGCGGTCAAGCCTGATAGTGGGGGCGACCATGCGCCTCGCCGCGACGTCCGCTTGCAAGATGCTCCAGATCGCGCACTTGCCGGTTCGCCTGTAGCGTAAGGAGTTCATAATCGATGTTCGCGGCGGGTGGAATGAGCCGCAGAATCACTTGCTACTCGGAAACGATCGTGGCGATCTTGAAAATATTCGAACAAGCGCGCCAAACGCCGGGCAAGATTGCCGCCGTTTCTGACGGTGTTTCCTTCAGCTATAGCAACTTTGCCCGATTCATAGAAGTCTTCCGGCAGTATTTTGCGCAACAGGACTTGCCGGTTGACTCGGTGGCCGTCATCGATGTCGATAGCCTGCTCGACGCTTGGGTTCTCGGGTTGGCGCTACGCAGTTTGGGCGTGACGACTTTCGCAGCGAGGGACGCAGAGGAGATAGCGAAACTGGGCCTTCGGAACATTAGCTGCGTCGTTACTGCAGAGGCTGAGAATCGACCCGAACCACGACACCCCTCGACCGCCTTTCCATGGCGCTTAATCCGCGTTCCCACCAAGCTCAAGCTTGCAGCCATGCAAGGTCCGGTTCCCGATGTACCTAGGACGATGGCGCGTCCTGGTGGCCATATCTTGATGACTTCCGGTACGACCGGCACCTACAAGAAGGTGCTGAGGGATGCGGTTATGGAAGCGCTTGCAATGCCGCTGCACGCCGAGATCAACGGCATCTCGGCCCAGTCTGTCGTCTATGTCGCCAACTTTGGTCTATGGACCGCCGGCGGTTACCGCTGGCCACTCATTACCTGGAGTATGGGGGGAACAGTTGTCTTCCACCAAGAAATGGACCTGCACAGTCCGCTGGCCCGGCACGACATGACACACGTCTTCACGACACCGGCCATGCTGGCGGCTCTTCTCGGTGCGTCCAATGGTACGCTGCATCGCAACGACGCAACGCGCCTGTTGGTTACCGGTGGAGCCCTCTCGCGAGCCTTGCTGGCGGCGGCGAAACAGATCTTGACGCGCCAAGTCCTATCGGTTCTCGCCTCTACCGAAGCACTGACCTTAGCTGTCACGCCTCTCGATCAGCCCGACGATCTGCTTTGGCATCGTATTCACCCATCGCGTGAGGTTCAGGTGGTTGACGAGGCGGGCGCGGTACTTGGTCCGCAGAGGGAAGGCTTCGTGCGTGTTCGCATCATCGATGGCCTCAGCGGCTATCTCGATGACGAGGTCGCGACTCGAGCATTCTTTCACGACGGATACTTCTACCCTGGCGACCTAGGCGTGTTCGGTCACGACGGTCGGCTTGCATTGCGCGGGCGCGCATCCGACGTCATTAACGTTCTCGGCGACAAGGTCGCAACTGACCCGATCGAACGAGCGTTGCAGGACAGATTTGGCGCCGAGGGCGTATGTATATTGTCCATTCAAAAAATTGGAGGCGACGACGAAATATACGTTGTGATCCAATGCCGCCGGCGGCTCGAATGGGCGGAAGTCCAAGCCGCCGCGAATGCGGAACTAGGCGTGATCAATCGCATGCCCGTGCGTGTTGCCGTCGTCGAAAAGCTTCCGCGCAATGATATGGGTAAGATCAAGCGTCTGGAGCTGAAGCGGCAACTCTCGATCGCAATGCAAGCCCATACGCCGCGAGGTTCGAGGTAGCATCGCGGACGTCAATTCGAGCCGCATGCTGTCGCTCACCGCAAGAAGCTGCCGGCCGCGAACGTCTGCAACGGATGGCTCCGATCAACCGCTTGCCGCGATCGGGAGTGTCTCTTCTGGGTCGATAGCGCCCGTCCACGACTCACGAAGAGGTGACCGCTTTGTGCATGGCTGAAGGTTCGACGCGAGCGGACAGCGTCCGTCAGGTCTGACTCCGAGCGGGACATTTGATCGCCGATTGTCGTACGCAACCGGGAGATTACGGGAGGGACGAAGGCTGACATCGCGAAGGTCCAGCCGTGAATCATTGCGCCGATCCCGTCATTGGCACGGGCGCTCGGATGCTCGATCCGGCCCGAAGTCCCACCTACGCGCACGCGGGCTCTGATACGCCTGTTTATATAATTGCCGCTCGCGCCCGTAGCTCAGTTGGATAGAGTACCTGGCTACGAACCAGGGGGTCGTGGGTTCGAATCCTGCCGGGCGCGCCAGTAAATCAAGGGGTCCATTCCGGTCACATGGGTAACGTTTTATTCCGGAGACATAGGTAACACTTTAGCGGCGAATGGGTTCTCGGCGCATTCGAGGCGACCGGTCTCGTGATCGAAGAAGCCCAAGTCGTAGTGCATAAAGCTGACCAGCCAGATTCTTCTCGCTGACCTCCTTGATGCCGACGTTCTGACCGGCGAAGACGGCGCTGAGATTGATCTTGCGCCGCCCGAAGCAGATGCGGCCGCAGCTGCGTGACGGTGATGGTGCGGTCATGGAAGGGATACTCGAGCTCGCGGCAGGCCGCGATAGGGGCGCGGCTGAGGGCTGGTAGAGCTCGGCCGGGTAGCTGCATGCCGAGCGCCTGGTGCGGCCGCTCGCTGGTTGTAGCAGTCGATGAAGCGATCGAACTTGGCCTGCTGCTGCAGGAAGTTCTTCGCGGCCGGCTTGGTGGCTTCCTTCTTAGCGTCAGATGCATGCGCTCATGGCGGCCGTTTTGCTGCGGGATGGCCGGGCTTGATGCGCTCGATGTGCGATCCCTAGGCGCAGCCACCAGACCGAGAGCTTGCTCAGGCCGAAGAGCGCAGTTGGGGCTGGCGAAGGGTACGCCGTTGTCGGTGCGGATGGCCTGGGCAGCCCGAAGTCCTTGAAAGCCCGCTCAAACACGGTAAAGGCGTACATCTCCTGGGTGGTCGACGAGCGCCTCGCAGCAGAGCAGGTAGCGGCTGGCGAAGTCGGTGATGGTGAGCGGGTAGCAGTAGCGCCGATCGGCGAGCATGAACTCGCCCTTGTAGTCGGCGCACCACAGATCGTTCGGGTGAGCGGGCGTGGACAGGGCCGTCCCCTCGGGCTTGTAGGACGGCGCTTGCGACCGCGGCTGACCAGACCATGGCGATCCAGCACCGCGTGCACGGTGCTGATGGCCGGAGACTGGATCTCGCTAGTGCAGGCGGCGCAGCTTCTCGCGGATCTTCGGGGCACCCCAGCTGGGGTGCTCCCGCTTGAGCTGCACGATCAGCTTCTCGATCTGGAAGGGCAGCTGGTTGGCCTGCCGATAGGGCCGGCGAGATGCGATCCGTCAGGCCTTCGAGCCCGCAGTCCTTGTACCGCTGAAGAACTTGTAGCCGGTCTTGCGGGAGATATCGAACTCCCGGCACAGCACCGCCATCTTCTCCCCATCCAGCAACCGGGCCACAAACCGCAGCCGTTCGTCCATCTTGTAACACTCCCGCCACGGCATTTGCTCTCCCGCAAATGCAGAAGTGTTACCTATGTGCTCGGAATAAAGTGTTACCCTTCTCTCAGGAAGGGCACAAGGGCTTGCAGCAATGCGGGCTCTTTTCATTTGTTGCCTGCAGCAGAAAAGGTAGCCGCGTTCCCGTCCTGCACGACGCGTAAGCCGGATATGCGGGCGACGTACGGCACGAGATGATCGCTGGCGAGGTGCGCGCCGCCTTGACTTTCCCGCGGCATACCTTCAGCATCGTGCGCCGAATCGGTAAGCGGTTGAGCAGCGTTCGTCATTCTTTGTGGTGCATCTTCTCATGGAGAAATCATGCGTTCGCTTTCCGCATTGGGTTCGCTCGCGTCGACTGGACTTTTCCTTTGCGTCGCCGCCGCGTCCGCGCAAAACCTGGTTTTGAACCCTTCGTTTGAGACAGTGGAACTGGGGGTGGCGGGCGGGCTCTTTTCCAACTCCGTTCCGACAACCTGGATCCAAGGGGGAAGCTTCAGTTGCGGGTACGAGGCGCTGACTGCTGGACAAACACCAATCAATGGCCAGGATTTCACCATTGGCGCAAGCGGCGGCGCCCAAGCGTATCTGCCGACTGACGGCACGCACGTTCTGATCAGCGACGAAGGAAATCCGCACGTCGTCTGTCAGATTTATCAGGACGTCGCCATTCCAGCGAGCGCCACGTCGGCAATGCTGACTCTGGCCGCGGGCTCAGTGTTCCAATTCAATGGATTCAAGGACACCACCGTGAATGTCTCGGTGACTACGCCCGAGGGCGTGCTCATCGCAAGCATTTACACGCGATCCTCCGCAGCGGGTTCCGATGATCCGCTCGTTGAGCGGGCCCCCGTCGATCTGAGCGCCTATGCCGGGCAGACAGTGCGGATCATCGGAACGACGAGCGTTGGCGGGGGTGATTGGTCGGGGCTCCAAATGGACAACGTCCGCCTCATCATCCAGCCAACACCCGACCTCAATCAGCATGGCTTGACCGGTTCCTGGTACGAACCGGCGACCAGCGGGCAGGGCATCGAGGTCGAGGTGTATCCCGATCTGTCGCCTGGAACGGGTTCGACCTTCGTGAGCTGGTTCACTTACGATGCCGTCTCCGGCGGCGCGGACCACCAGCGCTGGTACACAGCTCAAGGCGCGGTGGCGACCGGACAGCCCAACGCCACGCTGACGATATATCAAAACACCGGCGGCAACTTCAATACTCCGCCGGTCACCAGTGCGCAGCCAGTGGGAACCGCGACCCTAAGCTTCGATACGTGCTCCAGCGGCCAACTGTCGTACACCTTCACCGACGGCACCGGGCGGATGGGCGAGATACCGTTGACGCGCATCACACAGAACGTGACCTGCTCCATCACAGCGACGTATCCTACCAATGCGGACTTCGCTCTTTCCGGGAACTGGTACGAGCCTGCAACCTCGGGTCAGGGATTCACGGTCGAAGTCAACCCGAATTCCGGCGCGTTCTTTGCCGCTTGGTATACGTACATGCCAAACGGCATCACGGCCGGGGCAGCCGGACAGAGATGGTATACGGCGCAAGGCCCCTTTACGTCGGGCATGCGCTCGATTCCCGTGACGATCTACGAGACCACGGGCGGGATGTTCGACCAACCGACGCCACCTGGCCAGAACACCGTGCCGGTGGGGACCGGAACGATGGCATTCCAGAGCTGTTCGGCCGCGACGTTCACCTACAACTTCAGCGGTGGGACCAGCATCGGTTTGTCCGGAACCATCAACTTGAGCCGTGTCGGCCCGACGCCCCCAGGCTGTACGTCATGAAACCAGCCGCAGAACTTAGGCGCTGACTGAGCATTGACGTTGCACCCTGGTTGCGGCCCAGTGCCGGGCGTGCTACGCACCGCGGCCAAGCGCGGCAGGATCAAGGCGATGAAAGGTGGTCGCAAAAAGCGTGCGCAGGAGCGCACGTGATCACGCTGTTCGCATTGTCGAACCTGTGGAGGGCGCGACGACGATTGTTGGCGATGACGGGACCATTGCGTCCACAGCTCGCGAAATGAGGGGAAGCGCGTCGCTACGCGATGATCAATACGCCGGGGAAGCGAATCGCTCGATCCGTCGGCGCCACGGGGCGCGGCCGGGCCCGCGTCGGTCCAGTGCGAGGATCGGCGTCACGCTCCGCGCAGCGGCACGCGACGAAGGCGCCCGCGCCCCGTCGATTCATTCGCCCATGGCAAAGTATGACTGCCCGGCTCCGAGGGCGTGCCCCGAGGCGAGGTCGGCCGCGACGAACACCTGCCGTACCGGCAACGTGTCGGGCAACACGTAAACGACCGCGGGGTGCCTTGCGAACACCGGCTGGATGTACGTGTCGTAGAACGCGGCGGGAACGTTGATGCAACCGTAGGAGATTCGCTTGTCCGTCACGGACTTGCTCGCCAGACGCTCGAGCCGATGCTCTTGCGGGACCGCGGTGAAAACGCGGTGCATGGCGATGCCTGCGTCGTAATCTACCCAGATCACGTCCTGGCCCGTATCATCGTGGCCGCGCTCTGCGACGAAACGTCCTGCAGGCGTGGTGCGGTATTGTGGCCGCACATCGGCCCACGGTAGCGAGCTGGTGCCCGGTGCCAATGCGTCACCCAGGGCCGCTCCGATCAGTACCGGCGCCGATGCGCGTAGATGCGCGCGGGCGTCGAATACATAGACCGTGGCTCGCTGCTTGTCGACAATGATGAAACCCTCGCCGTCGTTGTCACCGGAATCGGCAACCCAGTCGGAAACGAAACGCGCGTCCGGCGACGGCGTCTGCACACCGAAGTCGGCGAATCGGGCGGCATGGCGCGGTGGCGAGCTCCGTGCGTGGCTCGATGGCCGGCCGGACCCGGCAGCAACCCACGGAAGCGGGGGGCCCGCCGGGGGCAGCACGACGAGCAGGACTGCCGTCCCGACCAGCAACCCGCGCCGGATGCTCTCGCCGAACTCGGACCGAGCGCATACGGGCGCCGACGCCTGAACCGCAACCGGATCCATCAAGGTGGGTCCATTGTCAGAAGCACGCCGGGATCAAGGCCGCGAGTTGGCTTGAACGCTCTCGGGACCGACCCCGGTTACCCGGCGCCGATCCTCGGTGTGGACTTGCCGATCAATGGCGGTCGGCCTTGGCAGGGCGCTCGGTGGGCATCGTGGCGGTGTCGCCGCTGGAGATCGGCGGCGAATTGGCGGTCGTTGCATCGGTCCCTGGGCTTGCAGCCGGGGGCTGCGCGATCGTCGCATCCGGCGTCGACGTGGCCGGGGTGGAGGTCTGGGCGTAGGCAAAGCTGACGGCGCCGACGACGGCAATGGCAGCTGCGGACGAAACGAGGAATTTCGAGAAATTCATTTTCATTCTCCTAGGACAGATGGGATAAGGGAGGTTAGCCGGCGAAGCCGGGCAACACGAAGCATCGACCTGGCGCACCGGCTCGTCTGTGCGGCAACGAACCTTGCGCGATGCGGCTCACGGCATGGGGCCGGGGCGCCTCCGGACGAGGCCTGCACAGGCGATCCGGCCACACGCGGCAAGGCGCCCCCCGTTTCGCGAAGGTGCGGCTGGCGATCATGGCTGGGTCAGCGCGAACCTGGCGGGCTACCGGCGCAGACAAGTCCCGTGAGGGATTGGTCTCGGCGTTGGGCGGCGAAGTACCGGCCGTCACGCTGCTAGCGCACCACTTGATGGAGGCCATCAAGCACAAACGCGGGACACGGCGTGTGCCGCGGTCGACGGACCGTGCTGCAGCGTAAAGTAGAAAGTGGCGCCTTCGCCCGGCTTCGCATCGGCCCAGATGCTTCCGCCGTGGCGATTAATGACCCGCTGGACGATTGCGAGCCCGACACCGGTCCCAGGAAACTCTGCGGAACTGTGCAACCGCTGAAATACGCCAAACAGCTTTTCGTAGTACTTCATGTCGAACCCAGCGCCGTTGTCCTTCACGTAATACACAGCGGCATCGTCCGCGTCGCCGTCATTGCTGCGACCGACCTCGACGACGGCAGGATCCTGTCGCGCGTGAACTTGATTGCGTTGCTCAAGAGGTTCGACAGCGCCTGCTTCAGTAGCGCAGCGTCGACGTCTGCCCGGCCCAGTGCGCCGACGGCGAATTCGATCTTGCGGCCATTCATGTCCGGGCGCAGCTCGTTCACGATCTGCTGCACGAGCGGCTTCAGTTGAACGGGTTGGGTCCGGAGCGGAGCGCGCCCGAGGCGCGAGAAGGCGAGCAGGTCGTCGATCAATTGCCCCATTTTCTGGCTGTTCGCGCGTACTGCACCGAGCAGACGGGATCCCTCCGCATCGAGTTTGCCGCCGTAGTCCTCTTCAAGCATCCGCGCATATCCATCCACCGCCCGAAGCGGCGCGCGGAGGTCATGCGACACCGAATAGGAAAACGCTTCAAGCTCCTTGTTCGCAGCCTGCATCTCGGACGTGCGCTCCTCGACGCGGAGCTCGAGCTCCGCGGCATGGCGCCTGATGCGCGCGAGGAGCCGGGATTGGGTGATCGCAATTGCGAGTTGGGTGGCTACTTCGCGGGCGATGCTGACTTGCTCGGCGGGAAACGGCCCTGGCTCGCCACCAAAGCCGACTGCCCCGATCAGCTCGCCGCCCGCGATCATCGGCATCACCATGTAGCGGTGGACCCCCGACGCGAGCAATGCGTCGATTTCCGGCTCGGGAGGCAGGCTTCGCGTGTCGATCACCTGAGGTTCGCCGCTCCTCAGCGCATCGATGTCGCCCATCAGCCGTATCGAATGGCGCACCCCTGGCCCAAGATAGGTCCGGCGGCGTCCGGCCGCCGCCAGGCACTCCACTTTCCCCGCCGCGAGGTCGAAGGTGTTGACGATCGCGCGCGGCACGCCGAGCAGCTCGCGCAACGGCTGGATCACGGCCGCAGCGATAGCCTCGGGAAGTTCCTCGGCCACAATTGCGCGGTCAATTTCCCGCAGTATCCCCAGGCGCTTGACGCGCCTTTCGTCCGCCTCGGCGAGCTGTGCGTAGAGCGTGCCGTTCTCGAGTAGCAGCACAAGGAGCACGAAGCTCGACGCCAGCAGGCCGTAGATCCGTCCGCCATAGAAGCCCAGATCGAAACGCCCGGCATTCAGAACCGCGGAGAGCGCAATGTCGAATACCCACGCGCACATTACGACCATCAGCCACAAGTCGAGTACGGTGTGCCCGCGCCGCCGCCACAGGAAGACCAGCGCAACAATGCTCGCGACCCACACTCCCGACACGACACCGATCATCGCCCGCGTGTAGTGGTTGCCATCCATGATCGCCGGAAGGATCGCGTGACCGGTCGTCGCGAGCAACGTCAGGCCCGCGACGGCAAGGAGGACCACCGCAACGCATGAGAGGATCGGGACGCTCGCGCGCCGCCGGGGCGAACGAACCGCGCGCGCGCCGCGGTCGATGAGGGTGTACGCAATGACCAGGAGCGGGAAGCCCCCGTGCCAGAACATGTACAACCAGGCAGTACTTTGCGGCCCAGCGCCGAGCAGGCCGGTCGGCGAGAACAACCCGGGAAAGGTAATTGCGTGCGCAGCGGCGATGAAGGCGGTAAAGAGGTAACCCCCAGCAAGCACCAACAGCGCGCGCGATCTCAGGATGCCGAACTGGCCGTACAACAGGACAGCGGTGATCAGGTCATTGATGACGAGCGCGGATTCATAGATCGGGATGAACGCCCCAACGGGCGCGAGCTGCACTTTGGCAAAAGGTACCGCGACGGCAAAGATCGCGACCGACGCCACCACGACGGCGATCGCGAGCCGGCGATGACGGCGTCCGGCTGGCAGCGTCGATAGGAAAAGCGAGCGCTCGTCCGTCAGCTCTGGCGACATTCCTCTCCCCCGATCGCGGCCAGCGTTGCCGGCAAAGTGCCGCGTCCGAGGAACGCGCGCATCACGCTCGCGGGCACCGGACGCGCGAAGTAGAATCCCTGCGCTTCGCCGCAGCCGTGGAGCTTGAGGAACTCGACGTGCTCCGCCGTCTCCACGCCCTCCGCGGTCACATTGAGCAACAGCTCCTGTGCAACCACGATGATTGCGCGCACGATCGCCGCATCGTCTGGCTCGGAGGCGAGGTCACGAATGAACGACTGATCGATCTTGAGCCCGGTGACGGGTAGCCGCTTCAGATAGCTCAGGCTCGAATACCCGGTGCCGAAATCGTCAAGCGAGATCCGGACGTTCATCGCGCGCAGTCGAGTCAACGTATTGATCGCGGCGTCGGTGTTCGACATCACCGCGCTTTCGGTGATCTCGATCTCGAGATACTCCGGCGAAAGGCCGGTGCTCTCGAGCGCGACGCGCACGGTCGTCGCTAGATCCTCCTGATGAATCTGGCGTCCGGAGATGTTGACGGCGACGGGCACTCGCCGTAATCCCGCGTTCTGCCAGGCTCGGTTCTGCGCGCAGGCCTCGCGGATCACCCAATTGCCGATCTCGACGATCAGGCTGCTTTCCTCGGCAATTGGAATGAATCGGCCCGGCGGAATCATTCCTTTCGCTGGGTGCTGCCACCGCAGCAGCGCTTCCATGCCGACGATGCGGCCGGTCTCGAGCGCGACCTTGGGCTGATAGTGGAGGACGAACTCGTCGCGCTTGAGCGCGTTCCAAAGGTCCGTTTCCAGCGTCAGGCGCTCGTCCAGATTCGCGTTCATCTCGGCCGAGTAGAGCTGGAAGGTGTTACGACCGAGATCCTTGGCCCGATACATCGCTGTGTCGGCGTTGCGAAGCAACGTGTCGGCATCCGTTCCGTCGCGTGGGAAACTCACGATGCCGAGCGAGCACGTCACCTTGAATTCTCGTTGATCGATCACGAACGGTTCCGAAATACCTGAAATGACGCGCTGCGCTACCCGCAGCGAGCTGTCGTCTTGTCTATGCTCGGCGACCAGCAGGATGAATTCATCGCCGCCCAACCGCGCCACGGTATCGCCCTCCCGAATGCACGCGGAGAGCCGCTCGCCGGCGATCCTCAGCACTTGGTCGCCAATGTCGTGACCGAGACTGTCGTTGATCAACTTGAAGTTATCGAGATCGATCAACGCAACGCTGAATGGGCGCTCATGGCGGTGCGCGAGCGCTATGCTCTGTTGCAGTCGGTCCCTGAGCAGGTTGCGGTTGGCGAGCCCGGTGAGCGCGTCGTGGTTCGCCTGGTGCTCGAGCTCGTCCTGGTAGCGTTTGATTTCGGTGATGTCGTGTTGAACGCCGACGAAATGCGATACCTGATTCGAGCGCGGATCCCGCACTGGCGTCAGATAGAGCATGTTCCAGAACAGGCTGCCATCCTTGCGGTAGTTGCGCAGCAGTGCCCGACCGTCGCGCTGCTCGGCGATGGCGCGACGGATCTTCTCGAGCTCGGGTTGAGAGCGATCGGCGCCTTGAAGCAGACGGCAGTTGCGTCCGATTACTTCCTCGCGGTGGTATCCGGTGACCTGCTCGAACGCGCGGTTGACATACACGAGCGGCATGTCCGGATCGATCGCGCTCACGATCAGGACTGGATTCACGCTTGCTTCGACGGCGCGATCGCGCAGGCGCAGCGCCTCTTCGGTTTCCAAGCGCTTAGCACGCTCGGCTGCATCTTGAGCGCACGCCGTACAGCCGTGGGCAGCCGAGACAGGTTGGTCTTGAGCACGTAGTCGTTCGCGCCGCTGCGCAGGGACTCAATGGCCGTTTCCTCCCCGATCGTTCCGGAGACGAAGATGAACGGGACATCGGGATCGAATCCGGCGCACAACCCCGAGGGCCGACAGACCATCGAAGTGCGGCATGGCGAAATCGGAGAGCACGATGTCGGGCGCAAAGTCGATGCATTCGCGGTTCAGTTCGGCTTCGGTCTCGACGCGACGCCAGCTCGAACTCCAGTGCCCCGCGCTGGAGTTCGCGCACCGTGATCTCGGCGTCCGCGAGGATGTCCTCGACCAGCAGCGATCCTGAGCGGCTGCTCATCGGATTCGCTCTAGCGCCTGCGCGCTCGCCAGTGCCGGGCAGGCAGTTGACGAGCACCCAATAGCAGCCGGCCTTGGCGACTTCGTCGACGAAGTTCGCGAAGTCGACCGGTTTGACGATGTAGCTGTTAACCCCGAGCGAATAGCTGGCGACGATGTCCCGTTCCTCGGCGCTTGAGGTTAGCATCACGACCGGCATCGTCTTGCGTCTCATCGTTGGACTTGACCTCCCGCAGCACCTCGATGCCATCGACTTTCGGCATCTTGAGATCGAGCAGCAAGAGCTTGGGCGACCCCGCGGGTCGCTCGCATAGGCGCCTCGCCGAAAGATGAAGTCGAGCGCTTCGGCGCCGTCCTTGACCCAGACGAGCCGATTGGCGAGATTGTTCCGCTGCAGCGCCCGGATCGTCATCTCGGCGTCCGCCTCGCTGTCCTCGGCCAGCAGGATCTCGATCGGCTCGAACCCGGTCATGACACTCAACTCCTTTCGTTCCGACGGTCGTCAGCGCAGCGGAGTGTCGCGCACCTGATAGTTCCGAGCTGGGCGGGCAAGCTCTCGCGTTCACGTCAATTCGTGACCGGCAGCGACATCCGAACGCCATTCCGCCGCTTCCCTGACGTGACGTAAAGCCGCCGGTGCATGGGCCGTGCCAAATACACCGCGAGTCGCCGGTCATTCCGATACGCGGTCGATGCGGATGGACCAGCGTTCGCCGTGGGGAGCAAAGAGCGCAGCCGCTGCGGTCGTGCCCGCCGGGGATTCGCTCGTTTCACAACGTGACGCTGGACGGCTACTTTGTGTGTTGGGCCGCCGTGACTCAACGAGTGTCCATCGTGGTCTATGCGGTCGCCGCCCTTTCTCCTGATCGAGCCGCAAGTGCTAACGCGTCGCGCCGTGACATCGGAGGCGAGCTCTTGAACTTGACGCGGGTCCTCGTGCTCCCGGTCGCGGATGTACTTGCGTATAACAGTCTCGTCCCGACGAATCGTTGACACCGAGCCGAAGCCCGATTTGCGCGACAGGGGCGCGGCGATGCACGCCGCCAATAGAAGCACTGCTACCTGAAAGCCCGCACGTCTCTGAGCTAACTCGACGGCCTTCGGCCAACCCCGGCCATTGACCAGCGTGCGCTTCCGGCGCCGTTGCTGAATCCAGCATCACGCCGCGCGTTCACGAGCACCGAGCACAAACGGTACGTCATCTGGCAGGGCGAAGTCGTACTCGAGATATGGAACCTGAAGTGGCTGCCCGCCACGCCCGATGTCAATGCGCAATGAACACCGGGACGGTCATCGAGCGCAACATCGTGCGCGTGACGCCGCCGAGTGCGAGTTCACGGATCCGGGCGTGTCCGTAACCGCCCATCACGATCAGATCGCTGCCGCGATCCGCCGCGCGCGAAAGCAGCCACTCACCGATGCGGATGTCCTGCACTTCCTGGCGCGCGACGCTGGCGGTGATGCCGTGTTGGTGCAGCCACGCGGTGAGGCGTGCACTGGCCAGCCGATCGTCGAGCTTGGCCTCGGAGTCGGCGTCGACGGCCATGACCTCGACGCGCTTCGCCCGCGCGAGCAGTGGCAACGCGTCGCCTATCGCCCGCGACGCCTCGCGTCCGCCATCCCACGCCACCAGCACGTTCTCGCCCAATGTCGCGGGTGCGCCGATGTAGGGGATGACCAGCGTCGGTCGGCCTGACGACAGGAGCACCGTGCTGGCCAGCGCTTCGCTGAAGCTCACCGTGGCCGGATTGTGCTGCCCGAGAATGAAGAGGTCGGTGCAGCGGCCGTGGGCTACCGCAGCGTCGATCGGTGGCCCTGCCGGGGCACGCCAATCGACCGACGTGAGTCCCGCGGCGGCTGCGATTGCGCGGAAGTCGTTCTCGGCCGCATGCTGGGCCTCCGCGAATTCGCCGAGGCGCCGTTCGGCCACCTCGCTCCGCAACATCGCCGCGGCCGATGGGGCCATGTCCGTTCCTGGCACGAGGTAGAGGCCGACGAGTTCGGCGGCATGCTCGAGCGCGAGCCGTATCGCCGCGTCGAGCCGCGGCCGGCACGATGCATGATTGTCGACGTGAACGAGCAATGTCCTGAATGTCATCAGGGCCCCGGCGATGTTTGGTTGAAGCTTCCGCGCCATCGCGTCCAGAGTCAAGCGCCGTTGCGTTGATGGCCGCTACGGGGATGCTTAGGGGGCGGCGGTTCACCGGCAGGTGGGACGGAGGATCCGACGAAAGCTACGACCGCGACGACCGGCTCGGCGCCGAAGCGGACGCCGACACATCAGGCGCGGTGCGGGCGGCGTTTGGGCGGCCGAAGCGGCGAGCGCACCAGCAGCACCGGCACAGGCGTCTCGCGCAGGACCATCTCGGCGTCGCTGCCCATCACCACGCGCGACAGGCCACCACGGCCGTGCGTCCCGAGGACGATGACGTCGGCGCGCCACTTCTTCGCCTGCTTGATGATTGCATCGGCGACGTGGCGACCGAGCGTTTCCAGCAATACCACCTCGACCTCGATGCCATGTTTGCGCACCTTGGCCTCGGCTTCGGTGAGCAGCTTTTTTCCCCCGTTTCGCAACGCCCGAATGAATTCGTCGATGTAGCTCGGCGACACGTACGTCATGGCGTCGACGGCCCCTGTCACAACCAGCTCGTCGACGACATACAGTAGGCAAACCTTCGCCTTCTGATCGCTCGCGAGATCGATCGCCACCTCCAGACCGCGGTTCGATGTCGGGCTGCCGTCGATGGGAACGAGAATCCTTTGAAACATGGTTGCCTCCTCGATCGTGCACGCGTTATCGAGCATACCGAATTCTGGACGAATGACGGTGCTGCCGTCGTTGAGCCAGGTCAAGGCGTCGCTTCGGCGGAAGGTCGGCGTGGTTGCGGCCCCATCCGGTCGCGATCGGCCAAACGCCGCTCAATTCATTCCGCAACGAGAAGAGCTCGCTCGATCGACTCCTCTAGATGTTGCAGGCCAAAGGAAACATCCGCGAAGGCGCCATTGACATAGAACGCCGGCATTGCATGTATCCCCAGCTGTTTGCCTCCTCTGGCGTGCTCCTGTACGCGCTGCAGGTAGACGTGATCGTTCATCTCATAGTCGTAGCGCTCCAGGTCCAAGGCAATTTGCTGGGCATACTGTCTGAGATGCTTTTCGCTGAGTTGTCCCTGGTGTTCGAACAGCGCGTCGTAGAACGGCCAGAAGCACCCCTGGGCGCCCGCCGCTTCGGCCGCTTCGGCGGCGAGCTCAGCATGGGGATGGGCTTCGACCTGCGGACAATGTCGAAACACGAATCGCATCCGATGGCCAAAACGTTTGAGGATGATCTTCATCGCCGCGTGCGCTTGACCACACGACGGGCATTCAAAGTCACCGTATTCGATGATGGTCAGCTTTGCGGACGCAGGGCCAATGATGTGGTCGGTTGCCTCGTCCGGCGTCAGCACCGGGTCAATATTCATGGTGGCAATCATCGCCGGGGTATCCCGGTCTTGAATGAATGACGGACAGATCTTTCATGGTGTGAACCGAAAGACTCTTTGATTGCGCGCTCGAGTGGTTGGACATGGAGATTTCGGCAGCGCACCTCGGGATGAAACGCTCGGCGCACCCAGAATCCGGAGGTTACGCTAAGCAGGATCCTTGCTGCGGATGCAACCCGCTGTTCCAGTTTGAGACAGCGAAATTTCAGGGATGGGGTAGCCGTGGGTATGACAGATATTCCGGCCCCTGCAATGCTCGGCCATTCGATCTGCGTTCCGTTGCGCCGGACGCGCTGGCTACCGTAATGGGGAACGAGAGCGGCGGCCGCTGCTGTGGGTCGGATCCTGCCGGGATGCACCACCGATTTACGGGCTTGCAGACGCGCGGGCCCTCGTTGCTAGTTCGCCTTTGCCCGACTTCACGCCCATTTCATTGCGTTCAGCGCCGCAACCAGTTCCGGCCGCATGATCCACTCGACCCGGCCATCGTTCGCATCGTCGGCAACGCTTCGGCCGATCGACAGCGTGAACCACCACCGAGGTGCGCCCTTTCCTTTATGAGGGGGTGCGTACCCCAGCTTTTCCGCGATTGCGCGCGCAAATGTTCCGTATTGCAGGCGGGCGGCGGCGAGGCTCTTCAGTTTGAGCTGTTCTGCCATCTGCGACGCCGAAATCGTGCATTCGGGGGCGCGGCATTGCGCCTGCAGCATCCGCAATTGCATCGGCGAAATCCCGCTCCTGTCGCGTGTTGCAAGCAACGCAGCCTTGAACTGTTCAGTTGTCGCAATCGGGTCCGCGTTATTGAGCACGTCCATGAAAATCTCCCATTCTGCCAGCATGCATATCGCGCAGACACAGTGTACGCCTCGGCGCAGCGATCGAAAATATGCCTCGCGCATTCCCTACGAACCACCCTGGTTGTGGTAGGCTCATCGAGTTCCTTCGAAGAGGCGGCCGCGAGGTACCGACCATGGTCCGACAACAGGCGTCGCCAGCGCTTCGCGACCGGTTCCTTGCGGCGTTGGATCAGAGCGACACCGCCGCCGTTCTCGAGATTGCGCGCGATCTGCTCAGGTGCACCAATTCGCTGCCCACGATGACGTGCATCCAGCTCGGATTGACACCCGGCAGCACGTATGGGGACGCAGCCGAGGCACTGACAAGATCGCCATCCGCGGCACACCCCGCGGCTGATTGAACGGCGGTCGCCGGGCAGGGAGGCCCCCGGTCAAGCGAGAGACGACCTGATTGGCGCGTTTATCGGCGCATTTGATTGATTGCGCCGATGCGTGTATACATAGGTTTGCTGGTTCCTCAAGCGCAGCAGCCGGTCGCTCGCGTCCGCTTCGGCGGGACTTTTTCGGTCTTCCTGACGCCCTTGAAGTTCCTGCGGTCGGGCATTTGCACGATCTTCACATTTCACACGAGAGTACCGAACATGGTCACAGGCAGTGTCAAGTGGTTCAACGACGGAAAAGGCTTCGGTTTCATCACGCCGGATGGTGGCGGCAAGGACCTATTTGCGCACTTTTCAGCGATCCAGGGTGACGGTCGCAAGACCCTTCGCGAGAATCAGAGGGTTTCGTTTGACGTCACCAGTGGTCCGAAGGGGAATCAGGCAACCAATATCACGGCGCTCGATTGAGCCTTGTCGATCGGCCGCATCGAGGGCCCGGGTGACTGGGCCCTTTTTTGTGTGCGCTATCAACCGCTCGGGAACTGTTCCCGAACCCAAGGAGAATTTTGAATGGCGAAGCCGAACTACTCGTTCGCGAAACGTCAACGCGACCTGGCAAAGAAGCAGAAGAAGGAGGAGAAGCGCCTGCGAAAGGCTGCTCTGCAACCCACGCCGGGAGCGGAGGAGCCACCTCGGCCGCCCGTCGATCCGGCGACCAAGGCGTAAGTGTAAGCCTTGCGCGAGCGAGAATGCATGTCGTCGAACTTAAGCGAACGAGGAGCAGGCACTGCCTGTAAGGTACCAGCCATGGTCGAAGTCCTGGAATGCTTGAAGAAATATGGTCAGCGACTCGATGTCGAAATTGCCCAGGAGACCGGAGTGCCTCTGGCGACGGTGCGCCAACGGCTTGCCGGCCTTGCTGCAACAGGCGCCATCATCACGTGCAATTTGACCCGCTTCGAAAAGGGCAAGCGGATCGACGCATGGCAGTGCCGCGTGTCGGGCTACGTTCCTCCTCCGGCGCCGGGTCGAAAGGCAAAGGCGAAAGCGTAGCAAGCGCGACATCGCCAAGCGATCCGAATTTCGGCGGCGAAGTACACCGGGGCTGGATGCGCCGACCGTCAAAGCCCTACTCAGCGTTCCGGTGCGGCGGGTGCAGCGGAGCCGCGTGACGAGCGAGCGTCATGGCAGCGCAGGGCCCGCCAGCTCGCGGGCGCTGCGCTCGCATGGAAAGGCAGCTTCATCATTCGATTCTTTGGCTGGGCTCGACACGAGTAGTTTAATGGTCTCAATGGCTCGTGCACATCATGTCCGAGCCTGATCTTGTCACCCCACCAGCGCTTGCAACGCTTTTCGAAACGACATCCGGCGAGGCGCTGCCGCTGCCTGCGGCCCTGACGCGCTTGTATGGATGCCTGCGCATGCCGATCCCGCGTGTGCGTCCCCATGTCTTCAGCAATTTTGTGAGTACGCTGGATGGCGTCGTGTCATTTAACGCGAAGGGACACCTCAGCGGCGCGGACATCAGCGGGTTCAGCGCCCAGGATCGCATGGTGATGGGCCTGTTACGCGCCACTGCCGATGTGGTAATCATTGGCTCGGGTACGCTGAGCGCCGATCGACGGCAGGTCTGGACGCCCGACGCCATTTGCCCCGAGCTCGCGGATGAATATCGACGGCTGCGCAAAGCCTTGGGCAAACCTCGTGTGCCGCTGAACGTGATCGTCACCGGCAGTGGCGAGATCGATCTGGGCTTGCCCGTGTTTGCGTCGGGGAAGGTGCGGGCGCTGGTCATCACGACGACTGCGGGCGCGAAGCGCCTGCGCGGGCAACGAGCAAGCAATTTTGTCCAGATCCGGGCGATCCGGCGCAGCGCGAGCGCGATACCGGCGAGCGCCATCCTCGACGAGGTATGCGGGGTGAGCCAGGGGAAGCTGATCCTCGTCGAGGGAGGGCCGCGATTGCTGGGTGACTTTTACGCCGAACGCCTCGTTGACGAGCAGTTTCTGACTCTCGCACCGCAGATTGCCGGTCGCGACGAGGGTCAGCAGCGCCTCAGCCTTGTCATGGGAAGGGCGTTTGCTCCGCGCAATGCCCGGTGGGGAACCTTGATCGACGTGCGGCGCGGCAGCAGCCACTTGTTCCTGCGGTACTCGTTCGCGCGAAGCCGACCCCGCGAGAGGCGTATTCGCAAGTGACACAATGTCGATCGGCGCTGCTTGATCAAATCGGCACGCGATAGCCGTAGAACTCGTGATCCTCGTTGTAGCCGCCTTCACCCGCGCCAAGATCAGCGTAGTCGCGGACGAGCTCGATAGCCGCGATCCACTTGACCATCTTGAAGCCCACTTCGTTTTCGCAGCGCAGCCGCAACGGTGCCCCGTGCAGCACGGTGACCGGCGCGCCGTTCATCTCATACGCCAGGATCGTCAGTTCGTGGCGCATATTGGACAAGCTGTGCGTGTCGTAGTAGCGCCCGCCGTCCCCGCCATCGGCAAATGAGTAGAGAACCGCGTAGCGGGCATCCGCGGTCGGGTTGACGAGGTCGAGTATGTGCCGCATCGGCACGCCGCCCCACTTGGCAACACCGGACCATCCCTGAATGCAGAAGTGCGTGGTGATCTGTTCCTGCTTCGGCATTGCTTTCAATTCGGCATATGAGAACACCATTGGCTTTTCGACCAGACCACCGACTCGCAGCCGATAGTCGGCAAAGTCGGCTTTCACCAGCGCATCGAATTCCTGCGAATCCGGCATCGTGCCATTGGGCCAGAAGTGTGGCGAGATATCACGCTCGGTGAGTTGGCTTTTTGCATCCCACGACTGGGTCGCGCTGCCAAACGGGCGCGACATGAACTCTCCGACTCTCTGGACTAGCCGCGCGTGGCGCAGCGTGAACGGTGACGCCCACCACCAGCCTACGGCGACGAGGGCGAGCGCCGGGACGAAGACCAAAAAGCCGCTCCAGGTCTCGTCGTTGACACCTGCCCACATCATGTTCAGGTTGACGCGCGCTCCGGTGATGAACACCAGCGTCACGTGGGCCAGGATGAAGAGCAGAAACCACCATAGTGCGATGAAATGGATGGAACGCGCTTTCTGCCGGTTCAACGCCCGACCGAACCAGCCGAGTCGGTTCGAGATCGCCGGACTCTGCATCAGGCCGGTCAAGATGGACGTGGGTGCGGCGATGAATACGGTAACGAAATACGCGAGTTGCTGGAGGCCGTTGTAGCGCGTCCAACTCTCGTCGACGGGAAACGTGAGCGACAGATATTGAACTGCGGTCGAGACCGCGTTGGGAAACACGTCCCACGTGGTCGGCACGAGTCGCAGCCACTGGCCGGTGGTGAACAGCAACGCGTAAAAGACGATGCCGTTGACCATCCACAGCAGCGTAGTCGAAAAGTGCCACCACCGGGCCAGCCCGATGGAATGACGGATCCCCGGGATGCCCAGCCACCCCGGAAGAGTCACGGAATCGTCCTTCGCGGTCCAGATCCGATCGGCAGGAACCGCCGTCTGGAAGCGAAACCATTCTGTTCCTGGCGTGCAGTCGCGCTTCCAGTACAGGCGCGGGTGGTCGGCAAGAATCTGGACGCCTGCGCGAATGATGAACGCCATGAAGAACAGGTTCAGAAAGTGCAGCAGCCTGAGCCACGCGGGGAATCCCGTGGTGACGGCCACGGCGGACGCCGGAACGCCCGGGTAGCGCATGAGAAATTCCTGTACCGCGGGCATTTCGCGCAACGCCTGGGCGACGGCCACTCCGATCACCAGGAGCACGAAAATCAGCGGTAACGACCATAGGACGTTGATCCAGTGCCGACCAATTCGGACTTTGGGCACGACACCGACTTGCGGCGGCAGCCACGTGCTGAGCCGTACCCGATCATCGGCACCACTGAGCCTCGCCGCCAATGGATCGTGCAGCTGTGCCATTAGCGCAGGAGCGCCAGTGCGCGGGCGCAGACGTTGTCAACGGTGAGGCCATATTCGCGCAACATGACATTCCCCGGGGCCGAAGCGCCGAAACGCTCCACACCGAGCACGTCGCCGCGATCGCCGACATAGCGATGCCAGCCCTGCGACACGCCGGCTTCGACGGCAAGTCGCGCGCCAATTGCCGGCGGAAGTACCGCGTCCCGGTATTCCTGCGGCTGGGCGTCGAACAAGGCCCAACTCGGCAGCGACACGATGCGCACCGCGATGTTGCGCGCCAGCATCTTCGCCCGTGCCGCCACGACAAGGGCGACTTCCGAGCCGGTCGCGATCAGGATCAACTCCGGTTTCCCACCCGGCGCGTCGGCGAGAACGTATCCGCCGCTCCGCAGCCCGTCGGCAGCGGCAAACTGCGCGCGATCGAGCGTCGGCACATCCTGACGCGTCAATATCAAGGCGACCGGCTGGTTGCGCGTTTCCAGCGCAACGCGCCAGGCGATGGCGGTCTCGTTGGCGTCGCAGGGTCGAATGACATTGAGCCGAGGAACCGAACGCAGGCCGGCAAGCTGCTCGACCGGTTGATGCGTTGAGCCATCCTCGCCAACCGCAATGCTGTCGTGGGTGAACACGTAGATCACCTGCAGTCCCATCAACGCGGCAAGGCGGATCGGCGGCCGCATGTAATCCGAAAAGATCAGGAACGTCGCGCCGAACGGTACCGTCGCGCCATGCGCTGCCAGTCCGTTCAGGATCGCCCCCATCGCATGCTCGCGCACGCCGAAGTGCAGATTGCGGCCGGCACAGCTCCAGCCACCGCCCTCGGATCCCTGTCGGTCGCGGGCGCTCACCCCGGGGGGCTCGAAGTCTCCCAATCCTCGCAGCGCAGTGTAGGTCGATGGATCCAGATCCGCCGAGCCGCCGATCAGCGCCGGCAACCGCGGCGCGATGGCGTTCATCACCTTGCCCGAAGCGACCCGCGTCGCCATGCCTTTGGCGTCAGGCGGAAAGCTGGGAATGTCCTTATCCCAGCCGACGGGCAATGCGCCGCGGGTGACTAGTTGCAGCTCCTGGGCGAGTTCCGGAAACGCTCGTGCGTACTCGGCGAATCTGCTGTTCCACTCCGCTTCGTCCCGCTCGCCCTTGGCGATCGCTGCACGAAAATGCGTCCGCGCGGGCTCGGGAATGTAAAACGCCGGCTCGGTCGGCCAGCCGAGATTTTTCTTGGTCAAGCGCACTTCTTCCTCGCCCAGCGGCGAACCGTGCGCCTTGTAGGTGTCCTGCTTGTTGGGCGAACCGTAGCCGAGATGCGTGTGGACCAGAATCAATGATGGACATCTGGTTTCGGCGCGAGCGTTGGCGAGTGCCAGCTCGATGGCCATCAGATCGTTGCCGTCGTCGATCGACTGAGTGTGCCAGCCGTACGCCTGGAAGCGTCGCGCCCGGTCTTCGGTA
This sequence comes from uncultured beta proteobacterium, assembly GCA_963701885.1. GTDB lineage: Bacteria > Pseudomonadota > Gammaproteobacteria > Burkholderiales > Casimicrobiaceae > VBCG01. The sequence continues at coordinate 144,082 of CAVPBR010000005.1, forward strand.
AACGTGATGTCGGTGCCGGCGGAAAAGTGTGACTTTTCCGACGCGACACCCTCCATCAGGTCGCCGTCGCTCACCAATCCGTAGGTGAAATGATTGATGATCTCGAAACCGGTGCGGTTGTAGCGTGCGGCGAGGTGCGCCTCGGCCATCGCCATGCCCACCCCGTTGCCGAAACCCTGCCCGAGCGGTCCCGTCGTCGTTTCGACGCCGGGCGTGAGGCCGCGCTCGGGGTGACCCGGCGTAATGCTTCCCCATTGGCGAAACTGCTTGATCTGTTCGAGGGAAAGATCGTAGCCGGTCAGGTGGAGCAGGCTGTACAGCAGCATCGAGCCGTGCCCGGCGGAAAGAACAAAGCGATCGCGGTCCGGCCACGCCGGATTCGACGGGTGATGCTTCAGGAAGCGCGTCCACAGCACATAAGCCATCGGCGCGGCGCCCAGCGGCAGGCCCGGATGACCGCTGTCGGTTTTCTGCACGGCATCGACGGAAAGAAACCGCAGGGCATTGACGCACAGATCATCCAGACCGGAAGCGGAATTCAGGGAGGGAAGCGGCGCACTCATTCGGAATTTCCATGGAATGTGGGGAGCGCCCGTGCGGCAATTCGGCCCGAGCAATGCGCTGCCGCGGTGACGCGAAGTGTCGACAGAAGTAACCCTACGCCCGCGCGGCGTGCGATGGCTGTAGGCAAACCTCGAAACGCAGTGTCCGATAACTTTGCTATGATTCAATGTGCTGCCGACGGACCGTTAACGAACAGAGGCTACAATGGCAACGGAAATGCTTACAAAAAAGACGACGCGAGACCTCGAGCGCAGGCAGAAGGCTCCGCTGGCCACACCCACTGACTTGAAGGCGGCGGCGACCAGGGACATCACGGCGGCAATGAACGCCATCCTGGCGGACGTGTTCGCGCTCTATCTGAAGACCAAGAACTTCCACTGGCACATGAGTGGGCCGCACTTCCGTGACTACCACTTGCTGCTGGATGAACAGGCTGACCAGATTTACGCAATGACCGATCCCATTGCCGAGCGTGTCCGCAAAGTCGGAGGTGCCACGCTCAGGTCGATTGGCCAGATCGCCCGCACTCAACGCGTGCTTGACAATGACGCCGGCTATGTCGAGCCGCTCGACATGCTCGCCGAGTTACGCGAGGACAACAAGACACTTGCTGCCCGCATGCGCGAAGCCCATAACGTGTGCGAAGAGCATCGCGACATCGCTACCGCGAGCCTGATCGAAGTCTGGATCGACGAGACCGAGCGGCGCACTTGGTTCCTGTTCGAGGCCAGCCGTCAAGGGGATGTCACGGGACATTGACGCGTTCTGCGCTGGCTGAGATCTCAAGCACCGATTGACCGGTCGCGCGCGGGATTCACTCCGCGTGGCGTTCCTCACGCCGGGTGAGGCGAGCGTAGGCAGCTCGCCACGGTCTTGCAGTCTCGAAGGCCCGGGCGACGCGAAGCACCAGCCAGTCGTCGTGCATCGGGCCGACAATCTGCAAGCCCACCGGCAATCCGTCACGCGTGAACCCGCAAGGCACAGACGCGGCGGGTTGCTGAGTCAGGTTGAACGGATACGAGAATGGCGACCACACGGTCCAGTCGCCGCCAACGTCGCCATACTCCGGTGGTGCAACTGCGCCTGCGTCGAAGGCCGGAATGGGTAGTGTCGGCGTCAGCAGCACCGGGTATCGTGCGTGGAACTGTTTCTGCGCCGTGGCGAGCGCGCCGCGCGCCTCGACTGCGGAGAGATAGTCGGCCAGGCGGATCGCCTCGCCTTCCTCGGCGATGCGCAATAGATCTCGATCCATGAGTTCCCGCATTTGCGGCCGGACTGCGCGGACGACGCGCGTTGCACCACTCCACCAGTGCGTGCGGAAGATGGCTCCCACGTCTGCGAGAGCCGGTGCGGTCTCGACGACCTCGGCACCGAGCCCCTTAAACGCACCGACGGCGTCGCGGACGATTGCCGCGACTTCGGAGTCCACTTCGGCGTCACCGGGCGAGGGAGCAAAGGCCATCCGCAGCCCTGCGATCCCGTCGTCCAGTCCGTCCCGGTAATCCCGGGCGTCGTGCGGAAGCGCAAACCAGTCACGAGTGTCCGGCTTGCTGATCACATTGAGCATCAGGGCTGCGTCCTCCACGGTCCGGGTCATGGGTCCGACATGCGATACGGTACCGAACAGGCTCAATGGCCACGCAGGGACACGGCCGAAACTCGGCTTCATCCCGAAGATTCCCGTGAATCCGGCCGGGATTCGGATCGATCCGCCACCGTCCGTGCCGACGGCCAGCGCGCCCATTCCCGTCGCGACTGCGACCGCCGCGCCGCCACTGCTACCGCCCGGGGTCTTGGCCGCGTTCCACGGATTGCGGGTGATTCCCGTGAGCGGACCGTCGGTCACCGCCTTCCAGCCGAATTCCGGTGTTGCAGTTTTGCCGAGCATGATCGCGTTGTGTTCGCGCAAGCGCGCGACGGCGGGCGCATCCTGGTCCCAGCGTTGATTTGCGTCGACGGTGAGCGAGCCGCGCAGCGTTGGCCATCCCGAGGTGAGAAGGAGATCCTTGATCGACACCGGCACGCCGTCCAGCATCCCCTCGGGTGCTCGGCGCATCCAGCGGGCCTCGGATCCTTGCGCCGCGCGCAGCGCGCTGTCAGCGTCAATCGTGCAAAATGCGTTGAGACGCGAATTCAACGCGTCGATGCGCGCCAGACACGCACGTGCCGATTCGACGGGTGATGCGCGCTTTGCGCGATAGAGGTCAATGAGCTCGGATGCAGAACAGAGGGCGAGGTCAGTGGACATGGCAGGTCCGTGGGCCCGTGGCTTGCCATTGCCGGCCGGGAACTGCGGCCAGCAACGCTTGCGTGTAGGGGTGCTGTGGATCGGCATAGACGCGCGCCGTATCGCCGGATTCCACGATTTCGCCGTCACGCATGACTGCAACGCGGTCGCATACCCGCGCGGCGACACGCAGGTCGTGCGTGATAAAGAGCATCGCGAGATTGAATCGATCCCGGATGTCCGCGAGCAGTCGCAAGACCTGCGCCTGCACCGACACGTCGAGCGCGGACACCGGCTCGTCGGCGACAAGGATCGCCGGATCGAGGGCCAGCGCTCGCGCGATCCCGATTCGCTGGCGCTGCCCACCCGAGAATTCGTGCGGATAGCGATCCGCGGCGCGGCGGTCGAGGCCGACCAACTCGAGCAGCGCGTACGCGCGGGCAAGGGCGGCGGATTCCGGCACGCCGCAGACGATCGGGCCTTCGGCGATCAGCCGTCCAACGCTGCAGCGCGGATCGAGCGACCCGTAGGGATCCTGGAACACCACCTGAATGTGCCGGCGGTGCGCGCGCAATCGTCGACGGGAGAGGGTCATCCAGTCGACACCTCGGACTATGACTGAGCCGTGCTCGGCGTTGGTGAGCCGCACGATGCACCGTGCGAGCGTCGATTTGCCCGAGCCCGACTCGCCGACCAGCCCGAGCGTTTCACCGCGGCGAATGAAAAGGTCCACCGACCTCACTGCACGTACCACGCGACGACCGCGCAACAGCGACGAACCCGCATGATACGTCTTGTCGAGGGACGTTACGACAAGGACGAGCGGCGCATCGTCGTTCGCAATCCGTTGCCGCGGCGTGAGCGCCGGAATCGCGGCGATCAGTGATTGCGTGTAGACGTGCTGCGGTGCGTTGAGTATCCGCTGCGCATCTCCGCACTCGACGAGCCGCCCCTGTTGCATTACCGCTACCCGGTCTGCGATATCGGCCACAACGCCGAAGTCGTGCGTGATGAAGAGCACGCCCATCTGTCGCGACCGCTGGATCCCGCGGATCAATGCCAATATCCCGGCTTGCGTCGTCACGTCGAGCGCAGTGGTCGGCTCGTCTGCGATGAGCACCGCAGGCTCCAGGATCAGCGCCATGGCGATCATCGCGCGCTGTCGTTGTCCGCCGGAGATCTCGTGTGGATAGGCGCCGATGAGGCGCTGCGGATCAGTGAGACGCACCGAATCCAGCATCGCGATAATTCGCTCGGTGCGGCTGCCGCGAGGCAGTCTCGTGTGAAGCGCGAGCACCTCGTCGATTTGCGCGCCAATCGTCTTGACCGGGTTCAGCGCCGTCATCGGCTCCTGGAAGATCATTGCAATACGGGTCGATCGAATCTCGCGCAATCGCGAGGCGGTCGCCTGCAGCAGATCCTCTCCATCGAGCAGGATGCTGCCTGCGCTTGCACAAAGATGCGGCGCGGGCAGTAGACCCATGATCGCGCGAGCCATCACCGATTTGCCCGACCCGGATTCCCCGACGACGCACAGGATCTCGTTGCGCTGAAGAGCGACGCTGACACCGGAGACCGCCTGCCGGCGGTCGGCCCACGGCGGAAGATCCACTGTCAAACCGCGTACATCGAGGATCGTTTCTGCCGTCACTTACAGATGCCGCAAGCGCGGATTGAGTGCGTCATTCAAGCCATCGCCGACCAGGTTGATTGCAAGCACAGTTATTAGGATCGCCACGCCGGGGATTGCGCACAGCCACCATGCGCGCTGCAGGAAATCGCGCGCTGCGCCGACCATGAATCCCCAGCTCATGACGTTAGGATCACTCAGGCCGAGGAATGACAGCGCCGATTCGGTCAGGATTGCGGTCGCCACCAGCAACGATCCAGTGACGATGATGGACGACAAACAGTTTGGCAGGATGTGGCGGATGATAACCCGCAAGTCGCTCATGCCCATCGAGATGCAGGCCTGAACGAATTCGCGATTGCGCAGCGACCGGAACTCGCCGCGTACGAGTCTCGCCATCGGTGGCCACGAAACGAGCGCAATGGCAATGACGACGCTCTCGATCGACGGACTAAGAATCGCGACGACCAGAATCGCGAACAGGAACGACGGAATTGTCTGGAAGATCTCGGTCACTCGCATCAGCGCTTCGTCGACGATGCCGCCATAGTAGCCGGCAGCGCCGCCGAGGAGCACGCCGAGGAGCGTTGCGAACAAGGTCGCCACCAGCCCAATCACAAGCGAGGTGCGCGCGCCGAAGATGATCCCGGCAAGCTCGTTGCGGCCGAGCATGTCGGTGCCGAGGGGAAAGCGCCCGAAGGGTGGCAGGAATGGTTGCCCCGCCAGGTCGAACGGGCTTTCATGATGTAGAAAGAGCCATGGCCCCGCGATCGCGACGAAGACGACCGCGGCAAGGATCAGCAATGCCGATAACGACGCGCGGTTCCGCGCATAGCGCCGGCAAAACGCTATGACGGCGACCTTATTCACCGAAGATGAACGCGCGGATCAAGTACCGAGTAGATCACGTCAACAATGATATTGACCACAATGACCAGGCAGGCGGCGACGAAGAAAATGCCGAGCAGGAGGTTGAGGTCGCGGGCAAACAGTGCACGGAATGCGAGCAGCCCGATTCCCGGCCAGCCAAAGACCGTTTCAACGACCACCGATCCGCCGAGCAGGTTGCCGATCTGCACGCCGGCCATGGTCACGATCGGCAAGCTCGCGTTGCGCAGAATGTGGCGACAGGTGATCGCGCGCTCGGTCAACCCTTTTGAGCGCGCGGTGACTACGTAGTCCATCCCACTCTGCTCGAGCATCGACGAGCGCATCAACCGGACGTAGAGCGCGAGGTAGAACAACGACAACGTGATCGCTGGCAGTATGAGGTGCCGGGCAACGTCCCCTACCTTGCGCCAGCCGGTATAGAACGCGGCGATGTTTGTCATTCCGCTCGTGGGCAGCCACCCCAGGTTGATCGAAAAGAGCACGATTAGCATGAGGCCGACCCAGAATAGTGGCGTCGCGTACGCGACGAGCGCGAAGACCGAGATCGCGTTGTCGCGCGGCGAATTGGGGCGCCCGGCCGCAACGAGACCGAGCAGAATGCCGAAGCCGACTGAAAGTACAATGGTCGTGCCCATCAGGAGCAACGTCGGGCCGAGTCGTTGCAGGATCAGGTCGCGCACCGGCATTCCCTCGCGAAACGAGTAGCCGAGATCGAGCGTGACGACGCTCTTGAGGTAGTCGAGGTACTGGACGTAGAGCGGCTTGTCCAGCCCGAACTCGTGGCGGAGGAACGCCATGTATTGTGGCGTTGCCGAGCCGGACTCGCCGGCCAGCACGTCAGCGGCGTTGCCCGGTGCGAGATGCACCAGCAGGAAATTCAGGGTGACGATCAGGAGGATCGTCGGTATCGCCTGTGCGAGTCTCGCCCCGATGAAGCGCACACGCCCGCTGGCGACATCCATGGCGAGACGGCGGGTGGACCGGTGGCGGGCGATGTGCTATGCCGTCAGCGAAGCCTTGTTGAACGGGGCGTAGGCACCGAGCGGACTCACGGTCAGGTCCTTGAACTTGGTGTCGTACACGGTCACGAACTGCAACTCGAAGACCCAGACCAGCGGCGCAGCGTCGACCACCAGCTTTTGGAACTGATGATAAAGTGCGGCGCGCTTCGCGGGATCGATCTCGATCGCGGCAGCCTTCATCAGCCGGTCGGTTTCCGGGCTGCTCCATCCGGCGCCGTTGACGAACACCGTGCCTTTCTTGATCGACCAGGAGGAATACAGGCGGTCGACCCCGATCACCGGATCGGCGAGGTTCTGGACCCAGTTGGAGGTGAACTGAAAATTGTAGTCGGTATAGATCCGGCGCAGCCACGTCGGCACGTCTTCGTAACGGAGTGTCGCCTTGATCCCGATCTTGGCGAGCGCCTGCTTGACGTATTCTCCGAAGCGCTGCCATTCGTCACCATACGGCGTGATGTCATGGGTGATCTCGAAGCGCGTGCCATCGGCCTTGCGCTTGTAGCCGGCCTCATCGAGCAGCCGGTTGGCGATGTCCACACCGTTCGGTAGGTTGTAGCTCTTGACCTCCGGTGTATAGATTCCGCTGGGAGCAAAGTTGGAGCTGATCGGGCCCGTGGCCGGTTTGCCGAAACCGAACCAGATGTTGTCGATCACGAACTTGCGGTCGATGGCGAACGAGATTGCTTGCCGCACACGAACGTCGTCGAAAGGTTTCACGCGCGTGTTGAAGTCGAGCTCGACGATCGGCGATTGCATCTCGTAGCCCTTGATCGTAGAGGCGATTCCAGCCACCTTGGCGAGTCGCGCGACGTCGAAATAGGGGATCGCAGCGAACCCGCCGTAGTTGATCTCGCGCGTCTGCATCGCGGCGCTGCGCGTCTGTGCATCGCCGATGAAACGCGCGACGATGCGGTCGAGATGCGGCTCGCCCGGCCGCCAGTAGCTGGGATTGCGGTCGAAGCGCATGTATTGGCCGCGCTGCCATTCGACGAACTTGAAGGGCCCAGTGCCGACCGGGTTGTTTGCATACTTGCTGTTCTGGATGTCGGTTCCGGCGAAGAGGTGTTTCGGCACCATCGGCGATTCGTATCCCGACAACGCCATCATCATGTACGGCGCAGGAGTATCCAGCCGGAACACCACCGTGTGCGAATCCGGCGTTTCGATCGCCTGCAACGACCGGAAGGTGTTGATGCCCCGGGGATGGAATTTTCTGAGCACCTCCATGATCGAGAACTGGACATCCGCACTGGTGAATGGCGTGCCGTCATGAAACGTGACTGCTTCGCGCAACTTGAACGTAATCACTTTTCCATCGGGACTCTCCATCCATGATGTGGCAAGGCTCGGGATGGGCTTCAAATCGAAGTTGTACTCGAAAAGTCCATCGTAGACCTTTGCGGAAACCTCGCCGATCGGCCCGGAGGTGCTGATGTACGAGGCAAGCGTCGGTGGCTCCGGCTGGACATCCATTACCAGCGTTCCGCCCGGCTTGGGGCTGCCCTGCGCGAGTACCTCTCCTGGAAGCAGAACTGTGCCGGTTACGGCGAGTGCTTGCAGGAAATCGCGACGGCTGATGGTCGACATCGAAGTACTCCTCCAAAGCGGGCTTGCTCGAATCGTCGCCCGTGTCAAGAATGTCGGGTTACGCGTCCGCGGGGGTGAAACCGTCCTCGAACTCCTCCGCCGCACGTGGGTACAGAAACCCGCGCTCGCCGAGTTCGCTGTTGAAGGCAAGCGTGGATAGGTCGTTCATGCGCATCGGATAGAGAATGCCGTCGAGGTGATCGCACTCGTGCTGCAACAGCATCGCATGAAAGCCCACGGCGACGCGCTCGATGCGCGCGCCATCGAGTGCATGCGCCGTGCAGCGTACACGCGTATGGCGCGGCACCATCCCGTGCAGGCCGGGGATGGAAAGACAGCGCTCCCAGATCAATTTTTTCTCATCGGTAAGCGGCTCGATCACCGGATTGACCAATATCGTCCAGGGCAGTGGATTGAAACTGGAGCCGGACGGAATCTGGTGGGGCGCGATGCGATAGACGACGACGCGTTTGCTGACGTGTACCTGGGGTGCGGCGAGGCCGTTACCTCCGACGTCCTCGAGCGTTTCCATCATGCTCGCGGCGAGCTCGGCCACTTCCGGATCGGTCGGGTCGTTGATCGGCTCCGCAACCTTCCTGAGGGCAGGATTGCCCATGCGGGCGATCTTGAGCAGCGCCATGCGAACACACTCCCTTCACGCATGCCCGATTGCCGGGCATCAGTGCCGCATTCCGCCTTTCGCGAGGCGCTTCGCGTCAACGGAAACGGCTTCGACCGACAACGTGACGGTGCGCTGCTCGTTCGGGTTCATCGCCCCCACGCCGATGAGCTTGTGGGCGATTTCCTGGCCGCGATCGTTACGAATCGAAACGATAACCGTGTACTCCCAGGGATCGCCTTCCGCAGGGTGCCGGATGCTGCCCTCGATGCGCAGCGGCGTGAGCGCCGGCACCGGGGGCGCATCGGCGTCGGCAACATAGCGCAGGTAATGCCTGCACGCCGGGCACACGGTCGCGCTTTCGAGGATGCTCTCCGACAGTGTGGACATTCGCGCGTTGCGCCGGGGGTCCCCGGGCGCAGGTTGCTGCTCATGAGCCGGCGGCGCCCTACGCGCCGTGACCGCTGCCGTGGCGCGTTGCCGCCGTGCCCTTGCCGTCATCCCAGCCAAACTCGGCCTGACCGCGCATGCGCGCACCCGCCGCGACCGTCAACGACCCGGCCTTGAGATCACCGATCAGCACGCCGGTTTGCAACAGATCGACGAGCGAGGCTTGGTCGACGTTGCCTTCCAGTTCGCCGGCGATCATGACCTTGTCCGCGCGGACGGCGCCCGTCAGCTTGGCACCCGCCTCGACGGTGAGATCGCCCTGGACGTTGACGTCGCCCTTGAACTTGCCGGCGATGCGCACGCTGCCGCCGCCCTCGATCTTGCCTTCGATCGTGATATCGGCGGCGATCAGCGACTCCTTGCGGGGCAGCGCAGCCGCGGCGCGAGGCGCCGGAGACGTTGCAACGGGGGTCGGCGCCGGGGCGGCTTCCGGCTTGGGCGGGGCGCCGAAGCGCGTCGGCTGTTCCGTCGCCTCGGTGGGGGGCACGGAGGTCGGGCGGGTGACGGCGCTCTCTTTCCAGATGGACATGGTGTGGGCCTATCGAAAGGATGAAGGCGGAGGCTAGCGCTAAATGCGGGCGGAGGCAATCAAATTGCCGAATCGGCCACGTTCACCGGGCGTCCCGATGAATCTTGCGGGAACCGGGTAAACATTACATGATCTCGGCGGAGGCGCCATGGATAGACCCCGAGACTGGCGACGTCCCTGTCTCACGCGCCGCGTGGCAGCATGGTGTAGACCCTTGTTATGAACGCGTGCAGCTCGGCCATGAACTTGCGCAGGAACTCCTCGCTCGAGTCATTCGTAACTTGACCGTCGTTGGTGACGAGCCCCGGCGTGAAACGTATGTAGGCCTCGGGCGCATTCATCTGCGGTGAATTGCCGAAGCCCAGCAGGCTGCGCAGGTGTTGCTGCGCAATGGCGGTACCGATCGCGCCGACCGGTGCGCCGATCACGGCCGAGGGCTCGCGCGCAAACGAATTCCTGCCCCACGCGCGGCTTGCCCAGTCGATGGCGTTCTTGCGGCCACCGGGGATCGACCGGTTGTACTCCGGAGTGACGAACAGGATGGCGTCTGCGGCGGCAAGAGCCGCCTTCGAGGCTGTTGCGATCGGCGGGAAATCCTTGTCGTAGTCGTAGCTGCAGAGTGGAAGGTCCCGGAACGGGATCTCGGCCATCTGCAGTTCCGGCGGCGCGAGGCGCACCAGCGCCTTGGCGAGCGGGCGATTGATCGACGCGGTTGCAAGACTGCCAATGAAGTAGCCAACCTTGTAGATGCTCATCAGTTTCCCCTGGTGAGCGGGCTCCGCGGACACGCCGCCAAGCGCTAGACTTGCGCCAATTTACACCGGCGGAGAAACCATGGAGCTGCCTGTCAATCGCTTCAAGCATGCAATCGCCGCAGGTCAATCGCAGATCGGCCTCTGGTGCACGCTGTCGAGCCATTATGCGGTCGAGGTCGCCGCGGGGTCGGGATTCGACTGGCTGCTTCTCGACATGGAGCATGCACCCAATGAACTGGAATCGCTGCTCCCGCAACTGCAGGCTGCGGCGGCGTATCCGGTGACGGCGATTGTCCGCGTGCCATGGAACGACGTCGTCATCATCAAGCGCGTCCTCGACCTGGGCGCGCAGACGCTGCTCGTCCCGTATATCCAGAATGCCGAGCAGGCGCGCTCGGCGGTGGCGGCGATGCGCTATCCGCCGGCCGGTGTCCGGGGTGTCGGCGGCACGACGCGGGCGACGCGCTATGGCCGTATCAAGGACTATGCAAAGCGCGCGCAGGCCGAGCTGTGCCTGCTGGTGCAGGTCGAAACCCACGAGGCGCTCGCCCAGATCGAAGCGATCGCTGCAGTCGAAGGCGTCGACGGTGTCTTCATCGGTCCCGCGGACCTGCACGCATCCATGGGCTATCCCGGCGAGGTCGCGAATCCGAAGGTGACGCCGGTGATCGAGGACGCGCTGCGCCGCATTCGTCAAGCTGGCAAGGCGCCCGGCATCCTGACCACCGACGATGCGCTGGTCAAGCGCTTCGCCGCGGCTGGTGCAGTATTCACCGCAGTCGGATCGGACCTCGGCATTCTCGCCCGCGGGACCGAGTGGCTCGCAGGGAAGTACCACTGACGGTATCGCGACTGGCCGTGGCTCAGATTCCCGCCGTCCTAAGCAACCGGGCCACCAGAGTCGCAAACTGGTCCATGTAGGCCTGGCAGAAGCCGCGCCTCGTCTCGTCGAGGAAATTCCCGTCGCGGTCGACAGGCTCCGGCTTGAACGTAATGTAGGCCTCTCCGCCCATCACCGTCACTCCCAGGATGCCCAGGATCTGGCGCAGGTGCTGCTGGCCGACGGCCGTTCCGATCGCGCTCATCGAGGTGCCGGTGATCGCGGCAGTCTTCCCGCGCCAAACGTTGCTCTCGGTGGGCTTCGAGCCCCAGTCGATGGCATTCTTGAGGACAGCGGGAATCGAGCGGTTGTGCTCGGGTGTCACGAACAGCAGGGCGGCAACTGCTGCAACGTCGGCGGTGAAGAGCCGAACCGCGTCCTGGCGGCCGGGTTCCAAGTCCTGGTTGTACATCGGCAGATCATCGATACGGATCCACACAATTTCGAACTGGTCAGCGACCAGGCGTGCCAGTGCGAGCGCGAGCCGGCGATTGATCGATTCGCGCCGATTGCTGCCGACAATGATGCCCAGTCGAGGCTTTTCCACTCGAGTTTCGGGTGGTCAGGCAGCTTGGGGTTGTTCGTGATTGACCACAAAGTCCTCCGGTGGCGGTGGCCCCCAGACGTAGAACGAATCCTCGGCAGGATGATCGCCTGCGTGCCAGTCGACGCCGGCGGGGACGAAATCGATGCCGAAGGAGTACTCCGCCCAGCTTCCCCACGGGTCGCGGGCGTAATAGAAATAGTTGGAGCCCAGCACGTGCCTGCCAACGCCCCAGCCCTTGGTGTAGCCCTGCGCTTTCATCGACTCGGCGCCGAGGCCGACGTCGTCGAAGCTGCCGACATCCCAGCTCGAGTGGTGCAGCCCCGGCACGGCTGATTTCACGAATGCCACCAGGTGATGCTCGCTTCCGTGCGGCGCGTGCATGAAGGCAATGTCGTCGCCCGAGCGGTCGGACAGCCGCAAGCCGAGCACGCTTTCGTAGAAGGCGAGCTGGCGAGAAACGTCGGGTGTGAACAGCAGCACGTGCGCCAGGCGGCGAGGACGCACCCTGGGCGCAGCGCTGCGGCTCGGCGCGGCACCGACGCCGGCGGGAACCGCTGCCACAGGTGCCGGCGGGGCTTTCTCGGACGGCGATACTTTCGGCGCAACGACGATCTGGACCGGTGTTCCGTCGGCGTCCTGGGTCCAGATCCCGTCGTCATCGGCGAGCGGGTGCGGTTCGCATGTTCCGCGTTCGCGGATGCGGCCCGCAAGCGCGCCGAAATCCGCGTTCCAAGCGCCGAAACGAAGGTACTGGAGGCGCTTCGGTTTGCCGTCGGCATGAATGCTGCCCCAGCGGTGCGGGTGCCCAGCGGCGTAGAGATCGACGCGGCTGCCTTCCCGGCGCAACTCGAGCCCGAACGCAGCATAGAACTGCTCGGCAGGTGCGAGCGCAGGAACGCTGAAGCTGAAGCGGTCGAGGGAATGCACGCCGAGCGCGCTTGGCCGGCGCCGCGAAGTGGTGTGGGGGTCCATGGTCTTGCGCTCCGAAGACCCGGGCGCGAGACGCGCCGCAGAGCCGACACGATAGCAAAAGCGGCGGGATCCGATCGATACCGGCCACCTGTCGAATGACGCGGCGCCGTGGGCTCCGGATGCAACCGTCGCGGTCTCCGCTGAGGCGGTCGGCTACGATTGCGGGTTACGCGCTGCCGATACCGCTCGCCGTCGCGTGCAGGAGTACTCACAATGAAATTGGCTGGACGCTGAGATGGCCGAATTTTCCAATCCGCGCGAGACCTGGAATGGCCGCTACGCCGGCCCGGAATATCTCTTCGGCGAAGCGCCGAACACGTTCCTGCGCCGGCAGGTGCACTGGCTGCAGCCTGGAGGCTCGGTGCTGTGCGTCGCCGACGGCGAAGGACGCAACAGCGTCTGGCTGGCCGAACAGGGTTTCAGGGTGACCGCGTTCGACTTCTCGTCCAACGCGGTTGCGAAAGCCCAGGCGCTCGCGCGGCGCCGGAGCGTGACGGTGACGCACCACGTCTGCGATCTCGAACAATGGGACTGGGATGCCGCGCGTCACGATGCGGTCGTCGCAATATTCATTCAGTTTCTGCCGTCGGAACGGCGTGATCCCGTCTTCGAGCGGATGAAGACTGCGGTCGCCCCCGGCGGAGTCTTCATCCTCGAAGGCTATCGGCCCGAGCAGGTCGACTACGCTACCGGTGGTCCGCCACGCCGCGACCACATGTACACCCGGGAATGGGTCGACGGCCGCTTTCGCGGCTGGGACATTCGCGTGCTAGACGCCTACGACGCAGTCATTCGCGAGGGCCGGGCGCACAGCGGGATGTCGGCGCTGATCGACCTGGTGGCGATACGTCCGCGCGGCGGCGACGGATCACGATGGTATAGTCAGCGAACGAACGTTCGATCCCTGCGCACCCCCGCGAACGGATGGCTGCGACGCGGGGTTGCCGTTCGATCGCGCCAATGACCTCGAGACCGGACCAAAGCCTCAACGACACCCAGCAGCGCGCCGCGCGCTATGGTGCAGGCGAGGCGATTCCCGGGCCCCTGCTGATCATTGCCGGCGCCGGGACCGGCAAGACGAGGACGCTCGCCCATCGCGTTGCGCACCTGATGCAGGCCGGTGCCGATCCGTCGCGCATTCTGCTGCTTACATTCAGCCGACGCGCTGCCGCCGGCCTCGAGCGTAGTGTTGCGGGCGCGCTGCGAACATCGCTCGGCACGACCGGCGACGCAAGCGTGGCTTTCGCCTGGGCCGGAACTTTTCATGCAGTGGGTGCGCGGGTCCTGCGCGAATATGCTGGGCGCGTCGGGCTGAGCTCCACTTTTACGATCCACGATCGCAGTGACGCCGAAGACTTGATGGGCATGGTGCGGCACGAGTATCTCGCGGCCAATCCGCTCAAGCATCGCTTCCCAGGTGCAGCAACCTGCCTCGCAATCTATTCGCGGGTCGTCAATTCGGAGGCACCGCTCGCGGCAGTGCTGCGCGATACCTACCCGTGGTGTGCCGCATGGGAGGCGGCGCTGCGCGTTGTCTTCGCGTCGTATGTTGCGATGAAGCAGGCCCAGCAGGTCCTCGATTTCGACGATCTGCTGCTCTACTGGGCGGCGATGATGAACGTTTCCGATCTTGCCGGCGAGCTCGGAGCCCGCTTCGATCATGTGCTGGTCGACGAGTACCAGGACACCAACCGGTTGCAGGGGTCGATCCTGCGCGCGCTGAAGCCCGACGGCCGCGGCGTGACCGTGGTCGGCGACGATGCGCAGGCGATCTATGCATTTCGTGCCGCGACAATCCGCAACATCCTCGACTTCCCGCGCCAGTACGATCCTCCCGCTGCGATCATCACGCTCGAGCGCAATTACCGGTCGACCGCAGCGATCCTCGACGCGTCGAATGCGGTCATCGCACTTGCGAAGGAGCGCTACACCAAGAACCTGGCGGCGGTCCGCGCGACCGGCGAGCGTCCGCTTCTCATCTGCGTCGGCGACGAAATGGCACAGGCGCAATGCGTCGCTAGGGAAGTTCTGCGCCATCGCGAGAACGGGATCGCACTGAAACGGCAGGCGGTGCTGTTCCGCACGTCGAGTCACAGCGCGCTGCTGGAGCTGGAGCTCGGGCGGCGCGCGATCCCGTTCGTCAAGTTCGGCGGGCTGCGCTTCCTGGAGGCCGCGCACGTCAAGGATGTCCTGTCGCTATTGCGCTGGATCGAAAATCCGCGCGCGCGCCTCGCGGGGTTCCGCTGCCTCCGCTTGCTCCCGGGGATCGGGCCGGCGATCGCAGGGCGCTGGCTCGATGCACTGGCGGGCGCTCCCGACGCGCTGGCTGCGATGGTCGGCTTCGAAGCACCCGCCGCGGCGGCGCAGGAATGGCGAGCGTTGCGCGCGCTCTACCGGGATCTGCACGCGGAACATTCGATCTGGCCAGAGGAACTGGATTTGCTGCTCGCGTGGTATGAGCCGCAGCTCGACCGCCTCTACGAGGATGCCGCGATCCGGGCGCCGGACCTCGCGCAGCTACGCCGGATCGCCACCACCTATGCCACTCGCGAGCGCTTCCTGACCGAGCTGACGCTCGACCCGCCCGCAGCGACCTCCGGCGCCGCGGGCGACCCGCGCCTGGACGACGATTACCTGGTGCTCTCGACGATTCATTCGGCGAAAGGCCAGGAGTGGCGCGCGGTCCAGGTGCTGAACTGCGTCGACGGCTGCATTCCGTCCGATATGGCAACTGGCAGCGACGACGAGATCGAGGAGGAGAGGCGCCTCCTCTACGTCGCGATGACCCGCGCCATGGATCACCTTAGCCTCGTGACACCGCTGCGCTTCCATGTGCGGCAGCAGGGAGCAGGGGGCGACCGGCATGTGTACGCACAACCGAGTCGCTTCCTGACCCGCGCTGTGCGGGCGCATTTCGACCACGTAAGCTGGCCCCCGCCCGAGGCCGAGGCACCGGTTGCACCCCGTTCCGGACCCACGGTCGATCTACAGGCACACATTCGGCGCGCGTGGGCGCAGGGCGGTGATCCGTGCTTGAATGGGCGGTAACCATCGAGGGACAGTGGATGATCGACGATAGCGGCGGCGAACCCGCAATCCGTCACGCGCCGTCGCGCAGAAGATTTCTGTCGGCGTTCGCGATGCTCGCCGCAGGGCGGCTCGTTCCGTTGACGGCGGCCCGGGCGGTCGCAGCGGGTGGCAATGCGCCACGAGGCGCCGAAGTGCTGACCGATCGCCCGTTTGCCTCGGGGCTGGACGCTTTGCCGCATCCGGTCGCTGATCTGCGCTTCATCGACGGCAGCGGCCGTCCGCACCGGCTGGACCAGTTCCGCGGCAAGGTCGTGCTCCTGAACGTGTGGGCCACGTGGTGCCCGCCGTGCCGCGAGGAAATGCCGACGCTCGAGCACCTGCAGGCCCAGCTTGGTGGTCCGGATTTCGAGGTGCTCGCGCTCTCGATCGACCGTGGGGGAATCGCTGCAGTGGCGAGCTATTTCGACGAGATCGACGTGCATGCGCTGAAGATCTACGTCGACCCAACCACCGCAGTCGCGAACGATCTCGTGCTCAGCGCCTATCCCACCACCTTGTTGATCGACCGCCGCGGCCGCGAGCTTGCACGCCACATTGGCCCCGCGGCGTGGGACAATCCAGGCGTCGTTGCGATGATCAGGAAAGTGATCGCACCCGGAGCAGAAGTGCTGCGAACAGGGCTCGCGCGCGGAGTTCGCGCGCGCGCCGGCAGCAACCTGTGACGCTATGACGCGCGAGCGCAGCGACCTGCGCGCGCGGGTCAGCCGCACCGGCGCATCAAGGAGCGCGAGCCCGGTGAGGTAAATGCGCTCGAGCACGATAAGCTCCGCGTGGGCAATGTTGAGCGCCACTGCGAGTTGCGCGCCCGGCGTTGCGTTGATGCAGTGAGCGGGCCACAGGACTTGCGCGCCGTAGGGCAGCACGAGAGGTCGCGCACGGCCAGCGCTCCACCCGGCAGGAAGTCGCTCGGCCCATCGACAACAAGCAGTACATCGCGATCGGTCATCGTGGGAGGCGGGTTACCGGAAGGAGAACGAGATGCATGAGATTATTCCCGATGTCGTCACCTGGGCCTGGTTCTCGCAGCCCCACGGCTACGACTTTAACGGTCACCTGGTCCGGCATCCGGCGGGCAACCTGCTGATCGACCCGGTTATGTCCGGTGATGCGGAGCTGGACGAACTCACGCGATCGGGCGCAGCGACCATCGTGCTGACCAATCGCAATCACTCGCGTGCGGCGAACCTGCTGCGTTCGCGCACCGGGGCGCGAACGCTGATCCACCCCGGCGACGCGGCGCATGCGCGCGCACAAGGCACCGAAATCGACGGCAGTCTCGTCATCGGGGAGACGGTGGGTCCGTTCAGCGTCGTCGACGCCTCGGGCAAATCGCCGGGCGAGATCGCGCTGCATTGGCCTGAGCGCGGGGTGCTGGTGGTCGGTGACGCGGTGATCGGCAATCCGCCGGGGTCCTGCGCCTTGCCGCGTGCCAAGGTCGTCGATGACCTGCTACAGTTGCGGCGCAATGTTGCGCGGCTGCTCGACCTCGATTTCGATACGCTCCTCGTAGGCGACGGTGTGCCAATATTGAGCGCGGCCAAGCGCCGCCTGCAGGAACTCGCAACCACGTTTCCTGCAGCGCGGGAGTGAAGCGGCCTCCATCCGTCCAATGAGCACAATCTTGCGCGCTGCGACGCCCGGCGCAAAGGACGTGGCCATGCAAAGACGCAAGCTCGGCCAAACCGGTTTCATGGTGGCGCCGCTCGCATTGGGCGGCAATGTATTCGGTTGGACCGCCGACGAGGCGATGTCGTTTCGCCTGCTCGACGCATTCGTAGGGGCAGGGTTCAACCTGATCGATACCGCCGACAGTTATTCGCGCTGGGCCCCGGGGCACCAGGGCGGTGAGTCGGAGACGGTCATCGGCCGCTGGATCGCGAAGCGTGGCCGCCACGACGACGTCGTCATCGCGACCAAGGTGGGCTCGGACATGGGGCTGGGCTACCGGTGCCTGAGACGCGAGTACATCACGCAGGCGGTCGAGCAGTCGCTGAAGCGCCTCCGGGTCGAGGCGATCGATCTGTACCAGTCACACTGGGACGATGAAAAGACCCCGTTCGACGAAACGCTCGATGCTTACGCGCGCCTGATCGAGCGGGGGAAGGTTCGCGCGATCGGTGCGTCGAACCTGACGCCGCCGCGCCTCGCGCAGGCACTCGAGGTCGCCACGCGCGCGGGACTGCCGCGCTACCTGACGCTGCAGCCCAAGTACAACCTCTACGACCGCAGCGAGTTCGAGGGGCCGCTCGCCGAGCTGTGCATACGCGAGGGGTTGGGCGTGATGTGCTATTTCGGGCTTGCGGCAGGATTCCTCACCGGCAAATACCGGTCCGAGGCCGACTTCGCGAAGAGTCCACGCGGACCCGGGATGAAGAAATACCTGAATCTGCGCGGCCTGCGGATCCTCGATGCGCTCGACGGTGTTGCGCATCGTGTCGAAGCCACGCCGGCGCAGGTCGCGCTCGCATGGCTGATGGCGCGGCCGGGGGTCACGGCGCCGATCGCGAGCGCAACCTCAGTCGCGCAACTCGAGGATCTCCTTGCCGCAACGCACCTGATCCTCGACGATAATGCAATGGCGACGCTGAACGAGGCGAGTGCGTAGGAGCAGCAACCACGCCGCGATCGAAAGGTCTGTCAGGTTCGACGTAATGGCAACGCCGACGCGGGCGGTTGCGTGCAGGCGCCGGAATTATCGCGTCCGGATGGTGGCGGCAGATTCCTCGGGCGGCCGCAGCTTGCGGAAAGTAACGAGCAGCGAAAAGTCGTAGACGATCTTGAGCGCGCCCGCGACAATCAGCGGCCATCCGAACGAAGAGATGCCGAGGAGCCAGCCCGCGATGAAGGGACTGGCGGACGCGGCGAAGCTCCGCGGCAGGGAGGTGATGCTCGCGGCGGCAGCGCGCTCGGCCGGCGTGACGACGGCCATTGCGTACGAGCTGCGCGTTGGTACGTCCATCTGCGACAACGCGCTGCGCGCAAGCAGCAGCGCAACGGCAAGCGGGAGCGTCGGCATGAAGGGCACGAGAAGCAGCAGCACATTCGACGGCAGGTGAGTGAATACCATCGTGTTCACCAGCCCCAGCCTGCGCGCGATCCTTACCGCAGCAAGGTAGGACAGGGCAGACAGGATCCCGGTCCAGAAAAATATCGCGCCGGTTGCGATCACCGATAACCCGAAGCGCCCGAGCAGCCATAGCGCCAGCATCGATTGGACAATGAAGCCCCCGGCGAATGCATCGAGGCCAAACAGCGCGGCGAGCACGAGAACGATGCGCCGCGATGGGCCGAGCGCCGAAACGTGTCCCCGTCGCTCGTCCGCCGCGGACGGGAGGTCTTTCGGCAGTCGCCGGTAGATCGCTGCGGCAATGCAGCCGAGGCCGGCATATACGACGAACATCGACTGCGTAGCAATCGCAACCGATGCACCGGTCGCGGCAGCGAAGAGTTGCGGCAATCCCGCGCACAACGCACCCGCGGCTCCGGCCAGGGCCCCGATCAGGCTGTAGCGGGCGAACAGCGCCGTCCGCTGCCGGTCGCCGGCAAGACTCGCGAGCCTCGCCTGCTCGAGCGGAAGGAACACGCTGGCGTCGCCGCTCGAGGGATTGAGCGTGCCGACGAACGCGACGACCAGCAAGGGCCAGAAGCTGCTCACTGACGCAAGCCCCAGGCCGGTCGCCGTCATCAGCAGCGCTGCACCGATCAGCAGCGGCCGCAGTCCGAACCGGTGCGCGCGCAATCCGATCAGCAGTGTCGTCACTCCGGAGCCAACCAGTGTCGTGGTCGTCACGATGCCTACGTCGAGCGAGGTGAACCCGCGCTGCAGCAGGTACGCCGGGAGAAGGAGGCTCACATAGCCATCGCCAAAAGCGCGCAAGCCGCGCGCCCACAGGATGCGGTGGCTCCCGGCGGTGCTCGTCAATGAGGGTGCGGACATGTCGAGGGGAGCTCCCACCGAGCCCACGGGCCCGTACCTACGGCAGGAGATCGTAGGTGCGCTTGATCGACAGCGCGCCGACCGTGCCGCGCCGCATCAGCATCGGTGGTGCACGCGCGGCGTAGCGGACCGAATTCGTGCGGCGGTACGAATGTAGGTCCCGACGAAGCGAGCTCCCAGAACCGGCGCAACCGCCTGACGCGGTTCTGCGATGTGTTGCCGGCGATCAGCGTGGCGTTGATCGCCCCGATCCATACACCGGTCACCCAGTCGAGCGCCAGTCCGCGTTGGAGGAGCTCCTCGAAGACTCCTGCCTGGCATGCGCCGAGGGCGCCTCCGCCCTGCAGGACGAGGACCGTATTCCGGTGTCCGGGAACGGATTTGGGTCTGGATGGCGGCATGGGCACGGAATATCGCGGTGGAAAGGAAAAGGAGGCGGGCCGCGTGCGCTTGGTGGCGTTCCCGCGGAAGCGCTCAGCGCGCGCTACGCTTAACAGCCGCAAGTCCTTCCGCGCGCAGGTCGTCGAGACTCGCGCTCATCGTGAGCGCCTGCGGATCGAGCTTGACGTGCAGCAGTGCCACGCGGCCACTGCTGAGCGCGCGCTCGAACGCTGGCGCGAATTCGGCGGTGGTGGACACCGTTTCGGCGTGGGCGCCGTAGGCCCTGGCCAGTGCGGCAAAATCGGGATTGACCAGCGTGGTGCCGCTGATGCGGGATGGGTAGTGGCGTTCCTGGTGCATGCGGATCGTCCCGTACATGCCGTTGTCGACGACGACGAACACGATCGCGAGGTCGTGCTGGATCGCGGTTGCGAGCTCCTGCCCGTTCATCAGGAAGCAACCGTCACCGCTCCATGACACGACGACTCGCTGCGGATGCACGAGCTTCGCTGCGATCGCCGCGGGAACGCCATAGCCCATCGAGCCCGAATACGGCGCGAGCTGGGTCCGGAATCCGCGATAGCGATAGACCCGATGCATCCAGGTCGCGAAGTTGCCGGCGCCGTTGGCGACAATCGCGTCATCGGGAAGGCGCTCGTCCAGCCAGCGCACGATCTGCCACAGATCAACCGCACCGGGCACGCGCCGCGGCAAGCGCCAGGCGTCGTAGTCCGCATTCGCGTCCGCGGGCGCCGTGCCCGGGAGCATGGTTTCGCGTCGCGCCGCCCGCGGATCGATCGCGGCCAGGAATGCACCGGGCGTTGCCGCGATCGCGAGGTGCGGTTGATAGACGCTACCGAGCTCGTCCGAACCCGGGTGGACGTGGATCAGTGCCTGCTGCGGCGACGGAACTGCGAGGAGCGTGTAGCCGGACGTCGTTGTTTCACCCAGACGCTCGCCGATCACCAGCAGCACGTCGGCGTCGCGCACTCGCGCCGCGAGCCGCGGATTGATGCCGATGCCAACGTCGCCCGCGTAGTTCGGGTGACGGTTATCGATGAGATCCTGATGCCGAAAGGCGCAGGCGACGGGCAGTGCAGCCACATCGGCGAACGCGGCAAGGGCGTCGCTCGCGGATCGGTCCCAGCGGCTGCCTCCCACCAGGACCAGCGGCCGCTGCGCGGCGCGCAGCAGGGCTTCGGCCAGGATGACATCACCTGGCGACGGCGATGCGCCGATCGCGTCGACTCGCGGCGGATCAGCGACGTCCGCGTGCGCGATCAGCATATCTTCGGGCAATGCGAGGACGACGGGGCCCGGGCGGCTCGACATTGCCACCCGATACGCATGAGCGACGTACTCCGGAATGCGCTCGACACGGTCGATCT
The DNA here is from genome assembly GCA_963701885.1 of uncultured beta proteobacterium. Lineage (GTDB taxonomy): Bacteria > Pseudomonadota > Gammaproteobacteria > Burkholderiales > Casimicrobiaceae > VBCG01. The sequence continues at coordinate 165,551 of CAVPBR010000005.1, forward strand.
GCGCCGCCCATTTGGCGCTGGCTCCGTACATTCGCCGGTAGTCGATCTCCTGGAAAGAATCGCGTTCCGCCGTGTCGCTGCCGACCTGGCCGACAAACAGGATCATCGGCGACGAATCCTGGTGCGAGGTGTGAATGCCGATCGCGGCATTCGATGCGCCCGGACCGCGCGTGGCGAACGCGATTCCAGGCCTCCCGGTGAGCTTGCCGAAGGCCTCGGCCATGTAGGACGCCCCACCTTCGTGGCGGCAGACGACGAAGCGCAGACGATCGGCGACGTCGTGGAAGGCGTCGAGGACCGCGAGGTAGCTCTCGCCCGGAACGCCGAACGCGTGTGTCGCCTCCTGCGCGAGCAGGCTTCCGACCAGGATCTCGCCACCGCTGCGTGATGCCATCGCAACCCTTCCGAACGCGGAGCGCAGATTTTACGCGAGGCTCCCCTGAGTCATGGCCCTATAATCGCGGCTTCATGTTTCGCGCGGGTGCGCTCCATGCAGCTCGACGGGCTGATCAACGATGCGCTGATATTCGCGGCTGCCGCTCTCGTGCTGGTGCTGATCTCGCAGTTCTTCGGTACGCCGCGGCGCCGCGGCCTGGTGCCGATGCTTGTCGTCGTCGCGGTCGGCGTTGGCGGGCTGTGGCTGCTCGAGCGCTATGCGGGCTACATCCGATCGGAGCTGCTGCCGACGATCCTGCGCGAAGCTGCGCTCGCGCTCGTCGCCATCGGCGTGATCCAGATCGGCATTCGCTTTGTCTTCCACACGCTGCTCGTGCGGCGCAACCTTCCCAGGATCCTCGACGAATTCGTCATCGCGCTGTCGCTGATCGGATATGTGATCTACCGGCTGAACGCCGTCGGCGTCAACCTTGCAGGTCTCATCACCACCTCCGCGGTGCTGACCGGCGCACTGGCTTTTTCGGCGCAGTCGACCCTGGGGAACCTGTGGGGCGGCATTGCGCTGCAGCTCGAGAAGACCTGCCGCATCGGCGACTGGGTGCGCGTCGACGAGCTTACCGGACAGGTGGTCAGCATTCGCTGGCGCTACATGGCGATCGCGACGCCCAAGCACGAGACGATCGTCATCCCCAATGCGATGCTGATGAACAACCGCGTGACGGTGGTCGCCCGGCATGGCGAGGACCATACCGGTTGGGTTCGCTTCGTGCCCTTCCAGGTCGCGTTCGCAGCCTCACCCGCAAGCGTGATCGCTGCCGTCGGCGCCGCGCTCACCCAGGCGCGAATTCCGTACGTCGCCAGCGATCCTCTGCCGCGGGTGGTGTGCCAGGCGTTCAACGAAAATGGCATCGAGTATGCGGTCGTCTACGACCTGACCGACGTTGCGCAGTACTGGACGGCGGATTCGCGCATCCGGGTTCACGTCTACGCCGCGCTGATGCGCAGCAGCTTCGAGATGCCGTTCCCGCATCGGGTCGTAGAGATGCGCGGCGACGCGCGCAGCGAGAGCGCTGCGCTCGCGGTCGAGCACCGCGAGGCTGCGCTGCTCGCAATGGACCTGTTCGCTTCGCTCACCGACGGCGAGCGGACGACCCTTGCGCGGGAGTTGACGACGTCACTCTATGCCGGCGGTGATCTGGTATGCCGCGTGGGTGAGCCTGCCGACTCGCTCTACCTGCTGGCGCGTGGCCGGGTCGACATCCTCGGGACCGGCGCGGCGGGGCACAGGTCAGGCTCGCGTCCCTCGACGCGCCGGCATATTCGGCGAGATGGGGCTGCTGCTCGGGCAGCCGCGCACCGCGACCGTCGCAGCCGCGGGCGAAGCGCTGTGCTACCGGCTCGACAAGCGTGGCTTCGACGCGATCATCCGGGCGCGGCCGGAATTGGCCGAGATCCTCGCGAACGTTCTGGCCGAACGCCAGGCCGCGAATGACGCAACGCTGCAGGCGCTCGACGCCGAGGTGCGTGCACGGCGCGGCGCCGGAAGCACCAAGGATCTCGTCCATCGGATCCAGCAGTTCTTCGGCCTCGCGGGCTGAGCCGCGACCCTCGAACCCCGCACAACGCGACGCGATCAGCGGCCGCGGATCAGGTCCTCGCGCGTCAGCAGAAAGACACCGTCGCTCGACGATGCTGTATCGAGCCACACGAAGGGCATTCGCGGGAATGCCGCCTCGGCCCCGGCGCGGTTGCGTCCGATCTCGACCACCAGCAGTCCGCGCGGCTGCAGGAACCGCGCAGCGTCGGTGAGAATTGTCCGCACAGCATCGAGACCGTCGTCGCCACCGGCAAGGGCAAGCGCAGGCTCATGGCGATACTCCCGCGGCAGCTCCGACATCGCGGTCGCGGTGACGTAGGGCGGGTTGCTGAGGATCAGGTCGTAGGATTTCGCCGGCAGGTTGTCGAAAAGGTCCGAACGGACCAGGTTGATCCGGTCGGCGAGCCCGTATTCGCTGACATTGCGCAGCGCGACGGCGAGCGCATCGAGAAATGTCCGCAGCGTCGACGTCGGCGGCGGGAAAAGCATGGGCAAGCAGCACCGAGAGGCAGCCCGACCCCGTGCAGAGGTCGAGCACCGCGCTGACCCGTTCCGGATCGGGCAGGTAGGCCGCCAGTCCATCGGGCAGGAGCTCGGCAATGAACGAGCGCGGGATGATCACCCGCTCGTCGACGTAGAAGCGAAAGTCCCCGAGCCAGGACTCGTGCGTCAGGTACGCGGCAGGAACGCGATCGTCGATGCGGCGGGCCATCACGCCGCCAGCTCCGCGCGCTCTGCGGCCGTAAGCCGCGCGTCGAGGAACGGGTCCAGCCCGCCAAGCGGCAGGTGCAGCGCATGCGCGAGCAGATAGGCAGCTTCGTCGGAAGCCGCGGCGAATCCATGGCCGAAGGCGAGCTTCGCGAGGCCGAAGCGCGATACCGCATAGCGGAGCCAATCACGCAGGCTCGAGCTCGGGCGGCGCGGTCATGTCGGGGTGCGAGGAGTCGCCGGAGCAGCGCGCGATAGATGGCGGCCAGCGGTTCGAGATCGGCGACCGCGACGCGCTCGTTTTGCTTATGGATCGTCGCGTTCACCGGACCGATCTCGACAATCTCGGGACAGATGTGCGCAATGTAGCGCCCGTCAGAGGTGCCCCCGCTGCAGGAGAGCACAGGCTCGATTCCGGCGACCTCGCGGATGGCCGCGGCCGCGTCGGCGACCAGGCTACCACGCCGCGTCAGAAACGGTGCGCCGTGGGCGGTCCACGCGAGATCGTAATCGAGATGGTGCCGGTCGACGATTTCGCGGAAGCGCGCCGCAAGCGAGTCGCGGCTGCTCGCGGTCGAGAAGCGGAAGTGAACATCACCGCCAGCGTTCCCGGGATGACGTTGGTGGCGCCGGTGCCGGCGTGCAGGTTCGAGATCCGGAAGCTCGTGGGCGGGAAGTCGTCGGTGCCGTCGTCCCAGCGCGTGGCCGCGAGCTCCGCGATCGCCGGGGAGGCGAGGTGGATCGGATTGCGCGCGAGCTGCGGGTACGCAACGTGACCCTGCACGCCGATGACCGTCAGCGCGCCGAGAGCGTGCCGCGCCGGCCGACTTGATCGTGTCGCCCAATCGCCCTCTGACGAGGCTCGCCGATGATGCAGTAATCGATGTGGTCGCCCGCGCCTGCAGGCGTCGACCACGCGCGCGGTGCCGTCGACCGAGGGTCCTTCCTCGTCGCAGGTACGAGCAGGGCGATGGAGCCGGCCGGGGTGCGGACAGTCGGCGACGAAACTTTCGACGGCGACGACCAACGCGGCCTCGAGCTCTTCATGTCGGCGGCGCCGCGCCCGTAGAGCTAGCCATCGCGGAGCTCCGGCACGAAGGGCGCGCTCCCCCAGTCGGCAAGCGGCCCGGTCGGCACGACGTCGGTATGGCCGGCAAGACGAGCGGCGGCGGCGCGCGGCCGAAGCGCGCCCACAGGTTAGTGACGCCGGCGTCGGCCGACGTTTCGCAGCGGAATCCGAGCGGCGCAGACGCTCGACGATCAGCGCCTGGCAGCCCGCGTCGTCGGGGGTGGCCGAGGCCGGGCGATCAGCTCCCGGGCAAGGACCAGCGTCGGAGTCGCGGCGATGTCCATGCGTTGATTCTAGCGGCGCCCGTCAATCTGCGGTACGTCGTGCCGGTGCAACTGCAGCGCGATCCAGGCGACGAGAGTGAGCCCTGCACCGGTCAGGAAGGTCGCCGCTGGCCCGATGGCCTGCCACAGACTGCCGGCCAGCGCGCTCGCCACCAGCAACGCAACACCGCTCGCGAGGTTGAATACCCCGAACGCCGTACCGCGCAGATCCGCGGGCGCAGTCGCCGCGACGAGTGCAGCGAGCAGGCCCTGGGTCAGTGCCATATGCAATCCCCACAGGCCCGCGCCCGCGAGGACGCCGCTGACACCACTGGCCAGCGCGAGCACGACATCGCTTGCGATCAGGGCGACAAGAAGCCGACGGACAGCAGCCGCGCCGAATTGCCGCGATCGGCTGCGCGCCCGGCGGGAAACGCGACTGCCGCGTAAACCACCGACATCACCACCATGACCCACGGCGCGTGCATCGCGTTCATGCCGACGCTTCGCGCGCGAAGGATCAGGAAGGCCTCGGAAAAGCGCGCGAGCGTGAGGACCGACGCGATCGCGGTGACGGTGTAGAACCGCGGGCTGAGCCGACGCGCATCGCGCCAGGAGAGCCGCTTCGAGGTGGCGGCCGGATGCCCCGGCTTGCTTCTTTCTCATGCACGCCGAACAGCAGCAGTGCAATGCACAGCGCCGCCGGGACCACGGCCACCCAGAATGCCGCGCGGAAGTGGCCGGCGAAAGCACCAATGGCCACCACGGCAAGCGCGGGGCCCGCGACCGCGCCTACGGCATCAAGCGCCTGGCGCAGGCCGAAGGCCGCACCGCGCACGGCCGCCGGGGTCATGTCCGCGACCAGGGCATCGCGCGGCGCACCGCGGATACCCTTGCCGACCCGGTCGACGAATCGTGCGCCGACCACCCAGTCGAGCGACGGGAACAGCGGAAACGCGAGCTTCGAGATCGCGGCAAGGCCGTAGCCCAGCAGGACCAGGGGCTTGCGGTGCCGCATGATGTTGGACCAATAGCCCGAGAACACCTTCACGATCATCGCGAGCGCTTCGGCGATCCCCTCGATGATGCCGACCAGCATCACCGACGCGCCCAGCGGCCCGACCATGTACAGCGGCAGCAGGGCATGGATCAACTCGCTCGATGCGTCCATCAGCAGGCTGACGAAGCCGAGCACCCATACGCCGCCCGGGATCCGCGCGACGCGCCGCGCGCTCATCGCGTAGCTTGCCCGCGATTCGCGCCGAGCTGATGCATGCCGACCCGCGCGAGGTGGGCGAGTGCGACGCCGATCAGCAGCATTCCCAGTACCTCGGCTTCGCCGGGACGCTCGCCCAGCTCGAGCCAGGCGGCAAGCACGCCAATCGCCGGGACCGCCAGCGACCCCATGCCCGCAATGCCGGCGGGAAGCCGGTCGAGGATATACAGCCACAGCAGCCACGCCAATCCGGTGCCGAGGATTGCCGTATACGCGACGGCCCAGACCAGGGTTCCGTTCACGATAATCGGCGCCTCGGGTACGAGCCACGCCGCAACGATCAGGATCAGCGAGCCGAAAAGCATCTGCCACGCGGTGAGCGCGAGCAGGTCGACGCGCACGCGGCTGCGGATCCGTTTGGCGACGATCGCGCTTGCAGCCCAGGAGAGGCCGGCGATGATCGCGAGCGCCTCGCTCGCCACGCTTCCCTGCTGTTGCCATGGCTCGAGGATGAGCGCGAGCCCCACCGCGGCAACGGCGATCGATGC
>CAVPBR010000006.1:0-132430 GCA_963701885.1 uncultured beta proteobacterium
TTCCGGCCGCCGCTTCTTTCCTGCGCGCCACTTCCTTGCGTCCTTCAGGATCTCGCGCGCGGCGTTGCGCCCGGGAATGCCGGTAACGCCTCCGCCCGGATGCGCGCCCGATCCGCACAGGTAGAGACCGCAGATCGGCATCCGGTAGTCGGCATTGCCAAGCACCGGACGCGTCGCGAAAAGCTGGTCGAGCGCAAGCGCGCCATGGAAGATGTCTCCGCCGATGAGGCCGAATTCGCGCTCGAGATCCAGCGGCGACAGCACGCGGCGCCCAAGAACGCTGCGACCGAAGTTGGGGGCGACGCGGTCGACGGTCGCGATCATCAGGTCGGCGACTTCGTCGCGGTAATCGTCCCAGGTCGTGCCACCCCGCACTTCACCGATGCGCGGGTGCACGTGCTGGCAGAAAAGACTCGCGACGTGCTTCCCCGGTGGCGCGAGCGAAGGATCGACGACCGACGGGATCAAGAGCTCGATAATCGGCTCGCGCGACCAGCCTCGAAGCTTCGCGTCGAAATACGCACGCTCCATGTAGGCAAGTGACGGCGCGATGATGATGCCCGCTGCGTGCTGCGCCTGCGCGGACGGTCCCGGCAGGCAACGAAACTGGGGCAACTCGGCCAGTGCCACGTTGATGCGGAACGTTCCTGACCCGCAGCGGTAGCCGTCGATGCGCGCGCGAAAATCGGCGTCGACATGCTCCGGCGCGACCAGCTCGCCGAAGAGCAGCTTCGGGTTCACATTGGCAACGACGCGGCGGGCGAGGATCGCCTCGCCCCCCGCGAGCTCGACCCCCGCGGCGGCGCCATCCTCGACGATGACTCGCGCGACCGCAGATGACGTGCGGATTGTCACGCCGCGCGCAGCGCACTCCTTCGCCATTGCCTGCGTGATTGCGCCCATGCCGCCCAGCGCATGGCCCCACTGTCCGCGCTCGCCGTTGACCTCGCCCAGCGCGTGGTGCAGCAGCACATAGGCGGAACCCGGCGCGTAAGGGCTCTGGAAGTTCCCAACCACCGCGTCGAAGCCGAACGCCGCCTTGATCGGCTCGGACTCGAACCAGCGATCGAGGACCTCGCCGGCGCTTTTGGTGAACAGATCGAGGACATCACGCTGACCCGCGAGATCGAGCGCTCGAAACGGCTTCGACGCCCTCCACGCGTCGAGCGCCATCGCGACCCGCTCGCGTCCGCGCACGCCGGGATTGGGCGGCGTCACGTGCAGTAGCTCGCGCAGCACGTTCGCCACGCGCGCGAGCATCGCGTAGTAGCCGGGCAGGCACGCGGCGTCGGCAACGGAATAGTGCGCGACTTCGGCCTGCGTCTCCTCGACGCTGGCGCCAATGGTCAGGCTGCGGTCGCCGGGAAGCGGAAGGAAATTCGCGAGCGGCCGCTTGACGATCTCGAGCCCATGCGCAACGAGGTTCAGCTCGGCGATCACCTGCGGAGCGAGCAAGCTCACCGTGTAGCTCGCCGTCGAGTTGCGGAAGCCGGGATGGAATTCCTCGGTGACGGCCGCCCCGCCGACCACGCTTCTGCGCTCGACGATGCATGCCGACAGGCCGGCGCCGGCCAGGTAAGCTGCGCAGGTCAATCCGTTGTGGCCGCCGCCGATGACGACAGCGTCGAAAGTCCGGGCTTTCATCGCGCCACCGGCAAGCCAATCGGGTGCGTCGCGGCGCCGCGGCGCGACCCGCATCCCGTCCTACTCGCCAAGCCCGGCAGCCACGGTCGAGAAGCCTGCATCGACGTAGGTCACCTCGCCCGTGATCGCCGACGACAGCGACGAGAAATAGAACGCAGCCACGTTGCCGACTTCGTCGATCGTGACGTTGCGGCGCAGCGGCGCAGTCTGCTCGACGAAGTGCAGGATCTTCGAGAAGCCGCTGATTCCCGCTGCGGCGAGTGTCTTGATCGGCCCGGCCGAGATCGCGTTGACGCGTGTGCCTTCGGGCCCGAGCGTCGCTGCCAGGTAGCGAACGTTCGCCTCGAGACTCGCTTTGGCCAGCCCCATCACGTTGTAGTTGGCGACCGCGCGCAGGGCGCCGAGATAGGTCAGCGTCAACAGCGATGCATTGCGACCGCTCAGAAGCGGACGCGCGGCTTTGGCGAGTGCTGCGAAGCTGTAGCTCGAGATATCGTGAGCGGTCGCGAAAGCATCCCGCGACAGGCCCTCGAGATAGTCGCCGGAAAGCGCCTCCCGCGGGGCGAAAGCGATCGAATGCAGGAGCCCGTCGAGAGCGCCCCATTCCGCGCGCAACGAATCGAACAACGCTGCGATCTCGCCGTCGGACGTGACATCGCAGGGCAGCACCGGGCACGCACCGAACTCGGCGGCAACCTTCACGACACGATCTTTCAGCTCTTCGCTCGCGTAGGTGAACGCGAGCGTGGCGCCCTCGCGATGACACGCTCGCGCAACGCCGCAGGCGATCGAGCGCTGCGAGAGAACGCCGGTGATGAGCACGCGGCGATCGGCAAGAATTCCCATGAGTGCGTACTCCGGCGCGGACGATTCAGAAGTCGAAAGTGGTGGCCGGCTCGAATACACCGCAGGCGATGCGCTCGTTGGGCACGTCGGGGCGCGCGGCAGTCACTTTCGACCCCGAGAAAATGACGACACTGTGCCCTGCAATACCGCTCGGGCCGGTCTCGCGCAGCCCCGCGACGTATTCCGATGTCACCACGGTACCTCCGGAATCGGCATACAGGATCCGGATGAGATCTTCAGGCCTCTGTTTTGACGCCGGCGGTGACCACGCCGGGCCCGCGGAAAAACCATTGGGTGAGGTGCAGTTCGCGGTGTCGCCGAATGCGATCCGGATTTGCGTGCCGGGGACTTGGAATGCAGTGACGAGCAGCGTCGCACCTTCGCCGCGGTCGATGACGCGCACCTTGCCGGTGACCGCCGAGCCGCCGAGCGGGCTCAGCGCCGCAACCTGGCCCAGCCCTCGCTTCGCCGGAGCGATCGCAGGCGTCTTCTGCGCCTCGGAACCGTGCCACGACGCGCAGCCTGCAAACATCATAAGCGCCGACGCGACGGCGATACACGCAGCGGCTCTCTGTCGTTCCATGGCGCGATGATACGGGATCGCCGGGAGCGCAGCGTAGAATGCGCAGCGAATCCACGTGCATGCAGCGCCGCCGCAAAGCCGGCGGCATTTTGTTGAAAGCCGCAGCGCCATGCCCCTGCCGATGACCCCCGAAGAGATCGTCTCCGAGCTGGACAAGCATATCGTCGGGCAGGATGCCGCCAAGCGCGCTGTCGCGATCGCGCTGCGCAATCGCTGGCGGCGACAGCAAGTCGCCGAGCCGCTGCGCCAGGAGATCACGCCGAAGAACATCCTGCTGATCGGCCCGACCGGCGTGGGCAAGACCGAGATCGCGAGACGCCTTGCGCGCCTCGCCGATGCGCCTTTCGTCAAGGTCGAGGCCACCAAGTTCACCGAGGTCGGCTACGTCGGACGTGACGTCGACACCATCGTGCGCGACCTGGTCGAAGTGGCGATCAAGCAGACCCGCGAGACCGAGACCCGCCGGGTCCGCAGTCACGCTGCCGATGCGGCGGAGGAGCGCATCCTCGACGTGCTGCTTCCACCGGCGCGTGAAGTCAATTTTCACGACATGCGCCCGACAGACTCGGCGACACGCCAGAAATTCCGCAAGATGCTCCGCGAGGGAGAGCTCGACGACAAGGAGATCGAAGTCGAGGTTGCGGCGGCGGTTCCGCAAATGGACATCATGGCACCGCCGGGAATGGAAGACCTGACCGCGCAAATCCAGGGCATGTTCCAGCAGATGGGCAGCGCCAGGCGGGCGCTGCGCAAGCTGCCGGTGTCCGAAGCGCTGCGTCAGCTCACCGACGAGGAGGCCTCGAAGCTCGTCAATGCCGACGAGCTCAGGCTCCGCGCAGTCACCGCTGCCGAGCAGAACGGTATCGTGTTCATCGACGAAATCGACAAGATCGCTACCCGCAGCGACGTCCAGGGCACCGACGTGTCGCGCCAGGGCGTCCAGCGCGACCTGCTGCCCCTGATCGAAGGCACGACGGTCGCCACCAAGTACGGGATGATCAGGACCGACCACATCCTGTTCATCGCATCAGGCGCATTCCACCTGTCGAAACCTTCCGACCTGATCCCGGAACTGCAGGGCCGCCTGCCGATCCGCGTCGAGCTCAACTCGCTGTCGATCGGCGATTTCGAGCGCATCCTGACCGCGACCGACGCCTGCCTGACGCGGCAGTACCAGGCGCTGCTCGGCACCGAACAGGTGCATCTCGAGTTTCCCACCGAAGGGGTCCGCAGGCTGGCCGAGATCGCGTTTGCGGTGAACGAGCGGCAGGAGAACATCGGCGCCCGCCGGCTTTATACGGTGATGGAGCGGCTGCTGGAAGAAGTCTCGTTCCATGCCGCGCGGCGCACCGGCGAGACCCTCGTCATCGACGCCGCATACGTCGATGCGCGGCTCGCCGGAATCGCCGGCGACGACAACCTCGCGCAGTACATCCTGTAATTCTCCGGCCGCACGCGGCGTCACGCACCCGTCGTGTCGCTGAACGGGCTGGGGAGCGCAACGTTCGCCGGTCGATCTGCCAGCATCGTCGGCCGCTCGGCCATCGTGGGCGCAGCGGCGACGGCGCATGCCGCCGCGCTGTTATGCCCGGCGGAATAACGCCGGGGCTGCCGCAGTCGCGCTACTGCGATCCGGCATCGTGCGCGAGCTGTCGCGCAAATCCGCCGAGCACGTCGGCGCCCGCATCCGACACGACGATCCACTCCCAGCCGCCGGCGCGCTCACTCGCGACGTTGAAGCCGCGCATCGTACGCAGAGGCGGTGGTGCGGTGCCGCTATCAGGCCGCACGTAGACGTCGATCATGTGCTTGCGATAACCATAAACGAGCGTCGCGGTCGGTTGCCCCTCGATCTTCGTCAGCCGGCCTCCCAGCAGTGGGAAGCCGTCGCTCGCGTAGTCCTTGACCGGCGGCGAATAGTCGAGCCGCGCCGAAAGCCACGGCTTGACGGTGTGCTGGTCGGAAGACACCACCTGGATCAGGTTTCCGCCGAGCGTCGCGTGCACATGCGTGGCCACGACTTCGACGACGAGCTCGTGGCTCTGCGTCCAATTCAGGGTCGTGGTGCCGACCACGAACACGAGCAGTGTCGCTGCGCAGCCGGCGAGTGCACCGCCGCCCAGCCAGCGCCAGCGCTCGCGCGACGCGCGCACCGGCGCGGCCGCGGGCGTGCGGGCGACCGCGGCCCGAACGCGCTCGCGCAGACCCGGGGGTGCGGCGAAGTAAGGCACTTCCGCCCGAAGGCGCGACCGCAGCGCCAGAATACCGTCGCGTTTGAGTGCGCAATTCATGCAGCGCTCGAGATGGCGCTCGAGCAGGTGCTTGCGCAAACCCTGGAGCTCGCCATCCGCGTACGCGGCGACCAGCGTTTCAGCTTCGGTGCAGTTCATCGCTCATCTCCGGACGGCCGGCCGCCGATCGCGCGCAATCGCGCCGATCCCTGCAGCAGGGCACGGGCGCGCGCGAGCCGTGACATCACCGTGCCGATGGGAATGTCGGCGACGCGCGCGATTTCCTTGTATGACAGCTCTTCCATCTCGCGCAAAATCAGGACCTCGCGAAACATCAGCGGCAACGCGGTCACCGCGTCGGCAAGCGCCCTGGATTCGGCGTTGCGCATTGCGGTCTGTTCGGGGTCGCCTCCCGCGGGATCGACCGCCATTTCGATAGCCGTGCCGTCGTCCCGCGCGATCTCGGCCGGCCGATTGCGCTGGCACCAGTCGTAGAACGCGTGGCGGACGATCGTCAGGAACCACGCCCGGGCGTCGCGCTTGTCGAGCGAGCCGATGTACTTGAGCGCGCGCAGGCACGCATCCTGGATCACGTCCTCGGCATCGTCGACGTTGCGCGCAAGCCACCGCGCCAGGTTGTACCCGGCATTGAGGTGCGGCAGGACCAGTTGCTCGAAGCGCGCGTGATCGGACACGCAGTTCCTCCTTGCGTTACCTGCCCTACTGCTCCACCTCCGGATTCATTCCCCTGGCAGCCGCCAAGCGCCGGCCCGGGAATAACCGGCACCGACCGGCGGTATTGACCGTACCCAATGCGATTCCCGTTCCTGCGAGGGCAATGCCATGACCAGTGATCGTCGCGATTCTTCCGCTATCGACCATCCGGCGCAACGCCGTAATTTCCTGAAGTGCATGGCATGGGCCGGCACCGGCGTGCTTTGGGTGATGCAGGGAGGCGTGCTGCGGGCGCAAACCCTGGGCGCAGGTGGCGAAGGCGCCGTCGCTCCGCCTGCCGGCGAATTCAGCTTCGTTCAAGTCAGCGATTCGCACATCGGCTTCCACCAGGCACCCAATCCCGACGTGACGGCCACGCTGCGCGAGGCGATTGCCAAAGTAAATGCGCTGCCGGTGGCACCAGATTTTGTCGTTCATACCGGCGACCTGACGCACCTCGCCAAGCCGGATCAGTTCGATACCGCGCAGCAGGTGATGCAGGAGCTGAAGGTGAGCCAGGTGTTCCACGTTCCCGGCGAGCACGACGTGATCGGCGACGACGGCAAGCAGTATTTCAACCGTTACGGCCGGGGCAGCTCGGGCCACGGCTGGTACAGCTTTGACAACGGCGGCGCGCACTTCGTGGGTCTGGTCAATGTCCTCAATTTCAAGCCCGGTGGATTGGGCGTGCTCGGGAACGAGCAACTGGAGTGGCTGGAAAACGACCTGCAAGGTCGATCCAGCAGCACGCCGATCGTGGTCTTCGCGCACATGCCAATGTGGACCGTGTACGAGAAGTGGGGTTGGGGCACCGAGGACAGCGCCCAGGCGCTAGCCTACCTGAAGCGTTTTGGCTCGGTGACGGTGCTGAACGGCCATATCCACCAGATCCAGCAGAAGGTCGAGGGCAACGTCGCTTTCTACACCGCGCGCTCGACGGCCTACCCGATTCCCGCGGCGGGGACCGGTCCGGCGCCGGGGCCCGACGCCAGCGTGCCTGCCGATCGCCTGCACAGCTTGATCGGCGTGCGCGACGTGAAATACATGAAGGTGAACGGCCCGCTGGCCATCACCGACGCCGCATTGGCGTGAGGGGTGCCTAGCACAATGCGGACAACGAAGAACCCGGCGATGACACCGTGGACACGAAGGTCGCTACGATCGATTGCGCTGGGCCTCGCGCTCGGCTCGGCGTCGATGGCGCTCGCGCAATCCGCCCCGATCGGGGCCCCGCTCACCGGCGCAGCCGCGATGCAGCCTGCGGCGCCCCCCGGCGTGAACATCAGCAATTTCAGCTTCCAGCCGGCGCTGCTGGAGGTGACGACCGGCACGAGGGTGACCTGGACCAATCACGACAGCACGCCCCACACCGTCACCAGCACCGACAAGCGTTTCGACTCGTCGTCGGGACTCGACACCAACGATCAGTATTCGTATGTGTTCGACAAGCCCGGGACGTACGAGTATTTCTGCTCGCTGCACCCGATGATGGTCGGGAAGGTGGTAGTCAGCGCCCGCTGAGCGCGTCGACAACGACGCTACGCCGTAGCACCTCGGGCAGGAGCTGCGGCGGGCGGCCCTTGCGATAGAGCACGTAGACCGGCACGCCGCTACGGCCGAGCGCCGCCAGCGCCTCGGTGATTCGCGCGTCGCGCCGGGTCCAGTCGGCGCGCAGCCGGACGGTGCCGCTGCGCGCAAATGCGTCGCGCACCCGTGCGCTGTTCAGCACCAGCCGCTCGTTCACCTGGCAGGTGATGCACCAGGCTGCGGTGAAATCGACGAACACCGGGCGGCCCTGGTCGACCGATTCCGCGACGCGCGCGGACGAATATGCCTCCCAGCCGTCTGCGCGCAATGCGGAAGCCTGCGCTCGCAGTTCCGCCGAGGGTACATGCGCACCCGCCAGGAGTGGCCACACGACGACGAGCCCCGCAACCGCGGACGCGGCGGCGATGCCCCGCCAGGGTCCGCGCGCCGCGCTGCGCCAGGTCCGCCACGCCCAGAGCGCGAAGGCAGTCAGCACGAGCACTGCGCCGATCCGCAGCACGCCGTCGTTGCCGACCTGTGCGCCGAGCACCCACGCGAGCCACGCGACCGTCGCATACAGCGGAAATGCCAGCAATTGCCGCAGGCGCTCCATCCACGGCCCCGGACGTGGCAGCACTCGCCGCCATTGCGGAAAGCAGGCGAGCGCGAAATACGGCAGCGCCATGCCGATGCCGAGCGCGATGAAGATGCCGAGCGTCACGTGCGCATCGGCGCCCAGCGCATAGCCCAGCGCGGCACCCATGAACGGCGCCGAGCACGGCGAAGCGATCGCCACCGCAAGCACGCCGGAACCGAAAGCGTTCGCATGGCGATTGGCATGCGACCAGGTGGCGACGCGTGACGGCACCAACGCACCGAATTCGAACATGCCCGACAGGTTCAACGCCATGACGAAGAACAGGATCGCGAGCACCGACACTACGGCGGGCGACTGGAGCTGGAAGCCCCAGCCGAGCTGCGCGCCCCCAGCCCGCAGTGCGACAATCACTGCGCCGAGAACAGAAAACGCGATCACGACGCCCGCGGAGAACGCGAGGCCCTCGTGGCGCAACACACGCCGGTCGTCGCCGCCCGAGGTCGCGAGCCGCAGCGCTTTCAGCGACAGCACCGGGAACACGCAGGGCATCAGATTCAGCAGGATGCCGCCGGCCAACGCAAAGACGATTGCAACCGGAAGCGTGAGATTCGCGCGCTCAGTGCCGGCCGGAGTCGAAAGATCGATCGCCGCGTCCGCCACGACGGGCTTCGGTCCCGCGGTGGGTGCACCTGCGAGCGGCAGGTCGAGCGCAATCGCGTGCACCATGGCGTCACGTTCGTGCGCCGTCGAATCGCGCCCCCGGCTGGCCGTCAACACCCCGCGCAGCCGCGCGAAGCCACCCGACATTTGATGCGAGATCGGCAGCGACAACACATAGCTGCCGCCCTGCGCCGTACGCAATTGCGCCACCGACGGTTCGATACGGTTCTCGGCCTCGGCGAAGAATTGGAGTGCCCCCGGATCCGCCGCACCCGGAGGCGGCGTCAGGGTGAGCGCGATGGTCGAGCCCGAAGCCACGGCAGTCGCGCTCCATGCCGGCTGCGGCCGCGGCAACGCAGCACGCGTCGTCTCGATCGCCTCCGACCAATGTGGATCGGGCGCCCCCACCGTGGCGATCGGTAGCGCGAGCGCGAGATCCGCACCTTCGGGAATGCAGGTCTCCTTGCAGACCAGCCAGTCAGCGCGCGCAGCGAGCGTCGCCGTCGTTCCCGGTTTCGCGTCGCGAGGCACCGCAATCGGCACGAGATGCAGGACCTCGCCCTCGTAGCCATAGTTGACGAGCGGGCCCGCCTTGAGGACCTGCGGTGCAGGCCACTCGATGTCGCCTGCCACGAATCCCGGCGGCAGTTTCCAGACGAGTGTCGTCGGCAATCCCGATTCGCCGGGATTGCGCCAGTAGGTGTGCCAGCCCGGCGCGATCTGCAGGTCAAGCGCCAGCATTGTCGTCGCCCCGGGAACGAGCGCGGTGCGGGCGGCGACGAGTTGCGCGCTGACGTGCCCTGCGACGGACGCCGATGCCACCGCCGGGGAGGATGCGGCGCCGGCCGCAGAGGGTGCAGCGTCGGCGGGGCGCAAGCCGGGCGCGCCCGCAACAAATGCAGCGAGGATCACGAGCGCGAACGAGCAAGTTCGTCGGCGAGTTCGTCGCAGCTTCATGGCGCGATCACCGGCACGCGGGTTCGTCTCGGTCTCATGGGTTCCGGCATCGGTCAAACATATAATTGTGCCATTCGACGCACGCGCGTACTGGCCCGGCCGTATCGGTGCCCGCACCAGCCCGACCAGCGGCCGATTACCCCTCCGACTTCGGCCATGCTCAGCGCGTTCCTCGTCTCCGTCGGCGTGATCACTGCCGGCGAGATCGGCGACAAGACGCAGCTCCTGTCGCTGGTGCTCGCCGCGCGCTACCGGCGCCCGTGGCCGATCGTCGCGGGGATTGCCTGCGCGACACTCGTCAACCACACGCTTGCAGGCATCGTCGGGGTCCTTCTGCGCGAGCACCTCGACCCCCAGGTCCTGCGCTGGGTCGTCGCAGCGGCATTCCTTGTCATGGCGGCCTGGACACTCAAGCCCGACACGCTCGACGAGCGCGCCGCGCAGGCGTCGCATCTCAACGTGTTCATGGTCACGGTCGTCACCTTTTTTCTCGCCGAAATGGGCGACAAGACCCAGATCGCGACGGCGCTGCTGGCCGCGCGCTACGACGCGCTACCCGCGGTAGTTGCCGGAACGACGCTGGGAATGCTGATTGCCGACGTTCCTGTCGTCTTCCTCGGGAAGATTTTTGCCGACCGGATTCCGTTCGGTCCGCTGCGCAAGGTGGCTGCCGCGATCTTCGTGGCACTCGGTGTCTGGGTACTGTGGGCGGGAATCTAGCGACGGCGTCGAGCACGCATCGCCGCCCGAGCGCTCATTGGGCGGCCGGTATAATCAATCACTTACGCGCATGTTCCGCGCGCGAGACACCGCGCATTCTCCGTCGCCAATGAAACCGTTCGACCCCGCCGCCATCGAGGCTGCCGCGCAGGCGGCGTGGAAGGCCGGCGACGCATATCGCGCCGTCGAGAACGATCCGCGCTATCCCATGGGCAAGCGTTATTGCGTGTCGATGCTGCCCTACCCGTCGGGCAAGCTGCACATGGGACATGTGCGCAATTACACCATCAACGACATGATGGCCCGCCGGTCTGCGGATGACCGGCTACAACGTGCTGATGCCGATGGGCTGGGACGCGTTCGGATTGCCGGCCGAGAACGCGGCGATGAAGAGCCGCGTGCCGCCGGCGAAATGGACCCGCGACAACATCGCCTACATGAAGCGGCAGATGCAGGGAATGGGACTGGCGATCGACTGGTGGCGCGAGATCGCGACCTGCGATCCGAGCTATTACAACTGGAACCAGTGGCTGTTCCTGAAGATGCTGGACACCGGCATCGCCTAGCGCAGGAGCGGCACCGTGAACTGGGACCCGGTCGACCAGACGGTGCTCGCCAACGAGCAGGTGATCGACGGCCGCGGCTGGCGCTCCGGTGCGCCGGTGGAGAAGCGCGAGATCCCGATGTACTACCTGCAGATCACGCGCTACGCCGACGAACTGCTGCGAGAGCTCGACGCGATGCCGGGCTGGCCGGAGCGCGTCAAGACGATGCAGGCGAACTGGATCGGCAAAAGTGAAGGCGTGCGCTTCGCCTTCCCGCACGAGATCCGTGACGAGCGCGGCAAGTCGATCGGCGACGGCAGGCTCTACGTGTTCACGACCCGCGCCGACACCATCATGGGCGTGACGTTCTGCGCCGTGGCCGCCGAGCATCCGCTGGCGACGCATGCGGCGCGCAGCGATTCGCGGCTTGCCGGATTCATCGACCAATGCAGGCGCGGATCGGTGATCGAGGCCGATCTCGCGACCATGGAAAAGACGGGAATGCCAACGGGACTTGCGGTCAGGCATCCGCTGACCGGCGCACGTGTCGACGTCTGGGTCGGCAATTACGTGCTGATGGGCTATGGCGACGGGGCGGTGATGGGCGTTCCTGCGCACGACGAGCGCGATTTCGTCTTCGCGCGGAAGTACGGGCTGCCGATTCGCCAGGTCATCGCGCCTGCTCCGGCAGTCGGTGGCGCCGCGGTCACGGCGACGGGCGGCGGCGCCGCGGGCGCGCTGGCAATCGAGCAGTTCACCTCCGAGCACTGGCAGGCGTGGTACGACGACAAGACGATCGGCGTCTGCGTCAATTCCGGCAAGTACAACGGCCTGCGATACCAGGCGGCCGTCAATGCAGTCGCCGCCGACCTCGCCGCGCTGGGCCTCGGAGAGAAGCGCACGACCTGGCGCCTGCGCGACTGGGGGATTTCGCGCCAGCGCTACTGGGGCACGCCGATCCCGATCATTCACTGCGCCGCCTGCGGCGACGTGCCGGTGCCCGAGAAGGATCTGCCGGTCGTGCTGCCGGAGGACTGCGTTCCCGACGGCAGCGGCAATCCCCTCGCGCGGCGCGAGGACTTTCTTCGCGTCGCGTGCCCGCGCTGCGGGGCCGCTGCGCGCCGCGAGACCGACACGATGGACACCTTCGTCGACTCGTCGTGGTACTTCATGCGCTACACGTCGCCGGACGCCGCGTCGATGATCGACGCGCGCGATGCGTACTGGATGCCGATGGACCAGTACATCGGCGGCATCAGCCACGCGATCCTGCACTTGCTCTATGCGCGCTTCTGGACCAAGGTGATGCACGATCGCGGCATGGTCGCCTATGGCGAGCCGTTCACGCGCCTCCTGACTCAAGGCATGGTGCTCGCGCACGCGTTCCTGCGCCGCAACGACCGTGGCGGCGTCGACTATGTGTCGCCTGCGGACGTCGAGATTCTGCGCGACGCCGCGGGAACGATCATCGGAGGCCGCTCGAAGGTCGACGGGCTTCCGGTCGAATACGACGGCCTCGGCACGATGTCCAAATCGAAATTGAACGGAGTTGACCCGCAGGACATGGTCGACCGCTACGGCGCCGATGCAGCACGCCTGTTCGTGATGTTCGCGAGCCCGCCTGAGCACACGATCGAATGGTCGGATACCGGCGTCGAGGGGGCGCATCGCTTCCTGAAGCGCCTGTGGCATTTCGCCCAGGCGAGCGTGGACGCGAGCAGCGGGAAGGATGCCGGCAACGGCGAGATCCCCTTCGACTGGAGCCCGGCGTCCGACACCGTCAAGGCACTGCGGCGCGAATTGCACCTCGCGTTGAGGCAGGCCGACTACGATTACGAGCGCCTGCAGTACAACACCGTCGTGTCGGCCGGGATGAAGATGCTGAACACGCTCGAATCGGTGCCCGTCGATGAAGCTGGCGCGCGAGCGCTCGTTCGCGAGGGTGTGTCGATCCTGCTTCGCGTCCTTTATCCCGTGGTGCCGCACACCGCATGGGTGCTGTGGAGCGAGCTTGGCTACGCGGCACGGCTGCGCGATCTACTCGATGCGCCCTGGCCGGAGGTCGATCCTTCCGCATTGGCGCAGGACGAGATCGAGCTGGTGCTGCAGATCAACGGCAAACTCCGCGGCAAGCTGGTCGTCCCCTCGAACGCTGATCGCGCCGCGATCGAAAACGCGGCACGGCAGGCGCCTGAAATCGCGCGACACGGGGATCCTGCGGCGATCCGGAAGGTCGTCGTGGTCCCGGGCCGGCTGGTCAATGTGGTGCTTTGATTCCGCGCCGGCGGTGCAACCCTTTCGCGGCGCGGGTCTTCTGCGGATGGCGGGCGCGTTGGCCATGGCACTGGCAATCGTCTCGGGCCTCGTGGGCTGTGGATTCCATCTTCGCGGACAAGCCACCTACACGTTCAAGTCGATCTACGTCAACGCTCAAACGGCGCCGGCGCTTGCCGCCGAACTCGAGCGGGCGCTTGCCGCGACGGGCAGCGCGCAGGTGGTGCATGTGGCGAAGGATGCGCAGGTGGTGCTCGACATCTCGCGCGTCGCCGACGACAAGGAAGTGCTGTCGCTTTCGGCTGCCGGCGGCGTGCTCGAGTACGAGCTCATCAAGCGCGTCGATTTCCGCCTGCACGATGCCGACGGAGTGCCGTGGCTGCCCCCGGGCGAAATCACGCTGCGCCGCAGCTATACGTTCAACCAGAGCGAGGCGCTCGCACGCGAGACCGAGGAGCAGCGGCTGCTCAAGGGGATGCAGACCGACGCCGTCCAGCAACTGGTGCGACGCCTGCAGGCCGCGAGGAAGCCGGCGTAGGATCGAGCCGAGGCCGGGCTCGCGGTTCCGGTCCGAGGGAGCATAGCGCAGTGCAACTACGCCCCGATGGCCTGGAAGCGCATCTCGCCAAGCGTCTCGCGCCGATCTACGTGATCCACGGCGAGGAGCCGTTGACCGCGCTCGAGGTGGCCGACTCGATCCGCGCCGCCGCCCGGCGCGGAGGCTTTGGTGAGCGCGAGGTGTTCGTCGTGGAGACGCACTACCGCTGGGACGCGTTCGTTGCAGCGGGTGCGAACCTCGGCCTGTTCAGTTCGCGCAAGCTCGTCGACCTGCGCATCCCTTCCGGCAAGCCCGGCATCGAAGGCGCAGAAGTCCTCACCCACTACGCCGGGAATCCCAACCCGGAAAACGTCCTGCTGATCTCACTGCCAAGGCTCGACCGCGCGGCGCAGGCCTCGGCCTGGTTCACGGCGCTCGCGGCGGCAGGCGTGACGATTGCGACGCCGGCGCTCGACCGGGCGGCGCTGCCAGTGTGGATCGGCAAGCGCCTCGCGCGAAACGGGCAGCGCGCCGCCGCGGACACGCTCGCGCTCCTCGCCGAGCGCTGCGAAGGCAACCTGCTCGCGGCGAGCCAGGAGATCGAGAAGCTGGCATTAGTGCTTCCTCAGGGAACGCTCGACAACGACGCGGTGCTCGAGGCTGTCGCCGACGTCGCGCGCTACGACGTCTTCGAGCTGTCGGAGGCTTGGCTTCGAGGCGATGCCGCGCGGGCACTTCGCATCCTCGCCATGCTGCGCGAATCCGCCGAACCCATCACCCTCGTCATTTGGCAGCTTGCGGAAGACGTGCACGCGCTTGCCACGGTCCACGAGTCGATGCAACGCGGCGCAGCACTTGCCGCCGCGCTACGCGGGGTGCGCGCCTGGGGCAAGCGCCAGGCTGCGCTCGAGCGTGCGGCGCAGCGCCTGACCCCTGACCAGACCGAGCGCGTGCTGCATGGGCTCGCCGGTCTCGATGCCCAGGCCAAGGGGCTGCGAGCGGGGGATCCCTGGGACGCGCTCGCATCGACGGCACTCGTCCTTTGCGACAGGCGAATTCCCGCATTGACCTGATGGCCGGCCCCGGACTTCCATGAACCGGCCGTGATCGTTACCCTAGCGCTTGCCCCTGGGATCGTCCCCGCGTGGTTCATTCCCAGTCACCGGAGGTAGCCATGTACCAGAGGATTCTCGTCGCTTTCGATGGCTCGCCCGAAAGCCGGCTGGCCGTCGACGAATGCAGTCAATTGACCTTGGTATCGGGCCGGGAAATCCACCTGGTGTGCGTCCTGCACGATCCCTCGCCCTATCTGCTTGCGGGTGAATTCGTTCCCGAGCCTGCGCTCGCCGTCGACCGTAGCCGGATGAACGCCGATCTGAAGCTGGCAGCGGCGAAGCTCGGGGAACGCGGATTTTCGGTGACCACTCACCTCGAAGATGGCGAGCCCGTCGATGTCATCACGCGGATGGTGGATGCGCTGAAGATCGACCTTCTGATCATCGGGCACCGGCGCAGCAGGCGATTCGCGCTCCGCTGGTGGCGCGGCTCGGTGGACTCGATGCTGATCGAGCGCGTCCGCTGCAGTATCCTGATCGCCACCGATCACGCGTCAAGCTGACCAGAAAGCGGGGGCAGAAAACAGGGACGGACCACGTTTTTGGTTTCCCGAAAACGTGGTCCGTCCCCGTTTTCGCCGTTTCGTCTTCGTTTTCTACACTGCTTTCTCACCCGTTGCGCCGACAATGGCGAGTGCCGCGAGCGCAGCAGTCTCCGCGCGCAGCACGCGCGTGCCCAGGCTCGCCTGCAGCGCGCCGATCGCACCGGCGCTACGCTGTTCGTCCGGGGTGAATCCGCCCTCGGGGCCAACGATCAGCGTGCGGGGCACGGCCTGCGCCGCGACGCTCGCGAGCGTCCGCGTGGCAGCCGAGTCGAGAATGACCAGCGGCACAGCGACAGGGTCCCGCTGCGCGAGCCCTTCGGCAAAGGCCACGATCGCTGCGATCGAAGGCACCCGGTTGCGCCCGCACTGCTCGCAGGCGGCAATTGTGATCCGGCGCCAGTGCCGCTCGCGGCGCAGCGCGCGATCCTGCGCTAGACCCTGGCTGCGTGCCGCCTGCACCGGGACGATCGCTGCGACGCCGAGCTCGACTGCCCGGCGTACGACCACGTCCATCATGTCTGCGGCGATCACCGCCTGCACCAGCGTGACCGGCACCGGCGACTCACGCTCGATATCGACGAAGGCATCCACCCGCACGACAACGCCGTGCCGATCGACGTGGTCGATCGTCGACGCAAATTCGCCGCCCTCGCCGGTGAACAGCGCAAGTCCGTCGCCGCGGCGCATCCGGAGCACTTGCGCGACGTGACGGCCCGCGGGCAACGGCAGCGTGAACGCGCTTCCGGGCGCCGGCCGCTCCCCGGCGTCGCCGACGAAGATCCGCGGAGTCAGCCCGCCGCTCCCGGAACACCGACGAAGCTGCGCAGCGCGTCGAGCACCGTATCCGGTTGCTCGATCATCAGCGAGTGACCACAGCCCGGAAGCGTCATGCTGCGCGCGTCGGCCAGCGCTTCCACCAGCGCCTTCGCGTTGCGTGGTGGTGCCATGACGTCGCGCTCGCCCATGATCACCAGTGCGGGGCAGCGAACAGCCGACGCTGCGGCCATGCCATCGACGTACTGGTGGCAGGCGAGCAGGCCGGTCGACAGCACGCCCTTGCGCGTGCGCTCCATCAGGCGCATCGAATTGCCGACCATCCACAGTCCCGGGTTCCGGTTGCCTCCGAGCTGGCTGCCTGGGCCGAAGGACCAGCCGTTGATCAGCTCGAACGCAATGTGGTCATCACGTGCAGCGGCGGCGAGCAGATCCTCGGAGACTGGCATCGGCACAGCCGCCCCGAGGAGCGCGATCTTCGCGACCTGTTGCGGGTGGCGCGCAGCGCATTCCAGCGCGGCGAGCGACCCCAGCGAATGGCCGACCAGCACAGCGTCACGCGCGTTCGCGGCGGCGATCACCGCGCCCATCCAGTCAGCGATCGCTGCGACAGTGCCGAGCGCAGGTCCTTCCGACCGGCCGTGGCCCGGAAGATCCAGCGCGAGCGCGTTCCATCCATGCCAAGCGAAGTGACGCGATTGCAGCGCGAACACACTGTGATCGCTCCCCGCGCCGTGCACGAGCAACACGGTGGGGCGTCGCGGATCGCATTCCCGCGTACCGGTGTAGGCGTAAACACCGTGACCCGCGACCTGCAGCCGCATTACGCCTTTCCCGCCGCGTAGAGGGCCCGGGAGAGATCCTCGACCAGGTCCGACGGATCCTCGAGGCCGATCGACAGTCGGATGGTTCCCTCGGTGACTCCTGCGCGCGCCAAGTCCTCGGTGCTCATCCGGAAATGCGTCGTCGAAGCCGGATGGATCACCAGCGATTTCGCATCACCGACATTGGCAAGATGCGAGAAGAGCCGCAGCGCCTCGATGAAGCGCCGGCCCTGCTCGCGCGTTCCACGCAGGTCGAAGCTGAACACCGCACCGCAGCCCCGCGGCAGGAGCTGTTGCGCCAGCGCGTGGTCGGGGTGATCGGGAAGCTCCGGGTAACCCACGGCGACCACCTGCGGATGTTCGCGCAGGAACGCGACGATTGCGCGCGCGTTCTCGACGTGGCGCGCCATGCGCACCGGCAGCGTCTCGATGCCCTGCAGGATCTGGAACGCTGTCGTCGGCGCCATGCAGGCGCCGAAGTCGCGGATTCCTTCGCGGCGCGCACGCAGCAGGAATGCCGCGGTCGACGATTCCTCGGCGAAGACCATCTGGTGAAAACCGGCATACGGCGCCGTCAACGTAGGAAACTTCTCGCGCGCCGCTCCGGCGTTCCAGTCGAATGCCCCTGAATCGACGAGCAGGCCACCGATGACCACGCCATGTCCTGACAGGAACTTGGTCGCCGAGTGGTAGACCAGGTCGGCGCCGTGCTCGAAGGGCCGCACGAGCCAAGGCGTCGTGAAGGTCGAGTCGACCAGCAGCGGCAGGCCGTGCTCGTGCGCGAGCGCCGCCACCCGCGGAATATCGAGCACCTCGAGACGCGGATTGCCGAGCGTCTCCCCGAACATCAGCCGCGTCGACGGTCGGATCGCAGCGCGCCAGGCATCGAGGTCGCGTGGATCGACGAACGTGGTGTCGATGCCGAAACGTGGCAGCGTGTAGTCGAGCAGGTTGTGCGAGCCGCCGTAGAGCGAGCGCGATGCGACGATGTGCGCCCCCGCCGAAAGCAGCGTGACGATCGCCAGGTGGAGCGCGGCCTGCCCGCTCGCGGTCGCAATCGCACCCGCGCCGCCCTCCAGCGCAGCGATCCTTTCCTCGAGCACCGCACAGGTGGGATTGGCGATCCGCGAATACACATAGCCGGCGCGTTCCATGTTGAACAGCGCCGCCGCGTGGTCGGTGTCCGGAAACACGAACGAAGCCGACTGATAGATCGGCGTCGCGCGCGCACCTGTGACCGGGTCGGGTCGCGATCCCGCGTGCAGTGACAGGGTGTCGAACCGATGCGTCCGCGGTTTCGTCATCGCGCGCGCATTGTCCGCTGATCGTCCCGCGTCTGGCAAGAAGCCTGTCCGTAACTGCCTGCCGCAGCCTCCGCTATGCTGTGGCAGCCAGGGCCGCGAACCGAGGATGCGCCTGAATACCGTTTACACCGTCGGCCATTCGACGCGGTCCCTGACCGAGTTCATCGACTTGCTCGCGCAATTCGGCATCGGCGAGATCCTCGACGTGCGAACCCTCCCGCGCTCGCGCCACAATCCGCAGTTCAATCGCGAAACCCTGCCCGCTGCCCTCGCCGCAACGCGCGTCGGCTACCGCCACCTGCCGGCCCTCGGCGGCCTGCGCCACGCGCGTCCGGATTCGCTCAATGGCGGCTGGCGCAACCTGTCGTTTCGCGGCTTCGCCGACTACATGCAGACGCCTGGATTCGCCGCAGGAATCGCCGAGGTCGTCGAACATGCGGCGCAGATGCATTGCGCGCTGATGTGCGCCGAGGCCGTACCCTGGCGTTGCCACCGGTCCCTGATCGCGGATGCGCTGACCGTGCGCGGCATTCGCGTCGAGGAGATCATCGGCCATGGACCGCCGACACTCCACCGCCTGACCCCGTTCGCGAGCGTGTTCGGCCTGACGATTACCTATCCGCCGGCACCCGAAGAGCACCCTGCCGGATAGCGCGCGTCGAGCACCTCGCGAGCGATCACCGCGAGGGCTATGATGGGCGACGTTTCCCGGCACCGGAATTCTACCAAGGTTGTCCTCGATCCACGCATGAAGCATTCGGAATCACCCACGCAAACCGTCAAGGGACGGGGCGCGACATTCAACCCCGGGAATCGCTTCCGCGACGTCCAGCGCGAAGTGTTCGACGACGGCTGGGGCGTCGCGCTCGATCCCGCTGAAGGCGAGGCTTCCGGTCCGCCACCGCCGAAGACCACGGTCACCGTTCAACTCGCGCGCAGCATCATTGCGCGAAACGATTCGCCCGACATTCCCTTCGCCCAGTCGATCAATCCCTACCAGGGTTGCGAGCATGGCTGCATCTACTGCTACGCGCGGCCGTCGCATGCCTATCTCGATCTGTCGGCCGGGATCGATTTCGAGACGCGGCTGTTTGCCAAGCCGCAGGCAGCCGAGCTGCTGCGCGCCGAGCTCGCGAAGCCGGGCTATTGCTGCGATCCAATCGCACTCGGCACCAACACCGACCCCTACCAGCCGATCGAGCGCAACTGGAAGATCACGCGCTCGGTCCTCGCCGTGCTTGCCGAGTGCGAGCATCCATTTACGATCGTCACCAAGTCGGCGCTGGTCGAGCGCGACATCGACCTGATTGCGCCGATGGCAGCGAAGCGGATGGCGCGCGTTTACCTGTCGATCACGACGCTTGACCGCGAGCTCGCGCGGCGCATGGAGCCTCGCGCAGCGGCACCGCAACGCCGGCTGCAGGCCGTGAGGGCACTTTCCGCTGCCGGCATACCGGTGGGCGTGATGGTGGCGCCGATCATCCCGCAGCTCAACGATCGTGACCTCGAGTCGATCCTGGAGAGCGCCGCAGCCCATGGCGCGACGTCCGCCGGCTGGGTGCTGCTGCGCCTGCCGCGCGAGGTCGCGCCGCTGTTTCGCGAATGGCTCGATGCCCAATACCCGCAGCGGGCCGCGCACGTGATGAGCCTCGTCCGCCAGATGCGCGGCGGACGCGACTACCAGTCGGCCTTCGGGACGCGGATGCGCGGCGAAGGCGCGTTTGCCGTGCTGATCAAGCGTCGCTTCGAACTCGCCTGCGCACGGCTCGGGCTGAACCGCGGCCGCAGCCACGAAGGGCTCGACCTGACGCGCTTCAGGCCCCCGGCACCCGCCGCAGCGCGGCCGTCGCGGCGGAACTTCGCGCAAGCAGGCCTGTTCGAAGACGCGGGTCCCGAAGACGCCAGCGGCCTTCGACGATGATTTCGATGCAATCGAGCAATGAGGTTCGACGATGATGGGTGCGCGACATATTGCGGCGTGGGTGGCTGCGGTCGTCTTCTTCGTGCTCGGCGTGATCTGGTACAGCGTGTTCGCCGGGCCGTGGGGTGAGGCGATCGGCAAGACGTTCGACGAGATCACCCGCGAGCAGGGCGGCTCGCCGCGCCCGTATGCGATCGGCTTCGTCGCGATCCTCCTGATGTGCTACACGTTGTCGTGGCTCATCGACCGCGCGCAGGCAGGAACGCTGGCGGGCGGACTCAAGCTGGGGGCGACCATCGCATTCGGCTTCATCGCCGCAACGCTGGCCCTCAACTACGGCTTCGAGTCGAGGTCGGTGGTCCTCTGGCTCATCAACGCAACCTACGCGGTGCTGGGCCTCGCGATTGCCGGCGCGATCATCGGCGGCTGGAAGCGTACGACCTGAACGAAACGTCGGGCAGCCTGCGACGCTCACACGCCGAGGTAGCGCTGCAATATCTCCGGCTGCGCCTTGATTTCCTGCGCCGGGCCTTCATGCGCAATATGCCCGTTGTTGATGATGTAGACGCGCTGCGCCAGCGCCAGGGTGGCCGCGAGATTCTGCTCGACCAGCACGATCGTTTGTCCGGCCGCCGCAAGCTCGGTGCAGGCCGCCATCAGATTGCGCACGATCACCGGCGCCAGGCCTTCGAACGGCTCGTCCAGCAGGATGATCTTTGGATCGCGGACCAGCGCGCGGGCGATCGCCAACATCTGCTGCTCGCCCCCCGAAAGGTCGGTGCCGCGGCTGCCGCGACGTTCCTTGAGCCGCGGGAACATCTCGTAGATGCGGTCGAGCGGCCACTTCGCCGGCGCCGTGAGTCCGGCGAGCACCAGGTTTTCCTCGACGTCGAGGCTGCCGAAGATGCGACGGTCTTCGTGCACGAGCTGCATGCCGGCCCGGGCGATGGCGTGACTCTTCTTGCCAGCGATCTCGACGCCGTCGAACATCACCGAGCCGGCGCGCGGCGTCACCACGCCCATCAGGCTCTTCAGAGTCGTGCTCTTGCCGGCACCGTTGCGGCCCAGCAGCGCCACCACCTCGTTCTTCTCGACCCGCAACGCGACGTCGAACAGGATATGGGAATCCCCGTAAAAGCTGTTCAGTCCGCTGACCTCGAGCAAGCTCATGACTCGAGCCTCTCCTGCACACCACCGAGGTAGGCCTCCTGCACGCTGGCATTGCTCTTGATCTCGTCCGGCGTCCCCTCGAACAGCACGCGTCCTTCCTGGAGCACGGTAATGCGCTCGGCGAGGTTGAACAGCGCGTCCATGTCGTGATCGATGACGATCATCGTGCGGCCGATGGCAATCGACTTCAGGAGCGCCACCGTCTCGACGCGTTCCTTCGGACTCATGCCGGCCAGCGGCTCGTCGAGCAGTAGCAAGCTCGGCGAGGTCGCGAGTGCCAGCCCGATCTCCAGCCGCCGCTTTTCCCCGTAGGCGAGCTCTGATACCTGCGTGTCGAGCCGCGAGGTCAGGTTGACGAGGGCCCCGGTGCTCTGAACCTTCGCATCGAGGCCTTCGACCTTCGGAAGGCTCTTGAACAGGTCGAGCCTGAACTTGCCGCGAATCTCGCCGAGCGCCGCGATCGTCAGGTTCTGCCTGACGGTCAGCCGCTCGAAGAGCTGGTTGATCTGGTAGCTCTTGGTGAGCCCGAGCTGGCAGGCATCGGCAACACCTAACTCGGTGATGTCGCGCCCCTCGAACACGATCGTGCCCGACGTTGGTTGGACTTCGCAGGTCAGCATTTTGAAGAACGTGGTCTTGCCGGCGCCGTTCGGCCCGATGATCCCGCGAAGCTCGCCCGCGTTGACAGCGAAGTCGATGCCCGAATTGGCGATGACGCCGCCGTAGTGCTTCGATAGACCGGTCGCCTGAAGGATCGTGCCGGTCGGGTCCCCGGCCGGCACGCTTCGAGCCGCCGCGAATGCGCCGGCAGATGGCCCGGTCGCGCTGACGGTTGCCGCCGGCGCAGAAGACGCAACGACCGCGGGCGCCGCGTCGACCGGCGGCTCGGTCTCTTTCCCGCCGCGAGTCGTGAGGTGATAGAGATCGGTGATGGCACCGACCAGGCCGCGGCGCAGGAATACGACCAGGAGCACGAACACGATGCCGAGAACGAGCTTCCAGGTGGCGCCGAGCTTCAGGATCGTTTGGAAGAAATCGCTCAGGTAAAGCCAGACCGTCGCCCCGAGCAGCGGCCCGAACAGCGTGCCCGCGCCACCGATCGCGGTCATGATGACGATCTGGCCCGAGGTGTCGAACATGAACGCATCGGGTGGCATGAATCCCTGCAAGAGGCCAAGCAGGCCGCCGGCGAAGCCCGCGTACATGGCAGCGACGACGAAGACTGCCAGCTTGTAGCGGTGGATGTTGTGACCCAGCGCCTCGGCGCGCAGCGGATTGTCGCGAATGGCGCGCAGCAGCAGGCCGACGGGTGAGCGCACGATGCGAAGCGCAATCACCAGCCCGACGAAATACCAGAAGGCGAAGAACGCGTACATCGACAGGTTGCCGTCGAATGTCAGGTTCACGAAGCCGAGGTTGAGGTTCGGCGTCGGCACGCCCGGCAGGCCGTTCTCGCCGCCGGTATAGGCCGACAGCGGGTTGAATTCGACGAAGAAGAAGACCTCGGCGATCGCCACGGTGATCATGGCGAAATAGATGCCGGTGCGCCTCAACGCGACCAGGCCGACAAGATAGCCGACGACGCCCGCGACGATCGTGCCAAGCACGACGGCTGCGACCGTATTGGTGAACGAGGTCTGCGTCAAGAGGTAGGCAGCGAACATGCCGCCGGTGCCGAAGAGCGCGGACTGCCCGAACGAGAGCAGCCCGGTGTAGCCGAACAGGAGGTCGAAGCCGATCCCGACCAGCGCCCAGATCACGATCCGGTCGATCGTGGTCGGCGAAAAGCCGAGATACGGCAGCACGAACGGCGCCGCAATCAGGCCGACCAGCGTAAGGGTTTCGACGACGAAAGGACGTTGTCTGAGTAGCGCGGGCATCGGAACAGCGCGCCTACTCGCGGCCCGCGATGCCGAGCAGTCCGCGAGGACGAAGCACGAGCACCAGAGTCATCGCCACAAACAGCATTACATAGGAATAGGCGGGATTGATCATCGAGGTGATGCTGATGATCTCGCCGGCGATGAGCCCACCCAGCACCGCGCCGGGGAAGGACCCGACGCCCCCGATGACGACGACCACGAAGGTCTGCACCAGGATCGCCTCGCCGACATCGGGCGCGATCGAGACCACCGGAGCGTTGACGATGCCAGCGAAGCCGGCTGCCATCGCACCGATCCCGAACACCAGCATGAAGATCCTGTAGACGTTGATGCCGAGCGAGTCGACCATCACCGAATCCTCGATGCCTGCGCGGACGATCATGCCGATGCGCGTGCGGTAGAGCACGAAATACAGCACCAGCAGCGCAACTGCCACGATGGCGAGGAGGGCCAGCCGGTAGGTCGGGTAGACCATGAATCCGAGCGGGGTAATCCCGGCGAGCAGCGCCGGCGGCGGCACCGTCTTCGAGAGGCTGCCGAAGAAGAATCGCACCGCTTCAACGAAGACGATGCCGAGGCCGAAGGTGACGAGAAGCTGGTCTTCAGGGGGGCGCGAGTAGAAATGGCGAATGATCACCCGCTCGGTCACCACGCCCACCAGCATGACGAACAAAGACCCGGCGGCGACCGCGACGACGAACGATCCGGAATAGGTGTAAGCCACCCAGCCGGCATAACCCCCCAGCATGAACATCGCGCCGTGCGCGAGGTTGAGCACCCCCAGCGTGCCGTAGATGATCGTCAGGCCGGAGGAGATCAGCGCCAGCAGAGCGCCCAGCACGAGCCCGTTGAAGCACTGCGATATGAAGTTGGCCCAGCTGATCACGCTGCCTCGCCCGGATCGTGCATCGATTCGAACATCTCATGCCGGCATCGAAACCCCTCGTGCCCCCGGCAGACCGCCGGGCGCACGAATATCCCCGCCGCGAAGTGCGACGGCAGGCGCCCTGCGGTCCGCGCGCGCAGGACGCCCTGGCCGGTCAGGTGTAGTCGCCGAGCTCGCAGCCGAACGCGTCGGGTTTCTGCATCAGGCCGGCACCCGGCACCACTTCAAGAACCTCCCAGAAGTCCTCGTCGTTCTTCATGTCCTTCTTGGCCTTGCCGCGAACGATGATGACGGGGCGGACGCACTGATGGTCTTCGGGCCGATAGTGGACGTCGCCGACGAGCGACGGAATGGTCTCGCCCTTCTCGTACTGCTTGATGACGTCGGGGGGGTAGAAGGTGCCCGCCTCGCTCACCATCCGCGCCCAGGCAGCGAAGCTGTTGTAGCTGTTCTCCGCGCCCCATTCGGGCCGGTAGCCGTATTTCTTGTGGAACGACTCCACGAACAGCTTGGCCAGCGGATACCTGTCCTCGAGCGTCCACCAGAAATCGGTCGCCGCGAATACACCTTCCGTGATATCTGGTCCCGTTTCCTTCGCGAGGAACGGAATCTGGTAGGGGATGACCAGCTTCATCTTCGGAATGATGCCGAATTGCTTCGCCTGCTGGCACGAGAGCACCGCATCGCGGCCCCAGTTGACGTTGATCAGGAACTCTGCACCGGAATTGGCGATGTTGGTCAGATACTGGCTGAAGTCCTGGGTGCCGAGCGGCGACACCTGGTTGGTGACCATGTCCCAGCCGGCATTCTTGCTCAGATAGTCGTTGACCGACTTCGTCACCGTGTGGCCGTAGGTGTAGTCCGGCGTCATGAACGCCGCCTTCTTGTCCTTGCCGAAGTTCTTCACCAGCACAGGGCCGATCGCGTTGGCGGCCGTTTCGCCGTAGAAATCCTGGCGGAAGCCGTAGCGCACGCAGTCCTTGCCGGTCGTGTCGTTAGAGCCGGAGATCCCTGCCACATAGAGGATCTTCTCGCGCTGGGCGAACTTATTGAGCGCGACCGCGACCGCCGACGAGGTTGAGCCGGTCATCAGGACGACCTTGTTCTGGTTGATGAAGGTTTGCTGGACCTGTACCGCCTGGTTCGGCTTGGCGGCCGAATCGGCCGACACCAGCGCGACCTTCTTGCCGAGCACTCCATGGTTCACCTTCGGCGCGATCTTCTTCATCAGCTCGTGGTTGGTGTTCATGTGTTCGACGGCGAGCTCCATCCCCTTGAGCTCATCCGCGCCCGAGGAAGCGTAGGTGCCGGTCAGCGGTACGGCGGCGCCGATATAGACCGTGTCGCCGGACGAACCGGCCGGGTAGGTGCCTATCGCGGGATGATCGGCGGCAAAGGCGTGCGAAGCGAATCCTGCAGGAAGCGCGAGCCCGCCGGCGACGCCGAGGCCCGTGCGAATGAAATCGCGGCGGCTGTTGCTGTACGAATCTGACTTGCGATGCATTAATTCCTCCTCCGTGTGGGTTGCCGGGCCAAATATATCGTAATCCGATATTACCGCTGCACCGGTCGGGGCTCGCCATGTTACTCGAATTCGGGCTTGCGAGCCGGAGATCTGATCAGCGGGTGCCTGCCAGCGAAGCGCAGCTGATCATCGGCCAGCACTGTCAATGGAGCAACAGATCCTTGACTCAGAACGACATTGCTGTAAATATCGAGCTTGGGACAGACGCAAATCTGTCAATTGTTCACCTTGCGCCGCGGCAACCGCGGCCCGGTCGACAAGGAGCCCGATGCCACGACCGGTGATCGGCCCGAAAATCCGCGCGCGGCGCCACGTCCTGGGGATCACCCAGTCGAGCCTGGCCGCGACGCTTGGCATCTCGGCGTCGTACCTGAACCTGATCGAGGGCAACAAGCGAAGCATCGCCGGGGCGCTGCTGAAGCGGATCGGCGATGCGCTCGGGCTCGCGCTCGACGACCTTGACGGCGCCACGGAGCGGCGATTGATCGGCGATCTCGGCGAGATCGGCAGCGAGCCGCTGCTCGCGCCGTTTTCGCTCGACGCCGACTCGGCGGGCGAGTTCGCGACGCGGCACGCCGGATGGGCACGCGCGCTGGTGGCGCTGCATCGGGCCTGGCGTGACCGCGACCAGGCGGTGAGCGCACTCGCCGGCCGCCTCTCGCAGGATCCCTTTATCGGCGACACGGTGCACAGTCTGCTGACGCGCACCGCAGTGATCCGTTCGTCCTCCGAGATCCTGGCGACAATTGAAGACCTGGAGCCCGGCGAGCAGCGGCGCTTCGCATCGATCGTCGGCACCGAAAGCGAGCGACTCGCCGACGTCGCGCAGGCGCTCGTGGCGTTCTTTGACCAGGCGCGTACCGAGATGCGGCCGATCATGCCGGTGGAAGAGGTCGACGATTTCCTGCTTGATCGCAACAACTGCTTCCCGGCGCTCGAACGCGTCGCCGAGGAATTCTGTCGCGCGCTGCATGCCGGGCGCGAGTGCGACGAGCGCACGCTGACCGAATATCTGCGGCGAGAGCACGCAGTGGAGGTGCGCGAACTGGAGATGCGCGAACAGCGCGCGTCGACACCCGCCACCGCGATTCCGGCGACCGCAGCATTCAATCCCGATGCGCGAACGCTGTGCATCAGCGGCACCGCGTCTGCGGCGACGCGCCGCTTCGAACTGGCCCGGCTCGCCTCCGACCTCTTCCACCGGGGAGCGCCGATCGCTGCCGAAATCGACGGATCGCCACTTCTGACCACTCCTGCGGCCCGCCGGCGCGCGCGACGCGTGCTGTCGTCGTATGTCGCCGGCGCGGTCGTGCTTCCTTACGCGGCGCTGCGCGATGCCGCGATCGAGTCTCGCTATGACCTCGACCATCTCGGGCGACGCTTCGCGGCGAGCTTCGAGCAGGTCTGCCACCGGCTGGTAACCCTGCGGCGACCCGGCGCAGAAGGGGTTCCGTTCGGACTGGTGCGCGTAGATGCCGCCGGGTACGTCACCAAGCGCTTCCCGCTGCCTGACCTGCCGCTGCCGCGATATGGCAACGCCTGTCCGATCTGGGCGCTGTACTCGGCGTTCCAGACCCCGGGCGCGATCGTCCGGCAACTGGCCGAATTCCCGGCGGGTGATCGCTTTCTGTTTCTTGCACGGACGGTCGAGAAAGAGCGACCCGCATTCGCAATGCCGCGACGCTTCATGTCGATCATGCTGGCCTGCGATGCGCTGCATGCCGACCGCCTGGTCTACGCGGACGGCCTCGACCTCGCGTCGTCTGCGCCGGCGACGCCCGTGGGATCGAACTGCCGCCTTTGCGCACGAAACGGATGCGCGTACCGGGAGGAAGACCCGATCATCAACGCCTGAGCGAACTTCCAGTGGCTTGCCGGGTCATCAGACGCCTGAGCGGGTCCCCACTGGCTCGCCGGGGCCCGGGAGAGGCTACACTCGCAGCATCCGCCTGCCAGGGAAGTGCGCAATGGCCACGCGCGTACTGATCGCCGAGGACGAGCCGAACATCGTCGAGTCGCTCACTTTTCTGCTGCGCCGCGCCGGCTACGACGTCGCGTCGGTCCTCGACGGCGAGGAAGCGCTGGCGCAATTGCGCACCCATCCGCCCGACCTGATGATCCTCGATCTGATGCTGCCGCGGCGCAACGGCTTCGAGGTGCTGAAGGCGGTCAAGGCGAACCCGGCCCTGCGCTCGCTGCCGGTGCTGGTCCTCACGGCGAAAGGTCAGCCGCAGGATCGCAAGCGCGCAGAGGAAATCGGCGTCGGCGCTTTCATGACCAAGCCGTTCTCCAACCGGGAGATCATGGACGAAGTGCGCCGCCTGACCGGCGCATGAATGACGCGCTGCGCGCGCTCGCCGACACCGGGTTCCGATGAAGAAACGCTCCGCCGATCCCGCCCGCGTGCACGATGCCGCACGGCTGTTGCCGATTCTTGGCGCCGTCCTCCTGATGCCGCCGGTCATCACCCTGTTCATCGCGGACGCGAGCATCGGCGGTGTACCGCTGATCGTCGTCTACCTGTTCGGCACGTGGCTCGCGCTGATCGTGTGTGCCGTGTGGCTTTCCCGCCGCCTCGCGGCATCGGAATCCGATCCCGCGCGGGATGCCGGCGAACCGCGCGGATGATGCCCGATGCTCTCTGCCAACATCGTCCTCGTCATTGCGCTCGCCTACGTGGCATTGCTGTTCGCCGTCGCGTTCGCCGGCGACCGGCGCGCGCGCACCGGGCGCCTCGGCTGGCTCCAGTCGCCGATCGTCTACACGCTGTCGATCTCGATCTACTGTAGCTCGTGGACTTTCTACGGTGCGGTGGGCTCGGCGGCGCGAGGCGGATTCGATTTCGCGACGATCTACCTCGGCCCGACGCTCGTCTTCGCCGGCTGGTGGCTGCTGCTGCGCAAGCTGGTGCGCATCGGCCACGCGCACGGCATCACGTCGATCGCGGACATGGTGTCCTCGCGCTACGGCAAGAGCGCCCTGCTCGCCGCAGTGGTAACGCTGATCGCCGTCATCGGCACGACGCCCTATATCGCGCTGCAATTGAAGGCAGTGACGACGAGCGTCGACGTCATCGACAACGCCGGCCCCGATCCGCTGTCGGGGCTGCCGAGCCTCATCCCCGACTACCGGACTGGCTTCTGGGTCGCAGTCGGCATGGCGGTATTCACGATCCTGTTCGGCACGCGCAACATCGACGCCAAGGAACGCCACCACGGTGTCGTGACCGCGATTGCGCTCGAGGCCATCGTGAAGCTCGTGGCGCTCGTCACCGTCGGCGTGCTGGTCGTGTACGGCGTGTTCAGCGGGCCGGCTTCCGTGTTCGCGCATGCCGGACCAGGTTACTTCCACGCCCGGGACGTGTTCGGACCCCGCTGGATCACGCTCACGTTCCTCTCCGCCGCGGCAATCATCTGCCTGCCGCGCGAATTCCAGGTGATGGTGGTCGAGAACGCCGACGAGCGTCACCTGCGCACGGCGTCGTGGCTGTTCCCGCTGTACCTCTTCCTGATTACTTTGTTCGTGCTGCCGATCGCGATCGCGGGACTCACCCTGCTGCCGCCGAGCTCGAATCCCGACATGTTCGTGCTCACGCTGCCGCTGTGGGCACACCAGCATGGAATCGCGTTGCTCGCCTTCCTTGGTGGCTTCTCTTCGGCGACGTCGATGGTGATTGTCGCGTGCATCGCGCTCTCGACGATGTTGTCGAATCACATCATCATGCCGGCCGCGCTGAAATTCGGCTGGGTTGCATTGCCGGAGAGCGGCGCGATCCGACGCTTCCTGCTTGCAAGCCGCCGCGCGAGCATCTGCGCAATTCTGCTGCTCGGCTTCATCTACTTCCGCCTGAGCGGCACGTCAGGACAACTGGCTTCGATCGGGCTCATCTCTTTCGCAGGAGTCGCGCAGGTGCTGCCTTGCCTGATCGGCGGCCTGTTCTGGCGGCGGGCGAACGCCGACGGCGCCGTAGCCGGCCTGGTTTCGGGAGCGCTGCTGTGGGCGTATACGCTGTTCCTGCCGAGCTTCGACGGCGGGTTCATCCTGTCGCGAAATGTGATCGCCCATGGGCCTTTCGGCTGGTCCCTGCTGCGACCGCAGGCGCTCTTCGGCCTCGAGGGTCTCGATCCGCTGGTGCATTCGCTGTTCTGGAGTCTCACGGTCAACACGGTCCTGTTCGTGCTGGTGTCCCTGGCGCGCGAGCAACGGCCGCTCGAACGGCTGCAAAGCACGCTGTTCGTCGACGTGTTTCGCACGCCTGCCGAGGCGACTTCGGGCGTGATCCGGCGCTCGGCCACGACGCACGACCTCTCGATCCTCGCGCAACGGATTCTTGGCGCGAGCGAGGCGCTCCAGACGTTTCGCGAAGCGGCGCGTGCCCAGGGGCTCGAAGGAAACCTGCCGGTCGCCGATAACGCCTTCATCACCCGGCTCGAGCGCAAGCTGGCGGGCAGCGTCGGCGCCGCGTCAGCGCATGCGCTGATCTCGCAGGTGGTGAGCGGCGAGACGATCAGCCTGGACGAGCTGATGAGGATCGCCGACGAAACGCAGCGCGTGCGCGAATACAGCCGGCAGCTCGAGGAAAAATCGCTGGAGCTCGAGGCCACCGCGAGCCAACTCTCCGACGCCAACCAGCGACTCACCCGCCTCGACGCCGAGAAGGACGATTTCCTGTCCCAGGTGAGTCACGAAGTGCGGACGCCGATGGCGGCGATTCGCTCTTTTGCGGAAATCCTGCTCGAGGAAAGGGATCTCGGGCCGGACCGGACAGCGCATTTCCTGCGCATCATCCACGACGAAAGCGTGCGACTCACGCGGCTCCTCGACAGCACGCTCGACCTCGCGGTGCTCGAGCGCGGCGAGGCCCCGTGGCAGACGTCGCGGATCGATCCCGAGATCGCGCTCGACAGCTCCATCCGCACCTGCTCGGGGCTAGCGTCCAGCATGCGTGTGCGCCTGCTCGGCGGGGAGCGTGCGGGCGCCGTGAACGTCGAGGCGAATGGCGACCGCCTCGCACAGGTGTTCATCAACCTGATCTCCAACGCAATCAAGTACAACAGCAGCACCGATCCGCAGCTCCGGATCACGAGCCGCGTGCGCGGCGAGCTCTACGAGGTGTTGTTCGAGGACAACGGCCCGGGCATCCGGCCCGACGAGCGTGAAAGGATCTTCGCGAAGTTCACCCGCGGCTCAGCGCAGGCGCGCGGCGATCCTGCCGGAGCCGGGCTCGGCCTCGCGATCAGCGGGCAGATCATGCGCCGCTTCGGCGGCTCGCTCGCGCTGCTGCCCCGTCGCGATGCGGGCGCGTGCTTTTGCGTGACATTGGCGTGCTGCTGAGGCATCGTTGCGGCGACGAATCGACAAGGAGCAGGCAATGGCAATTCGCAAACCGGCAGCCGCACGCGGCTTTTCGAAATCCGACTGCGAGAAGCTCGCCGCGTTTCGATTCACACTTCGGCAATACCTGTCGTTCAGCGAGCACGCGGCCGACCAGGCCGGTCTCGCGCCGCATCAGTACCAGGCGCTGCTTGCGATCAAAGGCTACCCGGGGAGGGATTTCGTCTCGATCACCGAGTTGGCGCGGCACCTGCTCATCCGGCACAACAGCGCCGTCGGCCTGGCTGATCGGCTCGAGGCCAGGGGACTGGTCACCCGGCGCGCCGACGCCAATGACCGGCGCAAAGTGAACCTCCGCCTCACGCCTAAGGGAACGCGCGTCTTCGAAGGCCTCGCGGCAACGCACCGCGCCGAATTGCGCCGCGTCGGCCCGCAGCTCAACCGCTTCTTCGTCGACTTCGCGCCGCCACCGAATTGATCATGACGGACCCGATCAGATGCGAATCTCGATCTCGGCCTCGATCTCGACGGGGATGTCGAATGGAAGCTCCGCCATGCCCACGGCGCTGCGCGAATGCGCGCCGACCTGCGCACCGAACAGCTCGAGGATGAGGTCGGAAAATCCGTTGATCACCCGGGGCTGCAGGTTGAATCCCGGCGAGGAGTTGACCATCCCGAACACGCGCCCCCACGCAGTGATGCGATCGAGGTCGCCAAGCGCGCGCCCGAGGGTGCCGAGAATCGACAAGCCTGTCAGGCGCGCCGCGGCATAGCCCTGTTCGACGCTGAGCTCGCGCCCGAGCTTGCCGAGCGGGGCGGCGAGCGATCCGTCGGCGTTCGTCGGCCCGTGGCCCGAGATGAAGACGCGCGCGCCGACGCGCCGCGCGAACTGGAACGGTAGCTCGACGCCCGGCGGCGCCTTGATCGGCTGCGGCAGCACAAGCCCGAGAGCCGCCAGTTTTGCTCCACTTTCGCCATGGTCCTGTTCTGCGGTGCCGATTCAGTTGACGCCAGCGGGGTCATCCGCAAAGCGAGACGACGCGGACAATCGATTCACGGCAGTCACAAAAACCCATACGCTGATAGAGCCGATGCGCAGTGGCATTGTCGTGCATGACATGAAGGAACGGTGTCTCGCTGCGTTGGACCTGGCGGCGAATGAGCTTGGTCATCAGCCGGCGCGCAAGCCCCCTGCCCTGGAATTCCGGATGCGTGCACACACCGCTGATCTCGCGCAGTGCGCCAGTGTACATGCGCTCCCCGGCCATGGCGACCAGGCGTTGACCCTCGAAGCACCCAAAATACTCGCCAAGCTCGACGGTCCTCGGACCGAAAGGGCCCGGACTGGTCAAGGCGGCGAGTTCGAGGGTCTGTTGCACGTGCTCCGGTCCGAGCCGGACCGCGTCGGGGGCTTCGTCGGAGACAGGCAGCGGGGCGTCCCAGCGCATCGTGAACATCGTGGCCTCCGCGTCGATGCGCCATCCGGCGGGAGCGGTGCCTGACCACCCGCTGCAGTAGAGGTGCTCGTCCGTCCCGCAATGCGGTGCCAGGGCTGCGAAGTTGGGGTGCTCGGGATCGGCGAAGCCGGCGATGGGCGAATAGCCCGCGGCATAGCGACGGGCGTCGCCTGTACCCGCGGCGAACCTCGCGTGCGGCCCGGCTAGGGTATGCCAGACGATGTTGTCGAGGACATGCTTCATCGTCACGTACGGCGGAGCCGTCCGCCCGGTCAATGACTCTCGCGGCCCACCGCTGCGCCCGACTTCCCAACCAGGAAATCGAGATCCGCGCCTTTGTCAGCCTGCTGGACGGTCGCGCAGTAGAGGCGAACCCAGCCGCGAACGGCGTGGGCCTTCGGCAACTTCCACTGCGCGCGTCGCCGTGCAAGCTCCGTGTCCGCAACGTCAAGATGCAGCCGGCGCTTCGTCACGTCGAGCTCGATCATGTCGCCGTTCTCGACCAGCGCGAGCGGGCCGCCTGCAGCCGCTTCAGGCGCAATGTGCAGCACCACGGTTCCGTACGCGGTGCCCGACATCCGCGCGTCGGAAATGCGGACCATGTCGGTGACGCCCTTTTTCAGCAATTTGGCTGGCAGCGCGAAATTGCCGACCTCGGGAAACCCGGGGTAGCCTCGGGGCCCGCAATTCTTCAGCACCAGCACGTCGTTTGCAGTCACGTCGAGCGCAGGATCGTCGATGCGCCGGTGCAGATCGTCGACGTTCTCGAACACGACTGCGCGGCCACGATGCTTCATCAGCGCCGGAGTCGCCGCGGATGGTTTCAATACGGCGCCGTCGGGGGCGAGGTTGCCACGCAGCACCGCGATCCCTCCCTGGCGCTTGAACGGTCTCGCCAGTGGCGTGATCACGTCGCGGTTGTAGTTGACCGCATCCTTGCAGTTATCCCACAGGGTCTGGCCGTTGACGGTCAATGCGTCCCGGTGAATCGACTCGCCGAGCTCGCGGACGACCGCGGGCAGTCCTCCCGCGTAATAGAAGTCTTCCATCAGGTATTTTCCCGAGGGCATCAGGTTGACGAGGCAGGGCATCGCTCGGCCGAGGCGATCCCAGTCGTCGAGCGTCAGCCCGACGCCGACGCGCCCGGCGATCGCGAGCAAGTGCACGACCGCGTTGGTCGAGCCGCCGATCGCGCCGTTGACGATGATCGCGTTCTCAAACGCATCGCGGGTGAGGAGCTTCGACATCCGCAGATCTTCGTGCACCATGGAAACGATCCGGCGCCCCGCCATGCGTGCCAGCAGCTTGCGCCGCGAGTCGACCGCGGGGATCGCGGCATTGGTCGGCAAACCGATGCCCAGCGCCTCGACCATCGACGCCATCGTCGACGCGGTGCCCATCGTCATGCAATGGCCGGCCGAGCGCGACATGCAGCTCTCGGCCTCGATCATGTCCGGCTCCTTCATCTGCCCGGTCTTCAGCATCTCGGTGAACTTCCACACATGGGTGCCGGAACCGATGTCTTCACCGCGGAAGCGGCCGTTGAGCATCGGACCCCCGGAGAGTCCGATCGTCGGCAGGTCGCAGGACGCGGCACCCATCAACAGGGCGGGAGTGGTCTTGTCGCAACCCATCAGAAGCACGACGCCGTCGAAGGGATTGGCGCGAATCGATTCCTCGACGTCCATCGCGCACTGGTTGCGAAACAGCATCGTCGTCGGACGCATCAGCGTCTCGCCGAGGCTCATCACCGGGAATTCGATCGGAAAGCCACCCGCGTCGAGGACTCCGCGGCGCACGTGCTCGGCGAGCTCGCGGAAGTGGGCGTTGCAAGGTGTGGCTTCGGACCAGGTGTTGCAGATGCCGATCACCGGCCGGCCGTCGAACTGGTCATGCGGAATGCCCTGGTTCTTCATCCACGAGCGGTGCACGAGGCCGTCGCGATCGTGACGGCCGAACCACTGCGCCGAGCGGAACTTGCGCCGCGTTCTGGGAACGGTCATCGGATGGGGCTGCCGGCGCGCATGGCCGCATGATGCAGGATCAGGAGGGCGGACGCGAGTTCCTCATTGCCCAGCTGCGGCGACCGCAGAGCCCGGGTGCGCCGGACGTTAGAATCCCGTCCGAGGATTGCCCATGCGCTCGCTTCCGCAGCTATTCGACAACAACCGCACCTGGTCGGAGCGAATTCGCCGCAGCGACCCGGAGTTCTTCGCCCGGCTCTCGCGGCAACAGCGGCCGCAGTATCTGTGGATCGGATGCGCGGACAGCCGTGTGCCGGCCAACGAGATCATCGGGCTGCTTCCGGGCGAGGTGTTCGTACATCGCAACATCGCCAATGTCGTCGTGCACAGCGACTTGAACTGCCTCTCGGTCATTCAGTATGCGGTCGACGTGCTGAAGGTCGAGCACATCATCGTCTGCGGCCACTACGGTTGCGGCGGAGTCTCCGCCGCCCTCGGAAACCAGCGCGTCGGCCTCGCGGACAACTGGCTGCGCCACATCCAGGACGTACACGCCAAGCACGTCTTGCGCGTGGCCGCGATCGCCGACGAGTCGAAGCGCGTCGATCACCTGTGCGAGCTCAACGTGATCGAGCAGGTCGCGAATGTCTGCCAGACCACGATCGTGCAGGACGCCTGGGGTCGTGGCCAGACGCTCGCGGTCCATGGCTGGGTTTACGGACTGAAGGACGGGTTGCTCGCGGATCTGCGCACGACAATCACCAGCCATGCCGAGGTGCTCACCGCGTACCTGGCAGCGCTCGCCGCGCTGTAGCCTTGTGACGGATGCGCTCCGGGGATCGAGGCAGAATTCACATCACCGCACCGAGATACCAGGGGACAAATTCGTTCTGGCCGTAGCCGTGGCGCTCGCTCCGAGTCTTCGTTCCAGACGCGGTCTCGAGCATCAGGCTGAACAATCGCTCGCCGGTTTGCGCAACTGTCGCGTCGCCATCGACGATCGCGCCACAGTTGAAATCGATGTCCTCTTCCTGCCGCAGCCACAGCGGTGTATTCGTCGCAAGCTTGATCGACGGCGCCGGCGCGCAACCGTAGGCGGAACCACGACCTGTCGTGAACGCGATCAGGTTGGCGCCGCCCGCGACCTGGCCGGTCGCCGAAACCGGGTCGTAGCCAGGCGTGTCCATGAACACGAATCCTTGCGAAGCCACCGGCTCCGCATACTCGTAGACTGCGACGAGATTGGTGGTCCCTCCCTTGGCGACCGAGCCGAGCGACTTCTCGAGGATGGTGGTGAGCCCGCCCGCCTTGTTTCCGGGTGACGGATTGTTGTTCATCTCGCCGTGCTGGCGCGCCGTGTAATCCTCCCACCAGCGGACGCGCGCAATGAGTTTCTCGCCGACCTCGCGGGAAATCGCGCGCCGAGTGAGCAGGTGCTCGGCGCCGTAGATCTCGGGCGTCTCGGAGAGGATCGCAGTGCCTCCATGGCGGACCAGCAGGTCGGCTGCCGCGCCCAGCGCCGGGTTCGCGCTGATGCCCGAGTAGCCGTCGGAGCCGCCACATTGCAGGCCCAGGGTCAGGCCGGATGCGGGAACCGGCTCGCGCGTCACGGCGTTCGCCCGCGGCAGCATGTCCTCGACCATCGAGATGCCGCGCGCGATCGACTTCGAGGTGCCGCCGGCGTCCTGGATCGAGAACGTTCGTAGCAGCGGGCCCTCCTCCAGGCTCTGCGCGCCCAGCAATGCGCTGATCTGGTTCGCTTCGCAGCCCAGTCCCACGACCAGCACGCCGGCGAAGTTCGGATGCCTCGCGTAGCCGCCCAGCGTCCGGCGCAGGATCCGCATTCCCTCCCCCCGCGTATCCATGCCACAGCCGCTGCCGTGGGTCAGCGCAACGACGCCGTCGACGCTCGGAAACGCAGCGAGCCGCTCGCCCTTGAAATGGTCGGCGATGCCACGCGCGACCGTCGCCGAGCAGTTGACGGTGGAAAGGATGCCGATGTAGTTGCGGGTCGCAGCCCTGCCCGCGTTGACACCCTCGCGGCGCACGATGCCCATGAAGCTCGCCTGCGGCACGATCGGGAGCGTGGGTTTGACGTCGACGCCGAAGGCGTAGTCGCGATCGAACGCGCCCATCGCGAGGTTATGCAGGTGTACGTGCTCGCCGGGCGCGATGTCGCGGCTCGCGAAGCCGATGATCTGGTTGTAGCGGTGCACCGGCGCACCTGCCCTAAGCGCGCGCGTCGCGACCTTGTGTCCAGGCGGGACGAGGCCGGCCACGACGACATTCTCGTCGATCAACGTGGTGCCGCCGACGAGCTGCGAACGGGCGATCACTACGTCGTCGGCAGGGTGCAGGCGTATGGTCAGTGACGAGCGCTTGAGCACTGCGGGCGTTCCGCGCCGCCCGAAGCCGACGCGCGGGATTGCGCTGGTGAGGGCTCGCGAGCCGGGATTGCGATCGGCTCAAGGCTACCCGCAAGGGGTCCGGTGGTCAAGTGGCATGACCAGCGTCGTGACCAGCTATCCCCGGCACGACACCCTTGCGGCGCGACGGACGCGGCTGCATTCTCCGATCCGCAATCTCCTCCCAGAGGTGCCACGATGCCTGCGCCCGCGCTGACGACCGAGCTCGTGACGCTCCCGACCGGAGCCCTGGCTTACCTCGCACTGCCGCCCGGCGTTCCGGGAATCGGCGTCGTTGTGATGATGGAAGCGTACGGGCTCAATGCGTACGTGAAAGGCGTCTGCGAGCGCTTCGCGCGGGCGGGCTACATGGCGCTAGCGCCGGACGTCTATCACGGCGACGTCTTCGACTACGCCGAGCGCGAGCGGGC
Organism: uncultured beta proteobacterium; assembly: GCA_963701885.1. Taxonomy (GTDB): domain Bacteria; phylum Pseudomonadota; class Gammaproteobacteria; order Burkholderiales; family Casimicrobiaceae; genus VBCG01. Next base: position 37,376 of record CAVPBR010000006.1, read on the forward strand.
GATGGCCCGCGTCAACGAGCTTGACGACGACGCGGCGATGCGCGACGTCGGCGGCGCGCTCGATGCCCTGGTCGCGCAGGGGGCGCGCGACGGCAGACTCGCGATCGTCGGCTTCTGCATGGGCGGGCGGCTCGCGTTCCTCGCCAATGCGGTCCACGGGCCGCGCCTCGCGGCGTCGGTATCGTTCTACGGCGGCGGCATCGCGCCGCTGCAACCGCGCGGCACGCGCCGGCAGTTGCTTGACCGCGTGGCGGAACTGAAGGCGCCGCAACTCCTCATCTACGGCACGAAGGACGCGGCGATCGCGAGTGATGAGCATGCACGCCTCGCCCGGGCCCTCACCGATGCCAACCGCCGCTACACGCTCGCGCTGCTCCCAGACGCGGGTCACGCGTTTGCGACGATCGATCGCGACAGCTATGTACCCGCGGCGGCCGAAGCGGCGTGGCGCATCACGTTCTCGTTTCTCGTCGACTGCTTCATGCATCAGGATTGACCGCGGCGTAGAATCCACCGCTTTTGCAACATTGCGCCAACGACTGCCGGCTCACCCGGTGTCGCGGGCGGAGTCGATGCGATGGCCGGAAGGCTCGCGGGGAAGTTCGCACTCATCACGGCTGCGGCGCAGGGTATCGGCCGGGCGAGCGCGCTCGCGATGGCACGCGAAGGCGCGCAGGTGGTCGCGACCGACATCGATGCCGCGGCGCTCGATACCCTGCGAGGAATCGAGAATCTCACACCGCGGCGTCTCGACGTGCTCGACGACGCTGCGGTTGCTGCAACAATCGAGTCGCTGCCTCCGCTGCAGGTCCTGTTCAACTGCGCGGGCTACGTCCACCACGGGACGATCCTCGACTGCGCTCCGGGGGACTGGGCGTTCAGCTTCGACCTGAACGTGCGGGCGATGTACGTCGCGATCCGCGCTGCGCTGCCGGGAATGCTCGCCCATCATGAGGCCACGCGACAGGGCGCGTCGATCATCAACATGGCGTCGATCGCGAGCTCGATCAAGGGCTTGCCCAACCGCTTCGTCTATGGCGCCACCAAAGCCGCGGTGATCGGGCTGACCAAGGCGGTCGCCGCCGACTACGTCCAGCGCGGCATTCGCTGCAATGCGGTGGCACCGGGCACCGTCGAAACGCCGTCGCTCGAGCAGCGGATCAACGCTTTCCCCGATCCGGTTGAAGCGCGGCGGATGTTCATCGCCCGGCAGCCGATGGGGCGGCTCGCGAGCGCAGATGAAATCGCACCGCTGCTCGTGTTCCTCGCTTCAGACGAAGCGGCGTTTGTCACGGGCAACACCTGGTCCTGCGATGGCGGGATGACAATCTGAGGAGAATGCAATGAAGCTGGTACGTTACGGCCCCGCGGGACGTGAGAAGCCGGGAATGATCGATGCCGACGGAGTGCTGCGCGATCTCTCGCGCAAGGTCAAGGACATCGACGCCGAGGCGCTCGCGCCGCAGTCGCTCGCTGCGCTGCGCAGGCTTGATCCGAAGCGCCTGGCGGCTGTGAAAGGCCGCCCGCGGCTCGGCCCCTGTGTTGCGACGCCGTCCAAGTTCGTTGCGATCGGCCTCAATTACGCCGACCACGCCAGGGAAGCGGGCGTGCCCATTCCCGCGTACCCGGTGGTGTTCTTCAAGGCCGAGACGTCGATCAGTGGCCCCAACGACAACATCGTGACACCGAAGGGTTCGACGCAACTCGACTGGGAGGTCGAGTTGGGCGTCGTCATCGGGCGCAAGGCGCGCTATGTCGACACCAGGGCCGCCCTGCGTCACGTTGCGGGCTACTGCGTCGTCAACGACGTTTCCGAGCGCGAATTCCAGTTGAAGCGCAGCGCGTCGCAGTGGAGCAAGGGCAAGGGCTGCGACAGCTTCGGCCCGATCGGTCCCTGGCTCGTCACTGCCGACGAGGTCAAGGATCCCCAGGGCCTCGACTTGTGGCTCGACGTCAATGGCAAGCGCAGGCAGACCGGCAATACGCAAACGATGATATTCGGCGTCGCCGAGCTCGTCTCCGACGTCTCGCAGTACATGACCCTGCTCCCCGGTGACGTTATCACCACCGGAACCCCACCCGGCGTCGCGCTCGGCATGAAGCCCCCCGAGTGGCTGAAGCCCGGCGACGTCGTTCGCCTGGGCATCACCGGCCTGGGCGAGCAGCGCCAGAAAGTCGTTCCGTTCAAGGGTCGTCGCTAGAGCAGACGCACCTGCCGCCGACCCGCGGAGCTACCGGAGGAGCCGGCCGGGTGGAAATGCGATCATAGAAGCGATGGTCGATTCGATCCGCGCCCGATCGCCAGAGGCGAGCCTCTATCCGCAGTGCACGCCCTACGCGAGCGGCATGCTCGCGCTGGACGCGCTGCACTCGATGTACTGGGAGAGCTGCGGCAATGCGTCCGGCGTGCCGGTCCTGTTCCTCCACGGCGGGCCCGGGGGTGGCAGCCTGCCGCACCATCGGCGCTTCTACGATCCTGCGCACTGGCGGATCGTCCTCTACGATCAGCGCGGCGCGGGACGTTCGACGCCGAGCGCCGAGATCGCCGACAACTCGACGCCTCACCTCGTTGCCGACATCGAGCGGCTGCGCGAGCACCTCGGGATCGAGCGCTGGGTACTGTTCGGCGGGTCCTGGGGCTCGACCCTGGCGCTGGTCTATGCGCAGGCGCATGCCGACCGTGTCTTGGGCATCGTGCTGCGCGGGGTGTTTCTCGCCACGCGCGACGAGATCCGGTGGTTCATACACGGTATGCGCAAGTTCTTCCCCGAAGGCTGGGGAGAGTTCGCGCATTTCCTACCCGAAGCCGAGCGCAGCGACCTGCTCGCGAGCTACTACGCCAGATTGATCGACACCGATCCTGCGATCCACCTCCCCGCGGCGGAAGCCTGGAACCGCTACGAGAGCGCGTGCTCGACGCTGCTTCCCCGGCCGGGCGCGGTCCGCAACGATGACGCGGCCGCTTCGCTCGCGATCGCCCGCATCGAGGCACATTACTTCGTCCACGACGGGTTCCTCGCGCCGGGGCAAATCGCGGCGAACATTCAGCGCATCGCGCAGCTCCCCTGCACGATCGTGCAGGGCCGCTACGACGTGGTCTGCCCGCCGGTCACTGCGCTGGCGCTCGCCGGCGAATGGCCCCAAGCCGAGTGCATCATCGTGCCGGATGCCGGGCATTCGGTGCGCGAGCCCGGCATCGCGCGCGAGCTCGTCGACGCAGTGCGCCGCATGCGGCTGCGATTGCGATGAGTGCGCCGTCTACCTGCGCTGCACGATGGCGCGCCCGGTGAGCGGGTCGAGCGGGAACTGGGCGTCGCGCAGCCGGCAAGCGGTGTGGCATCCATGCACCCAGATGAAACTGCTCGAGGACGCGCCGCCGATCGCGATCGCCCGCGCCTCGGGTGCATGGCTCTACGATTTCGACGGCCGGCGCTACCTCGACGCAGTCGGCTCGTGGTGGGTGAACCTGTTCGGGCATGCGCATCCGCGGATCAACGCGGCAATCGTCGCCCAGCTCGCCGAACTCGAGCACGTGATGCTTGCAGGATTCACGCACCGGCCGGTGATCGAGTTGTCCGAGCGGCTGTCCGCGCTCGCTCCCCGCGGACTCTCACACGCCTTCTATGCGTCCGACGGCGCCTCGGCGACCGAGATCGCGCTCAAGATGAGCTTCCATTACTGGAAACAGCAAGGCGCCGCCGGCAAGTCGCATTACCTGCGCCTCGCCGGCGGCTATCACGGCGAGACCGTCGGAGCGCTTGCCGTGACCGACGTCGCCATGTTTCGCGACGCTTACGCTCCGCTGCTGCGCGCCCACCCGGTCCTGCCGTCGCCGGCGGCGGGTGACGGCGTGTCGTCCGACGCCGCAGTCGACGCGGCCGTCGCCGCGCTGGAAGCCTTCGTCGCCAAGCATCACCGGACGACCGCGGCCCTGATCGTGGAGCCGCTGGTGCAGGGCGCGGCGGGAATGGCGATGTACCCGCCCCGCTATCTCAGCCGAGCCCGCGAGATCACTGCGCGGCATGGCGTCCACCTGATCGCCGACGAGATCATGACCGGCTTCGGCCGCACCGGCAGCTTTTTCGCCTGCGAGCAGGCCGCGATCACACCCGATTTTCTCTGCCTGTCGAAGGGGATCACGGGCGGCTACCTGCCGCTGTCCTGCGTACTGTCGACCGACGAAATCTACCAGGCCTTCTATGCCGACGACTTCACGCAGGGTTTCCTGCACTCGCACTCCTACACCGGCAATGCGCTCGCCTGCCGGGCTGCGCTTGCCGTCCTCGACATCTTTCGCGACGACGACGTCATCGCCTCGAACCGCGCCAAGGCTGCACGCTGGGCGCGCATTGCGAGCCCACTCGCTGCGCATCCTCGGGTACGTAATTTCCGCCAATGCGGCATGATCATTGCTTTCGAGGTCGCCGAAGCAGCTCCCGGCTTCTCCCGCCGGTTCGCGGCCGAGGCGCTGACCCGCGAGCTCGTGCTGAGACCCATCGGCAGCACCGTGTACTTCATGCCAGCTTACGTCCTGACCGACGCGGAGTTCGAGCTGCTCGTCCTGCGCACGCTCGACATCGTCGACACGACGTGATGCGATAGGCTGCGTGTCAAGACCCATGGTCCGCGTCCTGGTCGCGGCGCTCTGCGCGCTCGCTATGCAGGCAGCACAGGCCGTGCTGCCGCGGGAGATCCGCAGCGCCTTTGTCGATGCCGGCGTGCCGCTCGCCCACGTCTCGATCGTGGTTCAGGACACGTCGCACCCGCGACCGCTGTTTGCCTGGAACGCAAGCGTTGCGCGCAATCCCGCGTCGGTGATGAAGCTCGTCACCACCTATGTCGCGCTTGAGCTTCTCGGTCGCGACTATCGCTGGAGAACCGAGGCCTACCTCGGTGGAGCGCTCGAGAATGGAGTGTTGCACGGCGACCTGATCCTGAAAGGCTACGGCGATCCCAAGATCACACTCGAGCAATGGCAGGCATTCATCGCAATGCTGCGCGCGAAAGGGCTCGCCTCGGTCAACGGCGATCTCGTGGTCGACCGCAGTTACTTCGCAGTCCCGCGCTACGATCCTGCGGCATTCGACCAGGAGCCGCGCGAGCCCTATAACGTCGGTCCCGATGCGCTGCTGGTCAACTTCAAGGCCGTGCGCATTAGCTTCGCACCCGGCGTCAGCTCCGGTGCGGTCGCCGTCAGCGTCGACCCTCCGCTGCCCGGAATCGTGCTGGAGCGTCCGCCCACGCTCAACGAAGACGTCGCGTGCGCCGATTGGCGCGCCGGCCTCCGGGCCGCCTTCGACGATCACGACGATCACGCGTCGGTCGCGTTCAATGGCAGCTACCCCACGAGTTGCGGTGAGCGCGACTGGTGGGTCTCGCTGCTCGACCCGAATCATTATGCGCAGGCGATGTTCGAGACCTACTTCCGGGCCGCCGGCGGCCAGTTCTCAGGCGGTGTCAAGGAAGGACGCGCGCCGGCACGCACGGCGCCGTTTGCGACCCTCGAGTCACCGCCTCTCTACGACATCGTGCGCGACGTGAACAAGTTCTCGAACAACGTCATGGCGCGGCAGATCTTCCTGACGCTCGCGACTACTGCGGGTCCGCCGCCGGCGACATCCGCCCGAGCCGCGGGGGTGGTCCGGCGCTTCCTCGCCGCGCACGCAATCCACATGCCGGGACTGGCGCTGGAGAATGGGTCGGGATTGTCGCGCAGCGAGCGCAACAGCGCCGCGGGATTCAACCGGTTGCTGGTCGCGGCAAGCCGCAGCGCAGTGCGCGACGAGTTCGCAAGCTCGCTCCCGGTCGCCGCGACCGACGGCACCCTGGCACGCCGATTCAACGGCGACGGCGTCGCCGGGCAGGCACTGCTCAAGACCGGCACGCTCGAAGGCGTGCGCGCCATCGCCGGCTACGTGATCGACCCGAGTGGGCGCTGGTTCTCGGTCGTCGCGCTCGTCAACGATCCCGCCGCCGACCGCGCCGCGGACGCGCTCGACGACCTCGTGCAATGGGTCTACGCCAACGGCGCGCGCGCTACATCCCAGGCACCGGCTGGCTCGCGTGGAACAGCATATAGCCGCGCACGACGCGGTAGATGACCCAGATCGTGTCGGCAGCCCAGATCGCGAACGCAATCGGGATCCCGATCAGGATCAGGCCCAGCGTGACGAAGATCAAGCCACCGATCATCGCCCACAGCAGCGACCACCAGAACGTGCGGATCTGCCAGCGAAAATGCGAGGCGAGCCAGGTCCCCGCCGCCTCGTCGCGCTTCACGTGCGCAACGACGATCGCCACGATGCCCACGATGCCCATCAGCGGCGCGAACAGCGGAAAGCCGTGCGACGCGATGCCGACCAGCGCCGCGATCGCGAACAGCGCATAGACGAGCAGCGCAGCGTTGACCGGCAGCGGCCGCGACGATGGCGGCGGCGCGCCGGTCGTGGAAACCTCAGCGGGAAGGTCGGCCATCGAAATCTCCCTCGTGCGTTGCGCCGGGCGTCGGCGCCCGTTGACCACGCGGTCAGATGGGGGACGGCAATCCCTTAATCAAGACCCGCGTGGATTTGCAGACCAGATCAGTACCTGCTCCCATCCTTGTGGGCCGCAAACTTGCCATCAGGATCATCACCCCACAGCAGGTCGTCATCTGGATAGATCGCAGAGTCCCCCTTGGTCCGGTCGCCGATCTCGAGATAGCGTGCAACGGTCGCGCTCCGGTTCACGAAGTGATGCCCATCACTCCGGCCGGCCGGATACCCGGCGCAATCGCCCGCGTGCAGCGACTGCTCGCCGCCTTCGGTCACCAAGACGACCTCGCCCTCGAGCACAAAGACGAACTCGTCTTCCAACGTGTGCCAGTGACGAAGCGCCGACTGGCCACCCGGGCCCAGCGTCACGAGGTTGACCCCGAATCGGGTCAGGCCGCAGGCATCGCCCAGGCGCCGCTTGGCGCGATCGCCCATGCGACTGCGAAACGGCTCGGGGTAACCGGACTTGCGCGTCTCGCCTATGGAAAGTGGATCGAGCGCTGGCAGGAGAAGCTTGCGCATGGAAAAACGTCCGCAAAACCGCGATCGCGGTTGCTTTCGGGCTCGCCCTCGAAGGCACCATGACAGCATGCTTCCGGGTTGCACGCAAGCCGTGCACGACCCGCGCGAGGCAGCCCGGTTATAATGGCGCGTCGCGTGCGTTGCACCAGCGCAAGCGCAACGCGGGGCCACGGTCCCTTTCCCATCCGTCCCTTTCCCGTCCGTACGGAAGGAGTCGAGCATGACCACATCGCGCGAATCGCTCCTCGACGATTTCTCCTCGATGCTTTCCGACGCCGAGGATCTCCTGAAACGCGCCGGCAACGAGAGCGGGGAACGCGCCAAGGACCTGCGCGCGCAAGTCGAGGCCAAGCTGCTTGCCGCCAAGCTGCACCTGCAGGAACTTCAGGGCGAGGCCGTCGACCGGGCAAAAGATGCCGCGCAGGCCACCGACGACTACGTGCACGACAATCCGTGGTGGGCGATCGGGCTTGCCGCGGCCGTCGGACTCGCCGCCGGCCTGCTGATGAACCGGCGCTAAAGCAACGGCTCCGACATGTCCGTCCCCGAGGGCGGAATCCGGCGCGCAGCCGCGCGCCTCTCCGCGGCGGCGATCGCGCTACTGCGCACGCGGATCGAGCTCGCGAGCGTTGAATTCGCCGAGGAGCGCGGGCGCCTCAAGGTGGCGTTCGCGCTGCTCGCCGTCGCTGCAGTCGCGTTTGGGCTGGTCGCGATTGTCGTGACGTTCGGCATCATCGCCTGGTTCTGGGACAGCTATCGCTATGAGGCGGTCGTCGTCGTCGCATTGCTCTACGCGATCGTCGGCGCCGCGGCGCTCTGGCGCCACGCGTCGCTCAGTAGGACCGCCCCCATCCCGTTCGCGGCGACGACAGCCGCACTGCACCGGGACATCGAGCGGCTGCGCGGCGAAGCTCGCAGTGAGCGCGGCGACGATCCGCCTGCCACGACATGAACACGCTCGAGACCCTGGCTGCGCGCCGGGCACTCCTGGCCGCGCGTAGCGATCTCGAACGCATCGACCTCGCCGTCGCGGCGCGCGCGCTCGTAACCGCCGTCCGGCCGGCGCAGGAGCCGGGCCGCCTCGGCACGCTGCACCCGCTGCTTGCGCGCGTCATCCGCCTCGCGGTTCCGATCTTCGGCACGACCCGACTTGGAACTCTGGGGCGCGCCCTGTCGATCGGCCTGGTCGCCTTCAGGCTGCTGCGTGCGTTGCGCACATCGCGCGGACGCAGTGCAGCCGCGTCAGCCGATCGCTTTCCATAGCGCTTCGACGCGCGCGGTGACGGCCGCGTCCATGACGACCGGCCGGCCCCATTCGCGCGTGGTTTCGCCGGGCCACTTGTTCGTCGCGTCGATTCCGAGCTTGCCGCCGAGGCCCGCCACCGGCGAGGCGAAATCGAGATCGTCGATCGGGGTGCTCGCGACGATCAGCGTGTCGCGCGCAGGGTCAGCGCGCGTGGTCAGCGCCCAGATCACTTCCTTCCAGTCGCGGATGTCGATGTCGTCGTCGGTGACGATGATGATCTTGGTATACATGAACTGGCGCAGGAAGCTCCAGACGCCGAACATCACCCGTTTCGCGTGGCCGGCGTACTGCTTGCGCATCGACACGACCGCGAGGCGGTAGCTGCACCCCTCGGGAGGCAGGTGGAAGTCAGTGATCTCCGGGAACTGGCGCTGCAGCAGCGGCACGAACACCTCGTTCAACGCCATGCCGAGGATGGCCGGCTCGTCCGGCGGCTTTCCGGTGTAGGTGGAGTGATAGATCGGATCGCGGCGCAGCGTGATGCGCTCGATCGTGAACACCGGGAAGCGCTCGACTTCGTTGTAGTACCCGGTGTGGTCGCCGAAGGGTCCTTCGAGCGCGGTCTCGTATCCGCTCGGATCGTTCGCATCGGGCAGCAGGTAGCCCTCGAGCACGATCTCGGCCGACGCCGGGACCTGTAACGCGTGGGTCAGGCAGTTGACGATTTCGGTGCGACCGCCGCGCAGCAGACCGGCGAACTGATATTCCGACAGCGTGTCGGGCACCGGCGTGACGGCGCCGAGGATCGTCGCCGGATCGGCCCCGAGTGCGACCGCGATCGGAAACGGCACCCCGGGTGAGCCGAGCGCGTGATCGCGGAAATCGAGCGCACCCCCGCGATGCGCGAGCCAGCGCATGATGAGCTTGTTGCGACCGATGACCTGCTGCCGATAGATGCCAAGGTTCTGGCGCTTCCTGCGCGGGCCGCGCGTCACGGTGAGGCCCCAGGTAATCAGCGGGCCGGCGTCACCCGGCCAGCAGGTCTGGACCGGCAGCCGCGCGAGATCGACGTCGGTGCCTTCCCACACGACTTCCTGGCATGGACCCGATCGGCGTTCCTTCGGCGCCATGTCGAGCACCCTCAGGAAGACCGGCCGCGTGGTCTGCCACGCATCCTTCAGGCTCGTCGGCGGCTCGGGCTCCTTCAGATACGCGAGCAGGCGTCCGATCTCGCGCAGGCTCGCCTGCCACTGCTGCGGTTCGGCGCCCATCGCTTTGGCGACACGCTCGGGCGTACCGAACAGGTTGCACAGGACCGGGATCGTCGCGCCTGAAGGGCCGCGGAAATCGCCCTTCGGTTGCTCGAACAGCAGCGCCGGGCCCTTGGCGCGCAGCGCGAGGTCCGAGAGCGCCGTCATCTCGAGCCGCGGGTCCACAGCCTCGCGAACGCGCTTCAACTCGCCGGCCGTCTCGAGCTGGCGGATGAAATCCCGCAGGTCGCCATAGCTCATACGTGAATATTCTGCATGTGCAGCGACGAAAGTTCGCTGATGTAAACGGGTGGAAGCCGCGATAGTGAATCATTCGCGCCGGGTGCGGTCCAAGCCTCCGTGAGGCTTGGACCGCATCGCTGTCGCTTTGATGGCGGCAGCGGAGTTTACCTCGTCACAGCACTCACCCGACGCAAGCCGCGCGAAGCAACCCTGACATGGTCAATCTCCTACGATACGCAAGCGGCGCCGGGGCCGGCCTTCCGGCCCACGAAAAGCATCTTGCGAAGGCCACGACTCGGCTCGCCAAGGTGACGATCAGCGTCACGCCATCGACTGGAGGTGCGTGCACGCTGACCTTTAAGACGTCGTTGGAGCGCGAACCCACCGCGCCTCCGTCGCCCGCGGTCAAACGCGCCAGCTACCGCAGGGCACGCAGCCTGATCCTCCTCGCCTACTGATCTGCGCCCTGTCTCGAGTTGTCGGATGAACGCTCAAAGCCAGCGCGCGATCGCACGCCACGCCGCGAGCTTGTCGCCCACCGGCAAGGTGTAGGCTGGACTTGTCGAAGGCAGGATCAGCGTCTCGTAGCCCGCAGCCTGCCACACGCCGCGTGCGCGGGCTGCAGTCTGGCCATTGAAGCAGACCGCCCTCAATCCGCGCGCAACGCGCTCCACCCGGTTGACTACTCCGCGCTCGGGATTGCGGATCGCCGCATCGAGACTGCCCGCGCGCTCGCAAGCGACGATCGTATCCCAGATCGCCACCTGGTGCGCGCGCACCCGCTGCAGGCGCTCCCGATACGGCAGATCCACCAGCGGCTCGTCGATCACCGCGCCGAGAATCAGCCAGAAGTGATTGCGCGGATGGGCGTAATAGTGCCGCGAGGCAAGTGACGCCTCACTCGGGAAGCTGCCGAGGATCAGCACGCGCGCATCGGGTGCGATTACCGGCGGCAATCCGCAGCGTCGAGTTGCGGCTGGCACAGCTACGCGGCCCCTGTGCTCCGCCTCGACGCGGTCTAGCGCTTCCGACAATTCTGGACACCAGAGAGAGGGCGTGGCATTTGCGTAACGGGAGGGTGGCAGCGGCCGCTCACATCTGCCGGAACCGGTGCGTGTAACGGTCGCTAACCGGCAGCGTTTCCTTCCGCTCCTTGAGCCTCACCCGGAGCTTCCCGCGAAAATCGCGCACGACCCCCGCAACAGCGTTGATGTTCACGATCGTACCGCGGTGGATTTGCCAGAACTGCGCCGGGTCGACGCTTTGTCCCAGGTCGTAAATCGGGCGCCGTATCAGCGACTCGCGCTGCGCAGTTACGACGCGCGTGTACTTGTCCTCGGCCTGGAAGTAGCAGACCTCATCGACGGTGATCAGGCGGATCTCGCCATCCTGCAGCACGGTGATGAAGCGCATGTGCTCGCGGGTCGCATCGAGGCGCTCGGCAAGCGCACGCAGGAGCCCCGCAAGATCCTCCGGCGCCTCGCTGGCGCGCGCTTTCACGCGCTTGACCGTTTGGTTGAGTCGCGCCGAACTGAACGGCTTCAGAACATAGTCGATGGCACCGGCGTCGAATGCCGCAACGGCGTACTTGTCGTACGCGGTGACGAACACGACGTGCGCGCGGCCGCTTGCCCGCTTCGCGACCTCGAGTCCCGACCTGCCGGGCATCTCGATGTCGAGGAACACGATGTCCGGCGCATGCGTCTCGAGCGCGGCCAGCGCCTGGTCGCCATCCTCGGCTTCGGCGCAGATCACGAGCTCTGGCCACACGTCGGCGAGCATCTCCCGTAGCTCATCGCGGAGATTCGCTTCGTCCTCGGCGAGGACTGCCCTAAATGTCTTCACGGGGAACCGCCAGCCGCGCCGCGAAGACCGACGCCGCGTCGGTGGCGAGCGTCAACGATGCGCGGTCGCCATACAGCGCCCGCAGCCGCTCGCCAATCTCGAGCACGGCCGGGTTGCCGGCAATCGCGCGAATCGCCGGACCGGCTCCGCTGATCACCACGCAGATGCGGTCGGCATCGAGCGACGCGTCGACACGAATCCAGCTCGTCGTGCCGGTCGCGTCCGTGCCAATCGGCGCGATCGTGGCCGCGATGAGCGGCAGGATCATCATCGGCAGCATGCGGATTTCGCCAGCGTGTTCGGCGACCTTGACCGTAACGGCAAGCGCTCCGTGCGCACGAATCTCCAGGATTTCGAGGTAGGCGCGCGCGAGCGCCATCTCCTTGCGCAGCGTCGAATTCGACGCGCGCATGTCGGGTAGCGCGGCCCGCAGGTAATGGATCAACTCGTCGAGCATCCGTTCGCCGTCGCCATGCGCATGCGCGAACGACTGGCCGATATCGCGCAGTGTATCGAGCAGAAATGCAGGCTCGATCCGCGCCTGCATCGCCTGCAGGTCGGCTGCGAGGGTCTTGCGCTGAAGGTCGATTCGCGCCACCTCCGCTTCGTGGAGCAGCTTGGCGACACGCAGGTCCCGGCGGCGATAGAAGTAGACGAGCGCAATCGAAGCGCTGAACGCGATCGTCGAAAGCGTGTAGTGACCGATTTCGTTCCACGACTCCCAGAGCGAGGAGGGAAAGCTCGCGCAGGCAGTCTCCTCCTTCGGCTCGTAGATGCAGCGAATCGGCCACTGGAGATTGGCACCGATCACGAGCGCGATCGCGAGCGCCGCGATTCGCCTGCCACCGGCGAGCGGCAGGTTGTCGGCGATAGTCAGCGCAATGAGCACCGGCCCGAACCCGACAAGGTAGCGAACGAACCAGCCAAAGAATGCGAGCGCGTAGTCCGAACGGGTGCCGTTCGCTCCCACTCCCCCCGGAAGGAACAGCACGCTCGGCAGCGAATACACGGCAAAGCCACAGGAAACGGCGACCAGCCAGCCGATGCTTCGCCAGCTCATGCCGGCGAGCCAGCGCTGGTCGGCTCGAAGCAGCGAATGCGTCCAGTTCGGCCAGCGCAATGGCATCATTGCGACTCCTGCGGGCGCGCCCTTCCGCACAGAAACGTCGTGTGCGGTATTCAAGCGGCTATCGCGGGCGTTTCTGCGGCGACCGGGCGACTTGGCGTCACCGCGCCATCGATCGCCGGAATCGACACCGCGGCACGCACACCGCGTGGCGGGTTCGGCGCAAGCGACAGTTCCGCGCGGGGTCCGAAAAGGGCCGCGAGGCGACCCCGAACATTGGACAGTCCGACCCCGCTGCCGATCTTCTCGTCGATACCGCGGCCGGTATCGGCAACGGTGACCTTCAACGCGCCCTCCAGGAGCACGGCATAAATCCGGATCATTCCGCCGCCAGGCAATGGATTGAGGCCATGCTTGATCGCGTTCTCGACCAGCGAGATCAGCATCATCGATGGAAATGTCCGCTCGCGAAGCTCGCCCGGGACATCGATCTCGACGCGGAGCCGGCGCCTCATGCGCACCTGCTGAACGTCGAGATAGGCCCGGGCGAGATCGATCTCGCGTCCGAGCGTCGCGCTGCTGCCCCGCATTTGCGGCAGCGCGGATTGCAGGTACGCCCTGAAGCTGTCGAGCATCCGACCCGCGCGGACGGGATCAGTTCGATACAGTCGCTTGACGTGCGCAAGCGTATTGAACAGGAAGTGCGGCTCGACCTGAGCCTGCAATGCCTGGATTCGGGCCTCCAGCATGCCGGCCTCGAGCTGGCGCTGCGCGACTTCGCTCGCCCGAAACGCCGCCTCGCGGAGGGTCGCACGATGCAGGAAGTACCACGCAGCCGCCGCGATGCCCCAGATGACGACGGCGCGGCGCCACATGAAGACCAGCGCCTGCACCCATTCCTGCGATGCGGCCACCCGCGGCGTCCCGTACTGCATATCCGTCCACAGCGGTGCAAAGAGGGTGAAGGGAATGAACGTGCCGAAGAGCACAGCGACGGCGAGCGCAAGTGGCAGCGGAACGTGGATGCGCTCGACGTTGACCAGGACGCCGGCGATCAGAAGGATCGAGAGCGCCACCACCGCATGCCACGTCAAATCGAGCAGCGCGAATGCCACCGGTGTGGAGGCAGGATGCTCATCGGGGAGCCAGAAGCCCCACTCGTGCGCCGATGCCTGAACGAGCATCAGGAGGCCGGCCATCCCGACCAGCCGCCAGGTGACGCCGCGCAACCACCACGGTTCCGACAGCAGCGCGCGAACCATGCGGCGCGCGCCCGTCACGAAGAGTGGTGCCATTGCGCGATCCGCGCGCTCGGACGGCGAGCGGGTTAACGAGATTCCGTTGGGTGCGTGACGCATCGGCATCCCAGGCAACGCAGGGCGTGCGGATTATTGCACGCGTCTTGCTCGAATTCGACTCCCGCCAACGCGTGGCCGCTGCGCGCATGGCTGCCACGAGGCCGCATGACCGGTTCGTGCCCGCCGGAGCGTATTGGCGCCGTGCCGGCCGCGTTGGCGGCGTCATTGGTCGGTTTGGTCGGATTTCCCGGTGCGTTTCTTTCGGCAAGTCTAGATTCGGGGAAGCCCCGCGCCGTCGGCGCCGGGTCCGATGCACGGGGAGAGCCAGGCCATGAAGCGGATCGGAGTCGTCGCGATTGCATCACTCTCGACGTCGCTCGTATTCATGTGGTCGCCAGCCGCGCAAAGCGCTGGCGACGCCACTCGCGGGAACACGCTGTATCACACTACCTACCAGTGCAGCGATTGCCATAGCGCCAATCCGCAACCCGGCGACGAACTTGCCGGGGCGACGATCGCCCGCATAGCGGACGCGATTAATTTCGTGCCGGAGATGAAGAGCCGATTCGCTTCGAACTTAGCCGAGAATCCAACCGATCTCGCCGACCTCGCCGCGTACATCGCATCGGTCACCACAACGGCGGCGGCCGGACCCGATCTCGATCAGCACGGGCTCACCGGGTCGTGGTACGAAGCGACCACCAGCGGACAAGGATTCGAGTTCGAGGTGTATCCCGATCTTTCAGGCGCGGGAAGCGGGCTCGGACAGATGAGCTGGTTCACCTTCGACACCGTTGTCGGCGGACCCGAGCGCCAGCGCTGGTACACGCTCAGCGGTCCGGTCGTGAGCGGTCAGCCCGAGGCATCGCTCACGATCTACCAGAATACCGGCGGCAGCTTCAATGTTCCGCCGGTCACGACCGCACACGCGGTGGGAACGGCGACGCTGAGCTTCGATACCTGCACGACCGGTCGACTGTCATACAACTTCACCGACGGTTCGGGTCGCACCGGGACCATATCGCTGACGCGCATCACGCAGAACATGACGTGCTCGAGCACGAGTGCGCGGCCCACCAATGCGGACTTCGCACTTTCGGGGAACTGGTACGTCGCTGCGACGTCCGGTCAGGGATTCACGATCGAAGTCAATCCGAACTCGAACGTGCTCTTCTTCGCCTGGTATACGTATGCGCCCGGTGGCGCCGGCGCCGGGGCCGCCGGTCAACGCTGGTACACGGGACAGGCGACGTTCACGGCCGGCGCACGGACGATTCCCCTTGCGATTTACGAGACGACAGGTGGCATGTTCGACGCGGTGACCAATCCCGCGCCGAACACCGTGCAGGTGGGGGGCGGAACGCTGTCGTTCCAAAGTTGCACGAGCGCAACGCTGACGTTCAATTTCACCGCCGGCAGCAGCAGCGGTGCGTCAGGAACGATCAATCTCACCCGCATCGGCCCGGTACCGCCGGGATGCACGTAGCGCGCGTCGGCCCCTCGCCGCTGGGCGTTACCACGCGCGCGGCCAGCGTCCCTGGCGTAGCGCGTAATCGAGCGCGATCCCCGCGAAGATCGCGAGTCCCAGCCACTGATTGCCCAGGAACGCGCGAAAACACGCAGCGCGGTCGCGCTCGCGGATGAGCCACAGGTAGTAGAGGGCAATGGCCAGCGCCAGCGCCAGCCCCGCGGCATACGCCACACCCAGCGCGTAGACACGGCCGACCCAGACCATCGCACCGAGGTAGACCGCATAGCACGCTGCGACGGCAACGATGTCAAAGCGACCGAAAGTCAGCGCCGAGGTGCGAATGCCGATCCTTGCGTCGTCGTCACGATCGACCATCGCGTACTCGGTGTCGTAGGCGACGACCCAGAACAGGTTGATCCCGAGCAGGATCCACGCGATCGCAGCGATGCGGTCCTGCGCCGCGGCGTAAGCCATCGGAATGCCGAACGAGAATACGATGCCCAGGAACGCCTGCGGAAGGGCGAAGAAGCGCTTGAAAAACGGGTAGGCGATCGCGATCGCCAGCGCGGGAAACGACCAGAGGATCGCCGTCCTGGTGGTGAAAAGCACGAATGCGAATGCAACAGCCGTGAGCACCGCGCCAACAACAAGCGCTTCCCAGGGAGCGATAACGCCCGCGGCCAGCGGGCGCTGTGCGGTGCGCTTCACATGAGCGTCGAAATCGCGGTCGGCCCAATCGTTGAACGCGCAGCCCGCCGAGCGCATGACCCAGGTGCCCATGACGAATATCACGACCAGCGACCACGCCGGCGCACCGCGAGTCGCGAGCCATAGCGCGGACAGCGTCGGCCACAGGAGCAGCAGCACGCCGATCGGCTTGTCGAGGCGCAGCAGCCGCTCGTAGGCGTCGAGGCGCTCGGCGAGCGAGAGCCGCGGGCGCGCCGCATTGGCGTCGCCCGTCATAGCGGAAGCGCGAGCTGCCTGCGCAACGTCCGCGGAGCGCTCTCGGCGAGCATGGCCGCGAGCGTCGGGTGGCGCAGACGCACGCGCAACTCTCGCTTCAACCGTTGGTTCGAGAGCCGCCGCGACTCGCTCATGTAGGAAAGCAGGATCGGCGCGATTTTCCGTTCGGCGGCCTCCCAGCTCACGCGTGGAGGTCTGGGTAGCTGGAATGCGTCGGCGATCGCGTCGAACCACGCGCCCATTTTCATTTCGCTGTCGTCGCTCACGTTGTAGGCCCGGTTGGGGCGCCCGAGATACAGCGCTGCCACGACGCTGCGCGCAAGATCATCGGCATGGATGTGGTTGGTGTAGACGTCGTCGGCAGCGTCGAGCGCGGGCGTGCCCTGGCGCAAGCGCTCGAGCGGCAGGCGCGTCGCCGCGTAGATGCCCGGCACCCGCAGGATCGAGAGCCCGACGCCGTGACGCGCCGCCCAGTCGCGCAGCAGGGTCTCGGCGGCGGCTCGGCGGCGCGCGCGTGGTGTTTGCGCCCGCAGCGGCCGGGTCTCCGCGACGCGCGCACCGGCGCAATCGCCGTACACTCCCGAGGTCGAGATATAGACGAAGCGCCGCGGTATAATCCGCGCCCTTGCGAGCGCGGCAAGGAGCCGCCGGGTGCGCGGATCGTCCTTGCCGTCGGAAGGCGGCGGCGCGAAGTGCAGCACCGCCCAGGGTGCCGCGTCCAGACGCGCAAGGCTGCGATGAGCGTCGAGATCAGCGACCAGCGGCACGATTCCGTGGGCGCGCATCCTGCGCACGTCGTCCGGATTGCGGGTCAGGCCGACGAGGCGCGCGCGACGCCGCAACAGATCGGCGACGCGCAATGCGACATCGCCGCAACCGACCAGCAGGATCCTCTGCGTCATGACGTCGAGTTGCCGCAGTAACATCGATGACGATGCAGATTACCATACAGTCCAGCGAACACAGCTTCGCCTGCGAGTCGAATGAGACGGTGCTCCAGGCGGCGATGCGCGCCGACCTGATGATCCCCTACGGCTGCCGCAACGGGGCCTGCGGAAGCTGCAAGGGCAGGATTCTCGAAGGGGAGGTCGATTACGGCCCCTACCAGGCGTCGACGCTCACCGACGACGAGAAAGAGCGCGGGCTCGCGCTCTTCTGCTGCGCAAGGCCGAAGTCCGACCTTGTGATCGAAGTGCGCGAAGTACGCCGCGTCGGCGACATCCAGATCAAGCGCCTGCCATGCCGCGTTGAATCGATCGCCAGGCCGGCCTCCGACGTGGCAATCGTCCGGTTGAAGCTGCCGACATCCGAGCGCCTGCAATATCTTGCCGGGCAGTACATCGATCTGCTGTTGAAGGAAGGGCACCGGCGGAGCTTTTCGCTGGCGACGCCGCCGCACGCGGACGACTTCCTCGAGCTGCACATCCGCCATACGCCGGGGGGATTCTTCACCGACGCGCTGTTCTCGACCTACAAGGGTCGCGAAATCCTGCGTTTCGAAGGACCGCTGGGGACATTCTGCCTGCGCGAGGACAGCGACAAACCGGTCATCTTCGTCGCCGGCGGCACCGGCTTCGCTCCGATCAAGGCGATCATCGAGCACATGCTCTACCACCGGATGCCGCGCGAGATCGTGCTGTACTGGGGTGCGCGCACGAAATGCGATCTCTACCTCCCTGAAGTGCCGGGACGATGGCAGACCGAGAATCCCCACGTCACGTTCATCCCGGTGCTTTCCGACCCCACACCGGAAGACGCGTGGCCCGGGCGCACTGGCCTCGTCCATCAGGCAGTCCTCGCCGATTTCGACGATCTTTCCGGCTACCAGGTCTATGCCTGCGGCGCGCCGCCGATGATCGATGCGGCGCGGCGCGACTTTTCGCTGCTCCGGAATCTGCCCGCCGGCGAATTCTTCGCCGACAGCTTCACCTATGCCGCCGAGGCCGAAGATCGCACTGCGAAAACAGCGTCAGAGCCGCAAGAACGGTAAAAGCGGCAAAAACGGGGACGAAAAGAACGGGGACGGACCACGTTTTTCGTTTCCCCGAAAACGTGGTCCGTCCCCGTTTTTACGGTTCTGAGCCCAATGCGGCGAGCGCGAGGCGCAACGCTGCGGCGAGATGAGCGTCGGCTTCGTGGTTCCGGCCGAGCTTTGCGAGCATCTCGCCCAGCGCGACATGCGCGCGCCAGTGGTTGTCCAGCGCGAGGCTCGCCTCGAGGTAGGTCTGGGCTTTGCCCCAGAGCTGTGTCCGCTCGCACAGCGTCCCGAGGACGTACAGCAGCGTCGCGTCCTGGTTGTGCGTCGTAAGCCAGCGCTCGGCGGTTTCGAGCTGACGCGTCGCGTCAGGCACCTGGCACGCCGCAAAAAGCAGGAGCAGCCTGGGATCCCAATGCCGCTCGAGGCTCCTGACCAGGATTTCGGCGGCGTCACGATCGCCGTTCAAGGCGAGGTAACTTCGCGCCGCGGCCGCGGCCACCTTGGGCTGCATCCGGTCAGCGTCCGTGATCTTCGCCCAATAGGCGCGAAGGCCCGCCGCGTCATGGACAAAGCCCGCCAACGCCTCGGCATGCGCCCCAGCGCGCAGCGCGTCTCCCTGCGCCGGGTCGTAGACCTTGCGCTTGACGAGCTGGTCGACGAGCGCGGGAATCTCGGCTGACCGGCCCGCGGCTGTCAGCGCGCGCAGCTCGAGGCGCTGTGCCGCGGTGTGCAGTCCCGCCTCGCGCTGTAGCTCGGCCAGCCGCGCCAATGCATCGGCGGGCTGTCCGCGTTCGAGCGCGATCTCGGCCTCGAGCATCAGGCGGGGCACGGCGAGCTTGGCCGACTGCGCATCGGGGCGCTCGAGCATCGAGCTCGCCGCAGCATAGTCGCGCGTCTCGAGCGCCGCGCGCGCACCGAGAAGCACCGGTACCGGCGACGAGCTGGGGATGGCGAGCGCCTCCTGCGCGTACTGCCGCGCCTTGCCATGGCGGCCTTCCAGCAGTGCGACCACTGCGGCATCCTGCTTGCTGCGAAAACGTTCCACCTGACGCCGCCGTCGCGCGTCCCGGACATCGGCCGGCAGCCGGGCGAGCCGCGCCGCGCCCCGGAGCAATGCATAGACGATCAAAAAACTTACGATTGCGAGGATGATGAACGCGTTCTGCGACAGCTCGATCCGGTACGGAGGCGCGACAAAGAGGACGTAGCCGTGATTGAGCCGGAGCAGAATTGCCAGCGCGACCGCCGCCGCGGCGAGCACCAGGAAGACGGCCACGGCCCGCATGCCGCTCCTACTTCGCGCCCGGCGGACGACGCATCGGCGGGTGATCGACGACCCGCTCGCTCGCCGTCTTCAGCGCGCGCACTGCCTCGAGGCTCGCCGCAAGATCGGGCAACTCGCGCGGCATCGTCACTGCCGATTGCTGCGCGAGCGTGGCGACCGCCGCCTGGACCGGCCTGGCGTCCAGGTCGAAATACTCGTCAAGCCAATGTCGTGCTGCCTGCAGGTCGGCCTTGAACGACCGATCGTCGCGGGAGAGCAGGGCGATTCGCGCCGAGAGCAGGCGCAGCCGCAGGTTCTCGCGCAGGAAGAACGATTGCTCGGGGGTGATGAGGGGCGCCGCGGGCCGATCGGTGACTTCGATGCGCACGACGTCGCGGACCTGCCCCCACAGCTCACGCAGCAGGCGATGCGACGCCGATTCGCTTGCCGGCGATTGCGGTGGCGCCTGCGCGGGAACGCGCTCGTCGCGCGCCAGCGGAAGCGAGTCGATCGAAGCGATCACCTGGTCGATGCGAATCGAGATACCGGTGACGTCCACATAGGGGACGGCCTTCAGGCTCTCGATGTCATGGACCAGCGCCCGGCGCAGCGGAGCGAACTGCGGACGATCGAGCTGCGCCAGCTTGGCATCGGCGACCTGCAGCGCAGTCAGCGCCGCCCGCACGTTGCCGGCGAGCGCCAATTGCTGGCTCGCCAGCACGAGGAGCTGCTCGATTTCGGTCAGCGCCAGTTCGTCGCGCGACGGAACGATATCGCGATACAGGTCGTCGAGCGACGCCTGCTGCGTCTGGAACGCGTTCACTTGCGCCCCCACTGCCGCGAGCTCGGACTGGGAATCGCGCAGTCGACCAGCAAGCGCGGCAGTGCGCGCGCTCGCCTGGGCAACCGCGGCGTCGGCCTCGGCGAGGCGCTGGGCGACGTCGCGCTGCAGCGCAATCATCGCGCGGCGCTGGTCGAGCCAACTGTAACCTCCGGCGGCGATCGCCAGCACAACGATCAGCCATAGCAGTCGCATTCCAAGCCTCGACGGCGCCAGGAGTGTCTGCCGGGCGGCCGGCGCAGCGGGCTCGCCCGTCACATCGCGATCCGACTGGGTGCCCGGCGCTGGTTGCATGATCGATGCTCGGAACGATTCTAGCAGTCACCCGGCGTCAGCTTCCGCGGCTTGCGAATTGGCCGCAGGACCCCGGTCGCATACAATCTCACGTCGCGCCGGCGTCGCGGGCGTTCCCGTGCCGCTCGCGCCATTCCGGCATCCGTGAACGGTCTCTCGCTCATTGCACTGATTGCGGCGATCGCCGCAGTCGTCGTCGCCTATCGTGTCGGCGTCGTGCGCAGCGAACGCAGCTCGCGGCGCCCACCACGCGAACCCGCGCGAATGCCCTCGCCTGTTGCGGAACCGGCGCCGGATCCCGTGCGCGCGCCGGCCGCCAACGTGGCATCACAGCAAAGCGCTGCCGGCGCCGCGTCAAACGACTGCGGGAGATGTGTCGAGCTCGACGAAGAGCGGCACCACCTGTACGCGCGCGTTGCCGATGCGATGGGCGAGACTGCAAGGCTGCGCCAGATCGTCATCGACATCGAGCGGGACGCTCCCCCGCCACTGCTCGACGCCCCGGGGGTGCCGGACGATCTCAGGCTGATCGTCGGCATCGGACCTGCACTGGAGCGGATGCTCTACCAGATCGGCATCACGCGCTATCGTCAGATCGCGCACTGGAGCGAGCGCGACATCGACGACGTCGACGCGAAGCTCGCCGAGTTTCCCGGACGGATACGCCGCGACGGCTGGGTTGCTCAGGCGCGTGCACTGCACCAGAGCAAGTACGGAGAGCGTCCCTGAAGGCGCGCGCGCATCAACACAGCTCGGGAATCGGCGTCAGCAACTCACCTGCCTTGAACCAGCGGTCGAGATTGGATTTGCACAGGTCACCCATCGCCTGGCGCGTTTCCCCGGTCGCACTGCCGACGTGGGGAAGCAGGACCACGTTGTCCAGCGCGAGCAGCGCGTCGGGGATATTGGGCTCGTCGGTGAAGACGTCGAGTCCGGCCCCCTTGATCGTGCCGTCGACGAGCGCGCGCACCAGCGCCGGTTCGTCGACGATCGATCCGCGGGCGATATTGATCAGCGTTCCTTTCGATCCCAGCGCCGCAAGGACGCGCGCATCGACCAGATTGCGCGTCGCGGGACCCCCGGGGCAGGCGACGACCAGGAAGTCGGAATCGCGCGCGAGCGCTTCGATGCCTGCGACGTAGCGCCAGGGAACATCCTGCGGCTTGCGCCCGGTGTAGGCGACCTGCATTCCCATCGCCTGGACGCGCTGCGCGATCGCCTTGCCGATGCGCCCGAGGCCGAGGATGCCGACCGTGCGTCCACTGAGCTTCGACGCGAGCTCGAAGCTGCGTCGCGTCCATTCGCGTTTCCGAACAAAGCGATCGGCCCGCACGAATTCACGGCCGGTCATCAGGATCAGCGCCAGCGCAACGTCGGCAACGTCGTCGGTCAGCACATCGGGCGTGTTGGTGACCTTGATTCCGCGCGAACGGCAATGTTCGACCGGCACGCCGTCGTAGCCGACGCCGAATACCGAGATGATCTCGAGCTTCGGCAACCGATCGAGGAGCTCGGTGGGCGTCACGCTCGCGCCGAATTGCACGAGCCCGCGCACGACACCGGCCGCCGCCGCGAGTAGCGCGGCCCTGTCCTTGGCGCCGTGATAGTCGTGGCACCGGTAATCCACATTGAGAGGACCCGATAGATACGGCGGCAGCGCCGCGGTGACAATGATATCGACGTCAGGCATGACTCGTACTCCAGGATGACCGGACTCTGTCAGAGATGCCGACCGGATTGCGTCAGGGATGCGCCGCCCCGGCCGGCGGCCGAAGCGGGTGCGTGCGATACCAGTCGAGCACACCGGCGAGCAAGCCCGCGTCGCCTCCCGCGGTCTCTACCGCTGCGAGCCCGCGCTCCTTCGCGCGCTCGGCGATCCGCGGGTGCCCCGCAAATGTAGGCAACCTGGCAAGCTGCGTGCGCCCATCAGCGGAAAGCGCGGCGAGAAGGTTGTCAAGGCCCTCGGCCGAAGTCAAGGTCAGCGCATTGGCGCGCTGCTCGCGCATCGCTTCGACCAGGCCTTCGGTTCCCGTCGTCGGCGCCGCACGGCGATAACACGGAACGTGGTCGACGACGGCGTTGCGGCCGCGCAGTGCGTTCCCCAGGAACTCGCGCCCGCCTTCACCGCGGAAGATCACGATGCGCTTGCCGGAAACGTCGGCGAGCTCGGGCATCTGCAGCAATCCCTCGCTGTCGTGCGACACGCCGGGCACGCGCGTCCCTGTGATTCCCACGCCGGCAAGGGCCTCGGCGGTCGCGGGGCCGGGCGCGAACGCGATCAGATGCGCAGGCCATTCGCTCGCCGGTGGCGCGCCGTACTCGACCGCATTGGCGGACACGAAGATCGCGATGTCGTAGGAGGCGAGCGTCGCGTGGGTTTGCGCGAGCAGCACCGTGTCGACCGGTGGCAGGATCACGATTGCGGGCCAGATGAGCGGGGAGCCCCCGAGCGCGGCGATCCTCGCGGCGAACACTGCCGCCTGGCGCTGCGGCCGGGTGACGATGATCCCGACGCCATCGAGCGGCGCAGGTTGCGGCGGTGGTTCGGACAGCGAGTGGATGTCCACGCGATGCCGGTCAATCCGCCGGCGCGAAGCGATGCGCACCGCGCGCCAGGAAATCGTCGGCGAGTGCGCGGCCGAGGTCATCGGCGTCGTCCACGTCTCCCACTTTCTGTTCACGCTCGCCGCGCAAAACGTCGCGGCCGTCGCGGCTCGCGATGAGCCCGCGTAACCACAACCGGCCCTCTTCCCACTCGGCGTAGGCGGCCAGCGGAAGCTGGCAACTCCCGCCGAGCGCACGCGAGAACGCGCGCTCGGCCGTCGTGGCAAGCGTCGTCGCCGGGTCACTGAGGGGCGCGAGCGCGGCGATCACATCGAAGCGATCGCTACGGCACTCGATCGCGAGCGCGCCCTGCCCCGGGGCAGGCAGGCAGACGTCGGGATCGAGCAGGGCCCGGATGCGCACGCCAAGCCCGAGGCGCTTGAGGCCCGCGGCCGCGAGAACGATCGCCGAGTACGCGCCCTCGTCCAGCTTGCGCAGGCGCGTGCCGACGTTGCCGCGCAGCGCCTCAACGCGCAGCTTCGGATGGCGTTCGCGCAGTTGCGCTTCCCGCCGCAGGCTCGAGGTGCCGATGACCGCATTCTCGGGCAGGGCCTCGAGCGTGTCGTGGGCATTGGACACCAGAGCGTCGCGAGGGTCCTCGCGCGCGACAATCGCGCCGAGCGCGAAACCGTCGGGCAGGTCCATCAGCACATCCTTCAGCGAATGGACGGCGAGATCGGCGCGGCCCTCGCGCAGGGCGGTTTCGAGTTCCTTGACGAACAGCCCCTTGCCGCCGAGCGCCGCAAGCGGCCGGTCGACGATTCGGTCGCCCTGGGTCGTCACGCCGAGAAGCTCGACCGTCGTTCCCGGATGGAGGCTCTCGATGCGAACGCGGACGTGCTCGGCCTGCCACTGGGCCAGCGCCGACTCACGCGTCGCGATCGTCAGCCGGCGCGGCGCAGCCGATGCAGTCATTGGCGAGGCCTGCGCGTCGCGCAAAGCGCGACGGGTCGGGAAGAAGCTGCGCCGGGAAGCATTCTGGAGATTGATTTTAGCATTGGCTGGCGCGGCGGCAACGGACGCTATGATGGCGCCATGCGCATCATCATCACCGGCGGGGGCGGCTTTCTCGGCGCGAGGCTCGCGAGGCGTCTGCTCGAGCGCGGCACGCTGACCGACAGCAGCGGCGCAGCGCGCGAGATCCGCGAAATCGTGCTCGTTGACATCGCTGCCCCGGCGGCGAAGATCGACGACTCGCGCGTGCGCATGCAGCTCGGAGACCTCGCCGACCCGGCGACGATCGCGTCGGCGTTTGCCGGCGGCGCCGATTCGGTGTTCCATCTGGCCGCGGTGGTCAGCGGACAGGCCGAAGCCGATTTCAACATCGGCATGCGCGCGAACCTTGACGCGACTCGCCTGCTCCTCGAGCGCTGCCGCGCGCTCCCGCGACCGCCGCGGCTGATCTTCGCGAGCTCGCTTGCGGTGTTCGGCGGCGCGCTTCCCGACCCGGTGCCCGACACTGCCGCGTTGAGGCCGCAGACGTCCTACGGTACGCAGAAGGCGATCGCCGAACTGCTCATCTACGACATGACGCGCAAGGGCTATCTCGACGGGCGGAGCCTGCGCCTGCCGACGGTCGTCGTGCGGCCGGGCAAGCCCAATCGCGCAGCCTCGTCGTTCGCAAGCAGCATCATCCGCGAACCGCTTGCGGGCATCGACGCCAACTGCCCGGTGGCGCCGGCGACGCGGGTGTGGCTAGCGTCTCCGCGCAGCGTCATCGACAGCCTGATCGCCGGGCACGAAGCGCGGGCGAAGGCATTCACGCATACGCGCTCGGTCAATGTCCCCGGGCTTTGCGTCGGTGTGGGCGAGATGGTCGACGCACTGCGCGCGGTTGCCGGAAGCGAGGTTGCAGCGCGCGTCCACTGGCGCCGCGACCCGGTGATCGACGCCATCGTCGCCACCTGGCCGTCGAACTTCGCGCCCGCGTTCGGCACCTCGCTTGGCATGCGTGCCGATGCCGACTTCCGGAGCATCATCGAAGCCTACATCGCCGACGACATGCCGCGGCCCTGACCGATCGATGGTGGTCGGGGCCCGCGATCGGACGCATCCTCGGCCTCGACCGCAAGGCGCGCCTGGTCGAACAGCGTCGGATCACCTGCGTGCAGCCGGGCCGCATCCGAAAGGAGTCTGCCGGAATCGCCGGCCGCCAGCGACGCCGTGGTAAAGACCGAGCGCATGCCGCGCAATCGAGCGCAGCGCGACGCCTTGCGCCGCCTGGCGCTGAGCGTATTGCGCGAGCGCAGCCAGCACTTCGGCGCGCGACCGCGGCGGGGCTGCATCGCCGAAGACGAGGCGCCCGGCGTCCGCGAGCAGGTAAGGATCGTGGTACGCCGCGCGGCCGAGCATCACGCCATCGACATGTCCGAGCTCGCTCAGGATCGCGTCCCAATCGCTGAGGCCGCCGTTCAGCACGAACGCAAGCGCCGGGAAATCGCGCTTCAGGCAGCGGACGACGTCGTGGCGTAGCGGCGGGATCTCGCGGTTCTGCTTCGGCGACAGGCCCTTGAGGACGGCGTTGCGCGCGTGGACGATGAACACGCTGCATCCCGCTTCCGCCACCGTTCCCACGAAATCCCTGACGAACGCGTAACTCGTCGTCGTGATCGAGGCCGATCCGATGCTTGACCGTCACCGGGACGCTGACGGCGTCGCGCATCGCCCGCACGCAATCGGCAACGAGCGCCGGCTCGGCCATCAGGCAGGCCCCGAAACTCCCGGTCTGCACGCGCTCGGACGGGCAGCCGCAATTGAGATTGATCTCGTCGTAGCCCCAGCGCTCGCCAAGCCGCGCAGCGTGGGCGAGCTCCCGCGGGTCGCTGCCGCCGAGCTGCAGCGCGACCGGGTGCTCGGCCGGATCGAAATCGAGGTGCCGCGGCACGTCGCCATGGGCGAGCGCGGGCGCGGTAATCATCTCGGTGTAGAGGCGCGTATGCGGGGAAATCAGGCGCAGGAAGAACCGGCAGTGCCGGTCGGTCCAGTCCATCATCGGGGCCACGGCAAAGCGCCATCCTAAGCCATTCATTTCATGAATCTTTTCTCTCCTCGATCGGCCCAATAGATTATTGGATCGACTGACGATTTGAGCGGCAGAGATGCACGGCTCGCCGAACCCTTGTGATCTTATCGGAGCAAGCTTCCGATGGTTCGGGCCGCTTTCCCTGGCGACTGCACACGTAGCGCACGCGACACCTTCGATCATCCCTTGTGACGCGTTCGTACGGGTGCTATGATGCCTTGGTGCGCATGCACCAGTGCATCAGAAAGGATCTGACGAAATGGCTCGATTGACAATCACCCTCACCGACGAGCGGCATCTCGCGCTGCGCGAGGCGGCAGCGAAGCGTCGAAAGACGATTGGCCAGTTGATCGAGGAAAGCCTCGAGTTCTACGGTATCAAGACGATGCGCAGCGCCGAGCAGCTCGTTGCGAAAGCGCGTGCGCTTGCCTCACTCGGCGAAGCCGATGCCCTGCACCTCGCGGTGACGGAAACCCGCGCGGCGCGGCGCAAGTGAAGCCTCTCGCCGCTGTCATCGACACCAATGTCGTTGTCGCCGCTCTGCTGACGGGAGACGTCAACTCTCCCACGGCACAGATCCTCGACGGCATGTGTCGCGGCGAGTTCGCGTTTCTGCTTTCTACCGCCCTTCTTGCCGAATACCGGGAAGTGCTGCTGCGCAGGAAGGTTCGTACGTTGCACGGCTTGAGCGAGCGCGAAGTGGATCTGCTGCTGACCACGCTTACCGCCAATGCAATCGTTCGCGAGCCCGAGCATCGTGATGGCGCACCCGACGTCAACGATGCTCATGTGTGGTCGCTCGTCGAGAGTGAACCGAACTACGTGCTGGTCACGGGCGATAAGCTGCTGTTGGAACATCGCCCGCCAAAATCGCGAGTCGTGACGCCGCGGCAATTCGTGGTCCTGCTTTCGCGATAGTCTTCGACTCGAAAGCGCGATCCCCGGCGATATCCATGCAGAGACCGTACTTCCGCTATCTACGCATTGCTGTCTGTGGCCGGTTAGAGAAGCAGCCGTTCGCGAATCGCGCTGACCCGCTCGGAGCGACCGTTCGAGGGTGTGCCGTAAACTGTTCCTCGCATTCATGGCAGAATCATTTGTCTCCGTCCGCTGAACGCCGTGTCTCGCGTTAGCGCTATTCCGATCGCGAGCAAGCCGCCCTTAAAGGAAATTGTGCGATGGCGAGTAATCGCAGCTGGGAGGAGCTTTCAACCAAGTACGAAGCGCTCAGCGTGCGAGCGGATTCACTAGACACACTGCTCGACTGGCCGGCGCAACTACAGGCAGTCGGTGATGTTATCGGTAAACGGATTCTCGATATCGGCTGCGGAAGTGGAAGAAAGGCCCTGCATTTCGCGCTCGCCGGTGCGGCGGCGGTCACTGGCGTGGACATTAGCGAGTCGTTCATCTCGCAATGGAAATCCCGCGAGATGCCCCCGAACCTTAAATTCTGTGTGGGCGATCTGTCTCGCCTATCTCAGGTGGAGGCATTGTCGGGCCAGAAGTTCGATATCGCCGTCTGCTTTCAAGCTATTGGCTACTCCGAGAATCTCTCGGAAGCGATTGCCGCTATACGCGACTTCGTTTGCGATGGCGGTCGCTTTATTTTAACGACCGCCCATCCATTTCGCTACGTAGTTGAAAAAATGGAACGAGAGAAGCTCGCCCCCGCTTCGGCTTATCGAGACGAAGGTGTCTACAGCTATCCTTCAACA
Organism: uncultured beta proteobacterium; assembly: GCA_963701885.1. GTDB lineage: Bacteria > Pseudomonadota > Gammaproteobacteria > Burkholderiales > Casimicrobiaceae > VBCG01. Next base: position 65,531 of record CAVPBR010000006.1, read on the forward strand.
TGGGATCCGTCGATAACTGTGTCGCACCGCAAGCCCATGATATCGACCCATATCAACGCGCTTCTAAGCAATGGTTTCCGGCTTGATCGAATAAGTGAACCCGATCTATCCGACGAACACAAGAGTGCATACCCGCACAAGGCGGAATGGATGGCCACGTATTTCGGTACGATGGTCTATGAAGCGACGGCTATATAGGAAATCTATCCTCAGGTGGAGCGGACTGACCATGAACATCGTGCCATTGCCGACTCACGTGATGGCTCGGCACCAATCCAGACGTTTGGCGTCCGCTTAGGAGAAATCGCGCCATTGAGCGACCGCTATCGGTGACTCTGCCATATGGTAGCTGTTGGCGATAGCAGTCACGTCGATTCGCTCGCGGACTCGCGTGGCCGGCACCGCTTTGCGCATTCTTCCTCGTCGCCGCTTTGCTGAGGCACGCGAAGATCGCATTGAAGCGTACGCGGGCGAAATCAATCGCAGTCCCTTCGTGCACACGCCCTGCACACGTCGCATTACAAGCGACTGATATTGAAACTGAGTTCTCACGATCCATCATCGTGGCCGCGCACAACCGGTGCGCCACAGCCACGAAGGTGAGCAGCTGATTTAGATTCGCGCGCGCCATTCTTAAGCCTCGTTCACAAGTGCACACAAATGCCAGGAGATCGTCATGCCCAATCAACCCACCGCAGCACGCAAGGCATTCGGCCACAGCCCCCCCGCACTCGCCGAATACACCGACAAAGTTCTGTTTGGCGACATTTGGGAACGACCGGGTCTATCGCCCCGTGATCGCAGTCTCATCACCGTCACGTGCCTGGTCGCGCTCTACCGCACCAACGAGCTGTCGTTTCATCTGAAGAAAGCACTCGAGAACGGCGTCAGCAAGGACGAGCTGATCGAACTGATCACGCATCTGGCCTTCTACTCAGGATGGCCGACAGCGAACACAGCTCTGCCGATCGCGCAGCGCGTCTTTGACGAACACCAGGCCTAGGAGGTATATCACCATGCGTGCAACAGTAATGTACGGAGCCGGCGACGTACGGATCGCCAATGTCCCCGACGCCACCATCAGGAGCCCAACCGATGCGATCGTCCGGGTCACCCTTGCCTGCATCTGTGGCAGCGACCTATGGCCATACGCGACGATGGAGCGCAGCGAAGGTGGCCGCGTGATGGGTCACGAGGCGATCGGCGTCGTGGAGGCCGTGGGCGCCGACGTCCGGAAGGTGAAGGTCGGCGATTTTGTCATCATGCCTTTCGCCTATTCGGATGGCACCTGCCTCTTCTGCCACGAAGGGTTGCAGACCTCGTGTGTCCATGGTGGATTCTTCGGCACGACGGAGGTCGCCGGGGCGCAGGCGGAGGCGGTGCGGATCCCACTGGCTGACGGAACGCTCTTCGCCCTCCCCGTCGGACCAGACCATGCTTTGCTCGCATCGCTCCTTACGCTTGCGGACGTAATGGGCACGGGCCATCACGCCGCTGTGGCCGCCAAAGTCGAGCCCGGGAAAACCGTCGCTGTGGTCGGCGATGGCGCCGTCGGCTTGTGTGGCGTGATCGCCGCAAAGCGTCTCGGTGCAGAGCAGATCATCATCCTCGGCCGCCATCCTGACCGGATCGCGCTCGCGCGCGAATTCGGCGCGGCCGACGTCGTGAGCGAACGTGGCGCAGAGGCGGTTGAGCGCGTGCGCGAGCTCACCGGCGGTCATGGCGTGCATTCCGTGCTCGAGTGTGTCGGCCTTGCGCAGGCGATGCAGACAGCGATCGAGATCACCCGCCCGGGGGGTGCGGTTGGCCGCGTCGGTGTTCCGCAGGACGCGACGATGCCCGCCTCGCAGCCGGCGTTCTACCACAACATCACCGTGAGCGGCGGGCCCGCGCCTGTGCGCGGATACATCGAGAAACTTCTGCCGGACGTGCTTGAAGGCCGCATCGAGCCCGGCCGCGTGTTCGATCGCGTCGTCGACCTCGATGGAGTGCCCGACGGCTACCGGGCCATGAGCGAGCGCGAAGCGATCAAAGTGATGGTGAAGCCGTGATGATCCAGCGGACGAATGCGAGCAGCCGAGAAGGATTCACCGCGGTTCGCCGCAGTCGAGGCCACCGAAAATCCACGCCTGTGCCACCCTACTGGCTCCCCCACGCTCCGGCTCGCGCGGTTGAAATGCCTATCCTTAGGCGGGCCGGGATTACACTGGCAACGCCGAACCATCGCAGGCATGACTCCACGACCAACATAAGGAACTCGCCATGAAAAACCCGACAACGAAAACGCGGGACCTCGAGCGCCAACGGAACGCACCGCTGGCGACGCCCACCGACCTGGCCGCGACGGCGACCAGGGATATTACCGGTGCGCTGAACGCGCTTCTTGCCGACGCCTTCGCGCTTTACATGAAGACGAAGAACTTCCACTGGCACATGAGCGGACCGCATTTCCGCGACTACCATCTGCTGCTCGACGAGCAGGCCGATCAGCTATATGCGATGACCGATCCGATCGCCGAGCGCGTGCGCAAGCTCGGCGGCGCGACGCTCAAGTCCATTGGCCAGATCGCACGAACGCAGCGGGTGCTGGACAACGACGCCGGGTACGTCGAGCCGTCCGACATGCTCGCCGAATTGCGCGACGACAACAAGACGCTTGCCGCGCGCATGCGCGAGACGCACAACGTTTGCGACGAGCACCGCGACGTCGCTACCGCGAGCGTCCTCGAGGTCTGGATCGACGAGACCGAACGGCGTACGTGGTTTCTGTTCGAGGCAGGTCGGAAGGGCGACGCCACTGGTCATTGAGCCTTCGAACAGCGCATTGCATCATCCTCGCTGCATCCGCGTTCAGACTACGCTAGCCGCATTTCCCGAAGGAGACCCGCATGGGCTCTGTCGCAACCACGTCCGGGCGCGTCGACGGCACCTCCGCACAGGACGCCGCGAAGCTGCTGCTGCGTCTTATCCTCGGATTGCTCATCCTCATCCACGGCATCAGCAAGATCAAGGGCGGACCGGGGTTCGTGCTCGACATCGTCGAGAAGGCGGGGCTGCCTGAGCCGTTCGGCTACCTTGTCTACGTTGGCGAAGTGCTCGCACCGCTGCTGGTCATCATCGGTCTGTGGACGCGTCTGGCCGCCATTGTCATCGCCATCAACATGGTCGTGGCGCTGCTGCTCGTCCACATGGGCCAGTTCTTTCAGCTCGCGCCCGAAGGTGGCTGGGCCCTCGAACTGCAGGGGTTGTACCTCATCGTAGCCATAGCCGTTGCATTGCTAGGCGCCGGGCGCTACGGCATCGGTGGGAGCGCCGGCCGCTGGAACTGATCGCAGCAGTGAACGGTAGGTGATGCAGCGGTCAATTCGGCAAGTTGGCGCCAGTAGCGTGGGGGTGGCAGAAACGCGCGCCGGCCCCGTTATCCGCCGCCCGCACCCCGGGTGGTTGATTCATGAACGCCAGGGTGACGTCCGTTCGGCCCCGGCGAATAGCCGCGCCCGCTCACTGCTTGATGAGGGTCGCCGGGTCGTTCGCGTGTTTCTTCTGCTGTTTGATTGACCTCTTTTCCTTTGCAGTGTGCTTCGCCTTCTTCTTGCTCTCTTTCGGGGGCTGATGAGCCATGGTTCACTCCGGTTGGTCGCCCAGACGACGGCGCGCCGTAACTATAGGCCAACTCCCTGCCGGATGTGGGAGGCTCACCGGCTGCGGCGTTGCGAGATCGCAATGGTCCGCGCGCTGCGGGCGTGTACTATGACCCGACCGATCGAGCGATCAACGGATCCGGCGGGAGGTCAATAGGCATGCGTTCGTACCTTGCCACGAGTCTCGTTGCCCTCGCCGCCGTTGCGCTATTGGCTACGAACCCCGTTGCCGGTGCGCCGAGAGATGAGATCAGAAGCGTGTTCACCCGGTTCGTCGCCGCGCAGAACGCGCACGACCTCAAGGCAGTCGGCGAACTCATCAGCGATTCCCCGGATGTCCTTTGGATCACGCAGGGGCAGGTCGGCCGAGGACGCGACGCAGCACTCCGCCACTTTGCGGAGCTGTTTCACGGCACATGGAGGGTTGATCCGGATTGGTCGACGTTTCAAGTCCTGATGCTGAACATTTCCACGGCGGAGCTTTTCGTTCGCGTCTCGACTACCGATGGTGGCGCTGCACAGTCCACGCAGTTAGATCAAATCCTGGTCAAGACGAAGCGCGGTTGGCGCGTGTTGAGTATCGTCAATGGCGCCGTGCCCCCCAGGTAACCTCCGGGTGACGGCCGAAAGCGCGCAGCGTAAGCAGATCCTGTCGCGCCATCGAGGACATGCAGCACCCGACAGAGGAGGGGCTTCAATGAAAGCCATCATCACGTGGTCCGTCGTCGCACTCATGCTGCTTGGCGGCGCCGAAGCAGCGCTCGCCGGCAACCTCAAGGACGAGGTCAAGATTCAGATCGAGAGCACCGAGATGCATCCGGGGATGGAGCCGGGAATGTACGTGTGTGCGGCGGGACACCTTCACATCAAAGCCACCGTGCAGAACCTCGCCGGCGTCCCCGTGGGACCGATCAAGGTCGCCGGGCAAGTGTTTGACGCCGATGGGAAGCTACTCGGTACCGCGACGGCCGTTTCAAAACGACTGGTGCTGAACCCCAACGAAAAGGCTAAGGTCAACCTGGAGTTCCTCGACGTGACAGGACCGCTGATTGAGCAGGTGAAAAGCCACGAGCTGAAGGTTGTCGCGGTGAGTCCCAAGTCGTAGCGATCCGCTGAGGGCTTGCGTTGGCGCCGGGAACACGCACTGTGCGGCGGACTGTCGCGCGTCGCTGCAACGGGGCGCCGTTGCACAAGTCACGTGCGGTCACGACCGTGTAGCCGGCGCAGTTGCGGGGGCAATCTCCAGCAGAAGTGGACCTGCGCCAGCGACACGGGCGCGAACTGGTTCGCGCGATCCAATTCGACGGCGCGGCGGCCGAGCGCGGTCCGGAAGGATCGCGTCCGGCACCCGGGGTGATCGCGCGCGGTGCGAAGATCTACGCCGATCATTGCGCCGTGTGCCACGGCAAGAATGGCGAGGGCGCTCCTCCTGCGTATCCCGCGCTGGCGGGAAATCGGGCGGTCACTGCGACGCCCGCCGCCAATGTGATTCACGCGGTGATCAACGGCGGCTATCCGCCGGTGACGGCCGGCAAGTGCAGTCACCACATTCGCCGTGCAGCGGTATCGATAGCGGCAGCGTCGTGGCGATTCTGCTCAAGCCTGCATTCTCGTGTAACCCGCCTCCTTCTGACTACGGATGGCAAGCACGAACACCGTGTCAAGCTCTGCGACATATCGATAGAGCGCGACATGTCCGCGCGCGCTGCGCCCGATCACCAGTTCTCTGAAGTTCGCCCAGGCAGGGCGACCGATCAGCGGATTGCGTTCGAGTACATCAATTGCCCTTATGATGTCCTCGATACGCGATGACGCATCCGCCGCCTGGTCCTGGAAGAGATGCTCCAGGATGCGATCGAGATCGTCCATGACCTCCGACGCGACCTCGATGCGCGACACGGCTAGCGCGCGGGCGTTCGCGGCTTGGGCCGGGTAATCTTGTTGCCGGTAACGCGGCGCTCGAGGTAGTGGCGCATCTCACTCCATGGCACTGTCTTTCCCGAAGCGACAATCTCAGCGTATCGCCGCTCGGCCGCATCCTGGAAGTCGCCCCGGCGCTCTTCCTGTTCAGCCTTCTCTGCGATCGCTTCCAGGATAAAGCTGTGCGCGGTGGTTCCGGCCCGTTCAGCGGCGCGAGTGATGCGCTCCTTGAGATCCTGCGGCAGCCGAATGGTGGTTGTGGACATGGAAAAGCTCGTTGCGCAATTGCATTTTGTAGCACAAGTGTGCTACACAAGAATACCGGCGGCAATAGGCGCGCCGGGTGTCCGCCGTGGGGCGGTCCACGCGTGGACCGGTGCGCAAGCGGGAACGCGGGGCTTCCGGCGAGCATCCAATGGCCATCACCCTCTTGAATTGACGCCATGGCAGTGCCCGACCGCCCCCGCCCGTCCCCGATCGCCGTGAATGGCGAACCTGCGCCCGCAGGCGCAATCGCGGACCCGGGCGCGGCCGCGCAGGCGACCCGCACGGCGTTCGAAGCGCTGATGCGGCGGCATAACCGCCGGCTGTTCCGGACCGCGCGGGCAATCCTGCGCGAGGATGCCGCCGCGGAAGACGCGCTGCAGGATGCCTATGTCGCTGCCTATCGCAAGCTCGACACATTTCGTGGAGACGCCGAGATGTCGACCTGGCTCACCCGGATCGTGGTCAACCAGGCGCTGCAGATGCTGCGCAAGTCGGGCCGTGAGCGCGTCGTCGTCAACTTCGGCGGCGCCGACGATCGCGACGCCGAGCCGGGCGCGGAGTTCGCCGACGAATCGTCGCACCGCTCGCCGGAGGACGCCGCGATGCGCAGTGAAATACGCCGCCTGATCGAGTGCAAGATCGACGACCTGCCCCAGGCGTTTCGCACCGTTTTCGTGCTGCGCGAAGTCGAGGACTTGAGCGTCGAAGAGACGGCCCGCTGCCTCGAGCTTCCCGAGGCGACGGTGCGTACCCGGCTGTTCCGGGCCAAGGCGCGCCTGCGCGAATCGATCGCCCACGATCTCGACATTGGGGCGCAGGATGTCTTCGCCTTCGACGGCACGCGCTGCGACCGCATCGTGGCTGCGGTGCTGCAGAGGATCGCGCCGCAACCCGACCTGGCCCGGCGCGACCCCGGCAGTTGACGCCCGCCTCGCACCCCTGCGCGCCGCCGTGCATCCAGTTGGCCCGACCGCCCGTATCTGCCGGCTGCAGGTATGCGTTTGCCCTTTGGCGAACGCGATAACCCTTGAGGAGTAGTCATGAAATTCCGCAAATCAGCACTCGCAGTAGCCCTCACCGTTGCAGCTTTCGCGGTCAACGCCCAGGCTGCCGGTCCCAATGATCCGCAGATCGCCGCGATCGTCGTTACCGCCAACCAGGTTGACATCGACGCGGGCAAGCTTGCCGAAGCGCGGTCGGCGAATGCCGACATCAAAGACTTCGGGAAGATGATGGTCACCGACCACACCGGAGTGAACAACGCTGCGGTCGCGCTGGTGACCAAATTGCACGTCACTCCCGAAGACAATCCGACCGCCGAGAGCCTCAAGAAAGGCGGGGAGGAGAACGTCGCGCACCTCGAAACTTTGAACGGTCCGGCGTTCGACAAGGCCTACATCGACCACGAGGTTGCCTACCACGAGGCCGTCATCAACGCCATCGACCAGACCCTGATCCCCAACGCGCAGAACGCGGAGCTCAAGGCGCTGCTCGTCAAGGTGCGTCCGGCCTTCGTCGCTCACCTCGACCATGCCAAGATGCTGCAATCGAAGCTGGGTGGCTGATGCCTCCGAGCGGACGACGGATGCTGTCGGTGCGATGATGGGTACCCACGCTTCGCGCCGGCGGTTTCTCCTGGCGATGCGCACGGCCTGCGTCGCGGTCGCCGCAATCGGCGGCCTCGGCGCCCGCCGCGCGCTGGGTGCCTCCGAGAGCGGGGCCACGCATAGCGTCAGCATCGACTCGTTCGCGTTCAAGCCCTCGGACCTGACCGTCGCCCTGGGCGATACCGTCGTGTGGCAAAACAACGATCCGGTGCCGCACACGGTGACTGCGACAGGTGTATTCGATTCGGGCGCGATCGCCGCGGGCGCTTCGTGGAAGCACACCGCCAACGTGCGCGGGCGCCACGATTACCTCTGCACCTTTCATCCCATCATGAAAGGCGTACTGGTCGTCCGCTGACGCTGGTCAGAGCCGATCGGTCATGTCGTTCAGCGCGAGACTCGGCCACGCCGGATCGCCGCGCGAGAGCAGCAGCAACTTGAACAGCTCGCCCATCTCCGCGGGCGAGACCAGCTTCTGCACCGCCGCCGCCGAGCGCAGGTAGGCAAGCGATTCAGGTGCCCCCTCTGCAGCGAGCAGATCGAGGATGCCGCAGCCCAGCAACGCCGCCGCCTGCGTCGCGAATCCGGCGACGATGAGGCCCGCACCCTCGGCGGCGGCGGCGATTGCGGTGAAGTCGACGTGCGCGCTGAGGTCGCAAAGACCGGGCCACAGGAAAGGATCGGCGCTCGAGCGGTGCCGATAATGCGCAATCAGCGTGCCCTCGGCGCGCTGCGCGTGGTAGTACTCCGCTTGCGGGAAGCCGTAGTCGACGACCGCGATCGCGCCCGCGCGCTGCCGGCGTGCCAGCGTCGCGACCAGCGCTTCCGCCGCAGGGTTGACCTCGCTCGCGTAATCCCCCTCGGGCGGAAAGCGCTTGCGCGCGATCGCGAGCAGCTTCGCGTCGTCAAGCGGTCGTTCATCCCAGGCGAGCGCAGCATCGCGCCACGCCACGCCGCGCTCGTACCAGGCACCGCTGCGGCGGGTAACGACTCGCGGCGCGATCGCATCGAGCACCTCGTTCAGGACGACGACGCCATTGATGTCCGGCGGCAGGCGTTCGATCCATCGGACGCGCCGTGTTCCATTGGGGGCCATCGCAGCGATCGTCCGGGCCTGGCGCTCACGCAATTCAGGACTCACCTCGAGGATCGTGTAGCCCAGCGACGACGCATCATCCGGTGCGAGGGCATTCAGCATCGACGCGGCGAGCATCCCGCTGCCCGCGCCCAGCTCGACGATGTCGTGCGTTCCGGTCGCGTCGAGGATCACTCGTGTCTGACGCGGCGAGCGCAGCGCCGTACAGCGCCGTCAACTCGGGGCCGGTGACGAAATCGCCGTCGAACCCGAATTTTCGCGCTCCGGCGACGTAGTAGCCGAGCCCCGGCGCATAGAGCACGATTTCCATGTAGCGCGAGAAAGGAATGAACCCTCCGCCCTCGGCGATTGCCTCGCGCACGCGGGCAACAACCCGGCCGCTGTGCTCACGCTCGAGAGTATCCGGAAGGGGCAGGGACGCGGACGTCGCGGGCATCGAAGGGCGTTCGCGTTGTCCGATGACTATGCTAGATTGAGCGACAGTCCGATCGGCCGGCAGGCCTCACAGGGGCGCGGCTTGAACGAAAGCGTCGTATTGATCACCGGCGGCTCGAAGCGGGTGGGCGCGGCGATCTGCCGGCGGCTGCACCGGGCCGGCGCATCGCTCATGCTGCATTATCGCGCTTCGGCTGGGGAAGCGCGCCTGCTCCAGGCCGAGCTCAACCATCTGCGCGCAGATTCGGTAGCGCTGATCCAGGCCGATCTTCTCGACGTCGGCAAGCTGCCGTCGCTGGTCGAGCAGACGGTGCAGACCTTTGGCAAACTCGATGCCGTCGTCAACAACGCGGCGACCTTCTATGCGACGGCCATCGGCGAGATATCGCCCGCCGACTGGAACGACCTGATCGGTACCAATCTGCAGGCGCCGCTGTTCCTGTCGCAGGCGGCCGCACCGGCGCTCCGAAAGACGCAGGGCGCGATCGTCAACATCACCGACATCCACGCAGAGCGCCCGCTCAAAAGTTATGTCGTTTACTCGATCGCCAAGGCCGGGCTCGAGGGTCTGACGCGTTCGCTCGCGCGCGAGCTTGCGCCCGACATCCGCGTCAACGCGATCGCTCCCGGACCGATCCTCTGGCCCGACGCCGAAGTGTTCGACGAGCTTGCGCGCCAGCGAATCATTTCCCACACGCCGCTGCGGCGCGAAGGCACGCCGGACGACATCGCCAAGGCCGTGCACTTCCTGCTGGCGGAGGCGCCATACATCACCGGCGAGACGATCAACGTCGACGGTGGCCGCAACATCGCGATGTGACGCGCGCCGACAACCGCTCCAGGTAGGGCTCGGCGATACCGCGCGCCGCGAGGGCGGCGCGCGTATGCTCGAGATAATCGGCTGACGAGCCGAACGCGCCGCAGGCCGTCGCGAGAACCCCGGCCTGTGCGTCGATCGTGAGCTTGCCGGCGTACTGCGCGTGGTCGCGCCGGACGACGAAGCCGAGCGCGATAACGCGCCGCCGGCCGCATTCGACCGCGAGCCAGCGCGGCGCATAGGCACCCGTCACCATCTCGCGCCGCCACAGCAGGCGCAGCTCGTCCATCACCTGCGCCGAGTGCAGGCGGTATACCGCGCCCCGGCACGATCCGCCGCGGTCCAGACCCAGCACCAGCCCCGGTGCGTTGGGCGTGCCACGCGAGGCAAGCGACCACAGGCAGAAGCGGCGGTGCAGGCCGTGCACGCTGGCGACACGTGTCTCCGCAGCGGGGAACAACGGATTCCAAAGCAGCGATCCGTAGGCGAACACCCACCAGCCGGCGCCCGCGGGCCGATGCTCCAACGTCGCCGCGAGCGAGTGCGCGAGCTCGTCGTCGGTCAGCGTGTGATGCTCGGGCAGCGCCTCGATGTAGACGGCGCGCATCCGGCCCTGCTCGAGATCGCGCCGCGACAGCGTCATCGCGGGGCGCAATCGCAACGGACGTAGGGCGACGGTGTCATTGCTCGTCGGTGAGGTCGAGATCGCGCGCGGCGTTGCCGAGCTCGACCTTGGCCCTGCGCCGCAGCGCACCTCCGGATTTGCCGTGCGGTCCGCCCTTGGCGAGGAGCGGTGAGCGTGCGACCGGATTGCGCCGCTTGATGAGCGGCTTCGACGGCGGATCGCGCCCGGCGCTCGCGTGCAGCGCGGCGGGAACGCGGTGGTGCCTCGCGCGCTTCATGCCGACTCACCCTTGCCCGAAAGGAAGAGCGCCTGCAGGTCGTTGAGGAAGCGTCGCCCCAGCGGCGTGGGCTTGATCACCGAAGGGTCGGGATCGAGCAGGCCCTTGCGCACCGCGATCTCGAGCGCCGAACCCGCGACCGCGAGCGGCAGGCCCGTACGCTCGGCGAAAGTCGCGGCTGGAACACCCTCGGTAAGGCGCAACGCGTTCAGCATGAACTCGAATGCGAGGTCGTGCCGCGAAACCTCGGTCTCCTCCTGCAGCGGCGCGCCGCGCGCTGCCTGCTCCAGGTATTGCCGCGGCTGCTTGTAGCGCAACTGCCGCAGCACCCGATCGGGGAACGAAAGCTTGGAATGCGCACCCGCGCCGATCCCCAGGTAATCGCCGAAGCGCCAGTAGTTCAGATTGTGCCGGCATTCGCGGCCCGGCTTGGCGTGTGCCGATGTTTCGTAATGCACATAACCGGCAGCGTCGAGCGCAAAGCGCAGCGCGTCTTCGATGTCTGCGGCCGAGTCGTCGTCGGGAAGCTGTGGCGGATAACGGTGGAACAGCGTGTTGGGCTCGATCGTCAGGTGGTAGAGCGACAGGTGTTGCGGCGAAAAGGCGAGTGCTGCCCGGACATCGCAGAGCGCATCGTCGACATCCTGGTCCGGCAGCGCAAACATCAGGTCGAGGTTGACGTTGCCAAAGAGCATCAGCGCCGCTTCCACCGCGCGGCGCGCCTCGTTGGCGTCGTGCACCCGCCCCAGCGCGCGCAGGTGCCTGTCGTCGAAGCTCTGGACGCCCAGCGACAGCCGGTTCACCCCGGCGGCGAAGTAGCCCGCGAAGCGCTCGCGCTCGAAGGTTCCGGGATTGGCCTCGAGCGTGACTTCGGCGCCGGGCGCGATGGGGAGCCGAGCGCGAATCGCCGCGAGCAGCCGGTCGATCGACGCGGACGAGAATACGCTGGGCGTGCCACCTCCGATGAAGACCGAGCCGGCCTTGCGCCCCCACACCAGCGGCAGCGCGCTCTCAAGGTCGGCAATCAGCGCTTCGATGTAGGCGTCCTCGGGCAACGTCTCGGGCACAGTGTGCGAATTGAAATCGCAGTAGGGGCACTTCCTGACGCACCACGGGATGTGGACGTAGAGGGACAGCGGCGGCAATGCGCTGAAATGCGGCTTCGAGAGCGCCGATGCGTCGAGCGCGATGGCGTCAATGCCCATGCAGCTCCAGCGCCCGGAGTTGCGCGATCAGCGCGCGCATAGCGTGGCCGCGATGCGACAACTCATTCTTCGTCGCGAGCGGCAGCTCGGCGCCGGTCAACCCCGTCGCGAGGTCCTCGAAGTGGGGGTCATAGCCGAAGCCTCCGTCGCCGCGAGGCGTGTCGATGATCCTGCCGTGCCAGGTACCTTCGGCGATGAGCGGCTCCGGGTCGTCAGCGCGTTGCGCGAGCACCAGCACGCAGCGGTAATGCGCCCGGCGATCGGCGACACCGGCAAGCGCCGTCACCAGCGCCGCGTTGTTGCGTGCGTCGCTGGACGGCTCCCCCGCGTAGCGGGCGCTGCGGACCCCCGGGGCGCCGCCGAGCGCGGTTACGCAGATCCCCGAATCGTCGGCGAGCGACGGCAGTCCGGTGCGCGCACAGGCGTGCCGCGCCTTGGCCAGCGCATTCTCGATAAAGCTCACATGGGGTTCGTCGGCTTCAGCGACACCGAGTTCCGCCTGCGCCACCACCTGGATCCCGAGCGGAGCAAGCAGCCGCCTGAACTCGCGGAGCTTCCCCGCATTGTTCGATGCGAGCACGAGGCGAGGGATCACGGCGGGGAATCACTTCGCGGGATCACGTTGCAAGAGCATGCCGCGGAATTACGTTGCGAGCGCACGCCGCTGCGCCTCGTGCAACTGTGCGACCCCGCGCTGCGCGAGCACCAGCAGCGCGTCGAACTCCGCGCGCGTGAAAGCTGCGCCCTCGGCCGTGCCCTGCACTTCGACGAAGCCGCCTGCGCCCGTCATCACGACGTTCATGTCGGTGTCGCAGCCGGCGTCCTCCGCGTAGTCGAGGTCGAGCAGCGCCACGCCGCCGACCATGCCCACCGCCACCGCAGCGACATAGTCACGCAGGGGCGTGGCAGCCAGCATGCCGCGCTCACGGCACCAGAGAACGGCATCGGCCAGCGCGACATATGCGCCGGTGATCGACGCGCAGCGCGTCCCGCCGTCGGCCTGCAGGACGTCGCAGTCGATGCGCACGGTGTGCTCGCCCAGTGCGGCAAGATCGACCACTGCGCGCAGTGACCGGCCGATCAAGCGTTGGATCTCGTGAGTGCGCCCCGACGGCTTCCCTTCGGCCGCTTCGCGACGCGTCCGCGTGTTCGTCGCGCGCGGGAGCATGCCGTATTCGGCGGTGAGCCAGCCTTGTCCCTTCCCTTTCAGAAACCCGGGCACGCCCTCCTCGACGCTCGCGGTGCACAGTACCCGCGTGTCGCCGGTCTCGACCAGCACCGAGCCTTCGGCGTGTCTGGTGTAGCCGCGTGTGATGGTGACGGGCCGCAACTCGTCGGCGCGACGCCCGTGCGCTCGTGCGCTCATGCGGGATTATAGGCGACGACGCACTGGAGCGTGCTCAGGGAACAAGCATCGCGGCATCGATCGCGAAAGGACGCGGCCGCCAGCCCGTCACGCGCGTGAACGACGACGTATCGGCCTCCAGCGACGACACCAGCCGCGCGACTTCTTCGCTGCGTCCCGCGAGTGCGCCCGCGGCGCGCAGCAGCGAAACCGGCACCGAAACGAGTCGCGGGACGACCCCTAGCGCTGCCGCGATCGCACGCACCAGTTCCGGAGTCGACACCGGCTCGGCGTCCGCGATCAGATGCACGCCCGCTACCGCGGGTGGTGCGGCGAGAGCGGCATCGATTGCCTCCGACAGGTTGTCGAGCCCGAGCAGCGAGCGCCGGTTCCGGACGGCACCCAGCGGCAGCAGGCGATGCACTGCGATCGCGTCGACGAGTCGCCGGAAGTTGCCGTGTGCGTGCGCACCGTAGACCAGCGGCAACCGGAGAACGATCGGCAGCATTGCGGTCCCCTGAGCGGTGCGCGCGAGGGCGGCTTCCGCGTGGAACTTGCTGCGCGCGTACGCATCGGCGGGTGCCGGCGGATCGTCGGGCCTGAACGGGCGCCCGGAAAGTGTGGCCTCGCCGTTGACCTTGATCGAGCTCGCGAATACCAGCCGGCAGACCCCTGCGGCGAGCGCGGCCTCGGCCAGGCGTGTGGTGGCATCGACGTTTGCTCGTTGATAGAGCGCGTCGGTGTCCGTGGCGCGCGTTTCGTGTACGTGCGCCCGGCCAGCAAGATGGACTATCGCGCCAACACCCGCCAGTGCGCGGGCAAGCTCGGCCGTGCTTGCGGTCTCCAGATCGCAGACGACGACCTCGACATTTGCCGGCAACACTTCCGCTGCTCGCTGCGGATCACGAACCAGTGCACGAATGCGCGCGGGACGCGATGCCATTCGCGCGCACAGCGCGCGTCCGATGAATCCTGTGGCGCCGCTGATCGCGACCACTGCGCTGGTCACGGCTAGTCCGCCCCGATCACTGGGCATCTCGGCCGGTCATGGTTCTTGCCGTGTCGGTCACCACCATTTCCACCCATGCCTGCGGTAGAAGCGCAATCCGCTGGCGACGAACCAGCGCAGGTGCTGCAGTCCCTTGCGCGCAGCGCCGCCGCCGTGATGGACGATGCGCACACCCGGAACATAGGCGTTGGGCATCACTGCAGCGAGCCTGAGGCTCCAGTCGAAGTCCTCGAAATAGAGGAAAAAACGCGGATCGAAGCCGCCGGTGCGGTGGATCGCCTCGCGCCGCGCCAGGATGAAAGCCCCCGACATCGCGGGGATGCCGATCGCGTGACACGCAGGCTCGGCGTCGACCACGTCGCGCATTTCGTAGCGGGCGAGCCGCCGCGCGAAAACGCGCCGCAGCCAGCGCGGGGCGTAGCCGCGCAGCAGCAAGTCAAGCACCGCAGGATAGCGCTTGCACAGATACTGGCGCGCGCCATCGGGACTGCTCACCGCCGGCGCGAGCGCGCCGACTTCAGGATGGGCGTCCAGCCAGCGGATTGCATTGACGAGCGCGTCGGGCGCGGCCTCGGCATCGGGATTCAGCACCAGATGATAGTCGGCGCCCGTGCCGTGCATCACCAGGTTGTGGGCCGCGCCATAGCCGATGTTCGCATGTCCGTCGACGATCGCCACCTGGACCGGTGTATCGGTGAAATGCGCCCGGCCGAGGTCGCCGACCTGCGTCGCGATTTCACTATCCTCGCTGTTGTCGACCAGGGCGAAGTGCACGCTTTTCAGGACATCCGCGTCCTGCGCCGCCATGATCGCGACGCGCAGCGCCTGCAGCGTGCGCGCAAGCAGCGCCGGATCGGAGCGATGCGTGACGATGCTGATCTGTAGCGACGAGGGCAACACGCGACGACGCCGCAGGTGCAATAAACCCGCGCTCAGGGCGACGCGGTCGCCTCGACCTTCGCCAGCGCGTTCCTGGGATTGATCAGGTTGCGGCGCCCATCGGCGGTGGTGTCGGCGGTATCGCGGATCACCGCGATCACCTGCGGCGGGGTGAGCCGCGGATCCACCGCGAGCATCTTGGCAGCGAGATTGACCACCTGCGGCGACGCCATCGACGTCCCCGATTCAGCCAGCTTCTCGCCGCCGGGAATCACGCTCTCGACCTGATAGCCGTTGGCGTCGACGACAACCGTCGGTCCGTAGCTGGTAAACGACGCCTCGTCGCCGGCCTTGTCGACCGCGCCGACGGTGATCAGGTTGGACAGCGAGATGTCGGCGGGAATGTCCTCGGCGAAAGACGCGTTCTGGTCGCTGTTGCCCGCCGCGGTGACGAACAGGATATCCGGCGCACTCGCGAACGCCCGGGCGAGCGCGTTCCTCTGGATGTCGAACATATCGCGCGCCATCGCCTTGCGCTCGCTCGCATCCTTGCCGACGTTGCACATCTCGAGCGCTTCCTCGACGCCTTTGACGCTCCCGCCCCAGCTCATGTTGACGACCCGGACGTGATTGCGCTTGAAGAAATCGACATAGCTTTGCGTGTTGCGTGCATCACGCTCCGCCAGCACCTTGCTCGGACACGGATCGGGCAGCAGGTGCCAGTCGAATTCGATGCGGCCCACGACGATCCGCGCGTAAGGATTGCCGGCAAGCGCAATGCCGGCGACGTGGGTGCCGTGCATCCAGTTGGCCGCAAGCTCGATCTGCTCGATCGTGCTCTTGTATTCACCGGGCTTCAGCGCCGACAGGTATTTCTTGAGCGCGCTCGCCTCGGGACTGTCGATGTTCGACTGCAGGTCGGAGAAGCCCTTGAGCCGCGCTTTCAGCTCCGGAATGCGGCCTTTCAGATCCGCGGGAATCGGCTGCAGGTTGCCCTTGGCGGGCTCGGAATAGCGGTCGAAGGCGATGACCTCGGGTGTGCCCGCGGTGTTCTCCACGACGCGGCCCGGAAACAGTGACACATCGACGCCACTATCCCAGATCGCAACGTTGACCGGCGCGTAGTGTTTGCCGGCCGGAAGGCTCACGTCACGCGCGGCCCAGATGTCGGGTTTCTCGACATGGTGCGCGGCGAGGTAGGTGGCGTAGGTGCTGACCAGCGTGTCCTTCAACGGCAGCGACACGGTGAGCCTGAACCGCGCATTGATGATCGTCGGCGCGAGATCGGAGCTCAGCGTCCCAGTCTTGTCGACCGTGGGCTGGATGACGTCGCGCACGTAGCCCAGCATCAGCGCCTCGCTCGCAATCTCGGCACCCTCCTTCGCCTCCTTCACCTCGTTCTGGATGACGTCG
Organism: uncultured beta proteobacterium; assembly: GCA_963701885.1. GTDB lineage: Bacteria > Pseudomonadota > Gammaproteobacteria > Burkholderiales > Casimicrobiaceae > VBCG01. The sequence continues at coordinate 82,067 of CAVPBR010000006.1, forward strand.
TAGGACAGCGGCGCCAGATCGGCGGCGATAAGGCGCCCGACTTCGCTGCGATACTCCGGCGACGTGGCGCTGCCTTCCTTGCGCTGCGCGTCGACCATCGCGCGAAGCTGCATGCCCGACAGGAGTTTTTCGGCGGGCTTTTCCTGCAACGCCTTGATCCGTGCCGCGCGCGTGAGCGCACTGTCGTAGTTGCCGTCGAGATAGTCGAGCAGCGCGAGCTCGCCTTCGAGCTTGCGCAGCGTCGCGTGATCGTCGATCTCGTATTTGGCGAGCACCGACTCGGTGTCGCGGCGCACTTGTGCAGCGAAGGGCTTGAACTTCGCCGCGTCGCGAACGATGTCCTCGACCGGACCGTTGATGCGGTAGGTGAAATGGGGCAGATCGGCGGCTTTGTCGATCCGCGGCTTGGGTTGCGCGAACGCGGGCGTGATAGCCAGAGCCAGGGCCAGCGCGCAGGCGGCAAGGGTGTAGCGGGTCAACACGAAGGGATCCTCCGCAGCCAAAGGAAGCGCATTGTAGGCGCCCACCAAAAAACAGGGACGCACCACGTTTATTCCGCAGTCCGAAAACCGTGACGCACCACGTTTATTCCGAAGACCGGACGACCGCGTCCGAAGCTCAACGCCGGCGGACTGGCCGTGAGTTCAACGCACGCGACCCGCGACCACGCGGGCAATCCCGGCGAGGTCGCGCGCCGACACGATGTCAACAAACCCCGCATCGCCGAACAAACGACGCACGGCGTCGGCCTGGTCGTAACCGTGCTCGACGACAAGACACGCCCCTCGAACCAGCCGTGCAGGCGCGCCGGCGATGATCGTCCGTAGCGCGTCGAGGCCGTCGCTCCCGGCATTCAGCGCATCCGCGGGCTCGCAACGCAAATCGGGTTCGGCGAGATGCGGATCCCCTCCGACGACATAGGGCGGATTGCTCGCAATCAGGTCGAAACCTGCAGCGCCGTCCAGTGCGAGATCGCGATACCAGTCCCCCTCCGCAAAAGTCGCGTTTCGGAGGTCGAGACTGACCGCGTTGCGACGTGCGATTGCGATTGCGGCGGCGGAGCGGTCGATGCCCAGGACCTGCACACGCGGGCGCTCGTGCGCAATGGCCAGCGCGACGGCTCCCGATCCCGTGCCGAGGTCGAGAACCCGCAGCGGCTGGTCCGCCGGGAGTCGCGCCAGCGCCAGCTCGACCAGCGTCTCGGTCTCCGGACGCGGAATCAGGACCGACGCATCGACGGCAAGCCGAAGGCCCCAGAACTCGCGCCAGCCGGTGAGGTACGCAACGGGCTCACCTTCGCGACGCCGCTTCGCCAGCGCAAAGAAGTTGTCGGCATCGGCGCGCAGCAGCGCATCCTCCGGCATGCGCGATCAGCCACGCGCGGTCGCGCCCGAGCAGGTGCGCGAGCAGCACCTGCGCGTCGATCGGAACGAGACCGCATTGCACCAGCGCCTGGCGCACCGTGGGCAGCGTCGTCACGATTTCTGAATGCCCTGCGCGCGCAGCGCCTCGAATACGCGCAACCTCCGCTCGTAGTAGCGGCCCCACCCGGCATCGACGAGTCCCGCCTTGCGCAGCACGTTCTGCGACGCGTGGTTGCCCGGATGGGTGAGACCGATGATCCGGTACAGCCCCAGCGCGTCGAAGCCATGGCGCAGCAGCGCGCGCGCGCCTTCGGTCGCATAGCCCCGTCCCCACGCGGCGAAGCGCAGACGGTAGCCAACTTCGATTTCCGCGGTGCCCGGGACATACTTGAGCGCGAACCAGCCGATGAACTCACCGTCGTCGCGTCGCGTCGCGCGCCAGGTGCCGAGCCCCGGATAGAGCGCGTACAGGCGCGGCACGCGCCGGATCGCCGCCTCGACTTGCGCGCGCGTCGACAGCCGGCCATTGCCGATGTAGCGCATGACCCGAGGATCGGAATCGAGCTCGTGGAGCTCGTTCGCATGCGACGCGTTGATCTCGTGCAGCGCGAGACGCTGCGTGCGCAGCCAGGGCTGATTCACGCGTCAGCCAGGCCCGCGAGCTGCTCGGCCTGGAACTCCCGCGCGAGCGCGCCGATCAACTCGTCCAGGTCGCCGTCCATGATGGCGTCAATCCGGTACAGCGTCAGGTTGATCCGGTGATCAGTCACCCGTCCCTGCGGGAAATTGTAGGTGCGGATGCGCTCGCTGCGGTCCCCGGAGCCGATCAGGCTCCTGCGCTGCGCGGCCTCCTTCTGCAGGCGCTCGCGCCGCTCGCGATCGACGAGGCGCGATGCCAGCACGCTCATGGCCTGCGCGCGATTGCGGTGCTGCGAACGATCATCCTGGCACTCGACGACGGTTCCCGTCGGCAGGTGGGTGATGCGCACTGCCGAATCCGTCTTGTTAATGTGCTGCCCGCCGGCTCCCGACGCGCGGAAGGTGTCGATGCGAAGCTCCGCGGGGTTGATCGCGATATCCGCGACGGGATCGGCCTCGGGCAGGATCGCCACTGTGCATGCCGAGGTGTGTATACGCCCCTGCGCCTCGGTCTGGGGAACGCGCTGCACGCGGTGTCCGCCCGACTCGAACTTGAGCTCGCGCGTACACGCCGTTGCCGCCGATCCGCGCGATGATCTCGCGGTAGCCTCCGAGGTCGGACGCCGATTCGGAAACCACCTCGACCTTCCAGCCCTGCCGCTCGGCATAACGCGCATACATGCGGAAGAGGTCGGCGGCGAACAGCGCCGACTCGTCTCCGCCGGTGCCGGCGCGGATTTCGATGAACACGTTGCGCTCGTCGTCGGGATCGCGCGGCAGCAGCATTCCCTGCAGCTCACCCTCGATCGTCGCCAGCCGGCCCTCGACCGCCTCGCGCTCCTCGTTGACGAGCTGGCGCAGTTCCAGATCGCTCGCGAGCTCCGCCGCCGCGGCGAGATCGGCTTCCGCGCGCAGGAACGCCGCGTAGCGCGCGACCACGGGGTCGATCTCGGCACGCTCCTTCGACCGTGCCCGGTAGCGGTCGAGATCGCGCGTCGCGTCCTCGGCGGCGAGGAGCGCGTCGAGCTCCGCAAGTCGTGCGCTCAATTGATCGAGCCGGGTGCGAAGCGTCGGTTTCATGCAGGTCCGTTCCGCCTGCGCCGAGGGCGCGACAGCGGAGCGTGGGATGCGCGCGGTTACGACTCGCGGTCGTCGACCGGGTCGGGAAGGCCGTAGACCCGGACGAACAGCGCGATCATCTCGGCGCGCTCGGCTTCGCCTGCCGAATTGAGCGCCGCGAGCGGATCGTGGAGGAGCTTGCTCGTGAGCCCGCGCGCAAGAGCTTCCAGGACGGCTTCCGCGGCGGTCCCCGCGGCGAGTTGCCTGCGCGCTCGCTCGAGCTCCGCATTGCGCAACGCCTCGTGATGGCGCGCGAGCGCCGCTATCGTGGGCACGACACTGCGACCCTGCAGCCACTGGAGGAAATGCGCGGCCTGGGCCGCGATCATCTGCTCGGCCTGCGCAACCGCCTCGCGCCGGATCTGCAGGTTGTCCTTCACGATCTCGGCGAGGTCGTCGATGCTGTAGAGGAACACGTCGTCGAGCACAGCGGCCTCGGCTTCGACGTCGCGGGGCACGCCCAGATCGACGACCAGCACCGGGGCGTGCCGGCGCTCGCGGATGACCCGCTCGAGCGTGCCCTTGCCGATGATCGGCAGCGTGCTTGCCGTGCAGGTGACGATGATGTCGAATTGCGCGAGGCGCCCGGTGAGGTCGGTCAGCGTGATCGCGTCAGCGCCGAATCGCTGGGCAAGCTTCCCGCCGCGCTCCAGTGTGCGATTGGCAACGGTGATCGAGCGCGGTCCCCGCGACGCGAAGTGGGTTGCCGCGAGCTCGATCATTTCGCCCGCACCCACCAGCAGGAGCCGCGGCGTCGGCGAGCGACGGGAAAATGCGCTCGGCGAGCCTCACCGCGGCGGCGGCCATCGAGATCGACGCGCTGCCGATGTCGGTCTGCGAGCGCACGTCCTTGGCCACCGCGAACGTGCGCTGGAACAGCCGGTTCAGGACCAGGCCCAGCGACCCCGCAGCCTGTGCGGTGCGCACCGCCTGTTTCATCTGGCCCAGGATCTGCGGCTCGCCCAGCACCATCGAATCGAGACCGCTCGCGACGCGAAACGCATGCGTCACCGCGCGGTCATCCGGCAGTGTGTAGACGTAGGGGTCGAGCGTCGCGCGCGGCAGCCGGTGCGCGTCCTCGAGCCAGCGGGCGACCGCGTTCGGGTCGCTGCCGTGGAAATACACCTCGGTCCGGTTGCAGGTCGACAGGATCGCGGCTTCCCTGACCGCCAACCGCGCCGTGAGCTCGCGCAACGCGTCGGACAGCGCGTTGGGCGCGAACGTCACCCGCTCGCGGACGTCGAGCGGGGCGGTCGTGTGGTTGAGGCCCAGCGTGTAGAGCGCCATGATCGTGATACGTGCCGACCGCCGGCTTCGGATTCATGGTGCCAGCGCCGACGGCAGCCCGGATGGGATTTTACCGCAGGCCACTTCCAACCGAGGAGGCAGGACGAGTGCCTCGCTTCGGGCCTGCCTGCGCCCCTGCGGAGCGCGCGGCGGGCAAACCCAGCAGCTATCCCAGAACGGGTAATCAGCGAGCCGCTCGGTAAGCTGGGCGCGTAGCGGCAACTGCAGGATCGCTCGGGCGGCCCCGGCGACCGAGGTGTCGCCGTCGATCACCTGCCAGCGATAGCGCCCGTCCCAGACCGCGCAGCCGTTGCCGCGAACGTGCATCACCCGCAGCGCGGCGCGCTCGAGGAACGCCGGGACGGTGTCGTCGAGGTTGCCACCCCGCAGGCCGATCAGTGCATCGAGCCGGGACGACAGCAGGACCCAGGCGAGAAGCTCCCACAGTCCCGAGGCCTGCATCAGCGCGAGCTCGGCGGCAACGGCGGCGCCGGAGCGAAAATCGGCGAAGAGCGGCAATCCACGGCTGGTCGCCACCTCAATCCGGTACGCCCGCGCACCGTGACGGTGTTGCCGCGACGAACCGGAGCTTGGGCCACTGGCGAAGGGCGGGTAGCGCATGGTCCAGGGATGTGGAAGAATTCGGCAACACCGTATCTAGCGCCAAGTGCGGACGACATCGGCCAGACGACCGATGTCGATCGCGCGGCGCGGTGAAGGACTGGGGGCTCGATGGCGAAACCTGGTGTACCCGCTGCAATACCTGGCGCGCCCGACGCACTCGACGCGGCCGCCGCGCCTGATGCGCCCGGCGCGAGGTCGGATCGCCGCCGTTTCATGCTCGGTTCGCTTGCCGCCGCAGGTGTGGCTGCGGGCTGGCCCCGACCCTCGCGCGCCGCGGCCTCGCTCGGCTCGATCGAGCATGAGGTTCCCGCCGACGCAAGCAAAACTCCCGGCTATCCACTTGCCGATGAAAGCTACGGCTCGCGCTCGCAGTTCGAGACCGAAGTCCGTGTGCGCTTCAAAACCGCCACGCCGCTGTCATCGTGGACATTCACGCCGCTGCAGAGCGGCCTGGGTATCGTGACACCGTCGGGTCTGCATTTCGAGCGCAGCCACGGCGGCACCGCGGTGATCGACCCGAGCAAGCACCATCTGTACGTGCACGGCATGGTGCGCAACGCGAAGAAATTCTCGATGCGCGACCTCAAGCGCTTTCCGTCGATGTCACGGACGATGTTCCTCGAGTGCTCGGGCAACGGACTGACCGAATGGTCCAAGCCGACGATGAAGACGGTGCAGGGCACGCACGGCCTTACGTCGACGTCGGAGTGGACCGGGGTGCCGCTGCGGACAATTCTCGAAGAGGCGGGCTTCAAGTCGGGTGCCAGTTGGCTGCTGGCCGAGGGCGGTGACGCAGCGGCGATGACCCGCAGCATCCCGCTCGAGAAGGCGCTGACGGATTGCTTCCTCGCGTATGGGCAGAACGGGGAAGCCATTCGTCCGGAACAGGGCTACCCGCTGCGCCTGATGGCACCCGGGTTCGAAGGCAACATGAACATCAAGTGGTTGCGGCGGATCGAAGTATCGGATGCTCCATTCATGACGCGCGAGGAGACGTCGAAATACACCGATTTGCTCCCGAGCGGCAAGGCGGTGCAGTTCTCGTTCGAGATGGAGGCGAAGTCGGTCATCACCTTTCCGTCGGGCGAGATGACCCTCGACGGCCCCGGGTTCTACGAGATCAGTGGCCTTGCGTGGTCGGGACGCGGCGCCATCCGGCGCGTCGACGTATCCGCCGACGGTGGTCGGACCTGGCGCCGCGCAGCCCTGCAACAACCGGCATTGCCAATCTGCCATACGCGTTTTCGCATGCCCTGGGAATGGAACGGCAAGGATGCGATCCTGCAGAGCCGTTGTGTCGACTCGACCGGCTACATGCAGCCGACCCTCGGGCAGTTGATTGCCGTGCGTGGCCTGAACGGCCCGATCGGCTCGATCTACCATCTGAATGCGATCCAGAGCTGGCACGTCGCCTCCGATGGAAAGGTGTCGAATGTCCACTATTACTGACGCCCGCTTCGGGTGTGTGGCGCTGTTCCTGGTCACCGCGACGGCAACCGCCGCCGGCCTCTCACCTCGCCCCTACGGCTTCGGCACGACACCGACGGCTTCTGAGCTCGCGGCGTTCACATCCCCGCTGGCCGACGGACGCGGACTTCCGGCCGGGATCCGGAAGCGTCGCGCAGGGCGCCGCGCTCTACCAGGGTCAATGCGCGTCCTGCCACGGCGACAAGCTGCAGGGCGGACTCGGCGACCGCCTGATCGGCGGCCGGGGAACGCTCGTCAACAGCGACCCTGCGCATGCGCCGATCAAGACGGTCGAGAGCTACTGGCCCTACGCGACGACACTGTTCGACTACATCAAGCGCGCAATGCCGTTCACCGCGCCCGGCAGCCTCGGAAACGACCAGGTCTATGCGTTGTGTGCGTACATCCTCTCCGAGGCGAAGATCATCCCGCCCGATAGCACGCTCAGCTCGACTACGCTGGCGCAGGTGAAGATGCCCAATCGTGGCGGTTTCATCCGCGATCCCCGGCCGGACAAATTTCCGCCGGCCTCGCAAGTGCCGCACCAGTCGCTGGGGCTCGCGGACTCCGGCAAGTAGGCGCCCGCGCTCAGGCCTTGATGTACTCCTGCCTGCCGCCGAGCCAGCGGTCGAGATGCTGCCGGGCGGCCTCCGGATGCGCTTTCAGCAACTCGTCGGCGGCATCGCGCGCCTGTTCGATCAGTGCGACATCGCGCTCGATGTCGGCGAAGCGAAGTAGCGGGACGCCGGACTGGCGCGCACCGAGGAACTCCCCGGGGCCGCGGATCAGCAGGTCCTGCCGCGCGATTTCGAAGCCGTCGCTCGTCTCGTAGATCACCTTGAGCCGCTGCCTGGCGGCACCGGTCAGAGGCTCCTCGAACAGCAGTACGCAGACGCTCTCTGCGGTTCCGCGACCGACGCGCCCGCGCAGTTGATGGAGTTGTGCCAAACCGAAGCGCTCGGCATGCTCGATCACCATGATCGACGCATTGGGAATGTCGACGCCGACCTCGATCACCGTCGTCGCGACCAGCACGCCGATCTCGCCGCGCGCGAACGCCTCCATCGTCGCGGCCTTCTCTTCCGGCTTCAGCCGGCCGTGAACGAGCCCGACGACGACCGGCGCCGCGGCGGCAGCGTAGGCGCGCGTCAATTCGGCGTGCAATGCGACCGCGGTCTGCAGCTCAAGCTTTTCCGATTCCTCGATCAGCGGGCACACCCAGTAGGCCTGCCGGCCCGCGCTGCACGCCTTGCCGACCCACTGGACGATCTCGGCGCGGCGCCGCTCGCTGACAAGCCGCGTCGCCACCGGCGTTCGTCCCGGCGGCATCTCGTCCAGGACGGAAACGTCGAGGTCGGCATAGAACGTCATCGCCAGCGTGCGTGGAATCGGGGTCGCGCTCATCATCAGTTGATGCGCTTCGCCGATACCGCGATCGCGCAGGGCGAGGCGCTGCGCGACGCCGAAGCGGTGCTGCTCGTCGATGATCGCAAAGCCCAGCTTCGGCAGCGCGACGCCCTCCTGGAACAGCGCGTGGGTGCCGATCGCGAAAGGCGCTTCGCCGCTCGCGAGCGCTTGCTGCGCCTTGCGTCGCGCCTTCGCCGGGAGCGAGCCCGACAGCCACGCGATCTGGACGCCGACGCCCGCAAGCCAGGCTTGCAGCTTGCGATAGTGCTGCTCGGCCAGGATCTCGGTCGGCGCCATGAACGCAACCTGCTTGCCGCTTTCGATCGCCTGCAGCGCTGCGAGGGCGGCGACAATGGTCTTGCCCGAGCCGACGTCACCCTGCAGCAGCCGCTGCATCGGAATCGCACGGCGCAGGTCGTGGCTGATCTCGCGCCAGACGCGTTGCTGCGCGAGGGTGAGCTGGAATGGGACGCGTTCGAGCAGCGCGCGCGTCAACGCGCCGGTTCCTGTCAGCACCGGCGCGCGGCGCGATGCGCGCGATTTCCGATGCGCCTTGAGTGAAAGCTGCTGCGCGAGCAGCTCGTCGAACTTGATGCGCTTCCACGCGGGATGCGTGCGGTCGTCGAGCGCGTTTTGCGTCGCCGCTGAAAGCCGCGGCGGCGGCGCGTGCAGGAAGCGCAGCGCGTCACCGTAACCCCACAGGTTCATCCTGCGCAGGAATTCTTCAGGCAGCACCTCGGCCGTGCGTCCGGCGTCTGCGGCCAGCGCGCGACCGACCGCCTTGCGCAGCACGTCCTGCGACAACCCCGCCGTCGTCGGATAGACCGGCGTCAGGCGGTCGGGCAACGGTGCGTCGTCATTAACCACCCGGAATTGCGGGTGAACGATCTCGAGACCGAAATGGCCGTCGCGCACCTCGCCATAGACGCGGATGCGCGCTCCCGCTGCGAGTGCCTTCTGATGACTGGGATAGAAGGAAAAGAAGCGCAGCGTGAGCGTCGCATCGGCACGCTCCGGCTCGCGCAACAGGCAGACGAACTGGCGGCGCGGACGGTACTGGATCTCGGCATTGACGACGATGCCCTCGGTTTGCACCGTCGCACCCTCGCGTACTCGCGCCAAAGGTATCAGCCGCGTGTGGTCCTCGTAGCGCAGCGGCAGGTGCAGCACCAGGTCTTCCTCGCGCGGCACGCCGATGCGCGCGAGCTTGCCGGCGAGCGTCGCTTCGCGCTCGCTCGAGGATTTTGCTTTCGCGGGCGAAGCCGGGCGCCGGGTCATCGATCGATCGCAGGGCCCATCCGACCGGATCGCCGCAGCGCCGAGCTACGACCCCTTCGTGAGCAGCGCAGTCGCCTCGACTTCGATGCGCGAGCCGCGCGGGAGCGCGGCGACCTGGTAGGTGGCGCGCGCCGGATAAGGCGCTTCGAAATACGTCGCCATGATCTCGTTGACTTTGGCGAAATCGGCCAGATCGACCAGCAGGATCGAAAGCTTCACGACGTCGTTGAGCGTCGCGTTCGCCGCAACCGCGACAGCACGCAGGTTACGGAATACCTGGTGGGTCTGCGCCTCGATGCCTTCGACCAGCGTCATCGTCTTCGCCTCGAGGGGAATCTGACCCGACAGATAGAGCATGTCGCCGGCGCGGATCGCCTGTGAGTAAGGGCCGATCGCGGCCGGCGCATCGGGACTCTGGATCGCTTGCTTGGCCATGCCCGCCTCCGTTTTCGTGTGCGCGCAGTTTAGCAGGGCACGCTACCCGGCCCTCCTTGTCCACGGGTGCGCGCGGCGACCCTACAATGGCGGCTGCGTCCACCCTCGCCGGGACCCATGCGATGACGATCATCACCAACATCGAAGACCTGCGTGTCCTCGCGCGGCGGCGCGTGCCGCGGATGTTCTACGACTACGCGGATTCCGGCTCGTGGACCGAAGGCACCTATCGCGCAAACGAGAGCGATCTCGCGAAAATCAGGCTGCGGCAGCGGGTCGCGGTGAACCTCGAACATCGGTCGCTGCGCACGCAGATGATCGGCGAGGATGTCGCGATGCCCGTTGCACTCGCGCCGACGGGGCTCACCGGCATGCAGCATGCCGACGGCGAGATCCTCGCCGCGCGCGCCGCCGAGAAGTTCGGCGTGCCTTTCACGCTGTCGACGATGAGCATTTGCTCGATCGAGGACATCGCGGCGAACACCACCCGGCCCTTCTGGTTCCAGCTCTACGTGATGCGCGATCGCGCCTTCGTCAAGGGCCTGATCGACCGCGCCAAGGCCGCGCGCTGCTCCGCGCTGATGCTCACGCTCGACCTGCAGGTCCTCGGCCAGCGCCACAAGGACTTGAAGAACGGTCTGTCGGCGCCGCCCAAACCCACATTCGCGAATCTCGTCAATCTTGCGACCAAGCCGCGCTGGTGCCTGGGCATGCTCGGTACCCGGCGGCGCCAGTTCGGCAACATCGTCGGGCACGTCAGCGGCGTCGAGGACCTGAGCTCACTCTCGGCGTGGACCAACTCCCAGTTCGACCCGACGCTCAACTGGGGCGACGTCGAATGGATCAAGAAGCGCTGGGGCGGCAAGCTGATACTGAAAGGCATCCTCGACGCCGAGGATGCGCGGCATGCCGCCGACTCCGGCGCGGACGCGCTGGTCGTCTCCAATCACGGCGGTCGCCAGCTCGACGGCGCGCCCTCTTCGATCGAAGCCCTGCCGGCGATTGCAGCCGAGGTCGGCTCGCGCATCGAGGTGTGGATGGACGGCGGCATCCGCTCCGGGCAGGACGTGCTGAAGGCCGTGGCGCGCGGCGCGCGGGGAACGCTGATCGGCCGCGCGTTCCTCTACGGCCTGGGCGCGCTGGGCGAGGCCGGCGTGACCCGGTGCCTCGAGCTCATCCGCAACGAGCTCGACCTGACGATGGCGTTTTGCGGGCGCACCAACATCCGTGACGTCGACGCCGGCGTGCTGCTGCCGCAAAGGTAGGGCCGCGGGGCCTACAGCGTGCGCAGGAATGCGATCAGGTCTGCCTTCTCTTGGTCGGTGAAGTCGGTTCCGAAGCGCTGGTTGTAGAAATCCACGACCGCTGCGAGGTCGGCGGCTGAGCCACTGTGGAAATACGGCGCGCGCGTGGCGAGCGCGCGCAGCGTAGGCCCCTTGAAGCGGCCAATATCCTTCCACTTGCCGGTAATCAGCGCGCGCCCTGGGTCGGTCGTCTGCACGATCTCGAACGGTGCCGACGTGTGCTGCAGCGTGTAGAGCGGCAGGTCGGGCGTGCGCCGCGACGCGTCGGCGATGCCGATATTGAGCGGCGCCGGGATCGAGTGGCTGCCGGCATTCGGGCTATCGTGACAGGTGCTGCAGCTTCCGTGGATGACGGACATGCCGAGTTCGTCGTTCAGGCCGCTGACGCCGGTGATCGTGATCGGCCGGGTGTTGAAAAGCCTCTCGCCGCGAGCGACCGCCGCGCGCGCTTCACTGCGGTCCATCGCCTCGCCTGGATCGGGAGCATGATGGCCGACCTCGTCCCACGCCGAGTAGAGCGTGAACACGACAGGATCGAACGGCGCACCGGTCCGGTAGTCGCCTGCGACGACGTCGTTGATGCCGAAATAGAACGGGAGCTGGCTTAACGCGACCGGTCCGCCCTGGGCATGCCGCGCGGTGAGGTTGCCGGCAGCGTCGTCAAAGACCTGCGCAGTGTAGAGGCTCGCCTCGAAGTCGACAATCGCTTCCTCCTGCGCGGGACTGAGCGGTTGCGTCGCCTGGGCATGGCCGGTGGTGGCCCCGTTCGCCTGGTCGGCAAGGTCGAAATGGATCGACGCGAAGCAGGTCGCGGTCCCGAGGATGCAGTCGTGCGACGCCGGATCGAGGAAGGTCTCGCGGCCATCGAACATCACCGTGCTGATGAACCCCAGGTTGGTCGACGGGAGCGGTCGGCGAAACAGCGACAGCTCCTTCGCGCTCGCATAGCCGTAGGGATCGTCGACGCCGATCAGCGTGAACTCGGCATCGTTGGGAATGCCGATCCCGACCCGGATCAGCCCCTTGGTCAGCAGCATGTTGTACGCGACGAGGCGCGCGGCGAGCGTCGACACGTCGGCATTTGGCGAAATCGATCCGTCGTTGGTGCGGAAGATCGGATCGGTGCCGCCGGTTGCGTTGAAGCGCGCACGGAGGCTCGCCGGGGTCACCGTCCACCCGTCGGACAGCACATGGCAGGTCGAGCACGAGCGCCCGTTGGTGCCGAGCACCTGGAAGAACGGGTTGCTGAGGTCGATCGAACCGGCGGTCGAATAGGTCGCGGCGACGCCGCTCGAATCGGGGAACGCGACGCGTCCCGGTAGCCGGGGAGGACCTCCAGCTTCGACCGGTGCAGCGCACAGCGAGAACCCGGTGATCAGCGCGACGATTGCGGCAGAGACGGCATTGCGGCGATGCGGCGGGCGGATGCGATCCATGGCGATTTCCGCTGGTGCGGCCGGATTCGTCCGGCCCTCACGTCCTGAATCGCAATTCGGGACCCGATACCGACACCTCGCCGACGAGCGGCAGGCGCCCTAGCCGGCCGGCTATCGGCGATCGGGGCCGGGAGGATCGCCCGCCGCGGCCAGACGTTCGGCGCGCAGGGAGTCCGGGTGCTCGGGTCCCGCCGCCGGGCGTAATTGCGCAAGCGCGCTCGCGAACGCCCGCCGTGCTTCGGACGTCTTTCCCTGCGCGCGCAGCGCTTCCCCAAGCGCGAGATAGCTGTGACCGGGGACGAGCGACGGCCGACCCGACGCGAGCATCGGCGCCTCGAGCGAGAGCGCACGCGAAGCGTCGGCCTCGGCCGCGGCATAGCGACCGAGGTCGAGCTCGAGCCGGGCGCGGCGGTTCAGCAACGTCGGCGTCGCATACCCGCCATGGGGATCGCGAACGGCAATTTCGACCGCGCGATCGGCCAGCGTCATTGCCGTCGCGGTGTCGTGCCGAGCCCACGCAAGCATCGCCCGTTCCGATGCAATCGACGCGAACGCGAAATGTCCCGGCGGCAGCGCCGCACGCAGCCGCGGTTCGACTTCGTTGAGCGCCTGCTCGGCGCCGTCGACGTCGCCAAGGCTGCGCCGAATCGTTGCGCGCTGCACGAGCGCTAGGTTGGTCGCGACCACGTCACCCTCGCTTCGCGCCATGGCGCAGGCGCGATCGGAATACGGCATGGCCTCGGCGTTTCGCCCCAGTGCGTGCAGGGCGCGTGCGTAGTTGGTGAGGAGGATCGGCGACACTCCGTCGTCGGACCCGCCGGTGCGGCTCACCGCGATCGCTCGCCGAAGCATCGGTTCGGCGCGAAGCGGCTCCCCCATCTGCACGAGCGCGACGCCCCAGTTGTTCAGCAGCGTGCCCGCTTCCTGTGTATCGCCACGCCCGAGGGACTTCAGCTTCCGGTACGCGACAGTGAACGCCGCGTCCGCCCGGACGAAGTCGCCGGCGACACGGTACGACTCGGCGACGGCCGCCCACGCACTCTCTTCCAACGCCGGCGCTGAGAACGGTAACCGCGCAACCGCCGCCTGCTGCTGCTGCGCATACCGCAGCCCGGTCGCGGCGTCACCTAGGCGGAGGGCAGCGGTCGAGGCGTGCGCAAGGCACTGCGCCCGGTCGAAGCCGTAGCGGGGCTGGTCCGGCATCTGCGCGAGGGCATCGGTGAACATCCGCATCGAACGGTCACGCTCGCCCTGGTCGGCAATCATCTCCGCCCACGCGCATTCGGCACGCGCCCGCAGCGCGGGGTCGCGCTCGTCGCGCGAAGCCTCGAACGCGCTCCCGAGGAGTCGGCGCGCATCGGAGTAGTCGTCGAGCCCGACGTAGTCCTCACCGATCGCGATCAATAGGTCAATCCGGGCCGGTCCCGCAGCCGACGCCGCAACGACGTGCTCGGCGCGAACGAGCAGTTCCCCCGCGGTGAACGCACGGCCCGAAGGCGCCGCGTCGAAGAGCAGGAAGCGGTCGAGGTCACTCACCGCGCTCTGACGCGACACCTCGCGCAGCGCGAAATCGCGCTCCTCGGTCGCGCGCCTCGCCTGCACGATCGTTCCGACGAGGCCGACCAGCGTCGCGATGACCGCGAGCGAAGCGAGCGCGACCGCGAGGCGGTTGCGGCGGACGAACCTGAGCCCGCGATAGTGAAACGAATCCGGCCGCGCGCGTACCGGCAGATCGGCGAGGTGACGGCGAATGTCGTCGGCGAAAGCGGCAGCCGACGCATAGCGCGCAACGGGATCCTTGTCGAGCGCCTTGGCGACGATGCTGTCGAGATCGCCTTTCAGCCGCTGTCGCAGAGCCTTCGGCGCGAGACCCCGGCGGGCCGCGCTGCGCCCGGCCTCTTCGAGCGTCCTGACGCGCGTCGGCGACACCGCGTCCGAAGCGCGCTTTGGTGGTACATCGACGATCGAGCGAATGATCTCGGCCGGCGGACGCGTGGTGTCTCCGGCCGGGTGCCTTCCGACCAACAGCGCGTAGAGGAGAACGCCGAGCGCGTATACGTCGGTGGCGGTCGTCACCGGCGCCCCGGTAAGCTGTTCTGGCGCGGCGTACTCGGGAGTCATGACCCGCCCGCCCTCGCGCGTCAGCGCCGTGGCGGCCGGCTCGCCTTCATCGTCGAGAAGCTTGGCAATCCCGAAATCGAGCAGCTTGACGACGCCATCGCGCGTCACCAGCACGTTCTCGGGCTTGATGTCGCGATGGACGATGAGGTTCGCGTGCGCGTGCTCGACCGCCGCGAGTACGTCGAGGAACAGTCGGAGCCGCGCTTCGATAGGCATCTGCCGCGCGTCGCAGTAGTGATCGATGCGCTCGCCATCGACCAGCTCCAGCACCAGGAACGGCAGTCCGCCGGGCGCAACGCCCGCGTCGAGCAGGCGAGTGATGTGCGGATGCGCGATCCGCGCCAGCACCTCGCCTTCGCGGCGGAATCGGCGTTCGGCCGCTCTGCCGATCAGGGCGGCATTGAGAAGCTTGAGCGCGACCCGGCCCTCGTAGCGCCCGTCGCTGCGATGCGCGAGCCATACCGCGCCCATGCCCCCGCGGCCGAGCGGGCGTTCAAGGGTATAGGCGCCGATGACCCTGCCGGCAAGCGGCGCGCCTGCGGCCGCATCGTCCGACACCGGACGTTCCCCGTCGGCAGCGCCGCGCGATGGCGCATCAGTATGGAAGCTGGCGCCATGCTCGAGATAGCCGTCGAGTCTGAGTGCATCGGCATCGCGCAGCATCGCCTCGATTTCGTTCGCAATCTCGCCGTCGCGCTGTCGCAGCGCGGCGATCCATGCCGTGCGATCATCGACCGCCAGTTCGAGCGCACGGTCGAGCAACTCGCTGAGCGTCTTCCAGCGCTCGGCGTCCATGTCAGTCGGCATCCTCGGAAAGTGCGCGGCGCAGGAACAGGCGCGCCTTGACCCAATCGCGCTCGACGGTGCGTTCGGATACAGTGCGAAGCGCCGCGACCTCGGCGATTGTCAATCCGCCGAAAAACTTCAGGTCGACGAGCTCGGCGAGCATGGGGTCGGCGCGCTCGAGCGCGTCCAGCGCATCTCCAAGTCCGGTCACTTCCCCGGCGTCGGCGCCGTATTCGTCGACCTGCTCAGTGTCGAGGGCTGTCAGGTGGAATTCGCCGCCGCGCTTCTGCGCGTGCCGGTTCCGCGCGTAATCGATCACGATGCCGCGCATGGCTCGCGCCGCATAGGCCATGAAGTGCGCGCGGTCGGCAAAGCGCGCGCCGTCGCGCTCGCGCAGGTCGAGATAGGCTTCGTGGAGGAGCGTGGTGGCGCTGATCGTCGCGCCTGGATTGCGGCGCAACTGAGATCGGGCGAGCCGATGCAGCTCCGAGTAGAGCGTCTCGAATCGCGGCGCTGTCGCGATCGACGCAGAACTCTCAGTGGGCGCAGGGGAATTTGCGCCTTCCGGCCATGCCGACAATGGTTCCTTGGTACCCACGAGGTAACACGGGCCGCGGCGAAGCTCGCGACGTCAGTGTACTCCGGAATCGATTGCTCCGAGGCCGCGGAGCGCGTCGACAACGCGAAGCCGATTCAGCCCAGGTAGTTCGAGACTTCGACGAGATTGCCGTCGGGATCGCGGAAATACACCGAACGGATCGGTCCCATCGCCCCGGTGCGATCGACGGGGCCCTCGACCAAAGGTACGTTGCAGGCCGAAAGCTCGGCGACCACCGTGTCGAGCGGCGTCTTCGTGATCAGGCACAGGTCGAGCGAACCCGGCGTCGGCTGCCGGGCCTTCGGCTCGAACTCGCGCCCCGCCTGGTGCAGATTGAATTTTTTCCTGCCGAACGCAAGCGCCTTCCGATCGGCACCGAAGGTGACCACCGACATGCCGAGCACGCGCGTGTAGAACGCGCAGGTGGCGTCGATGTCGTTCGCAGTGATCACGACGTGGTCGATACATTCGATCTGCATGGCTCTCTCGGTGGATGGATGCCGCAGTGGCGGCACGGTTCTCCCGCCGCAGGTCGTGGACTATACTATTTGGACCGTGGGGACGTAGCTCAGCTGGGAGAGCGTCGCGTTCGCAATGCGAAGGTCGAGGGTTCGATCCCCTTCGTCTCCACCAAATGTCGCGAAAGGCCCTGAATGTCAGGGCCTTTTTTGTGTGCGCACTGCTGGATGGACGTAATCCAAGGTATTCGACGGAAGTACCGCTCGTGACGGCGATGGAATTCGCGCGATGACGCGAAGATTGGGGTCAGCGAGAATCCGGACCCCGGCCCGGAGCTTGTTGTCGCGATCGACTGTTCGCGTGGCGCTGGGTCACTTCGCAGCCGCCGGTTCGGCGCGAACAACCGCCGGGACGCCTGTACGATTGATGTTGAAGATCAGGAACGTAAATGCTTCATCGCCGGGGTTTCCCCACTGGTGTACCAGCGTAGACGGCTCGTAGACGAACGTGCCAGGACTCCGGGTCAGTGTTTTGCCATCGATGACGTTGGCCCCGCTGCCCGCGAGAACGTAATAGAGCGCCGCCCCCGTACGATGATGGGAAGGATTCACCGGCGAATGCCCCGGAAACGTGATCCGTGCCAGATTGATGTCATAGGCGCCCGCCTCGAGTCCTGGAATAGGAGCATCGGTGCGATAACTTCGCTTCGCCACCGCTGCCGGCAGGACGGCGTCGCGCTCGAGGTCGCTGCCGCGGGACACCAGGAAATCGAGAATCACGGCCCCAACGTCGCCATTCGCCGTGATTGTCGCCGCATGGCCGGCGGCGATGAACCTTCCGTCACCGGGTTCGAGGGCCGTGGTCGCGCCATCGACGCTGACCGACGCCGCCCCCGAGAGCTGGTAGACAATGCCGTCGCCGACTGCGACGTGACCGATTGCACGCGGCGCTAGCGTAATACGGACAACATCGAAGTAGCGTGGGGCATCCACCAGGTTCGTCAGCGTGCCAGCCGCGACGAGGACCCGACCGCCCGCCGGCCGCGCGGGTGACGCGGCCCCTGCGGCGGGGCAGGCCAGCGTTGCTGCTGCGACGGCGATTGCCGCGATTAGCCCGCTGCGAAGAATTGTCATTGCGGCGAAGGCACGAGTTTCCCCAACGCCGATATCCTACTCCCAACCGCTCGCGCCAATGGGTGCGCAGACGGGTACCGCCGATGGACGCCACCGATCAGGTGGTCACGAAGCGCGTACTGGCAGCAGGTACCGCAATTCTGACCTGTGCCCTCGACAACAAACTGGCCAGGCTCTGCTACGCCACGCTGCACGACGGTGAATCGTATGGCGCCGCTCGCCTGCAGCAGAAAGTCACGCGCACCGCGTTTGCGCTGCCGGCCTGAACCGTCATTGCCCCCCCCTTCACCTCACCCCGAGCCTTGCGTAGAGATTAATCGCCCATCATGGCCAATCGGGTCGTCCCCACCTCGCTTTCCGCCGATAACTCTGCCGCCAGCTTCACGCTTGCCGCTTGTACCGATTGGCGCAGCGCGGTCCGCGGATTCCATGTCCGCACGGGCCATCACGAGCCCACTACAGATGCCGGATATACGACTGCAGGCTCACCCCGCTTGGCACCACCATCGATCAACCTCTTCCTTTGCGGGGGGAGTCCATATAGGAGGCGTTAGCCGTCGCCTCCCGAAGAAACACGACGCTTTCCCATGAAAAGCGAAACAGCGGTGCCGTCGTTCCTCCGGGAGCTTCCCAGAGGTCGGCTCCTGTGTTCTTGGCGCCGTGCCTGGCGTAGAAGGCTTGGGCCTTCGTATTTGACTGAAGCACCCACAAGTAGAGACCGCCAGGGTGCGAACTTCTGCAAGCCTGCGCAGTGACATGCAGGAGAAGACGCCCTATGCCGCGGCCCTGGGCGGCTTGCACAACATGGATGTTGTTGAGATACGAGCCCCACTGAGGATCCTCGCCTACATAGACGCAGGCAAACCCCAGCAGGTGGCAACCATCTTCCGCAATCAGAACGCGCTGGTTCTCTGTAGGCTCCGCCAGCCGGCGTGCCCACAGTTGTCTTCTGTCGGATTCGAGATCGCCAGCAAGGTACTCATCACTGAGCGCACCTCTATACGCATACCGCCAGCTGGCGGCATGCAGAGCGGCGATTCTGGGGCTATCGGCTGAGGTGGCGACGCGAATCGTCATAGTGACGGCTAACGTTGGGGTAACCGGCGCGCCGCGCTGGCGCTCGCGACAAAGAAGGTATGAACCGGCGCGTCCGGTTGACCGTCGGGTAAGCCGTCGGGCTCAAGGGATGCCAACTTCGGTAAAGGTGCCCACCGACGTTCGATCGATCGCACGAACAACGGAGCCAATGCTTCGCCGAATGCGCGGCCAGCTTGGTGACATTAAAACTACGACTGCGATTCGCCGTGACGCAAGATTTTGTTGGTACCGGAGATTGGTGTCAGTCGTGACCAAAACCTCGAAGCCATCCTTCTCGGCCGCGTCAAGCAAATCGCCGTTATTCAGCTTCTCCCAGCCGCGCTCGTAGGCGGTGGCGACTTCATGGTGCGTCAGGGAGTGACGCCGTGGCTCTGGCGTTCCCTGATCGAAAAGTACGCGCACTTATACGGGAGCAAGGGCGCTTCGCGCGGCGTGATCAAGCACGGTCCGGACTTGCTCAAGCGTAACACCGGGAAACCAATCGACGAACTGCGTTACAAGGGCACCGTCCTCAAGATTCTCGAACAGTGCGGATACGGGCACTCGAGTAGCGCGAAATACCCAAGCCCCGCCGACTGTTTCAGCGTCGCGCTCGACCGCGGGGCAAGTAGACCAGTCGATCATGGCGAAAATGGTAGCACCTTCGCGTCGTGACGGCTAACGTTGTAGTTCACCGGCCCGCCGGCTAGATGCGGACCGAAGATTAAGGCATGTGCCGGCGGATCCGGTGGACCGTAGGGTTGGGCGGCGATGAAGGTGAACCTTAATACGGCAGGTCATTCGGATGCACCCCAACATAATCCGGCTGAGGGTCTTCCACGAAGCGCACAGCCTCGATGTCATTTTGGCCAAGAAGAAGGGCCTTACAAATGCGATGCATTCCGTCCATGACGCGGCCATCACACGAAAGGATCACGGGGTAGTCGAAGTCGCAATCTTGCATGAGGCGGGCATGCTCTACGACATCCCGGCAGGTCAATTGAGCCGTTCCATCGTTTGACCAGTACCCCTCATCGATCTCTCGAATCGAGGTCAATGAAACGCGCTGACGCGGAAAATCTTTCGCCAACTCGACGAGGCGGTCAACGTCCCATGCCTGAAGCCCGGCTGGGGAGCCACGGATGTGGTACTGCTTGCGCATGGCTGAGTGTGTGTGGCCGACGCCTAACGTGCAAGGTAGCCGGCGCGCCGCGCCGATGCTCGCGAACGAGAAGCCACGTGCCAGCGCGTCCGGTTGACCGTAGGGTTGGGCCTCATTGCGCGTTCACTTCTTGCGGAGTGCGACGACGTTTGGACCACCGAACGAATCCTTGACATCCTTGACCTTGCTCAATGCGCCGGGTGAGACATTCCATCGCTGACCTTGCTCGGTGATGACCGTGACCGTCTTTCGGTTGTATCGGGTGAGGACACCCAGAACTGGCTCGCGTCCTTCCGGTTGGAACGAAACGCGGTCACCGACCGAAAACTCGAGCATTCGGGAATGGGCACGTGCCTGATGCAAAAAACGCAATCTTTCGACGATGCGATTGTTCAGGTCGCTCAATTCTGCTTCGGTAAGGCTGTCTATATCAATCTTCGAGGCCACCGTTTCCTCTCACTCGGAGCATGACGCCGCACGGACGTATCACTCGGCATCCGATGAGGCCTAACGTTCGACATGAGCGGCGGCGCAAAGGGCGCGAAGCGGCCTTTGGGACGTCCGCTCGATGGAGGGGTTAGGCGACATTGTTCACCCAAGTGGCGAACTGCGGCAGATGCGAGACCTCAGGCACCAGGCCGTGGTGGCCAGGTACGGCCCGCAAGGGGTTGAACCACACACCCTGGATGCCAAATCGGCGGGGGAACACCGCATCTTGTTCGTATGAGTCACCCACCATGGCTACTTGCTCGGCCCGAACTCCGAGTTGTTCAGTGACGGCGCGCCAGAACTCCGGCTGGCTCTTGCGGAAGCCGAGTTCGGTGTAGCAGAAGATGTGATTGAAGTAGTGACCGAAACCGACGCGTGAGAGGGCGCACTCAATCAGCGGACGCGTAGAGACCGAAGCATTGGTCGCTACCGCGAGCGGCAGCTTTCCCGCGAGCTTCGCGAGGCACTCTGCGGCTCCGGCGATGACAGCGACCTCCGGCCACAGGCCCATGGATATGCTCTCCGGCCCCTCCTCGGACATGAGCGTGCCGCCCCAGTCGAAGCAGGCGGCGCGCACGTTGGTGAGTGGGCTCATGTTGCCCAACGTAATGTTACCCGCCTAATGTGCAGGCATTGCGTCCTAATCGACGGGAAACAAGGCGTCGATCGCTCGAATGACGAATTTGCGATGGCGGGAATTGTCTCGAAAATCAACGCTGCAGCATTCATTGGTACATCCTAAAGCCATCAGGTGTCTCTTGGTAGGCCAGAGTTGCGAGCGCGAGGGTCGTCGCTGCTGCAACTCCAGATTCTGCCAGCAATGAAGAGGACGTGAGAGGGCTGCCCTTCGTCTCCACCACACCTCTAACAGGGCCCTGAGCAATCAGGGCTCGTCAAATCTTGTCGAAGCCGCCCCCAGTGGCCGCGAATCCTCCGCCGACGCGCAGCGTGCCAATGGCGCCGTACAGTTCGAACGGAGCCACACCTTCACCATGCGTTGTGACGCCGCCATCGATCTCGATCGCCTGCGCCGAGCCACCCGGCTTGATGCTGAGCGCGATCGCTGACAGCTTCATCACCACCCCCTTCACCAGCGAGTCACCGGTACCACCAAAGGTTTCGACGCCGCGATGCACCACCACGCGGCCGACCGGCTGGCTGATCTGGATGCCGACGGCGCCGTCCGCATGGGTCGCTACACGCTCGAACTCCGCGAGACCCACGGTGCCGGTGTACACATTGAAACCGCGGGCGCCGCGTCCGAAGGTCTCGATCGGTGCCAGGACCTTCAGCGTGTTGACGGTGCCGAAGTTCACAAAGCCGATGCCGCTCGGACCGTAGGAGGTGAGCTTCCGCTCGGCGATCCAGCGGTCCACATAGCCCCAGTTGTCGAGCACCATGTCGTTCACGCCATAGGTCACGACCGGGCCGCGATTGCGCACCTCGTCGACATGCGCGTTGAAGACCGTGAAGACACCGCCGGTGATCTGATCGGGCGTGCCCTCGGCAATGCCGCCGTCGCTGTAGACCGCCCCGGTGTCGAGCAGCGTCGCCACCAGGCGCCCTCCCGTGAAACCCGCGCCGCTGACGAAGATGCCGCTGCCGCGCACCGGCGCGCCTTCGCGGCCCGCGGACAGGCCAACCAGATTTGCGCTGATGACGACGCGCTCGTCCGGCTGCATGTTCCACAGTGTGAACGCGCCCTGCAGCACATACACTCCGAAGCCATGCGGCCTGTCGCTGCGTGCACGGGCGTCGGCCGCTACGATATCGAGACCGTCGACATCGACGTGGCCGCTCTTGACCGCGTCGCGCGCCAGGATCTGCACCTGTCCTGTCGCGGTGATGTCGCCCAGGTGCATGCGGCCCAGGCTGTCGACCTTCGTATCGTTGTAGACGACCCGCTTGTCGGGCGACGCGGTCAATTGCAGCGTACTGATTTCGTTGTCGGTGCTGAGTTGCACGCCGTCGACGCCGGCGGCAAACGCAATTGAGCAGTTCTCGTCCTCGCCGCAGAGGACCTGGCCCGGGGCGAGACGGATGGTCGGCGCGTTCTCGAGCGTCCCCCGGACGACGATCCGACGGGCAGCGGGATCGCGGACGGCCGTGACCAATTCATCGGTGGTGGTGGCCCGGTGGTCGGTCGATGATTTGCTGGCATTCATGTTGACACTCCTTGTAAAGTAACCAAACCCGCGAGGGCAGTTTTGCGCTCAATGGAGATCGCGATGCTACGAACCATCCAGACGATGCTGCGGGCCGAACCGGTTGTTGACGACGGTGACATGTTATTGCTGCGCGCCCTACCCGCTGCGCAGCGCACGGCGCTGGGACCGTTCATATTCATCGACCACTACCGGCACCGCAGCCGGCGCGGGATCGGGGACAGACCGCATCCGCACGCAGGAATCGAGGTCTTGAGCTATCTGCTCGAGGGCGGCGTCGAGCACCGCGACAGTCTGGGTTTCACCGACCGTCTGAGTGCGGGTGACGCGCAGCACATCCGCGCCGGACGCGGCATGCTGCACGCCGAGCAGCCGCTGGGCGGGCGCCACGGATTGCAACTGTGGACCAGCCTGCCGCCGAGTCAGAAGCTGGCGGAGCCGACCTATGCGTCGTTTCGCGCGGCCGAGATTCCGGAGGTCATGCGCGACGGCGCACGCCTGCGCGTCATCGCGGGCAGCGTCGACGGCATCGAAGGGCCGATGAAACTCGCCACGGCGACCACGTTTGCCCATATTCACCTCGCGGCGGGGGCCACCGCCACGCTGTCGGTGGATGCGCAGCAGGAACTCGGGCTGTATGTGCTGGACGGAGCGCTCGTCGGCGAAAGCGGCTCCGCCCTGGGAGCGGGCACGCTCGCCATTCTGACGCCTGGCGACCGGGTCAGCGTTACTGCAAAATCGGAGCGACCGGTCGACGTCGCATTGCTTGGTGGCGCGCCGGCGGAGGGACCCATCCTCTTCTCGGGTCCCTTCGTGATGGATACGCCCGAGCGTCTTGCCCAGACGAAGCGCGATTTTGCCAGCGGCAAGATGGGCACGCTCGACGGCGTGCCGTTCTGAGCGCGGTCGAAGGAATCGCCCACGTCGAAAGTGCGCTGAAGTGCGGTACGCGCCCGAGGTAAGTCGGTCAGGCCGCCATGCGACCGAATCTGCCGCCGTTGAAGTCCGCAATCGCCTGCTGGATCTCTTCCTCGCTATTCATCACGAATGGCCCGTAGCCGACGATCGGCTCGTCGATCGGCTCGCCGCTGAGCAGCAACAGGGTGGCGTCGCTATCGGCCTCGATCGTGATTTCATCGCCGCCGCGATCGAACAGCACCATCTGTGCTTCGCGGGCCGCGTGGCTGCCGTTCACCCGTACGGTGCCGCGCAGCACGATCAGCGCGAGCGTGCGGCCCTCCGGCAGGACAAACTCGGCGGTGCGCCCATGGTTCAGCCGCACATCCCACACATCGATGGGCGTGAACGTGTGCGCCGGGCCGCGACGCCCCGCGTACTCGCCGGCAATCAAGCGCAGCTTGCCGGCAGCATCAGGAAGCGCAACTACGGGAATGTCAGCATCGAGCAGCGTCTGATAGCCGGGCGCCGTCATCTTGTCCTTGGCCGGCAGGTTGACCCAGAGCTGCACCATTTCCAGCGTTCCTCCTGTGCTCGTGAATTCGCGCGAGTGGAATTCCTCGTGCAGGATTCCGGACGCAGCCGTCATCCACTGCACATCGCCGGGGCCGATCTTGCCTCCGGCACCGGTGGAGTCGCGATGCTCGACCTCGCCCTCGTAGACGATGGTGACGGTCTCGAAGCCGCGATGGGGATGCTCACCGACGCCGCGCGGGCGCGCGGCGGGCTCGAACTTCATCGGACCCGCATAATCGAGCAACAGGAACGGACTGACATGCCGGCCCATCGCGTCGTAGGTAAACAGTGAACGGACCGGAAAGCCATCTCCCACCCAATGCTGACGGGGTGCCGCGTGGACGCCGAGAATCTTCTTCATGGTCTTCTCCTTGCAAGCGGCCGGGGCGGCCGTCGGAATGAGCACAACTTAAACCCGCAAGACCACATTCGCCAGTCCGCGTGGCTTATCCTCAGAGTCCTATTTTCGGAACGCCGGGCAGGAGGAAGCACCATGCAGGACCTCAATGACCTGTATTACTTCGCACAAGTCGTCGAGCACCAGGGTTTCGCGCCTGCGGGGCGTGCACTGGGAGTACCGAAATCCAAGCTGAGCCGGCGCATCGCGGTTCTGGAGGAACGCCTGGGTGTACGCCTGCTGCAGCGCTCCACGCGCAAGTTTTCCGTGACCGAGCTCGGGCAAAACTATTACCAGCACTGCAAGGCCATGCTGGTGGAGGCTGAGGCGGCGCAGGAAGCGATCGATCGCACCCGCGCCGAGCCACAGGGCGTGGTGCGCATTGCCTGCCCGGTGGCGCTATTGCATTTTCAAGTGGGAGCAATGCTTGCGCAGTTCATGGTCGACCACCCGCGCGTCGAGGTGCAACTCGAGGCTACCAATCGCCGCGTCGATGTGATCCAGGAGGGCTTCGACCTCGCCCTGCGCGTGCGCTTTCCGCCGCTGGAGGACAGCGACCTGGTGATGAAAGTACTTGGCGACAGCACACAATGCCTCGTCGCCAGTCCGACCTTGCTCGAGCAGCACGCGCCACTGCGCGCTCCGGTCGATCTGGTGAGGCTGCCCAGCCTCGATCTCGGACGGCCACGGCACGATCACGTGTGGCAACTCGATGGTCCCGAGGGCGCGGCCGTCGTGCTGCCGTACACCCCACGCCTGGTCACCGACGACATGATCACGTTGCGCATCGCGGCGCTTGCCGGCGTGGGTGTGGTGCAACTTCCCACCATGACGATACGGGAGGAATTCCGCACGGGTGCAGTGGTGCGCGTGTTGCCCGGCTGGGCGCCGCGGGCCGGCATCGTTCACGCCGTATTTCCTTCGCGCCGCGGTTTGCTGCCGGCGGTACGCAAGCTCGTCGATTTTCTGGCCGCTCGGTTCGAGATCTCGACCGATTAGCGAGCGGTACCCTTCCGCGCCGCCAGTGTCTCGCTCATGCGCAGGGCCACGATCACGCCGGAGCCGAGCGTGACGGCCGCGACGAGCCACATCGCGGCGGCGAGCCCGAACGCATCCGCGACAACGCCGGCAACGAGCGCGCCGATCGCGTAGCCCAGATCGCGCCATAGCCGGTACACGCCGACCGCCGAGGCACGCCAGATCGGATGCGCGACATCACCAATGGCCGCGAGTAGCGTCGGATACACCATTGCGGTTCCGGCGCCGAGCAGCAGAGCGCCGGCCGCGAACATTGCGAAGCTCGATGTGGCCGCCGTCACCGCGATGCCGGCCGCCTGCACCCACATTCCCCAGACGATCAGCCCCTTGCGCCCAATCCGATCCGACCACGCGCCGGTGAACAACTGCATGACGCCCCATACCGCGGGATAGAGCGCTGCGAGCAGACCGATCTGCTCGAGCCTCATGCCCGCCGCAGCAAAATAGAGCGGAAAGATCCCCCACGCCATGCCATCGTTGAGATTGTTCACGAGCCCCGCCTGACTGACGCTGGACAGATTGCGATCGCCGAGCGTCGTGCGCCAGAACACCTCGCGCTGGGAGAGAACCTGTCCCGTTGCGTCGGCTGGACGCAGATTCGTCTCGTGTTGGACGAACTGCTTCGTCTCCCGCACTGCTAGCGCCGAGAGCAGGAGTCCAAACGCGGCATACGCGATGCCAAGATAGAACGGTTGCGGCCGCAGACCGTAACGCCCGGCGATCCAGCCGGTGGCCAATGCGCTTGCCCCCACCGCCACGTAGCCCGAAAACTCGTTGAGCCCCATCGCGAGCCCGCGTCGTTTCGGGCCGACCAGGTCGATCTTCATGATCACCGTTGTCGACCAGGTAAGCCCCTGACTCACGCCGAGGAATGCGTTGGCCGTCACCACCCAGGCCCAGCTCGGTCCCCACATGAGCAGGAACGGCACCGGGATCGCGACCAGCCATCCGGCGACGAGTACGTGCTTGCGTCCGAAGTGATCGGCGAGCCGGCCGGCACCATAGTTGGTCAGCGCCTTGGTGACACCGAACACGACGATGAACGACAGGATCGCTGCGCGCGCGGCAAGGTGGAAGTCCTGCTCGGCAATCGCGGGCAGGATGCTGCGCTCGAGGCCCACCATCGCGCCCACGAACGCGTTCACCACGACCAGAAGCGAGAACTGCGCGAGGTTCTCGCGCAGGCCGAGCCGGATGCCGGCTTCGGGCATCGCGGCTCCGTGCTATCGGTCAGCCGCTTCCAGCGGCAGCCCGGCTGCGAACCACTCGCTCACGCCGTCCGCGAGCTTCGAGACACGGTATCCGCGCTTCGCGAGCAGCTTCACCGCTTCATCGGACATCAGGCAAAACGGCCCGCGACAGTAGGCGACGATCGGCTTTCCCTTGGGCAGCTCGGCAAGGCGTGCGCGCAGCTCTGCAAGCGGCAGTGAGCGTGCAAAGGGCAGATGCTGCTGGTCGTATTCGCTGCGTGGCCGCACATCGAGCACGACGAGCTCACCCTTGCGCGCCTTGCGTAACAGCGCGCCGCGGTCCTCGCGATGCCACACGGTGTCGGTCGCACCAATCTCGCGCATCACTTCCTGCAACTCGAACAGTCGATCTTCGGCGAGCATCCGCAGCGCTACCCAGAAGCGTGCGATATCGGGGCTCGCGAGGCGATAGATCACGTTCTTGCCTTGCCGCGTGGTCTCGACCAGGTGATTGACGCGCAACTCCTTCAGATGCGCGCTCGCGAGATTGACCGTGATGTCGGCCTCGCGGGCCAGCGTCTCGACCGACTTCGGCGCCTGGCAGAGGAGTTCAAGCAGCTCGAGTCGCTTCGGGCTGGCCATGGCCTTCGCCATGCGCGCCACGAGCTCGTACAGGACGTTCTTGATTTCACGACCAGTGGCCATGGATCGTTCCTGTAACGGTCGATGGGCTACATACTAACGATCATTAGAATGTTTGTGAAGTCAATGCGCGGTCAATGAACAGGTGCGGAAACCGATGAAGAGATCGCTCCGCTCGGGCAGGTAGAAATTGCGATAGCGCGGATGATGCATGCGCGGCCGGGTAACGAACGAGCCGCCGCGCACGCTGCGATGCGTGTGGAACCACGGCTGGGAATAGTCGCGATAACGATCAGGTGAAAAACCGGGATAGGGCGCGAATGCGTCGGCCGTCCATTCCCAGACCGTTCCGCCCCACTCGATTGCATCGAGCGTTGCCGCGCGCTCCCATTCCGCCTCGCTCGGCAAGCGCCGCCCGGCCCAGCGACAGTACGCTTCGGCTTCGCAGGCATTTACGTGGCAGACCGGACCATCGGGCGGCAGCGGATCCCAGCGCCCGAACCAGCGATGCTCCCAGCCGTCGCGTCCCTTGCGCCACCGCTCGGGATGCGTTGGACGTGCCTGGTCGAGCCACGCCAGACCGGCGTCGGACCAGAAGCGGCGCTCGCGATAGCCTCCGGCGTCGACGAATTGCCGCATACGCGGCGTTGGACACGCACTGCCGCGATATCCGGTAAGGTGCGAAGCGTGCGCTCATGCGCCCATTTCTCGTTGTCGAACACGAAGCGCCTCTGCGCGCGGCGAGCCCAGCATCAATGTGCCGCCGGAAACTTCCGCGTCACCGCCATCCGCTGACAGCGGCGGCATGGGGAGCGGCAGCGGCAGTGCATAATCGAGCGTCTGACGCATGCAGGTGAGCGCCTCACCATGCATGTCTTCGTGAAACAGCGCCAGGCGGAACGGATACAGGTCGCGGTCATCGCTTGCGGCGAGGCGCAAGCGCACGCCTTCCAGCACCGCAAGCGCGTAATCGCGCAACTCACCGAGCGAGGGAAGATCGAGCGTCCAGCGATCGAGCGTGGGGCACGCGCCCGGAGTCGAACCAGCGATCGGCGCCTTGCAGCATCGACGGGCCGGCGGTCACGATCTCGTCGCTGTCGTTCCAGTGCGCATCGCGCAGCACCCACCACTCCGTGAACCATGCAACGTGACCGTATTCCCAGCGCGGCGGATTGATGCCGGGGTGATACGGCACCTGCCACTGTTCGGGCGCGAGATCCGCGAGAATGGCCCAGGTTCGCTGCTACGCGTCGACCAGCGCCCGGTCGAGCTCCGCTTTGCCGGCCGCCCGCGCTGCAATCCCTTCTGCGTACATTGATGTCTTCATTGAAGCCGAAGCTCGCGATCGTGAGTCCGGCCTTGCGCCAGGCTAACAATGGCAACTGGCGCACTGCGTATCGTTGGTCGCGTTTCCTGCGTCCGCGGTTCGATGTCGAGATCGGCAGCGAGTGGACGCCGGGCGCATCGTCGCCGCACGGCCTCATCGCGCTGCACGCACGCCACTCGGCGCAGGCGGTCGCAAGTTTCGGCGCGGCGTGGCCCGATCGTCCGCTGGTATTGGTGCTTACCGGCACCGATCTGTACCGCGACCTCCCCGCCGGTGACCGAGCTGCCCGACGTTCGCTCGATCTGGCGACGCATCTGGTCGTGCTGCAGGAGGCTGCTCTCGACGCGCTTGAGCCTGGAGCATCGCCGCAAATGCCGCGTGATCTATCAGTCGGCCCCGCCACTCGCGCCCGGTGCGCCGCCCAAGCGGAGCTTCGACGTCGTTTTGGTGGGCCACATGCGCGCGGAGAAGGACCCGCTCACGCCAATGCGCGCGCTGTTGCGGCTGCCGGCAGATTCCATCGTGCGACTGATTCATATCGGCGAAGCATTGAGCGACGAATACGCGAATGCCGCTCGCGAGTTGCAGGAGCGGGTCTGGCCGACGGTGCAAAGGTATCGCTGGCTGGGCGGCCGCTCGCACGGTCAAACACGACGGCACATCCGCGACGCGCATGCAATGGTAATCTCGAGCGTGATGGAGGGCGGCGCCAACGTGATCGTCGAGGCGCTCACCTGCGGTGTGCCGGTCGTGGCAAGCCGGATTCCGGGCAATGTCGGCATGCTCGGCCGCGACTACGGTGGTTACTTCACGCCTGGCGACGAGCAGGACCTCGCAGGCGTATTGAACCGCATCAGCCGCGATGCCGATTTCCTCGCCCAACTCAAGCGCCAGTGCGCCGCGCGCGCGCCGCTGTTCGATCCGGCGCACGAGTGCGCCGAGGTCAATCGGCTGGTCGATGACGCACTGGCATACCGGACACCGCCCACGGACGACCATGGTCCCCGAGGTAGCGCGAAGCACGATCAACCCGAACTCCAGGAAAGAACGCAATGAATACGATGATGGACATCCGCCTCACTTCATTCTCCCACGGTGGCGGCTGCGGCTGCAAAATCGCGCCGGGCGTATTGTCCGACATACTCAGGAACACGCGTGCGCCGTTCGTGCCGCCCGAGCTCATGGTCGGGATTGAAACAGGCGATGATGCCGCGGTCTACAAACTCAACGACCGCCAGGCGCTGATCGCGACGACCGACTTCTTCATGCCGATCGTCGACGATCCTCACGACTTCGGCCGCATCGCCGCGACCAATGCAATCTCGGACGTCTACGCGATGGGCGGCACGCCGATCATGGCGCTCGCGCTGGTGGGCATGCCGATCGACAAGCTGCCGCTCGAGGTCATCCGTCGCATCCTGGAAGGCGGCGAGTCCGTCTGCACCGAGGCCCGCATCCCGATTGCCGGCGGGCACACGATCGATTCGGTCGAGCCGATTTACGGGCTGGTGGTCATGGGGCTGGTGGATCCCGAAAAGGTGAAGAAGAACCAGGGCGCCCGAGCGGGCGACCAGCTCATCCTCGGCAAGCCCCTCGGGGTTGGCGTGCTGTCGGCTGCGGTAAAGAAAAACCGGCTCGACGCGGCGGGCTACCGCGAGCTCATCGCCACCACCACCAAGCTCAACACGCCCGGCCGGCCGCTCGCGGATGTGGCGGGCGTGCACGCGATGACCGATGTGACCGGCTTCGGCCTGCTCGGCCATCTGCTGCCCATGTGCCACAACGCGAAGCTGCGTGCGGACCTGGCCATGGATCGCATCCCGTTGCTGCCGCGCGTCGAGACAATGGCCGCGGAAGGGTTCATCACCGGCGCATCAGCGCGCAACTGGGCGTCCTACGGCAAGGAGGTCGCGCTGGCCGCCGCGATCACTCCGGCGCAAAAGGCGCTCCTGACCGATCCGCAAACGAGCGGCGGCCTGCTCGTCGCCTGCTCACCCGAAGCCGCGGAGGAGGTGCTGTCCATCTTTCAGCACGAGGGCTTCGCCCAGGCGTCGGTCATTGGCGAAATGCGCGAAGGATCGGCGGTGGTTGCGGTGGCTTGACGCGCGAACCACGCCAACTTTACACCATGTACCCGATGTCCGATGCGCTCGTCGGGTAGGCGAACATGGTTGCTTTCAGATCATCGGCTGTGAGCCCTTTGCGGATAGCAAGCGCGAAGATGTTGATCACCTCATCGACATGGGGGCCGACGAGATGAGCGCCGAGAATGCGCTCGCTGCCGTCCTCGATCAGGACCTTCGAGCCGTAGACCGGCTCGGCCGCCTGCCGGGCGGTGAACCAGCCGGATGCTTGCTGACGATTGACGCGGAACTTGAAGCCTTGCTCGCGCGCCACACGCTCGCTCAACCCGACCGCAGCAATGGGTGGGATGGTGAAGGCGACGCTTGGCACACCCGCGTAATCGGGCTTGCGGTGGTTGCCCTCGAGCATATTGGCGGCGGCGACTTTCGCATCGTGGCTCGACACCGGCGTCAGCGGCGGCCCCACTTGTGCAGCGTCACCGGCCGCGTAGACCGACGGGTTCGATGTACTTTGCAGGTACTCGTTGAGCTTCAGCCGTCCGTTGTCGGTTTCGATTCCGGCGACGTCAAGCTCGAGCCGCGCGAGCGCAGGAGCGCGCCCCGCGGCGTGGACGACAAGATCGGCTTCAAATTCGAGCTTCTGCGTCCCGGAGTGTGCGCACACGCGGAACAGCGTACCCCGCTTCTCGATCGCCTCGACGCTCGTGCGTGTGCGTACGTCCACGCCGATGGCGCGGAATGACTCCATCAGCCAGCCGACGAGGTCGGGATCGAAGTGCGTAAGCAGGTGCTCGCCTCGCTGCAGGACCGTCATCCGCGCACCGGCGCGCGCCGCGATGTGCGAGAGCTCCGCCGCGATGTAACCACCACCGACGAGCACGATGCGCGCCGGCAGGTCATCGAGCTCGAGAAATTGCTCGCTGGTCGCGAGATGCTCTTCGCCCGCGATATCGAGCTTGACCGGCTCGGCGCCAGCCGCGATAAGGATGTAGCGGCCTTCGAGCGCCGCGCCGCCGACGTCAATGCTGTTGCGGCCCGTGAAGCGGGCGCTGCCGTGGCAGGCATCGATTCCTCTGGCCGCATAGGTTTCTTCGCGCTGCTTCGCCACCGGATCGGTAAACGAGCGCTTGAACGCCATGAGGTCGCGCCAGGCGATATGCGCGTCGCCCGCGATGCCTTTGCCGCGCATGCGGCGGGCATGATCGAACGCGGCGGCGCCGCCGACAAGCACCTTCTTCGGATCGCAGCCACGCAGTGCGCAGGTGCCACCGAAGGGCCGAACATCGACGACGGCGACGGTCCACCCCGCGCTGCGCACGCGGGTCGCGGCCACCATGGCGGCGGTGCCGGTTCCGATGATGACGAGATCGTAATTTTTGCGGCTAGGCATCGCAGGCTCCCTGGTTCTGTGTCGACGGACATTTCACCGAGCCGAACGAGCAGAACACGCAGCAGTCGCCGCGGTTCGGCCGCAACACCGTCTTGCAGTTCTCGCACTCGTAGAAGAATTGGCAGACGTCGGTTGGCATGATCTCCTGCCTGGCGTAGCCACACCGGGGGCACGTCAACTCGGATTCAAGGCGCACGGCGCTCATCGGGCGCCTCCGAACCGCCGACGAAAGTCATGGGATTGCTCCGCGAGTTGGCTCATATCGAATCAACCCGGCCAGGCCCGAACCAGCAGTTGCGCATCATTCCACCGTCCTCGTGCTCGAGGTTATGACCGTTTGCCGGCAGCCGCATGTTGCGCGACCCGCTTAACCGCAAAGGCTTTACCGTGGGCCGCAAGCATGTGGTGACGCTGATGCGCCAGATGGGCATCGAGGCGCTCTACCAGCGGCCATGAACCAGCGGGCGGGATCGCGAGCATCCGGTGTTCCCGTATCTGTTGCGCGGGCTGTCCATCGAGCGGCCGAATCAGGTGTGGGCAATGGACACCACCTACATTCCGATGCGCCGTGGCTTCGTGTATCTGGCCGCGGTGCTCGATTGGGCCACGCGCCGTGTCCTGGCGTGGCGGCTGGCGAACAGCCTGGGCACCGATGTCGCCGTCGCAGCGCTGAAGAGGCGATCGCGAAATACGGCGCGCCCGAGATCATGAATACCGATCAGGGCAGCCAAGTTCACCGCCGGCGACTTCATCCGCGTCCTCCAGGAGCACAAGACCCGCATCAGCATGGACGGCAAGGGCTGCTGGCGCGACAACGTGTTGGTCGAGCGGCTGTGGAAGACGGTCAAGTACGAGCACGTTTACCTGCACGCCTACGACAGCGTGTCCGAGGCTCGGGCGAAGCTCGCCACGTATCTCGAGTTCTATAATCACCGGCGGCCGCACACCGCGCTGGACGGGCACACCCCGGATGACGGGTACTTCAATTCTTGGCCGCAGCGACTCGCGGCGTGAGAGAGGGCGTTACGAATCGAATTCGGGTGTACCCAAACCCCTCCGGGCGAAAACGAATCGCAGGTAGCGCGTTCTACGAGGTCGTTCGGAAGCGATACACACCGTCTTCGGCGAATTTCAAGGAATTGTTAACCCGCGAGGTTACCACTTAAGAAACCCCAAAAACTGTCCAACTGCGTGGGACCACTTCTCAGCTCAGTCATTCGGAATACCGCCACGACCTCTTGGAAGCTGACCCGGACAACGCCTATTCTACCTGCATCTGCGCTTCTTCGAAGCGAGCTATTTTTGCAGGTGCTGCTTGAGGGCGGCTGTCACGATGGGCTTCGCCCATTCCGGCGTTTCCGTCATGAGCGTACGGAGCGCGCTCGGTGCGACGATACGCCCGCGCCGGCAGTCCAGAAGCAATCTTGGCGCTGGCGCAACACCCCGATCGGGATCGGCTTCGGCCGAGTTGTCGAACACGCGCAGGGCGGCCAATCGCGGAAGCAGCCGGATCAGATTCTCGCGCCCGCGCTGGTAGCGCTCGCGCACCTGCGCTTCTGGAATGTCATGCCCGCCCTTGGCAACGCGATGGCGCACGCGCGCAAGATGCAGCTCCACGCTGACAAGGCCGACGAACCAGATGTTGACCGCCATGCCGCCGGCGGCGGCCCGATCCAGCAATGTGGTGATCGTGTTGCCGCCCAGCGTAGTTTCGAAGGCGAAATCCAACCGCTCGATGGATCGCGCGCTCCAGTAGCCGTCTGCCTTCGCTCCAGGCAGCCGCATTGACCTCTTCTTGCTTCAGTGGCGCTGACGGGCGCGGATGGGCGGACGCGATCCGCCGCGCTGCCTCGTCCGGGTTGTAGTAGTCGCTCCCGCACTGCCGGAGCGCCGCGCCCCCGACGCTGCTCTTCCCGGCGCCATTGCAGCCGGCGAGGACGAAGATGCTGGAAGCGCGTAAGGCGCCCGCCTCAGCCACGCCTGGCACGGGACTTCATCGCGCGCCGGTGGTAAAGCGCCGCTTTCGCGCGGCGCGGCGCGGCGTTTTCCGCCATTGCGCCGACCGCTGCGCGTCCCAAATCCCTGGG
Source organism: uncultured beta proteobacterium (assembly GCA_963701885.1). Classification (GTDB taxonomy): domain Bacteria; phylum Pseudomonadota; class Gammaproteobacteria; order Burkholderiales; family Casimicrobiaceae; genus VBCG01. The sequence goes on from CAVPBR010000006.1 coordinate 116,045, forward strand.
TTCCATATCGAAGGCACGTTGCATCGCCGTTGCCACTCCGGGCGCCTGCATACGTTCCAGCAGCGCATCGAACTCGGCGGACAAGGTGTTCAGGATGCCGGCTTCGGTTCCAGCGAGCCGGGCATAGGTCTCGACCGGAATCACCACCGCGACGGGCTCGCGCCGGCGGGTGATGATGACGCCACCGTCCTTTGCGACGCGTTCAAGGATTCGGCCGAAGCTGTTCTTGGCGTCGCTAGCTGACACTTCGGCCGCTTCGATCAGCTCCCCACGCGCGTTGCGAATCCGTATCGGGTTGGTCATGGGCACGCCTTTCATGGAGTAGAGTACCAGACTTGGCCATATTGGACAATATCGTCTAATCAGCGCGCGATGGCCTCCAGCCGCTGCCGGGTCGAGCGCGGCCCGAACCCGCCGATGACCACGAAAACCACCAGCATGCACAGCGCGATGAACATGAACACGCCCGTCGAGCCGTAGTGGCCGAGAAAGAAGGCGATCATGAAGCCGCTGAAGATCGCGCTGAAGCGGCTCCATGAATACACGAAGCCGACGGCCTGCGCGCGAATGCGCGTCGGATACAGCTCGGCCTGGTAGGCGTGGAACGCGAACGACAGCCAGTTGTTCGCCAGCGTCACCAGGATCCCCATCACCACGATTCCCGCCGCCGTCGTCTGTTGCGAGAATATCAGCCCGAACACGGCGATCGCGATCGCCGCCCAGGCGATCTGCCATTTGCGCTCGAACTTATCCGCGAATGCCATGCCGATCAGCGGCCCCACCGGATTCGCGATCGCGATGATGAACGTGTACTCGAGCGACTTGGTCACGGTGATGCCCTGGGCGATCAGCAGCGTCGGCACCCAGCTCGCGAAGCCGTAGTAGCCGACGGTCTGGAACAGGTTGTAGATGGTCAGCACGATCGTCCGGGCCCGGTAAGTCGGGCTCCAGATTTCGGCCCACGAGCCCTTTTCGGCCACGGTCTCGCCTTCGATCACCTGCGGCGCCGGCAATGCCTGTCCGGTTTCCTTCTGCACGCCGCTCTCGATCGCCTGCATCACCTGCTGCGCTTCGTCGTTCCGTCCGCGCTGCGCAAGCCACCGCGGCGATTCCGGAAGACCGAGCCGGATCCACCAGATGAAGATCGCGCCGGCCGATCCGATGACCACCACCACGCGCCAGCCGTCGACACCGAAGACGGTGACCGGCACCAGCAGCCAGGCAATGAACGCCACCAGAGGCACCACCAGGAACATCACGAACTGGTTGAACGCGAACGCCTTGCCGCGCACTTCCTTCGGCACCAGCTCGGAGATGTAGGTATCGATGTTGACCAACTCCACGCCGATGCCGATGCTCGCGATGAAGCGCCAGATGTCGATGCTCATCGCCGTGGACTGGAACGCCATGATGAAGGTGCACACCGAGTACCACAGCAGCGAATAGGTGAAGATCGACCGGCGGCCAAATCGATCGGATAACCAACTGAAGACGATGGTGCCGACGAACAGCCCGGCGAACAGCGCCGCGACGAAGCTCGCGAAGCCCTGCATGCCGAACAGCGCCTTGGTCGTCGCCGTGAAGATGCCGCTCTTGAACAGCCCCGGCGCGATGTAGGCGGTGAAGAACAGGTCGTAGAACTCGAAGCAGCCGCCCAGCGACAGCAGCAGGATCAGCTTGCGGACGTAGTTCGATGCCGGCAGGCGGTCGAGCCGGGCGGCGATGGTCGCACTGGACGATTGAGCCACGTTGTTCCCCCTGAGTGACGTTGTCCGTTCGAACTGATCGCGACGATGGTAATCCATCGCCGTCCGGGATGCCAAGGCGCCGGTGCGCGCAGGATCGCCACCGGGCCAAGACTGGCAGGCGATGTATCGTGCCTTCAGGCAACAGCCGGCTTGCCTGCCACGAATCGCGCTGCGCGCGCCAGCAAGGCGGCCTCCACCAGTGGCCCCACTTCGCTCCGCGGCGCATCGTCGATCGAAGCCCGCCACGCCAAGCATGCGCAGATGATCGGTGAGCGTCACGTTGCCGCGCACCTCGGGCGCCAGGGTGAAAATGATCTCCGGAGGCTCGATGCGCATTGGCTCGTGCGCAAGCAGCAGGCGGTGCATTTGCATGACGGTGATGCCGTCTTGCACCGGCAAGTCGAGCTCGAGTACCAGTAGATCAAACTCCGTGTACGTCAACTCCGCGAGCGCCGCCTCGCCATCGGCCACTTCCACGACAATGACATCTTCTGCCTCGATAAGCGTGCGCAGCACATGGCGAACCGCACTCTGCTGGTGCGCAATCAGAACTTGCCTGCTCGATCCGACCGGCAGCCGAATGATGTTCGAGGACACCACTACGAGTGCTCGGTGAGGCAGAACGCGGCGAGCGAGCACCCGCTTAGAGCGCAATGACGTCAAACTTACCCGGTCCAAATTCAGGGCTTGAGGACGATCCTAAACTCCGGCGATCCCACGTTGCCAAAGGTCCCTTCAACGATCTGCCATCAGCGCTGCGCTTCATGACATATTCATTTTCTCCGCAATCTCCGCTGCCATCCCGGTATTTACGTTCGCTCGACCCATGCTTGTAAACCTGAATTGAGTGCCATCCCAGGTGCCCTTGAATGGTTCGCCCTTCGCACCGCATCTGTAGCCAAACCGCGTAAGCTTGCCTTCGACCGTTCCATCGGGATCTTGCTTCTCGATCACGACCGAGACTTCATAGCTGACAGATCCCCGCGACCCAACGCCAGAGTACCGGCCGCTCATTGAACCGGGCAACGGATCCGCGGCATTGGCGTCGAGCATTGACGCGAAAACCAGTACTCCAACCATAATCGGCATTGCATTCATCGGATCGTCCTTTCCAAAGTGTGACGTTGACTTCGTGCCTCCCAAACGTTCTCAAGGGCGGCGCGGTGAGCCAGGCGCACTCGGATCGGCGCACTTCTCGCTCGTGAGCCATCGGAGCGACGTGCCGACTGCCTTGCGCGTCAAGCGGTGGACCGCCCGGTTCAGCACGCTGACCGCTGTCTCGTGCGATGGCATTCGATTCGCGGCCGACATTTGGCTCAGAGCAATTCATCTCTGGTCACCGATGGCTCATTGCGTCTGCGTTTCCATCCGTCGTACTCTGCTGCAACGGCGCTCCGCCGCCTGCGTCGACATGAAAAGCCAACTGCCGTGATGCCGAGGCCCAACAGCGAAAGCGTTGCGGGTTCAGGAACTACCTCTGCATTCAGCGTCACGGAATCGACCAGAAAATCGCCGGTCGCGTTTATGGTGAACGCAAGGGAATACCCGCTATTGATTGCAGCGAGAGCTGTCGCGTCGAGTGGGATGGTGACACCAAAGCTTCCTGTGTAGCCATCATCCGTTGTGTAGTAATAGTCACTGTAATTGGTGTTGCCCGACCAGCCGCTGGTCTCGCCGTCAAAGTAGCTGTAGGAGTAGTAGTCGCTATCGGCCGATTGTGTGCTTGCGCCTACGAGCACCGACGCTCCCTCAGCGGGGTCGAAGTTGTACGTGTAGTGGTCCTGATAGTAATAGTAGTCATAGCCGATGCCGTAGCACGTCTCGAAAAAGCCGCAATCGTAGGAATATTCGTATGTGCTGTAACCGTTGTAGATGTACCCGGTGCTCGAATTGGACGTTTGCATGGGGTCGGAATTGTCCAAGAAAGATGCGGTCACCGACCCCGAGAGAAACGTGTCACCCGAATACGCGCCCAGATCGAAACTCCCGTTCGTCGAGCTCGAGATGTATTGTCCGGATGTCAGATCGCTGTTGGCGGCGATCAAGATGTCTGCATCGACTTGGCCGACAAGGCACGTGAACGCGCCGGCCACAAGCATTAGGGTGCCAATCTTTCGCTTCATTCTGCCTCCCTGTTCATTCCGAAGACTCTTAGCACGCCGAAAGCGCTGATGCGGTGAACGTTGAAGGGAGTCCCCGCTTGGGGTCCCTTCGCCCTGGAGGGTGATTCACTTTGCGGCGGCGCGATAAGCCGATGCCGACCAGACCGAAGCCTAGGAGTGCGAGAGAGGCCGGTTCGGGAACTGAGGCTACCGCGATTCCAGTTGGAAGGCTCAACCCCGAGACGAGCGATGCGTTCACGGTAGCGCCCGAGGTGGTGTATTCGTCGATCGTGCCAGCAGCTTCGTTTGTGACAAACAGATCCGAGCCAGACAGCGCAACGCCAAATGGAGCGCTCAAGCCTGAGATGAGCGATGCGTTCACGGTGGCGCCAGCGACGGTGTATTCGCCGATCGTGCCACCATGACGGTTCGTGACAAACAGATCCGAGCCAGACACCGCAACGCCAAATGGATCGCTCAAGCCTGAGATGAGCGATGCGTTTACGGTAGCACCCGCGGTGGTGTATTCGCCGATCGTGCCAGCAGTTTCGTTCGTGACAAACAGATCCGAGCCAGACACCGCAACGGCAGTTGGCGCGCTCAAGCCCGAGATGAGCGATGCGTTTACGGTGGCGCCCGAGGTGGTGTATTCGCCGATCGTGCCAGTGTCGTTCGCGACAAACAGATCTGAGCCAGACAGCGCAAGGCCAAATGGAAGGTTCAAGCCTGAGATGAGCGATGCGTTCACCGTGACGCCCGTGGTGGTGTATTCGCCGATCGTGTTCGTGCCAGGATCTCCGTTCGTGACAAAGAGATCCGAGCCGGACACCGCAACGCCAACTGGCTCGTGCAAGCCTGAGATGAGCGATGCGTTCACGGTGGTGCCCGCGGCGGTGTATTCGCCGATCGTGCCCGGTGTGACACCAACGTTCGCGACGAACAGATCCGCATGGGCTGCGCTGATGAGGAGAAGTCCAAGCAGGGTTGCAATCGGGCCACTTAGTAATAGCTTCATTGTTTCTCCTTTGCAAAATTAACCGCCGGCACCTCGACTGCAAGCTGATGGCGTTTCATCTCATACCTCTCGAGGTGACGTACCGGCGTGATGTATCCCTGAACCGCACTGCCTCGATTGATTCTTTCCATCCGGCGGCGCAGGTCGATCGCACCCCACGATCTGTGTTTGTGGGTGAATGCGCTCGACGCGGGGCCAGGGTCCCTGCCGGGACGCACGAGCCTTGGTCGCCGCAGGCACGCCACGTAACGTCACCGCGCCCCCGCTCCCGACAGGACTACGCCGACCGTCTCGACTAGAATGCGCAGGTCGAGCACCACGCTTCGGTGGCTGAGGTAATACAGGTCGTATTCGAGCTTGCGCGCGGCCTCGGCCGTGGACGCCGCGTACGGGTAGCGCACCTGTGCCCAACCGGTGAGGCCCGGCTTCACCGCGTGTCGCAGCGTGTAGCCAGGAATTTCTCGGCTGAGCGTGTCGACGAACGCCGGACGTTCCGGACGCGGACCGATCAGCGTCATTTCACCCTTCAGCACGTTCCACAACTGTGGCAACTCATCGATCCGCGTCTGACGCAGGACGCGGCCAACCCGCGTGACGCGCGGATCGTCTTCTGCAGCCCAGCGTGGGACGCCGTCACTTTCCGCGTCGATGCGCATACTGCGGAACTTGAGCATCTGAAAGGGCCTGCCGCCGAGTCCGATGCGCGTCTGGCGGTACAGCACGGGACCGCCATCTTCGAGCCAGATCGCCAGCACGCTTACCAATGCGATCGGAAGTGCAATCACACTCAATATCAGTGCCAGAGCGAAATCGAAGTACCGCAGGGCAGCCGGAGCTACCGGCGGTTGCTCTCTTGCCATGATCAACGGCCAATCGCCGTGAATCGCCGACGGATGTGTCGCCCGCGTCGCCAACGTCATGACCGATCTCCCGTAGCGCCACCACGCATGAACAGACCTGCCGCCGTCAACGCGAGCCCGGTCAGCAGCAAGGTCACCGGCTCGGGCGCGCCGCCAGCTATCAATGGGGGTTGTGAAGCGGGCCAGCCGGCGAGTGCGGAAAAGCTCACTGCAGCAAAGGCCAGCGACGCAACCATGGCAAGCAATCTGGATGTCAGAGGAGTTCTCATCGCAATGCCCATTGGGAGATGACAGGCGATGGACCACGCCGCCCACCCTACGCACCTGCGACGGGCTGCACATCCGCCGGATGGAGGATCCTTTCGGAGGGGCCCTGTGAGGCGACTAATAGTCGATTCGGATCGGGTGGATTTTTCCCCAATTTGGGGGATGCGGAAGGCCCGTACGCGAGTCCACAATGCCCAAATGCCGCAACCGGCGGCGAAGGGTGCCGCTGGGGCCGCGGTGCGAAGGGAGGGCCCCGTCACCCGCGAGGGGCAGGTGGTGGGGCCGAGTGTCCGATACGAACTACATACAGGACCACTCGCATGGTAACGACCGAAACGCGTCTCGTGGCGGCCGCCAGCCACGACCTGCGCCAACCGATCCAGGCGATCGGCCTGTGGATCGAGATCCTGCGCGAGCAATCGCGCGACGCCGTCACCCGTCGCATCCTGTCCAAGATCGCCGAGACGGCAAAGGGAGTCGAGTCGGTGGTCGAATCGCTGCTCGACATTTCGAAGCTCGACATGGGGGCGATCGAAGTCCAGCCGGTGCAGTTCCCCATTGCAACGCTGCTACGGCGCGTCGAGGCGACTTTCACGCCCGCTGCGCACGCGAAGGGGCTCGAGCTGCGGGTACGCGAGTCGCCGCGGTTCGTACGTTCCGACCCCCTGCTGCTCGAGCGGGTCGTATCGAACCTGGTGGCCAATGCCATCCGCTACTGCGAGTGCGGTGGGGTTCTGGTCGGATGCCGTGACCGTGGGAAGAATGTATCGATCGAGGTCCGGGATACCGGCATCGGAATCCCCGCCGACCGGCTCGATGACATCTTCAGGGAGTTCGTGCAGATCCGCGGCGAAGGGCGCGAGCGCAACCGCGGGGCCGGGCTGGGGCTTTCGATCGCGCAGCGCATTGCCGGGCAGCTCGGGCATAAAATCAACGTCGATTCGCGATTGTCGGTCGGCTCCCGGTTCCGCATCGAGGTGCCGCGCGCGGCGAGCCCCGCCGAGAACATGGCGGATGTCCCAGCGGCAACCGATCCGCTTACGGTTGCAGGCGCGTTTGTCGTCTTCATCGACGACGAGGCGCCAATCCGCGAGGCGATGGGGCAACTGCTCCGCTGCTGGGGGGTGCACTGCGTCATCGCAGCATCCGCGGCCAAAGCCATCCAACAATTGCGCGGTCATCTGCGAACGCCGGACCTGCTGATCAGCGACTATCGCCTCGCCGACGCGCAGACCGGGCCCGACGCGATCACGCAGATCCGCGCGGCCCTCGGGGAGTCCATTCCCTCGATCATCGTCACCGGCGAAAACTGCGCGTCGATCACGCGCCACCTGAGTGAAAAGGGCGTCGTCGTCGTGCGCAAGCCCATTCAGCCGGACGCGCTACGCTTTCACATCAGTGAGGCATTCGGACAGCGTCCTCGGCTGCAACTGCGTGTGCGGGACGCGGGTCCGAATCGAAGCGCAGCCCGAGGCGATGGGCGGCGACGATTGCCTGCGTACGCGTCGTGACATTGAGCGCCCGCAACACCGCCGAGACGTGGCCTTTCACCGTTCCCTCCCCGATGCAAAGATCACGGCCGATCAGCTTGACGGGTTTTCCCTGTAGCACGAGATGCAGGACATCGGCCTGGCGCGGCGTGAGGCCGAGGTCCCGGGGTGAGAGCGCGCCTGCATGCGACCGGGCGGCGAGCACCGCGGGGGTGACGATCGCCGCCTGCAATCCGCGGTCCTGTGCCATGAGCAGCGGCGGCAGATAGATCCCCTTCGCCAGCACCAGCCGAAGTGCGTTCAGCATGATTGCCGAAGAGGAGCTCTTCGGTATGAAACCCATTGCACCGTGATCGAGCGCGCACCGGACGGTCGCCTCGTCCTCGGACGTCGACATCACCACCACCGGAATTTGCGTATGTCGCTCACGGAATACCGTCAGCGCGTCCATGCCCGACTGCTTGCCAAGGAACAGGTCGAGAAGGATCAGGTCGAGATCCGGATGGGCTTCGCAGGCGCGAAAGCCTTCGTCGCAGCTCGAGGCTTCGAAGATCTCGAGGTCGGAGGCAAGGCGGGTGAGGAGCAGCGCCACGCCCTCGCGGAATAGCGGATGGTCATCGACCAGCAGTAGCTTCATCGCGCCCGGACCCCGTACTCGGCGGTGCGTCCCCGGTGGTGCCTAGGGGCTCACGTAGCCCCATCGACGCCTCGGTTCAACCGAGACAGGCACCGTTGCACGGATTCTAGGCGCGAGTTGCCGTCGACGCACCCCCGCCATTCGGAGGGGGTCGAACGAGGTTTCCCGCGATCGCCCCCTGGGATCGGCCCGCCATCCGGACCGCTCACCTGGCAGTCGCGGCCGCCGTCGGCAATCCCTAATCTCGGGTCGTCTTCTTCGCAACTATCACAAGAGAGGATCCAGGAAAATGAATGGCTACGCGTTCAAGATCTTTGCACTCAGTTCTGTCCGCTTGTTGGGTGGGGTCAACTATCTTGCGCGGCGGGCGTCAATGGTCCCGTCCGGTGGCGGTGACACGAGCGCAGGCATGCGCAGGATCAGCGCGCTGCACAGCGCGGTCGTGATGGCGGCATGCTGTGCAGGGATTGTCCTCGCCGCACCGGCAGGCGCCGTGCCTACGTACACCGCGATCGCGCTCGGCACGCTGGGCGGCACCCAAAGCCAAGGATCCGGCATCAACGCCAGCGGGGAGGTGACCGGCTTTTCCGACACCACCGGCAACCTCGCGCAGCACGCCTTCGTCGACTCGGGCGGGGTGATGACCGACCTCGGCACGCTGGGCGGCACCTACAGCTATGGACTCGGCATCAACGCCCGCGGGGAGGTGACCGGCAATTCCCAAACCACCGGCAACGCTGCGTACCACGCGTTCGTCGACTCGGGCGGGGTGATGACCGACCTCAGCACGCTGGGCGGCACCTCCAGCTATGGGTACGGCATCAACGGCAGTGGGGAGGTGACCGGCCAAGCCGGCACCACCGGCGACGTCGCGTCCCACGCGTTCGTTGACTCGGGCGGGGTGATGACCGACCTCGGCACGCTGGGCGGCACCGATAGCTTTGGACTCGGCATCAACGCCAGCGGGGAGGTGACCGGCGGTTCCTCCACCACCGGCGGAGCGCAGCACGCCTTCGTCGACTCGGCGGGGTGATGACCGACCTCGGCACGCTGGGCGGAACTATTAGTAGTGGAGAGGGCATCAACGCCAGCGGGGAGGTGACCGGCTATTCCGAGACCACCGGGCAACCTTGCGTACCACGCGATCGTCGATTCGGGCGGGGTGATGACCGACCTCGGCACGCTGGGTGGCACCTATAGCCAAGGACTCGGCATCAACGCTAGCGGGGAGGTGACCGGATTTGCCTCCACCACCGGTGGAGCGCAGCACGCCTTCGTGTACGACGGCGCCACCATGTATGACCTCAATGCGCTGGTCGCATCCGGGCTCGGAGGCGCCGTGCTCGAAGAGGCAGAGGGCATCAGTGACGCCGGGCAGATCGTCGCGTACGGCTGCGGCACGATCTGCCAGGCCTATCTGCTCGATCCGGTCGCGACTTCGGTTGCCGAGCCGGGCGGCCTCGCGCTGGTCGGCATTGGTCTGATCGGCGCGGCCGGCATCGGCCGCAGGCGCCGGTGGTCGCGTCGTACGTAGGCGGCTCCTTCCACTGCGACGCGCCGCCGCGCAAGAGAAGCTGCCGGCGGAATTGGCCGGTAGCAGCATGTTTTCCGGACTCCATAGAGCTGTGGTTTCGCCATGGTCCATTGCGATCGACTCGCTGAGCACCGATGGGATGATCAACGGCAGGATGAACTTCGGACGAGTGCGATGCCGGTTCAAGGATTTGCCGTTCACCGGCCACTAAATTCGCATTCGAGGGATCCGCGATCAGCGAGGGCAACCCCACGACGTCGGTTTTCCTGAACCCTCGGTAGCCGCCGGGGCGGGCCCGGCGGCTGTCGGCGACGGCACCGGGCGGTTCAACTTGTAGCGGCATACCCTCCCCCTCCTCTTGCAATTCGCCTGATACCGCCGCAAGCTCCTTCCCGCGGACCTGCGCTCCGGACTGCGGGTCCGTGTCCGACTGCCTCGAAGTGACGTCGCCGGCATCCGGTCCGGCCTGGCGTCAGCGGGCTTGCAGGCGTCTGGGGGTTCGACATCGATTCGACATCGCTCGATTCGATCATTGCGAAGATCTACAGCGGCGCGTCAGGGACGATTGCCCTGGGACGCGGCCCTGAACGAGCTTGCGCAGAGCGCCGACGCGTGGGTTTTCCACCTGATCGGGATCGACAAGCGGACCGGCGGGATTCTGTTCAGCCACTACGGTGGCGATGCAACACCCCAGACGAACCTCGATTACATCCGGACCTACCATCGGATCGACCCGCGGACGCCGGTAGCCATCGCGGACAAGACGCATACCTGGTTTCATTGCCACGAGCATTTCGACGATCGTTACGTGGCGAACAGCCCGTTCTATCAGGATTTCCTGATTCCCTATGGCGGGCGCTACATGAGCGTCGCCAAGATCGTCGACGATGACGATCTTGTGGTCGCACTTGGCGTCCACCGGGGACTTCGCAATAAACCGCTCGGTGCCGACACCCTTGTGTGGCTGGACCGCGTCAACGGGCACCTGACCGAGGCGATGTCCATCTATCGGCATTTGCGGCAACTGCACTACGAGCGATCTGCCGGCCGGCAACTCCTGGATGGGTTCATACACCCGGTCATATTGGTGGACGCCATGCGCGGGATCCTGTTCAAGAATAGGGCCGCTGCGGTGGCGCTCGAGGCCACCGATTACATCGTGGACCGGGGCGGACTGCTCGGCTGCCGCCATCCACGGGACGATGCCGACTTGACCGCCGCCGTGCAGAACCTCGGGCTGCAGGCAGATGCACGGCTGAAACTCCCGGCGTCCAGGCAGTTCGTGCGCATTCATCGCGCCAGCGACAATGGTCAAATCGGCGTTTATCTTTCAGCGCTTCGGCCGCACGAAGTGATGGGTGCGTTCGGAGGCTCGAGCCTCGCGTTGCTCGTCTTTCACGATCCCAGGGTGGTGACGCGGGCCGATCCCTTCATCCTGGCCGAGGCGTTCGAGCTCACCCCGGCGGAGGCACGGGTGGCCGTTGAGCTTTCGCAGGGTAAGACGGCAGAAGAAGTAGCGGCCATGCGGACGGTCGCGCTGGACACGGTGCGCGCGCAGATCAAGTCATTATTCGCGAAGACCGGCGTGCATCGGCAAGCCGATCTGCTGAGGATGATCCTGTCGCTTCCGCAGCTCTGACTCCGCTACGGACGTCGCCACGGCGACGCGCGGCACACTTCAATCCGGAGTGAAACATCACGCCGGGTGACGCGCGCATCATCGCCGGCATGAACAGCGCCTCGACCGGCACCGGCAGGCTCTCCGTGGGGACGCGTGACAGCACGTCCGCGCGGCACGCACCTGATGCATCTGGAGACCGGGCGCTTTCGCCTGTGGCAAGCAGTGAGCGATTTCCTGCAGGAGGTTCCATGTGGGCAGTGATCTTCGAAGTTCAACCACAAGCGGCGCTGGAAGGCGCCTACCTTGATACCGCCGCGACGCTGCTGCCGACGCTGCAGCAGATCCCCGGCTTCGTGTCGGTCGAGCGCTTTCGCAGCGACTCGCGGCCCGGGCGGCTCTTGTCGCTATCGAAATGGCACGACGAGGCAGCGATCCGGCGCTGGCGGGAAGTGCCGCAGCATCGTGCCGCGCAGAAGAGCGGCCGCGAGCGCTTGTTCGCCGACTACCGGCTGCGCGTCGGCGAGCTGCACGCAACGCCGCCATTCGACGCGCTCAAGACCGTGCCGTTCTGCGCGCTGCTGGAGTGGGAAGGTGATGTCTTGCCGATGTCGCTGCCGCCGGGCGCAGAGCGCTTTCGCAGCCTGCTGCGGGAGAACGCATGGGTCGCCGTAAGCGACTTGCGGGAAGTCGACGCGGGATTCGATGCATTCGAGCGCCTGCTGCCGCGTGCCGGTGAGTCGCGAACGGCGGGTACGCCCGCTGTGAGCTTCTGCGCGCTACACCGCGACTACGGCCTGCGCGATCGGGCAGAAGCTCCGCAAGCATGACTGACACGCCGGCGGACCCGATCGCCGCCGCTAGCCACTCCGACCCGTATCCGTATTACGCGGAGCTCGTCGCTACGAAGCCGCTGTAATGGCACGGGGGCCTGCGCCTGTGGGTCGCGTCCGGCGCACAAGCGGTGACGGAGGTGCTGAACCACGCCCACGGGCGCGTCAGACCGCCGGATCAGGTGGCACCGCCTGCTCTGGACGGCAGTGCTGCTGGGGCCACTTTCACGCGAATGCTCCGAATGAACGATGGCGCTCTGCATTCGCGACTGCGCCGCTGCGTCGGCGCTGCGCTCGCAGCGCTGCCACCTGCCGCGATGCGGCACGCGGTCGCAAGCTGCGCTTCCCGGTTGCTGCAGCACGAGGCTCGGCCGGCAGCGTCTGCCGCGGTGGAATACGTCATGCACCGATTGCCTGCGGCAAGTGTCGCGTCACTGCTGGGCGTGCCCGAGGCAGAGCTCGATGCAGCAACCTCGGCCGTCGGCGAGTGGGTGGCTGGAGTCGCGCCCGGCACGGACCGCGATGGCATCGCCCGCGCCGAAATTGCGCTCGAACGCCTCCAGGGATTGCTCGGTCCGGATTGGCCGCAGGCGAATGGCGCGGCCCTCGCGCAGCTTTTCAACGCCCACGCCGACGGCATTTCGGCCGAGGTGCTTCTGGCGAACGCCATCGGACTCATGATGCAGGCCCACGACGCGACCGCCGCGCTGATCGGCAACACGCTGGTCGCGCTGGCGCGCGAGCCACAGGCGCTGTCTGCCGTGCGCGCCGATGAGAGCCTCTGGCCCATCGTGCTGGCCGAGGTGGCGCGCCACGACGCGCCGGTGCAGAACACGCGACGCCATGCCGCCGACGCGATGACGATCGGCGGGCAGAACATCAGCAAAGGCGACGCCGTGCTGGTCGTGCTTGCCGCCGCACAGCGCGATCCGGCGCTGCATGCGGCGCCCGCACGATTTCGGCTGGACCGGACGGAACGCCATTTGCACTGCTTCGGACATGGACGCCATGCCTGTCCGGGTGAGGATCTGGCCAACGGCATCGCCGAGATCGGCCTTCGCCAATTGCTCGACGCGGGACTCGAACCCGAGCGCCTGCTGCCGGGAATGCAGTATCGTCCGTTCTCAAATATTCGCATGCCGTGGTTTGCGTCGGCATAAGACACGATGTCCGCCCTGCCCGCAGCCGATCGTCCGCCGCAACTCGACGATGTTGCGCGCCTGATCGCCGAGCCGCGACGCCTGCGGATGCTGTGGGCGCTGGGCGACGGTTGCGCCTACACCGCGACCGAGCTTGCCGGCGTGGCGGAGCTTGCGCCCTCGGCCGCGAGCAATCATCTCGCACGCCTGGTCGATGCCGGAGTCGTCGGGTTGCGCGTGCAGGGGCGGTACCGCTATTTCGCCCTGCAGCGCGAGGACGTTGCCCGAGCCGTGGAAGCACTCGGTGCGGTGACCCTGCAGGCCGCGAATGGCAGCGCACTTCCGGAGATCGGCGTGCCGCGCCGACTGCCGCGCCCAGCGCTGCGCTTCGCGCGGCGTTGCTACGGCCATCTCGCGGGCGAGCTCGGCGTGGCGCTGTGGGATCGCTGCGTGCTTCATGGGCTGTTGCGCGAACAGGCAACAGCGAGCGCGCGTGGGTGGCAGCTCACGCGTCGTGGAACCGCGGCGATGCAGCGCGTGCTCGCGGCGTGCGACGACGCCGGCCGGGGCGCCGGTCGGGACGCCACGCGGCAGGAGGCCGCCAAGCTCGAGGTGCGGCCCTGTCTCGACTGGACCGAGCGGCGCTGGCATCTCGGAGGATCGCTCGGCCGCGCATTGCTGGCCGGTCTGCTGCGTGACGGCGTCCTGCTTGCTGCCGGTGGCGGACGCAACACTTCACGTGGCGGCTCGCGCGTATTGCATCCGCATCCGCAACGCTGGTCGTCCTGGCTCGCGGCGCTGCACCCACCAACATCATGACCAACCGCCACGCATTGATTCGTTCGATGCGGTTGCCGCGCCCGGGCTGTGCCAGACTGGACGTTGCATGCGTCACGACGCGACAGTGGCAGAGTATTCTGTGTCGATCGAGGAATTCTCGCGTCGCGGTGCAGGTGCCCCGGTAGCGGCTCCACGGAAGGGATAACTTGGCTGCGTTCCCATGGCGTGTCATCTTGCGTGAGGAGGCAAGCATGAAGCTCTACTACCATCCGGTGTCGACGACGAGTCGACCGATCGTACTGTTTGCTGCCGAGTCCGACATCAAGCTCGATTACCAGGTTGTCGACCTGTTCACCGGCCAACAGTACAAGCCGGAATATGCCGCGATCAATCCGAGCCATCAAGTGCCGGTGCTGGAAGATGGCGACTTCCGCCTGACGGAGAGCTCGGCGATCCTCAAGTATCTCGCCGAGAAGACCCGTTCTTCCGCGTATCCATCCGAACTGCGCAAGCGCGCACACGTAAACGAGCGAATGGATTGGCTCAATACGGGCTTTTACCGTGACTTTTCCTACGGCTTCCTCTACCCGCAGATCTTTCCGTTCATGAAGCGGCCCGACGACAAGGTGCAAGCGGGGACCGTGGCATGGGGCAAGGACAAGGCCCTAGGCTGGCTCAAGGTGCTGGACGAGAGCCTGATCGGGCCGCGAAGCGCGTTCCTGTGCGGCGACGACATCACCATTGCTGACTATCTGGGCTCGGTGATGATCCTCGGCGGCGAGGCAATCGACTGCAAGTTTGGCGCGTATCCGAATATCTGTCGCTGGCTCGGCAACATGAAGGCACTCAAGAACTGGGCAACGGTCAACGAGGCTTTCTACAAATACGTGGTCGATCCCAACAAAGGGAAAGACTTCGTGCACCTGTGACGCTCCACCGGCCGCGGCGCGACTATCCGAGACCAGTGGGGCGCGCGCACCACGCGACCATCGTCCACGCAGCAGCGTGGCGCGCGCACGTCAGGCGCAGCAAGCCTGCCGTTCCCTTGCGGTATTCGGATCCGCGCCTGCTCCGCCGAACACCGGAATCGATTCCAGGTTGTGCCAGGTCTCCCAGGCGATACCTTGCGGGTCGGTCACCCAGTATTTGTCCGATTTCGCATAGCAGCAACGCACCGCGGCTTCCTCTACCAGGCCTGCGTCGGCGGCGGCGAGCTGATCTTTCATCGACCTCAGCTCGTCATCGCTATCGACCTGGAAGCCCAGGTGATTGACGCCGGCCTGCCCGCCACGCGTGGAGATGGCGAAATTGATCCGAGGGTCGTCGACCATCCATTTCGCGTAATCAGGTTTGCGCACGGACGGCTCGGCACCGAATAGCGTCGAGTAGAAGTGGATACTTTCTTCGAGACTGCTGACAGCAACGTGGACGTGAAAGCGCTTCATGCGGATCTCCTTCGGGTTCGCGCCGCCGGAGCGCGGACGGTGCCGCAGCCCGCGCCCATGCAGCAGTTTTCACCGAGAAACGCGATGATGCCGTTCATCGTCGCGTAATCGGCGCTGTAGTAGATGAACCGCCCGGCCTGCCTTGCATTCACGAGACGTGCGTGGGCGAGCTCCTTCAGATGGAACGAAAGCGTCGCGTTCGGGATTTCGAGGCGCTCGGCGATCACGCCCGCGGCAAGGCCTTCGGGACCTGCCTGCACGAGCAGCCGGAAAATTGCAAGGCGAGACTCCTGCGCAAGTCCCGTCAATGCTGTCAGCGCCGCCTTCGTTTCCATGCTCGCAGTATTATCGAATAATAGAATCATGTCAACCCTCCCTTCTTTCGCGCACCCACGCCGCTTCGCCTCGGGCCACTCGGTCAGCCGTGCGCCGGTGATGGAACTGGGAGATACTCCGCAACTCGATTCCTACGGAAAAAACCATGCTGATGCGCACTCGTTCCGCCCTGGAGAATGCCGCGGTGGCCGCGACGCTCGCGATCGTGTTCGTCGCCCCCACCGCGGGCGCCCGCACGATCATCGACGACTGGTCGTCGGTCAAGGCTCCGCCGCCGCCTGCGCTGCACGCGGTGACGATCGACCCGAAGACGACCGCATTGCTGATGCTCGACTTCAATCACCAGACCTGCAATCCGCAACGCAGGGCAGAGTGCGTCGCGTCGATTCCGCGGGTCGAGAAGCTACTGAAAGAGGCGCGGGCCGCGGGCGCCACGGTCGCCTACAGCGTCGGCGGCGGCGGCACCAAAGCCGATATTCCGGCCGAAATCGCCCCGGAAAACGACGAGCCGGTCGTGTCGTCGGGGGTCGACAAGTTCCACCACACCGACCTCGATGCGGTGCTCAGGAAAAAGGGCGTGAA